>NZ_BMQQ01000020.1 GCF_014648195.1 Streptomyces purpureus
ACGGGCGGTAGCGCGCCCTGCTGGGGGTCCGGGGGTCGGCCCCCGGGTCAGCATGGTCAGCCGGGCCAGCAGGGCTTGTTCTCGCGGCTGAAGGACGCGTTCGACGGGCGGTAGCCCCGCCCGGCTCTTCCCACGGCCCCGCCGTCCGGTCCGCCCGGGCGGCGGGTTCGTCGTACCGGGCGCGGCACCTCGCCCCCGCCCCCCGGCGCCGTACGCAAGGCCGCACCGGGTGCCGGGGCTGTCGGCCCGGCGTGACACCATGCCTGCATGTCCTCCGCACTGAGCGATCTCTGTCGTCATCCGATCGTGCAGGCCCCCATGGCGGGTGGCGCTTCCGGTCCGCAGCTCGCGGCCGCCGTCTCCGAGGCCGGCGGGCTCGGCTTTCTCGCCGCCGGGTACAAGACCGCCGACGGCATGTACCAGGAGATCAAGCAGGTCCGTGGGCTGACCGGCCGGCCGTTCGGAGTCAACCTCTTCATGCCGCAGGCCGGGCAGGCCGACGCCTCGGCCGTCGACGTCTACCGGCATCAGCTCGCGGGCGAGGCCTCCTGGTACAAGACGCCGCTCGGCGACCCGGACTCCGGCCGTGACGACGGGTACGACGCCAAGCTGGCCATCCTCGTCGAGGACCCCGTCCCCGTCGTCTCGTTCACCTTCGGCTGCCCGACCCGGGAGACCCTCGACGCCCTCGCGCGCGTGGGCACGTACACCGTCGTCACCGTCACCAGCCCCGAGGAGGCCCAGGCGGCCCGCTGGGCCGGAGCGGACGCCGTCTGCGTCCAGGGCGTGGAGGCCGGCGGGCACCAGGGCACCCACCGCGACGACCCCGCCGGCGACCGCGCGGGCGTCGGCCTGCTCTCGCTGGTCACGCAGGTCCGCGAGGCCGTCCCGATGCCGGTCGTCGCGGCCGGCGGGCTCATGCGTGGCGGGCAGATCGCCGGGGTGCTCGCCGCCGGCGCGGACGCCGCCCAGCTCGGTACCGCGTTCCTGGTGTGCCCCGAGTCCGGCGCGCACGCCCTGCACAAGCAGGCCATGACCAATCCGCTGTTCACCCGCACGGAGCTGACCCGCGCGTTCTCCGGGCGCCCGGCGCGCGGCCTGGTCAACCGCTTCATGCGAGAGCACGGCCCGTACGCCCCCGCCGCCTACCCCGAGGTGCACCACCTCACCTCCCCCCTGCGCAAGGCCGCCGCGACCGCGGGCGATCCCCAGGGCATGGCCCTGTGGGCCGGCCAGGGCCACCGGATGGCCCGCGAACTGCCCGCCGCCCAGCTCGTCGACGTCCTGGTGGCCGAACTCGACGCCGCCCGCGCCGCGCTGACCCGGAGGAACGCGTCATGACCGCCCCCGTTTTCGTCGTCGACACCGTCCCCGCGCCGGGGGGCACGTTCCTCCTGGACGGCCCCGAGGGCCGGCACGCCGTCTCCGTGAAGCGCCTGCGCGCGGGCGAGGAGCTCGTCCTGACCGACGGGCGGGGACACTGGGCGCCGTGCGCGGTCCTCTCCGCGGAGGGGAAGGACCGGCTGACCGTGGAGGTCACGGCGGCGTACGAGGACCCGGCGCCCACGCCCCGTATCACCGTCGTCCAGGCCCTGCCCAAGGGCGACCGTGGCGAACTGGCCGTCGAGATCATGACGGAGACCGGCGTCGACGCGATCGTGCCGTGGGCCGCCTCCCGCTGCGTCACGCAGTGGAAGGGCGACCGGGGCGCCAAGTCACTCGCGAAATGGCGGGCCACCGCGCGCGAGGCGGGCAAGCAGTCGCGCCGGACCCGCTTCCCCGAGGTCGCGGACGCGATGACGACCAAGCAGGTCGCCGCGTTCCTCGCCACGGCGGACTTCGCGGCGGTGCTGCACGAGGACCGCAACCACAAGAGCGACGCGCTGGCCACCGCCGAAGTCCCCACCGAGGGCGACATCGTGCTCGTCGTCGGCCCGGAGGGCGGCGTGTCCCCGGAGGAGCTGGCCGCGTTCGCGGAGGCCGGCGCCCAGCCGTACCGCCTGGGCCCCAGCGTCCTGCGCACCTCCACGGCCGGCACGGCGGCGACGGCGCTCCTCCTCGGCCGTACGGGCCGCTGGAGCTGACGACCAACAGGAACGCGGGCCTACGCCCCGAGGAGCGCCCAGCCGTCCGTCTCGGCCACTCCATGGGCCGCGGGCAGCACACCACGGTCCGTCGCCGCGTCCACGAGGCGGCGGACCACGCCCGGTTCGTGCAGGTTCAGCACCTCGCCGGTGGCGTCCCGGATCACGCCACTCGGGCCGGTGCCGTCGGGTACGAGCCGGCCGGCACCGCCCCGGAACACGATCCGCAGCTGGGCGTGGCGCGCGTCCGCCCGGCGCACGGTCAGTACTTCGCGGCAGTCGGGGTAGCGGGGACGCCCCGGTGCGTCGGGGACCGTGTGCATATGGCCGACCGACCACAGCCAGACCGTCTCGCCCACGACCAGCCTGCGCGGTACGCGTTCACGTCTCATCGGCCTCACCCTAGGCGCCTCTTCGCGACCCGGTGACATGATTTCCGGGCGCCATCCATAGGGTGTCCGCATGTCCGACGAGTCCCCCCTGATCCGGAGTCTGCGCGCGGCGGTGGCCGCCGCGCCCGACGACGTACCCCTGCGGCTGCACTTCGCCGAACTCCTGCTCGCCGAGGGCCGGAACGACGAGGCCGTGACCGAGGCGGCCGTCGCGCTCCAGCACGCGCCGGGCGACGAGGCGGCGCGGGCGCTGATGGTACGGGCGATGGGCCTGCCGCAGCCCCCGGCTGCCCCTTCGGCCCCCTCGGCCCCCTCGGCTCCCACGCCCGAGACCCCGGCCCCCACACCCCAGCCCCCCTCCGACGCCCCCGCCACCACGCCCGCCTTCGACTGGGACGCCGCCGAGCATGAGGTCGGTGACGTCGTGGGACCCCGGTTCGTCGAACAGCCGCTGGCCGCCGACGGAAGCGGCGACCCGGGCGACGCGAGCGCCTGGGACGTCGACGCCCCCGGGGCTGTACGCCTCGCCGACGTCGGCGGCATGTACGAGGTCAAGGAGC
The DNA here is from genome assembly GCF_014648195.1 of Streptomyces purpureus. Classification (GTDB taxonomy): domain Bacteria; phylum Actinomycetota; class Actinomycetes; order Streptomycetales; family Streptomycetaceae; genus Streptomyces; species Streptomyces purpureus. The sequence continues at coordinate 3,037 of NZ_BMQQ01000020.1, forward strand.
GCCTGGAGGCGGCCTTCCTCGCGCCCATGCGCAACCCCGAACTGCGCAAGCTGTACGGCAAGTCGCTGCGCGGCGGTCTCCTCCTCTACGGTCCGCCCGGCTGCGGCAAGACCTTCATCGCGCGTGCCGTCGCCGGTGAACTCGGCGCGAACTTCATGTCGATCTCGCTCTCCGACATCCTCGACATGTGGATCGGCAACTCCGAGAGGAACGTCCACGACATCTTCGAGACCGCCCGCCGCCAGGCCCCCTGCGTCGTCTTCCTCGACGAGCTCGACGCCCTCGGCGCCAAGCGCAGCCGCACCCACCACGGCGGTCTGCGCAATGTCGTCAACCAGCTCCTCACCGAGCTCGACGGCATCAACAGCTCCGACAATGAAGGCTTGTTCGTCCTCGCCGCGACCAACGTCCCCTGGGACGTGGACATCGCGCTGCGCCGCCCCGGCCGGCTCGACCGCACCCTGCTCGTGCTGCCCCCGGACGCCGCCGCCCGCGAGGCGATCCTCCGCTACCACCTGCGCGAACGCCCCATCGAAGCCGTCGATCTGGGCAAACTCGTCAAGGCCACCGAGGACTTCTCCGGCGCCGACCTCGCCCACCTCTGCGACAGCGCCGCCGAGTCCGCGCTCCTCGACTCCGCCCGCACCGGCACCGTACGGATGATCGGCATGAAGGACCTGCTCGGCGCGGCCAAGCAGATCCGGCCCTCCACCGAGCCGTGGTTCGCCTCCGCCCGCAACGTCGCCATGTTCGCCAACGAAGGCGGCATGTACGACGACCTCCTCGCCTACCTGAAGAAGAAGCGCAAACTGTGAGCAGCACCGCATCGCCGCTGACCGAACAGGCCCGCCTGCTCTACCACGCGAACCGCTACGAGCAGGCGATGGAACTGCTCGCCCGGCAGGTCGCGAGCGCCCCCGACGACGCCGAGGCCCTGCTGCTGCTCGCCCGCTGCCAGCAGTTCAGCAAGCGGCACCAGGAGGCCCTGCGCACTGCCGAGGCGGTCATCAGCCTGACCCCCGAACGGTCCGACGCGCACTACGTACGGGCCTGCGCGCTGCGCAGCTCCGGGGACCTGGCCGCCGCGGAGGCGGGGATGCGCGACGCCCTGCGGGTCAACCCCGACCACTGGCCGGCCCACGCCGACCGCGGCGAGATGCTCATCAATCTCGGTCGGGTGGAAGAAGCCCTCCAGGAAGGCCTGGAGGCCGTACGGATCGCGCCCGACGAGACCAAGGCCTGGCACGCGCTGTGGAAGACCGCCGCCTTCAACAGGCGCCAGGACCTGTGCGACGAGGCGCGCCGCCAGATGCTCCGCATCGACCCGGCGGACGGGTTCGGCGTCCTCCTCACCGCGGAGAAGACGGCCGCCGCGCCCGGCACCAGCGCCGCGCAGGCCGCCACGACCTACGCCGACGCGCTGTCCGTCGTGCCCGACCAGCCCGGCCTGCGCTCGCACCTCGACGGGGCCGTCTACCGGATGCTGCGCGGCACGCGCTGGCTGGCCCTGCTCTGCCTCCTCATGGCCGCCGTCACCGCCGACGTCTTCCCGACCGGCGGCGAGGCGAAGGAGCTCCCCGTGCCATGGGGGACCCGGCTGTGGGCGCTGTGCCTGATGGCCGCCGTCTGGGGCTTCGGGGCCTGGCGCCGCTACCGGAAGATGCGTACCGGCGCCCGGCTGACCGTACGCTCCCTGGTGCGGCGGGAGTTCTGGGCGCGGGTCGTCCTCGGCCAGGCGGCCTGGGCCACCCTCTGCGCGCTGCTGATCGTCGTCGTGCCGTGGACCGAACGCGGCGTGCCCCAGTGGCTCTTCTGGCTGGGACTCGTACCAAACCTGCTCAGCATCACCCACGACCGGAACAAGGTGCTGTGAGCGCGGCCCTGGAACGGGCCGACGTGCTCTACGACGTCGGCCGCCACGACCAGGCCGCCGCGCTGCTCGCCGACCATCTGGCCACCGAACCCGACGACGCGGCCGCGCTGGTCCTCCTCGCCCGCTGCCGCCTCCGGCTGAAGGACGCGCCCGGCGCGCTGACCACCGTCGACCAGGCCCTGCACGCCGACCCCGAGCGGGTCTCGGCCTGGCTGGTCCGTACGGACGTCCTGCTCGCCCTGCGCGCTTACGGGCAGGCCGAGCAGGCCGCGTACCGCGCCGTCCAGCTCGCCCCGCACCACTGGGGCGGCCACCTCGCGCTCGGCACCGCCATCGACCGCGGCGGGGTACGGGCGCGGCGCCCGCAGGCGTACGAGGCGGCCCGGACGGCGGTCACCCTGGCGCCGGAGGAGGACGCGGCGCACTTCCTCGTCGGGATCACCGCCCAGCGGATGGGCGACCTCAAGACCGCGCAGCGGGCCTACGAGACCGCGCTGCGGCTCAACCCGGACAGCAGCGAGGCCCACAACAACCTCTCCCTGATCCACATGCGGCGCCGCTGGCGGCCCGGGTCGTGGACCCGGGCCGCCGAGGGGTTCGTCGAGTCCGCGGCGCTCGACCTGGAGGACCGGGAGGCCCGCTACAACCTGGAGACCATGGCCTGGGGGACGGCGGCGGGCGCCCGCTGGGTGGCCCTGGCCGGCGTCGTCGCGGCCACGGCGGGCTCGGCCCAGCTGCGGAGGGGCGCCGACGGATCGTCGGTGCTGATGGCCGAGGCGGTGGGCGCGCTGGTGCTGGCCGGCCTGTGGGCGGCGTGGGCGCTGTGGATGCTGCGCCGGGTGCCGCCCAGGCTGCGCCGCCCGATGCTGCTGGTGGCGCGCCGTTGCCGCCCGGCCATCGCCATGGCCGTGGCGGTCGCCCTGCTGGGCCTGCACTCGCTCCTGGTCGTCGCGCTGCCGACGCTGAGCGCGAGCGTTGTCGGCCCCGTGGGCGCGCTGCTGTTCTGGACGGTCGTGATCACGTACTGGGCCAGCCGCGCGGCCCTGAACCGCCGGGCCCCCAAGGGCTGAGGCCCCCGCGCCTCTCGGTGACGTCCGGGCCCGCCCATGGGGCCTGCCGCGGCCGCGCCTCCCGGGGAGTCCGGCCTCGCCTGTCCGCCCGTGCCCGCGGTGAGTCCCGCCCGTGCCCGCGGTGACGTCCGCGGGCGCCGGTACGCCCCTGCCGCCCCGCGCCCCGCGGTGAGTCCGACCCCGCCCGTCCGCCCCGCGCCCCGTCGCCACCCCGTCCCGCGCCGCGACCTCCGCGCCCGCCGCCACCCCGGCCCACACCCGTCGCCACCGCCCCGGGCGGCTAGCATGCACCCCGTAACTGACTGATCGTCGACAGACGAGGAGAGCCAGGCCATGGCCGGAGAGCCGCAGGCTGACTGCCTGTTCTGCAAGATCGTGGCGGGGGACGTGCCCGCGACCGTCGTCCGGGAGACGCCGACCACCGTCGCCTTCCGCGACATCAACCCGCAGGCGCCCAGCCACGTCCTCGTCATCCCCCGGGTCCACTACCCCGACGCGACCTCGCTCGCCACCGCCGAGCCGCAGATCGCCGCGGACATACTGCGGGAGGCCGGGGAGGTCGCCGCGCAGGAGAAGACCGAGGGCACCGGCTACCGCGTGGTCTTCAACACCGGCACCGGCGCCGGGCAGACCGTCTTCCACGCGCACGCCCACGTCCTCGGCGGCCGTGGCCTCAACTGGCCGCCCGGATAATGTCCGTACGCGAACTCGTCGTCCTCGGCACCGCAAGCCAGGTCCCCACCCGCCACCGCAACCACAACGGCTATCTGCTGCGCTGGGACGGCCAGGGCATCCTCTTCGACCCCGGCGAGGGCACGCAGCGGCAGATGCTGCGTGCCGGGGTCGCCGCCCACGACATCGACCGGATCTGCGTCACGCACTTCCACGGCGACCACTCCCTCGGCCTCGCCGGGGTCGTCCAGCGCATCAACCTCGACCAGGTCCCGCACCCCGTCACCGCCCACTACCCGGCCAGCGGGCAGCGGTTCTTCGAGCGGCTGCGGTACGCCACCGCCTACCGCGAGACCGTCGACCTGATCCAGGCCCCGGTCGCCGCCGACGGCCCCCTCGCGGTCACCGAGGCGTACACCCTCGACGCCCACAAGCTGTCGCACCCCGTCGAGTCGTACGGCTACCGGCTCACCGAGCCCGACCGGCTCCGGATGCTGCCCGAGAAGCTCGCCGAACACGGCATCACCGGCCCGGACGTCGGCCGGATCCAGCGCGAGGGCGCGCTCGACGGCGTCGGCCTCGACCAGGTCAGCGAGGTCCGCCGCGGACAGCGCTTCGCGTTCGTCATGGACACCCGGCTCTGCGACGGCGTGCACACCCTCGCCGACGGCGCCGACATGCTGGTCATCGAGTCGACCTTCCTCGACGAGGACGTCCGGCTCGCCACCGACCACGGCCATCTGACCGCCGGCCAGGCCGCGGCCGTCGCCAGGGACGCGGGGGTACGCCACCTCGTGCTGACCCACTTCTCGCAGCGCTACAGCGACCCCGACCTGTTCGAGCGGCAGGCCCGCGACGCCGGGTTCGACGGCGAACTCACCATCGCCCAGGACCTGATCAGAGTCCCTCTCCCCAAGCGGTAGACCCCCGAGCGCGAGAAAGTCACCATGCCCCTGCCCAAGGCCGAACTGCACGTCCACATCGAAGGCACCCTCGAACCGGAGCTCGCCTTCGCTCTCGCCTCCCGCAACGGCGTCCGCCTGCCGTACGCCGGCACCGAGGAGCTGCGCCGGGCGTACGACTTCAGCGATCTGCAGTCCTTCCTGGACCTGTACTACGGGCTGACGAACGCCCTGCACACGGTCGACGACTTCGCCGAGCTCGCCGAGGCCTATCTGGCCCGCGCCGCCGAACAGGGCGTGCGCCACGCCGAGATCTTCTTCGACCCGCAGGCGCACACCGCCCGCGGTGTCTCCCTCGGCACGGTCGTCGAGGGCCTGGCCCGCGCGCTGGACCACAGCGAGGAGCGGCACGGCATCTCGACCCGCCTCATCATGTGCTTCCTGCGCGATCTGCCCGCCGCCTCCGCGCTCGCCACCCTGGAGGACGCGAAGCCGTACCTGCACCGGATCTCCGCCGTCGGCCTCGACTCGGCCGAGGCCGGGCACCCGCCGTCGGACTTCCGTGAGGTGTACGCGGCGGCCGAGGCGCTCGGGCTGCGCAAGGTCGCCCACGCGGGGGAGGAGGGCCCGCCGGCCTACATCCGCGAGGCCCTCGACGTCCTCGGGGTCGAGCGGATCGACCACGGCCTGCGGGCGATGGAGGACCCGGAGCTGGTGGCGCGGCTGGTACGGGACCGGGTGCCGCTGACGGTGTGCCCGCTGTCGAACGTACGGCTGCGGGCCGTGGACACCCTGGCGGACCACCCCCTGCCGGCGATGATGGAGGCCGGCCTGCTGGTCACCGTCAACTCCGACGACCCTGCCTACTTCGGCGGCTACGTCGGGGACACCTTCGACGCCGTACGGGACACGCTGGGCCTCGGCCCGGAGCGGCTGCGGGAGCTCGCCCGCAACTCCTTCGAGGCGTCCTTCCTCGACGACGACGAGGAGCGCAGGGCGCGCTACCTCGCCGAGGTGGAGGCGTACGCCTTCGACTGACGGGCGCCCGTACGGCGCGCCCCCGACGACAGACGGAAGGCGCGCCGGGCCGGGACCGGTACGTCGATCTCGGCGACCTCCTGCTCGGGGGCGCCCATCTGCGGCAGCAGTCCGCCCGCCGCGGCCGCCGTGCCGGCCGTCCCGGCCAGCACCGCCGCCGGGGCGCCGCCGCGGCGGCGGACCGAGCCGGGCACCAGCGGGCGGCCCGAGGTGTGCAGGGCGACCGCCGTCATCGGGACCGCGACGAGCAGCAGAGCCGCGGCCAGGACCGTACCCATGCCGGGGTAGCCGGCCGCCTCCGACAGGACACTGCCGGTGACCGGCCCGCAGGCCACCCCCAGCGAGGACGCCGAGCCCACCCAGACCGCCCAGCGGCCGCGCGGGTCCAGGGAGGCCGCGAGGCCGATCAGGTACGACAGGACCACCGGGTAGAAGGTGTTCCAGAGGATCTCGCCGGTGGCGAAGGCGGCCAGGTTCCCGGCCCGGGAACTCAACGCCACACAGGCGGCGATGAGGACCGTGCCCGCGCCGATCGGCACCGCCCGGCCGAGGCGGGCGCCCAGCGCCCCGGCCGCCGTCACCCCGGCAAGACCGGCGCCCAGCGCCACCGCGAAGACCGCGCCGACCGTGACCTCCGACAGACCGGCCTGGGTCAGCCCGATCCGGCCGCTGACGCCCCACAGGGCGTTCTGCGCCAGGGCCCACAGCAGGATCGCGGCGGCGAGGACGGTGCCGGACCGCAGATGCGGCACGCGGCCCGTGGGGGCCGTCGCGGCCACGGCCCGGGACGGGCCGGGCAGCCGGCCGGTCACCGTCCACACCGCCGCCGCGACCAGTGCGATCGAGGCGAACGGCAGCGCGTGGCCGCCGCCGAGGCGCGGGATGGTCAGGTAGAGCGCGCCGGCCGTCGCCGACACCGACAGCAGCCCGAGCGCCGAGGCCCGGTGCGGATCGCGCTGGGCGGCGATCCCGGCCGCGGCGACCGCCGTCGCCGTACCGGAGCCGAAGCCGCCCACGGTCGCGCCCGCGACGACGAGGGGTACGTACGAGACCAGCGCGGCGCAGCCGTAGCCGGCGACGGCCAGGCCGAGACCGATCCGGGCCAGCCGGCGCGGCCCGTACCGCTCCACGCGCGCGGCGAGCGTGAAACCGGCGGCGGCCGAGGCGAGCAGCAGGGTCGAGCCCACCAGACCGGCCTGCGCGGGCGCGAGACCGAGCCCGGCGGAGAGCCGGCCGACGACGGTCGGCAGGAGATACGCGGCGAGATAGCCGGCGGTGAAAAGGGCGACGAGGGGCCACGGGGCGCGACGGCGCGACGGCATGGGCGTTCCAGTGCGGAAGAAGCTGAAATGGGGAGTGCCGTCACGCCCTTGGGGCGGAACGGAAAGGGAGAAGCGCCCGGTGTCGCACGGGATCGCGGCCAATTTGTATCAAGTGTCCGAGGCGCCGGAGAAGGCAGTTCAATGTGATCTGGGTCACAATCGGTTTTGTCGCCTGTGCTGCCGGGTAGGCGCTGCAATTTGTCGCGTGGCGATACCCCGTTGACCCCGGCTCCCATCGGGCACACTGGCAAGATCCGACCCACGACCGGGGAGCCTGCCGTGACCACAGTCAGAGGAGAGAAACCACAACGCACCACCGGAGTCGACCCGTTGCGCGCGTTGCGCGCCCCGGCCGACCCCGCCTGCGACGTCTTCCTCACCGGCACGGTCTTCCTCGACATCATCTTCACCGGCCTCGACAGCGCGCCCGTACGCGGCACCGAGTCCTGGGCCCGCGGCATGGGATCCAGCCCCGGCGGTGTCGCCAACATGGCCACCGCGCTCGCCCGCATGGGGCTGCGCACCTCCCTCGCCGCCGCCTTCGGCGACGACCACTACGGCGAGTACTGCTGGGACGCCCTGGAACAGGGCGAGGGCATCGACCTGTCCCTGTCGCGCACCGTGCCCGGCTGGCACTCCCCGGTCACCGTCTCCATGGCGTACGAGGGCGAACGCACGATGGTCTCCCACGGCCACGACGCCCCACCGCTGGACGCCCCGCCCCTGGACGGCGCCCTGCCCGAATACCCGCCACGCGCGCGTGCCGCCGTCGCCTCGCTCGTGCCCGGCCGCAGCGAGGAGTGGGTCGCCGAGGCCGCCGGCGGCGGGGCCCGCATCTTCGCGGACGTCGGCTGGGACGAGAGCGGCCGCTGGGACCTGAGGGGCCTGGCCGACCTGGAGCACTGCGAGGCGTTCCTGCCCAACGCCCAGGAGGCGATGCGCTACACCCGCACCGACTGCCCCAGGGCCGCCGCCCGGGCCCTGGCCGACAAGGTGCGCTACGCCGTCGTCACCCTCGGCGCCGAAGGCGCCTACGCCGTCGACGGCGCCACCGGCGAGACCGCCGAGGTCCCCGCCATCGAGGTGGCCGCGCTCGACCCGACCGGCGCGGGCGACGTCTTCGTCGCCGGATTCGTCACCGGCACCCTCGCCCAGTGGCCGCTCGCCGACCGGCTCGCCTTCGGCGGGCTGATCGCGGCCCTGTCCGTCCAGGAGTTCGGCGGGTCACTCTCCGCGCCCGGCTGGAACGAGGTCGCCGCCTGGTGGCAGCAGGTCCGCAACCATCCCCGCCAGGACGCCGCCGCCTTGAGCCGCTACGCCTTCCTGGAGGGCCTGGTGCCGCCCCTGGCCGGGCCCGTACCGCTGCGCAGGGCCGTACCGACCATCGGCTTCCGCCGCTCGGCCTGACTGGGCCCCCCGCCTCGGCCCGGCCCGGGGCCGCGTATCCCGTCCCGGAAAAGCCCTCGGCCTTGTCAGTGGCACGTCGTACGCTGGTACTCCAGAGGTTGTCGAGCGGCGAGAACCCTGCAACAGGAGGTATGCGCAGGCCACAGTGCCGGCCCATGACTCAGACACCCACAGCCCAGACCCCGGCGCCGGGAGAGGCGCGAGCCCACTTCACCGTCCCCGCCAAGCACCCCATGGTGACGGTCCTCGGCTCCGGCGACGCCCTGTTGCGCGTGATCGAGAAGGCGTTCCCGGGCGCCGACATCCACGTCCGCGGCAATCAGGTCAGCGCGGTCGGCGACCCGGGTGAAGTCGCGCTCATCCAACGCCTGTTCGACGAGATGATGCTGGTGCTCCGCACCGGACAGCCGATGACGGAGGACGCAGTGGAACGCTCGATCGCCATGCTCAGGGCGAGCGAGACCGGAATCGGGGACGGCCCGGAGACCCCGGCCGAGGTGCTCACGCAGAACATCCTCTCCAGCCGTGGCCGCACGATCCGCCCCAAGACCCTCAACCAGAAGCGGTACGTCGACGCGATCGACAAGCACACGATCGTCTTCGGCATCGGCCCCGCCGGCACGGGCAAGACCTACCTCGCCATGGCCAAGGCGGTCCAGGCCCTGCAGTCCAAGCAGGTCACCCGGATCATCCTGACCCGGCCCGCCGTCGAGGCGGGCGAGCGGCTCGGCTTCCTGCCCGGCACGCTCTACGAGAAGATCGACCCCTACCTGCGGCCGCTGTACGACGCGCTGCACGACATGCTCGACCCCGACTCCATCCCCAAGCTGATGGCGAGCGGGACGATCGAGGTCGCGCCCCTGGCGTACATGAGGGGCCGCAGTCAGCCAGTCTTTACGAACGTTTTGACGCCGGACGGCTGGCGCCCCATCGGCGACCTCCAGGTCGGTGACCTGGTCATCGGTTCCAACGGAGAGCCCACACCGGTCCTCGGTGTCTATCCGCAGGGCGAGAGGGACATCTACCGGGTCTCCGCCCAGGACGGCTCCTGGACCCTGTGCTGCGGCGAGCACCTGTGGACGGTCAGGACGCGTGATGACGCGCGTCGTAACAAGCCGTGGCGGGTCCTGGAGACGCAGGAGATGATCGGCAACCTCCGCGCGGCCCACGCCCGCCGGTACGAGCTGCCGCTGCTCACCGCGCCGGTCAGCCTCCCGGAGCGGGAGGTCCCCATGGACCCCTACGCGCTCGGACTGCTGCTGGGAGACGGTTGCCTGACAGGCTCCACCACCCCGGCGTTCTCGACCGAGGATCCCGAGCTGGCGGAGGCGCTGGAGGCGGCTCTGCCCGGAGTCGTCGCGCGAGCCAAGGGCGGACCCGACTACGTCCTGAACCGCATCACGGAGGCGGGCGACGTGATCACGCTGGCGAATCCCGTCACTGCGATGCTGCGGCAGCTTGACCTGGTCGGCACCCGGTCGCACTCCAAGTTCGTCCCGGACGACTACCTGAACAACTCCGCCGACGTCCGTCTCGCGGTGCTCCAGGGCCTGCTGGACTCCGACGGCGGCCCGGTCACGCAGACCGACCGCACCTGCCGGATCCAGTACACGACCACTTCCATCGTCCTTCGCGACGACGTGATCGCCCTCGTCCGGTCCCTGGGCGGTGTCGCGTACACCCGTCGCAGGACGGCGGAGGGGCGGACGCCCGGGCGGGCGGGTGGGCGCCCGGTCAATCACCGCTACGACGCCCACACGGTCGACATCCGCCTTCCGGAAGGTGTCGAGCCCTTCCGTCTCGCCCGCAAACGCGACGTGTACAGAGCGTCGGGGGGCGGCGGGCGTCCGATGCGGTTCATCGACTCCATCGAACCCGCGGGCCGGGAGGAAACCGTCTGTATCCAGGTCGCGGCCGAGGACTCGCTGTACGTCACGCAGGACTACCTGCTGACGCACAACACGCTCAACGACGCGTTCATCATCCTCGACGAGGCGCAGAACACGAACCCCGAGCAGATGAAGATGTTCCTCACCCGCCTCGGCTTCGACTCGAAGATCGTCATCACCGGTGACGTCACCCAGGTCGACCTCCCCGGCGGCACGAAGAGCGGTCTGCGCCAGGTCCGGGACATCCTCGACGGGGTACCCGACGTCCACTTCTCGCTGCTCACATCGCAGGATGTCGTCCGGCACAAGCTCGTCGGCCGTATCGTCGACGCGTACGAGCAGTACGACAGCCGCAACGGCTCCAACGGGAAGTAGTCCAAGAGCACCATGTCGATCGACGTCAACAACGAGTCCGGAACCGAGGTCGACGAGCAGGCGATCCTCGACATCGCCCGCTACGCGCTCACCCGGATGCGCATCCACCCGCTCTCCGAGCTCTCGGTGATCGTCGTGGACGCCGGCGCCATGGAGCAGCTGCACATCCAGTGGATGGACCTGCCGGGCCCCACCGACGTCATGTCCTTCCCCATGGATGAGCTGCGCCCGCCGTCCAAGGACGACGAGGAGCCCCCGCAGGGCCTCCTCGGCGACATCGTGCTCTGCCCCGAGGTCGCCAAGAAGCAGGGCGAGGACGCAGCCACGCAGCACTCCATGGACGAGGAGCTCCAGCTCCTCACCGTCCATGGAGTGCTGCACCTGCTCGGCTACGACCACGAGGAGCCCGACGAGAAGGTCGAGATGTTCGGCCTCCAGGCGGCCATCGTGGACGGCTGGCGTGCGGAGAAGGGCCTCACCGGCCCCTCCCCGGCGCCGACCGTCTCCTGAGCCCGGCATGAGCGTCCAGCTGATCGCCGGAGCCGTCGCCCTCGTCGTCGTGGCCTGGCTTGCCGCCTGCGCCGAGGCGGGCGTCGCCCGTATCTCCAGCTTCCGCGCCGCCGAGGCCGTACGGTCCGGGCGGCGCGGCGCCGACAAGCTCGCCCAGATCGCCGCCGACCCCACCCGCTACCTCAACGTCGCCCTGCTCGTGCGGGTCGCCTGCGAGATGGCCGCCGGGGTCCTCGTCACCTACGCCTGCCTCCAGGAGTTCTCCCGCACCTGGCAGGCGCTGACCGTCGCCATCGCCGTGATGGTCCTCGTCAGCTATGTCGCCGTCGGCGTCTCACCGCGCACCATCGGCCGCCAGCACCCGCTGAACACCGCCACCGCCGCCGCGTACGTCCTGCTGCCGCTCGACCGCGTCATGGGCCCCGTCCCGCAGCTGCTGATCCTCATCGGCAACGCCCTCACCCCCGGCAAGGGCTTCCGCAAGGGCCCCTTCGCCTCCGAGGCCGAGCTGCGCGCCATGGTCGACCTGGCCGAGCAGGAATCGCTGATCGAGGACGACGAGCGGCGCATGGTCCACTCCGTCTTCGAGCTCGGCGACACCCTCGTCCGCGAGGTGATGGTCCCGCGCACGGACCTCGTCTGCATCGAGCGGTACAAGACCATCCGCCAGGCCCTCACCCTCGCCCTGCGCTCCGGCTTCTCCCGGATCCCCGTGACCGGCGAGAACGAGGACGACATCGTCGGCGTCGTCTACCTCAAGGACCTGGCCCGCAGGACCCACATCAACCGCGAGGCCGAGTCCGACCTGGTCTCCACGGCGATGCGCCCGGCCGCGTTCGTCCCCGACACCAAGAACGCCGGTGACCTGCTGCGAGAGATGCAGCAGCAGCGCAATCACGTGGCCGTGGTCATCGACGAATACGGCGGCACCGCCGGCATCGTCACCATCGAGGACATCCTGGAGGAGATCGTCGGCGAGATCACCGACGAGTACGACCGGGAGATCCCGCCGGTCCAGGAGCTCGGCGACGACCGCTTCCGGGTCACCGCCCGCCTCGACATCGGCGACCTCGGCGAGCTCTTCGGCTTCGACGAGTACGACGACGAGGACGTGGAGACGGTCGGCGGCCTCCTCGCCAAGGCGCTGGGCCGCGTCCCCATCGCGGGCGCCACCGCCCGCGTCGAACTGCCCGACGGGCGCCGGCTGCGGCTGACCGCCGAGTCCCCCGCCGGCCGCCGCAACAAGATCGTCACCGTGCTCGTGGAACCGGAGATCGTCGAACCGGAGGGTGAACCGTCATGAAGGCGCAGCAGCTGCGGGCGTTCTGCCTGGACTTCAACGGCGCGACCGAGGAGTTTCCGTTCGGCCCCGAGACCTCCGTCTTCAAGGTCGCCGGAAAGATGTTCGCCCTCGCCGCCCTGGACGCCCGCCCGCTGACCGCCAACCTGAAGTGCGAGCCGGAGAACGCCGTACGGCTGCGCGAGGAGTACCCCGCGATCACCCCCGGCTACCACATGAACAAGCGCCACTGGAACACCGTGGTCGTGGGGGAGCTCCCGGACCGGATGGTCCGGGAGCTCGTCGAGGACTCGTACGACCTGGTCGTCGCGGGCCTCCCCAAGGCGGAGCGGCTCCGCCTCGACCGGCCCTGACGGCATCATCCCCGCGCCCGCCGCAGCCCCACCGCGACCAGCAGCGCCGCACCCAGCACGATCGCCGTGTCCAGGACCAACACCGTCCGCACGCCGGTGAACAGATCGCCCTGGGTCGTGGCGAGGACACCCAGCAGGGGAATGCCGACCGTGAGGCCGACCTGCTGGGTCGTGGTCACCAGACCCGTCGCGAGTCCCTGCTCCTCGTCCGGGACGCCCGAGGTCACCGTCAGGCCGTAGCTGATGATCGCGCCCAGGTGGCACATGCTCGCCAGGGAGACGGCCACGGTCGCCAGCACCACGTCGGCCCCGCTGCCGAGACCCAGCAGCGCACCCGTGAGCACGCCCTGCCCCAGCAGCGATCCGACCAGCGTCTTCCGCGCGCCGAACCGGCCGATCACCCTCGGCGCGAACATGCCCGCCACCACTGACATCACGCCCTGGATCCCGAAGATCAGGCCCGTGCCGAAGGGGGAAAGACCCAGCGTCTCCTGGAGGTGGAGCGTCAGCACGAAGACGACCGTGGACATCATCGAGAAGGTGACGAGGCCGCCCAGGTTGCCGAAGGCCACCGTGCCCCGCCGCAGCATCGGCAGCTTGACCAGCGGCGCCGCGTGCCGGGACTCGACGACCACGAACCCGACCAGCAGCACAAGCCCCACGGCCAGCGTCACCAGCACGTCCGTACGGCCGAAGCCGCGCTCGGCCGCCGTGGACAGGGCGTAGATCACCGCGAGCAGACCACCGGTGACGGTCACCGCCCCGGGTACGTCCAGGCGCGGCCGCTCCGGCGTACGGGACTCGGGCAGCAGCCCCGGCGCCAGCGGCAGCACGACCAGCGTGAACAGCGCGAGCAGCCCCATCGTGGAGCGCCAGCCGAGGGTGTCGGTCATGACCCCGCCCAGCAGCATGCCGACGGTGAAACCGAGCGAGAGCAGCGTGCCGGAGATACCGAGCGCCCGGTCCCGCAGCGGCCCCTCGGGGAACGTGGTGGTCAGCAGGGACATCCCGGTCGGCACGATCGCCGCCGCGCCGACGCCCTGCAGCGCCCGCCCGGTCAGGAACGACGCCGGATCCCAGGCGAACGTGGCCAGCAGCGACGCCGCCCCGAAGACCGCGAGCCCGCCGAGGAACAGCTTCTTACGCCCGAACAGGTCGCCGATCCGGCCGAACAGCAGCAGGAAACCGCCGGACGGCAGCGCGAACGCGGTCACCGCCCACTGCAACGCGGAGTGGCTGAGCCCCAGGTCGGCGCCGAGGACAGGCAGCGCCACGTTCAGTACGGAGAAGTCCAGCGAGACCATGAACTGCGCCGCGCACAGCACGAAGAGGATGAGCCGGGCGCGGCCGGTGATCTTGTCCGGCTCGGGCAGGCCCGTGCCGGAGACCGCGGCGGCCGTACCCGCGGGCGTGGGGGTGGTGGAGGTGTCAAGTGCCATGCCCTCACCCTCCGGTGGCGGGAACAACCGTGGGGAGCGGGAACTTATCCTGTTGGTCGCACCACCAGGCAGCCGACAGGGGGAGGAACACGTGGTCGCAGTCGTGGAGAGCGCATCCGCGAAGGCCCACCGACTGGCCGAGCTCCGCGAGTTCCTGATGAGCCGTCGGGCCAGGGTCACCCCGGCCGAGGCCGGACTCCCGGACGGCGGCGCCCGGCGCCGTACGCCCGGACTGCGCCGCGAGGAGGTCGCCGTGCTGGCCGGCGTCGGCGTCTCCTGGTACCAGTGGCTGGAGCAGGGCCGCGACATCACCGTCTCCCCGCAGGTCCTCGACGCGGTGGCACGGGTGCTGCGGCTGAGCGCCGTCGAGCGCCGCCACCTCTACGTCCTGGCCGGGCTCAACCCGCCCGCGCCGGAGGTCGATCCGGCCGCCCAGGACATGTGCCAGGGGCTGCGCCGGCTGATCGACACCTGGATGCCGTTCCCGGCGCACATCCTGGACGCCTACTGGAACACGGTCATGTACAACGACTCCGCGTCGATCGTGCTCGGCATGCGGCCGGAGATCTCCCAGAACTGCCTGATCGCCTTCTTCACCGACCCCCTCTACCGCGCCCGGACCAGGAGCTGGGAACGGCTCGCGCCGCACGTCGTCGCGCAGTTCCGGGCCGCCTGCTCGGAGTGCCCGGACGACGAGGGGTTCCGCGCGGTGGTCGAGGAGGCCAAGGAGGCCAGCGAGGAGTTCGCCGCCCTGTGGGAGCGCCGGGACATCGCGCCCGGCGGCCAGCTCCGCAAGGAGATGGAACACCCGCTGGTCGGCACGCTGGTGGTGGAGGCGACCCAGCTGCGGGTCCCGGCCCGGCCCGATCTGACCATCGTGATGCACACCCCGCTGCCGGAGGCCGACACGGCGGCGAAGCTGGAGTGGCTGGTCTCCCCGCAGGGGCGGCGCGGGGCGATGTATCCCGTCGCCGGCTGACCGTCGCCGGCCGACCATCCCCTCGGCCGTGCGGCCCCGGGCACCGTCCTATGCTCGGTCCATGACACAGAGCAGCGACCTCGGTGCCGAGGACCTCAAGATCATCACCCTGGCGCGCAGCGCCCGCGCCCGTAACGGCGTGCCCGAGGGCGCGGCGGTCCGTGACGAGACCGGCCGTACGTACGTGGCGGGCACCGTGGCCCTGGAGTCGCTGAAGCTGAGCGCGCTCCAGACCGCCGTCGCCATGGCCGTGGCCAGCGGCGCCCAGTCGCTGGAGGCCGCGGCCGTCGTCTCCGACGCCGAGAGCGCCTCCGACGCCGACCGCGCGGCCGTACGGGACCTGGGCGGCCCGCAGACCCCGGTCCTCCTCGCGGGCCCCGACGGCACCCTGCGCGCCGCGGTGACCGCAGGCTGACTTCCGCAGGCCCGGCCGGGCTTCCGCCGGAGAATCAACCGGCCGCGCCCGGAGAATCAGCCGGACTTTCTCTTGCGACCTCTGGCTCTTTGCGCGTCAATGCGGTGAACGCACCCTTCACGCAGCCCCCGCACCCCTTGTAGCGCCGTGTGTACGAGTGCGCTTTTCCACCCGACACGGGAGAAGGGGAAACACCACATGAGAGCCAGCAGGAACAGCAGCTTAGGTATCGGCGCGGTGCTCGCGGGGGCGCTCGCCGCCGCCGGTCTGGTCTTCGCGCCGAGCGCCGCCGCCGTCACTCCGGGCACGGCCACCGCGTCGTACGACTGCGGTACGTGGGGCGGCGGCGGGGCCACGCTCACCGCCACCCAGAGCGGCACGGCCGCCACGATCACCCTGACCTCGGCGGTGAAGACACCGGTCGCCGTGGGCAAGGACCAGATCAGTGCCAAGCTCACGCTCGCCAAGGCGGGCGGCGGCACCCGGGTCTTCAGCGGCAAGAAGAACCCGGCGCTGGCGGCCAACACGGCGGTGACCATGGGCCCGCTCAGCGGGACCGTCGCCGCCGGGGACAGTCTCAACTCGTACTTCGCCGGCACCGCGCTGACCATGACGATCTTCGGTGTGACGGTGAACTGCGACGCCGTGACGTCACAGTCGCCCGGCCCGTTCGTCTTCAGCTGACCGCGTTCCAGGGGCCGGTGCCGCTCGCGGGCGGCACCGGCCGTCGGCGCGCCGTCTGACCTGCGCAAACGCGGATCTTGACAGTATCTGATGGGTCATCAGTCGGTGGATTTCGATTCCATTGACTTCTCTTCCCCCGCGGCCGTCAATGGCGCCCTCTCATCTCTCAGGAGGGGCACTCATGGCATCCCCGCTCACCCCCACATCCGCGCGGAGCCGCGGCCGAAGACGCCGGTGGACCGCCGTCCTCGGCGCGACCGTTCTCGTCGCCGGTGCGGCCGGCGCACTCGCCGCCCCCGCCGGGGCACTGACCGCCGCGTCCACACCGGTCGACTTCCTCACCCGCTGCGTACCACCACCCATCGCCGGCATCCCGCCGATCGAGGGCACCACCACCGCCGAGATCACCGTCGACAAAGCGACACCGAAGGTCGGCGACACGGTCACCGTCACCTACACGGTCACCAAACCCGCCGCCAGCAACCCCGTCGACATCTCCCTGCCGGCCGACATCATGACCCCCACCGGAAAGGTCGCCCTCGGCGGCGCCCAGTCCGGCGAGATCACCGTCACCGGCCCCAAGAAGAACCCGCCCGTCCCCGGCAAGGGCGCCTTCCCGCCGTTCTCCATGACCGGTACGTTCACGGTCACCGCACCCGGCTCGATCACCCTCTCCCCGGGCGACTACAACATCCACACCAGCTACATCATGGAGCTGGACACCCCCTGCACGGTCAAGAACCCGCCCGCCCCCGTCTCCGAGACGGTCGTCGCCGCCGACCAGCCGGGAGCCAACGAGAGGGCCCTCCAGCTCGCCACCGCATCCGGCGCACCCGGCGCCCGGGTCACCGTCACGGGCAGCAAGTTCACCCCGCTCGCCGAGGTGACCGTCGCCGGCCGCGCCGGGGCCGCCCAGACCGCCGACACCATGACCGTCACCACCGACGACACCGGCGGCTTCACCGCCCGCCTCAAGGTCAGTGACAAGGCGACCACCGGCGTCGTGGCCTACGAAGGCGCCTCCTGGAACCCCGACAAGGGCGCCGGACCGGCCGCGTACACCGTCGTCGACGACACTCCGCAGCCGCCGGACAGCCAGAAACTCACCGCCTCCGTCACCGCCGGCGAACTCTCCATGTCCCAGGCCGGCGACACCGTCCAGATGACGGCCGTCGACTTCGGCCAGGGCGGCGCCTCCACCGGCGACCTGCGGACCGTCACCGTCAAGGACTTCCGCGGCGGCCCCGCCGGCTGGTCCCTCACCGGAAAGGTCACCGACTTCACCGGCACCGCCGGCTCCCTCGGCGCCGACAAGCTCAGCTGGACACCCGCCTGCACCACCAAGCAGGGCAGCCCCAGCGTCTGCGCCCCCGGCTCCGCCGGGACCGTCGGCAGCGGCGGAGCGACCCTCGCCTCCACCCCCAACGCCACCCTCACCGGCGGCGAGTTCACCATCGACGCCAAGGTCTCCCTGGACGTCCCGGCGTTCACCGCGCCCGGTACGTACGCCGGAGTCCTGACCCTCACCCTCACCTGACCCACGGCACACCCCAGCACGGCGGGCCGGGCGCGCACCCGGTCGGCCCGCCCCGACCCCCGGGGGTCCCGCATGGTGCGCAAGCTGTCCGTACTCCTCACCGGGCTTCTTCTGCTGCTGTCCGGCGTCCCCGCCACCGCCGCCGAGAACGGCGAATGGGCCGTCTACCCCGCCGCCTCCCAGCTCGGCTCGCGCCCGTACTTCTACCTCGCCGCCGACCCCGGCGACACCCTCACCGACACCGTCACCCTCAGCAACAAGACCGCCGCCCCGCTCACCTTCCGGCTGTACGGCGCCGACGCCTACAACACCGCACGCGACGGCGGCTTCGCCGTCCGCACCGAGAAGGAACCCCAGCGCTCCATCGGCGCCTGGCTGAGACCGGACCGCCCCCGGATCACCGTCCCCGCCAGGGGCAAGGCCAGCGTCCTGATCACCCTCACCGTCCCGCCCGGCGCCGAACCCGGCGACCACGTCGGCGCCGTCGTCGCCCTCGACGAGCGGATCGACCGCGCACGCGGCGGCCCCGTCACCGTCGGCGTCCAGCGCGCCGTCGGCGCCCGCGTCTACCTCCGCGTCGGCGGCCCCACCGTCCCCGCCCTCGCCGTCGAGGACGTCACCCTCGACCAGGACCGCCCGCTGGTCCCCGGCACCCGCGAGAGCAGCGCCCTCGTCTCGTACACGCTGCACAACCGGGGCAACGTCACCCTGAACCCCCGGGTCGCCCTGCGGGCCGAAGGGCTCTTCGGCCGTACGCTCCTCGACCGCGACCTGGCCGGCGTGCCCTCCGAGCTGCTGCCCCGGCAGCGGATCCGGCTCACCGCGCGATGGACGGGATCACCGCAGCTCGACCGGGGCGAGGTGACCCTCATGGCCACCGCGAAGGACGTCCGCGAGTCCGGCACCGTCTCCTTCCTCGCGCTGCCCTGGCTCGCCGGCGGCATCCTGATCGCCGGGGTCGCGGCCGCCTCGATGGCGCTGTGGGCGCGGCGGCGCGGGGCACCGAGTACGTGAGGGGGTCCCGCATCGGGGACAATGGCCCCCATGAGCGCTCGTACTGATGACAACAACGCCCCGCACCGGGCCGGCTTCGCCTGCTTCGTCGGCCGCCCCAACGCGGGCAAGTCGACCCTGACGAACGCTCTGGTCGGCCAGAAGGTGGCCATCACCTCCAACCGCCCCCAGACCACCCGGCACACCGTCCGCGGCATCGTGCACCGCCCCGACGCCCAGCTGATCCTGGTGGACACCCCCGGCCTCCACAAGCCGCGCACCCTCCTCGGCGAGCGCCTCAACGACGTCGTCCGCACCACCTGGGCCGAGGTCGACGTCATCGGCTTCTGCCTGCCCGCCGACCAGAAGCTCGGCCCCGGCGACCGCTACATCGCCAAGGAGCTCGCCGGGATCAAGAAGACGCCCAAGGTCGCCATCGTCACCAAGACCGACCTGGTCGACTCCAAGACCCTCGCCGAGCAGCTCGTCGCCATCGACCAGCTCGGCAAGGAGCTCGGCATCGAGTGGGCGCAGATCGTGCCCGTCTCCGCCGTCGGCAACAAGCAGGTCCAGCTCGTCGCCGACCTGCTGATCCCGATGCTCCCCGAGTCCCCGCCGCTCTACCCCGAGGGCGACCTCACCGACGAGCCCGAGCAGGTCATGGTCGCCGAGCTGATCCGCGAGGCGGCGCTGGAGGGCGTACGGGACGAGCTGCCGCACTCCATCGCGGTCGTCGTCGAGGAGATGCTGCCCCGCGAGGACCGCCCCGCGGACAAGCCGCTCCTGGACATCCACGCCAACGTCTACATCGAGCGCCCCAGCCAGAAGGGCATCATCATCGGCCCCAAGGGCAAGCGCCTGAAGGAGGTCGGCACCAAGTCCCGCAAGCACATCGAGGCACTGCTCGGGACCCCGGTCTTCCTCGACCTCCACGTCAAGGTCGCCAAGGACTGGCAGCGGGACCCCAAGCAGCTGCGCCGCCTCGGCTTCTAGCCGCTGATCGGCCTCCAGGCCCCCGGCGGCCCCCGGCCTCACGCGCCCTCCTTCAGCACCCAGGACACCAGCTCACGCTGCTCCTCGGTCAGCCGCGGATCGACGCAGAACACCGTCCGCCCGTCGACCGTGATCTCATAGCAGAAGCCGTCCGGCACCCCGGCCGGCGGCGCGCCGTGGCCCGCCGCCAGGGCCGCCGCGGCCAGCGCATGCCACCGCGCGGCATCGAGCCGCCCGGTGGTGTCCACCACGGCCGACCGCTCGATGCCCGCGAAACCGCCCGTGCGCCGGACCTGGATACGCATCGGCTACTTCGTCCCCACTCCCACCTGCGACCATGCCTTCACCACGGCCTCCAGTTCATCACCCGCACCGAAGAGCGCCTGCGCCTGCGCCAGCGTCACCTTGGCGAAGTCGGTGAACTGCGCGTCCGGGGCGAGCTCACCACTGGTCAGCGTGGCGTACCAGATCTTGCCCGCCCGCTCCCAGGCGTGGCCGCCCAGCGCCGTCGCCAGCAGGTAGAAGGCGTGGTTGGGGATGCCGGAGTTGATGTGCACCCCGCCGTTGTCCCGGCCGGTGCGGACGTAGTCCTCCATCTTCGCCGGCTGCGGGTCCTTGCCGAGGACGTCGTCGTCGTACGCCGTGCCCGGCGCCTTCATCGAGCGCAGCGCGACGCCCTGCACGTTCGGGTGCAGCAGGCCCTCGCCGATGAGCCAGTCCGCCTGGTCGGCGGTGTGCCCCAGCACGTACTGCTTGATCAGCGAGCCGAAGACGTCCGACACGGACTCGTTGAGCGCCCCGGACTGGCCGAAGTACTCCAGGTTCGCCGTGTACTGCGTGACACCGTGCGTCAGCTCGTGACCGATCACATCCACCGGCAGCGTGAAGTCGAGGAAGATGTCGTTGTCACCGTCCCCGAACACCATCTGACGGCCGTCCCAGAAGGCGTTGCCGTAGTTCTCGCCGTAGTGGACGGTCGCGTCCAGCGCCAGGCCCGCGTCGTCGATGGAGTGGCGGCCGAACTCCTTCAGGAACAGGTCGAACGTCGCGCCGAGACCCGCGTGAGCGCGGTTGACGGTCGCGTCCTGGGACGGCTCGTCCCCCTCCGCGTGGACCTTCTTTCCCGGCAGGACCTCCTTGCGCTCGGCGTCGTAGATGGTCCGGTTCGGCTTCTCCGACGGCTCCCCGGCAGGGGCGGCCAGCGCCCGCACGGTCGTGATCCGGCGCCGGGTGCGCTGCAGGGCGTCGTGCTCGAGGGTGCGGGCCGCCGCCTCGGCGCGGGCGGGGTCCTCGCCCCGGGCGATCCGGTCGAGGACATGCGGAGGGACGATCGTGCAGAAGACCGGGGCGACCCGGCGGGCGTAGGCATCCATGACCGGACTGTGGCACCGGGTCACAGCGATGTCACTAGGTGCGACCATGATTGCCGAAATGGAGTGATAGGTCACTCTTTCTTCTTGACGTCACAGCCGTCCCGCATACTGATACGGGCACGGCGCTCTCCGCGCGGCTCGGCTAGGCTGCGGCACATCATGCGTTTCGGGCTGCTTCTCCTTAGCTGCCGCGGCGAGGGCCTGTAGTCGTAGGCCGACCCCCTCCCCGCGGGATCTTGGCGTTGCGTTCGACAGTCGGCCGTCCCACCGCAGGACCCCGAGGAGCCCTACGCCATGACTCAGTCGCAGTGGATCGGACGTCCCACCCCGATCACCAACGCCACGCACACCCAGCAGCCCTCCGGCATGCCGATCCACAAGTACGGCGTGTACGAGCAGGTGGACATCCCGGACCGCACCTGGCCCGACCGCCGGATCACCAAGGCCCCCCGCTGGCTCTCCACCGACCTGCGTGACGGCAACCAGGCCCTGATCGACCCGATGAGCCCCGCCCGCAAGCGCGAGATGTTCGACCTGCTGGTACGCATGGGCTACAAGGAGATCGAGGTCGGCTTCCCGTCCTCCGGCGACACCGACTTCAACTTCGTCCGCTCCATCATCGAAGAGGGCGCGATCCCGGACGACGTCACCATCTCCGTCCTGACCCAGGCCCGCGAAGACCTGATCGAGCGGACCGTGGAGTCCCTGCGCGGCGCCAAGCGCGCCACCGTCCACCTGTACAACGCCACCGCGCCGACCTTCCGCCGGGTCGTCTTCCGCGGCTCCAAGGACGACATCAAGCAGATCGCCGTCGACGGCACCCGCCTGGTCATGGAGTACGCCGAGAAGATCCTGGGCGACGAGACCGTCTTCGGCTACCAGTACAGCCCCGAGATCTTCACCGACACCGAGCTGGACTTCGCCCTGGAGGTCTGCGAGGCCGTCTGCGACGTCTGGCAGCCCGAGGCCGGCCGCGAGATCATCCTCAACCTGCCCGCCACCGTGGAGCGTTCCACGCCCTCCACCCACGCGGACCGCTTCGAGTGGATGTCCCGCAACCTGACCCGCCGCGAGCACATCTGCCTGTCCGTGCACCCGCACAACGACCGCGGCACCGCCGTCGCCGCCGCCGAACTGGCCATCATGGCCGGTGCCGACCGGATCGAGGGCTGCCTGTTCGGCCAGGGCGAGCGCACCGGCAACGTCGACCTGGTCACCCTGGGCATGAACCTCTTCTCCCAGGGCGTCGACCCGCAGATCGACTTCTCCCAGATCGACGAGATCCGCCGCACCTCCGAGTACTGCAACCAGATGGAGGTCCACCCCCGCCACCCCTACGCGGGCGACCTCGTCTACACCGCCTTCTCCGGCTCCCACCAGGACGCCATCAAGAAGGGCTTCGACGCCATGGAGGCGTCCGCCAAGGAGCAGGGCAAGACCGTCGACGAGATCGAGTGGGCCGTGCCGTACCTGCCCATCGACCCCAAGGACGTCGGCCGGTCCTACGAGGCGGTCATCCGCGTCAACTCCCAGTCCGGCAAGGGCGGTATCGCCTACGTCCTGAAGAACGACCACAAGCTGGACCTGCCGCGCCGGATGCAGATCGAGTTCTCCCGGCTCATCCAGGCCAAGACCGACGCCGAGGGCGGCGAGGTCACCCCGGCCCAGATCTGGTCCGTCTTCCAGGACGAGTACCTGCCCAACCCGGCCAACCCGTGGGGCCGCATCCAGCTGCGTTCCGGCCAGACCACCACCGACAAGGACGGCACCGACACGCTGACCGTCGAAGCCGTCGTCGACGGCGCCGACACCGTCCTGACCGGCTCCGGCAACGGACCCATCTCCGCCTTCTTCGCCGCGCTGGGCGCCATCGGCGTCGACGCCCGACTGCTGGACTACCAGGAGCACACGATGAGCGAGGGCGCATCCGCGCAGGCAGCCTCGTACATCGAATGCGCCATCGACGGAAAGGTCCTGTGGGGCATCGGCATCGACGCCAACACGACCCGCGCGTCCCTGAAGGCGGTCATCTCCGCGGTCAACCGCTCCGCCCGCTAGTCAGCCGTACGGGTCCACGGCCCCGCCGCGCCCGAATAGACCGATTCCCCGGAGCCCGCCCGCCCTCGACGGCAGGCGGGCTTCGGCCATGTGTCGGCGATCTGGCGACGAGGTGCTGACGCGGCATCATCGATGTGGCTAACATCACGCCAACGCGGCGAAGTGGCCGCGGGGGACCTCCCGTGCCGAAAGGCAACGGGGGTGGTGACGGAGGTGCGTCGTGCGGTCAGCCCGGGGATCCAACGGTCGGAAAATGGGTGTCTGCTCCATTCGAACCTCCTGGAACACCATCGGAGACGGCGAGTTCTTCTGCCCCGGCTGCGGAGGCGACCGCAACTACCGCCGCCGCACCGGCCGCCGCCGTTTCGCCGTCCTCGGCGTGCCCGTCCTGCCCCGGGGCTTCGCCGGACCCGTCGTCGAATGCGCCGCCTGCCACACCCACTACGGCACCGACGTCCTCGACCACCCCACCACCAGCCGCTTCTCCGCGATGCTCCGCGACGGCGTGCACACCGTCGCCCTCGCCGTCCTCGCCGCCGGCGGCACCGCCTCCACGACCGCCGTACGGACCGCGGTCGCCGGCGTCCGCGCCGCCGGATTCGAGGAATGCACGGGCGAACAGCTCGTCTCCCTCGTCGAGGCCCTCGCCGCCGACACCGGCCGCTTCATCCCCGACGCCGGCCCGTGCGGCGCCGCCCTCGCCATCGAACTCCACGAAGCCCTCGAACCCCTCGCCCCCCACCTCGCCGCGTCCGGCCGCGAATCGATCCTCGTCCAGGGCGCCCGGATCGCCCTCGCCGACGGCGCGTACACCCCCGCCGAACGCGACGTCCTCACCACGGTCGGCAACGCCCTCCAACTCGGCGCCGACGACACCGCCCGTCTGCTGGCCGCCGCCCGGGCGCCCCTCTTTTAGAGGTCAAGGGGCGATGTTGTGGTTGAGGCGGAAGAGGTTGTCGGGGTCGTAGCGGCGCTTGACCGCGCGCAGGCGGTCGTAGTTCCGGCCGTAGTTCGCCCGGACCCGCTCCTGGTCGTCGCTGTCCATGAAGTTCACGTACCCCGCCTCCTGGGTGTGCGGACGTAGCGCCGCGTCGTACTCCCGAGTCCAGGCCACGTTCCGCTCCGTGTCGGCCGGGTCGGCGTACGTCGCCCCGAGCGCGTGCGAGAACGACGCGTCCCGGTAGGCGAACGCCGTCTCCTCGGGCCCCACCTCGTGGACCGCCCCGTCGATCGGGAAGATCGCCGTGTCGGTCTCCATCGACGGAATCGTCGCCCCGAACGCCATGTGCGCCTCGATCGCGCCGTCGGACAGCCCGCGGCTGAAGTGCCCCTTCCAGTAGTGGTACAGCCCCGCCGGAAGGTCCTCGTCGAACAGGGTGTTGATCACCGGATACGGGATGCGGTCCACGGCCTGACCGATGACCGGCCCCAGACCGCCGAGCCGCGCCCGGACCTTCTCGTCCTCCTCGGGCCGGCCGCTGAAGCAGACCAGGACCGCGCAGACCGGTCGGCCGTGCCAGCGCTCCGGCAGGAACGGCAGCGGCGGTCCCAGCACCAGCAGGAAGATCGCGTTCAGTTCGACCGGCGCGTCGGCGATCATGTCCCGCCAGCGCCGGGCGACCTCCCCGTCCAGCGGGTAGAACACCGGCCCGCCGAGGATGTCGTCGATCGGATGCAGCCGGTACGTGAAGGCCGTCACCACCCCGAAGTTCCCGCCGCCGCCGCGCAGCGCCCAGAACAGGTCCGGATGCCGCTGCGCGTCACAGATAAGCCGGTCCCCGTCGGCGGTCACCACCTCGGCGGCGATCAGGTTGTCGCAGCTCAGGCCGCAGCGGCGGGCCAGATGCCCCATGCCGCCGCCGAGCGTGAGCCCGGCGATCCCGGTCGAGGAGACCGCCCCGCCGGTGCTCGCCAGACCGTGTTCATGGGTCGCCCGGTCGAAGTCGGCCCAGGTGCAGCCGCCCTCGGCCCGGGCCGTCCGGGTCTTGGGGTCCACGTGGACCTTCCGCATCCGGGACAGGTCGACGACGAGCCCGTCGTCGACCGTGCCGTATCCGGCGACGGCATGGGAGCCGCCGCGCACGGCCAGGGGGAGCGCGTGGTCCCGCGCGAAACGTACGGCGGTGCTCACGTCACCGGCGTCCACGGGCCGCACGACGACGGCCGGACGCCGGTCGTGCATCGCGTTGTAGACCCGCCGGGCCTCCTCGTAGGCAGGGTGCCCGGGCTCGATGACGTCACCGCGGATGAGTGTGCTGAGCGTCGTGTTCATGCCTCCGGTCTACGCGCGGCCCGCACCGGCCGGCATCGCCCGAATCACCCAAGTCCCGGCTCGACGGGGCATGGGCGAAACAGCCCATGCCCCGGGGGGCGGGTTTCAGGACGCCAGGCCGTGCGAGTACGCGAACGCCGTCGCCGCCGCCCGCGACGTCACCTCCAGCTTGGCGAAGATGTTGTTCAGATGCCGGGCCACGGTGTGCTCGCTGATCACCAACTGCTGGGCGATCTCCCGGTTCGTACCGCCCGCCGCGACCAGCCGCAGCACCTCCACCTCGCGCTCCGTCAGCCCGCCCGGCACGGCCTTGCGGCCCTCGCCCAGCAGCGCCGCCGCCCGCCGCGCGTCCGGCACCGCCCCCAGCTCCGTGAAGGCCGCCCGGGCCGCCCGCAGCTCCAGCAGCGCCGCCTCGTCGTCCCCGACGGCCCGGTACGCGGCCGCCAACAGCATCCGTACCTGCGCCGCCTCGTACGGGATGCGCAGCTCCAGCCAGGCCGCGAGCGCCCGCCGCAGTGGCACCAGCGCCTCCTCGTGCCGGGCCAGCGCCAGCGCGCCGCGCGCCGTGTCGGCCAGCGCCCCGAGGAGCGGGCCGCCCGGCGCCAGCGCCTCCAGCTCCGCCACCGCCTGAGCCGCTCCGGCCTGGTCCCCGACGGCGAGGTCCACCTCCACCTGCGCCGCCAACAGCCGGGCCCGGCCCAGCCGGTCGTGGTCCGGCTCGCTCTGACAGGCCAGCGCCAGCCGCAGCCCCGCCACTGCCGCGTCCGTTTTCCCCTGTGCCAGCCGCAGCAGCGCGAGACCCGGCTGCGGGATCCGCCCCAGTTCGTGGGCGTGCGCGTAACTGACGGCCGCCGCCTCCAGATGACCGCGCCGCCGCCGGATCTCCCCGGCCACGTAGTGGGCGCCCGCCGCGGTCTCCAGGCAGTCCGGCATCACTTCTTGGCACACCCGCTCCGCCTCCTGGGCGGCGACCGGCCACGCGCCGAGCAGATCGAGCACCTCGACATGGTGGATCCGGCACAGCCCACGGAAGGGGTTGTCCGTCACCACTCCCGGCGGCAGCGACCCGTCCCCGCCGCCCGCACCTCGCGCATGCCACGACCACGGCACCGAACACCACGCCATCGCCGCGTTCGTCCACTCCACCGCCCGCCCGAAGTCCGCCGCGTCCATACACTCCGTCAAGGCCAGGCAGAACAGCATCCCCGTGAACATGCCGCTCAGTTCGCCCGCCGTCACCGCGCACATCGCGTCGTCGAGCAGCGCGAGCCCCTCGGCCGTACGCCCCTCGGCCAGCAGTACGGACGCGTGCGCCGACCGGCTCAGCGCGACGAGGTCCGCGCTGTCGCAGTGCCGGGCGATCAGCTCCATCCGGCGGGCCGCCGCCAGCGCCGCCTCAGGATCGTGGCCGGCCTGCGCCTCCTCCAGGTCCGACCAGGCCAGGAAGCACTGCTCGGGACACTCCGGCACCTGCTCCAGATGGTGCCGGGCCCGGTGCAGCCAGCCCGCCGCGGCCGCCGGCCGGCCAAGGGCGCGGTACTCGAAGGCCAGCCACCACGCCGCGCCGCCGGCCCGCTGGTGGTCGCCCACGGCCGAGAACCCCGCATGGGCGCGCAGCCGCGCCGCCACCGACTCGTCCACATGACCGGACCACCACGCCGCGTCCGCCAGCAGATCGAGATCCTCCGGCTCCAACGGCCGCGGCGCACCCCCGTCCAGGGCGCGCAGCGCCACGTACGCCTCGACCCAGGAATCCCGGGCCACCGCATCACGCGCCCGCTCCACCGAGGGGGCCTCCTGGACGGCCATGGCCGCTCCTTTCCCTCCCCTCAGAATAGGCGCCCCTTGCGTACTCCTATCGAATTTCGATAGATTCCCATCGTGAATCGATGTAATCGAGGGGATCAGGGGAAGGGGACGCGATGGGACAGCTGACCACGGGCGCCCTGCGCGCCGTACTCGTCGTACTGCTCGCCGGCACGGTGTTCGTCCAGGCGGTCATGGTGCCGCTGCTCGCCACCGACCTGAACGGGCTCGACCCGGACGTCGCCCACCTGCGGACCCCGGTCCTCACGATCGTGGTCCTGGGCACCCTGACCTTCCAGACCGTCCTGGTCTGCGTCTGGCGGCTGGTGACGATGGTCCGGCGCGGCACCGTCTTCTCCCACGCCGCCTTCCGGCACGTCCACATCGTCATCGGCGCGATCGTCGCCGCCGCCCTCCTGGTCTTCGCCCTCGGCGTCGTCCTGGCCCCCGGCGAAGCCGTGGCCCCGGGCATCGTCCTCCTGGTGGGCGGCGCCGGCCTGGCCGTCCTCGCGGTCGCACTCATCGTCCTCGTCATGCGGATGCTGCTCGCCCAGGCCGTCGCCCGCGACGTCGAGGCGACCCGGATGCAGGCCGAACTGGACGAGGTCATCTGATGCCGATCGTCGTCGACATCGACGTGATGCTCGCCAAACGCAAGATGTCCGTCGGCGAACTCGCCGACCGCGTCGGCATCACCCCCGCCAACCTTGCCGTCCTCAAGAACGGCCGCGCCAAGGCGGTGCGCTTCACGACCCTCGCCGCGCTCTGCCTCGTACTGGACTGCCAGCCCGGAGACCTCCTCCGCTGGGAGCCCGGCGACGCGGAACCGCTCGACGAAGGACCCTGATCCATGCGGCGTCCACCCTCCGCTCATCTTCTCCTGCGGAGGAGAGCGCGCCGCCGCCAGGGAGTTGCGGCGGTCGCGGCGATTCCCATGGCCAGTGCGACTGTGGCTACAATCCAACTCGCGGGATCGCCAGCTGGGTTGGCCGTCCAGTCCCACCAGTGGAGGGGGTACCACACCAGAAGGAACGCCGACGCCATGGGGATGACCCAGCCGAGTTGCTGACCGAGCAGCCTGATGGACAGCAAGGCGAGGCCGAGCCAGATCAGCACGGAGCGGACGAAGACGAGACCATGCTCCGGTCCGACGGCGAGGGCCTCGGCGCCGAAGGAGAGAGCGCAGGTCATCAGCGTCAGTGTGACGCAGTATGCGCTGTGGAGGCGGTGCATGGTACGTGCGCCGGTCTCCTCATGTGCCGACATCGCTCCGCCGAAGGCAGCAGTGAGGAAGACAGCCGACAGGAGCGGAAGCTCTTGCCGGTAGGGGACACCTGTGGAGAGACTCGCGCTACCGATGGACGGGAGCGCGATGCGGGTGCCACCGAAGAACGCTGACACGAGGGCAACGACCGTGACTCCGGCGAGGATGGCCCCGGCACGATGGACTCTCCCGTACCGGAGCAGGTCACTGCCGTTCATCAGGCTTGCACCAGGTGCTCTCTCGAAGATGGCTGCGCTCCTGGGCGATCCACTTCTTCTGCTCGGCCGGCGTCATTCGCGCCGCCGCGCTTGCCTCGCGCTGGGCAGTCGTTACGCCGGTGAGGTGGAGCCCACTGTCGGCAGCGGCCGGGTCCTGGCCCATGGCCTGGTATTCCAGCCACAGGTGGATGTTGTCGATGGCCTGCCATGCCCGGCGCTCCTTGGGAGGCGGCAGGCATCGGCCGACCGACGTGGTGAACACTTGGTCGGCCATGGCGATCGCGGCGGTGCGTGCATGCCCTTCCGCGATGTCGAATCCCCGGTCTCCCAGGGGGGTTCGCCGTAGTCCGAATTCGTAGAACTCGTTCGGTGCCTTGATCCAGGGCTGAGTAGGTCGGCCGAGGCGCTGGGCCATCCGTGTCAGCTCAGGCAAGTACTTCCGGTGCTCGGGCCATACGCACACCCGTGGGGCATTCTCGTCGGCCCGGTCGCACAGCGGAGCAGTCGCCGAGGCTGGGCGTTCCACGCGCAGTTCGCCGGCGGCCGGGGCAGCGGCCAGCGCGACGAGGGCGCAGACGGCCGAGCCGCTGACCATGCTGCGGGTGTGTCGGGGAAGGTTCCAACGCGGCATTTGGCGCTCGGACTTGCTCGTGAGCGGTGGCGCTGTGACCGCTAGTACGGCGAGAGCCAGGGCCAGCGACAGACGGACGGTGAGCGGTAGCGGACTCAGGTGTGTGTCGGGCGGCCCGGCGAGGACATTGAACTTGAACGGCAGGGCCAGCATGCTGATGAAGCATCCCAGCGCGCAGACCACGGGCGTGAAGCCAGGCGAGGGCCACCAGCGGCCGGCCAGGTGCCCGACCGACGCGAAGATGATGAGGGTCGCGGCGCCCAGCAGCAGGTAGGACGGCCACAGGAAGCCTGGTCCCGCGTCGCTCAGCGAGACGGCCGCCGCAGTGAGGCAGCCGATTCCGTACGCGAGGAATCCGAGCGTGAGGGTGGCGGCCAGCCGCGCGGTCTCGATTCGCCAGCCAGGCTGGGCGGCCGCGAGGAGGAATTCGGGCATCCTCGCACGGGAGCAGCGGCCGGCCTGCCAGGCGGAGACGCCGGCGAGTATCGGCCCCAGGAAGAGCGTGACGATCTGTGCCGCCACGCTCGCCTCGGGCCAGACGCCGATCCAGTACTGAGAGCGTCCGAAGAGCACCGTCAGGTCCACGGCGATCATCACGGGGAAGGCGGTGAGCAGGGGGGAACGTCGCAGCTCGATGCGGTAGGTGGTCAGCATGCCGCTTCCTCGGCCGGCCGGTGGTTGCCCAGCACAGTCATGTAGCCGCGCTCCAGCGGACTGTCTCCCGGGGCCGTCGGCGTGGCCTGCTCTGCCAGCTGTTGTGGCGTACCGCTGTGGACCACCCGGCCCTGGCGCAGCACGAGGACGCTGTCACAGGCAGCGCCCACGTCCTCAACAAGGTGCGTGCTGAGCACGATGGCCGTTCCCGCGCGGGCGAGGGAGCGGATGAGGTCGCGGAAGTCGAGGCGCTGTGCCGGGTCAAGGCCGACGGTGGGCTCGTCAAGCAGAAGCAGGGAGGGGGAGCCGACGATGGCCGCGGCGATCCCGGCGCGACGCAGCATGCCCCCGGAAAGTGACTTCATGCGGTCGCGAGCACGGTCGGTCAGCCCGACCGCGGCCAGCGCCTTCTCGGTGGCCGACCCGGCCTCCTTGGAGGGAACCTCCCGCAGCCAGGCGCAGTAGCGGACGAAGTCGGTGATGGAGAACGCCGGATAGTAGCCGAAGTCCTGGGGCAGGTAGCCGATCCTGCGACGGACCTGCCGGGCGTCCCGTTCGCCGGCGACGGGCTTGCCGAACAGCTCCAGCGTCCCACTCTGCGGCGGAGTGATCGTGGCGAGGGTACGGAACAGCGTGGTCTTGCCCGCGCCGTTGGGGCCCAGCAGACCTGTGACACCGGGCTGGATGGACAGGTCGAGATCCTCGATGATCCGTCGACTGCCGTATCCCTGCGTGAGGGCCGTCAATCGGGCGACAGGAACAGACGCCATAGAAAGTTCTCTCCGAGATGTACTGTGGGCCCGCTTGTGCAGCGGACCCACCGTAGCGGCAGTCAGCTAAGAGCGGACGGTTGTCCTGTTGATCTTGAAGGTGCACTCATAGGAATCGAACTTCCCCATGAACCCGTCCTTCACCGTCTTGAACCGCTGCTCGTCCACCTCGTAATTGCAGTCGTAGGTGATCATGAACAGCCCGGGGGACGCGCTCGGGCTCTTCGCGTTGTAGCAGTAGCCATGACCGGCCGTCGTGTACCAATAGCCCCGGCAACCGCCGTACCACGAGTCCTCGTTGGCGGCGCTCGACGTCGGGGCGGCAAGGCCGATCGCTGCGGCCGATGAAGCCGCAACAACAGCACCCTTTGCGGTCTTGGTGCCCATTATTCGTGTGACTAGAGAATCCATTTCCCCTGGGGTGTAGAGGTGTTGCCCTCTTCCGGGGTGGGGACGCTAGCACGCCTCCTCCTCTTCAAAACATGGGCTCACCTGCGACGTTGCTGGTTTGAGGCCACGAGGAAGCATGCGCAACGCCCGATACTGTGCGATCTGCGATCTTCTGTGTGGCTACTTCTGGTCAAGCTTGGTCACTGGCAGGGTCGGGTATGTTCGGAGCAGTCTGTCAAGTTGCTGATGCGACGGTGACGGTGCAGCGTAAGGTGACGTATTGCAGGCCTGGACTTCTCTCACGAGCCGGCGCCATGTGTTGTTGCGCAGAGAACCATTCCGATGCTTGCGGTCGGCGAGGGCCGTTTCCCGGGATGAGGCTTTACCGCTCAGGTCTTTGCGGTAGTGCTGGTAATTGACGAGTCTCTCGGTCGCCTTTCGCCCCAGCCGACTCGCATCGGCAGTGACACGGCGCCGACCGGCCGATCGCATAACCGGTCACGTCGGCGTCGCGGCCCGCACCCCGTCAGAAGCGTCCACCCGAGGACAGACAGGCGCCAACGACCGGCATACCGCGGTCGGATGGACGAAAGCTCACCCCACGGGCGCCGAGGAAAGGGTGAGCCCGGTCAGGACGGTCCCGTCCTGGCCGGGCTCAAGCCGTCGGGTCAACCTAGGCGGGCGTCACGCCGCTCGCGCGCAGCATCTCGTCGCGCTCGACGATCTTCACGCGCGCGCGGCCCTCGGCCTCGCCGAGCTTCTTCTCCGCCGCGTCCAGGGCGTACCAGCCCTCCCACGTCGTGTACGCGACACCCTTGTCCTCCAGGAAGGCCACGACGGCCTCCTCGGCGGGCGTCTCCGGCGTCTGCAGACGCCCCGCCGCATGGTCCTGGAGGAGATTCGCCACCGTCTCGTTGGCGTCACCCTTGGTGTGCCCGATCAGACCGACCGGCCCACGCCGGATCCACCCGGTCACGTACGTCGACGTCAGGTGCTCGCCGTTCTCCATGACCCGGCCGCCCTCGTCCGGCACCGTGCCCGACGTGACGTCGAACGGAAGCTTCGGCAGCTCGTCGGAGAGGTACCCGACCGCGCGGTACACCGCCTGCACGTCCCAGTCCGTCGTCGTGCCCGTGCCCTTGACGTTGCCCGTGCCGTCGAGCTCGGTGCGCTCGGTCCGCAGACCGACCACCTTGCCGTCCTCGCCGAGGATCTCGGTCGGCGACTCGAAGAAGTGCAGGAACAGCTTGTGCGGCCGCTCGCCGACGTCCCGGATCGCCCAGTTCTCCAGCGTCTTCGCCACCATGTCCACCTGCTTGTTGGCGCGGCGGTCGGCGATGGAGCCGTCGTCGTAGTCGATGTCCTCGGGGTTGACGATCACCTCGATGGTGGGGGAGTGGTCCAGCTCCCGCAGCTCCATCGGGCTGAACTTCGCCTGCGCCGGGCCACGGCGGCCGAAGACATGGATCTCCAGCGCCTTGTTGGCCTTCAGGCCGTCGTAGACGTTCGGCGGGATCTCCGTCGGCAGCAGCTCGTCGGCGGTCTTCGCCAGGATCCGCGCCACGTCGAGCGCCACGTTGCCGACACCGAGGACGGCGACCTTCTCCGCCTCCAGCGGCCACGTACGCGGCACGTCCGGGTGCCCGTCGTACCAGGACACGAAGTCCGCGGCGCCGTAGGAGCCGTCCAGGTCGACGCCGGGGATCCGCAGCTCGCGGTCGGCCATGGCGCCGGTCGAGAAGATCACGGCGTCGTAGAAGGCGCGCAGGTCGTCGAGGCTGAGGTCGGTGCCGTAGTCGACATTGCCGAAGAGACGTATCTGCGGCTTGTCCAGCACCTGGTGCAGGGCGGTGATGATGCCCTTGATCCGAGGGTGGTCGGGCGCCACGCCGTAACGGATGAGCCCGAAGGGAGCGGGCATCCGCTCGAAGAGGTCGATGGACACGCCCGGCTCGGTGGCGGCCTCGGACTTCAGCAGCGCGTCAGCGGCGTAGATCCCGGCAGGGCCGGCGCCGACGATCGCGACCCGGAGAGGGCGGGGCATGTCAGGGTTCCCTTCGCAAGCGACGTGGCGGCGGGAAGCCGCCGCAACTTAGGTCACCCTTTCAAACCCAGTTCAGAGCGCGGTACCCACCCCCCACCTATGACCTCATAAGGTGGACTTATGAGGTCTATAGGCGGGCCTTGGGGTTGCAGGAGCTCGCCCGCGCGCGAAAACAAGTGAGAAAAAGTCCGACGCGGATGTCGAGAACCCGTGACCGGCTCCGTCCCAGAGGTGAACGCGGCCCACAATGGGTCGCACCGCACCGAGGAGAAGCGATCATGGCCAAGTACCTGCTGCTCAAGCACTACCGCGGCGCCCCGACCCCGGTCAACGACGTCCCCATGGACCAGTGGACGCCGGAGGAGATCTCCGCCCACATCCAGTACATGAACGACTTCGCGGCCCGGCTGGAGAAGACCGGAGAGTACGTCGACGGCCAGGCGCTCGCCCCCGAAGGGGCCTGGGTCCGGTACGACGGCGAAGGCCGCCCGCCGGTCACCGACGGCCCCTTCGCCGAGACCAAGGACCTCATCGCCGGCTGGATGATCATCGACGTCGACAGCTACGACCGCGCCGTCGAACTCGCCGGAGAACTGTCCGCCGCCCCCGGCGCGGGCGGAAAGCCCATCCACGAATGGCTGGAGGTACGCCCGTTCCTCACGGCGCACCCCACCATCACCGAGTGACACCCGCCATGGACGAGGCCCTGCTCCGGAGCCTCACCCCCAGAGTCCTCGCCATCCTCGTCCGCCGCGGAGCCGACTTCGCGGCGGCCGAGGACGCCGTACAGGACGCCCTCATCGAGGCACTCCGCACCTGGCCCGCCGACCCGCCCCGCGACCCCAAGGGCTGGCTGGTCACCGTCGCCTGGCGCAAGTTCCTCGACGCCACCCGCGCGGACACCGCCCGCCGCCGGCGCGAGGACCTCGTCGACGAAGAGCCACCGCCCGGACCCGCCCCCGACGTCGACGACACGCTCCAGCTCTACTTCCTGTGCGCCCACCCCTCGCTCACACCCTCCTCCGCCGTCGCGCTCACCCTGCGCGCCGTCGGCGGACTCACCACCCGCCAGATCGCCCACGCCTACCTGGTCCCCGAGGCCACCATGGCCCAGCGCATCAGCCGGGCCAAGCGCACCGTCTCCGGCGTACGGTTCGACCACCCCGGCGACGTCGCCGTCGTCCTGCGCGTCCTCTACCTCGTCTTCAACGAGGGCTACTCCGGCGACATCGACCTCGCCGCCGAGGCCATCCGTCTCACCCGCCAGCTCGCCGCCGCGATCGACCACCCCGAGGTGTCCGGGCTGCTCGCCCTCATGCTGCTCCACCACGCCCGCCGCGCGGCCCGGACCGCCCCCGACGGCAGCCTGGTGCCGCTCGCCGAACAGGACCGCGGCCGGTGGGACACCGCATCGATCGCCGAAGGCGTCCAGATCCTTCAGACAGCCCTCGCCCGCGACCGGCTGGGCGAGTTCCAGGCCCAGGCCGCCATCGCGGCCCTCCACGCCGACGCGCCCACCGCCGAGGAGACCGACTGGGTCCAGATCGTCGAGTGGTACGACGAACTCGCCCGCCTGACCGACAGCCCGGTCGTCCGTCTCAACCGCGCGGTGGCGGTCGGCGAGGCCGACGGACCCCGCGCGGGCCTCGCGGCGCTCGCGGCACTGGACGAGTCCCTGCCGAGGTACGCCGCGGTGGCGGCGTACCTCCACGAGCGCGACGGCGACCTGACGACGGCGGCACGGCTGTACGCCGAGGCGGCCCAGAAGGCCCCCAACCTCGCCGAACGCGACCACCTGACCCGCCAGGCCGCCCGCCTCAACGCCCGCCGGCGCGGCTAGAGCCCCGCGACGAACGCGCGCCAGGCCGCGGCGCCGACGACGAGGGCGGGGCCGTCGGGGTTCTTGGAGTCCCGGACGGGGACGACACCGGGGACGTCGTCAAGGACTTCGACGCAGTCGCCGCCCTCGCCGTTGCTGTAGCTGCTCTTGCGCCAGGCGGCGCCCGTGAAGTCGTACGCCACTTCGACGCAGTCGCCGCCCTGCCCGTTGCTGTAGGAACTCTTGAACCAGCGGGCGTTCGTCAGGTCGTACTCGCGCATCGTCTGTAGTCCTCAGCCGCCGACTCGATCAGGGCCAGGGACGCCTCCGGCGACAGTGCGGCGACCCTGAGCAGATCGTAGGCGCGCTGCACCCGCTTCACCACCGCCGGATCGTCCAGCAAAGTCCCCGAAAACGCGGTCTCTATATAGGCGGTTGGCGGTTCCTCCGCGAACTCCATGAGCTTCAGCGTCCCCGTCATGTACGCATGCGCCCCCGCCGCGTACGGCAGCACCGTCACCAGCACCGCCCGCCGCCGCATCGCAGCGGCGATGTGCTCCAGCGCCTCCGCCATCACGGCCGGGCCGCCCACCGGGATCCGTAGCACGTTCTCGTGCAATGTCACCCAATACTCGGGTGGTGTAGTGCGGCTGAGGATCTCCGACCGCTCCAGTCGGCCGTCGACCGTCTCCTCCACGTACGCCTCCGTGGCGAACGGATTGGCCGCGATCGTGATCGCCCGGGCGTACGCGGCGGTCTGGAGCAGCCCCGGCACGACCGACGGCGCGAACTCGCAGATCTTCGTGGCCAGCCGTTCGAGCTCCGCGACCGGCGCGAAATACGAGGCATACGGCGCGTCCGCGATCAGCTTCCGCCACATCCGCTCGAAAATACCTCCGGTTTGTAGGACCTCGTCGATTCGGATCGCCAGATCCGCTGCGGCTTCCTAATCGCCTGTTCGAATTGGCCGATGTAGCCGCCCGAAACGAACACCCGCCGCCCCAGCTGGTCCTGCGTCATGGGCGCCGCCTCCCGTATCCGCTTCAGCTCCTCCCCGAAGAACTCCCAGGCAGACTGCTTCGACCTGTTGGCCATGGGTTAACTCCCCTGTGCTGCTCCGCAGTTGTAGCGCGTGTGCAACGGACGATTCTAAGCAGCCGGGGTCACAGTGGTGTGGGTAAGCGGGAAATTGATTTGGAAAGGGCCGTCATGGCGATGAAGAAACCATCGAAGGACGCTCCGGCCGGGAGCGTCGCGGACGCGCGAGAGGCGGTGGCGGAATTGCGCTCGGCCCTTCGGAAGGCCGGTGTCACGCTTCCCTCCCTGGGGCTCGATCCCGTCTCCTGTGCGTACGAAACACCCCGGCCGCTCGTCGAATTGGGCCGCTGCACGGTCGAGACCGCCCGCCGGCTGACCGCTGCACTACCGGGGGAGGAGTGACCGTGATGGCCGTACTGCCCGTCGGGTCGTACGTCGTCGAGATCCGCACCGGACGCGTGGGGCGTGTGATGGGACATGTGGGGCCGTACGTACAGCTGAGACCGTTCGGAGGCGGCCGGGAATGGGACTGCGATCCCGAGGGCGTACGGATGGCGACGGCGGCCGAGCGGCTGAGCGCGGCGACGGCGTATGCGAACGCACGGAGCCGGGGCGAGGTCCCTTGATCGAGAAGGGAGGTCGCTGGGGTGTAGAACGAGTAGTACGCTCGGCTTCATGGACACCAGCAGGGACGTACCGCTGCGGGAGCTCAACCAGCAGACCTCCCGCGTCATGGCCCGCGTCGAAGCCGGCGAAACGATCACGATCACCAAGGACGGAGTCCCCATAGGGGACATCGTGCCGAGGGGGGGAACGCTCGGGAGGCCCTCCTATCCGTTCAGGACAGACCCGATGGGAGACCTGGACATCCCGGATCTGGGAGGGCCCGCGCTGAGCGACGCGGACATCGACGACGTTCTGCGCGGGATGGGCGCGACCGATGTCTGACATCGCCGTGGCCATCGCCGACACCAACGCCCTCTACCGGCTCTTCACCCCCAAGGACCCAGCCCACCTCGCCCACCGGCAAGCGCTGGCTCGCGTCGGCCACCTGGTCGTCTCACCGATGGTCCTCACCGAACTCGACTACCTCCTCACCCAGAGGGTGGGAGCCGGGGCCTCCATGAACGCGCTCGACTTCATCGCCCGCCAGGCCGAAGCACGCCGCTTCGAGATCCCCGACACCCAGCCCCACCTCCGAAGCGCCATGGCCGTGATGCGTGGCTACGGGGACGCCGCCGGCGGACAGGGTGTCGGACTGGCGGACGCCATGAACGTGTCCCTCGCCGCCGCCTTCCACACCGCGGACATGTTCACCTCCGACACCCACTTCCGGATGATGAGGCCGCTCACCGCGCACACCGCGTTCCGGTTGCTGCCCGACGACCTCTGAACCCACGACCCCGTACCCCGCCCGGGGGACCGGCGCCCCCCGGCCGTACGGGACAATGGCCCCATGAGTCTGTTCCGCGACGACGGCATCGTGCTGCGCACCCAGAAGCTGGGCGAGGCGGACCGCATCATCACGCTCCTCACCCGCGGCCACGGCCGCGTACGGGCCGTGGCGCGCGGAGTCCGGCGCACGAAGTCCAAGTTCGGGGCGCGGCTCGAACCCTTCTCCCACGTCGACGTGCAGTTCTTCGCCCGCGGCAGCGACCTCGTCGGACGCGGCCTGCCCCTGTGCACCCAGAGCGAGACCATCGCCGCCTACGGCGGCGGAATCGTCACCGACTACGCCCGCTACACCGCCGGCACCGCCATGCTGGAGACCGCGGAACGCTTCACCGAGAACGAAGGCGAGCCCTCCGTCCAGCAGTACCTCCTGCTCGTCGGCGCCCTGCGCACCCTCGCCCGCGGCGAGCACGCCCCGCACCTCGTCCTCGACGCCTTCCTCCTGCGCTCCCTCGCCGTCAACGGCTACGCGCCCAGCTTCGAGGACTGCGCCCGCTGCGGCATCCACGGACCCAACCGGTTCTTCTCGGTCGGACAGGGCGGAGTCGTATGCGCCGACTGCCGCGTCCCCGGCAGCGTCGTACCCTCTGCGGAGGCCATCGGCCTGCTCAGCGCGCTGCTCACCGGCGACTGGGACACGGCGGACGCGTGCGAGCCACGTCACGTCAGGGAGGGCAGCGGACTGGTGTCCGCCTATCTGCACTGGCACCTGGAGCGCGGCCTGCGCTCGCTGCGGTACGTAGAGAAGAGCTAGGAGAGTGTGACCCCATGGCACGACGCGGAATCCTCGGGCGGTCCCGCCGTGAGTACAAGGCCCCCGAGCCGCACCCCTCCGGCGCGCTCGCCCCGAAGCTCCCGGGCGAGCTCGTGCCGAACCACGTGGCGATCGTCATGGACGGCAACGGCCGCTGGGCGAAGGACCGCGGCCTGCCGCGCACCGAGGGCCACAAGGTCGGCGCCGAGCGCGTGCTCGACGTCCTCCAGGGCGGGATCGAGATGGGCGTCGGGGCCATCTCCCTGTACGCCTTCTCCACCGAGAACTGGAAGCGCTCCCCGGACGAGGTGCGCTTCCTCATGAACTTCAACCGCGACTTCATCCGCAAGACCCGCGACCAGCTCGACGAGCTCGGTATCCGGGTGCGCTGGGTCGGCCGGATGCCCAAGCTGTGGAAGTCGGTGGCCAAGGAGCTCCAGATCGCCCAGGAGCAGACCAAGGACAACGACCGGCTCACCCTCTACTTCTGCATGAACTACGGCGGGCGCGCGGAGCTCGCGGACGCCATGCAGGCCATCGCCGAGGACGTGAAGGCGGGCAAGCTCGACCCGTCGAAGGTCGGCGAGAAGACGATCCAGAAGTACCTGTACTACCCGGACATGCCGGACGTCGACATGTTCCTGCGGCCCAGCGGCGAACAGCGCACCTCCAACTACCTGCTCTGGCAGAGCGCGTACGCCGAGATGGTCTTCCAGGACGTCCTGTGGCCCGACTTCGACCGCCGCGACCTGTGGCGCGCCTGCCTCGAATACGCCCAGCGCGACCGCCGCTTCGGCGGCGCGGTCCCCAACGAGGAACTCCTGAAGATGGAGAGCGGCCTCGCCAAGTAACACGCAGGGCGTGAACGAAGGGCCCGTACCGTTCGACCGGTACGGGCCCTTCGTCATGCCGTCACGGACGGATCACTTCGCCGCGCACTCCGCGCACGTGCCGAAGATCTCCACCGTGTGCGCCACATTCACGAAACCGTGCTGCGCCGCGATCGTCTCCGCCCACTGCTCCACCGCCGGGCCCTCGACCTCGACAGCCTTGCCGCACACACGGCACACCAGATGGTGGTGGTGGTCGTCCGTCGAGCAGCGGCGGTAGACCGCTTCGCCGTCGCTGGTGCGCAGCACATCGACCTCGCCCGCGTCCGCGAGCGACTGAAGCGTGCGGTAGACCGTGGTCAGACCGACCGAGTCACCGCGGTGCTTGAGCATGTCGTGCAGCTCCTGCGCGCTGCGGAACTCGTCCACCTCGTTCAGTGCCGCCGACACGGCGGCCCGCTGCCGGGTCGACCGGCCGCGCACGGGGGGTCCTGCCGTCGCCACAGGTGCCTCCTCACCAGATGGATGCCTATGGCCGCCATTGTGCCAGGCCGTCGCTCCGGCCAGGTCAGGCCGTCACGTCGTCGCCCGAACGGCGCGTGCTGGGAACCGCCACATCACAGCCGTCCCCGCCTTCCCCAGGCCCCCCGGAACCCGCGCCGGCCACCGCCGCCACCCGGGCGCGGCGCCTGGCCAGCGGCGCCGCCAGCGCCGTCAGCACCACGAACACCCCGATCGCGAGAAGCACGATCGTCGCGCCCGGCGGCACATCCTGGTAGTACGTGATGATCGTCCCGGACAGCGTCACACCCGTACCGATCACCACCGCCAGCACGAACGTCACCCGGAACGACCGCGTCAGCTGCTGCGCCGCCGCCACCGGCACCACCATCAGCGCACTCACCAGCAGCAGACCGACCACCCGCATCGCGACCGTCACCGTCACCGCCGCCGTCACCGCGATCAGCAGATTCAGCGCCCGCACCGGAAGCCCCGTGACCCGCGCGAACTCCTCGTCCTGGCTCACCGCGAACAGCTGACGCCGCAGCCCCACCGTCACGGCCACCACGAACGCCGCCAGCAGCACGATCGCCGTCACATCCTCCTCGGAGACCGTCGACAGCGACCCGAAGAGGTACGACAGAAGATTGGCGTTCGAGCCGCCCGCCATGTTCATCAGCAGCACACCGCCCGCCATGCCGCCGTAGAAGAGCAGCGCGAGCGCGATGTCGCCGCGCGTACGCCCGTACGCCCTGATCAGCTCCATGGCGACCGCGCCGACGACCGAGACGAGCGTCGCCATCCACACCGGGTTCGTCGACATCAGGAAGCCGAGCCCGACACCGGTCATCGCGACATGGCCGATGCCGTCGCCCATCAGCGCCTGCCGGCGCTGCACGAGATAGATGCCGACGGCGGGCGCCGTGATCCCGACGAGCACGGCCGCGATCAGCGCGCGCTGCATGAAGGCAGGTTCCAGGAAATCCATGTGTCAGGTCAGCAGTCCCGTGCGAAGCGGCTCACCGGCCGCGTGCGGATGTACGTGGTCGTGCCCGGGCAGGGCGTGCTGGCCGACGGCCTTCGGAGGCGGCCCGTCATGGACCACACAGCCGTCCCGCAGCACGACCGCCCGGTCGATCAGCGGCTCCAGCGGCCCCAGCTCATGCATCACCAGCAGCACCGTCGCCCCGCCCGCGACCTGCTCGCGCAGGGTCGAGGCGAGGATCTCCTGGCTGGCCAGGTCGATCCCGGCCATCGGCTCGTCCATGATCAGCAGCTCGGGGTCGGCGGCCAGCGCCCGCGCGATCAGCACCCGCTGATGCTGACCGCCGGACAGCGCGGCCACCGAGTCCCTGGCCCGGTCGGCCAGCCCGACCAGCTCGATCGACCGCTCGACGGCCGCCCGGTCCGCCCGCGACAGCCAGCCGAACCGCTTGCGCGACAGCCGGCCGGAGGTGACCACCTCACGCACGGTGGCCGGCACCCCGCTCGCGGCCGTCGTCCGCTGGGGCACGTACCCGACGCGTCCCCAGTCACGGAAGCGCCGCAACTCGGTGCCGAAGAGGGAGATGCCGCCGCCGGTGAGCGGGACCTGCCCGATCACCGACCGTACGGCGGTCGACTTGCCCGAGCCGTTGGCGCCGAGCAGCGCGACGACCTCACCGCGGTTCACGGTGAGGTCGATCCCGCGCAGGACGGGACGCGAGCCGAGCGCCGCGGTGCCACCGCGGACGGATATCACGGGCTCGGATGTCACGGGCTCGGACATGACGGGCTCGGATATGACGGGATCCATGGCCGGCGTCGCCTCCACTACGTTCCTGCCTGCGTGCGTCACTTCTGCGTCACTTCGCGCCGAGAGCCTTCTGCAGCGCGGTGAGGTTGGACCGCATCACCTCGATGTAGTCCTCGCCCTTGGACTTGTCCGTGATTCCCTCCAGCGGGTCCAGGACGTCCGTCTTCAGGCCGGTGTCCTTCGCGAGGGTCTTCGCGGTCTTGTCGCTGGCGAGCGTCTCGAAGAAGACGGTCGTGACCTTCTCCTCCTTCGCCACCTGCTGGAGCTCCTGGATCCGCTTCGGGCTCGGCTCGGCCTCCGGGTCCAGGCCGGAGATGCCCTCCTGGTCCAGGCCGTAGCGCTCGGCGAGGTAGCCGAAGGCGGCGTGAGTGGTGATGAAGGTCTTGGTGTCCGTCTTCTCCAGCCCCTTCTCGAAGGAGGCGTCGAGCGCGGTCAGCTTCTTCACCAGCGCGGAGGTGTTCTTCTGGTACGCGGCCGCGTTGTCCGGGTCCGCCTTCTCCAGCGCCGCTCCCACGCCCTTGGCGACCTCGGCGTACTTCACCGGGTTCAGCCACAGGTGCGGGTCGCCACCGGCCTCGTGCTCGTGCTCGTGCCCATGGCCGGCTTCTTCTTCCGTGTGGCCTTCTTCCGCGTGCGCCCCGTGGTCGTGGCCGTCCTCGGCGCCGTGGTTCTCCAGCTTGGTGAGGGTCGCCGCGTCCACGGTGTTCTTCACCCCGGCGTCCTTGATCGCGTCGTCGACGGCGGGCTGGACACCCTTGAGGTAGAGGATGAAGTCGGCCTCTTCGAGGCTGCCCCGCTCCTTGGGCTGCAGATCCAGGTCGTGCGGCTCGACGCCCGGCTCGGTGAGCGTACGGACGGAGACGTGCTCGCCACCGATCTGCTCGGCGAGGTACTGCATGGGATAGAACGACGCCACGACGTCCAGCTTGCCGTCGCTCTTCTTGTCGGCGGACTCCGCGGAACCGGAGCAGGCGGACAGGGAGAACAGGCCGAGCGCGACGGCTCCGGCGACGGCGGTGGTGGGTATCAGACGGCGTACGTTCATGACAGTCATTTTCAAC
Source organism: Streptomyces purpureus (assembly GCF_014648195.1). GTDB lineage: Bacteria > Actinomycetota > Actinomycetes > Streptomycetales > Streptomycetaceae > Streptomyces > Streptomyces purpureus. The sequence goes on from NZ_BMQQ01000020.1 coordinate 45,518, forward strand.
AAATCTGGAAACGATTGTCAACAAAGCGCCTTAGTGCCCTCCGTCACCCATCGATTTGATCCGGGGGGTGCGGCCGCCGGTAATCTGAAGCATTCGCACTTCGTCGTCGTAATGAAGAGAGCACCGTGGCCGCCGACAAGATCGACACCATCGTCAGCCTGAGCAAGCGCCGTGGCTTCGTCTACCCGTGCAGCGAGATCTACGGTGGCCAGCGCGCCGCCTGGGACTACGGACCGCTGGGTGTCGAACTCAAGGAGAACATCAAGCGCCAGTGGTGGCGCGCGATGGTCACCTCGCGCGAGGACGTTGTCGGTATCGACTCCTCCGTCATCCTCGCCCCCGAGGTCTGGGTCGCCTCCGGCCACGTCGCCACCTTCTCCGACCCGCTGACCGAGTGCACCGCCTGCCACAAGCGCCACCGCGCCGACCACCTCGAAGAGGCGTACGAGGCCAAGCACAACCGCCTCCCGGCGAACGGCCTTGCGGACATCAACTGCCCCAACTGCGGTGTGAAGGGCCAGTTCACCGAGCCGAAGCAGTTCTCCGGCATGCTGGAGACCCACCTCGGCCCGACCCAGGACACCGGCTCCAAGGCCTACCTGCGCCCCGAGACCGCCCAGGGCATCTTCACCAACTACGCCCAGGTCCAGCAGACCGCCCGGAAGAAGCCGCCCTTCGGCATCGCGCAGATGGGCAAGTCCTTCCGTAACGAGATCACGCCCGGCAACTTCATCTTCCGCACCCGCGAGTTCGAGCAGATGGAGATGGAGTTCTTCGTCAAGCCCGGCGAGGACGAGCAGTGGCACGAGTACTGGATGGAGCAGCGCTGGAACTGGTACCGCGACCTCGGCATCCGCGAGGAGAACATCCGCTGGTACGAGCACCCGAAGGAGAAGCTGTCCCACTACTCGAAGCGCACCGCCGACATCGAGTACCGCTTCAACTTCGGCGGCAGTGAGTTCTCCGAGCTCGAAGGCGTGGCCAACCGCACCGACTTCGACCTCAAGGCCCACTCCGAGGCCTCCGGCCAGGACCTCGTCTACTTCGACCAGGAGTCGAAGGAGCGCTACACCCCGTACGTCATCGAGCCGGCGGCCGGCGTGAACCGCGCCATGCTCGCCTTCATGCTCGACGCCTACAACGAGGACGAGGCCCCGAACGCCAAGGGCGTCATGGAGAAGCGCACCGTGATGCGCCTCGACCCGCGCCTGGCCCCGATCAAGGTCGCCGTCCTGCCGCTGTCCCGCAACGCGCAGCTGTCGCCGAAGGCCAAGGGTCTCGCGGCCGACCTGCGCAAGTTCTGGAACATCGAGTTCGACGACGCGGGCGCCATCGGCCGCCGCTACCGCCGCCAGGACGAGATCGGCACCCCCTTCTGCGTCACCGTCGACTTCGACACCCTGGACGACAACGCGGTGACCGTGCGCGAGCGCGACACCATGAAGCAGGAGCGCGTCTCCCTGGACCAGATCCAGGCCTACCTCGGCAGCCGCCTGCTCGGCTGCTGACCGGGCGATAGGCACGACTGAGGCCCCTGGCCCCCGCGACAGCGGGGGCCAGGGGCCTCGGCCTTTTCGTCCTTACGCGCGGAGCCCACGCAGCAGCAGCTCACACACCGCCCGGAACTCGTCGTCGATCTCCGGCCGCTCCCACTGCGGCGCATACACCGGATCATGGAATCGGGCCGTCGCGTCGAACACCGCCCGCGCCGCCGCCAACGGATCCCGCGCCGCGAACTGCCCTGACCGCACGCCCTCCCCGATGATCGCGGCGAGCTGGCCGATCAGCACGAGCAGATGCTCGTCGACCACCCCGCTCGCCTCCTGGATCAGCACTCCGTACGTCGCGAACAGCTCCGGGTCGTCCCCCGCCTTGTGCCGCTTCGCCTCGAAGAGCACCGCCAGCCACTGCCGCAGCTTCTCCTCGGCGGTCTTCGCGGGCTCCTCGCTGAGCTCCCCGAGCAACTCCTCGGTCCTCCCCAGCCAACGGGCCGTGACCGCCTCGCGCAGCGCCGCCTTCGTACGGAAGTGCCGGTACACACTGCCATGGCTGACCCCCAGCGCCCGCGCCACATCGACGACGGTCGCCTTGGTCGGGCCATAGCGACGCAACACGTCCTCAGTGGCTTCGAGGATGCGCTCGGGGGTCAAGATCTCTGGCGACGGCGACATGCGATAGACCGTACCGGCTCACCGCTCACTGTCGAGGTGAGCCATCTGAGCCTGTGGATAACGCTCCCCGGCCGCCGCGCCCACCGGCACCGCCGCCTCGATCGCCAGCAGATCGGCGGCCTCCAGCGACACCTCCAGCGCACCGAGCGCCTCCGCCAGCCGGTCCCGCCGCCGCGCCCCCACCAGCGGCACCACGTCCTCACCCCGGGACAGCACCCAGGCGATCGCGATCTGCGCCACCGAGGCGCCCTTCCGCTCGGCGACCGTGCGCAGCTGCTCCACCAGATTCAGATTGTGGTGGAGGTTGTCGCCCTGGAAACGCGGGCTCATGCCCCGGAAGTCACCCGGTGCCAGCTCCCGGTCGTGGGTGAAGTGCCCGCTGATCAGGCCCCGGGACAGCACCCCGTACGCCGTGACGCCGATGCCCAGCTCACGAGCGGTCGGCAGGATCTCGTCCTCGATGCCGCGGGAGATCAGGGAGTACTCGATCTGGAGGTCGGCGATCGGCGCCACCGCGGCCGCCCGGCGCAGCGTCGCCGCGCCCACCTCCGACAGCCCGATGTGCCGGACGTGCCCGGCCTCCACCAGCTCGGCGATGGCCCCGACCGTCTCCTCGACCGGCACGTCCGGGTCGACGCGGGCGATCCGGTAGACGTCGATGTGGTCGGTCCCCAGGCGCTGGAGGGAGTACGCGGCGAAGTTCTTGACCGCGTCCGGCCGGCCGTCGTAGCCGGTGAACCCGCCCTCGACCGTGCGCAGCGCACCGAACTTCACGCTGGTCAGCGCCTGGGCGCGGAGCGCGGCGGGGGCGGTGCGCAGGGCGTCGTTGATCAGGAGCTCGTTGTGGCCCATGCCGTAGAAGTCGCCGGTGTCGAGGAGCGTGACGCCGGCGTCGAGGGCCGCGTGGATGGTGGCGATCGACTCGGTGCGGTCGCTCTCGCCGTAGAGGGCGGACATGCCCATGCAGCCGAGGCCCAGAGGGAAGACGGAGGGGCCGGTGGCGCCGAGGGGACGGGGGCGAAGGGTGGCGTTTGTGTTCATGTCTTCGAGAGTCGCATGACAGCTGACAGATTTCAATATCTGTCATTCGTCATGAGTCACGCCGCGTATGATCCACTCGGTCCGAAGGGGAGAACGCGGTGGCGAAGAGCAGCGGGAACAACAGGCACAAGAGCCGGCCGGACGGGCCGCCAGAGCAGAAGGAAGGTTTCTGCGAGAACGCCTGCGACCTCACGCTCCACCCGTGCTGCTGCGGCGGTGTATGGGCACAGTCAGCCCTGCTGCTTCCCCTGTTCCGCACCTCCGCCTCGCTCGTCAGGGGCGACGATCCCGCCGCGCCGCGCCCCTCCGGCCGGGTCGCCTCCGCGATGTACCGGTCCGTACGCCGCTACCGCGTCGCGATCAGCCCGACCCGCCCCGCGTGCTGCCCGTACACCCCGAGCTGCTCCACCTACGCGGTGAAGGCGCTCCACCGGCACGGCGCGCTCCGTGGCGGCGGCCTGATCCTGGCACGGCTGCTGCGCTGCCGCCCCGCCGCGGCCCGCCGCCGCGGCTTCCACGACCCGGTCCCGCCGCGCGCCTGAAAACCGGGTGCCTCAGGCTCCCGCGACCAGGTAGCGTCACGGGTATGTCTTCGTTCTTCCAGATCTACGAGTGAGAGTGCGGCGGGCCGAGCGTCCCGCCCTCCACCAGACGATTCCCGGATCACATCTCACCCCGAATGGGAGAACCCCATGGCCAAGAGCCGTAACAACCTGCTGGGCGTAGGCGGCCAGCGCCGCAAGCTGTCCCGCGCCGACCAGCAGGGCAACGGCCCGGCGCGCAACGCCGACCGCAAGGCGGCCGCCGACCAGAAGCAGGAACTCCTCCGCAAGATGCGCGAACGCGCCCAGTCCCAGCCGGAGCAGACGGAAGACGCCCAGGGCGCCGAGGAGTAGGAACGCGTAACGAGTAGTGGGCCCGGGGGTGCACCCCCGGGCCCACATCTGTCTCTCTGCTGCCTCAGTCGCCCTGGGCGGGGGCCGGCTCGAAGTCCGAGGTGTCGAGCTCGCAGTCGAACGGCGCCGGGATGTGCACCTTGCCGCCGAAGGGCTGCGTGAGGCGCGAGGCATACCCCTTCTCGTACGGTTCCCAGAACACGGTCGTGTCCTGCTCCTGCATGCCTCCCCGGTTCACGGGCCGGAAGGCAAAGCGTCATCACTTGCGTACGCGGCGTAGCGACCCCGACTGGCAACACCCCCGCTCGATAGTGCGCGGAACTAACGATCTCCGTTGTGGGCGACAATGAGTGGATGACCGCGTTCTCTCCTCTCGCCATCGGCCCGCACGTCGTACAGCCCCCGGTCGTGCTCGCCCCCATGGCCGGTATCACCAACGCACCCTTCCGCACCCTGTGCCGCGAGTTCAGCGGCGGCAAGGGGCTGTTCGTCAGCGAGATGATCACTACGCGGGCGTTGGTCGAGCGCAACGAGAAGACCATGCAGCTGATCCACTTCGACGAGACGGAGACGCCTCGGTCGATCCAGCTGTACGGCGTCGACCCGGTCACCGTCGGGAAGGCCGTTCGCATGATCGTCGAGGAGGACCTCGCCGATCACATCGATCTGAACTTCGGCTGCCCCGTGCCGAAGGTGACCCGCAAGGGCGGGGGGTCCGCGCTGCCGTACAAGCGGCATCTGCTGCGGGCGATCCTGCGGGAGGCGGTCACCGGGGCCGGGGATCTGCCGGTCACCATGAAGATGCGCAAGGGCATCGACGACGACCACATCACCTTCCTCGACGCCGGGCGGATCGCGGTCGAGGAGGGGGTCACCGCCATCGCCCTGCACGGCCGGACGGCGGCGCAGCACTACGGCGGTACGGCGGACTGGGACGCGATCGCGCGGCTCAAGGAGCATGTGCCCGAGATTCCCGTCCTCGGCAACGGCGACATCTGGTCCGCGGACGACGCGCTGCGGATGATGCGCGAGACCGGCTGTGACGGTGTGGTCGTGGGGCGCGGGTGCCTGGGGCGGCCGTGGCTGTTCGGGGACCTGGTGGCGGGCTTCGAGGGCACCGGGCAGTACGCGCAGCCGGGGCTGCGGGAGGTCGCGGACGTGATGGTGCGCCATGCCCAGCTGCTCGGTGAGTGGATCGGCGACGAGGCCCGGGGTGTCATCGACTTCCGTAAGCACGTGGCGTGGTACCTGAAGGGCTTCTCGGTCGGTTCGGAGATGCGCAAGCGGCTCGCGGTCACCTCCTCGCTGGGTGAGCTGCGCGCGCTGCTGGACGAGCTGGACCTGGACCAGCCGTGGCCGGTGGGCGCGGACGGTCCGCGGGGCCGTACGTCCGGAAACAACCGGGTCGTCCTGCCGGACGGCTGGCTGAAGGACCCGTACGACTGTGCGGCGGTGAGCGCGGACGCCGAGCTGGACACCTCCGGCGGCTGATCCCGGGCCGGTCACGGGCCGGTCAAGTCCGGTTCCAGGGGGCTCAGGACGGGGTCCGGATGCTGGATTTCCGGCTTCGGAAGAGCGTGATTCTCGCCACCCCTGATAGGGGTGGCGCTCAGATGAGCATTCGGGGAGCGGTTGCACTTCTCAAAGGGTGGCACGGAGTGCCACCCTTTCTGCGTTCAAGACTTGAACGCAAGTGCTCGATCAGCCGCTCATCTGAGCGTGCAGTCTCAGGTTTGAGTCAAGCGGACTTCGAGGGATGAAGGAGTTGACCACCCGTTCCCTACCCCCTAGTCACTTTCGATCTGGTGGCGGACGGGTGGTTAAGGCCGTATGACGGGTAGGCGTACATACCCAGGCGCCTTCGATCTGGGTATGTTCCTCGCCGTCAGGGCAGCCACCGAGTCCTCGAGGAGTCGAGACCCGTGTCGGAAAACAAAGATCAGAAGTTCGTGTACGACTTCACCGAGGGCAACAAGGACCTGAAGGACCTGCTCGGTGGCAAGGGCGCGAACCTCGCCGAGATGACCAACCTCGGTCTGCCGGTTCCCCCCGGCTTCACCATCACCACCGAGGCCTGCAAGGTCTACCTGGAGAGCGGCTCCGAGCCCGCCGCCCTGCGCGACGAGGTCAGCGCCCACCTGGACGCCCTCGAGCAGCAGATGGGCAAGAAGCTCGGCCAGGCCGACAATCCGCTCCTCGTCTCGGTCCGCTCCGGCGCCAAGTTCTCCATGCCGGGCATGATGGACACCGTCCTCAACATCGGCCTCTCCGACGAGTCCGTCACCGGACTCGCCACCCAGGCCGGCGACGAGCGTTTCGCGTGGGACTCGTACCGTCGCCTCATCCAGATGTTCGGCAAGACCGTCCTCGGTGTCGACGGCGAGCTCTTCGAGGACGCCCTCGAGGAGGCCAAGCAGGCCAAGGGCGTCACGGTCGACACCGACCTGGAGGCCGGCGACCTCAAGAAGATCGTCAAGCACTTCAAGAAGATCGTCTCCCGCGAGGCCGGCCGGGACTTCCCCCAGGACCCGCGCGAGCAGATGGACCTCGCCATCAAGGCCGTGTTCGACTCCTGGAACACCGACCGCGCCAAGCTGTACCGCCGCCAGGAGCGCATCCCCGGCGACCTCGGTACCGCGGTCAACGTCTGCTCCATGGTCTTCGGCAACCTTGGCCCCGACTCCGGTACCGGTGTCGCCTTCACCCGCGACCCCGCCTCCGGCCACCAGGGCGTCTACGGCGACTACCTGCAGAACGCGCAGGGCGAGGACGTCGTCGCCGGTATCCGCAACACCGTGCCGCTGGCCGACCTCGAGTCGATCGACAAGAAGTCGTACGACCAGCTCATGACGATCATGGAGACGCTGGAGACCCACTACAAGGATCTCTGCGACATCGAGTTCACCATCGAGCGCGGCCAGCTCTGGATGCTCCAGACCCGGGTCGGCAAGCGCACCGCCGGTGCCGCCTTCCGGATCGCCACCCAGCTCGTGGACCAGGGCCTGATCGACGAGCCCGAGGCCCTCCAGCGGGTCAACGGCGCCCAGCTCGCGCAGCTGATGTTCCCGCGCTTCGACGAGAGCGCGAAGACCGAGCTGCTCGGCCGTGGCATCGCCGCCTCGCCGGGTGCCGCGGTCGGCAAGGCCGTCTTCGACTCCTACACCGCCGTCAAGTGGTCGCGTTCGGGCGAGAAGGTCATCCTGATCCGCCGCGAGACCAACCCCGACGACCTCGACGGCATGATCGCCGCCGAGGGCATCCTGACCTCGCGCGGCGGCAAGACCTCGCACGCCGCCGTCGTCGCCCGCGGCATGGGCAAGACCTGTGTCTGCGGCGCCGAGGAGCTCGAGGTCGACACCAAGCGCCGCCGGATGACCGTCAACGGCACGGTCATCGAGGAGGGCGACGTCGTCTCCATCGACGGCTCCACCGGCAAGGTGTACCTCGGTGAGGTGCCCGTCGTGCCGTCGCCGGTCGTCGAGTACTTCGAGGGCCGTATGCACGCCGGCGCCGACGACGCCGACGAGCTGGTCCAGGCCGTCCACCGGATCATGGCGTACGCGGACCGGGTACGCCGGCTGCGCGTACGGGCCAACGCCGACAACGCCGAGGACGCGCTGCGCGCCCGCCGCTTCGGCGCCCAGGGCATCGGCCTGTGCCGCACCGAGCACATGTTCCTCGGTGAGCGCCGCGAGATGGTCGAGAGGCTGATCCTCGCCGACACCGACGAGGAGCGCTCGGCCGCCCTGGAGCAGCTGCTGCCGCTGCAGAAGAAGGACTTCGTCGAGCTGTTCGAGGCGATGGACGGGCTGCCCGTCACGGTCCGGCTGCTCGACCCGCCGTTGCACGAGTTCCTCCCCGACATCACCGAGCTGTCGGTGCGCGTCGCGCTCGCCGAGTCCCGCAAGGACCACAACGAAAACGACCTGCGGCTGCTCCAGGCCGTGCACCGGCTGCACGAGCAGAACCCGATGCTGGGTCTGCGCGGTGTGCGGCTCGGCCTGGTCATCCCCGGCCTGTTCACCATGCAGGTACGGGCGATCGCCGAGGCCGCCGCGGAGCGGAAGAACGCCAAGGGCGACCCGCGGCCCGAGATCATGATCCCGCTCGTGGGCACGGTCCAGGAGCTGGAGATCGTCCGCGAGGAGGCCGACGCGGTCATCGCCGAGGTCGAGGCCGCCACCGGTGTGGACCTCAAGCTGACCATCGGCACGATGATCGAGCTGCCGCGGGCCGCGCTCACGGCCGGTCAGATCGCCGAGGCCGCGCAGTTCTTCTCCTTCGGCACCAACGACCTCACCCAGACGGTGTGGGGCTTCTCCCGGGACGACGTGGAGGCCAGCTTCTTCACCGCGTACCTGGAGAAGGGCATCTTCGGTGTCTCGCCGTTCGAGACCATCGACAAGGACGGCGTCGGCTCGCTCGTCCGCAGCGCGGTGGAGGCCGGCCGGGCCACCCGGCCCGACCTGAAGCTGGGCGTCTGCGGTGAGCACGGCGGCGACCCGGAGTCGGTGCACTTCTTCCACGAGGTGGGGCTGGACTACGTCTCCTGCTCGCCGTTCCGGATCCCGGTGGCGCGTCTGGAGGCGGGCCGGGCGGCCGCCACGGCAACCGGTTCGGACAGCCGCTGATCCACAGGCCACAGGCCACCCGCGGCCGCCGTCGGTCATCGCGACCCTCACCGACGGGCGGTGGCCGGCTGGTGAGGAAAGAGACGGGGCGGGGCACCTTGTGCGGAGGTGTCCCGCCCCGTCGGCATTCGTCCCGGTAAGGAAATGTGAGTTCTTGTGCAGTCGTCCTGTGCGGCTTGTTCAATCCCGGCCGGTTGAATTCTGGCCTGTTGAACGCCGGACAATTTGACAGACTATTGACTCCGGCTTGACCGGCCGCCCGGCGGCGAATTTCCGCCATTCGGTTGGCAAACAATGGTGGGGGCGCGGCCGCCGGATCCCCACCCGGCAGCCGCGCCCATTACCGCTGTCGGGCAAGTGAGCCGCAACCTTCGCCGACCGCCGCCGGACGCGCAAAGCCCCCCACGGTCTTCACGACGTCACCTCGGTCCTGAAGGTTTCCTGCCCGACACGCACAGCTTTTCGGTTTGCCCCGGGTCTCCGCGATGCGTTTCAACTGTGGCTGAAACACCCTGGTAACGTCCTGTGATGCTGTGCATACTCTTCGACGGGGGTGATTGCGGGTGCAACAGTGGGGGTTTCATGCTGCGGATTCATTTCACCGGTGACGACCTTGCCGGGGTGCGGATGGCCGCCCGGCCGGATGTGTTGTGGGAAACGATTCTCAGCTTTCACCGATTGAGGGACCGGCGCGGTCCGATGGTCTTCGGGGAATGGCGCTCCGAAACACGTGCCAGGTTGAACGGTGAAACACGACTCCTCGGAGCGCTCGTGCCGAGCCGGGGCTATTTCCCGGACTTTCTGACCCCGCCGCAGGGCATCCTCGGGCTAGACGAGGGCCTGGAGGCGATCCGGGCGACACCGCCGGCCCGGCTCCACCACGAGCTGGCCCTGCTCGCCTGCGACCGCGCCGGCAGCCGGGTGCTGCCCGCCCCGCTCGCCGCCCTCGCCGAGGGCTGCCAGGAGCAGCTCAGCCGCCTCGTGGGCACTCTGCGCAGCTACCACCGGGCCGCCGTCGAACCGCAGTGGCCCTACATCCAGGCGCGGGTGGAGGCCGACCGGGCCGTGCGCGGCCGGGCGGTCCTCGACGGCGGCGCCGACGAACTCCTCGCCACCCTCCCGCCGATGCTGCGCTGGCGGGCGCCGGTCCTGGAGGCCGACTACCCGGTCGACCGCGAGGTGCGGCTCGACGGGCGGGGCCTGCTGCTCCAGCCGTCGTACTTCTGCCGGGGTACGCCGGTGATGTACCGCAACCAGGAGCTCCAGCCGGTCCTGGTCTATCCGATCACGCACACGGACGCGCCGGTGTGCAGCGAGCCTGGCGGTACGTCGCTGGGCAAGCTGGTCGGCCACACCCGCTCGGCGGTGCTGCACGCGATCGGCGACGGCAGTACGACGAGCGAACTGGCCCGCCGGGCGGGGGTCTCCCTGGCCTCGGCGAGCCAGCACGCGGGCGTGCTCCGGGACGCGGGTCTGGTGGTGACCCTGCGGCACGGCAATTCGGTGCTGCACACCCTGACGCCACTGGGCGCCGCCCTCCTCGGGGCGGGCGCCCAGCAGGTGCTGTGTTACGCCCGGAACGGTCCGGTCACCTCGTAGGTGATACCGCCCGAGGAGCTGCCGGTGGTGCCGCGCTGGCTGGAGAAGTACAGCCGCTTGCCGTCGGGGGAGAAGGCCGGGCCGCAGATCTCGGAGCTGGACTGGCCGGTGATCCGCAGGAAGGGTGCGACGACGTCGTCCGGGGTGATGACGCAGATCTCCATGTTGCCGCCGTCCTCGGCGACGAACAGGTCGCCGGAGGACGACCCGGTGACGTTGTCCACGCCGGTGAGCGGGGCGCCGCCGCCGACCACGAGCGAGTCGTCGTAGGCGAGTTCGTAGGTGTTGGTGGTGAGGTTCAGCTGCCACAGGCGGTTGTCGCCCTTGGTGGTGAACCAGACCTTGTCGTCGGCGTAGTGGCAGCCCTCGCCGCCGTTGAAGCGCTTGGCGCCGGAGACCTGGTCACGGGTGTAGGTGGGGGAGCCGTCCGGATCGGGGACGGTCTGCCAGGTGAAGGAGCCGGAGGTGGCGGTGCCGGCCTTCAGGACCTGGAGCGTGCCGGAGGAGAGGTTGCCCCAGGTGGTGGGCAGGAAGCGGTAGAAGCAGCCGTTGCTCTCGTCCTCGGTGAGGTAGATCGCCCGGCGGACCGGGTCGGCGGCGGCGGCCTCGTGCTTGAAGCGGCCCATGGCGGGGCGGCGGACGGCGGCGTTCACGCCGTACGGGTCGGTCTCGTAGACGTACCCGAGGCTGACCTCCTCGCAGGACAGCCAGGTGTTCCACGGGGTCTTGCCGCCCGCGCAGTTCTGGCGGGTGCCGGAGAGGATGCGGTACGCGCCGGTGATCGAGCCGGACGAGTTGAACTTGACCGCGCTGGCGCCGCCGGACGGGTTGATCTCCGAGTTCGACACGTAGATCCAGCCGGTGCCGTCGGCGAAACAGGCGCCGCCGTCGGGGGCGTTGTGCCAGGTGTACGAGGTGCCGCCGACGGTCTGGCCGGACCGGGCGATGATCCGGCTGGTGAACCCGCTCGGCAGCTGGATGCCGTTGGCGTTCGCCGCGCCGAGGGCCCCGTAGGGGCCGGGGCCGGGCTGAGCCGGGGCGGCGTAGGCCGCGCCCCGCATCAGCGTGCCGCCGAAGGCGGCGGCCGACGTGCCGATGACCGCTCCACGCAGGAAACTGCGTCGCTCCACGTCTCACTCCTGAAGGGGTGGTGATGGCCGCCCCACCGCACGGCCGCGGCGGGGTCGCGCGCTTCCGGAACCTAGGAGTACCGAATTGACAGTGCAGCAACAGGCGGTGAAGGGGAAGCGTCAGGAGCGGGTCCGCTGCCCCCGTGGGCTCAGCCGGAGGATTCCAGCAGCGTCTTCAGGTCGGTGAGGCGCTCGCGCCAGAAGGTCTTGTACGCGGCGACCGCGTCCGCGTCCGGGAGCTTGGTGTGGCCGAGGCCGACCTGGGTCTTCGTGTGGCCCATGGGGGTCAGATAGACCGAGATCCGGCTCGTGCCGCCGTCCCAGTCGGCGGTCAGGGACTTGCCGGGGCGGTGGGTGCGTACGGCCAGGTCGCCGTCGGGGAGCCAGCGGCGGCGCAGGTCCTCGCGGACGAAGGCGTCGATGACCCGGTTCGGCGGCGCGCTCACCGTCTTGCTGGCGCTGACCTGCCAGTCGCCCTGGCTGGACTGGCCGACCTCGCGCATCCCGCGTTCCTGTTCGTAGCCGACCGTGATCGACTGGGCGTGCCAGCCGCTGACGCCGTGCGCGTTCACGAGATGCTGGGCGATCTCCCTGTGGCCCCGGTCCGTGGCGCCCCAGGCGTCCAGCTCGGCGAACCACTCCGCCCAGCCCCGGCCGGTGGCGGCGGTCAGCGCGTCTTCCGACAGCTTCTCGACGATCTTCTTCCCGGAGGCGCTCATGGCGCCGACGCTAGGCCGGGAGCCGGGGCGCTGCAACAGCGGAGCCGGCTCCTCGAAAAAATCTTCGCGGATCTTCGCGGCAGCGATGAGTTTCGCTCGGCGCCGCTGTCTACCTTCCCGTAAGCACGTAACACCGAGACCGACACAGCCAGACCGACACAGGGAAGAGACCGCCACCATGCCTCAGATGATCTTCGTGAACCTGCCGGTGAAGGACCTTGAGGCCAGCAAGGCCTTCTGGGGCAAGCTCGGCTACTCCTTCAACCCGCAGTTCAGCGACGACACCGCCGGCTGCCTGGTCATCAGCGACACGATCTTCGCGATGCTGCTGACCGAGGCCAAGTTCAAGGAGTTCACCAAGCCCGGCAAGGAGATCGCCGACGCGTCCCGCACCAGTGAGGTCCTGCTGGCGCTGAGCGCGGAGAGCCGGGAGAAGGTCGACGAGCTCGCCGACGCCGCCCTGAACGCCGGGGGTACCGCGGCGAAGGAGCCGATGGACTACGGCACGATGTACGGCCGCTCCTTCACCGACCCCGACGGGCACCACTGGGAGCTCATCTGGATGGACCCGGCCGCCGTCGAAGGCTGACCGGTCGGCCGCAAAGGCCGGTCAGCGGTCCTTCAGACCCTCGTACGTGACGCCGGTGAGCTGCTCGGACGCGATCCAGAGCCGCTCGCCGGCGACGTCGTCCAGGGTCCACTTGGCCCGCCACGACGGCGCCGGGGCGCCCCGCCACAGCAGGTACTTCGGGCCGGTGAAGGAGTCCGGGCGGACCCCGCGCGCGGTCGCCGCGTACAGCGTGGGCAGCGCCCCCGCCTCCGCGGGCTGGGCGATGAGCCGGTTGCCGAGGGCCACGATCCGTTCGGCGCCGTGGCGTCCTTCCATCCGTACGCCCGCGGTCTGCAGGTTCGTCGCGGCGTAGCCCGGGTGCGCGGCCGCGGCGACGATGTCCGAGCCGGCGGCCTTGAGGCGGCGGGCCAGCTCGTGGGTGAAGAGCAGATTGGCGGTCTTGGACCGGCCGTAGGCGATCCAGCGCCGGTAGCGGCGCTCGCTGTTGAGGTCGCCCATGTCGAGGTCGGCGAGGGCGTGCAGTCCGCTGGAGACGGTGACCACCCGGGCCCCGGGGGTCGCCAGGAGCCGGGGTGTCAGCAGCCCGGTGAGGGCGAAGTGGCCCAGGTGGTTCACGCCGAACTGGGTCTCGAACCCGTCGGCGGTCCGGCCGTAGGGCAGCGCCATCACCCCGGCGTTGTTGACGAGCAGATCCAGCCGTTCGTACGGGAACGTCTCGGCGAACCGGCGTACGGAGCCCAGGTCGGCGAGGTCCAGGGCGGTGAACCGCACCTTCGCGCCCGGTATGTGGCGCCGGATCAGTCCGGCGGCCTCGGTGCCGCGGGACTCGCTGCGGCAGGCGAGGACCACCGTCGCGCCGCGCCGGGCCAGTTCGCGTGCCGTGACCAGCCCGATGCCGCTGTTGGCTCCGGTGACGACGGCGGTCCGCCCGCTCTGGTCGGGGATGTGGTGCGCGTTCCAGCCGGTCGTGGCCATGCGGACCTCCTCGTTCTTACCGCAGAGTAGGAAGAGAGCTCCGCACAGCCTATGCCGGATCAGTCCTCCTGGACCGTACGGACCGGGTACACCGCCACCGCCACTTCCTCGTCGTCCAGGCAGCGGCCCGTCTCCAGGTCGAAGCGCTGCTTGAGCAGGGGCGAGGCCACGAACGGCCGGCCGTCGGCCGTACCGAGCAGCCCCCGCGCCAGCACCTGCGCGCCGGTGAACGGATCGCGGTTGTCGATCGCGTACGCGCGGCCCTTGCGGTCGAGGAAGAGCGCCGCCTGCCGGCCGTCCGGCAGCAGCGCCGCCATGCCGCGCCCCGGCGTCAGCCGGGACTCCTCGCAGACCGTGAGCCAGGCGTCGTCGGCGTGGGCGAGCTGAAGCGTCGGCCGAGCAGCCGTCGGCCGAAGAGTCTGAGGCGTCATCGGGCGAGCGTCCCTTCGAGGGCGGGGGCGGAGGGGGAGAGGGTGAGCGGGGTGAGGTCGGGCTTGATCTGGTCGCGCTCCGGGACGAAGCGGACCGACGGGTCCGGGGTGTCCGGGGCGTTCACGAAGGAGACGAAGCGGCGCAGCCGGTCCGGGTCGTCGAGGGTCGCGGCCCACTCGTCCTCGTAGGCGTCGACGTGCGCGGCCATCATCGCCTCCAGCTCGTCGCAGAGGCCGAGGGAGTTATGGACGACGACGTCCCGCAGATGCTCCAGGCCGCCCTCCAGCCGCTCCAGCCACACCGAGGTGCGCTCCAGCCGGTCGGCGGTGCGGATGTAGAACATCAGGAACCGGTCGATCAGCCGGACCAGTTCGGCGTCCGAGAGGTCCTGGGCGAGCAGGTCGGCGTGGCGCGGGGTCGCGCCGCCGTTGCCGCCGACGTACAGGTTCCAGCCGCTCGCCGTGGCGATCACACCGAAGTCCTTCGACTGGGCCTCGGCGCACTCGCGGGCGCAGCCGGAGACCGCCGACTTGAGCTTGTGCGGGGAGCGCAGGCCGCGGTAGCGCAGCTCCAGCTGGATCGCCATCTTCACCGAGTCCTGCACGCCGTAGCGGCACCAGGTCTGCCCCACACAGGACTTGACCGTGCGCAGCGACTTGCCGTACGCGTGCCCCGACTCGAAGCCGGCGTCCACAAGACGGGTCCAGATCGCCGGGAGCTGGTCCACACGGGCGCCGAACAGGTCGATCCGCTGACCGCCGGTGATCTTGGTGTAGAGGCCGAAGTCCCGGGCCACCTCGCCGATCACGATCAGCTTCTCGGGGGTGACCTCGCCGCCGGGGATCCGCGGCACCACCGAATAGGAGCCGTTGCGCTGCATGTTGGCGAGGAAGTGGTCGTTGGTGTCCTGCAGGGCGGCCTGCTCGCCGTCGAGGATGTAGCCGCTCTGCAGGCTGGCGAGGATCGAGGCGACCGTCGGCTTGCAGATCTCGCAGCCGTCACCGCCGCGCGCGGCCTCCCGGCCGTGCGAGTCCAGCAGCTCGGCGAAGGAGGTGAGCCGCAGGGTGCGGATGATCTCGTACAGCTCGCTGCGGGTGTACGAGAAGCAGGCGCACAGGCCGCTGTCGGCGGGGGCGGGCAGCAGCTGGCCGATGAGCTTCACACAGCTGCCGCAGCCCGTACCCGCCTTGGTGCACTTCTTCACCTCCGGCAGGGAGGTGCACTGGGTGATCGCGTGCTTGGTGACGTTGTGGCAGGAGCAGATCACCGCGTCGTCGGGGAGGGCGGAGGGGCCGAGCGCGACCGGCGCGCCCGCGCCGGCCGGCAGGACCAGCTGCTCCGGAGCGACGGGCGGGACGGTGCCGGTGAGCGGGCGCAGCATGCCATACGCGTCGGCGTCACCGACCAGGACGCCGCCGAGCAGCACACCCTGGGCGTCGACGACGAGCTTCTTGTAGATGCCGGAGCGGGAGTCCGAGTAGACGACGTCGAGGCTGCCCTCGGCGGCGCCGTGCGCGTCGCCGAAGGAGGCCACGTCCACGCCGAGCAGCTTCAGCTTGGTCGACAGGTCGGCGCCGGTGAACTCCTTGGCCTCCTGCTCGGCGATGGCGGCGGCAGCCGTCTGCGCCATCTCGTAGCCGGGTGCCACCAGGCCGTACACCCTGCCGTCCGCGGCCAGCGCGCACTCGCCGATCGCGTACACCGCCGGGTCGGACGTACGGCACAGCTCGTCCACGGCGATGCCGCCGCGCTCGCCGACGTCGAGGCCGCAGTCGCGGGCCAGCTGGTCGCGGGGGCGTACACCCGCCGAGAAGACCACCATGTCGGTGGCCAGCTCGGTGCCGTCCGACAGGCGCATCGCGGTGACCGAGCCGTCGGCCGTGACGACCTCCTGGGTGCCCGTGCCGGTGTGCACGACGAGCCCCATGTCCTCGATGGTGCGCAGCAGCGCCGCGCCGCCGCCCTCGTCGACCTGCACCGGCATCAGGCGCGGCGCGAACTCCACGATGTGGGTCTCCAGGCCCAGGCCCTTGAGGGCGCCGGCCGCCTCCAGGCCGAGCAGACCGCCGCCGACGACGGCGCCGGTGCGGGAGGTCTTGGCGAACTCCTCGATGGCGAGCAGGTCCTCGATGGTGCGGTAGACGAAGCAGCCGTGCGCGTCCTTGCCGGGCACCGGCGGCACGAACGGGTACGAGCCGGTGGCCAGGACCAGCGCGTCGTAGGTGAAGGTCCGTCCCGAGCGGGAGGTGACCTGCCGGGCGGCCCGGTCGACGCTCACCGCCGGGTCGTCGACGTACAGCTCGATGCCGTGCCGCTCCATGAAGCCGTCCTCGACCATGGAGAGGTCGTCCGGGGTCTTCCCGTCGAAGTACGAGGTCAGCTTGACCCGGTCGTAGGCGGGGCGGGGCTCCTCGCACAGGACCACGACCCGGGAGGTCGCGGTGGTGCCCTGCTCGGCGAGGGCCTCCAGGAACCGCTGCCCGACCATTCCGTGGCCGACCAGGACGATGGTGGGGGTGTTCACGGGCGTGGTCGACATCTCAGGAGCCTCCGTCATGGGTGAGCAGGTGGAGCAGGGGAGCGTCGGGCAGGGCCTCGTCGCCCTCCCAGGCGCGGGCGAGCGCGCCGACCGCGGCGAGATCGCCGAGCAGGACACCGCCGACCAGCCGGTCGCCGCGGACGACGACCTTGCGGTAGGCCCGGCGGGTGGCGTCGGTCAGCTGGACCACGTCGTCGCCGGGCTGGGCCGTGGCCTCGCCGAACGCCGCCAGGTCCAGGGCCTCGGGGCCGCCGAGGGTGAGCCGGGTCAGGGCGCGGGTGCCGCCGTAGCGGCCGGTGTCGCCGAGCAGGATCCCGGCGAGTACGTCGGCCTGCTCCAGGGCGGGGCCGGCCAGGCCGTAGACCCGGCCTTGGTGCTCGGCGCAGTCGCCGACGGCGTGGATGTACGGGTCGGAGGTGCGCAGCTCGTCGTCGACGACGATGCCGCGCTGGACGTCGAGCCCGGCGTCGCGGGCCAGACCTACGCGGGGCCGCACCCCGCAGGCGAGGACGACGACGTGGGCGTCGAGGACGAAACCGTCGGCGAGCTCGACCGCGGTCACGGCCCCGTCGTGCTGGCGCAGACCGCTCACCCGGCACTCGGTGTGCACCTCGACCCCGAGGGATTCGACATGGGCGCGCAGCAGCGCCGAGGCGCGCGCGTCCAGCTGCCGTTCCATCAGCCGCTCACCCTGCTGGGTCAGCACGACCTCCGCGCCGCGCGCCGCGAGCGCCCGCGCCGCGGACACCCCGAGCAGCCCGCCGCCGACGACGACCACGCGGACGCCGGGGCCGACGAGGCTCCGCAGCGTCAGGCAGTCGTCGAGGGTGCGGAAGGGGTGGACCCCCTCGGGCAGCCGGCTGCCGCGCAGTCCGCGCAGCGGCGGCAGCACCGGGTTGGAGCCGGTGGCCAGGACCAGCCGGTCGTAGCCGACCGTGGAGCCGTCGGCGCAGTGCACCAGCCGGGCATCCCGGTCGATGCGCTCGGCCCGCACCCCGCGCCGCACCGGCTCTCCCGGGGCGGGCAGGGCGATCACCTCGGGCGCGTACCGTCCGGCGAGGACGTCGGCGAGCAGCACCCTGTTGTAGGGGGCGTGCGGCTCTTCGCCGAGGAGGGTGACCGGCAGCCGCTGGGCGAGCCGGGCGCCCGCCGTCCCGCCGCCGACCACCACGATCCGTGTACTCATGTCCGCAGCGTGCGCGGTCGGTGTTACCCGACGGCATCCCGTCTGTTTCCCGTACGGAACGCTGACCTCAGCCGCCGTCCACCTCGGGTGTGAGGGAGACGGCACCCGGTGCCAGGTGGGGTGCCGAACCTCAGACGTACCTCAAGACTCAGAAGATCGTGGGGCAGTACACCCATCGCCTGTCCTAGGCTCGCGATCATGCCTGACATATCACTCACCACCCTTGTCCTGCTCTGTGTCGCCGCGCTCGTGGCCGGCTGGATCGACGCGGTGGTGGGCGGTGGCGGGCTGCTGCTGATCCCCGCCCTGCTGCTTGGCATGCCGAACGTCCCGGCCGCGCAGATCCTCGGCACCAACAAGGCGGTCGCGATCGTGGGCACGACCGGCGCCGCCGTGACGTACGTACGCAAGGCGCCGGTGAAGGTGAGCACGGCCGTACGGATCGGGCTCGCCGCGCTCGTCGGATCGATGGCCGGCGCGTTCTTCGCCGCCGGGATCAGCAGCGACGTCCTGCGCCCGGTGATCATGGTGGTGCTGCTCGGGGTGGCCGCGTTCGTGCTGCTGCGGCCGTCCTTCGGGACCCGGACCGAGGACAAGGGCCCGGCGACCCGGGCCCGCGTGATCGCCGCGATCGTCCTGGTCGGCGGCGGCATCGGCTTCTACGACGGCCTCTTCGGGCCCGGCACAGGCACCTTCCTGGTCCTCGCGCTCACGGCCGTCCTCCACCTCGACCTGGTGACCGCCTCCGCCACCGCCAAGATCGTCAACGTCTGCACCAATGCCGGGGCGCTGGCGATGTTCGCCTACCAGGGGGCCGTGCTGTGGCAGCTGGCCGTGGTGATGGCGGCGTTCAACCTGCTCGGCGGGACGGTCGGCGCGCGGATGGCACTGCGCAAGGGCAGCGAGTTCGTCCGTGGGGTGCTGCTGTTCGTGGTGTTCTCGCTGGTCGCGAAGCTCGCCTTCGACCAGTGGAGCTGACCCGGCCTGCCCGGGCCTGGTCAGCGGACGCCGATGAGGTGGGCGAAGGCGACCACGTTGCCCTGGTAGCCGGACTTCTTCGTGAACCCGCCGCCACACGTGATCACCCGTAGCTCGGCCCGGTCCGCCTGCCCGTAGACCTTCCGGTCCGGGAAGGCGTCGTTCTCGTACACCTCGACCGCGTCGATCGTGAACACGGCCGTACGCCCGTCCGCGCGGTCGACCTCGACGCGCTGGCCCTTCTTGAGCGTGCCGAGCGCGTAGAAGACGGCCGGTCCCTTGGCGTTGTCGACATGACCGGCGACGATCGCGGTGCCCTTGGCGCCCGGCGGGGTGCCGTCCTTGTACCAGCCGGCCAGATTGCTGTCGCCGGCCGGCGGCACCTGGAGGCTGCGGTCCGGGGCGAGACCGAGCCGCATCACGGGCGTGTCCACACCGATCTTCGGGATGCGCAGCCGGACCGGGGCGGACGGCGGCAGCGGATCGGCGGCCGCGTCGGTGTGCTGCTCGGGGCCCGCGGCGAACGCCTCGGCGGCCGACGGGACGGGCGGAGTGACCGGTTCGGAGCCGTTCTCGACCAGCCAGATACCGAGGCAGGCGGCGGCCGCTATGCCCCAGGCCTTGCTCTTGGTGCTCACTGTCGGAGTCCTTCGGGTCCTTCGGGGCGGTCCACGGGTGGCCGGGGCCGGACGGAGTGACCCCGCCCGCGCCGGCTCGGGGCACGGCGGGGGCGGGGCGGCGGATCGACGGGAGGAGTCCCGCTACCGGCCCTGCGCGCCGCTCGCCCGGCGGCGCAGGAGCCAGGTCCCGCCGACGGCGGCCGCGGCCAGAAGGGCCACACCCGCCGCGATCTGGGTGCTGTCGGGCCCGACGCTGCCGCCGATGCCGGTGCGCACATGTCCGCTGGGGCCCTGGTGGTGGTGGCGGATCTCCAGGTTGCCCTTGGCGGTGCGGCCGTTGTCGCAGGCCACGGCGATGCTGTAGGTGCCCGGCTTGGCGTGGTGCGGGACCGTGAAGTGGCCGACCACGATCTCCTTGTGGGCGCCCTGCGACAGCTGGAAGTCACCCGCGCCCAGGCTCTGGGCGTCGCCGATGCCGTGGCCGCCGGACCCGCAGGCGGTGGTGTTGACGGTGATCCGCTCACCCGGCGCGGCGGTCGTCGGGAAGATCTCCAGCCGCTCCTTCTTGTCGCCCCCCTGGTGGTTGTCGGTGCGCTCGTGGTTCTCGCCCCGGTCTTGGTTCTCGGTGCGCTCGGTGGTGTCGGCCCGCTCGTGGTTGTCGGCGTACGCCGGGGGTGCGGCGAGCGCGCCGAGCGTCAGGACCGTCAACGCGGTACCGGTGAGCAGGCGGGCAGTGGTGCGCATGGGATCCTCCGGAGCGCGCTTTCGGGGCGGTTGTCCTGCTCCCAGAGGTAAGGCTCTGCCGCCCGCCCCCGCCTGCTGATGAGGGGTCAGAATTGGGCCGTTCGGTGCGGCCCGCCACCCCGGACACCGGCTGTCACCACAGGTCAGGGCCTGTTGGGCGGTCCCGCCGGGGGGCCCGCTCCGAACGGGTGACCGGACGAGGCGGACCACCGGAAGCGGGCTGCGACCGCGACGGCCGTGTCGGCCTCACAGGGTCTCCCACTCCACCGACGCGTACGCCTCCCGCACCCGGGCCATCAGCCGCTCGTCCCCGGGCAGCACGGTCTCGTCGATCCGGCTCACCGGCGCGATCCCGCGGGAGTTCGTCACGAACGCGGCCCGGAACGACGGCACGTCCGCCAGGGTCACCGGCCCCCGTACGGACCCCAGGAGCGGTTCGAGCAGGGCCATCGTGACGCCGTGGAGAGCGGGCGCGTCCGGCCAGCGGACCGAAGCGCCGTCCCAGAAGGCGATGTTGGTGACGGCGCCCTCGCTGACCGTCCCGTCCGGGGCCGTCAGCAGCGCCTCGTCGAAGCCCTCGCGCCGGACCGCTTCGCGGTGGTACGTCTGCCCGAAGCCGCCCAGATGCTTCAGATGGGCCGCCGGGCGCTGGTACGGGACGGACTTGAGCGCCTGCGGGGCGTCGTCGAACGCGAACGGCTCCCGTACGGTCACCATCGCCGTCCCCTCGTACATGTACACCCGCACAGCCGCCTCGGCGCGCCCCGCCGCCCGCAGAGCCTGCCGCATCAGAGCCCGCACATGGTCCTTGTCCACGCCGGTGCCGAAGAGTTCCCGGGAGGCGCCGTCGAGCCGGTCCAGATGGAGGCCGAGTCCGCGCACCCCGCCGTGGCGTACCTGCATCGCGGTGAAATGCCCGTAGGCGCTCTGGAGGGTGGCGATCAGCTCGGGGTCCGCGGCGGGTCTGCCGTCGATCTCGATGTACACGGGTGCGTGGCTCATCTCCTCACCGTACGGGGGCCCGTGAGAGTGCCGAAAAGATCCGCTTGACCTCAACCAAAGTTGAGGTACGAGGCTCTTCCCCATGACCACGCAGACACCGCTCAAGCTCGCCGTCATCGTCGCCAGCAACCGCGAGGGCCGCTTCGCCCCCGTCGTCGCCGACTGGTTCCTCGCCCGGGCCGAGGAGCACCCCGGCTTCGACGTCACCGTCGTCGACCTCGCCACGATCGACCTGCCCACCGCCCTGTCCCACACCCCCGGCCCCGACGCCGCCGCCGAACTGGCCAAGGTCACCCCCACGCTCGCCGCCGCCGACGCCTTCGTCGTCCTCACCCCCGAGTACAACCACTCCTTCCCCGCCCCCCTCAAAAACCTCATCGACTGGCACTACGTCGAATGGCAGGCCAAGCCCGTCGGCTTCCTCTCCTACGGCGGAATCTCCGGCGGCCTGCGCGCCGTCGAGCAGCTGCGGCAGGTCTTCGCCGAACTGCACGCCGTCACCGTCCGCGACACCGTCTCCTTCGCCTTCGTCCACGGCCTGTTCGACGCGGACGGTCAGCTCAAGGACCCCTCCGGCCCCGAGGGCGCCGCCAAGACGATGCTCGACCAGCTCGTCTGGTGGGGCGAGGCGCTCCGGTCCGCCAAGTCCGTCCACCCGTACGCGGGTTAAGGACCGCACGCCATGCTGACCAGACTTCTCCTGCGCCATCTGCGGCCCTACCGGGGAACCTTCGCCCTGGTCGTGGGCCTCCAGCTGATCCAGTCCCTGGCCACCCTCCTGCTCCCCACCCTCAACGCCGACCTCATCGACCACGGCGTCCTGCGCGGCGACACCGGCTACGTCCTCACCACCGGCGTCCTGATGATCGCCGTCACCCTCCTCCAGATGGCCGCCGCCGGCGCCGCCGTCCTCTTCAGCGCCAAGATCGCCATGGGAATCGGCCGCGACCTGCGGGCCACCGTCTTCCGCCACGTCCAGGACTTCTCCGTACGGGAGATGGGCCGCTTCGGCGCCGCCTCCCTGATCACCCGCACCACCAACGACGTCCAGCAGGTGCAGACCCTCGCCCTGCTCGCCCTCACCCTCGTCGTCGCCGCGCCGCTGATGGCGATCGGCGGAATCGCGATGGCGCTCGGCCAGGACGTCCCGCTCGCACTGCTCCTGCTGGTCTTCGCCCCGCTGATGGGCCTCGCCGTGGGCCTGATCGTGCGCCGCCTGCCCCCGGTCTTCCGGGGCATGCAGGGCCGTGTCGACCTGATCAACCGCGTCCTGCGGGAACAGATCACCGGCATCCGCGTCATCCGCGCCTTCGTCCGAGACCGGCACGAACAGCGCCGCTTCGCCGACGCCAACGATGAACTCCTCGCCGCCGGACTGCGTGCCGGCCGCCTCCAGGCCCTGATGATGCCCACCGTCTTCATCGTCTGGGAGCTCGCCACCGTCGCCATCATCTGGGTCGGCGGACACCGCATCGACTCCGGCTCCCTCCAGCCCGGCTCGCTCATCGCCTTCCTCGGCTATCTGATGCAGATCTTCATGGCCGTGATGATGACCCTCTTCCTCGCCATGCAACTGCCCCGCGCCGAGGTCAGCGCGGAACGCCTGCAGGAGGTCCTCGCCACCGAACCCGGCCTCACCCCGCCTGCCGCTCCCGTCCGCCACTTGCACGGCTCCGGCCGGCTGGAGCTGCGCGGCATCGACTTCAGCTACCCCGGCGCCGAGGAGCCCGTCCTGCGCGGGATCGACCTCACAGCCCGGGCCGGCCGCACCACCGCCGTCATCGGCTCCACCGGCAGCGGCAAGTCCACCCTGCTCGGCCTCGTGCCCCGCCTGTTCGACGCTACCGCCGGAGAGGTACGGGTCGGCGGCGTGGACGTCCGCGACCTCGACCCGGCGCTGCTGGCCAGAACCGTCGGTTTCGTACCCCAGAAGCCGTACCTCTTCTCCGGCACCGTCGCCTCCAACCTGCGCTACGGCAACCCCGGCGCCACCGACGACGACCTCTGGCACGCCCTGGAGACCGCGCGGGCGGCCGACTTCGTCCGCGGCCTCGACGGCGGCCTGGACGCCACCGTCGCCCAGGGCGGCACCAACTTCTCCGGCGGCCAGCGCCAGCGCCTCGCCATCGCCCGGGTCCTCGCCGCCCGGCCCGACGTCTACCTCTTCGACGACTCCTTCTCCGCCCTCGACAACGCCACCGACGCCGCCCTGCGCCGCGCCCTCGCCGCAGAGACCCGGGACGCCACCGTCGTCATCGTCGCCCAGCGCGTCTCCACCATCCGCGGCGCCGACCGGATCGTCGTCCTCGACCAGGGCCAGGTCGTCGGCACCGGCACCCACGACACGCTCATGCGTGACAACCCCACCTACCGGGAGATCGTCCTCTCCCAGCTCACCGAGGAGGAAGCGGCATGAACGCCACCCCCGAGCGCCACGGGCCCGGCGTCCAGCGCCGAGAAGACGGTACGGGCGCCACGCCCGAGCGCCGGGAGCCGGGCGCCACCCCCGAGCGGCGCGGGCCCGGCGTCCAGCAGCGCGGGCCGGGCGGCATCGGCACCCCGCCGCTGGAGCGCTCCCTCAACTTCCGTACCTCCGGCCTGCGTCTGCTGCGCCTCACCACCCCCGACCGACCCCTGATCCTCGCCGTCCTCGCCGCCGCCGTCGCCGCCGTCGCCTTCTCCGTCACGAGCCCGCTCATCCTCGGCCACGCCACCGACCTCATCGTCCGCGGCGCCGGCACCCCCGGCGGCGTCGACTTCACCGCCGTCGCCCAGATCCTGCTCCTCGTCCTCGGCGTCACCACCGCAGCGGCCGCGTTCACCTGGATCCAGACCCGGCTCACCATGGTCGTCGTCCAGCGCCTGGGGCACCGGCTGCGCGAACGGGCCCAGACCAAGCTCGCCCGGCTGCCGCTGCGCCACGTCGACCGGCAGCCCCGCGGCGAACTCCTCAGCCGCACCACCAACGACATCGACAACATCGTCCAGACCCTCCAGCAGGCCTTCGGACAGATGGTCCGCTCCCTGTTCATGATCGTCGGCGTGCTGGCGATGATGTTCGTGATCTCGCCGCTGCTCGCGCTCGTCGCGCTGGCGACCGTCCCCCTCTCCGTGCTCGTCGCCGCCCGCATCGGGCGGCGCGCCCAGCCGCAGTTCGTCCGGCAGTGGGCGGTCACGGGCAAACTCAACGGCCACGTCGAGGAGATGTTCACCGGCCACGCCGAGGTGCGGGCCTTCGGCCGCCGCGCCGAGGCCGTGGAGACCTTCGACCGGCTCAGCGAGGAGCTGTACACCGCCGGCCTGCGCGCCCAGGTCATGTCCGGCTTCATCCAGCCCGCCCTGAGCTTCGTCGGCAACCTCAACTACGTCCTCATCGCCGTCGTCGGCGGCCTGCGCGTGGCCACCGGCACCCTCTCCGTCGGCGACGTCCAGGCCTTCGTGCAGTACTCGTACGAGTTCAACGGCCCCATCACACAGGTCGCCGCGATGGCCAACCTCCTCCAGTCCGGCGTCGCCTCCGCCGAGCGCGTCTTCGACCTCCTCGACACCGAGGAGGAGACCCCCGACCCCGCCGAACCGCACCGCCCCGGCCAGGTCACCGGCCGCGTCTCCTTCGAGAAGGTGTCGTTCCGCTACGAGCCGGACAAGCCGCTGATCGACAATCTGTCGCTGGCGGTGGAGCCGGGCCAGACGGTCGCGATCGTCGGCCCCACGGGCGCGGGCAAGACGACGCTGGTCAATCTGCTGATGCGGTTCTACGAAGTCACCGGCGGCCGGATCACCCTCGACGGCGTCGACGTCTCGCGGATGTCGCGCGAGGAACTGCGGGCCGGAATCGGCATGGTCCTTCAGGACACCTGGCTCTTCGGCGGCACCATCGCCGACAACATCGCCTACGGCACCTCAAGGAAGGCCACCCGCGAGGAGATCGAGCGGGCGGCCATGGCCACCCACGCCGACCGGTTCATCCGCACCCTGCCCGACGGCTACGACACCGTCGTCGACGAGGAGGGCGGCGGCCTCAGCGCGGGCGAGAAGCAGCTGATCACGATCGCCCGGGCGTTCCTGACCGAGCCCTCCATCCTCGTCCTCGACGAGGCGACCAGCTCCGTCGACACCCGCACCGAAGTCCTCATCCAGCGGGCCATGTCCTCCCTCCGACAGGGCCGCACCTCCTTCGTGATCGCCCACCGGCTCTCCACGATCCGGGACGCGGATGTGATCCTGGTGATGGAGAACGGCGCCATCGCCGAACAGGGCAGCCATGAGGAACTCCTCACGGCGGGCGGCGCGTACGCCAGGCTGTACGCCTCCCAGTTCGCGGCGGTCGCGTGACCGGCGATCCGAACCCCGAAGACCTCTGAAGGAGTGACCGTGACCCTCGCCCTGACCGTCCTCACCACCACCGACAGCGCCGCCAGGGCCGAGGAGCTGGCCCGGGGCGCGGTCGAGGCGCGGCTCGCGGCCTGTGCCCAGATCTCGGGCCCCGTCACCTCCGTCTACCACTGGCAGAAGGCGATCGAGACCGCGGAGGAGTGGCAGGTCACCTTCAAGACGACGGAGGCCTGTTACGCCGCCCTGGAGGCCCACCTCCTCGCGGCCCACACCTACGACACCCCCGAGATCGTCGCCACGCCCGTGGTGCGCGCCAGCGCGGCCTATGTGGCCTGGATCCAGGCGGAGACGTCGGCGCGGTGAGCCTGCCGTTCTTCGTCTACGGCACGCTGCGGCCCGGCGAACACAACCACGACCGCTTCCTGCGCGGCCGCACCGCCGCCGAGGAACCGGCCCGGCTGCCCGGGGCCGTCCTCCACGACGGCCCCGGCTTCCCGTACGCCGTACCCGGCGAGGGGGAGGTGCGCGGCGCGCTGGTGACGGCCGCGCCCGGCGGGTACGGGCAGCTGCTGTCCGTACTGGACGACCTGGAGGAGTACGCCGGCCCCGGCCATCCGCTCAACCTGTACGACCGCGAGGCCCGGGACGTCGTACGGGACCGGGACGGCGCGACCGTCCGCGCCTGGGTCTACTTCGCGGCGCCCGGGACGGCCCTCGGCCCCCGGATCGCCGACGGCGACTGGCTCACCCGGACCCGCTCCGGGCCCCGGTCCCCGCGTCCGTAGCCCCGGTCCCGGACCCGGCCTCCAGGCGTACCGCGCACACCTTGAACTCCGGCATCTTCGACGTCGGATCGAGCGCCGGGTTGGTGAGCGTGTTCGCGCGGCCCTCGCCCGGCCAGTGGAACGGCATGAAGACCGTGTCGGCCCGGATGGCGGTGGTGACCCGGGCCGGCGCCACGGCCCGGCCGCGTCGCGACACCACGGTCACGTCCTGCCCTTCGGTGACGCCGAGGCGCGCCGCGAGCCGCGGGTGCAGCTCCACGAACGGTCCCGGCGCGGCGGCGTTGAGCTCCTCGACACGCCGGGTCTGGGCGCCGGACTGGTACTGCGCGACGACCCGGCCGGTGGTGAGCACGATCGGATACGTCTCGTCGGTCTCCTCGGCGGAGTCGCGGTGCACCACCGGCACGAACCGGGCCCGCCCGTCGGGCGTCGCGAACCGGTCCAGGAAGAGCCGGGGCGTGCCGGGGTGGTCCGGCTCGGGGCAGGGCCAGAACACCCCGTCCTCCTCGGCGATCCTGCGGTAGCTGATGCCGGAGTAGTCGGCGGGCCCGCCCGCGGAGGCGCGGCGCAGCTCGTCGAAGACCTCCTCCGGGTCGGTGGGGAACCCCTTCTCCCAGCCCAGGAGTGCGGCGAGGGCGTGGAGCACCTCCAGGTCGGTGCGGACCCCGTCGGGCGGGGTGATCGCCCGCCGCCGCAGCAGCACCCGCCCCTCCAGGTTGGTCGTCGTCCCCGTCTCCTCCGCCCACTGCGTCACGGGCAGTACGACGTCGGCGAGCGCGGCGGTCTCGGAGAGGACGACGTCGGCGACGGCGAGGAAGTCCAGGGAGCGCAGCCGCTCCTCCACGTGCGCGGCGCGCGGCGCGGAGACGACCGGGTTGGAACCCATCAGCAGCAGCGCCTTGATGTCGCCGCCGAGCGCGTCGAGGAGTTCGTACGCACTGCGCCCAGGGCCGGGCAGCGACTCGGGCGGCACGCCCCAGACCTGGGCGACGTGGGCGCGGGCGGCGGGGTCGTCGAGCTTGCGGTAGCCGGGCAGCTGGTCGGCCTTCTGGCCGTGCTCGCGGCCGCCCTGGCCGTTGCCCTGCCCGGTCAGACAGCCGTAGCCGGACAGCGGCCGGCCGGCCCGGCCGGTGGCGAGGCAGAGATTGATCCAGGCGCCGACGGTGTCGGTGCCCTTGGACTGCTGCTCGGGCCCGCGGGCGGTCAGCACCATGCCGGAGGGCGCGTCGCAGAACATCCGTACGGCGTCCCTGAGCTGGGGCACGGCGACGCCGGTGATCCGCTCGACGTGCTCGGGCCAGTGCGCCATCGCCCCGGCGCGGGCGGCCTCCCAGCCCTCCGTGCGCTCTTCCACGAACGCCTCGTCGACCCGGCCCTCGGCGACCACGAGGTGCAGCAGGCCGAGCGCGAGGGCCAGGTCGGTGCCGGGCCGTGGCGCGAGATGGAGGTCGGCCTGCTCGGCGGTGCGGGTGCGGCGCGGGTCGACGACGATCAGCTTGCCGCCGTTCTCCTTGAGTTCGGTGAGGTAGCGCAGCGCGGGCGGCATGGTCTCGGCGAGGTTGGAACCGACGAGGATCACACAGCCGGTGCGGGGGATGTCCTCCAGCGGGAAGGGCAGACCCCGGTCGAGCCCGAAGGCGCGGTGGTGGGCCGCGGCCGCGGACGACATGCAGAAGCGGCCGTTGTAGTCGATCTGCGAGGTCCCGAGGACGAGCCGGGCGAACTTCCCGAGCGTGTACGCCTTCTCGTTGGTGAGCCCGCCGCCGCCGAAGACCCCGACGGCGTCGGCGCCGTACGCCCCCCGGGCCCGGCCCAGCCCCTCGGCGACCGCGGCGAGCGCCTCGCTCCACGTGGCCGGCTCCAGCTCGCCGCTGCGCGCACTGCGTACGAGCGGCCCGCCCAGCCGCACCCGCGCGTCGAGCACGGCCGCCGCGGTCCGCCCCTTCCCGCACAGAGCCCCGCGGTTGACGGGAAAGTCCGCCCGCTCCTCGACGCCGACCCCGGCGCCGGGCAGGGACCGGAGGTTCATCCCGCACTGCAGGGCGCAGTACGGACAGTGGGTGGGGGTGCTGACCTGCGGCGCGTCGTACATGCCCCGAGCCTGCGCCCGCAGTGTTACGACGGGCGTCGCGGGGCGTTACGGCCGGGGTACGGGGCCTTCTGCGGTGGGGGAGGGGAGTGGTGAGGGGGCGGTCGTGCCCGCCGGGCGGGGGCGGCGGGCGGGGGTGGCGCGGGGTGGCCGCGCCAGGCCCGCGCGGCGGGCGCGGGTCTCCGTGCTGCCCAGCGGGGCCGGGGGCGCGGGCCCCGCGGCTACCCGCCGGGCCGGGGAGTGGGGCGCGCGAGGCGGCGCGGGGCCCCGGGCTGTCCGCCGAGGCCGTGGTGGGAGCGCCAGGCAGGCGCGGGCGGCGCGGGTTTCCGGCGCGCCTACGGCGAGGGGCCCGCGGACGGTCAGGTCCGAGGGCCCCTTGCCTAGCCCGCCGAGGCCAGGGCGGTGGGAGCGCCAGGCAGGCGCGGCCGGCGCGACCCTCCGGGCTAGCCCGCCGAGGCCAGGGCCTCCGGCACGCCCCGTTCCCGCTCGCCCAGGAACCTCGGATCCGGGCGCAGGGTCGCGTCCAGGGCCGCCTTGCCCGCCGCCAGCATCTCCCGGGTGCCGCCGTAGTACCAGGTCACGTCGTGCGGTTCCGCGACGCCGACACCGTACGACTCCACGCCCGCCGCCCCGCACAGCGCCAGCGCCCGGCGGATGTGGAAGCCCTGGGTGACCAGGACCGCGCGGTCCACGCCGAAGATCTTCTTCGCGCGGACGCAGGAGTCCCACGTGTCGAAGCCCGCGTAGTCGCTGACGATCCGTCCGTCCGGCACACCCCTCTTCGTGAGGTACGTCCGCATGGCGTCCGGCTCGTCGTACTCGGCCCGGCTGTTGTCGCCGGTGACGAGGACGACCTTCACCTTCCCCGCCCGGTACAGCTCGGCCGCCGCGTCCAGGCGGTGGGCGAGGTACGGCGTGGGCCGGCCCTTCCACAGGCCCGCGCCGAAGACGACGGCGACGTCCTGGGTGGGCACGTCGGCGACGGTCCGTACCCGGCCGTCGGCGACCGTGTGCATCCAGGTCGGCGGGGCCAGCGCCAGGACGCAGCCGGCCATCAGGGCCTGGACGGCACGCCGCCGCCCCCGCGTGGTCAGGGGCAGCCGCAGCCGGAGTCGCCGCATCGAAGAACCTCCAGGTGAAGGGGACCGTCGACTCCTCCGACGCGCCCGGCGCCCGTGCGGTTGCCGCCCCCGCCGAATCGTTCCGCCAGCCGCGCCTGACCCACCCGCCCCGCCCGGGTCCGTACCGGCCCCGCTCAGCCGGCCTCCCGTACCCGCCGCCCGTACAGCACCGCCGCCAGCGCCGTCCCCAGCGCCCCGCCGACCAGTTGTGCCGCGATGAAGCCGGGCAGCGAGGCGGGGGCGATGCCGGTGAACGAGTCGCTGAAGGCGCGGCCCACGGTCGCGGCCGGGTTGGCGAAGGAACCGGAGGAGGTGAACCAGATCGCCGCCGCGATGTACGCGGCGACGGCGAGGGGCATCAGCCGGTCCCGGCCGAGCCGCTGGAGGCCCAGGATGAGCAGGACGAGACCGGCGGTGGCGACGATCTCGCCGAGCCACAGGTGCCCGGCCGACCGGACCTGGGTGGACCAGGCGCCCGGCATCCGCCCGAACATCGCCTCGGCGAGCAGCGCGCCCGCCACCGCCCCGGCGACCTGCGCGGCGATGTAGAGGGCGGCGGCCCGACCGTCGGGGCCTTCCGCGCCGCCCCGCCGCCGGGCCCACCAGGCGGAGAGGGTGACGACGGGGTTGAGATGGCCGCCGGAGACGGGGCCGAACAGCGCGATGAGCAGGCCGAGTCCGATGGCGGAGGCGAGCGAGTTCGCGAGCAGCTGTACGCCGATGTCCTGGCTGAGGCCGGCGGCCTGGATGCCGGAGCCGATGACGACGGCGACCAGCGAGGCGGTGCCGACGAGCTCGGCGACGGCCTGGCGCGGCAGGGCGCGCGGGGTGGTCATGGTGGTGGTGTCTCCCCTCACTTCATTCATGCAGCGGAAAATATATTCCGTGTTGTGGAATGGGGAGAGCGCGCGGGGGGCGTGCGGGGGCGAGGTGGCATGATCCGCGCATGATCGAAAAGGCGAGGGCCGCCGCCCGCAACAACGCACGGCCTGCCCTCGCCCCCGCCGCCCCGGACGGGTGAGCCCGGGGCTTGCGGGGCGGCTCCCCGCCGCGGTCCACCGGGCGCGCCGCCTCCGGCCTCGCCGCGCCCTGCGCCTTACTCCCCCTCGCCCCCGCCGCCCCGGCCGGGTGAGCCCGGGGCGGCTCACCGCCGCGCGCCCCTCGGGGGCGCCCCCCACCCCCCACCTGTGAGCCCCCCGAAAACACCCGTCACCACCCGGCAACGCCCCGGCAACACGCGCCCGTCAGGATCGGTTCATGACGGAGCCGGTGCCCCTTCCCACACCCCTTCCCGAATTCAGCACGGCCGAGCTGCTCTCCCGCTTCACCGTGCAGCTCGGCAGCCAGTTGAGCCACGTCCAGCGGAACGGAGCCCGCAGACCCATGAGCAGCCCCACCCCCGGCTCCGACCGCCCCGGCTCCGACCGCACCGCCAGCGGCCCCCCGCCCCTCATAGCCGTCGCCCACGGCTCCCGCCATCCCGGGGCCGTCACCGCGGTCCAGGCCCTGCTCGACCGGGTCCGGGAGCTGCGGCCCGGGCTCGACGTCAGGCTCGGGCACATCGAGCTCAACGCGCCGCTGCTCGACCACACCCTCGCCGGGGTCGACGGCGACGCCGTTCTCGTGCCGCTCCTGCTCAGCCGTGGCTACCACGTCACCCACGACCTGCCCGCCGCCGCGCTCGCCGCCCCCCACGCGCGCGTGCGCATCGCCCGGCCCCTCGGGCCGCACCCTCTGCTCGTCGAGGCCCTCCGGGACCGGCTCGTCGAAGCCGGCTGGCGGGCCGAGGACGGCGACAGCGGGGCCGCCGGGGTCGTCCTCGCCGCCGCCGGGTCCCGCGACCCCGCCTCCGCCGCCGACACCCGCCGCACCGCCGCCCTCCTCGGCGAACGGCTCGGCGGCGTCCCCGTCGTCCCCGCGTACGCCTCCGCCGCCGCCCCCAGCGTCCCCGCGGCCGTCCGCGCCCTCGCCGCCCGCGGCCGCCACCACATCGCCGTCGCCTCCTACTTCACCGCCCCGGGCCTCTTCGCCACCCGCAGCGCCGCCGCCGCGCCCGGCCCCGCCGCCGCGCCGCTCGGCGACCACCCGGCCGTCGCCCGGCTCGTCCTGCACCGCTACGACCAGGCCCTCGCGCCCGCCCCGCACCGCACGTACACGAGGGAACTCGCCACCGCCTAGCACCCACTGTCGGTGGCGACCGTTACCTTCGGTGCATGGACGGCACCACCGCGATCCCCGGATACGACGACACCGACACCGAACGCTGGGCCACCGAACCCGACAAACGCCCCGGCCGCACCGCCTTCCAGCGCGACCGGGCCCGCGTACTCCACTCCGCCGCGCTGCGCCGCCTCGCCGGCAAGACCCAGGTCGTCACGCCCGGCACGCGCAACCCCGCCTGGGACGCCAGCCCCCGCACCCGGCTCACCCACTCCCTGGAGTGCGCCCAGGTCGGCCGCGAGCTCGGCGCCGCGCTCGGCTGCGACCCCGACCTCGTCGAGGCCGCCTGCCTCTCCCACGACATGGGCCACCCGCCCTTCGGGCACAACGGCGAGCAGGCCCTCAACGACTTCGCCAAGGACTGCGGCGGCTTCGAGGGCAACGCCCAGTCACTGCGGCTGCTCACCCGCATCGAGCCCAAACGATTCGTCACCGACCCCGCCACCGGCGAGCCGGTCAGCGTCGGACTCAACCTCACCCGCGCCGCGCTCGACGCCGCCACCAAATACCCCTGGCCCCGCGGCGAGAACCCCGACGACCCCGACTCGCCAAAATTCGGGGTCTACGACGACGACCTGCCGGTCTTCGAATGGGTCCGGGCCGGCGCCCCCGCCCACCGCAAATGCTTCGAAGCCCAGGTCATGGACTGGTCCGACGACGTCGCCTACTCCGTCCACGACTTCGAGGACGGCATCCACGCCGGCCACATCGAGCCCGCCATGCTGCTCTCCGCACCCGAGCGGGCCGGCATCTGGACCGTCGCCATCGGCCGGTACGTACCCGAGGACACCGACCCCCAGGAGCTCTCCGACGCCCTCGACCGGCTCGTCGCCCAGGACTGGTGGCCGGACGGCTACGACGGCTCCGCCGTCGCGCAGGCCCGCCTGAAGGACGCCACCAGCCAGCTCATCGGCCGCTTCTGCCTCGCCGCCGAAGGCGCCACCCGCCAGACCCACGGCACCGGACGCCTCACCCGCTACGCCGCCGAACTGGTCGTCCCCCGCGAGACCCGCAACGAATGCGCCGTCCTCAAGGCCGTCGCAGACCGGTACGTCATGCAGCGCGCCGAGCAGGAAGCGCTCCGCGCCGACCAGCGCGTCATCCTCGCCGAACTGGCCGAAGCCCTCACCCTCCGCGCCCCCGAAGGCCTCGACCCCCAGTTCCGCGCCCTTTTCGAAGCCGCCCCCGACGACCGCGCCCGCAAACGAGTGATCATCGACCACATCGCCTCCCTCACCGACGCCTCCGCCAGCCTTGCCGCCTTTTAGGCCTCCGCTCAGGCATCCGCCCGGGCCTCCGCTCAGGCCTTCGCGCGCCCCCTCGGCGCGCCGACGTGACACGCCCGAAGGACGGTCCCTCTTCCGCCATCACGCTCCGTGCGGGACGCTCGGCCCAGTGGACCGGCCGCCCCGCAGCGGGGTACGGCCGGCGGCGTAGCGTAGAAGCGGGCGTAACGAGGAGGCATCAAGTGGTCGACGCAGATCAGACCTTCGTCATCGTCGGCGGGGGCCTGGCCGGGGCCAAGGCGGCGGAGACCCTCCGCGCCGAGGGGTTCAACGGCCGGGTCATCCTCATCGGCGACGAACGCGACCAGCCGTACGAACGGCCGCCCCTCTCCAAGGGCTACCTCGTCGGCAAGGAAGAGCGCGACAGCGTCTTCGTCCACGACGCCGCCTGGTACGCCGCCCACGACATCGAGCTCCACCTCGGCCAGCCCGTCACCGCCATCGACCGCGACGGCCGGACCGTCCGCCTCGGCGACGGCACCACCATCCGCTACGACAAGCTGCTCCTGGCCACCGGCGCCGAACCCCGCCGCCTCGACATCCCCGGCACCGGCCTCGCCGGCGTCCACCACCTGCGCCGCCTCGCCCACGCCGACCGGCTCCGCCACGTCCTGGCCGCCCTCGGCCGCGACAACGGCCACCTCGTC
Organism: Streptomyces purpureus; assembly: GCF_014648195.1. Taxonomy (GTDB): domain Bacteria; phylum Actinomycetota; class Actinomycetes; order Streptomycetales; family Streptomycetaceae; genus Streptomyces; species Streptomyces purpureus. The sequence continues at coordinate 79,235 of NZ_BMQQ01000020.1, forward strand.
ATCGCCGGCGCCGGCTGGATCGGCCTGGAGGTCGCCGCGGCCGCCCGCGGCTACGGCGCCGAGGTCACCGTCGTCGAACCCGAGCCCACCCCCCTCCACCGCGTCATCGGGCCCGAGCTCGGCCAGCTCTTCGCCGACCTCCACGCCGAGCACGGCGTCCGCTTCCGCTTCAACACCCGCCTCACCGAGATCACCGGCCAGGACGGCATGGTCCTCGCCGTCCGCACCGACAACGGCGAGGAACACCCAGCCCACGAGGTCCTCGCCGCCATCGGCGCCGCCCCCCGCACCGCCCTCGCCGAAACCTCCGGCCTCGCCCTCGTCGACCGCGCCCACGGCGGAGGCGTCGCCGTCGACGCCTCGCTGCGCACCTCCGACCCCGACATCTACGCCGCCGGGGACGTCGCCGCCGTCCACCACCCCCTCCTCGACATCCGGCTGCGCGTCGAACACTGGGCCAACGCCCTCAACGGCGGCCCGGCCGCCGCCCGCGCCATGCTCGGCCAGGAGGTCTCCTACGACCGGATCCCGTACTTCTTCTCCGACCAGTACGACCTCGGCATGGAGTACTCCGGCTGGGCGCCCCCGGGCACGTACGACCAGGTGGTGCTGCGCGGCGACGTCGGCAAGCGGGAGTTCATCGCCTTCTGGCTGAAGGACCGCATGGTCCTCGCCGGCATGAACGTGAATGTGTGGGACGTCACAGACGCTATCCAGAAACTCATCCGTTCCGGTGCCCAGGTGGACCCGGACGCCCTGGGGGCCCCGTCGGTGCCTCTGGACAGCCTCGTCTGACACTCGTCCGGCATCCGGTGGCACCCGGCGGCCGGCCGGCGGCCCGTAGAATTCCCACGTGGCAGGCAGGATCAACGATGACGACGTGAAGGCGGTACGGGACGCGGTCCCGATCGACGCCGTCGTGTCCGAGTACCTCCAGCTGCGCAACGCGGGCGGCGGCAACCTCAAGGGCCTGTGCCCTTTCCACGACGAGAAGTCCCCCTCCTTCCAGGTCAGCCCCAGCAAGGGCCTCTTCCACTGCTTCGGCTGCCAGGAGGGCGGCGACACCATCGCCTTCGTGATGAAGATCGACCACCTCTCCTTCTCGGAGACGGTCGAGCGCCTCGCCGCCAAGGCGGGCATCACGCTGCGGTACGAAGAAGGCGGCTACAACCCCGGACATCAGCGCGGCGAGCGCATCCGGCTCATCGAGGCCCACAAGGCGGCCGCCCAGTTCTACAGCGACCAACTGGGCGGCGCCGAGGCCGAGATCGGCCGCAAGTTCCTCGCCGAGCGCGGCTTCGACCAGGCCGCCGCCGAACACTTCGGCGTCGGCTACAGTCCCGCCGGCTGGGACCACCTCACCCGCTACCTGCGCGGCAAGGGCTTCAGCGACAAGGAGCTGATCCTCTCCGGCCTCTCCCAGGACGGCCGCCGCGGCCCCATCGACCGCTTCCGCGGCCGCCTGATGTGGCCCATCCGCGACGTCGGCGGCGAGGTCGTCGGCTTCGGCGCGCGCAAGCTCCGCGACGACGACAACGGCCCCAAGTACCTCAACACCCCCGAGACCCCGATCTACAAGAAGTCCCAGGTCCTCTACGGCATCGACCTGGCCAAGAAGGACATCGCCAAGGCCAGCCGCGCCGTCGTCGTCGAGGGCTACACCGACGTCATGGCCTGCCACCTCGCCGGCGTCACCACCGCCATCGCCACCTGCGGCACCGCCTTCGGCGGCGACCACATCAAGATCCTCCGCCGGCTCCTGATGGACAACGGATCGGCCCGGGTGATCTTCACCTTCGACGGTGACGCCGCCGGCCAGAAGGCCGCGCTGCGCGCCTTCGAGGACGACCAGAAGTTCGCCGCCGAGACCTACATCGCCATCGCCCCCGACGGCATGGACCCCTGCGAGCTGCGGCTCGCCAAGGGCGACGAGGCCGTCGCCGAACTCGTCGAGCCCCGCACCCCGCTCTTCGAGTTCGCGCTGCGCCAGATCGTGGGCCGCTACGACCTGGAGACCCCCGCCGGCCGGGCCGCCGCCCTCGACGAGGCCGCCCCCATCGTCGCCCGGATCAAGAACGTCGCCTCCCAGCACGAGGTCGCCGTCCAGCTCGCGGGGCTCGTCGGCATCCTCGACACCCAGTTCGTCGTCCGGCGCGTCGCCCAGATCGCCCGCTGGGCCAGGGACCGCGGCGGCAAGGGCCCGGCCGCCCCGCACTCGCAGCGTACGTACGAGACCCAGGCCCCGCCCGCCGCCCGCACCGCCCCCGCCGGGCCGGCCCTCAACCTCCGCAGCCCCGCCCACCGCACCGAACGCGAGCTGCTCAAACTCGCCCTCCAGCGCCCCGAACTGGTCTCCCCGGCCTTCGACGCGTACGGCATCGACGAGTTCACCGCCCCGCCCTACGCCGCCGTCCGCCAGTGCATCCAGGACGCCGGCGGCGCCACCGGCGCGCCCTCCGACTACGTCACCGCTGTCCTGGAATCCGCCCCCAACGACACCGTCCGCGCCCTCGTCACCGAACTGGCCGTCGAGGCCATCCACGCGCGCGTGGTGGACGAGACCTACGCGGGGGAGCAGCTGGTGTGGGTCCGCAGGCGCGCCGTCGAGCGGCGCCTGCGGGACATCAACGGCACCCTGGCCCGGCTCGGCCAGCACGGAGACCCGCAAGCGCTGGCGGCCGTCCAGAACGAGCTGTGGGTGCTCACGCAGTACGGCGAGGCGCTCAAGAACCATGGCGCGGCGGCCCTCTGACGTTCCGTCACCCGCCGGACTCAAAAAGTCACCGCACGCCCCTCGTGGCGATGATGTGTCGTACCCCACACTAAGGGGCGGTGCCTGAGTCCTCGGAGCGCACCCCCGCGGTTCCGCTCAACGTGTACGGGACGGATCCCGGCGGCCCGGCCGCCGCCGTCCCGCTGCCGTACGCCCCCGACCCGGCAGCGATCACCCTGGAGGTCGCCCCCGTGCAGACCCAGACCCTGACCGACACCGAACCGGACACTCTGGTCCCGGCGCAGAGCCTGGCCCCGCACCACCCGGAAGCCGTGCCCGACGCGCTCCCGGATCCCACCCGGTCCGCCGCCGAGGCCGCCCCCGAGGACGCTCCTGTAAACATCGCCGAGGATGTCGTCGAAGCGCCGGAGCCGCCTGAACCGCCCGAGCCGCGCGCGGTCCGCGCCGACTCCACCGGCCCCTCCTCCGACCTCTTCCGCCAGTACCTGCGCGAGATCGGCCGTATCCCGCTGCTCACCGCGGCCGAGGAGGTCGAGCTGGCACGCCGGGTCGAAGCCGGCCTGTTCGCCGAGGAGAAACTGCTCTCCACCCCGAGCCTCGACTCCCAACTCGCCCTGGATCTCGACCGGCTGGTCGTCCTGGGCCGGATGGCCAAGCGCCGGCTGATCGAGGCCAACCTGCGGCTGGTCGTCTCCGTCGCCAAACGGTACGTGGGCCGCGGGCTGACCATGCTCGACCTCGTCCAGGAAGGAAACCTGGGTCTGATCAGAGCGGTCGAGAAGTTCGACTACGCCCGCGGCTACAAGTTCTCCACGTACGCGACCTGGTGGATCCGCCAGGCCATGTCCCGGGCCCTGGCCGACCAGGCCCGCACGATCCGGGTGCCGGTCCATGTCGTCGAACTCATCAACCGGGTCGTCCGCGTCCAGCGCCGCATGCTGCAGGAACGCGGCTACGAACCCACCGCCGAAGAGGTCGCCGCCCACCTCGACCTGTCGCCCGAACGCGTCGGCGAAGTCCTGCGCCTCGCCCAGGAACCGGTCTCGCTGCACGCCCCCGTCGGCGAGGAGGACGACGTCGCCCTCGGCGACCTGATCGAGGACGGCGACGCGGCGTCCCCGGTCGAAACGGCGGCCTTCCTGCTCCTGCGCCAACACCTCGAAGCGGTGCTCTCCACCCTCGGCGAACGCGAACGCAAGGTCGTCCAGCTCCGCTACGGCCTCGACGACGGCAGGCCCCGCACCCTGGAGGAGATCGGACGGCTCTTCGGCGTCACACGCGAACGCATCCGCCAGATCGAGTCCAAGACCCTCAACAAACTGCGGGACCACACCTTCGCCGACCAGCTGCGCGGCTATCTGGACTAGCGGCCATCCGGACTGGAGGTCCGGCCCGTCGACCGTGAGCGACCCAGGTGACCCATGCCGCTCACGATGCGGCACGGGTCACGGTGAGGCGACCACTCCGGTCGCGCGCCGGTCAGTCGACCTCGGCGACCGCCTGCGCGAACTGGGCGGCGTACAGGCGCGCATAGGCCCCGTCCGACGCCAACAGTTCCTCGTGCGTGCCCTGTTCGACGATCGAACCGTCCTCCATCACCAGGATCACATCCGCGTCCCGGATCGTGGAGAGCCGGTGCGCGATCACGAAGGACGTACGGCCGTGCGCCAGGCGCGCCATCGCCTTCTGGATCAGCACCTCCGTACGGGTGTCCACCGAGCTCGTCGCCTCGTCCAGGACCAGGATCACCGGGTCCGACAGGAACGCCCGGGCGATCGTGATCAGCTGCTTCTCGCCCGCGCTCACCCCCGCGCCCTCCTCGTCGAGGACCGTGTCGTAGCCGTCCGGCAGGGTCCGGATGAAACGGTCCGCGTGAGCCGCCCGCGCCGCCGCCTCGATCTCCTCGCGGGACACCTCCCGCGAGGTGCCGTAGGCGATGTTCTCGGCGATGGTGCCGCCGAAGAGCCAGGTGTCCTGAAGGACCATGCCGATTCCGGCCCGCAGCTCCTCGCGCGACATCCGCGAGACGTCGACGCCGTCGAGGGTGATCCGGCCGCCGGTGACTTCGTAGAACCGCATCAGCAGATTGACCAGCGTCGTCTTGCCCGCGCCTGTGGGCCCGACGATCGCGACCGTCTGCCCGGGCTCCACCGCCAGCGACAGGTTCTCGATCAGCGGCTTGTCCGGCTCGTAACGGAACGACACCTTCTCCAGCGCGACCCGGCCCTGCGGCCGCCGCGGCATCCGGGACTCCGCCTCGTCCGGCTCCTGCTCCTCGGCGTCCAGCAGCTCGAAGATCCGCTCCGCGGACGCCACCCCGGACTGCACCAGGTTCGCCATCGACGCGACCTGTGTCAGCGGCATCGAGAACTGCCGCGAGTACATGATGAACGCCTGGACGTCACCGATCGACAGCGTCCCCGACGCCACCCGCAGCCCGCCCACCACGGCCACCAGCACATAGTTCAGGTTCGAGACGAAGAACATCACCGGCTGCATCAGCCCGCTGTTGAACTGCGCCCGGAACCCGGCCTCGTACAGCGCCTCGTTCTGCTCCCGGAAGCCCGCCGCGGACTCCTCCTGCCGGCCGAAGACCTTCACCAGCGCATGGCCGGTGTACATCTCTTCCACATGTGCGTTGAGCGCGCCCGTGGACTTCCACTGCTGGACGAAGTGCGGCTGCGACCGCTTGCCGATCCGGGTGGCCACGTACACCGACAGCGGCACCGTCACCAGCGCCACCAGCGCGAGCAGCGGCGAGATCCAGAACATCATCGCCAGCACACCCACGATCGTGAGCAGCGAGTTGATCAGCTGGCCCATCGACTGCTGCATGGTCTGCGAGATGTTGTCGATGTCGTTGGTCGCCCGGCTCAGCACCTCACCACGCTTGGCCCGGTCGAAGTACGACAGCGGCAGCCGCGCCAGCTTCGCCTGCACGTCCTCCCGCATCCGGTGCACGGTCCGGTTGATCACCTTGATCGACATCCGGGTCGACACCAGCATGAGCAGCCCGGCCGCCACATAGATCAGCGTGACCCACAGCAGCACCTCGCCGACCGCGGTGAAGTCGATGCCCTGCCCGGGCACGAAGTCCACCCCGGACAGCATGTCGGCGAGCCCGTCGTCGCCCTCGGCCCGCAGCGCCTCGATCGCCTGTGCCTTCGTCGACCCGTCGGGCATCTCCCGCCCCACGACCCCGGCGAAGACCACGTCGGTCGCCCGGCCGAGGATCATCGGCCCGACCACCGACGCCGCCACGCTCAGCACACACGCCGCGAGCATCACCCACAGCGCGGTCTTCTCGGGGGCGAGCTGCCGCAGCAGCCGCTTGCCGGAGCCCTTGAAGTCCATGGACCGCTCACCGGACTGGCCCATCATCATGCGTCCGCCAGGACCGGCCATCAGGCTGCCTCCGCCTCGGTCAGCTGGGAGAGCACGATCTCCCGGTACGTCTCGTTGCCCGCCATCAGCTCGTGATGACGTCCGGTGCCGACGACCCGGCCCTCGTCGAGGACCACGATCCGGTCGGCGTCACGGATCGTCGACACCCGCTGGGCGACGATCACCACCGTCGACTCGGCGGTCTCCCGCGCCAGCGCCGTGCGCAGCAGCGCGTCGGTCGTGTAGTCCAGCGCCGAGAACGAGTCGTCGAAGAGATAGATCTCCGGGCGCTGCACCAGCGTCCGCGCGATCGCAAGCCGCTGCCGCTGACCGCCGGAGACGTTCGTGCCTCCCTGCGCGATCGGCGCGTCCAGACCGTGCTCCAGACCGCGGACGAAGTCGGCCGCCTGGGCGACCTCCAGCGCGTGCCACAGCTCCTCGTCGGACGCGTCCGGGTTGCCGTACCGCAGGTTCGTCGCCACCGTCCCCGAGAAGAGGTACGGCTTCTGCGGCACGAGCCCGACCGTACGCGCCATCAGCGCCGGATCCAGCTCCGCCACGTCCACCCCGTCGACGAGCACCTCGCCGTCGGTCGCGTCGAACAGCCGCGGCACCAGACCCAGCAGCGTCGACTTGCCGCTGCCCGTCGACCCGATGATCGCGGTGGTCTCGCCGGGCCGGGCGACCAGGTCCACGTCCCGCAGCACCGGCTCCTCCGCACCCGGATAGCGGAAGCCCGCGCCCCGCACCTCCAGATGGCCCGTACGGCGCAGCTCGGTCACCGGCGCGGCCGGCGGCACCACGCTCGTCTCCGTGCCGAGGACCTCCTCGATGCGCTCGGCGCACACCTCGGCGCGCGGCACCATCATGAACATGAAGGTGGCCATCATCACGGCCATCACGATCTGCATCAGATAGGCGAGGAAGGCGGTCAGCGCGCCGATCTCCATCCCGCCGCTGTCGATGCGGTGGGCACCGAACCAGACCACCGCGACGCTGGAGATGTTCACGACCGTCATCACGGTCGGGAACATCAGCGCCATCAGCCGCCCGGTCGCCATCGACACATCGGTCAGACCGGTGTTGGCCCGCCCGAACCGCTCGGTCTCGTACGCGTCCTTCACAAAGGCCCGGATGACGCGGTTGCCGGTGATCTGCTCGCGCAGCACCCGGTTCACCGTGTCCAGCCGGTCCTGCATCGTGCGGAACAGCGGCCGCATCCGCGCCACGATGAGGCCGACGCAGACACCGAGGACGGGGACGACGGCCAGCAGCACGGCCGACAGCGGCACGTCCTGGCCGAGCGCCATCACGATGCCGCCCACGCACATGATCGGCGCCGACACCATCAGCGTGAACGCCATCAGCACCAGCATCTGGACCTGCTGGACGTCATTGGTGGTACGGGTGATCAGGGAGGGGGCGCCGAACTGGCCGAGCTCCCGGGCCGAGAAGGACTGCACCCGGTCGAACACGGCGGCGCGCACGTCCCGGCCGAGCGCCGAGGCGGTCCGCGCCCCGTAGTACACCGCCCCGATGTTGCAGACGACCTGGATCACGGAGACCGCGATCATGAGCGCGCCGAAGCGCAGGATGTAACCGGTGTCGCCCCGCACGACACCCTCGTCGATGATGTCCGCGTTCAGGGTCGGCAGGTAGAGGCTGGCGCAGGTTTGCAGGAACTGGAGCGCCACCAGCAGCGCGATGGGTTTTCGGTACGGGCGCAAGTGCGTTCGGAGGAGTCGTATGAGCACGGCTCCTACTATCGCCCGAGCCCTCCGAACGTTACGACCGGGTTTTCCGGGCCCGCCGGCCCGTCGGCTCAGCCCCCGAACGCCCCGGGGTGCAGCTGGTCACGCGTGGCGATGTACTGCTGGCGCACCGCCTGACCCACCGCCAGCTCCTCGCCCGGCTCGAATATCTGGGCTGCCGCGCCCTGCCACGCCGGCGGGATCTGCGGCGACAGCTTCCCCTGCGAGACACCCAGCGCCCAGGCGGCCTGCCGGGCCGCGCCGAGCGCCGCGTAGTCGGCCGGCTGGGGGACGACGACCTGCGCCGCGAACACCGCCGGGGCGAGGGCCTGCACGGCGGGCAGCTCGGCGGCCGCGCCCAGCAGGAACACCCGGCGCACCTCCACCCCGCGCCCGCGCAGCACGTCCATCGCGTCGGCGAGCGAGCACAGCATGCCCTCGAACGCGGCCCGCGCCAGATGCTCCGGCTTCATCGACTCCCGGCGCAGCCCGCTCAGGGTGCCCGCGGTGTGCGGCAGCTGCGGCGTCCGCTCACCCTCCAGATAGGGCAGCAGCACCAGACCGGACGCGCCCGGCGTGGACTTCAGGGCCAGCGCGGACAGCTCGGCCAGGTCCTCGGTGCCGAGCATCTCGGCGGTGCCGCGCAGCGCCCGTACGGCATTGGAGGTGTGGACGACCGGCAGGTGCATACCGGTCGCGTCGGCGAACGAGGTGATCATGCCCTGCGGGTCGGCCAGCGCCCCGTGGTGCACGGCCATGACGGAACCGGACGCGCCCAGGGAGACGACCGCGTCACCGGCGCCGAGACCGAGGCCGAAGGCGGCCGCCATGGTCTCGCCGGTGCCGGCCGAGATCAGCAGTCCCTCGGGGGTGGTGCCGGCCGCCTCGGCGGGGCCGAGGACCTCCGGGAGTATCGCCTGATGGCCGAGGGCCAGTTCGACGAGGTCGGGCCGGTACGCGCCGGTGGCCGCCGACCAGTAGCCGGTGGCCGAGGCCGCGCCCCGGTCGGTGGTCCGCCGCACCGGACGGCCGAGCAGCTGCCACACCAGCCAGTCGTGCGGCTGCATCAGCAGGGCGATGCGCTGGGCCGCCTCGGGCTCGGTCCGGGCCAGCCAGCGCAGCTTCGCCACCGCCTGCGAGGCCTGCGGTACGGACCCCACGGCCTCGGCCCACGCCTGGCGGCCGCCGAAGCCCTCGATGAGATCGGCCGCGGCGACCTGGGCCCGCTTGTCGTTGCCGACCAGCGCGGGCCGCACCAGCGCGCCCTGCGTGTCCAGCGGGACCAGTCCGTGCTGCTGGGCGGAGACGCCGATGGCCTGCACGCCTTCAAGCAGCCCGCCGGTGGCGGCCTCGCCCAGCGACAGCAGCCAGGCCTGCGGATCGACGTCGGTGGCCTTGGCCTCGACGGGGTGCGGGGCATAGCCCTGCCGCAGCACGGCACCCGTGTCCGCGTCACAGACGACGACGCGTGTGAACTCCGACGAACTGTCCAACCCGGCGACTATCCCCATGGGTGAGGATTCTGCCGCACTCCTGGGCCGTCCGGGGCATCAGGTGTTGCTCGTACCCCAGTCGTCATCCACGTCGCCCTGGCCGCGCTCACGCAGGGACCGGACCCGCTCGGAGACCGAGCCGGGCACCTTCTCACTCACGGCGTGGAAGGCCTTGCCCGCCACCTCACGGCCGGTCTGCGCGGCCGACTCGGCGGCGTTGCGCACGGCCGGGTTCTGGGAGAACTCGCGCGCGGACTTCTTCAACTGCTCGTAGCGCTCGCGCCCGGCCCGGGTGCCGATGACGTACCCGAGGGCCAGTCCGACGACGAATGTGAGCTTGTACCGCATGGCAGCCACCCTTCCCTGGTGTCGGTGCAGGTGCAGGCCGCCTACCCGGCGGGGCCCGTGATCACCCGGCGTCTCGCCCTCGGCGATACCGATTGGCGGAGCACCCCCCTGCTTGCGCTAATGTATGTGTCGCAGCGAGCGAGCGCCGCCCGGGACACCCAGGTGGGTACGTTCGATGCAACGCAGCAATCCCCTGTAGCTCAATTGGCAGAGCAGCCGGCTGTTAACCGGCAGGTTACTGGTTCGAGTCCAGTCGGGGGAGCGCGATCCCCTGTAGCTCAATTGGCAGAGCATTCGGCTGTTAACCGGAGGGTTGCTGGTTCGAGTCCAGCCGGGGGAGCGGAAAGAAAGAGGACCCTTAGGGTCCTCTTTCTTGTGTTCCGGGAACCGCAGGGCGCGTGGTGCGGTCCTCTTGGTCGTGCGTTGCCACCATCCGGAGCAGGAGATCGTATGAGCGGCTATGCTGCGGCAGACGGCGCGCACACATGTACGCGCCACGCCGTACAAGGGGCGGTAGCTCAGCCGGTTAGAGCAGCGGACTCATAATCCGTCGGCCGTGGGTTCGAGTCCCACCCGCCCCACCGCGTGTCGTGCATGCAGGAAGGTTTCCGCCTGACGCGACCAGGATGCCCCCGGAGTGACGTACACCACGTACGACACGCCGGGGGCATTTTTCATGTCCGCCCGTCCGGAGGTGGTTCCGGGAGTGGAATGCGCCTCGGCCGCCGGAATTACGAATTCCGGCGGCCGGGTGGGATTACTCGATGACGAGGTCCACCGCGATGTTGCCGCGGGTGGCCTTGGAGTACGGGCAGAACGCGTGGGTCTTCTCCAGCAGCTCGCGGCCGGGCTCGCCCTGGAGGTGGTCCGGGAACTCGGCGCGCATCACGACCGCGAGCCCGAAGCCGCCGTCGGTGTCCTTGCCGATGCTCACCTCGGCGGTGACCGAGACATCCTTGATGTCGATCTTCTCCTGGCGGGCGATCACGCCCATGGCGCTGGCGAAGCAGGCGGCGTAGCCGGCGGCGAAGAGCTGCTCGGGGTTGGTGCCCTGGCCGTTGCCGCCGAGGGCCTGCGGGTGGGCCAGCGGGAGGTCGATGTGGCCGTCGGAGCTGACGGCACGGCCCTCGCGGCCGTTGGCGGTGGCGACGGCGGTGTACAGCGCGTTCATGTGGGGTCCTGTCCTCTCGTCCTTGCGGTACCTCATTGATAGCGCACGATTCAGTTGTGCACAACTCAATCGCGTGGATGTGACGTAGTCTGGGAACCATGAAGACCACGCTCGGCACCGTGCGGGACGAGGACTTCCTCCGTCTCGACCACCAGATCTGCTTCTCCCTGCACGCCGCCACCCGCGCCTTCAACGGCGTCTACCGCGGCGCGCTCAAGGAGCTGGGCCTCACCTATCCGCAGTACCTGGTGATGCTGGTGCTCTGGGAACACGGCGAACTGCCGGTCAAGAAGATCGGCGAGCACCTCCGGCTCGACTCCGGCACCCTCTCCCCGCTCCTCAAACGGCTGGAAGCGGCCGGATACGTCGAGCGCCGCCGCAGCGCCGAGGACGAGCGCTCCGTCACCGCCCGCGCCACCGACGCCGGAACGGAACTGCGCGAGCGCGCGCTCGGCGTACCGCGCCGGATCGCCCTGGCCACCGGCCTCTCCCTGGAGGAGATCCGCGACCTGCGCGAGCAGCTCGCCGCTCTGTCCGCCCGGCTGGACGCCGTCGACCCGGACCTCCTCGAAGGCACCTGCGCGACGGACTGACCCCGGACCGAAATGACACAGCGCCCCTCCCGAGGGAGGGGCGCCGACCTGTGTCATCCGGGAAGCGCGGTCAGTGCGACGCGGAGGTGATCCTCGGGACCCGGCGCAGCAGTACGGCCACCAGCACCGCCGTCACCAGCGCGAACCCGGCGCTCAGCGCGGCCGCCGACTGCAGCCCAGCCGTGAACGCCTCCCGCGCCACCGCCGCGAGCCCCGCGTCACCGGCCGACACCGCCGCCCCCAGCGTGTCCCGCGCCCCGGCCGGGGCGTCCGCCGGCATCCGGCCCCGGTAGACGGCGACCGCGACACTGCCGGTCACCGCGATGCCCAGGGCAAGCCCCAGGTCGTACGCCGTCTGCCCGGTCGCCGCCGCCGCGCCCGCCTTCCGCGCCGGCGCCGCGCCGACCGCCAGGGCCGTGCCCAGCACGCTGATCGGAGCCACCCCGAACATGATCACGGTCAGCCCGAGAGAGGCGACGGCCACCCCCTCGGACAGGGCCAGCGCCGCGTACCCGGCCAGCGACACGAGCAGCCCGCCGACCAGCACGTACGCGGGCCGTATCCGCCGGGCGAGTACCGGTGTCAGCTGGGAGCCGGCGACCAGCCCCGCCGCCCCCGGCAGTAGCCACAGCCCCGCCTGGAGCGGCGACTGCCCGGCCACCCCCTGGAGGTACTGCGGCACCAGATACTCCACACCGTTGAGCGCGGTCATCCCCAGCAGCAGCGCCAGCAGCGCCCCGGTGAAGGTCCGGTCCCGGAAGAGCCGCAGATCCAGCAGCGGGGCCGCGAGCCGGTTCTGGCGCCGGACGAAGACAGCCGCGAACAGCGCCCCGAACGCGAAGGCGACCCCCGCCGACGCGCCCGGCCCGTGCGAGGCCAGCGACTTGACCCCGTACACCACCGGCAGGACGGCCAGCAGGAACAGCGCCACGCTCGCCACATCCAGCCGACCCGCCGCCGGATCGCGGTACTCGGGCAGCAGCGCCGGGGCCGTGACCAGCGCGACCAGCATGACCGGCACCCCGATCAGGAACACCGACCCCCACCACCACACCGCCAGCAGCATCCCGCCGATCACCGGGCCGATCGCCAGACCCACCGACAGGGCGGTCACCCACATCGCGAGGGCGGTGGCCCGCTGCCGGGGATCGGCGAACAGCTGGCTGATCAGCGCCAGGGTGGAAGGCAGCACGGCGGCCCCGGCGACACCGAGCAGGGCGCGGGCCACGATCAGCACCTCCGGTCCCGGGGCGTACGCGGCGACCAGCGAGGCCACGACGAACCCGGCCGAACCCGCCATCAGCAGCCTGCGGCGGCCCAGCCGGTCGCCGAGCGTACCCATGATCACCAGCGTGCCGGCGGTCAGGAAGCCGTAGATGTCGGTCGTCCACAGCAACTGCGCGCTGCTGGGCCGCAGATCGGCCGCGAGATACGGGGTGGCGAGCCACAGAACCCCCAGATCGGCGGTCATCAGGGACACCGGCAGCAGCAGGACCGCCAGACCCAGCCACTGCCGGGCACCGGCCCGCGCGGGCGCCGCGGGAGACGTCTCGGTGAGCGTCATGGCGTCACCGCCTCCTCGGCCGCCGCCAGAATCTCCCGCACCCGCGCGGGGCGCAGGTCACGGGGGACACCGGAGAGTTCGGTGCCGTACAGCAGCCGGACCGACACGTCCTCGATGCCGCAGAACTCCGCGATCGCCCGCAGCGGACGCTCCGCCGTACCGCCAAGGCCCAGCTCCTCGATCCCCTCCGCGGTGCCGCCCGTCAGACCGAGCCACCGCATCCGGCGGCCCGCCAGCCGGGGCCTGGCGGCCGTAGGCGAAGCCGTAGTTCCACACCCGGTCGATCCAGCCCTTCAGGATCGCCGGCGGGGCCCACCACCACACCGGGAAGACGACCACGATGTCGTCGGCGGCGAGGATCCGGTCCATGTGGGCGTGGACCTCGGGGGAGTAACGCTTCTCGCGGTCCTCCCAGTCCGGTTCGTCGACCGGGGTGAGCCGCGGGTCGAACCCCTCGGCGTACAGGTCGAGGAGGTCGACGGTCCCGCCCCCGGCCTTCAGCCGGGCATGGAGGTGATCGGCGACCTGCGCGGTGAGCGAGTCGGCGCGCGGGTGGGCCACCACCAGCAGCGTGTGCATGGTCATCGTGTCGCCCCCGCTCACAGACCCAGTCCGGAGCCGCCGCTGACGTCGACGTTCTGCCCGGTCACCCAGCGCGCGCCGTCCGAGGCGAGGAAGCCGACCACGTCGGCGACGTCCTCCGGCTGCCCCACCCGGTCGAAGACCGAGAACGCCGCCGCCTGCGCCCTGGCGTCCGGATCGGCCATCCAGGGATGGATGTCGGTCTCGATCGTGCCGGGCGAGACCGCGTTGACCGTGATGCCCCGGGCGCCCAGCGTCTGCGCCAGGGTCAGCGTCAGCACCTCGACCGCGCCCTTGGAGGCGGCGTACGACGTCATGCCGGGGAAGGCGACCCTCGTGACCCCGGAGGAGATGTTGATGATCCGTCCGCCGTCCCGCAGCCGGTCGAGACCGTGCTGGATGATGAAGAACGGCGCCTTGGCGTTGACCGCGAACACCCGGTCGTACTCGGCCTCCGTCACCTCGTGGATCAGACCCGGGCCTGCCACGCCCGCGTTGTTGACCAGGATGTCGACACCGTCCGCGTGCGCGTCGAAGGCCCGCCACAGCGCCTCGGCGTCGCCGGGGACGCCCAGTTCGGTCCGCAGCGCGAAGGCGCTGCCGCCGGCCGCCTCGATCAGGGCGACCGTCTCCTTCGCCGCCGCCTCGTTGCCGCCGTAGTGGACGGCGACCCGGGCGCCCTCGGCGCCCAGCCGCAGGGCGATCGCCCGGCCGATACCGCGGCTGCCGCCGGTGACCAGAGCCGTCTTTCCGGTGAGCTGTCCCATCACGTTCTCCCTCGGTGGTGGTGGTTCTTCGGGGTGCTGGGAAGACCATCCGCCGCCGGTGTTCGGGTCCTGCTCGGGTCTCGTTCGGGGCCCGTTCGGGCTGGTGACCGCGCGCACGGAGAGACAGAAGGGCGACGGGATACCGTGAGCCCATGCGATTCGGGGTGCTGGGGGAGACATCCGTACGGACCGACGACGGACACGACGTCCGGGTCCCGGAACGAAAGGTCCGCGTCCTGCTGGCGTCCCTGCTCGCCCGGGCCGGCCGGCCCGTCGCCACCCACCACCTCATCGACGACCTGTGGGGCGACGAACCCCCCGGCAACCCCCAGCGCGCCCTCCAGGCCAAGGTCTCCCAGCTGCGCCGCGTCCTCGCCGACGCCGAACCCGGCGGACGCGACCTTGTCGTCTCCCGCGCCCCCGGCTACCTCCTCGACGTACCCGACGGCGCCCTGGACGCCCACCGCTTCACCGCACTCGCCGAACAGGCCCGCCGCGAGCCCCGGCCCCACGCCCGGGCCGCGCTGTTCACCCAGGCACTGGAGCTGTGGCGCGGACCCGCCTTCGCCGACGTCACCGACCAGCCCTTCGCCCGGGCCGCCGCGACCCGCCTCGAAGAAGACCGGCTCGTCGTCCGCGAAGAACAGGCCGAAGCCCGCCTCGACGCCGGCGAACACGCCCAACTCGCCGGCGAACTGGCCGAACTCGTCACCCTCCACCCCCTGCGCGAACGACTCCGCTCCGTCCACCTGCGCGCGCTCTACCACTCAGGCCGCCAGCACGAGGCACTCGCCGGATACGAAGACCTGCGCGCCCGCCTCGCCGACGAACTCGGCCTCGACCCCAGCCCCGAACTCGCCGCCCTGCACAGCGCCCTCCTGCGCCAGGAACTGCCCCCCGCCCACCCCGAGCCGCACCACCCCCCGGCACCCCCGCGCACCAACCTCCCCACCCCGCTCAGCGAAACCATCGGCCGCGACGACGCCGTCACCGAACTCCTCACCCTCCTCGGCACCCGGCGCCTGGTCACCCTCACCGGACCCGGCGGCGTCGGCAAGACCCGGCTCGCCGTCGAAACCGCCGGACGGCTCCACCACGCCTTCCCCGACGGCGTCTGGCTCGTCGAACTGGCCGGAGCCGGCGGCGAACTGGCCGAAGTCGTCGCCGCCGCACTCCACCTGCGCGACGACGGCGTCTGGGGCGTACACCCCGAAGGACCGCCCGACGCCGCCCGCCACCTCGCCGACGTCCTGCGCGACCACCGCACCCTGCTCGTCCTCGACAACTGCGAACACGTCGTCGACGAAGCCGCCGCCCTCACCGAACTGCTCCTGCGGACCGCACCCGGCCTCGTCGTCCTGACCACCAGCCAGGAACCCCTCGCCCTCGCCGGTGAAACCCTGTGGCCCGTACCCCCGCTCACCGACGAAGCAGCCGTCGCCCTCTTCACCCGCCGCGCCGCGGCCACCGCCCCAGGCTTCACCCTCGACCACGACAACAAAGCCGCCGTGGCAGGAATCTGCCGCCGCCTCGACGGCATCCCCCTCGCCCTCGAACTGGCCGCCACCCGCGTCCGCGCCCTCGGCGTACACCAACTCCTGGAACGGCTCGACGACCGCTTCCGGCTGCTCAACGCCGGCCACCGCGGCGCACCCGCCCGCCAGCAGACCCTCCGCGCCATGATCGACTGGAGCTGGGAGCTGCTCGGCGACCCCGAACGGGCCGTACTGCGCCGCCTCGCCGTCCACGCCGAAGGCTGCACCCTTCAGGCGGCCGAAGACGTCTGCGCCGGTGCCGGCGTCGCCGCCGAGGACGTCCTCGACCTGCTCGTACGCCTCGTCGACCGCTCCCTGGTCGTCGCCGTGGACGGACCCGCCGGGCCCCGCTACCGGCTCCTCGAATCCGTCGCCGCCTACTGCGCCGAGCGGCTGCGCGAAGCCGGCGAGACCGACGCCGTACGGGCCCGGCACCTCACCCACCACCTCGCCCTCGCCGAACGCGCCGCACCCGAACTACGCGCCGGCGCCCAGCGCACCTGGCTGACCCGGCTCGACACCGAGAGCGCCAACCTGCGCCTCGCCCTCGACTCCGCCCTCGAACACGGCGCCCACGAGCAGGCCCTCCGGCTCGTGGACGCACTCGCCTGGTACTGGATCCTGCGCGGCCGCCTCGGCGAGGCCCGACGCTCCACGGCGGCCGCGCTCGCCCTGCCCGGCACCAGCCCCCTCCGGCCCCGCGTCGCCACCTGGCACGTCGGCATCACCGTCATGACCGGCGACGGCACCGACCGCACACGACGCATCCAGCACGCCCTCGACACCCGCCCGCACGACGACGACAAAGGCAGGACCTGGGCCCGCTGGTTCCTCGCCCACGCCCTGTGCGGCACCGGCGACCTCACCGAAGGCGAGGAGCTGACCGCACTCGCCCTGGACGGCTTCCGAACCCAGGGCGACCGATGGGGCGAAGCGGCGGCCCTCGCCGACCGCGCCGTACAGCGCCTCCTCAAAGGCGACCTGACCGGCGCCGAGACCGACGCCGCCCGCAGCGCCGAACTCTTCGGCCAACTCGGCGACGCGTGCAGCGGACTCTGGTCCGTCCACCCCCTGGCATCCATCGCCGAAATCCACGCCGACTACACACGCGCCGCACGCCTCAAACGGGCCGCCCTGGACACCGCGCAGACCTTCGGCCTCTCCACCCAGGCCGCCGACCTCCTCTCCGGCCTCGGCCGCACCGCCCTGCTCACCGGAGACCTCGCCGAAAGCCGCACGTACCACCAACGGTCCCGCGAGCGCGCCGCCGAACTCGGCTTCCGCGCCGGCGAGATCAACGCCGTACTCGGACTCGGCCTCGGCGCCCGCCGCGAAGGACTCCTCACCGAGGCCGAAACCCACCTGCGGGCCGTCCTCGACTGGCACCGCCTGGTCGGCCTGGACGGCGCCAACGCACTCATCCTCGCCGAACTCGGCTTCGTCGCCGAGCTCCGCGGCGACGTGCCCGGCGCCCTCGACCTCCACACCCAGGGCTACGAGACCGCCGTCGCCACCGGCGACCCCCGGGCCGTCGCCCTCGCCCTGGAAGGCCTCGCCTGCGCCCACGCCGCCGCCTCCCCCGCCCGCACCGCCCTCCTGCTGGGCACGGCGGACGCCCTGCGCGCCGCGACCGGCGCCCCGCTGCCCCCGGCCGAACGGGCCGACGTGGACCGCGCCCAGACCCGGGCCCGCGACGCCCTCGGCGAGACCGCCTACGCGGCGGCGTTCACCCGCGGCCGCACGCTCCCGGCAGCCCAGGCGCTCACCGCAGAGATCCCGGAGGGCCGACCACTCACCACACAGCGGTAGCCGGCCCTCCAAGCCAACGGCTACGCCCTCCGCGGCACGATCCCGCGCACCACACCCAGCTCCACCAGATCCTGCGGGCGCAACCGCAGCTGGTCGGCCGTGGCCGGCGCCTGCTCCGGCGGCCGCTTGAGGATCGCCGCGGCCAGCTCCGGGGCGATCACCGAAAAATAACTGTCCGGCGTGGCCCACGTGTTGCCCGCGGCGGCCAGCGCCAACGCCCCGCCCGACCCGCCCTCGCCGATCAGCAGCGACGTGACCGGCACCCTCGCCGCCGCGATCGCGGCGAACACTTCCGCGATCGCCGGCCCCGCCCCCGCCCGCTCCGCCTCGGCGTCGTTGGCCGCGCCCGGCGTGTCCACGAGCGTCAGGACCGGTATCCCGAGCCGGTCCGCGAGCCGCACCAGCCGGGCCGCGGTGCGGTAACCGGCCGGCCGGGTCGGCGTCCCGCCCTGCGCGGCGTACGCCACCACCCGCCCCTCGTACCACCCGAACCCGCACCGCATCCCCGGATCCACACCGCCGCAGCGGTCACCCCGGATCTCCGCCCGCCCCTCCACGTACGCGTCCAGATACGCCCCCGCGCGAGGCCTCTCAGGCGCCCGGGCCAGGGCGACGGCCTCCCACCCGGTGGCCGGGGCCGACACCTCGGCGAGCGCGGGCGGCGGGCCGACGGGAGCCGCCGCCAGGCGGGGACCACCGCCCGTCAGCAGCCGCAGCCACCGGCCCACGGCCGCCCGCAGCTCCAGCCCGGGGACGAGCGTGTCCACATGGCCCGCGGCCCACTGCCCCTCGGCCGTGTACGCCGCCGGATCGGCGTCCGGCGGGCGCACCCGCGAGCCGGCGAACCCGATCTGCGCCGACGGCAGGGCCAGCACCACATCGGCGCCCGCACCGACCGTGGCCCAACCCCCGCCCGTCGCCGGGTCACGCAGGACCGCCACATGCGGGACCGCCGCCTCCCGCAACGCCACCGTCTCGGCGGCCACGCGCTGGAGCTGGGTGAGGGCGACCATGCCCTCCTGCATCCGGCTGCCGCCCGTCGCGACCAGCGACACCAGCGGAAGACGGCACTCCCTGGCCCTGCGGTACGCGGCGACCAGCCGGTCACCCGTACGGCGCCCCAACGACCCGCCCAGGAACCCGAACTCGAAGGCCACCAGCACACATCGCTGCCCGTCGACCACCGCCGTACCGTGGACGACCGACTCCGACTCGCCGGTACGGGCGGCGGCCAGGGCGTGCGAGGCGTCGTACCCCTCCCAGCCGAGCGGCCCGTCCGCCGGGCCGTCGCTGGTGCCGTCGCCCGTCACCTCGACCGTCACCTCGCCCGTCACCTCGACCGTCACATCGTCCGTGAAGTCGTCCGTCAGGAGGGCGATCGCCTCCCGCGCGCTCAGCCGCTCAGCCATGGAGGGCCTTCTTCATGACCTTGCCCATGTCGTTGCGGGGCAGCGACTCCAGGAACCGCACCACCCGCGGCCGCTTGTGCGGCGCCAGCTGACCGGACACATGGTCCACCAACTCCTGCCCCGCCGGCGGCTCCGCCGGATCCGCCGCCACCACCCAGGCCACGATCCGCTCACCGAGATCCGGATCCGGCTCACCCGTCACAGCGGCCTCCCGCACCCCAGGGTGGTCAAGGAGCGCGTTCTCGATCTCGCCCGCGCCGATCTTGTACCCGCCGCTCTTGATCAGATCCGTCGCCTTACGGCCCACGATCCGTACGTACCCGTCCGGGTCCCGGACCGCCATGTCGCCCGTGCGGAACCAGTCCCCGTCGAACGCCGCCGCCGTCGCCTCCGGCCGGTTCAGATAGCCGGTGAACAGATTCGGCCCCCGCACCTGGATCTCGCCGACCGTCTCCCCGTCGTACGCCTCGATCACCGAACCGTCCTCCTCCACGAGCCGCAGCTCCACCCCCGGCAACGGCAGCCCCACCGAACCAGGGCGGGGCTCCCCGTCGACCCGGATGGAGGTGTTCATCAACGTCTCGGTCATGCCGTACCGCTCGATCACCCGCCGCCCGGTCGCCGCCCCGATCCGCTCATGGTCATGGACCGGCAGGGCCGCCGAACCCGACACGAGCAGCCGCGCCCCGGCCAGGGCCGCCACCAGGCCGGCGTCGTCGGCGAGGGCCTCGGCGATGCGGTGGTACATCGTCGGCACCCCGAACAGCATCGTGCCGCCGGCGCCGAGCTCCCGCGCCACGCCCTCGGTGGTGAACCGGCCCAGATGGCGCACCTCCCCGCCGCGCCGCAGCGGCCCGAGGACACCCAGGATCAGACCGTGCACATGGAACAGCGGCAGCGCGTGCACCAGCACGTCGTCGGCGGTCCACGCCCACGCCTCCTCCAGCGCGTCCAGCGAGGCGGCGACGGCCCGGCGGGGCAGGACCGTGCCCTTGGGCGGGCCGGTCGTGCCCGAGGTGTACACGATCAGCGCCGGCTCCTCCGGGCCCGGCTCCGGCGGCAGCGGCACGCGATGGACCGCCGTCACGTCCACGTCCAGCCGCTCCGGCCCGGCGAGACCGGCCGGCAGCGCGTCACCCGGCGCCGCGAGGACCAGCGCGGGGGCGCTGTCGTCGAGGATGTGCGCGAGCTCCCGTTCCCCGGTCCGTGGATTGAGCGGTACGGCCGGGACCCCGGCCAGCAGCGCGGCGACCACCGCGACCGCGGTCTCCAGCGTCGGCGTGGCCCAGACGGCGACCCGCCCCGCCCCGTCGATCCGGGCGGCCAGCGCGCCGGCCGCCGAGGCGAGACCGTCGTACGTCAGCGCACGGTCGCCGAAGCGCACGGCGGGCCGGTCCGACCGGGCGGTCAGGGCCGGGAAGAGGGAGCTCACCCTTCGTCCTCCTCACATCGCGGCAGAGCCTGCCGCACGGGGCTGTTCTTCCGGACTCACAAGCCTCAGCATTCTCCCCACTACACGCGTACTCGTGCGTAACTCCGCCGCTTCGGCCGCCTGGTGATCCGCTGGTACGGGAAGCACGGCGGCGGCACGGAAGACGGATGACGACTGACAGATGACGACTGGCAGACGGCAACCGACAGATGACGGACGTCGGATGCGCGCGTCCGGCGGTCAACGCCCCGGCAGCTCCCACGACCACGTGCCGGTCGTACCGCCTTCCCCGTCGTCCGTGACGCTCAGCGTGACCTCGTCCGCCGCCGTGACCTCCACGCCGACCCTCGACACCCCGGCCCTGCGGTGCGCCGCCGCCAGCGCGCCCCGCAGGGCCGCCAGCAGCTGGTCCGCCACCGGATCCGGGACGAGGGTGTCCACCGCCCCGCCGAAGTGGACGGACGGCTGGAAGCCGAGGAGGGCCGCCGCGCCGCCCGTCTCGCGCAGGACCCGGCCCCGGAAGGAGGCCGGCACGTCGGCGGGCGGCTGCTGGAGGGCGAAGATCGCTGTGCGGACCTCCTGGATGGTGGAGTCGAGTTCGTCGACGGCCCGGCCGAGCATGGTGGACTCCTCGGAGGCGGCCGCCGCCCGGCGGCGCGTCGACTCCAGCATCATCTCGGTGGCGAACAGCCGCTGCACGACGAGGTCGTGCAGGTCGCGGGCGATCCGGTCGCGGTCCTCGAAGACCGCGAGCCGCTCACGGTCGTGCTGGGCGTCGGCGAGGACGAGCGCCAGCGCGGCCTGGGAGGCGAACTGCGAGGCCAGCAGCCGCTCCACGGCCGTGTACGGCGGTCCGCCGCGGCGCCGCGGCAGGGCGAGGGTGCCGATGAGCTTCCCGCCGCTCTGCAGCGGCAGCATCATCGAGGGCCCGAACCGGGACCGTACCGAGGTCGTCATCCTGGGGTCGGTCGCCGAGTCCTCGACGAACACGGGCTCTCCGCCGAGCAGTTGGACCAGGACGGGGGAGCCGGGCGCGATGGTCGTGCCGATCAGGTCGCCCGGGTCGTCGTGGGTGGACGCGGCGACGATCTCCATACCGCCCGCGGCGGTAGGCTGGAGGACCACCCCGGCCGAGGCGTCCGCGAGCAGCCGGGCCCGCTCGGCCACGGTCATCAGCGCGTCGGCCGCGGACTCGCCCGTGAGCAGCGCCGTCGTCACCGCGGCCGCGCCCTCGATCCAGCGTTCGCGCTGCCGGGCGGTCTCGTAGAGGCGGGAGTTGCCGATGGCGATCCCGGCCTGGGAGGCGAGCACCCGCAGCAGGGCGAGGTCTTCGTCGGTGAAGGAGCCGGATCGTTTCTCCGTGAGGTAGAGATTGCCGAAGACCTCGGTGTGGACCAGGATCGGCACGCCGAGGAAGGACCGCATCGCCGGGTGGCCCTCGGGCATCCCGCAGGAGCGCGGATCGGTGGTCAGATCGTCGAGCCGCAGCGGCCGCGGGTCCCGTACGAGCGCGCCGATCACCCCGTGGCGCCCGTCGGGGAGCCGTCCGATGCGGCGCCGTTCGGCCTCGGTCAGTCCGGTGGTGAACAGCTCGGTGATCCGGCCGCGCTCGGGGTCGATCACCCCGAGCGCGCCGTACCGCGCCCCGGTCAGTTCGGTCGCGGAGTCCACCAGGTGCTGGAGGGTGGCCCGCAGCTCCAGCTCGCTGCCGACGCCGAGGACCGCCTCCAGGAGCTGCGGGAGGCGGGGAGCGGCGTGCTCCGGTTCCAGGGACATGCGTACGCCGGGGGGCGCCGGGGGTCATTCGGGCACGGAGGCGGCCACGGGGTCCAGGACCAGCGGCTGGATCCGGCCCTCCAGCATTGCGCCGAGTCCGAGCACGGCGCAGATGTCGGGCCGTTCCGCGATGGCGACCGGCATCTTCGTCGCCTCGCGCAGCATGTGGTCGAGGCCGGGCAGCAGGGCGCTGCCGCCGACCATCATGATGCCGCTGTCGGCGAGGTCGGCCACCAGGTCCGGCGGGCAGTCCCGCAGGATCTTGCCGATGCCGTCGAGCACGGCGGTGAGCGGGGTGTGGATGGCGTCCCGTACGGCGGCGGTGTCCACCCGGACCGAACGGGCCAGGCCCGTGGCCACGTCCCGGCCGTGGATCTCGGTCGACTCCGGGCCCTGGACGGTGAGGCCGTTGCCGCTGAGGGCCAGCTGCAGGGGCCGGACGGACTGGCTGGGCAGCATCAGTTCGTGCTGGTGGCGCAGGTGCTGGATGACGGCGTGGTCGATGGCGTCGCCGCCTACCGGGATCCGTTCGGCGGTGACGATCGAGCCGAGCGAGAGGACGGCGACCTGTGTGGTGGCCGCCCCGCACACCATGATCATGGTGGCGGTCGGCTGCTCGACCGGGAGTCCGCAGCCGACGGCCGCCGCGATCAGGGTGTCGACCAGTTCGACCCGGCGCGCCCCGAGCCCGACCAGGGTCTCGATGGTGGCGCGCTGGGCGAGCGGGTCGGCTTCGTGGGGGGTGCAGGCCGCGGCCCGCAGCCGGGGCTTGCGGCGCAGCTGGCGGCGGAGCTTCTCGCCGAGGAGGTGGCGCAGCATCCGCTGGGCCATCTCGATGTCGACGACCGACCCGCCGGAGACGGGCCGTACGACCCGGATGTAGCCGGGGGTCCGGCCGGTCATCTTCTCGGCGAGGGTGCCGACGGCGATGAGCGCACCGGTGCGGGTGTTCACGGCCGCGACGCTCGGCTCGTCCACGACGAGCCCGGCCCCCTTGACGAAGACACGGGTGCGCGCGGCCCCGAGGTCGACGGCGACATGGCAACGGCGCAGCTGCTCCAGGCTGACTGACACGGCGAACCTCCCGGGAACGGTAGATGTTCGCATCGTCCGTTCGCACGGCCCGGTGCGCGCGCTGGGCTGCGCCGGTCGGGGTGGGGGAGGTGCTTTGCTGACGGCCATTCAGAGCAGTCGCTGCAGCAGGCCCCAGGTGAACTCCGCGACCCGGTCCACCCCGTCGGGGGTGGTGAACGCGAGGCGCCAGCGGGTGGGGGCGCTGCCCTCCATCGGCCGGGCGGGCGCGAACGCCCGCGCGACCTCGTCGACGGTGCACGACCAGGGTCGCAGGTCCGCGGCCGAGCGCAGTGCGGGTCCGGCCGCCCCGGGGGCTCTGACCAGCCATTCGTTCCATACGGCGCCGCCGGGCCCGGCCAGTACCTCGAACCGCAGGTCCGGCCAGAGCGGTACGGGCCACAGCAGCGCGTCGCACTCCAGGTCGCCGATCCGGCGGCGGGCGCGGGTCTCGGGTTCGCCGAGGACGGCGCGGTAGCGGGCGAGCGCGCCGCGGCCGCGCGGGGCGCGGGACATGGCCTGCCAGCGGCGGTTGGCCTCGCGCATCTCGGTCAGGGAGGCGCCCAGTTCGCGGCGGGCGTCCTCGACGAGACCCGGCTGGTGATCGGCCATGCGGCGCAGCAGTACGAGCTGGAAGTCGAGCGGTCCGAAGGGCGCGGCGGCCCCTTTGGCGGGATTCATGACGGCCATCCTGCCCGGGTGCCGTGTCGGCGAGTGGGCGCGCCGTGACACAGCGGAGTCCACACAGGATCCACACAGTCACGGCTACCTCAGGTGTCCCGGGGCCACATAATCTGCGGGCGCCATGGATTACTGCCTTCAGTGCCGGCGGCATCTCAACGGCGCCCTGGCCTGTGCCGGGTGCGGCACCCCCGTGGAGGAGCTGCGGTACCACGCCCCCAGCGCCGCCCGGGCGCCCGAGCCCGTGCGCATGCCCGAGCCCGGTCCGGCGGCGGAGAGCGGCCACGGTCCCGGGCCCGAGGAGGGGCCCGAGGAGCCTTACGGCCCGGTCTTCGAGCTGGATCCGGTCGAGCGTCCCGCCGAGCGGACGAGCGACGGCGGCCGCTCCGCCCGGCGCGCCGCGACGCGCCGCGGGCCCGCGCGTCCCCGCCGGGCCCGGCGCCGCCGCGGCCGCAAAGTGCTGATCGGTACGGTCGGCCTGCTGATGGCGGCCGGCGCCCTGAGCCTGACCGAGCTGGCCATGGAACAGCCGGGCGAGGACGGCCCCGCGACGTCGGTGCGCCAGGATGACGTGGTCGAGACGGAGCTGCCGGCCGAGCCGTCGGAGGGGGTGACCGAGCCGCCGCAGGGGCCGAGCCCGGTGGACCGGCCCGCCTCGGCGACCTCGCCCGCCCCGCGGCCTTCGTCGACGTACCGCGGCCCGGGTAAGTCCACGGGCCCAGGCGACGGCGACAGCTCGGGGACCGGCACGGGCTCCGGTACAGGTACGGGCAGCGGCTCCGGTGACGGTACGGGTACGGACGCGGGAGCGGGCGCCGGGGGCGTGCCCGGCGCGGGCAGCGGTACGTCCGGTCCCACGGCCGGTCCGCCCCGGACGCCGTCCGCCTCCGCCCCGCGCCCGAGCGGCTCGCCCGGCGAGCGGCCCACCGCCACGCCTCCGGGCCAGCAGCCGCCGCCCGGCCAGGATCCGCCGCCCCCGCCGCAGGAGCCGGAGCCCACCCCGTCGGAGACGTGTACGCGGTTCCTGTGGTGGTGCGTGTAGCCGCTACCGCCCGGGTGTGTCCGTGCTGTCCGCGCCGAGCATGCGGCGCAGCAGATCGCGCAGGACGGTCCGCTCCTCCTCGGAGAGCTGGGCGAGCGGTTCGCGGGCGAAGCGGAGGGACTCGCGCAGCTCGCGGGCGGTGCGCCGGCCGTCGTCGGTGGCGGCCGCCAGTTTGACCCGGCGGTCGGCCGGGTCCGGGCGGCGCTCGACCATGCCCCGGGTTTCGAGGCGGTCGACGATGCCGGTGACGTTCGACGGTTCGCACTTCAGCTTCTGGGCGATCTTGCGCATGGGGACCGGCTCCAGGGCGAGCAGTCCGAGAACCCGTGCCTGGGCGCCGGTCAGCGCGTGCTCGGCGGCGGCCTGCTCGTACTCCTCGTAGTAGCGGGCCACGACCGAGCCGATGAGTTCCACGACTTCGGTGGTCAGGGGGTCTGTGTGTGGGGCGGCCATGGGCATCATCGTACCCAGATACTTGACAACATGAAATATCCAGGCGCATGGTTGTTTCAGGTAGTGAAGCTTTTTTAGGAGGCCCGCCCAATGTCCGCACTTCCCGCGTTTAGCCGTGAATGGCACCTGACCGCCCGCCCGCACGGCTGGCCCACGCAGGAGGACTTCGCCCTGCGCGAGGCCCCTGTCAGCGCCCCGGCCGAGGGCCGCGTCCTCGTCCGCAACCTGCACTTCTCGGTCGACCCGTACATGCGCGGCCGGATGAACGACGTGAAGTCCTACATCCCGCCGTTCAAGCTCGACCACCCGATGGACGGCGGCGCCGTCGGCGTGATCGTCGCCTCGAACGCCGAGGGCTTCGCGGTCGGCGACCACGTCCTGCACGGCCTCGGCTGGCGCGAGTACGCCGACGTCCCGGCCCAGCACGCCACCAAGGTCGACCCCGAGCTCGCCCCGCTCTCGGCCTACCTCGGCGTCCTCGGCATGACCGGCCTGACCGCCTACGCCGGCCTCTTCGAGACCGCCTCCTTCAAGGAGGGCGACGCCGTCTTCGTCTCCGGCGCGGCCGGCGCCGTCGGCAGCCAGGTCGGCCAGATGGCGAAGCTCCGCGGCGCCTCCCGGGTGATCGGCTCGGCCGGCTCCGACGAGAAGGTCGCCTACCTCGTCGACGAGCTCGGCTTCGACGCCGCCTTCAACTACAAGAACGGCCCCGTCCGCGACCAGCTGCGCGCGGCCGCCCCCGACGGCATCGACGTCTACTTCGACAACGTCGGCGGCGACCACCTCGAAGCCGCGATCTCCTCGCTCAACGTGCACGGCCGCGCCACCATCTGCGGCATGATCGCCGGCTACAACGACACCGAGCCGACCCCCGGCCCGCGCAACATGGCCATGATCATCGGCAAGCGGCTGCAGCTCAAGGGCGTCCTCGTGGGCGACCACTACGGCCTCCAGCCGCAGTTCGTCAAGGAGGTCGGCGGCTGGCTGCGCTCCGGCGAGCTGAAGTACCGCGAGACCTTCGTCGAGGGCATCGAGAACGGCGTGGACGCCTTCCTCGGTCTGCTCCGCGGGGACAACACCGGGAAGATGATCGTTTCGGCGACCAGCTAGTCTCGTCCCCAGCCGTCGCGATCGTGGGCGCGAGTCGCGGCGAACCAGAGAAGGAAGAGCAGATGTCCATCCAGCACTCCGAGGTCCTGTACACCGCTGTCGCCACCGCGGAGAACGGCCGCGACGGCCGGGTCGCCACGGACGACGGCCAGCTCGACGTCGTCGTCAACCCGCCGAAGGCGATGGGCGGCTCCGGCGCGGGCACCAACCCCGAGCAGCTCTTCGCCGCCGGCTACAGCGCCTGCTTCCAGGGTGCGCTCGGGGTCGTCGCCCGCAACGAGAACGCCGACATCTCCGGCTCGACGGTCACCGCCGAGGTCGGCATCGGCAAGAACGACGACGGCTTCGGCCTCATCGTCAAGATCTCGGCGACGATCCCGAACGTGGACGTCGAGACGGCCAAGAGCCTGATCGAGAAGGCCCACCAGGTCTGCCCGTACTCCAAGGCGACCCGCGGCAACATCACGGTCGAGCTCGCGGTCTGATGTTTTGAGGGCTCGGCTCACTCGCCGATCTGAGCCCCGGACCGGACCGAGGCCCGCACCCCGACCGACCGGGGTGCGGGCCTCGTTCCTTTCATCGGCTCATCGGCTCATCGGCTCATCGGCTCATCGGCTCAGCGGGCCAGCAGGGCGCGTCCGACCTGGGCGAAGAGGCCCTTCGGGTGGTCGCGGAACAGGGGCTCCGTGCCGAAGAGGACCACCGGCGCGCCCTTCGCGTGGCCGCTGACCACCGACGCCTGGCCCGCCGCGTTCCGGGGGCCGCCCGTGCCGTTCTCGGCCGGGCGCCAGTGGCCCGACACGAGCGGGGCGCCCGTGCCGTACGTCTGGTCGGCGCGGACTCCGGCTCCCAGGGCGGTGAACCAGAGCGGCGAGTAGACGAAGGAGTGCGCGGGGGCGCCGCCGGTGACCGGGCCGCCCGCGTTGCGGACCCGTACGACGCCGTTCGCGGCGCCGTTGCCCTCGACCGCCGTCACCTTCAGCAGCCCGGCCGCCTTGTTGAACGCAGCGCCCTGGGCGCCGAGTCCGACCACGCCCACCCCGCTCGCGGCGAACGCGGCCCGCGCGGCGGGCGTCAACTCCCCGTGGTCCAGGCCCTGGGAGACGTACAGCACATCCGCCCGGCCCCAGTCGAAGCCCGCGTTGAGGATCTCCGTGGAGACCGGCACGGTCTCGAAGCCCATCTCCCGCAGCGCGGTCAGCTCACCGGCCGACACCGCCGCCGCGATCCTGGTCCGCTTCAGCGGCGCCACGCCCCGTTCCCGGGTGGCCGTGAACACCACACCGAGCCGGTCGGCGAGCACCCGCGCCCGGCCGCGCGCAGACGCCGGGACCACCGCCCCGCCGTTGCCGGTGCCACGCACGGAAACGCCCTGAGCGAGCAGCGCGTTCAGCGCGGTGAGCTCCTTCGGGTCGTCCAGGCGCAGCAGCAGGTCGCCGCCGGGCGCCACATGTCCGGTCGGCGCGGCCGCCAGGACCTGGCGCCCCGGCACCTTCACCGGCCCGCGCGTGACCTTGTCCACGCTCGCGCCCCACAGCAGCCCCAGCGACCAGCCCGAGATGTCGTACATCGTGGAGACGTCGGTGCTGATGTCCCGCCCCTCGGCGAGGATCACATTGGCCAGCCCCCGCTTGGGCTGGCGCATGTCGACGACATACGAGCCGGCGGCGTACGCACGCCCGCCGAGCCGGAAGCCCTTGCCCGCCCGTATCACCTTCACGTCGTTGACCAGCAGATGGTCCACCAGCCGTGCCGCGGCCGTGGCCGACCTCTGTGTCCGCCCGGCCGGGATGACGTACGCCTTCGGGAAGGTGGTCGTGTAGACGTCCTCCGGCCCGATGCCCGGCACTCCCGGCACGGTCCGCTCCGACACCGGCCGCTGCGCCTCGCCCGCGGCCCCGCGCCGAAACGTTTCGATCTGGTCGGCGAGCACCGAGGCGCGGTTGCGGTACGTGTAGTCGAGGGTGGCCCGCATCGCGGCGCCCGCGACGGCGACGTTGATCGAGGCCCGGCGGCGCAGCTCGACGACCGGCAGGGTGTCGTACTCCTCGTTGTTCACCGCCATCGGGAACTCGATGGTGTGCGCGGCCACCGCGCCCTGGAAGGGCATGTACTGCGGTGTGAAGATCGGCGGCCAGTCGTCCCAGCCCTCCTTCTCGTCGCGGAAGGGGATGACCGCCGGCCGGACGCCGTCCTTCGCGGGCGTGTACCCGAGGCCGTTGACCGCCTTCTCCATGCCGAGCGCGTTGGCGTAGGAGTTCTTCAGGAAGAGGTCGTACTCGTAGTTCTCGCCGTGCGGCGGGGTCGTCGGCTCGATCAGCGTGCCGTTGACGTAGCCGTGCAGGTCGAGCATGACGGCGGGCTGCTTGTCGATCGCGATCCGCCGGATCGCGCGCGCCTCGGGCTGGGAGCCGGTGATGAAGTCCCGGTTGAGGTCGAAGCCGTTGCCGTTGGCCCGGGTGCCGGCGATCCGGCCGTCCGGGTTGGCGGTCATGTTGAGGTGGATCCGGGTCCGCGCCAGCAGGTCGGCGGTCTTGCGGTCCTTGGCCTTGGCCAGCCGCTCGATCAGCTTGAGGGCCGCGTCGGTGCCCTCCCACTCGTTGCCGTGGATGTTGTTGTTGATGAAGACGGGCGTCTTGTACGCGGCCTTCACCCGCCGGTCCTTGGCCGCGGCCGCGGGCGCGTTCTCGATGAGCTCCCGCATCCGCTCCTGCTCACGGCTCTGCGCGGCGCTCTCCGGCGCGGTCACCGTCACCAGATAGAGCGCGTGCCCGCCCGCCGAGTAGCCGGCGACCTCCGCGCTGACCCGGTCGCCCAGCTTCTGCAGGGCGTTGAGCTTCGGGGCGAGGGAGTGGTACGGGGCGAGGCCCAGCTTGACCGAGGCGTCGGCCGGGTTCAACGGCGGCGCTTTCAGTACCGTCCGCCGGGGGTAGCCGGTGTTCTCGCGCAGCCGGCCGGCGGCGAGGGCCTCGGCCTGGGGCAGCGCCGCGCGGGGCGCCCCGGCCGCGGCGTCCTTCGCCGTGCGTCCGCCGCCCTCCCGTACCGGATGCTGCCCGGGCCTGCCCTCGTGGGCCGTCGCGGGCAGCGGCGTCATCAGCAGCGCGCCCGCGACGGCGGCACCGGCCGTGGTGATCAGAACAGGTCTCCGTAGCGGCATCCGTACCCAACCTCCGTCAGTGATCAGTACGGAGGGGTCTACCGTCTCAATCCAGGAACAACAAGAGGGCGCCCGGCCAGGACACGTCCGTGCCGCGGTTAGGGTGGCCGCATGCGTGATCTTGGGGTCGGTTTCGGCTATCTGATGAAGGGCCAGCGGTGGGTGGCCGGGCACGGGCGGTGGTTCGGTATCGGGCTGCTGCCCGGACTGATCACCCTGGTGCTGTACGCGGGCGCGCTCCTCGGGCTCGGTTACGGCGCCGACGACCTGGCCGCCTGGGCGACGCCGTTCGCCGACGACTGGTCCTCGCCCTGGCAGGGCATGTTCCGCGGCTTCCTCACCGCGCTGGTCTTCGTCTTCGGGCTCTTCCTCGCGGTGATCACGTTCACCGCCGTGACGCTCCTCGTCGGCCAGCCCTTCTACGAGTCGCTCTCCGAGGAGGTCGACCGCACCGAGGGCGGCGAGGTGCCCGAGTCGGGGCTGCCGCTCTGGCGCGAGCTGTGGATCTCGGCGCGCGACAGCCTCAGGGTGGTGCTGCGGGTGGCGCTGTACGGGATCGGGCTCTTCGCCCTCGGTTTCATCCCGGTGATCGGACAGACCGTCATTCCCGTGCTCGGCTTCTGCGTCTCCGGTTTCTTCCTCGCCGAGGAGCTGACCGCGGTGGCGCTCCAGCGGCGGGGCGTGGAGCTGAAGGAACGCCTGCGCATGCTGCGTGGCCGCCGCATGCTCACCCTCGGTTTCGGTGTGCCGCTGGCGCTGGCCTTCCTGGTGCCGTTCGTCGCGGTGTTCCTGATGCCGGGCGCGGTCGCCGGGGCGACGCTGCTCGTACGGGACCTGGAGGCGCCGCAGCAGCCGCCGGAGCCCGCGCCCGCGCCGTACGGCGCCACTCCCTCCTTCCACAAGGCCTGACCCGGGCCGCGCTCGCCGAAGGGTGCCGTGTTCACAGCGGCAGTTCGGCGAGTGCGAGCCCGGGCGCGGCCGTGCCCGCGTCGGCGATGATCGTTCCGTCGGGGGCCCAGACGGCGCTGCCGCCCCGGCACTCTCCCTCCTCGCTCGCTCCGACGGCGTTGCCGAGGACGACATGGAGGCCGTTGTCCCGGGCCCGGACGGGATAGACCTTCTCGAACGAGTCGTTCTCGGTGTTCAGCACCGAACTGGCCAGGTAGACCTGGCAGCCGTCGGCGGCCGCCTGCTCGGCGATCTCCGGGAAGCGGTTGTCGTAGCAGGTCGCCAGCGCGAACCGGACGCCGTCCAGGATGAACCGGCCCGGCGCCGAGCCGGCGGCGAAGACCTCGTTCTCCCACCCGTGCAGGTGCGTCTTGTCGTAGCGGGCCAGGAGCCCGCCGTCCGGGCCGATCACGAGGCTGGTCACGGCGGGCCGTCCGGTCGCGGTCCGCACCGGGCCGCCGACGACCGCGACGGCGCCGGTGGCCCGGCACGCCTCTCGGACCGGCTCCAGCCGGGCGTCGTCCTCGGTGAGCCACAGCGAGGGATCCCGGTGGATCAGGGCCGGCTCGTACCCGGTCGCCGCCAGTTCGGCGAAGACCACGACCCGGGCCCCCCGCCCACCCGCCTGCCGCACGAGCGCGGCCATGGCGCGGACGTTGGCCTCGATGTCGCCCCGTACGGACGTGAACTGAGCTCCAGTGACGATCACAGTCATATCATCGTCCCCATGCGGCCCGGCGCGCCATGCCCCGGGCCGTGGCGCAGCCGCGCCAATCTCAGGGGGGAGTCGTCCATGGCCGCGCTCGGTGTCTTCTTCGGCCTGCTGGCCGTCGGGGTGCTGTGTCTGATCGTCACGCTGGTGCGGCGCGGCAGTGGCCGTACGGAGAACGTGGAGGGGCTGCTCATCGAGCAGCAGCGGCGGCTCCAGGCGCACAGCGACCGGAACACCTACCACTCCACCGTCGTGCACAACACCCCGCACGGCCTGGACGGCCGGCGCCGTCAGCCCTGACCGGCCGCCGCCACCGCGACGATCGAGCGGACCTGGGCGACGATGTCCAGGCGGTTCTGGACGAACTCCGGGTCGGTGACCGTGCCGGTCGCCGGGTCGGTGTTGTCCGGGGCGAACTGGAGGACCGGGGTGTGGACATGGCCGCCGGGCAGCTCCGGGCGGCCGATGCGGTCGCGCAGCAGGGTCGCCCGGTAGGCGATCTCGTTGGAGAGGTAGTTCCCGCCGCCTCCGGCGCGGGCCGTGGACCCGGCGGTCGGGCCGTCGGCGCGGGTCACCGGGGCGCCGCCGCCGGCCGGGATCTCGGTGACCGAGGTGTTGTCGTACACCGGGAAGCGGCCCGTCGGCGCCGCCGTGATCCGCGCGTACGGCAGGGTCGTCGCCGTCCACTGCGGCTGGGAGGCCGGGTCGGCGACCGGGACGGTCTCGGTGCGCGCGACGTTCTCGTTGTCGGGGAAGCCGCCCCGCCAGGCGCCGTTGAACCGCTCGATGTCGAACCGGCCGATCCGGCCCTGGCTCACGGTCGTGAACACGTCGGCGCGCGGCAGGACGGGCCGCAGGGTGCGCTCGACCGTGCCGTCGGCGAAGTCCTGCCAGCGGACCGGGAAGACGGCCGTCTCGACCCGGGCCCGTCCACCGTCCGCGGTGCGGATCCAGGTGCCGTCCAGGGCCAGCGCGGACGCGCCGGACGGGTTGCTGATGCGGATGTCCCGGTCCAGCGTGAACGGGTCGAAGCCGGTCAGCACGATCCGCCGGACGCCCTTGCCGGCCGGGAAGTTCATCGAGTCCTGGCCGCGTGAGGTCACTTCGAGCCGGTCGAGAAGACGGGCACGGCCCTCGTCGGTCAGCCCGAACCTGGGCTGCCACAGACGCAGTTCGCGGGTCATGGCGAGCCGCGCCCAGTACAGCGGGCGGTCGTCGTCCCGGCTGAGGTCGCCGACGGCCGGACCGCGGCCCTGCGCCCGGTCCACCGCCCGCCGCCACAGCGCCGACCCATGCCGGACGGCGGCCCGCTCGGCCTGCGGGTAGGTCTCGGCGCGCGCCAGGGACCGGCGGAACTCCCGTACCGCAGCGTCGAATCCGCTGCGCCGCATGATCTCCTGCGGTACGGCCCGCTCCAGCCGCGCCTCCTCGACCGTGGCCGTACCGGCGGCCGCGGGGGAGGAGGGGGAGGCGGTGGCGGGCGGCGCGCCGAGGGTGAGGGCGGAGGCGGCGAGGGCCAGGCCGAGGGCGGTGCGTATCCGTGACACGGGAGTCCTTCCGTAGCGGTCCCGGCAGTATCACCGGCCGTACGTAACTCCCGCTACGGTGCCCTCAGTTGTCCCCTGTGTTCCCCTCTGTCCCGTCCTGGGGCGCGGGCCCGCGCAGCAGGCTCAGGAAGTCCCGGAACGCGGCCGGCATGTCCACCGCCCTCGGGTCGAGCAGCCATTGGTACTGCAGGCCGTCCATCACCGCCGTGAGCAGCGGCGCCGCCTGCTCCGGGGTCAGGCCGCCCGGCAGCCGCTCGCCGTACTCCGCGCGCAGCACGTTCGCCATCTCCGACCGGACCTGGGTGTAGCGGTGGGTGAAGAAGTCCCGTGCCGGGTGCCCGTCGGTGACGCTCTCGCCGAGCAGGGCGGAGAAGGTCTGCACGATCCCCGGCCGCATCGCGTTGTACTCGACCAGGGAGTCCAGCAGCTCCAGCCGCCAGCTCTCACGCCCGGTGCCGCCACCGGTGTCCCACTGGTCACGCTCCTCCAGGACGGCGACGAGCAGCGCCTCCTTGGTGGGGTAGTAGTGCAGCAGCCCCTGCTGGGTGAGGCCGACCCGCTCGGCGACCGCGCTCAGGGAGGCGCCGCGGTAGCCGCGCTCGGCGATCACTTCGAGGGCGGCGCGGAGGATCTCCGCCCGCCGCTCCTCGCTCCTGGCCCTGGCCATGCCCGCCCGCTCTCTTTCCGACACCTGCCGTCCCTGTCTGCCGACAGGACCGTACGCCATACGAAAGTCACCCTTCGATGGTCACGTAATGATAACGAACCCTACCGATCTACAGGTAGGGGGGCCACCATGGGGCACCAGCGGGGACCAGGACTTCGACGAGGAGGTACGGCCGTGGCCGGAAACCAGGCGGACAGCATCCGTGAACAGGCCGTGGAGAGCGCGCTCGGCAAGCTCGATCTCGACACCAAGGCACGCCTGCTCGGCGGCCGCGACATGTGGTCGCTGACCGCGCTCCCCGAGATCGGACTCGCCCCGCTCGTCATGTCCGACGGGCCCATCGGGGTGCGCGGCGTCCGCTGGACCGCCGACGACCCCTCCATCGCGCTCCCGTCCCCGACCGCGCTCGCCGCCACCTGGGACCCGGAGCTCGCCCGCCGGGCCGGCCGTCTCCTCGCCCAGGAGGCCCGGCGCAAGGGCGTCCACGTCCTCCTGGCGCCGACCGTGAACCTCCACCGCTCCCCGCTCGGCGGCCGCCACTTCGAGGCGTACAGCGAGGACCCCCTGCTCACCGGCGAGATCGGCACCGGCTACGTCCTGGGCGTCCAGGACGGCGGCGTCGGCACCACCGTCAAGCACTTCGTCGCCAACGACGCCGAGACCGACCGGTTCACCGTCGACAACGCCATCGACGCCCGGCCGCTGCGCGAGGTCTACCTCGCCCCCTTCGAGGCGATCGTCAAGAACGCCCGGCCCTGGGGCATCATGACCGCCTACAACCAGGTCAACGGCGTCACCATGACCGAGCACCGCCACCTCGTCCAGGAGGTCCTGCGCGGCGAGTGGGGCTTCGACGGCGTCAACGTCTCCGACTGGATGGCCGCCCGCTCCACCACCGGCTGCATCGAGGGCGGCCTCGACCTCGCCATGCCCGGCCCGGTGACCGTGTACGGCGAGGCGCTCGCCGCCGCCGTCCGCGCCGGCCAGGTCGACGAGTCCGCCGTCGACGCCGCCGTACGCAACGTGCTGCGCCTGGCCGCCCGCGTCGGCGCCCTGGACGGCGCCCCGCCCGTCGTCACCGAACTCCCCGCCCCCCTCGACGGCGTTGCGCTGGCCCGCGAGATCGCCCACCGCGGCTTCGTCCTCGTACGCAACGAACGCTCGGCGCTGCCCCTCAAGCCCGGCAGCGTGGCCCTGACCGGCGCGGCCGCCCGCGACGCCCGCGTCCTCGGCGGCGGCTCCGCCCAGGTCTTCCCCGACCATGTCGTCCCGCCGCTCGACGGGCTCACCGCCGCGATGCCCGAGGGAAGCCTCAGCTACACCGTCGGCGCCGACCCCAGCGACGACCTCACCCCCGCCGACCAGGGCTTCACCCTCAAGGCCGTCTGCCGCGGCTTCGACGGCGAGATCCTCGGCGAAGGCAGCCTGCCGAGCGGCCAGGTCCAGTGGATCGGCGACGACCTGCCCGCCGGAGTCACCCACGACACCCTGGCCTCCATCGAGATCACCGGCACCTTCACCCCGCGCGAGAGCGGCGAACACGCCTTCGGCACCCGGGGCCTCGGCGCGTTCACCCTCACCGTCGACGGCCGCACGCTCTACGAAGGCGTGCAGGTGATGGGCGCCGAGACCGACCCCTTCGAGGCCTTCTTCGGCGCGCCGATCGAACGCGGCCGGGTCGAGCTCACCGCCGGCCGGACCGTCGAGGTGTCCCTGAACCATCCGCTCGACCGGGAGTTCGTGGCACCGCTGCCGGCCGTCATGTTCTCCCTCGTCCACCTCGCCCCGCGCCGCGATCCCGACGAACTGATCGCCGAGGCCGTCGAGGCCGCCCGCGCCGCCGACACCGCCGTCGTCGTGGTCGCCACCACCGAACGGGTCGAGTCCGAGGGCTTCGACCGGCGCGACCTCGCCCTGCCCGGCCGCCAGGACGACCTCGTCGCCGCCGTGGCCGCCGCCAACCCCAACACCGTCGTCGTCGTCAACGCCGGCTCCCCGGTCGAGATGCCCTGGCGCGACGACGTCGCCGCGATCCTGCTCAGCTGGTTCCCCGGCCAGGAGGGCGGCGCCGCCCTCGCCGACGTCCTCACCGGCGCCGAGGAGCCCGGCGGCCGGCTGCCCACCACCTGGCCGGTCCGCCTCGCCGACGCCCCCGTCACCGAGGTCACCCCCACCGACGGCACCCTCGCCTACACCGAGGGCGTGTTCATCGGCCACGGCGCCTGGGACCGGGCCGAGACGGCCCCCGCGTACGCCTTCGGCCACGGCCTCGGCTACACGAACTGGTCGTACGACACGCTGGAAGTCACCTCGGACTCCGCCAAGGTCACCCTCACCAACACCGGCACCCGCCCGGGCCGCGAGACCGTCCAGATCTACCTCGCCCCCACCCACGACACCGCCGCCCGCCCGCCCCGCCTCCTGGCCGGCTTCGCCCAGGCCCAGGCCGCCCCCGGCGAGAGCGTCGAGGTGGAGATCCCCCTGGCGCGCCGCGCCTTCGAGATCTGGGACGAACAGACCGGCGCCTGGACCTTCGTCCCCGGTACGTACGAGGTCAGGGCCGCGCACTCCCTCGCCGACGAACGCCTCACGGCCACCATGGAGTGCAGCGGTCCCTGACAGCCGCCCCGAGCCTCAGCGCGTACCGAACGCGTACGTCGTCTCCGACGCGTACACCTCACCGGGGCGCAGCACCGTCGAGGGGAACTCCGGGCGGTTCGGGGAGTCGGGGAAGTGCTGGGTCTCCAGGGCGACACCGGTCAGGCCGGGGTCCGCGTAGACCTGGAGCCCCGGCTCGGTGGTCGACACCGTCAGCGTCCGGCCGGTGGCGGGCGCGTACAGCTCGGCGGCCGGACTCCCGGGGTCCAGGACGAAGTTGTGGTCGAGCGGGCCGTCGAGGGGGCGGCCGGTGCGGAAGTCGAGCCGGCCCGCCACCGGCGCCAGTTCGCCGGTCGGCACCCCCGTGCTGTCCGTGGGCGTCCAGCGGGCGGCCGCCACCCGCAGCTCGTGCGGCCCGCCCAGGTCCCAGTACGTGTGGTTGGTCAGCGCCACCACCGTCGGCGCGTCGGTCACCGCCTGGTAGGCGATCCGCAGCGCCCCGGCCGCGTCCAGCGTGTACGTCACGGAGACCTCCAGGCGGCCGGGGAAGCCCTCCTCGCCGTCCGGGCTCACCCGGGAGAGCCGTACGCCGTGCTCGACCGGCTCCGCGTCCCACACCCGCTTGTCGAAGCCGCGCGGGCCGCCGTGCAGGCTGTTCGGCCCGGCGTTGCGGGTGAGCTGGTACGTGCGGCCGTCCAGGGCGAACGAGCCGCCCCCGATCCGGTTCGCGTACCGGCCCACCAGCGCCCCGAAGTACGGGTCCGGGTTCTTCAGATAGCCCGTCAGCTCCTGGAAGCCGAGCGCCACATGGGAGACCTTGCCGTCCCGGTCCGGCGTCCGTACGGACTGCACCACACCGCCGTACGTCAGGACCCGTACGCGGGTGCCGCCCCGCTCGACCGTCCAGCGGTGCACGACCGTGCCGTCGTCCAGCTTCCCGAAGAATTCCATGATCACCGACTCTACGTCAGGCGCGCGGCGGGGCGGGCGGCTCGGCGGACGTCACCTGACGGTAGGCGATCTCCGCCAGCCGCCGCTGGCCGTCCTTGCTCGGATGGAAGAAGTCCAGCGGGCTCAACTGCCCCGTGCCGAAGGAGAAACCGAAGACCGCGCCGCCGTCGTAGCGGCAGCGGGTGTCCCGCGCGCAGACCTCCTTCAGCGCCTCGTTGTACGCCACCACCCGCTCGCGCACGAGGGAGCGCCGGTGCTCGGCGGTGTGGCTCAGGTCGTCGGGGTCCGCGAGCATCGAGGCGCAGATCCCCAGCTTCCAGATCTCCTTGCCGAGCGGATTGTCCTTCCCCGCCGACCACAGCCGCTTCAGGTCCGGCACGCTCGCCACATACACCTGCGCCTTCGGCGCCCCGGCGCGCAGCGTGTCCATGGCCGCCTGGAAGTCGGCCTTGAACCGCGTGACCGGCGTCATCAGTTCGGTGCTGTCCCGGCAGGCGTCGTTGGCGCCCACCATCACCGTCACCAACTCCGGCTTCTCGGCCGCCGCCT
The DNA here is from genome assembly GCF_014648195.1 of Streptomyces purpureus. GTDB lineage: Bacteria > Actinomycetota > Actinomycetes > Streptomycetales > Streptomycetaceae > Streptomyces > Streptomyces purpureus. The sequence continues at coordinate 117,069 of NZ_BMQQ01000020.1, forward strand.
GCTCCATCTGCGCGGGCAGATCGTCCATCCGGGCGCCGCTGCGGGCCAGGTTCCAGCTGCGCTCGGCTGCCCCCGGCGCGCCGAGCAGCCGCAGGGCGAGGCTGTTCACCCCGGTGTCCGTCCCGGTCGCCCAGGAGACCTCGGGGCAGTCGGCCAGCAGCGTGCAGGCGTCGAAGCCGCGGGTGATGGAGTCCCCGACGGCGGCGATCGAGGCGGGGGAGGGGTCCCACACAGGGGTGGGCCGCGGTGAGGCCGGGCGCGGCTCGGTCCTGCTCGCCGCGTCGGCGCCGCCGGCGCTGCAGCCGGACAGCGCGGTCAGGCAGAACAGCACCCCCGCGGCGAGCGTGGCGGCGGCCCGCGGCCGCCGTCGGTCCGGTCGGCTCTCTCGCATCCCCTGGCCCCTCCCTCAGGTCTGTCCGGGCGTCCTGGCGAGTGAAAGCTTCGTGTCCCTGGGCCCCCGGAGCGGCCGTACGTCACCCCAAGGGCGGTGCGGCACGGTAGCTTTTCCCCCGTCGAACCAGAGGCGCCTTTGCCAACCGGCTCCGGTAAATTACATCACGTCACATGCTGTCCCTTTTGCGAGGGTTTGTGGAGTTTTACTCCCGATGCTGTTTACTGAGGCCGCTGGGAAAGGCGAACCTCGTCCCACACTGGAGGTCCCGGTGACGACACGTGGAGTCCTGTACGTACACTCCGCACCGCGCGCGCTGTGCCCACATGTCGAATGGGCGGTGGCGGGCGTCCTCGGTGCGCGGGTCCAGCTCGACTGGATCCGCCAGCCGGCCGCCCCGGGCACCTGGAGAGCCGAGTTCTCCTGGCGGGGCGAGTCGGGCACCGCCTCCAAACTGGCCTCGGCGCTGCGCGGCTGGCAGATGCTCCGCTTCGAGGTCACCGCCGAGCCGTGCCAGGCCGCGGAGGGCGAGCGCTACAGCGCCACCCCCGACCTCGGCATCTTCCACGCGGTCACCGGCATCCACGGCGACATCCTCGTCCCCGAGGACCGGCTGCGCGCCGCGCTGGCCCGCTCGGCGCAGGGCGAGACGGCCCTGGAGGCGGAGATCGCCAAGCTCCTGGGCAAGCCCTGGGACGACGAACTGGAACCCTTCCGCTACGCGGGCGAGGGCGCCCCGGTGCGCTGGCTCCACCAGGTGGTCTGAGCCGGGACACACAGCGGCCCGCACCGGGAATCCGGTGCGGGCCGCTGTGTGTGGCCTCTCCCTCGTGCGTCCCTCGCACTGCCCGGCCCTGGGGGGCCGGACAGGCTTCGGGTCGCTGCGCCGGACTCCGCCCGGCGGCCGGGGCTGAGGCCCGAGTCAGACCGTACGGAAGGCGAGAACCACGTTGTGGCCGCCGAAGCCGAACGAGTTGTTGATCGCGGCGATCGTGCCCTGCGGCAGCTCACGCGGCTCGTCGCGGACGATGTCCGCGTCGACCGTCTCGTCGAGCTCGTCGATGTTGATGGTCGGCGGGGCGACCCGGTGGTGCAGCGCCAGGACCGTCGCGACGGTCTCGATACCGCCCGCGCCGCCCAGCAGGTGACCTGTCATCGACTTGGTCGCCGAGATCGCCACATGGTCGAGGTCGTCGCCGAGCACCTTGCGCAGCGCCTTCACCTCGGCGACGTCACCCTGCGGGGTGGACGTGGCATGGGCGTTGAGGTGGACGACCTCGGCCGGCTTCAGGTCGGTGGTGTCCAGCAGGTTCTGCATGGCGGCGGCGATACCGCGGCCCGTGGGCTCCGGCTGAGCGATGTGGTGGCTGTCGGCCGACAGGCCCTGGCCCAGCACCTCGCAGTAGACCCGCGCGCCACGCCGGGCGGCGTGCTCGGCCGACTCCAGGACGACGACACCGGCGCCCTCACCGAGGACGAAGCCGTCACGGCCCGTGTCGTACGGACGGGAGGCCTTGGTGGGCTCGTCGTTGTTCTTGGACATCGCCATCATGTTGGCGAACGCCGCGATGGGCAGCGGGTGGATGGCCGCCTCGGTACCGCCGGCGACGACCACGTCGGCCCGGCCGGTACGGATCATCTCGACGGCGTAGCCGATCGCCTCGGCACCCGACGCGCACGCGGAGACCGGGGTGTGCACGCCCGCGCGGGCGTTCACCTCCAGGCCGACGTTGGCGGAGGGGCCGTTGGGCATCAGCATCGGCACGGTGTGCGGGGAGACGCGGCGTACGCCCTTCTCCTTCAGCACGTCGTACTGGTCGAGCAGGGTGGTGACACCGCCGATGCCGGAGGCGATGACGGAGCCGAGCCGCTCGGGCACGACCGTGGAGCCCGACGCGTCAGCGTCTGATGTCACAGTGCCGGCGGGGCCGGTGAAGCCCGCGTCGGCCCAGGCCTCGCGGGCCGCGATCAGCGCGAACTGCGCGGAACGGTCCAGCTTGCGGGCGAGCGGGCGGGGAAGCACGTCCTCGGGGTCGACCGCGGCGAGCGCGGCGATGCGGACGGGCAGTTCGGCGAAGCGTTCGCCTTCGAGGGGCCGGACGCCGGAGCGCCCCGCCAGCAGACCTTCCCAGGTCGAAGCGGTGTCGCCACCCAGCGGTGTGGTTGCGCCGATACCGGTGACGACCACGGTGCGATTGGTCGAGCTCACAGGAATTTTCTCCACGTGTGTGATGGTCGAATGCCGGCGCCACCGCTGGGTGGCGGACCGCATCAGCCCTGGTGCTTCAGGATGTAGTTGGCGGCGTCGCCAACGGTCTTGAGGTTCTTGACGTCCTCGTCGGGGATCTTGACGTCGAAGCGCTCCTCGGCGGCGACAACGACCTCGACCATGGACAGCGAGTCGACGTCCAGGTCGTCGGTGAAGGACTTGTCGGTCTCGACGTCCTCGACCGGGATACCGGCGATCTCGTTCACGATCTCCGCGAGACCGGCGACGATCTCTTCCTGAGTGGCGGCCATGTTGGCGCTCCTTCGATGTGTATCAGAGGGTGTAACGGCGTTTCCGTCCGGAAGATCCGTACGGTGCCTAGGGGAGGGTAACGACCGTCGCGGCGTAGACGAGACCCGCCCCGAAGCCGATGACGAGTGCGGTGTCGCCACTCTTCGCCTGGCCGGTCGCCAGAAGCCGCTCCATCGCGAGCGGAATCGAGGCGGCCGACGTGTTGCCGGTGGTCTCCACGTCACGGGCGACCGTGACGTGCTCCGGCAGTTTCAGAGTCTTCACCATCGAGTCGATGATCCGCATGTTCGCCTGGTGCGGGATGAAGACGTCCAGGTCGTCCGCGGTGATACCGGCGGCGTCCAGGGCTTGCTGGGCGACCTTCGCCATCTCGAAGACGGCCCAGCGGAAGACCGCCTGACCCTCCTGCGTGATGGCCGGGAACTTCTCGACCTGGCCGCCGTCACGGTAGTCCGTCCACGGCACGGTCTGCTTGATGGTCTCGGACTTGTCGCCCTCCGAACCCCACACCGTGGGGCCGATCTGCGGCTCCTTCGCGGGGCCGACGACGACCGCGCCCGCGCCGTCGCCGAACAGGAAGGCCGTCGCGCGGTCCTCCAGGTCGGTCAGGTCGCTGAGCCGCTCAACGCCGATGACGAGGACGTACTCCGCCGAGCCTTCGACGACCATGCCCTTGGCGAGGGTCAGGCCGTAGCCGAAGCCCGCGCAGCCCGCCGAGATGTCGAACGCGGCCGGCTTGTTGGCGCCGAGCTTGTCCGCGATCTCGGTGGCGACGGCCGGGGTCTGCTTGAAGTGCGAGACGGTGGAGACGATCACACCGCCGATCTGCTCCGGGGTGATCCCGGCGTCGGCGATGGCCTTGCCGGCCGCCTCGACGGACATCGCGGCCACGGTCTCCTCGTCGGAGGCCCAGTGGCGGGTGGCGATGCCGGAGCGGGAGCGGATCCACTCGTCCGAGGAGTCGATCGTCTCGAGGATCACCTCGTTCGGCACGACCCGGGTCGGACGGTAGCCGCCGACACCCATGATCCGCGCGTACGGGGCGCCCTGGCTGGGCTTGATCTTCGACATGCTGACGGCTCCTTGTCAGGCCTGGGTGGCGTGCTCGGTGAGCAGCGTGCGGGCCGCCTCGAGGTCGTCGGGGGTCTTCAGCGCGAGGGTGGCGACACCCGGCAGGGCGCGCTTGGCGAGACCGGTGAGGGTGCCGCCGGGGCACACCTCGACGAGGGCGGTCACACCGAGCTGCTGGAAGGTCTCCATGCACAGGTCCCAGCGGACCGGGTTGGCGACCTGGCCGACCAGGCGGGCGACGACCTCGGCGCCCGTCGCGACGGTCTGCCCGTCCTTGTTGGAGACGTACGGCACGGCCGGGTCGGCGACGGAGAGGCCCTTGGCGGCCTCCTCCAGCGTGGCGACCGCGGGGGCCATGTGGTGCGTGTGGAAGGCGCCGGCGACCTTGAGCGCCACGACCCGGCGGACGCCCTCGGGCTTGTCCGCCTCCAGCGCGGCGAGCTGCTCCATGGTGCCGGCGGCGACGATCTGGCCGGCGCCGTTGACGTTGGCCGGGGTCAGCCCCAGCCTCTCCAGGTGCGGCACGGTCACCTCGGGCTCGCCGCCGAGCAGCGCCGACATGCCGGTCTCGGTGACGGCGGCGGCCTCGGCCATCGCCAGTCCGCGGGTCCGTACGAACTTCAGCGCGGCGGTCTCGTCGAGGACACCCGCGAACGCGGCCGCGGTGATCTCTCCGACGCTGTGACCGGCGACAGCGCCGGGGTTTACGTCACCCAGTGCCGAGGCGGACAGCAGTCCGGCCGCGACGAGCAGCGGCTGCGCGACGGCGGTGTCGCGGATCTCGTCCGCGTCGGCCTTCGTGCCGTAGTGGGCGAGGTCGAGCCCGATGGCCTCGGACCACGCGGCGACGCGGTCGGCGGCACCGGGGAGGTCGAGCCAGGGGGTCAGGAAGCCGGGCGTCTGAGCGCCTTGGCCGGGAGCGACGAGTACGAGCACCCTCACACTCTCTCTTGTGGACGGGCCCGGACGCCCGTGGGGACAGGGACGAAGAACCGTCAGGGGAATTGTTGGTGTTCGACAAAAGTCTAGGACTGCGGATCAGCGTCGGCCAAGCGCCCCAGGATCAGCGCGATTCGGAGCGTGAACGCCGAACGGACATCGGAGGGTGACCAGCCGGTGACATCGGTCACACGTCGGAGCCGGTAGCGCACGGTGTTGGGGTGGACGAACAGCATCCGCGCGGCCCCTTCCAGGCTGCTCGCCTGCTCCAGATAGACACTCAGTGTTTCGAGAAGTGCCGACCCCGCTTCCTCCAGTGGTCTGTAGATCTCCTCCACCAGCTGCTCACGCGCCGCCGGGTCCGATGCGATGGCGCGCTCCGGGAGCAGATCGTCCGCGAGGACCGGCCGCGGCGCATCCTGCCACGCCGAACACGCCTTCAGACCGGCCGCCGCGGCCTGGGCGGAGCGTGTCGCGGCCAGCAGGTCGGGGACCACGGGGCCGGCCACCACGGGCCCGGCCGCGTACGGCCCGATCAGGGATTTCGCCACATGCAGGGGGTTGTCGCTGCCGCCGGCGATGACGACCAGACGGTCTCCGAGCACACCGGTGAGGACCTGGAGCTTGGCGTGCCGGGCGGCCCGCCGGATGGCCTCCACGGTCAGCTCGCTGTCCCCGTCGGGGGCGGTGCCGAGCACCACGCAGACGTGCTCGGGAGAGTTCCAGCCCAGGGCGGCGGCGCGGGAGACGGCGCCCTCGTCGGCCTCGCCGGACAGGACCGCGTTGACCACGAGCGATTCGAGGCGCGCGTCCCAGGCGCCGCGGGCCTCGGCGGCCTGCGCGTAGACCTGGGCGGTGGCGAAGGCGATCTCCCGGGCGTAGACGAGCAGCGCCTCCCGCAAGACCGATTCGTCACCGGGTGCCGCGACCTCCTCGATCGCCGACTCCATGACCTCGATGGTGGTGCGGACCATCTCGACGGTCTGGCGCAGCGTGATCGCCCGGGTCAGCTCGCGCGGGGCCGTGCCGAAGACGTCGGTGGAGATGGCCTGCGGGGTCTCGGGGTGCCGGAACCATTCGGTGAACGCGGCGATACCGGCCTGGGCGACCAGCCCGATCCACGACCGGTTCTCGGGCGGCATCGCCCGGTACCACGGCAGCGTCTCGTCCATGCGCGCGATGGCGTTCGCGGCGAGCCGCCCGGAGGACTGCTCCAGGCGCTTGAGGGTGGCGGAGTGCGGGTGGGCGGCGTTCGCGGGTTCAGGCACGGGGACAAGACTGCCTTATCGGGACGGTGTCCCGCCCCGCCGGGGCCCGCTGTCCCGCCGTCCGCCTACCCTGGACGCCGTGACAGACGTACGGCGCTCCGGTGACCGCTACGCCGGAGGGGATCCGGCCGCCGGGATCGAGACCCGGCACGCCTTCTCCTTCGGCTCCTTCTACGACCCCGGCAACCTCCGCTTCGGCGCGCTGCTCGCCTGCAACGAGGAGCGGCTCGCGCCCGGCGCCGGGTTCGAGGAGCATCCGCACAGCCACACCGAGATCGTCACCTGGGTCGTCGAGGGCGAGCTGACCCACCGCGACTCGGCCGGCCACGCCACCGTCGTACGCCCCGGGGACCTCCAGCACCTGTCCTCGGCGTCCGGGGTGCGGCACGTGGAGCGCAACGACGGCGACCGGCCGCTGGTCTTCGTCCAGATGTGGCTGGCGCCGCTGACCCCCGGGGGCGAGCCGGCGTACGAGGTGGTCCGCGGGATCGCCGACGCGACGCCGTACGCCCTGCCGGCGGCGGGGGCGATGTTGCACGTCCGCCGGCTCGCCCCGGGCGGGCGCACCGCCGTCCCCGACGCCCCGTACGTGTACGCGCATGTCGTACGGGGCGGGGTGCGCCTGGGCGACGAGGAGCTGGGGCCCGGCGACGCGGCGCGGCTCACCGGCACCGCCGGCCTGGAGCTGCGCGCCCTGGAGGCGCCCGCAGAGGTGCTGCTGTGGGAGATGCGGGGCTGAGGGGGCGTCAGGCTCGGGTGGCGAGCGCGCTCTTGGTCCGCCACTGCTCCCAGGTCACGTTCCACGCGCCGTAGCCGTTGCCCTCGGCGACCGTGCCCTTGGTGTCCTCGCCGCTGATCTCGAACGGGTCGCCGACGCGCACCTGCCCGTAGAAGTAGGCGGCGTCGGAGTCGTTCATGCCGATGCAGCCGGAGGACTTGTTGGCCCGGCCCATCCACCGCGCGTTCCACGGCGCCGCGTGCGCGTACATCCCCGACCAGGTCAGCCGCATCGAGTGGTCGACCATCTTGTCGTAGGCGTCGCCGAGGCCCACCGTCTCGGAGTTCATGTTGATGGTGCCCTCCTTCGCCATCAGCACGGCCGTGCCCTTCCAGGACCGCTTGTCGCCGCCAGGGGTGCCGCCGGAGACGGGGATCTCGCGGACCCGCTTGCCGTCGCGCTCCAGCGTGAGCTTCTTGGCGTCGAGGTCGACGCGGACGATCTGCCGGGCGCCGACGGTGAATCCGGTGAGGTAGTCGCGTACGAACCAGCCCCCGCCCGAGTCCGTGCCGTTCAGCTGGGCGTCGAGGGTGACCTTCGTCCCCGCCTTCCAGTAATCCTTGGGCCGCCAGTCCACCCGGTCCTTGCCCGACCAGTCCTTCAGCCAGCCCCAGGACCCCTCGGTGCCGTTCGAGGTGGTCACCTTCAGCTGCTTCTCCACGTCCGCCTTGCGGGTCACCGGACGGTCGAAGACGATCGACAGCGGCTGACCGACCCCGACGGTGGTGTTCTTGCCCGGCGCCAGCGTCAGCCGGTTCACCTGCTCGGCCTCGGCGGTGGAGAACGACGCCTGCGTGGCCTGCGTACGGCCGCTCTGCGTCCGGGTCGTCGCCCGCACCGTGTACGTGGTGCCGGGCGCGGCCTTGCGGTCCGACGTCCAGGACGCCCCGTCGGCCGACGGGCGGCCGGGCAGCGTCTTCCCCTTGGCGTCGGTGACGGTCACCACGCTCAGGGTGCCGCCCTTCGCGGTCACCACCACCGGCTTCCCGGCGCTCACGCCCTTCCCCGACGGCGTCACCGTCACCGTCGCCGGCCGCTCGGCATCCCCGCCCGCCTTGGCGTCGTCCGGCGGCGAGGCCTTGAGGCCGCCGCCGGACGAGCAGGCCGAGAGCGCGACGCTGAGGACGACGGCGGCCACGGCCGCCTGACGCGTGCGTATGGAACTCACAGATCCTCCGTAGAAGAGGGCGGACTGGGGTGGGATGTCCGGACTCTAAGCCGCGCGCACCGCCTCCGGAGCGGCTCGCGGCCCATGTGACGGCGGCTGCCGAGAAACGGTCATCGTCCGGTCACATACGCCGCGCGGAGCGGTCACGGGCCGCTGTGAATCTCCTGTCTGCCCCCACCGGACGAGGGGGCGGAACACGGAGGCTCACGTTGTGTCAGCGCTGCTCGTGACGGCCGGCCAGGGTCAGGACACCCGGCTCGGCCCGCTCACCGCCGAGGCCTATCGCTCCTTTGTCGCCACCCGCGCCGCCACGCCCGGCGGGCCCAGCTTCCTGCAGTGCCCGTCCTGGGCCGAGGTCAAGGAAGGCTGGCGGCCGCACTTCATCGGCTGGGGACAGGGCGACGGGGAGCTGTCCGGGGCGGCGCTCGCCCTGCTGCGGCCGTTCCCCGGCACCCGTAAATTCTTCGCCTACCTCCCCGAAGGGCCCGTCGCCGACTGGTCCGACCCCGACATCGACGGCTGGCTCACCCCGCTGCTGCGCCACCTGCGGGCCGCCGGCGCCTTCGCCGTACGCATCGGGCCCTCGCCCGCCTACCGGCGCTGGAACGCCGCCCGCCTCAAGGCCCTCACCGGCAACGGCCGTCGCATCTCCGACGTCCTCGCCTGCGAGGTCGACCCGCTCGGCACCGCCGTCGCCGAACGGCTGCGGGCCCGCGGCTGGCGCCGCTGCGGCGGCGACGACAGCGGCGGCGACGCCGACGCCCAGCCCCGGCTCGTCTTCCAGGTACCGCTCGCCGGACGCACCACCGACGACCTGTGGGACGGCCTCAACCAGGAGTGGCGGCGCAACGTCCGCAAGGCCCGCAAGTCCGGCGTCGAGGTCGTCGTCGGCTCCGCCGCCGACCTGCCCGACTTCTACCGGCTGCTGCGGGTCACCGAGGAACGCGACGGCTTCCGCCTCGGCCGCTCCCTCGCCTATTACGAGCGGCAGTACCAGGTCCTCAACGCCGAGGAACCTGGCCGGATGAAGCTCTACCTGGCCCGCCACGGCGGCGAGACCCTCGCGGCCCACACGATGATCACGGTCGGCCGGCGGGTCTGGTACCAGACCGGCGCCTCCGCCGACCACCGCCGCGAGGTCCGCCCCTCCAACGCCCTGCAGTGGCGGATGATGCTCGACGCCCACGCGCTCGGCGCCGACGTGTACGACATGCGCGGGGTACCCTCCACTCTCGATCCGGACGACCGTGGGTTCGGGCTGATGCGGTGGAAGCTCGGCACCGGGGGACAGGTCGTCGAGACACTGGGGGAGTGGGAGACACCCATGGCGGGCACGACCAACCACACGCTGTACCGCGCCTTCCAGGCGTACATGGCCCGCCGATGAGCGGCGGCACCACCACCGGCACCACCCCCGAGGCCGCACCGGGGAAGGACACCACCCGCCAGGGCTCCGTACTGCGCAGCGGCGCCCTGATGGCCGCCGGGTCGCTGGTGTCCCGGGCCACCGGCTTCGTCCGCTCCGCGGTCGTCGCCGCGGCGCTCGGCATCGGCCTCACCGCCGACGGCTACGCGGTCGGCAACTCCGTCCCCACCATCGTCTACACCCTGCTCATCGGCGGCGCCCTCAACGCCGTGTTCGTGCCCGAACTGGTCAAGGCCGCCAAGGAACACGCCGACGGCGGCCGCGACTACACCGACCGGCTGCTCACCGCCTGCGTCCTCGCGCTGCTCACCCTCACCGCGGGCGCGGTGCTCGCCGCCCCCGCCCTCGTCGACGCGTACACCGACTACACCGGCGCGCAGGAGTCCATGACGGTCGCCTTCGCCCGCTACTGCCTGCCGCAGATCTTCTTCCTCGGCCTGTTCACCCTGCTCGGGCAGGTCCTCAACGCGCGAGGCCGGTTCGGCGCCATGATGTGGACCCCGGTCCTCAACAACGTCGTCGTCATCGCCGTCTTCGGGCTCTACCTGGCCACGAGCACCGGCGGCGCACTTACCCCCGGCGAGACCGCCCTCCTCGGCTGGGGCACCACCGCCGGCATCGCCGTGCAGGCCCTCGCCCTGCTGCCCGCGCTGCGCGCCGCCCGCTTCCGCTACCGGCCCCGCTTCGACTGGCGCGGCAGCGGCCTCGCCCACCCGCTGCGCTCGGCGGGCTGGCTGGTGCTGCTCGTGCTCAGCAACCAGGCCGCGTACTGGGTCGTCACCAAGCTCGCCACCGCCGCCGGACAGACCGCCGCGACCCAGGGCGTCGACGGCGGCGCCGGATTCAGCGCCTACAACAACGCCTACACCCTGTGGGCCGTCCCGCACGGCATCATCACGGTCTCCCTCGTCACCGCCCTCATGCCCCGGATGAGCGGCTCCGCCGCCGACGGCGACACCGCCGCCGTCCGCCGCGACGTCTCCTACGCGCTGCGCTCCGCCTCCGCCGCCGTCGTCCCCGCCGCCTGCGCCCTGTTCGCGCTCGCCGCACCCGTGATGGCGCTGGTCTTCCAGTACGGCAGGACCGACGCCGACGACATCGCCGCGATGGCCGGCATCCTCATGGCCTTCGCACCCGGCCTGATCGCCCTGTCCGGGCAGTACGTCCTCTCCCGCACCTTCTACGCGCTGCGCGACACCCGCACCCCGTTCCTGCTCAACCTGGTCATCGTCACCCTCAACGCGGGCCTCGCCACCGCCGCGTACGCCCTGCTCCCGGCCCGCTGGGCCGTCACCGGCATGGCCGCCGCCTACTCGCTCGCGCTGTGGGCGGGCTGGGCGGTCACCGCGCTCGTCCTCAGCCGCAGGCTCGGCAAGGCAGGAACCGGCGGCGGCAGCCTCGGCGCCCTCCTGCGGCTCCTGGCCGCCGCCGTACCCGCCACCGCGCTCGGTTACGCGGCCGTCGGCTGGACCCAGCCGGCCGGGCCGCTCGCCGCCACGGCCGCGGGCTCGGCGGCCATCCTCCTGGTCTTCGCCGCCCTGGCCCGGCCGCTGCGCCTCACCGAGCTCGACGCCCTGCTCGGCGGGGCCGTACGCCGCCTGCGCCGGACACGCTGACGACCCTCCACCGACACCTTGGGATACTCCACAGATGCCACGCGTGCTCCTCATCGAAGACGACCCCTCCGTACGGGAAGGCGTCGAACTCGGGCTGCGGCGCCGGGGGCACGAGGTACGGACCGCCGCCACCGGCGAGGCGGGCCTCGCCGCACTCGGTGAGTTCCGGCCCGATCTGCTCCTGCTCGACCTGATGCTCCCCGGCATGAACGGCGTGCAGGTGTGCCGCCGGGTCCGGGAGGACAGCCAGCTGCCGATCATCATGCTCACCGCCCGCGGCGACGACTTCGACGTCGTCGTCGGACTGGAGGCGGGCGCCGACGACTACATCGTCAAACCCGCCCGTACCGAAGTCATCGAGGCCCGCATCCGGGCCGTCCTGCGCCGGCTGGAGGCGCCCGGCAGCGGCCGCCCCGCCGTCGAGTTCCACGGCGAACTCGCCATCGACCGCACCGGCCTGACCGTCGCCAAGTCCGGCGAACGGATCGCGCTCGCCCCCTCCGAGCTCAAACTGCTGCTGCACCTGTCCGCCGCGCCCGAACAGGTCTTCAGCCGCCAGCAGCTCCTGGAGCACGTGTGGGAGCACAGCTACCACGGCGACGCGCGGCTCGTCGACGCCTGTGTACGGCGCCTGCGCCACAAGATCGAGGACGTGCCGGGCAGCCCCCGCTACATACAGACCCTGCGCGGCTTCGGCTACCGCTTCGGACCGCTGTGACCACTCCTGACGCCCAGGCCCCGCCCGCGGCGGGGCGGCGGAGGCGCAACACCACGGCCGGGGCGCGGCGCCGCCGTCTGACGCGGTACGGCCTGCGCACCCGCCTCGTCGTCGCCTTCCTGCTCGTCGCCGCCGTCAGCTGCGGCACCACCGCGGCCCTCACCTACCGCGCCGCCCGCAACGCCATCCTGGAGCAGACCCAGGACACCGCCGTCTCCCACTTCCGGGACCAGGTGCGCGGCATCGGCTACAGCCTGCCCGTGGACCGCGAGAACCTCCAGCAGTCCGTCCTGACGATCGCCCGTCAGGCCAAGCCCCACCCGTGGGTCGTCTTCGCCGAGTACGGCACCATGCGTATCTCCTCCGGCACCCGCCCCACCTCCACCGTCCTCACCCCCGAACTGCGCCGCACCGCCCTGGCCCGGCCGCACGGCAGCTTCCAGCGGGTCGTCTCCGGCGGCACCCCGTACCTCACCGTCGCCATCCCCACCACCTTCAAGATGGACGAAACCGGCGCCGGCGCCATCCGCCCCACCGGCCTCGTCTTCTTCGCGGTGATGCGCCTCGAGGACGAGGAGGCCGAGGTCAGGGCCATGGTCCTTGCCGCGCGTGACGGCGCCCTGCCCGCTCTTGCCGTCGCCCTCGTCCCCGCCCTGCTCGCCGCCCGCAGCGTGCTGCGGCCCGTCCGTGACGTCCAGCGCGCCGCCCGCCACATGGGCCAGGGCCACCTCGACACCCGTATCCAGGTCAAGGGCGGCGACGAACTCGCCGACCTCGCCCGGACCTTCAACGAGTCCGCCGCCCGGCTCGAACGCTCCGTCGAGGAGCTCCAGAGCGCCGAGGCCCGCGCCCGCCGCTTCGCCTCCGACGTCTCCCACGAACTGCGCACCCCGCTCGCCGGCATGCTCGCCGTCACCGAGGTCCTCGACGAGGACGCGGGCGGCCTCGACCCCGACACGGCCGCCGCCGTCCGCCTCATCAGTGCCGAGACCGGCAAACTCGCCGTACTCGTCGAGGACCTGATGGAGATCTCCCGTTTTGACGCCCGAGCCGCCGAACTCAACACCGACGAGGTCGACGTCGCCGAGACCATCCGCAGGACCCTGATCGCCCGGCACTGGACCGACCCCGAGCGGATCGTCACCCACCTCCCGGACGGCATCCGCGCCCGCCTCGACCCGCGCCGCTTCGACGTGGTCGTCGCCAACCTCGTCGGCAACGCGCTGCGCCACGGCCGCCCCCCGGTCACCGTCCGCCTCATCACCACAGGCGGCGCCCTCGTCGTGGAGGTGACCGACCGCGGCCCCGGCATCGACCCCGAGGTCCTGCCCCATGTCTTCGACCGCTTCTACAAGGCCGACCCGGCCCGCGGCCGCTCCGCCGGCAGCGGACTGGGGCTCGCCATCACCCTGGAGAACGTACGGCTGCACGGCGGCACGGTCCGGGCCGGGAACGGACCCGCCGGCGGCGCCGTCTTCGTCGTCGAGATACCGCTGAGGACGGGGGAGGGCGAGAGCACACCATGAGACGGCGTCACACCGCGCTGGCCGGAGCCGGCGCCCTGCTGCTCACCGCCACCCTCACCGCCTGCGGCATCCAGGGCAGCGATGTCATCGAGGCGGGCGGGGCGGCCACCATCGACGTCTCTCCGCAGCACCGGCAGCGGGTCCTGCTCTTCTTCGTCGGCCAGGACGGCAGGGTGCTGCCCGTGGCCCGCGCCCGGGAGAACCTCTTCGGCGACCCCCTCGGCCGGATCGAACACGACCAGCCCCCGCCCACCGACTGGCCGCGCGAGGACCCGGCGGCCGGCTGGGGCACCAGCGATCCCTGGACCGACCAGGACCTGCCCCGGCTCGGCACCGACAAGACCCTCGCCCTCCTGATGTACGGCCCGCGCAAGGCCGAACGGGCCGTCGGACTCGGCACCCGGCTGCCCGACCCGGACAAGCAGGCGTTCCAGGTCAGCCACCAGGAGGGGGCCACCGCCGAGCCCGGGGCACCACGGCGGGTGTGGATCCGGACGTCCCTGACGGTCACCGAGCTCGACTGGGCGGCCGTCCAGCAGATCGTCTGCACGGCCGTGTACGCCGAGGACCCGTCGGGCGAGGTGGAGGTCGTCCTGCGCGGCCCGGACGGCGAACGCGATCCGGCCCGCTGCGAATAGCCGAGCAGCCGAGTGGCGGAACAGCCCCCCGGCTTCCGTCAGGCGGCGCGCAGCTCGGCCAGGACCGCGTCGGTGAACGGCGGCCACGCCTCGACCGCCCACGGCCCGAACGCCCGGTCGCTCAGCGCGACGCACGCCGCGCGCGCGTCCGGGTCGATCCACAGGAACGTACCGGACTGGCCGAAGTGGCCGAACGTACGGGGGCTGGACGAACCACCCGTCCAGTGCGGCGACTTGCCGTCCCGGATCTCGAACCCCAGGCCCCAGTCGTTGGGCTTCTGGTGGCCGTAGCCGGGCAGGATCCCGGTCAGGCCCGGGTGGACGACCGTCATCGCCTCCAGGACCGTACGGGCGTCGAGCAGCCGCGGCGACTGCACCTCCGCCGCGAAGCGCACCAGGTCGTCGACCGTGGACACGCCGTCCTTGGCGGGCGAGCCCTCCAGCGTCGTGGACGTCATGCCCAGCGGCTCCAGCACCGCCTGGCGCAGGTACTCGGCGAACGGGATGTCCGTCGCCTTGGTGACATGGTCGGCCAGCGCGTCGAAACCGGCGTTGGAGTAGATCCGCCGGGTCCCGGGCGCGGCCATCACCTTCGGCTCGTCGAAGGCCAGACCAGAGGTGTGCGCGAGCAGATGACGGACCGTGGCGCCCTCGGGCCCGGCCGGCTCGTCGAGGTCGACCGCCCCCTCCTCGTACGCGACGAGAACCGCGTAGGCGGCGAGCGGTTTGGTCACCGACGCCAGCGGGAAACGCCGGCCGGTGGGGCCGTGCGTCCCGGCGACGGTGCCGTCCGCGCGGACGACGGCGGCGGCCGCGGTGGGGACCGGCCAGTTCTCGATCAACGCCAGGCTCTGCATGCGCCCGAGCCTACTTGCTCCCGGAAACGGCCTTGCTTCGAGTGCACTCCAAGGTCCTAGCGTGGGGGCATGACGGTGATCGAGAGCATTCCGCAGTCCCCGGCCACCACCGGCTGCGAGGGGCGGCCACCGGGGCACCCCCGCCCGCACGGCCAGGACCGCTACACGATCAGCGAGGTCGCCGCCTGGACCGGTCTGTCCGCGCACACCCTGCGCTGGTACGAGCGGATCGGGCTGATGCCGCACATCGACCGCTCGCACACCGGCCAGCGCCGCTTCACCAACCGGGACCTCGACTGGCTCGTCTTCGTGGGCAAGCTGCGGCTGACCGGGATGCCGGTCGCCGGCATGGTGCGGTACGCGGAGCTCGTGCGGCAGGGCGACCGCACCTTCGACGAGCGGCGCGCGCTCCTCGAGGCCACCCGCCGGGACGTCCTGTCCCGGGTCGCGGAGCTGACCGACGCGCTCGCCGTACTCGACTACAAGATCAACATGTATGCCGATGCGGAGACGACTTGATGCGTACGGAGAAGGCCGACCCGAAGATCGCCACGACCCGGCTGGGCGCCGACGGGCCCGAGATCGGAGTCCAGGGCTTCGGCGCCATGGGCATCAGCGAGTTCTACGGCGAGACCGACGAGGCCGCCGCCCGCGACACCCTCGACGCCGCCCTGGAGGCCGGGGTCACCCTCATCGACACCGCCGACATCTACGGGCGCGGCGCCAACGAGGAGTTCCTCGCGCCCTTCGTCGCCGCGCACCGCGACGAGATCACCCTGGCGACCAAGTTCGCCGTCGAGCGCACCGACGACCCGCACCACCGCGGCATACGCAACGACCCCGCCTACATCAGGCAGGCCGTCGAGCGGAGCCTGCGCCGCCTCGGCGCCGAGACCATCGACCTCTACTACATGCACCGCCGCGACCCGGCCGTACCCTTCGCCGAGTCGGTCGGCGCGATGGCCGAGCTCGTACGGGAGGGCAAGGTCAGACACCTCGGCCTCAGCGAGGTCACCGGGGCCGAGCTGCGCGAGGCGCACGCCGTGCACCCGATCGCCGCCCTCCAGTCCGAGTGGTCGCTCTTCTCCCGTGACGTGGAGCGCAGCGCGGTCGGCGCCGCGGCCGAGCTCGGGGTGGCCTTCGTGCCGTACTCGCCGCTCGGCCGGGGCTTCCTGACGGGCGCGTTCACCGACGCGACGAAGGAGCTGGCGGCGGGGGACTTCCGGGCGTTCCAGCCCCGTTTCGCCGGGGAGAACGCCGAGCGCAACGCGGCCCTCCTGGCCCCGGTCCGGCAGATCGCGGAGGCGCACGGCGCGACACCGGCCCAGATCGCCCTGGCCTGGGTCCAGCAGCGGGCCTCGGTCCACGGCCTGACGGTCGTCCCCATCCCGGGCACCCGCAAGCGCTCCCGGCTCCTGGAGAACGCGGCCGCGACCCGGATCACCCTCACCGACGCCGAACTCGCGCTCCTGGAGCCGATCGCCGGCCAGGTGGCGGGGGACAGGTACCCGGACATGTCGTTCACCTCCGTCACCCGCGAGTAGCCGCCGGAGATCCTCTCAGGCGAGGGCGAACACCGCGAAGCCGGCCGCCAGGACCCCCGCGGTCGCGCGCAGGGCCGTGCCGGTGTTCGCCCACGGCGATTCGAAACCACGGGCGTACCGGCCGATGAGGACGAGCAGGCCGGCGAAGAGCGGCAGCCAGGCCAGCCGCGCCAGGACCCAGCCCAGGGTGTCGGGGGCCGTCGTCAGGCCCGGGACCGCGCCGGCGAACGACGCCGGGATCGCGGCGGCCAGCATCGCCGTCTGGTGCCAGCACAGGATCGTCATCGCGGACAGGTTGATCACCACGACCGGTGCCCACAGGGCGGGCCAGCGCAGTGCCTTGGCGATCCGGTTCCGCAGCAGGATCGCGGCGCCGCTCTGCGCCGCGGCCAGCGCGAGGACCAGCAGCGACGGCGGGTGCGAATTGGTCCGGGCCTCGCCGGGGACACCGACCATCGAGGCGGGGTAGCCGAAGACGGCCGGCAGGGCCGCGAAGAGCACGGCGCCGCCGACGAGCAGCGCCCAGGCGTGCCGCCTGCCGAGCCTGCCCAGGCCCCAGGCAACACCCAGCTGGTAGGCGAACATCCAGCCAGGCAGGATGTTCACCACGCTCAGCCAGCCCGGCATCGCCTCGGCGTACGGCCCGTACCGCAGGAAGTCGACGACGGCGACCGTGCCGAGCAGCGGGGCCGCCGCCCAGGCGCCGAGCCGGTGCGCGGCCCGGACGCAGTACGGCGTGAGGGCGGTGACCACCGCGTACACGCCGACGAACCACAGCGGCTGGACGACCAGCGTCGACGCCGTCCGCAGCGTGTCGGCCGGGACGCCGAGGCCGTGGTGCAGCAGCGGCAGCAG
The DNA here is from genome assembly GCF_014648195.1 of Streptomyces purpureus. GTDB lineage: Bacteria > Actinomycetota > Actinomycetes > Streptomycetales > Streptomycetaceae > Streptomyces > Streptomyces purpureus. Next base: position 134,385 of record NZ_BMQQ01000020.1, read on the forward strand.
CACGGCCCAGACGGCGGTGACCCCAAGGACGGGCCGCCCGAGCCGGGCGAGCCTGCTTTTGATCCAGGAACTGGCCGGGCCCGTGCGCCGGTTGTACGACAGCACCGACGCGTACCCGCCGACCAGGAAGAAGATGCCCAGCATCTGGAGCACCCAGCTGACCGGGGCGAAGCCGCCGAAGGCGGAGAGCGGGCTGGCGTTGTGGATCGCGCCGTCACCGGAGACCGTGAAGCCGCCGAGCAGCCAGTGACCGGTGGGGACCGCGAGCAGGGCGAGGGCGCGCAGCCCGTCGATGGCCCGGTCGCGGTGTGCGGGAGTGCGTGCCTCGATCTTCTCGATGACTGCTTTCACCTGGCTTCTCCCGTGGCGATGGCGGCGAAGGTACGCAGCGACTGGGTGCCGGGCGCGAAGTAGCCGTTGTGGCCGACGGCGTCGGAGGCGGGGACGACACGGGCGCCGAAGGCGGGGGAGGCGGGGTCGGTGCCGTGCCCGAGCCCGGCGAACCGCACGTTCGGCACCTTGGATATCCAGTCGGTCGGGTCCTTGGCGGCCCAGACCCGCGCGGAGGTGTGCAACTGGCGCGCGTTGTCGGCGCGCATACCGGGGGAGCCGAGGACCACAAGGTCCTTCGCCTTGAGCTGGGCGGCGGCGAGCCCGCAGACCACGGAGCCGTAGCTGTGGCAGAACAGCGACGGCGCGGGGGAGCCGGTCGCGGCCAGCCCGTCCGTGAACCGCGCCAGCCGCTCGGCGCCGGCCTCGGCGAGGTCGCCGGTGGCGGCGTCGAGGCCGACGCCGACGGGTGTGGTGTATCCGGCCCAGGCGATCACCGCGGTCCGCCCGCCGGTGGCCCGGCGCAGTGACGTGGCCTGGTCGAGGAGGGGCGCGCTGTGCCCGGCGTCGATGTCGGAGCCGGGAACGACGACGGCGACGTTCCGCGCGGCGGCCAGGTCCCCGTACACGACGGCGACCTGCCCCCGGCCGCGCGGGTCGAAGGCGAGGACCCGCTGCCCGGCGTACTGCCCGAACCGTCCGTCGGCGGCGAGGGCGCGGGCGTTGGCGGCGTAACGCAGGGCGACCGGGGCGCCGTCGAGGTTCCCCACGACCAGGGGGTACGTCTCGGCGAGCGCCTTCTGCCGTTCCCGGCTGAGCCCGCCGAAGTACGCGGCGACCCTCTCGGCGCTCATCCCCTCCGGCTCCGGCAGCCCGGCACCCCGCCAAGCCCCCACCCCGGGCGGCCCCCCGGTGACGGCCGCCTCCCCACCCCCACCGACCCACCCGACGGTCCCCCCGACCACCATGCCCACCAGCGCGCCCACGGCCAGGGTCCTCTTGTACCGCCGCATCTCGGGCTCCCTCTTCCTTCTCCGCCTCGTCGTTGACGGGAGGGAAGGTAAGGAGGGAGTGGGTGACGCCACGTCACACCGAGGAGCCAAGTCCTCAGTGCTACCTGGGTAGGGGAAGGGGGTGGGGCCAGCCCCCGGCTGGGGGTGGGGCCGGCCCTTGGATCCCCCCACCCCGCCCCTTCCCGAAACCCTGCGGCGCCTCTGCCGGGAGCGGGTTGGGGGGGCGGCCCCTGCCGGGGTGGGGTGCGGCAGCTTCGCGCCGCGACGGCGGGGCTCGCGGGGGCGGTGCTCCCCGGCCAGGGGTGGGGTGCGGCAGCTTCGCGCCGCGAGGCAGGCACCCCTCGTTGTGGGCAATCGTTCCGCCGGGCGGGGGCACCCGGACGGAGTCTGGGGGAGGGTGGGCACAACGCCCCGTTGGGCGGCGCCCCTTCGGTTCCGGCCCACTCCGACCGCCTGGTGCCCTGCACGGCAACGGCGCCCGGAACGCACGCGCCCCGCACGGCCGCGGCACCCGCGGACGGCACGCGCCGATCCCGCCCGCGCGGCTCCGCACGGCCGCGGCACCCGCGGACGGCACGCGCCGATCCCGCCCGCGCGGCTCCGCACGGCCGCGGCGCCCACGGACGGCACGCGCACCCCGGCCGCCCGCGCGGCTCCGCACGGCCGCGGCGCCCACGGACGGCACGCGCCGATCCCGCCCGCGCGGCCCCGCACGGCCGCGACGCCCAGACGGCGGGTCCGGACGAGGCCGTCAGTGGCCGCGCCCCGGTGTCACCACCCCCGCCTCGTAGGCGAAGATCACCGCCTGCGCCCTGTCCCGCAGGTCCAGCTTCGCCAACACCCGCCCGATGTGCGTCTTCACCGTCTGTTCCGCCAGGACCAGCCGCTCCGCGATCTCCTGGTTCGACAGGCCCCGCGCGATCAGCTCCAGGACCTCCGTCTCCCGCGGCGTCAGGCCGTTCAGCCGCAGCGCCGCCCGGTCCCCCCGCGGCGCCGGCCGCTGCGCCGCGAAGTCGGCGATCAGGCGGCGCGTCACCGACGGCGCGAGCAGCGCCTCGCCCGCCGCCACCACCCGTACCGCCGAGATCAGGTCCGCCGGCGGCGCGTCCTTCAGCAGGAAGCCCGACGCGCCCGCCCGCAGCGCCTCGTACACGTAGTCGTCCACGTCGAAGGTGGTCAGCATCAGCACCTTCGGCCGGTGCACGACCCCCACCGGCGGCGACAGAATCTCCCGCGCCGCCGCCAGCCCGTCCATCTCCGGCATCCGTACGTCCATCAGCACCACGTCCGGATGCGTCGAACGCGCCACGTCCACGCCCTGCCGCCCGTCCGGCGCCTCGCCCACCACGTCGATGTCGGCCTGCGCCGACAGCAGCGCGGCGAACCCCGCCCGCACCATGGCCTGGTCGTCGACGATGATCACGCGGATGGTCACGAGCCGTCCTCCGTACGCAGCGGGAGCCGGGCCGCGACCCGGAAGCCGCCGTCCGGCAGCGGCCCGGTGTCCAGCGTGCCGCCGGTCAACCGTACGCGCTCCCGCATCCCGACCAGTCCGTGCCCGGTGCCGGACGTCTCCAGCGGCGAACCCGCCTCCTCCGGCGCGCCGTTGACGACCAGCACCGTCAGCCACTCCCCGTGCGCCGTGACCGACACCCGCGTCGGCGCGCCCGGCGCGTGGCGCACCACATTGGCGAGCGCCTCCTGCACGATCCGGTACGCGGACAGGTCCACGGCCTGCGGTACGTCCCCCAGCTCGGCCGGCATCGACAGCTGGGCCGGCACCCCCGCCCGTACCGTCGCCTCCACCAGCTGCTGCACCCGCGACAGGCCCGGCTGCGGGGCCCGTTCGCCCTCCGAGCCGTCGCTGCGGAGCACGGCGAGCAGCCGCCGCATCTCGGTGAGGGACTCCCGGGCGCTCGCCGCGATCGAGGAGAACTCCTCCCGGGCCGCCTCCGGCAGCTCGGGGATGCGGTACGGCGCCGAGTCCGCCTGGACGGTGATCACCGACATGTGGTGGGCGACCACGTCGTGCAGCTCGCGGGCGATCCGGGTGCGCTCCTCCAGGAGGGTGCGCCGGGACCGTTCCGCCTCGCTGATGGTGGCCTGCTCGACGAGGCGGCGTTCGGCGTCGCCGCGCTCACGCAGCGCGCCGGAGAGCAGCAGGACGACACCGCCGAGGACGAACAGCAGCAGCGCGATGCCGTCGCTGCGTTCGGCGGATACCAGCTCGAAGACCAGCCCGGCCGCGCCGGTCACCAGCCAGACGCCGACCAGCGTGCGGCGGGGCTCGCGGAGCCCGAGCGCGATCAGCAGGGCGAGATAGCCGACGACGATCATCGGGGTCCACGGCCAGGAGCGCCCGGCGACCCCGTCCGCGCCGAGGAGCGCCACCGCGCCGAGCACATCGGCGGCGAACACGATCCACCAGGCCTGCAGGGGCCGGGAGACGGCCAGTAGCAGCGGCGCGGTCTGCGCGGTGGCGAGGGCACCCGCGAGGGCGCCGTTGACCTGGTAGTCGTTGACGAGCACGGTGACGGTGACCGGCAGCAGCGAACTGACGAAGGCCAGCGCGACGACGTACGGCAGCAGCCGCAGCCAGCGCGACGACGCGTGCGCGAGCAGCGGTGCGCCGGGCCGGCTGGGCGTCGCGAGGGCGGTGGCGGCTCCGACGAGCGACCGGATGAGACGGGCCGGGGCCGGGGTGGGGGTGTGGGTACTCATGGCCCGTTCAGCCTAGGCAGCCGTGGCGGGGGGAGGCGTCATACCGGGGTGTGGGCCACGGGGTCGTACCTCGGTATGACCCGACCCCGCGGGGCACCGGATCCTGGGCCCGCGTCGCACGGGCCGCGTGGTGCCCGCCCGCCGCCCGCCCGCCGGACCAGCCGCTGCTGTACCGCGTCGCACGGGCCGCGTGGTGCCCGCCCGCCGCCCGCCCGCCGGACCGGCCGCTGCTGTACC
>NZ_BMQQ01000021.1:0-20994 GCF_014648195.1 Streptomyces purpureus
ACCCCAGCCGAGCGCCTGCGTGATCTACTGACGACCACGTAGGCCATCAGGTGTTGCGAGGACCCCAAGAATCCGCCAGTGAGCCGGGGCAGTTTCGTGGGTGAGGAGAGGGGCAGCGGGGTTTAGCCCATCTCCTCCAACGCCTTGCCCTTGGTCTCCTTCACGAACTTGAGCACGAAGGGGATGGAGAGCACGGCGAAGATCGTGTAGATGACGTACGTGCCGGAGAGGTTCCAGTCGGCCAGCGACGGGAAGCTCGCGGTGATGGCCCAGTTGGCGATCCACTGGGCGGAGGCGGCGACGCCGAGCGCGGCGGCGCGGATCCGGTTGGGGAACATCTCGCCGAGGAAGACCCAGACCACCACGCCCCACGAGAGGGCGAAGAAGAGCACGAAGACGTGGGCGGCGACGAGGGCGACGACGCCTTCGGTGGCGGGAAGCTTGCCGTCGACGAGGTCGGCGGAGAAGGCCCAGGCCTCGACGGCGAGGGCGATCGCCATACCGGCGGAGCCGACGAGGGCGAGCGGCTTACGGCCGACCCGGTCGACCAGGACCATCGCGACCACTGTGCCGACGATGTTGATGATCGAGGTGGTGAAGGAGTAGAGGAACGAGCTCGTCGGGTCGATGCCGACGGACTGCCAGAGCGTCGAGGAGTAGTAGAAGGCGACGTTGATGCCGACGAGCTGCTGGAAGACGGAGAGTCCGATGCCGACCCAGACGATGGGCAGCAGCTTGAGGCGGCCGCCGACGAGCAGGTCCTTGAAGGTGGACTTGTGCTCGCTGTGCATGGCCAGCTCGATCTCGGCGACGCGGTGGTTGAGGTTGACGTTCTTCCCCTCGACCTCGGCCAGGACGGTCTTGGCCTTGTCGATCTTGCCGACGGAGATCAGGAAGCGGGGCGACTCGGGGATCGCGAAGGAGAGCAGACCGTAGAGCATGGCGGGTACGACCATCACGCCGAGCATCCACTGCCAGGCCTCGAGGCCGCCGATCTCGCCGCGCTGGTCGCCGTCGGCGAGCTGCAGGATGCCGTAGTTGACCAGCTGGGAGATGGCGATGCCGATGACGATCGCGGCCTGCTGGAAGGAGCCGAGGCGGCCGCGGTAGGCGGCGGGGGCGACCTCGGCGATGTAGGCGGGGCCGATCACGGAGGCCATGCCGATGGCGAAGCCGCCGACGATCCGCCAGAAGGCCAGATCGTAGAGGGCGAAGGGCAGGGCGGAGCCGACGGCGCTGACGGTGAACAGCACGGCGGCGATCTGCATGCAGCGGATCCGGCCGATGCGGTCGGCGATCCGGCCGGCGGTGGCGGCACCGATCGCGCAGCCGATCAGGGCGACGGCGATGACCTGGGCGAGCGTGCCGGAGCCGATGTCGTACCGGTCACGGATGGCCTCGACGGCGCCGTTGATGACGGAGCTGTCGTATCCGAAGAGGAAGCCGCCCATCGCGGCGGATGCCGTGATGAAGATGACGTGGCCGAGGTGATCCGGATGGGCCGTCCGCCCTTCGGAGGGCGGCGGTGTGGGCGCCTGCGCGGTGCTGGTCACATGGACTCCTGGAGGCATCCGGCAGCGTCGCCGGAGCGTGGGGGCGAGCCCTCCCAGTGGCGCACAACTTCACGCCGCCCACCACTTGAAGGTAAAAGCAACGCAGCAGAGACTATGCCTTCAAGTTTCGAAGTCAAGACCTGTGAACTTGTGAATGCTGTGAGGGTTGACCGCAGGCGGTCTCAGGCATGATGTTCAAGTCTTGAAGTTATGGGGCGTCTGCTCAGCGGAGCCGCTGGCTGATCACCTTGGAGACGCCGTCGCCCTGCATGGACACGCCGTAGAGCGCGTCGGCGACCTCCATCGTCCGCTTCTGGTGCGTGATCACGATCAGCTGCGATGACTCCTGGAGCTCCTGCATGATCCTGATCAGCCGCTGGAGGTTGGTGTCGTCCAGCGCCGCCTCGACCTCGTCCATCACGTAGAACGGGCTCGGCCTGGCCTTGAAGATGGAGACCAGCATGGCCACGGCCGTCAGCGACCGCTCACCGCCGGAGAGCAGCGAGAGCCGCTTGACCTTCTTGCCCGGCGGACGGGCCTCGACGTCCACGCCGGTGGTGAGCATGTTGTCGGGGTCCGTCAGGATCAGCCTGCCCTCGCCGCCGGGGAAGAGCCGGGAGAAGACCCCCTCGAACTCGCGGGCCGTGTCGCGGTACGCCTCGGTGAAGACCTGCTCGACGCGCTCGTCGACCTCCTTCACGACCTGAAGGAGGTCCGCGCGGGTCTTCTTCAGGTCCTCCAACTGCTCGGAGAGGAACTTGTGGCGCTCCTCCAGCGCCGAGAACTCCTCCAGCGCCAGCGGGTTGACCTTGCCGAGCTGCTGGTAGGCCCGCTCGGCGGCCTTCAGCCGCTTCTCCTGCTCCGCACGGACGAACGGCCGCGGCTGGTTGCGCGGATGCTCCGGGTCCTCCGGGAGCTCCTCGCCCTCGGCTGGCGGGGACGGCGGTACGAGCTGGTGCGGGCCGTACTCCTCGACCAGACCGGCGGGCTCGATGCCGAGCTCCTCCAGCGCCTTGGTCTCCAGCTGCTCGATCCGCAGCCGCTTCTCGGCGCCGAGGACCTCGCCCCGGTGCACCGAGTCGGTGAGCTTGTCCAGTTCGGCCTTGAGGTCCCGGCCCTCGCCCCGGGCGGCGGCGAGGCCGGCCTCACGGGCGGCCTTGGCAGCCTCCGCGGCCACCCGCTCCTGCTCGGCCCGTACGAGCGACACCTCGACGTGCGCGAGGAGCTGGCGGGCACCGGCGGCAACCGCGGCGGCCACCTCGGCCTCGTGGCGCAGTCTGGCCCGACGCTGCTCGGCACGCGCGCGTGCCTCCCGTTCGGCGCGGGCGGCCCGGTCCAGGGCGTCGGCCCGCCCGGCGAGTCCCTTGACGCGCTCCTCGTGCGTACGGGCCTGGAGCCGGGCCTCCATCTCGGTCTGGCGGGCGTTGGCGCCGTCGGCGGCGAGCCGGTCCCGGACGGAGGTGTCGGGCTCCTCCTCGCCACCCTCCCCGAAGGGGGTGTTCTCCTCGGCGACCGCGAGCCGTTCGGCCAGCTCCTCCGCCTCGTACAGCGCCTTCTCAAGGGCCTCCTGGGCGCGGCCGGCGGCCGCGGCGGTCCGCTCGGCCTCGCCGGCGGCGCCCCTGGCCTGTCCGGCGAGCCGCCCGAGCTGCTGGGCGACCTGCGACTTCTCCCGGTCGGCGGCGCGCCGACGCTCCCCCAGCTCCTCGACGAGCGCGGCGGCGGCAGCCCGCCGCTCGGTGGCCGCGCGCTGCTCGGCGGCCAGCTCCTCGCACCGTACGGCCAGTTCGGCGAGGTCCGCGGCGGCCTCGTCCACGGACGCCTGCACCTCCAGCAGGCTGGGCGCGGAGGCGGAGCCGCCCTGCGCGAGATGCGCACCGAGCAGATCGCCCTCGGCGGTCACCGCGGTCAGCTGGGGCCGGGCCCGCACCAGCTCCTCGGCGTCCTCCAGGGTCCCGACCACGACGACATCCCGTACGAGCCGCCGCACCGCGCCCATCAGCCCGGCCGGCCCGGTGACGAGGTCGACCACGTACGGAACCGTCCCCGCGCGCGTGGGGGCCTCCGCGTCGGGCCGGGGCGCCTGGGCGGGGACGCCGGACGAGCCGGGCCGCTCGGCGGCGGTCTGCCCGCCGGAGCTGTCGCCCGCGGCGGGGGCGGGCACGGCGTCACTGGGCCCCTGGCCCGGCAGGGCCGTAGCGTGCCGCTCCGCGGCGGGGACGGCCTCAACCGGCCCCTGGCCCGGGACCCCGGGCACAGCGGGCCTCTGGGCGGCGGGGGCGGGGACGGCCTCGCCCCGTCCCTGGCTTGCGACGCTTGCCGTGGCGGTCCGCTCCGTGACCGGGGCGGGGACGGCCTCAACCGGCCCCTGGCCCTGGCCCCCGGACTCAGCGTGCCTCTCGGCGGCGGGCGCGGGGACGGCCTCAACCGGCCCCTGGCTCGCGACGCCCGCCGCAGCGGGCCGCTCCGCTGCGGGCGCGGGCACGCGTGGAGGTACGGGAGCCGGGTCGCCGGTCAGGAGGAGGACCGCGCGGCCGGCGTCCTCCTTGCGGAGCAGGCGGATCGCTTCGGCAGCCGTGGCCGGGTCGGTCACGGCGAGGGCGTCGGCGGCGGCGCCGAGGGCCGCCGCGACGGGGGTTTCGAAGCCGGGGGTGACGTCGAGGAGTTCGGCGGCCGGGCCGAGGAGGCCGGCAAGACGTTCCCGCGCGGCGAGCAGCGCGCCGGTGCCGTCCTTGCGGCGCAGGCCCAGGGCGAGGGCGTCGTGGCGGGCCTGGGTGGCCGCGCGGCGGCGTTCGGCCGTGGTGGCCGCCTCCCGGGCCGCCGACAACGCGGCCTCGGCGTCGGCCAGTTCCCGGCGGACGGCCTCGTGCCGCTCCCCCAGCGCCGAGTCGTCGGCGTCGAGCCCGGCCACCTCGGCCTTGAGCTGCTCGTACTCCTCCTCGGCGGCGACCGCGCGCGCGTGCGCCTCGTCCCGGGCCTCGGCGAGGCGCCCGATCTCCGCCTGGGCGGAGGCCGCCCGCGAGCGGGCGGCGTTGACCTGGCCGCTGAGCCGTGCGAGGCCTTCGCGCCGGTCGGCGATGGCACGGGCCACGTCCTTGAGGCGTCGCTCCTCGACGGCGAGCTCGCGTTCCAGCTCGGCGCGGTGCGCGACGGTGTCCTCCAGGGCGCGCTCGGCCGCCTCCAGGGTGGCTTCCAGCTCCGCCTCCTGTTCGCGGATCCGGGCGGCCTCGCGCTCCATGTCCTCCGGGTCGCGGCCGCGCCGCTCCTCCGCCGGCGCGGCCGTGGCGCTCTTCACCCGTGCGTCGGCCAGGGAGATCGTGCCGCGGACCCGCTCGGCGAGCTGCGAGAGATCGTAAAAGCTCTGCTGGGCGCGCTGGAGCCGTGGCGCGAGCCGCCGCACCTCGTCCTCCAGGTCCGCCTCGCGGGTCAGCGCGGCCCGCAGCGCCGCCTCGGCCCGCTCCTTGCGCTCCTTGAGGGCGGCCTCGTCGGCGATCTCGGTGCGCAGCGCCTCCCGGAGCCGTACGAGGTCGTCGGAGAGGAGCCGGAGCCGGGCGTCGCGCAGGTCGGCCTGGATGACGGCGGCACGCCGGGCGACCGCGGCCTGCCGGCCGAGCGGCTTGAGCTGGCGGCGCAGTTCGTCGGTGAGGTCCTGCACGCGCGCGAGGTTGGCCTGCATGGCGTCGAGTTTCCGCAGCGCCTTTTCCTTGCGCTTGCGGTGTTTGAGGACGCCGGCCGCTTCCTCGATGAAGGCGCGGCGGCCCATCGGGTCGGCGTGCAGAACGGAGTCGAGCTGGCCCTGTCCGACGATCACGTGCATTTCCCGGCCGATGCCGGAGTCGGAAAGAAGATCTTGAATATCGAGGAGGCGGCAGGTGTCTCCGTTGATCTGGTATTCGCTGCCGCCGTTGCGGAACATGATCCGCGTAATGGTGACCTCGGCGTAGTCGATCGGCAGAGCACCGTCGGAATTGTCGATGGTCAGCGAGACTTCCGCGCGACCGAGCGGGGGCCGCCCTGTCGTGCCGGCGAAGATCACGTCTTCCATCTTGCCGCCGCGCAGCGACTTCGCGCCTTGTTCGCCCATGACCCAGGACAGCGCGTCCACGACATTGGACTTGCCGGAGCCGTTCGGCCCCACCACGCAGGTGATACCGGGTTCGAAACGCAGTGTGGTGGCGGAGGCGAAGGATTTGAAGCCACGCAGGGTCAGGGCCTTGAGGTGCACGCCCCGGGACTCTACCTGTCACCTCCGGTTTCACCCATGAAGGTGCAGGGCAGATCAGTCGGTAAGGCGGGGCCGGGAGCGGCGGGGGGAACAGCTGGTACGCCATGGCGACGAAAGAAAGAAGGGACGCCTGAGCGTCCCTTGCATATCTCTGATCTCAACGAGATCTCATCGAGCGAGAGTGTTTCTCACCTGACCCCTTGGGGCTGACATCAGGTGAGCGCAGGCTCCGCCTGGTGAACGTCGAGGTCGATGCCTTCGAGCAGCGACTCTGCCGGGTGCTGTGCGGCGGCGGTCAGCGCGTCGTTCTCCGACTGGATCCGTACCAGCTCGGATTCGAGGTCCTGTACGCGCTGCTGAAGCCGTCGCATCTCGGCGAGGAGTCGCGGGTCGGAACCGCCGACGTAACCGAGAAGCGCCTTTGCCATGATGGATGGTCCTCCACACTGAGTGACCGACCGAAGCGGTGTGGGTCGTGAGGGATTCGCACCCGCGGTGTCCGGCAGCCCTTGATTCACTGCGTCCTGCTGCCAAACAGCTAAGGTGCGCGGGGCTTCCAGAGTCTCACCAAAAAGTTTGACGGTCAACACGATCACGCCCGTATCAGGGGCGACCATGGGGGTCCGCGGCCGCGAAATGTGCGGCGGCGCCTCGCGCATGGTGCCCGGAGGGGCGTGGAGATCATCCTTACTCGCGCAGCCTCGCACGGCAAGGCTTTCTTGGCAACCATGCGTCCATCGACGGCTAACGCACTGGTCACTCCACGCATACGCACATGTCGGCGGGTGTACGACGGGTGTCCGAGGCGCGTCCGCCCGTAGTCGGGCGGAGTGCCGGACGGCCATCGTTGACAAGATCGTCAGCGGATCGCGAATGTCTCGTATCCGCCACGGGGCGTGTCCCAGATCTCAGTCACTCCGTCGACGCGGCCGGGTGTGTCGTCGGATCGGAGCCAGTCCAGCAGACGGTGGCAATTCTCACTCGACCCCTCGGCGACGACCTGGACGCGTCCGTCGTCGAGATTGAGGGCGAATCCTTTGAGGCCGCCGATCTCCAGTGCATTCGCCCTGGTGAACCAGCGGAAGCCCACTCCCTGTACTCGGCCGCGCACCCAGGCGGTGAGCCGTACATCTTCGTTCATGTGTGAAAGCTAACCGGTCAATTGCACACGCAGCACTTCACCCCCAGGCGTCATGGCGTACAGTCCCCCACCAATGCAGCTCACCCATTCGGGCGAGTCACATGAGCGGCTGCTCGAAAGCCGAAAGATCAGGAAGGCAGAGCAGATGGGACGCCATCGTCGCAGGCAGCGGGGCGGCCTCCCCGTACGCACCGGGCTGCTCGGCGCCTCCGCGGCCGTGGCCGTGGGCGCCGTGGCCGTCGCCTCCGGCTGGCTGCCGGGCGGCGAGACGCACACCGTCGGCGGGAGCCGTACGGGATCGTCGAGCGAGCAGCTGCGGATCGACGGAGGCGTGCCCGAGCTGCTGACCCAGGGCGGCTCGTCCGCGACGCCGTCCAGGACGCCGGACGGTACGGGGTCCCCGAGCACCGAGGCCCGTCGCTCGCCTTCCCCCTCCCCCTCCAAGACCCCTTCCCCTTCCAAGACCCCTTCGCCGTCGAAGACCCCCTCGTCCACTCCGACCAAGACTCCGGCCAAGCCATCGGCGACGCCGTCGAAGAAGGCCGAGCCCCCGAAGAGGACGAAGAGCGCGACCCCGACGCGTACGGCAACGCCGGAGAAGACGCGCAAGCCGGTCGGGAAGCCCAAGGCCCCGGTCGCCCAGAGCCGGGCGACGGCCGCCGAGGCGGCGGTCCTGGAGCTGGTGAACGTCGAGCGGGCCAAGGTGGGCTGCTCGGCGGTGCGGGCGAGCGCGCCGCTGGCGGCGCTGGCCGGCGACTTCAGCCGGGACATGGCGCAGCGGAACTTCTTCGACCACACGGACCCGGACGGCGACACTCCGTGGGACCGGGCCGAGCAGGCCGGCGTGCAGGGCCTGAGCGCCGAGAACATCGCCCGCGGGCAGGTGGACGCGGCCGCCGTGATGACTTCCTGGATGAACAGCGACGGCCACCGCGCGAACATCCTGAACTGCAACTACACGACCCTGGGCGTGGGGGTGTACTTCGCGGACGGCGGTCCGTGGTGGACCCAGGACTTCGGCTTCTGAGCGGTCGCGGAGCGCGAACTTTTGGAAAGCGCAGCCCGCTGGTAAGCGCTGTGCGGGCGTAGGGTTGCGGGTATGACCGCAGACAGCACTCAGGAGCTCACGGGCGACGACCTCGCGTTCAATGTGTTCGCCCGGGCCTGTCCCTCGCGCGGGACGCTGGAGCATGTGACGGGGAAGTGGGGCAGCCTGACGCTCGGCGCCCTGTACGACGCGTCCTTCCGCTTCAACGAGCTGCGGCGGCGTGTGGACGGGGTCAGCGAGAAGATGCTGTCGCAGACGCTGCAGGCGCTGGAGCGGGACGGTCTGGTACACCGCGAGGCGCAGCTGACCAATCCGCCGCGGGTGGACTACGAGCTGACGCCGCTGGGCCGGGCCGTGGCCGAGCGGCTGCTCGGCCTCATCCATCTGGTCGAGAGCCGGATGCCCGAGGTCCTCGCGGCGCGGGAGAGTTACGACGAGACGCGCGGCGGCCGCTGACAGCGCGGGCAGAAGTAGCTGGAACGGTTCATCCAGGGGCGGCGGCGCATGACGGTGCCGCAGCGCCGGCACGGTTCGTCCTCGCGCCCGTAGGCGTCGAGGGACCGGTCGAAGTAGCCCGACTCGCCGTTCACGTTCACGTACAGGCTGTCGAAGCTGGTGCCGCCGACCATCAGCGCGGCGCCCATCACGTCGCGGACGTGTCCGAGGAGTTCGACGGAGCGCGGGCGGGTGAGCGTGGCGGTGGGCCGGTCGTAGTGGAGCCGGGCGCGCCACAGGGCCTCGTCGGCGTAGATGTTGCCGACGCCGCTGATCAGCGACTGGTCGAGCAGGGCGCGCTTGATCGTCGTACGGCGCAGGCGCAGCGCGCGGTGGAAGGCCTCGTCGTCGAAGGCCGGGTCGAAGGGGTCCCGGGCGATGTGCGCGATGACGTCGGGCAGCCCGTCGGGGGCGTTGTCGTGGAGTGAGAGCCCGCCGAAGGTGCGCTGGTCGACGAAGCGGAGCTCGGTGCCTTCGGTGTCGTCGAAGCGCAGCCGGATCCGCAGGTGCTTCTCGTCCGGGGCGGCCTCGGGCTGGACCAGAAGCTGGCCGCTCATGCCGAGGTGGCCGAGGACGGAGAGGTCGCCGTCGGCGAGCGGGATCCAGAGGTACTTGCCGCGCCGCTGGGCGACCGCGAGCCGCTGCCCCTTGAGACGGGCCGCGAAGTCCTCCCCGCCGGCGAGGTGGCGGCGGACCGCGCGCGGATGCAGCACCTCGACCTCGGTGATCGTACGGCCGGCCACCCAGCGCTCCAGGCCGCGCCGGACGACTTCGACCTCGGGCAGCTCGGGCACGGCGCTCCTCCGACGGGGGTACGGGATCGATGCCCGAAGCCTACCGCCGGGCGGGCGTCGGCCCCCAAGCGGTCTCCGTGAACCGGCGGCCGAGGGCCGGGAAACAGCTCCGCCCGTCCCCGGGAAGTGGGGACGGGCGGGATGTTCGAAGGGGCGGGTCAGGCCGTGGCCGTGTCCGCGGGAGCCGGGGAGTCGTCCGAAGAGGTGTCGGCGGCCTCTTCGGCCGCGGCCTTCGCCGCGGCCTCCCGCTCGTCCGCGGCAGTGCGGATGGCCCGCCAGGCGGACTCCGCGGCCTGCTGCTCCGCTTCCTTCTTGCTGCGGCCGGTGCCGGTGCCGTACGAGACACCACCGACGCGGGCGGCAGCAGTGAAGGTCTTCTCGTGGTCCGGACCGGTCTCGCTGACGAGGTACTCCGGAACACCGAGACCCTCGGCGGCCGTGAGCTCCTGGAGGCTGGTCTTCCAGTCCAGGCCGGCACCGAGGTTCGAGGACTTCTCGATCAGCGGGTCGAAGAGCCGGTGCACCAGCTCGGAGGCCGCGTCGAGGCCCTGGTCGAGATAGACCGCGCCGATCACCGCTTCGAGGGTGTCGGCGAGGATGGAAGCCTTGTCCCGGCCGCCCGTGCCCTCTTCACCCCGGCCGAGCCGGATGAAGGAGCCGAGTTCCAGCCCGCGGCCGACCTCCGCCAGCGCACGCGAATTGACCACCGCGGCCCGCAGCTTGGCCAGCTGACCTTCGGGCAGATCGGGGTGGGTGCGGTACAGCGTGTCCGTGACCACCAGACCGAGCACGGAGTCCCCGAGGAACTCCAGCCGTTCGTTGGTGGGCAGGCCGCCGTTCTCGTACGCGTACGAACGGTGGGTCAGCGCACGCACCAGAAGGGCGGACTCGAGCTGATACCCGAGCCGCCCTTCCAGAAGCGTGTGGGACGAGGCATTGTCCGTCTTGTGTGACTCAGACATTGCGCCTCTCACCAGCCACTCAGACCGAGAGGACCTGGCGCTTGTTGTAGGTGCCGCAGCTCGGGCACGCGATGTGCTGCTGCTTCGGCTCCTGGCAACGCTCACACGAAACCAGGGTGGGGACCGCAGCCTTCCACTGCGACCGGCGGTGGCGCGTGTTGCTGCGCGACATCTTCCGCTTCGGAACAGCCACGGCTACTTCTCCTGCTTCTCGTCGACGCCCGGTTCGGCGCCGCTCATGTTGTCCTTCTCATCGGTTCCCAGCGAACCGGCGAGTCCCTGCAGTGCCGCCCAACGGATGTCGACGGCGTCGTGGTGGTGGTCCGGGTCGTCGTTCAGGTTGGCGCCGCACTCGGCGCACAGTCCCGCACAGTCCTCCCGGCACACCGGCTGCATCGGCAGTGCGAGCACCACCGCATCGCGCAGCACGGGCTCGAGGTCGAACATGCCGTCCTCGAGGGGGGTCATGTCCTCGTCGTCCTCGGCATCGTCGCCCGTGGCCGCCTTACGGCCCCGGTCGTCGGTGTCGGGGTACGAGAACATCTCCTGGAAGTCCGCCTCGACCTCTTGGCGCAGCGGCTCCAGACACCTTACGCACTCCCCCTCGGCCGATGCACGGGCGGTGCCTGTGACAAGCACCCCTTCCATGACCGACTCCAGACGGAGTTCGATTTCCACCGGCGCGCCCTCGGGCACTCCGATGACTCCTTCGACGCCCAGGCCCTCCTTGGGGGCCTGGACCGAGCGGGAGATCCGCTGGAGAGCGCCAGGACGCCGCCCCAGCTCGTGCGTGTCGAACACGAGGGGGTTGCGGTGGTCGAGGCGCGTGCTCAGGGTTCTTCCTGCTTTCGGATCGTGAGGGGGCTGCCGTACTTCCGTGACGGAATCCGGGCAGCGGCGATCGCGGGCATACGCGCGACCGAAGAGCCAGGATACTGGACGCTTCGCTCAGGGCCCAATCCGGGCCCCGGTCCGGCCGCGGGATTCAGGGCCCCTGGTGCCCCTGCTCGTAGCGGCGCAGCTGCTCCAGGTCGATCATGCTGGTGTCGAAGAAGCTGGTCTCGTCGAGCGCGGCGGCCGGCTGGGGCTGCGGGACGTGCTGGGGCTGCTCATAGCCGGCGTACTGCTGGGCGTAGCCCTGGTCGTACGTCTGCTGGGGCTGGTAGGCGTACGGGTCGCTCTGGTAGGCGTACGTCTCCTGGTGCTGGACCTGGGGCTGCGCGCCGTAGCCGGGGTCGTGGGAGGCGGCGACGGCGTACGGGGCGGGCTGGGCCGGTACGTACGGCTGCTGCGCCGGGGCGGGCGGTACGGGCTGGGGGTCGGCGAGCTCGGCGAGGCCGGCGAGGTAGTCGGCGTCGGAGGTGTGTACGCCGGCGGCCGCGCCCTGGGCGGAGAGGGCGCCGAGTTCGTCGGTGGCGATCCGGCCGTGCAGCTTCTGGCGGCCGCGGCCGACCGCTTCCAGGGTCTTGCTGAGCACGTTCTCGAAGGCGCCGAGCTTGGCGTCCACGTACTCGTCGGCCCGCTGGATCAGGGTCTGCGGGTCGGAGCTGTACTCGGGGGCGTCGTCGTCCTCGCCGTAGGTCCCGTCCGGTCCGGGTGCGCGGCCGAGCAGCTTCTCGCGGCCGCGGTCGACCGAGCCGATGGTCTTGTTGAGGACGACCTCGAAGTTGGCGAGTTTGGAGTCGACGTAGTCGTCGGCCTCGGCCTTGATCTCCTCGGCCTCGCGGCGGGCGTCGGCGAGGATGCGGTCGGCCTGCTCCTGGGACTGGCGGGCGACCTGGGTGTCGGAGATCAGCGAGCCGCGCTCGGCGTGGGCGGCCTCGATGATCCGTTGGGCCTCCTGGCGGGCCTGCTCGACCATCTGCTCGCGTCCGCCGATGAGCTCCTGGGCCTGGGCGAGCGAGCCGGGCAGGGCCTGGCGCACCTCCTCCAGCATGGCGAGCAGCTCGGCGCGGTTGACCACGCAGGAGGCCGACATGGGCATGGAGCGGGCGTTCCCGACCGCCTCGACGATCTCGTCGAGCTTCTTCTGCACGTCCACCGTGTGCTCGCCACTCTCTACAGCTGGTTGGAGACGGACGGGACGACTGTAAGGGCAGTCGTCCCCTGTCCGACACCGGGTGACGCCGTGTCAGCTGGTCACTGCTCGGCGAGCCGGGCGGTGAGCTTCTCCAGGACCACCGGGGGGACCAGGTGGGAGACGTCGCCGCCCCAGGCCGCCACTTCCTTGACCAGGGAGGACGACAGGAAGCTGTAGGTGGGGTTGGTGGGCACGAACAGCGTCTCGACGCCGGAGAGCCCGTTGTTCATCTGGGCCATCTGGAGTTCGTAGTCGAAGTCGCTGACCGCGCGCAGGCCCTTGACGATGGCGGGGATGTCGCGCTGCTTGCAGAAGTCGACGAGCAGTCCGTGGAAGGACTCGACCTGGACGTTGCCGAATTCGGCGGTGACCTCGCGGATCAGGTCGATCCGCTCCTCGACGGTGAACAGCCCCTTCTTGGACTGGTTGATCATCACCGCGACGTGTACGACGTCGTACAGCTTGGATGCGCGGGCAATGATGTCGAGGTGTCCGTTGGTGATGGGGTCGAATGACCCCGGACAGACGGCGCGGCGCAACTGAAGTCCCTCGCTCTCCGGTCCGGTCATCGTGCGTCTTCGCACGTAGAGGCGGCGCGACCGTACCAAAACGTTCCCTCGCCGTAGCGACGGGATCTGAGGGGTTCGAACCCCTCGGGCCAGCCGAATTCCCCGCCTCTGGTGCTGCGCTCCACGGTGACGAGAGCATCGGCCGCGAGCCAGCCCTGAGAGCGGAGTGTGAGCAGGATCTCGCCAAGATCGCTGTCGGAGACTGCATACGGCGGATCGAGAAAGACCAGGTCGTAGGGGTCGGTGGGGGCCGGACCCGTCACGATCTGTTCCGCTTTGCCGGTGCGGACCTCGGCACCGGGCAGTCCGACGGCGCGGACGTTCTCCCGGACGGTGCGGGCGGCCCGGCCGTCGGCCTCGACGAGGAGGGCGTGGGCCGCGCCGCGGGAGAGCGCCTCCAGGCCGACGGCGCCGGAGCCGGCGTAGAGGTCGGCGACGCGTACGCCGTGCAGGGATCCGAGGAGCGCCTCCCAGGTGGAGAAGAGCCCCTCGCGTGCCCGGTCGGAGGTGGGGCGGGTGCCGTTGCCCGGCGGGACGGCCAGACGGCGTCCGCCGGCCACGCCGGCGATCACGCGGGTCATTCTTGAGTCCTTGTCCTTCGGTCAGACGAGCAGACGTTCGCCGACTCCCACGATATGGGCTTCCTCGCGGGCGGCGCGTCAGCCCTTCTCCAGATACTCCTCCCGTTCCTTGTCGAGCAGGGCGTCCAGGGCCGTACGGAGCTCGGGCAGGCGGGTGAGGTCCGGATCGGATGCGACGACGGCGGCGGCCTCTTCGCGGGCGGCGGCGATGACCTCCTCGTCCTCCAGGACGGACAGGACCCGCAGGGAGGAGCGGACGCCGGACTGGGCCTGGCCGAGGACGTCGCCCTCGCGGCGCTGTTCGAGGTCGATCCGGGAGAGTTCGAAGCCGTCGAGGGTGGAGGCGACGGCGGTGAGGCGCTGGCGGGCGGGGCTGGCCTCGGACATCTCGGTGACCAGGAGGCACAGGCCCGGGGCGGAGCCCCGGCCGACACGGCCGCGCAGCTGGTGGAGCTGGGAGACGCCGAACCGGTCCGCGTCCATGATCACGATGGCGGTGGCGTTGGGGACGTTGACGCCGACCTCGATGACGGTGGTGGCGACGAGGACGTCGATGTCGCCGGCCGCGAAGCGGCGCATCACGTCGTCCTTGCCGCCGGGGCCGTCGGGGGCCATCCGGCCATGCAGGATCTCCACCTTCAGGCCGGCGAGCGGTCCGGTCCTGAGCTGTTCGGCGATCTCGACGACCGCGAGCGGGGGCCGCTTCTCCGCCTCGTCCTCGGGCGACTTCTTCTGGGCGCCCTTGGCGGTGTCGTCCTCGTCGTCGCCGATGCGGGGGCAGACCACGTACGCCTGGTGGCCGTTCTCCACCTCCTCGCGGACCCGCTCCCAGGCCCGGGCCAGGAAGTGGGGTTTGTCGGCGGCGGGCACGACATGGCTGGCGATGGGTGAGCGGCCGGCGGGCAGCTGGTCCAGGACGGAGGTCTCCAGGTCGCCGAAGACGGTCATGGCGACCGTGCGCGGGATGGGGGTGGCGGTCATGACCAGCAGGTGCGGGGGCTGCTTGGCGCGGCCGCGCAGGGCGTCGCGCTGCTCGACGCCGAAGCGGTGCTGTTCGTCGACGACGACCAGGCCCAGGTCGTGGAACTGCACCTTGTCCTCGATGAGGGCATGGGTGCCGATGACGATGCCGGCTTCGCCGGTGACCAGGTCGAGCAGCGCCTGCCGGCGGGCGGCGGCGCCCATGGAGCCGGTGAGGAGCACGACCTTGGTGGCATGCTCGGATCCGCCCAGCATGCCGCCTTCGGCCAGCTCGCCCATCATCTCGACGACGGAGCGGTGGTGCTGCTGGGCGAGGACCTCGGTGGGGGCGAGCATGGCGGCCTGGCCGCCCGCGTCGACGACGGCGAGCATGGCGCGCAGGGCGACGAGGGTCTTGCCGGAGCCGACCTCGCCCTGGAGGAGGCGGTGCATGGGGTGCTCGGTGGACAGGTCGTGGAAGATCTCCGCGCTGACCTTCTGCTGGCCTTCGGTGAGGGTGAAGGGCAGTTTGGCGTCGAAGGCGGTGAGGAGTCCGTCGGCGGCGGGTCTGCGGGGCACGGCGGGCAGTTGGGTGTCGGCGTGGCGGCGGCGGGCGAGGGCGACCTGGAGGACGAAGGCCTCGTCCCACTTGAGGCGCTCGCGGGCGGCGGCGACGTCGGCCTTGGTGGCGGGGCGGTGGATCTTGCGCAGGGCGTCGGGGAGGCCGGTGAGGCCCCGGCCCTCCCGGAGGGCGGGCGGCAGCGGGTCGGCGGCGTCCTGGGCGCTGGGCAGCACGGCGTCGACCGCCTTGGCGATCTTCCAGGACTCCAGGCCCTTGCAGGCGGGGTAGATCGGGATGAGCGCGCCCGCCCAGGAGTCCACCTCGTCCTCCCCGTTGTCGGCGCCCAGCTTCGCGTACGTGGGATGGGCGAGCTGGAGGCGGCGGTTGAAGACGGACACCTTGCCGGCGAACATGGCGCGGCTGCCGGGGAGCAGCTCCTTGTGCGGCTTGTGGATGCCGCGGCCGAAGAAGACCAGCTGGAGACGGCCGCTGCCGTCGGTGATGGTGATCTCCAGGCGCTGGCCGCGGCCGCCGTTGAAGGTGTGCACGCGGGCGTCGGCGACCTGGGCGACGACGGTGACGTCCTCGTCGAGGGGCAGTTCGGACAGCGCGGTGAGCTGACCCCGCTCCTCGTACCGCCGGGGATAGTGATGCAGAAGATCACCGACGGTGCGCAGGCCGAGGTGCTCGTCCATCACCTTCGCGGTGGCGGCTCCGAGCAGTTTCTTCAGTGGTTCGTCGAGCACAGGCACGCGTTCCATTGCACACCACACCGCTGACAGACGCGCGCACCTGTGGATAACCCCTGGTCACCACGGTGCCGCGGCCCCTAGGATGACGCGGGCTTGCCTCCCTTTCCCCTGCGCCCTGGGCGTGGGGGGACCCCACACCGGGCTCACTTCGCGATCACCGCACCGGGATCGCCCGACCCGCGCCGGCGCCCGTCCCCCCACCGGCGCAGCGACGATGACTGCTGATCAGACACCGCACACCTTCCAGGTCGATCTGCGTGGCCTGGTGGATCTGCTTTCCCACCATCTCTATTCGAGCCCCAAGGTGTATCTGCGCGAGTTGCTGCAGAACGCCGTGGACGCGATCACGGCCCGCCGTGCCGAGCAGCCGGACGCCCCGGCGCGGGTGCGCCTGTACGCGGAGGGCGGCAGCCTGCGCGTCGAGGACAGCGGCATCGGTCTGACCGAGCAGGACGTGCACAGCCTGCTGGCGACGATCGGCCGCAGTTCCAAGCGCGGCGGCGCCGAGGGCATCGCGTCGGCGCGGGCCGAGTTCCTGGGGCAGTTCGGCATCGGACTGCTCGCCTGTTTCGTCGTCGCCGCCGAGATCCGGGTGGTGAGCCGGTCGGCGCGGACGCCCGGGGCGCCGCCCGTGGAGTGGGTGGCCCGCGACGACGGCTCGTACACCGTCCGTACGCTTGCCGACGACGCCCGGACCGAGCCGGGCACCACCGTGCACCTGACCGCGCGGCCGGGCTGCGGGGACTGGCTGGCCGAGGAGCGGGTGGTGTCCCTGGCCCGGGACTTCGGCTCCCTCCTCCCGTACGACGTACGGGTCGGTGGGACGGCGGTGACGGAGCTGCCCGCGCCCTGGGACCGTACGTATCCGAGCCCGGCGGCCCGCAGGGTGGCGCTCGTCGGCCACTGCCACGACCTGTTCGGCTTCGCGCCGCTCGACTCGATCGACCTGGACCTGCCGCTCGCCGGGGTCCGCGGTGTGGCCTACGTCCTGCCGTCGGCGGTGAGTCCCGCGCAGCGGGCCGGGCACCGGGTCCATCTGAAGGGGATGCTGCTCACGGACCGGGCGGACGAACTCCTGCCCGAGTGGGCGTTCTTCGTGCGGTGTGTCCTGGACACGGACTGTCTGCGGCCCACCGCCTCCCGGGAGGCGCTGTACGCGGACGAGACCCTGGCGGCGGTGCGTGAGGCCCTCGGGGAACGGATACGGGAGTGGCTCACCGGTCTCGCGGCCGGCGACCCGGAGCGGCTCGCACAGTTCCTCGCGGTGCACCACCTGGGGGTGAAGTCGCTCGCCCGGCACGATCCGCAGATGCTGCGGACGATGCTGCCGTGGCTGCCGTTCGAGACGACGGACGGGCGGCTGTCGCTGGAGGAGTTCGCCCGGCGCCACCCGGTGATCCACTACACCCGGACCGTCGAGGAGTTCCGGCAGGTGGCGCCGATCGCGTCGGCGCAGGGCATCGGGGTGGTCAACGGCGGCTACACGTACGACACCGAGCTGGTCGAGCGGCTGCCGGAGGCCCGGCCGGGCACGGTCGTCGCGGAGCTGGACGCGGACACGGTCACGGCCCATCTGGACGCGGTCGATCCGGATGCCGAGCTGGCGCTGGCCGGGTTCTTGTCAGTGGCGCGTGCCACGCTTGATCCGCTCGGCTGTGATGTGTCCCTGCGTTCCTTCCACCCCCTGACCGTGCCCGCGCTCCACCTCGACGACCGGGCGGCCCGCCACGAGCAGGCCCGTGCCGACGCCGAGGAGCAGGCCGACGACCTGTGGGCGGGCATTCTCGGCTCGCTGCGCGGCAGCGCGCCGCGGGCCCGGCTCGTCCTCAACCACCTCAATCCACTGGTCCGCCGGGTCGGCGGGCTCGGCGAACCGGCGCTGGCCGCGTCGGCCGTCGAGGCGCTGTACGGGCAGGCGCTGCTGATGGCCCGGCGGCCGCTGCGGCCCACGGACTCGGCCCTGCTCAACCGCGCGTTCCTGGGCCTTCTGGAATGGGCCACGCACACCCCCGGCAGAAGTGAGGAGGCCGACGGATGACCCTGACCATCGACGCGCTGCGCGAGGCGATGCGCGACAACTACGCACAGCCGGAGGGGCCGGCGCGCAACGCGCGCGCGGAGCGGCTGCTCGCCGAGGCCGAGGGGATCGGCGAGCCTCTTGCGGTCATCGAGGCCCTCGGCCACCAGCTGCAGGTCTACAACTACAGCTCCGAGAAGGCGAAGATGTTCGTCCCCTTCGCGCGGCTCCTGCGGATGTGGGACGAGCGGCCGGAGGACTTCGACGCGTACGAGACCCATGCGCTGCACTGGGTCTTCAAGTGGGTGTCCAGCGGCATGCTGGACCAGCCGCACATCCCGCTCGCCGCGATCGAGAAGTGGCTCGGCGAGATGGAGCACCGCTACCGCCTGGCCGGGCATTCGGAACGGGCCGTCCGGCAGGGCGAATTCCGGGTCGCCCGGCATCTGGGAGACCTGGAGCGCGCGGAGCGGGCGTATGCGGCGTGGCTCGCCGCGGACCGTGACGACATGGCCGACTGCCATGCGTGCGAGCTGCACGGCCAGGGGGTGTGGCAGGCGCAGCTGGGGGCGGACGAGAAGGCGCTGGAGATCTGGGCGCCGGTGCTGGAGGGCGAGCACACCTGCGCCCATGAGCCGCACGCGGTGCTCGCGTCCTCGCTGCTGCCGCTGGTGCGGCTCGGCGAGGGCGACCGGGCCCGCGCGCACCATCTGCGGGGCTACCGGCTGGTGCGGCCGATGGAGAGCATGCGGGGTGCGGCGGCGCTGCACATCGAGTTCTGCGCGCTCACCGGGAACGAGGCGCGGGGTCTGGAGATCCTGGCTGAGCGGCCGGCGTACTTCACCGACAGCGGTGACCCGGACAGCCAGAT
Source organism: Streptomyces purpureus (assembly GCF_014648195.1). Taxonomy (GTDB): domain Bacteria; phylum Actinomycetota; class Actinomycetes; order Streptomycetales; family Streptomycetaceae; genus Streptomyces; species Streptomyces purpureus. The sequence continues at coordinate 18,608 of NZ_BMQQ01000021.1, forward strand.
GGACTTCCTGTCGGTCGCGGCGCTGCTGATGGACCGGCTGGTCGCGCTCGGCCACGGCGAGCGGGAGGTGCCGGGGCCGGCGGGGACGCGGTGGACGGCCGGGGCTCTGGCGCGGCACGCGCGCGGGGAGGCGCTGGCGATCGCGGCGCGGTTCGACGAGCGCAACGGCACGGACCGGGTGAGCGCGCTCGTAGGGGAGCGGATGGCGCAGGAGCCGCTGATGGAGCGGCTGCCGCTGGGAGTACGGGCGGTAGGGGCGGTACGGGCGGGAGCGCCGGTACCGGCCGCACCTGCTTCGGCATCGTCCGGGGAGCCGGCCGGTGTCGAGGAGCTGCTCGCCGAGGCGCGCCGGCTCACGGCGGCCCGGCATCCGGACGCGCGCGGGGCGTGGGCGCGGCTCGGGCGGGCCGTGGCGGCGGACGGCCCGGACGGCCTGGATCACGTGGACGGCCTCGCCCGGGCGGAGCTGGACGACCACGCGGCGATGGCCCACGACGGTGAACCGGCCGAGGCGATCGCGCTCTTCCACGACGCGGCCCGGCAGTACGAGGCGGCCGGCGAACCGGCCAGGGCCGCGGCCGCGCTGGCCCGGGCGGCGCTCCTGCACGCCCTGGACGACCGGCCCGACGAGGCGCTGCGCGGGGTGGAGCAGGCCGTGGCCCGACTGCTCACACTCCACGCGGAGGGTCTCGCAGCGCCCCGGGAGGTCTCCGGAGGGCTCCTGAACCAGGCCCGGATCCGGATGGCGCTCCTGGAGGGGGCCGACGACGGCACCGTCGAGGAGGCACTCACCGCGCTGGAGGAGTTCGCCGCGCCCCACGGGGACGACGCGGCCGTCACGGACCGGGCCGCCGAGGCGTCGTCCCTGCGGGGCGATCTCGCCGCGCGCTCCGGCGATCTGGCGGGCGCGGTCGGGCACTACGCGCGCGCCGCGGAGATCTTCCACGCGGCGGGGCTGCCGTGGTACGCCGTCGAGGCGGAGGCCCGGCTGGCCGGGGCCGCGCGTCACCTGGGCGACCTGGAGACCGCCGAGCGGGCGGCCAGGGCGGCGCTGGAACACGGCGGGCCGTACGTGCAGGCGCGGTGGCACGCCCGGCTCCATCAGCAGCTCGCCGAAGTCCTGGCCCAGACCGGCGAGTTCGGGCAGGCCACGGATCACGCCCTGGAGGCGGCGCACTGGGCGGACGAGGCGGGCGAGAGCGGGCACTTCGGCGCGTACGCCCGGCATCAGCTGGGGGGCTGGCTGCTGCGCATGGGCAGTACGGCGGAGGCGGCGGCGATCCTGGAGGCGGTGCTGCCCGACCTGACGGTCGACGAGCACGGGGACGGCATGGTCGTGCAGACGCTCTGGTGGCTCGGGGAGTGCCTGATGGCCCTCGACGAGCCGCGGGCGGCGGCCGAGCACTGGCTGCGGGCCGCGGACCTCGCCGCCGCGTGGCCGGAGCAGTGGGACCACGCGACGCTGGCGGGCCTCGCGGGCCGGGCGCTGTACCGCGCGGAGCTGCTGCCGGAGGCGGAGCGGGCGTACGGGCGGGCCGCGGAGCTCTGGCGGGAGCTGGGGGACGTTCACGCGCTCGTGCGGACGCTGCGGATACGTGGCTGGGTGGCCGGGGGCGCGGCGGGCCGCGAGCTCATGGCGGAGGCGGCCGGGGAGTGCGAGGCGGCGCTGTCGGAGGCATCGGGGGAGGCGGCGGACCGTCTGCGAGCCGAGCTCGCCGACACGTACCGCCAGACCGGCGAGCTGCTCGCCCGCGCCGAGGACCCCGACCTCCGCGAGGCCCTCGCCTGGGTCGACCGCGCGGCCACCACCTTCGCCTCGGCGGGCCCGGCCTACACGGACCAGAGCACGGGCGCGGACCTGCTGGCGGCGTGGCTGCTCCTGGACCTCGCGGACCCGTCGTCGGCGGCGGCGCGGGCGGGGGCGGTGCGGGAGCGGTACGAGTCGGCGGAGGGCGAGACGGCGGAGTCGCGCCGCTCGGAGGCGGACTCCATCCTCCGCGAGGCCCGCTCGCTCTGAGGACGGAGTCGCGCCGCTCGGAGGCGGACTCCATCCTCCGCGAGGCCCGCTCGCTCTGAGGGCGGTCTTCCCCCCACCCCGCTCCTCTCCGAAACCCTGACGGGCCCGGGGGCTCCGTCCCCGCCCCCCACATCGCGCCGGCTCCGCGGCGCGGGGCGTTCCCGGGGGGGCAGGGCCGGCCCCGAGGCACCTCACCCGGGACGGGGGCGCGGGGCCCTTCCCGGGGCAGGGCCCGCCGGGGCACCCCGCCCGGGGCGAGGGCGCGGGGCCGTTCCACGGGGCACCCCGGGCTGGACGCCGGCTCCCCGGCGCAGGGCCCACCCTCGGGGTCCGGCCTCGGGGCACCCCGCCCGGGACGAGGGCGCCGGCC
>NZ_BMQQ01000021.1:21181-44627 GCF_014648195.1 Streptomyces purpureus
GAGGGCGCGGGGCCGTTCCACGGGGCACCCCGGGCTGGACGCCGGCTCCCCGGCGCAGGGCCCACCCTGGGGGTCCGGCCTCGGGGCACCCCGCCCGGGACGAGGGCGCCGGCCGTTCCCGGGGCAGGCCCCGCCCCCGAGGCGCCCCGGGACGAGCCGCCAGCTCCGCGGCGCGGCCGTCACGGCGCCCGAGGCCCCGCTGGGCATGTGGCTGAGGCAGCCCTGCCCGGCCGCCACCCGCCGCCTTCGGCGGGCGGTGGGGCTCCAGCCCGCCCTGCCCCCGGGGGTACGCCGCAGCTTCCCGCCGCAGCCGCGTCGCCGGGGCACGCGCCCGCCCCGCCCCAGGCCCCGCGAACGCCGGCTCCGCAGGGGTCCTCCCTACTCCACCCCGATCAGGAGCGGCGGTGCCCCCCGGCCCGCGCGATACGTCGTCGTGTCGACCGCCAGGTGACCCGCGCGGACGTGGGATTGGAGGGATTCCGAGAGGGACTCGGGGATCTCGTCCGCGAGGATCAGGGTGACCAGTTCGCCGCCCGCCGCGAGCATGCGGTCCAGGACCGTTGTCGCGGTCTGCTGGAGGTCGTGGCCGATGACCGCGACGTCGCCGTCGATCAGGCCCAGGATGTCGCCGGCCTGGCAGACGCCCGCCGAGGTGAAGGACTGGTGCTCGGCGACGGCGAGTTCGCCGTAGCGGGTGGCGCCGGCCGCGGCCGTCATGGCGACGACGTCCTCGTCGAAGCGGCGGTCCGGTTCGTGGACGGCGAGGGCCGCGATGCCCTGGACCGCGGCGCGGGTGGGGATGAGGGCGACGCGGATGCCCTCGGAGCGGGCCTGTTCGGCGGCCGCGGCGGCCGTGTGGCGCAGGTCGGCGTCGTTGGGCAGCAGGACCACCTCGCGCGCGTGCGCCCGGCGGATCGCGTCGAGGAGTTCTCCGCTGGCCGGGGGCTCCCCGGGCCGGGCGAGGACGGTCGTGGCGCCCGCGTCGGCGCACAGGCCCGCCAGGCCCTCGCCGGGGACGACGGCCACCACGGCCCGCTGGACCTGCTCGCGCGGGGCCGGGTGCGGCTCGCCGCCGAAGTGGGTGATCCGGATCCGGTACGGCCGCCCCGCCTCCACGCCCGCCTCGACCGCCGCGCCCGCGTCGTCGACATGGACGTGGACGTTCCACAGGCCGTCGCCGCCGACCACGACGAGGGAGTCGCCGAGCCCGTCGAGGCGGGTCCGCAGCCGGGCCACGGCCTCGTCGTCGGCTTCCAGGAGGTAGATGACCTCGAAGGCGGGGCCGCCCGGCTCGCACGCCGCCGGCAGCGGCACGACCGCGGCGCGCGCGGCCCGTTCCGTACGCGGCGGCGCCTCCCCGGACACGGCCTCCACGAGCGCGCCGAGCACGGTCACCAGGCCTCGGCCGCCGGCGTCGACGACGCCCGCCCGTTCCAGGACGGCGAGCTGGCTGGGGGTCGCCTCCAGGGCCGTCCTGGCCCCTTCGTACGCGCTGCGGGCCACCCCTGCCAGGTCGTCGCCGCGTGCCGCGGCCGCCGCGGCGGTGGCGACGCTGAGGATGGTGCCCTCGACGGGGTGCGCGACCGCCTGCCGGGCCGCGTGGGCGGCGGTGGACAGCGCCCTCACGAGGTGATCGCCGTCATTCCCGGCCGCCAGGACCTCGGCCATGCCGCGCAGCAGTTGGGAGAGGATCGTGCCGGAGTTGCCCCGGGCGCCGAGGAGGGCGCCGTGCGCCATGGCCCGTACCGCGTCGGCGGCGTCGACGGGGCCCGGGTCGTACGCCGCGAAGACCGCCTCGACGGCCTGTGCCGCGCTTTCGAGGGTCAGATAGAGGTTGGTGCCGGTGTCCCCGTCCGCGACCGGATAGACGTTGATCGCGTCGATCTCCTCGCGCTCCCTGCCGAGCGCCTGCAGCGCCAGTGAGCTCCAGGTTCGGACCACTGCGGCGTCGAGGGTCTGCGGCACCTGGCGGGCCTCCTTGTTCGGCTTTCGGCGGCGGGGGCGGCTGCATCGCAGCGTAGACCTCGTCCGCCCCGGTCAGGGGGCGGGGGCCGGGGTGGTGGCCGGGCGAGACATGGTAGTTTCGTTCTACCGACGCGGCCGTTGTATGCTGCTTCGGTTGCCCGACGAGAGTCGGGCCATTCCCCGGTACTGCCACTTCAGTCACTTCGATCTGATTCCGGCACGCCGGATTTCACTGTAAGTGCATCTGAAGTCTTTGGAGTGACCCGTGGCTGCCAACTGCGACGTCTGCGGCAAGGGGCCGGGCTTCGGCAACAACATTTCGCACTCGCACCGCCGTACGTCCCGTCGCTGGAACCCGAACATCCAGCGCGTGCGTGCCGTGGTCGGTCGGACGCCGAAGCGGCTCAACGTCTGCACCTCGTGCATCAAGGCCGGCAAGGTCTCGCGCTAAGGTGATGTTCCCCGCGTACGCGGGGATGATCCCCGCGACGTTTCGTCGTAGCGCAGCCCCTGCGGTTGCCTTGAAAGCCGGTCCACCTCACGGTGGACCGGCTTTTCGCTTTTCCCGCTAGCGCGAGCGCCAGCCGTGGTCCACGGGGCCGATGCCCGCGCCGAGCGCGAAGCCGGCCGCGATCGCTCCCGTGACGTACTCCTTGGCGGCCGCGACGGCCGCCGGGACGTCCTCGCCCTTCGCCAGGCTCGCCGCGATCGCCGAGGCGAGCGTGCAGCCGGTGCCGTGAGTGTGCCGGTTGTCGTGCCGGGGCGCCCGCAGCCAGTGCTCCTCGGTGCCGTCGGTGAGCAGGTCCACCGCGTCCCCGGCGAGGTGCCCGCCCTTGATGAGCGCCCAGCGCGGCCCGAAGCCGAGCACGGCGTCGGCCGCCCGCCGCAGGTCGTCCTCGTCACGGACCTCGACGCCGGTCAGCTGGGCGACCTCGTCCAGGTTGGGGGTGGCGACGGTGGCGAGGGGCAGCAGCCGTTCACGTACGGAGTCGAGCGCCGAGGCGGCCAGCAGGCTGTCGCCGTGCTTGGAGACTCCGACCGGGTCGACGACCACGGGCGCGTCCGTGTCCGCGAGGAGCTCGGCCACGGTCTCCACGAGCGGCGCCGAGGCGAGCATGCCGGTCTTGACCGCCTGGACACCGATGTCGTCGACGACGGCGCGGTACTGGGCCCGTACGGCCTCCACGGGCAGCTCCCAGGCGCCCTGGACGCCCAGGGAGTTCTGGGCGGTGACGGCGGTGATCACGCTCATGCCGTGCGTACCGAGCGCCAGCATCGTCTTGAGGTCGGCCTGGACGCCGGCCCCGCCGCCGGAGTCGGATCCGGCGACGGTGAGGACGAGCGGCGGGCGGGTCACTCGGTCTCCCCGAAGTGGTCCCAGCCGCCCGTGCTGTGCCAGGGGGCGCCGTCGACGGTCACCTGCGGCAGCGCGGAGGGGTTGAGCACCTCCCCGATGACCTTCCATCGGGCCGGCAGTTTCACGTCCGGCGGGAAGGTCGCGACGATCGCGTGGTCCTCTCCCCCGGTCAGCACCCACTGGAGCGGGTCGACGCCGACGGCCTGGCCGATGTCGTTCATCTGCGTGGGGATGTCGATCAGGCCCGAGCGCAGGTCGATGCGGACCTTGCTGGCCTCGGCGATGTGCCCGAGGTCGGCGATCAGGCCGTCGCTGACGTCGCACATGGCGGTGGCGCCGAGCCCGGCGGCCGCGGGGCCCGCGTGGTACGGCGGCTCGGGCCGCCGGTGGGCCTCGACGAAGGCGCGCGGGGAGCGGAAGCCGCGCGAGAGGACCGCGAAGCCGGCCGCGGACCAGCCCAGCCAGCCGGTGTAGGCGACGACGTCGCCGGGCTGGGCGCCGGCCCGGGTGACCGGGTCGTGGTTGCGCAGGTCGCCGAGGGCGGTGATGGCGACGGTGATGGTGTCGCCGCGGACCACGTCCCCGCCGACGACGGCCGCGCCGGCCACCTGGCACTCGTCGCGCAGGCCGTCCATGAGCTCGGTGGGCCAGGTGACGGGGAGCTCGGCGGGGACGACCAGGCCGAGCAGGAGCGCGGTGGGCACGGCGCCCATGGCGGCGATGTCGGCGAGGTTCTGCGCGGCCGCCTTGCGGCCGACGTCGTACGCCGTGGACCAGTCGCGGCGGAAGTGCCGCCCTTCGAGCAGGATGTCCGTGCTGGCCACCACGCGCCGGTCGGGTGCGGAGACCACGGCGGCGTCGTCGCCGGGCCCGATCCGTACCGCGGGGGTGGTGGTGAGCCGGGAGGTGAGCTCCCTGATGAGCCCGAACTCCCCCAACTCGCCGACTGTGCCCTTCACCGAGTCTCACCTCTTGTCGTCGTGCCGGCCGGGCCCGGTCGTCGTGACGGCCGGTCCCCGGAGCGCCCGGGGAACCCGGGAGCAGCCTCGCATCCCCGTCGCCCGAACGCCCCACCGGGCTTGCGGTCGCGGGGGTCTGCGGCTGTCGGTACGGTCGAATCGACCGTCAACTTCTGTCTTCCGTATGCCACGCTGCGAGCGCCGCCGGGCGCGGAGGTCTCCCCGTGGCCCGTGGCGACGCGGTACCGTGGCGTCCCTTTATCTCTCCACAAGATCCTCGTGGCCGCCCTGGAGGTTCCGTGGTACAGGCGTACATCCTCATCCAGACCGAGGTGGGCAAGGCGTCGACCGTCGCCGAGACCATCTCCAAGATCCCGGGGGTGATCCAGGCAGAGGACGTGACGGGTCCCTATGACGTCATCGTGCGCGCCCAGGCCGACACGGTGGACGATCTGGGACGCATGGTGGTCGCCAAGGTCCAGCAAGTGGAGGGCATCACGCGCACCCTGACCTGCCCGGTCGTGCATCTGTAGCCCCCGTCTACCCTTGGCCGGTGATGACTTCCCACCGGCTCGTTCGCCTGCCCGTCGCCGCAGCGGCCGTGCTGCTGGCCGTCTCGGGCTGCTCCTCCGGCGGCTCGGCCGCCTCGGTCGCGGTTCCCAGCCCGCCGGCCGGGGAAGCCGCCTTCTGCCGTGCGCTGCACGAGGAGCTTCCCAGGACCGTGGCGGGGCTCGACCGGAAGGATCCGGAGCCGGAGTCCGAGCTGACCGCCGGGTGGGGGGATGCGGCGATCGTACTGCGCTGCGGCGTCCCCCGGCCCGAAAAGCTGAACGACGTCCGGGCTCCGGGCGCGACGGTCGGTGGCGTGGACTGGATGATCGAGAAGCCGGAGGGCGGCGGGACCAAGGTCACCTCGACGTACCGCATGACGTACGTCGAGGTGATCCTGGACGAGCGGTTCACCGATGTGGCGCCGCTGGTGGAGCTCGCCCCCGCCGTGAAGAAGGCGGTCCCTCCGAGCCTCTAGCGGCCTAGCGCAGGCCGGTGGAACGGTTCAGCGCGGCCTGGATGAGCCGGTCGACCAGCTCGGGGTAGGACACACCGCTCTCCTCCCACATCCGCGGGTACATGGAGATCGGCGTGAAGCCGGGCATGGTGTTGATCTCGTTGATCACGAACTGCCCGTCCTCGGTGAGGAAGAAGTCCGCGCGGACCAGGCCCTCGCAGGACACCGACTCGAAGGCGGCGACGGCGAGCCGCTGCACCTCGGCGGTGGCCTCGTCGCCGATCGGGGCGGGCACGATCCCGGACGCCGAGTCGATGTACTTGGCCTCGAAGTCGTAGAAGTCGTGGTCGGTGACCGGCGGGATCTCGGCGGGCACGCTGGCGCGCGGTCCGTCCTCGAACTCCAGCACACCGCACTCGATCTCGCGGCCGCGCAGCAGCGACTCGACGAGGATCTTGGGGTCGTGGCGGCGGGCCTCCTCAATGGCGTCGTCGAGGCCGGAGAGGTCGTCGACCTTGGTGATGCCCATGGAGGAGCCGCCGCGAGCCGGCTTCACGAAGAGCGGCCAGCCATGCTCGGCGGCGAACTCGACGATCCGCTTGCGGGCCGTGGCCGGGTTCTGCTCCCACTCGCGGGGGCGGACGACGACGTACGGGCCGACGGGCAGGCCGAAGGAGACGAAGACGCGCTTCATGTACTCCTTGTCCTGGCCGACGGCGGAGGCGAGGACGCCCGCGCCGACGTACGGGATGCCGGAGAGCTCCAGCAGGCCCTGGAGGGTGCCGTCCTCGCCGTAGGGGCCGTGCAACACCGGGAAGACGACGTCGACCTCGCCGAGGGCCTCGGGGACGGCCCCGGGCTCGGTGAAGACGACTTCGCGGGAGGCCGGGTCGACGGGCAGGATCACGCCGCCCCGCTCCGACTCGGCCAGCTCGTCGACGCTGGGCAGGGCGCGGTCGGTGATCGCCATCCGCTCCGGCGCGTCCGCGGTGACGGCCCAGCGGCCGTCGACGGTGATGCCGATGGGGAGCACGTCGTACTTGCTCCGGTCGATGGCACGCAGGACGGCGCCGGCCGTGACGACGGAGATGGCGTGCTCGGAGCTGCGTCCGCCGAAGACGACGGCCACGCGCGGCTTGCGCCCGGTGCTGGTGGGGAGGTTCTCGCTGCTCATATCGGGTTGAGCGTACCCGCTCGGTGGGCGTGGGAGGATTCCCGCGCCGCACCGATTCCGTTTGTGAAGGGTGACGAAAAGGTGTGGACCGGGGCGGGTCGGCCGCCGGTCCGCATGGCGTCCGGGGCGGTTATTCAGTGCCGCTCGGGCTTGGCGGTGCGGCCCATCAGCTCCTTGAGGGCGACCATGGGGGGCTTGCCCTCGTGGACGATGCCGACGACGGTCTCCGTGATGGGCATGTCGACGCCGTGGCGGCGGGCCAGATCCAGCACCGATTCACAGGACTTGACGCCCTCGGCGGTCTGCTTGGTGACCGCGATGGTCTCCTGCAGGGTCATGCCGCGGCCGAGGTTGGTGCCGAAGGTGTGGTTGCGGGAGAGCGGCGAGGAGCAGGTGGCGACGAGGTCGCCGAGTCCGGCGAGGCCGGAGAAGGTGAGCGGGTCGGCGCCCATGGCGAGGCCGAGCCGGGTGGTCTCGGCCAGTCCGCGGGTGATGAGGGAGCCCTTGGCGTTGTCGCCGAGTCCCATGCCGTCGGCGATGCCGACGGCGAGCCCGATGACGTTCTTGACGGCGCCGCCCAGTTCGCAGCCGACCACGTCGGTGTTGGTGTAGGGGCGGAAGTACGGGGTGTGGCAGGCGGCCTGGAGGCGCTGGGCGACGGCCTCGTCGCGGCAGGCGACCACCGCGGCGGCCGGCATGCGGCTGGCGATCTCCTTGGCGAGGTTGGGGCCGGTGACGACGGCGACCCGGTCCGGGGAGACGCCGGCGACCTCCTGGACGACCTCGCTCATCCGCTTGGCGGTGCCGAGTTCGATGCCCTTCATGAGGGAGACGAGCAGGGTGCCGGGGGCGAGTTCGGGCACCCAGGCGGCGAGGTTGCCGCGCAGCGTCTGGGAGGGCACGGCGAGGACGGTGAAGTCGGCGTCGCGCGCGGCCTCGGCGGGGTCGGTGGTGGCGCGCAGGCTGGCCGGGAGCTCGATGCCGGGCAGGTAGTCCGGGTTGGTGCGGGTCTTGTTGACCGCGTCGGCGAGTTCCTGGCGGCGGCCCCAGAGGGTCACCTCGCAGCCCGCGTCGGCGAGGACCATGCCGAAGGCGGTGCCCCAGGATCCCGTTCCGAAGACGGCGGCCTTGACGGGTCGAGTCACTTCTTTCCCTCTCCCGCGGCCTTGCGCCGCTGCTCCAACCGCGCCCTGCGGTGGTCGTACGGCTGGTCCGGGGCCTTCTCGCCCCGTACGTCCTCCAGCTGTGCGGTGATCGCCGCCATGATGACCGCGGTGGCCTCGCGCAGCACGTCGGGGGTGGGCTCGAGGCCGTGGAAGCGGGAGAGGTCGACGGGCGGTCCGGCCTGCACGATCAGGGTCTTGCGGGGGAACAGCCGCAGCTTGTTCTCCTTGGCGTACGGCGGCATGGCCAGGTTGGCGCCCCACTGGGCGACCGGGATGACGGGGGCCTTGGTCATCAGGGCGACGCGGGCGGCGCCGGTCTTGCCGGCCATGGGCCACATGTCGGGGTCCCGGGTGAGGGTGCCTTCGGGGTAGAAGGCGACGCATTCGCCCTTCTCGATGGCGGTGACGGCGGCCCGGAAGGCGTCCAGCGCGTTGGTGGTCTCGCGGTAGACGGGGATCTGGCCGGTGCCGCGGAGCATCATGCCGACGAAGGAGCCCTTGAAGAGGGCGGCCTTCGCGAGGAAGCGGGGTACTCGTCCGGTGTTGTACTGCCAGTGCGCGTAGGACAGCGGGTCCAGGTACGAGTTGTGGTTGACGGCGGTGATGAATCCGCCGTCGGCCGGAATGTGTTCCATTCCCCGCCAGTCCCGCTTGAACAGAACCACCAGCGGCGGTTTTGCGATGACCGCCGCGAGGCGGTACCAGAAGCCGATTCTGCGGCGGGACACTCGGACACCTTCCTGTGGAACTGGCCTGATGGGGGTCAAGTGTCGCCTCAGGCTCCTGCTCTGTCGAGAACACCGTACGCCCCGGCCCCGGGGCCGACGCTCCGGGTCGTGCGGGCTGCGGGCGACAATGGGCCCCGATGAACATCGATCCGGACGACGGCTGGTCCCTGGTCGTGCCGCTGAAGCCGCTCGCGCTGGCCAAGAGCAGGCTCACGGAGGCGGCCGGCGCGCGTGGGCGGCCGCGGCTCGCGCTGGCGTTCGCGCAGGACACGGTGGCGGCGGCGCTGGCCTGCCCCGAGGTGCGGGATGTGGTGCTCGTCACGGACGATCCGGTGGCGTCGGTGGCGCTCTCGGCACTGGGGGCGCGGGTCGTGCCCGACTCCCCCGCCGCCGGTCTGAACGCGGCGCTCGCGCACGGTGCCCGGGCGGTACGGGAATCACGGCCCGGGGCGCCGGTGGCGGCGCTCAACGCCGATCTTCCGGCGCTGCGCCCCTCCGAACTGGCGTGTGTGCTTCAGGCGGCCGGACAATTCCCCCGGGCATTTCTCTGCGATGCCGCCCAAATCGGCACGACATTCCTGTCGGCCGGTCCCGGAGTGGAATTGCGGCCCGCATTCGGGGGTGCGTCGAGGGCCCGGCATTTGTCTTCGGGGGCGGCGGAAATCCGGCTGACCGGGGTGGATTCGGTACGCCGGGACGTGGACACGGGGGACGATCTGCGGGCCGCGCTGGCGCTGGGGGTGGGCCCGCGGACGGCCGCCCGCTGGGCGCGGGTGAGCCGATAGGCTGCGGTGCATGCAGGCGACCGCGTACACGTACGACCCCGATTCCCGCAGCGGCAGTGTGCTGCTCGACGACGGCACCCCGGTGGAGTTCGCCGCCGAGGCCTTCGACGCCGGGGGTCTGCGGCTGCTGCGTCCGGGGCAGCGGGTGCGGATCGAGACCGAGGGCGAGGGCGCGGGGCTGCGCATCACGCTGGTGACGCTGCAGACGTTCTGAGGCAGGGCGCGGGCGGCCGCGCCGGAACCACCGCGGGCCGGGCTCCCCCGAGGGGAGCCCGGCCCGGCGTGTGAGTGGCCCTATGAGCTTGTGCCGCTTACTTCTTGCGCGCGGTGGTCTTCTTGGCGGTGGTCTTGCGCGCCGTGGTCTTCTTGGCGGGCGCCTTCTTCGCCGTGGCCTTCTTCGCCGGGGCGGTCTTCTTGGCGGCGGCCTTCTTGGCCGTGGCCGTGGTCTTCTTGGCCGGGGCGGCCTTCTTGGCGGCGGGCGCGGCCTTCTTCGCCGCCGCGGTGGCCTTCTTCGCGGTGGTCTTCTTGGCCGCCGTGGTCTTGGCGGGGGCGGCCTTCTTGGCGGTGGTGGCCTTCTTCGCCGCCGCCTTCTTGGCGGTGGTGGCCTTCTTGGCCGCGGCCTTCTTGACCGTGGCGGAAGCGCCGCCGGTCAGGCTGCCCTTGGGGGCCTTCTTGACGGAGACCTCGCCGCCCTTGGGGAGCTTCTTCGAGCCGCTGACCAGGTCCTTGAAGCCCTGGCCCGCGCGGAAGCGGGGAACCGAGGTCTTCTTGACCCGGACGCGCTCACCGGTCTGCGGGTTTCGGGCGTACCGGGCCGGACGGTCGACCTTCTCGAACGAGCCGAAGCCGGTGACCGAAACCCGCTCACCGCCGACCACGGCACGCACGATCGCGTCGAGCACCGCGTCGACAGCGTCCGCGGCCTGCTGACGGCCGCCGAGCTTGTCGGCAATCGCTTCTACGAGCTGCGCCTTGTTCACGTCTTCCCCTTCGGAGACATTGCCAGAACGAAAGTGTTCAAGCTTTTTCGCACGTTAGGCAGATATATACCGCAAATCAAACACGAAACGGTCTAATCACCCTAGTGCCGCAACGGTGCGGACTCGTTGCGGAGTTCCGGGTGTCAGTCGCCTTCAGGGAATCGACCCTCGTCGAGGTCCTTCATCAACCGGTCAAGACGCGCTGCCGCGTCCTCGAGATCGTGCTTCGCCGCGGCCGTGACGACCAGCAGCTTCCGGGACAGCGCCATCCTTACGCCCTCCGGGACTTGCAGTTCGCGCACTCTTGTGTGCGCTTCCTTCAATCGGGCCGCGACCGCCGCATAGAGCTCGAGTTGGCTGTCGCGTTCCATGCACCGATTGTGCCATCTAGGGCGAGTTGTCGCCCGACGGGGTCTCAACAAGCGACTGCGCCCCCCACCGGACGGTGGGGGGCGCAGTCGTGGAAAAGCGCTGCTCAGGCCGTAATTGTACGGGGCTTGAAGGCCGGCCGAGAGGTCTCGTAGGCCGCGATGTCGGCTTCGTTCTGAAGGGTGAGGCTGATGTCGTCCAGGCCGTTCAGGAGCCGCCAGCGGGCGTTCTCGTCGAGCTCGAAGTCGGCGTCGATTCCGGCCGCGAGGACCTTCCGGCGCTCCAGGTCGACGGTGATCTCGGCTGTCGGGTCGGCCTCCGTCAGGGCCCACAGCGCGTCCACGACGTCCTGCTCCAGAACCACCGTGAGCAGGCCGTTCTTCAGCGAGTTGCCCCGGAAGATGTCGGCGAAGCGGGCGGAGATGACGGTTTGGAAGCCGTAGTTCTGCAGCGCCCAGACGGCGTGCTCACGGGAGGAGCCGGTGCCGAAGTCGGGGCCGGCGACCAGGACCGTGGCGCCCTGCCGCTCGGGGCGGTTGAGCACGAACTCGGGGTCCTTGCGCCAGGCCTCGAAGAGCCCGTCCTCGAAGCCGTCGCGGGTGACCTTCTTCAGCCAGTGGGCGGGGATGATCTGGTCGGTGTCGACGTTGCTGCGGCGCAGCGGAACGGCCCGGCCGGTGTGTGTGGTGAAAGCTTCCATGGTTCCTCAGACCCCCGCGGGCGTAGCGACGTCGGACAGATCGGCCGGGGAGGCCAGATGGCCCAGTACGGCGGTGGCGGCGGCGACCTGGGGCGAGACCAGATGGGTGCGTCCGCCCTTGCCCTGGCGGCCTTCGAAGTTGCGGTTGGAGGTGGACGCGGAGCGCTCACCGGGCGCCAGTTGGTCGGGGTTCATGCCCAGACACATCGAGCAGCCCGCGTGCCGCCATTCGGCGCCGGCCTCCTTGAAGACCTTGTCCAGGCCCTCCTCGACGGCCTGCAGGGCGACCCGCACGGAGCCCGGGACGACCAGCATCCGTACGCCGTCGGCGACTTTGCGGCCCTCGATGACCTGGGCGACCGCGCGCAGGTCCTCGATGCGGCCGTTGGTGCACGAGCCTACGAAGACGGTGTCGACATTGATCTCGCGCAGCGGCTGCCCGGCGGTCAACCCCATGTATTCCAGGGCTTTTTCGGCGGCCAGGCGCTCCGATGCGTCTTCGTACGAAGCCGGGTCGGGGACGTGCGCGGACAGCGGCGCGCCCTGGCCGGGGTTGGTGCCCCAGGTGACGAACGGGGAGAGGGAGGCACCGTCGATGACGACCTCGGCGTCGAAGACGGCGTCGTCGTCGGTGCGCAGGGTCTTCCAGTACGCGACGGCGGCGTCCCAGTCCGCGCCCTCGGGGGCGTGGGGGCGGCCCTTCAGATAGGCGAAGGTGGTCTCGTCCGGGGCGATCATGCCCGCGCGGGCGCCGGCCTCGATCGACATGTTGCAGATGGTCATCCGGGCCTCCATCGAGAGCTTCTCGATGGCGGGGCCGCGGTACTCCAGGACGTAGCCCTGGCCGCCGCCGGTGCCGATCCTGGCGATGATCGCGAGGATCAGGTCCTTGGCGGTGACACCCTCGGGCAGTTCGCCCTCCACGGTGATGGCCATGGTCTTGGGGCGGGCCATCGGCAGCGTCTGGGTGGCCAGGACGTGCTCGACCTGGCTGGTGCCGATACCGAACGCCAGGGCACCGAAAGCGCCGTGCGTGGAGGTGTGCGAGTCCCCGCAGACCACGGTGGTGCCGGGCTGGGTCAGGCCCAGCTGCGGTCCCACGACGTGGACGACACCCTGCTCGACGTCGCCGAGCGGGTGCAGCCGCACGCCGAAATCGGCGCAGTTCTTGCGCAGCGTCTCCAACTGCGCGCGCGAGACGGGGTCGGCGATCGGCTTGTCGATGTCGATCGTGGGGGTGTTGTGGTCCTCGGTCGCGATGGTGAGGTCGAGGCGCCGCACCTGCCGGCCGCTGAGGCGCAGACCGTCGAAGGCCTGGGGGCTGGTCACCTCGTGCAGCAGGTGCAGATCGATGTAGAGGAGGTCGGGCTCGCCCTCGGCGCGCCGGACGACGTGGTCGTCCCAGACCTTCTCCGCGAGTGTCCTACCCATCGCTTTCCCTCCGGCCCGACGGCGTTGCCAGGCCCAACTAGAGATCAATTGCGCCGCCGTCCGCACGTCGGACCCAGCGTGTGAAGCAAGCCCTTGTGCGGCCGCACATCCAGAGTCGCAACTTCTCGGAGAATTTGAACTTGCGTTTCACAGAGTGAGACGTGAGTATCGTTGCATGGACAACTCTAGCGGCGTCGGCGTTCTCGACAAGGCAGCTCTGGTATTGAGCGCACTGGAGTCCGGTCCGGCCACCCTCGCCGGGCTGGTCGCGGCGACAGGGCTCGCACGACCCACGGCACATCGCCTTGCCGTGGCACTGGAACACCACCGGATGGTGGCGAGGGACATGCAGGGCCGGTTCATCCTCGGCCCGCGGCTGGCGGAGCTCGCCGCCGCGGCCGGCGAGGACCGCCTGCTGGCCACGGCGGGACCGGTTCTTACCCATCTGCGCGACGTCACCGGCGAGAGCGCGCAGCTCTACCGCCGGCAGGGCGACATGCGCATCTGCGTGGCGGCCGCCGAGCGGCTGTCCGGACTGCGGGACACCGTGCCGGTCGGCTCCACGCTGACCATGAAGGCCGGCTCCTCGGCGCAGATCCTGATGGCCTGGGAGGAGCCGGAGCGCCTGCACCGCGGCCTCCAGGGCGCCCGCTTCACGGCGACGGCCCTGTCGGGCGTACGGCGCCGTGGCTGGGCCCAGTCGATCGGTGAGCGTGAGCCGGGCGTCGCGTCCGTCTCGGCGCCCGTACGCGGCCCGTCCAACCGCGTGGTGGCGGCCGTCTCCGTCTCGGGCCCGATCGAGCGGCTGACCCGCCACCCGGGCCGGATGCACGCCCAAGCCGTGATCGACGCGGCGGCCCGGCTCTCCGAGGCCCTGCGCCGCAACGGCTGACCGCCGCTCCCCGTACGTCCCACATTCCGGCCCGCCGCTTCAACGCCGCAGCGGTGGGCCGGAGTTGGCAGCAAGAACCGGAACACGAAGAAGCCCTCCCCTGCCGGGGAGGGCTTCTCCTTCACGTACCCCCGACCGGATTCGAACCGGCGCTACCGCCTTGAGAGGGCGGCGTGCTAGGCCGCTACACAACGGGGGCAAGATCTTGAGTTGTACTGCGCTGGCCTACCTGGACTCGAACCAAGACTAACTGAACCAGAATCAGTCGTGCTGCCAATTACACCATAGGCCACTGGTGGTATAGACCAGTTGGTACCCCCGACCGGATTCGAACCGGCGCTACCGCCTTGAGAGGGCGGCGTGCTAGGCCGCTACACAACGGGGGCCCTAGCGATCCTGCATCGGGTTCACCGGGTGCGACCCTGGTGATCCCGCGGGAAGGATCTGTACCCCCGACCGGATTCGAACCGGCGCTACTGCCTTGAGAGGGCAGCGTGCTAGGCCGCTACACAACGGGGGCTTTGCAGATGAGCTCTGCGAGCTGGCCTACCTGGACTCGAACCAAGACTAACTGAACCAGAATCAGTCGTGCTGCCAATTACACCATAGGCCACCAAAACTCAACCCCAGCATGTGGGGTTTTGTTCGGCTTGCGCTTTCGGTTCCGGGTTTTCGGCCCGCTCCCCTCGGCGCAGGAAGAACATTACCCGAAGGTGTCCGACGCTCCAAAACGGGTATCGGCGCCGAGCAGCGCGGGCAGCTGGGCGAGGCCGGTGATCCGGGCCAGTTCGGGGCGCCCCCCGAGGCCCGTGCGGTCCAGCCAGATGCCCCGGAGCCCGGCCTCCACCGCTCCCCTGGCGTCGATGTCCGGCTGGTCACCGACGTAGGCGACCTCGTGCGGGGCCAGCCCCATGGCGGCGCAGGCGGCATGGAAGGCCTCGGCGGCGGGCTTGGCGAAGCCCAGCTCGGCGGCGCAGACCACGGCCTCGAACCGGTCCCACACACCCAGCGTGCGCAGCTTGTGCTCCTGGTTGAGGAGCGAGGAGTTCGAGAGCACGGCGTGGCGGTAGTCGTCCGCCAGGAGGTCCAGGGCGGGCACGGCGTCGGGGAAGAGCTCCCAGGCGGCTTCGTAGTGACGCAGGTAACGGCTGAACCAGTCGTCGGCCTCGGTGTCGGTGAGACCGTCCGCCGCGAGGAAGTCACGGACCCGGTCGCGGCGCTGGGCGAGGAAGTCGACCCCGCCGGCCTCGAAGCGGCGCCAGTGGACGAGGGTGACCTCCTTCCAGAGAGCCAGCGCGTCCTCGGCGGTGCCGTACCGGGCGAGCAGCCCCTCGGCGTGGAGATGGGCGCGCATGCCGGCGGTGTCGGCGCCCGCGTAGTCGAAGAGCGTGTCGTCGATGTCCCACAGGACGGCTCTGATCGCCATGCGACCAAGGTACGCGACGGATCCCTCACATACTCGGAATTATGCATTCCGAGCGCATTGCTGCACTCCGTTTTTAATTTCTTGACTTTGTGTCGCGCCGTCCGCCTACACTCCGTCCGCCACTCTGGCGATCAAGGTTCCTGGGAGGAATTCATGACCAACATTCGGCGTGCAATGGCTGTTGCGCTTCCGGCTGCGGCCGCCCTGGCCTTCAGCGCGACCCCGGCACAGGCCGGCGTCGGTATTTACTGCACCGGCGAGGCGAACTGCGGAACGTTCTATTACAACTCGAACCTGAGCGGCTCGCGCACGACCTTTACCGGAAGCGGTGGCATCAACGGCAGCATTCGCGACCTCGCGGGCTACAAGTTCCTGGACTCGGGAGCCGGTCAGGGTACGCCGGTGAAGAATGGCGCGGCCTCCTTCTACAACGGCAGCCCCACCCCGACCACGATCTTCTTCAACAGCGGTCACAACGGCCCGTGCGACACCATCGCGGCCTACACCAACGCCAACCGTCTGGTGAACACGTACAACGAAAACGCCTCGCTGTGGTTCGGCGCGTCCGGCTCGAACTGCTACAAGTTCAACTGACCGGCGCACTGATTCCTTCTACGCACGTCAGCCCCGCGTGATGGCCACGGCCCGCGCGGGGCTCCGCACCGGAAAGCACCTGATGAGACGTTTGGTGACACCCGCGCTGGCCGTGTTCGCCCTGGTGGGATGCGTGGCGCAGGAGCCGCAGGGGGATGCCGGGGACCGGTCCGGGGCCAGCAGCGCCAAGGAATCCGCCGCTGGGAACTACACGCACCGGCTGCCCATCGCCGCCTACAGCTACACCGACGACGAGTACGCCTCCATCGAAGCGGCCGAGAACGTACTGGCAGGCGCCTGCATGGCGCGCTATTCGCTGTCCTTCGATCCGCCCAGGCCGGCCCCCGCGAAGCCGGGCCCCGATCGAAGGTACGGCCTGTCGGACGAGAAAAGCGCGAGCCTTTTCGGCTACCGACCGGACCCCATGGCGTCCACGCGCCGGCCGGCGCAGCTTGGTAAAGATGTACGTACCGTACTTCTCGGAAAGCAGGCCGTCGGGGCGACCGGACAGCTGGAATACCGCGGGAAAAAGGTTCCGGACGACGGATGCCTCGGCCGGGCCAAGCATGACCTGGGCAAGGACTACGCATATCCGGAAGGCTCCGAGACGGCCAGCCGGATATCGTCGCAGAGCTATCGGGATGCCATGCTCAGGCCCGAGGTGCGGACCGTCTTCAAAAAGTGGTCGGACTGCATGAAGAAAAGCGGTTACACATACACCTCACCCAGCGAACCGTTCGACTCGCCAGCATTCCGCGAAGGGCCCGTTTCGGCGCAGGAAAAAGCGACCGCGCAGGCGGATGTCGCCTGCAAGCGGAGCACCGGTCTCCTGGACGTGTGGTTCACCGCGGAGTCGGCGGTCCAGAAGACGATGATCGCCAAGCACGCCGGGGCGCTGCGGAAGCTCCAGGCCCTGCACCGGCAGAAGGTCGCGGCGGCGAAGAAGATCCTCTCCCAGGGGTGACCCACCTGCGCCGGAGGCCCGGCCCCTTGAAGGGGCCGGGCCTCGGTGCGTACGGGCGGGGCGTCTCAGGACGCCAGCTTCGCCAGGGCCGCGTCGATGCGGGCGAGGGTCTTCTCCTTGCCCAGGATCTCCAGGGACTCGAAGAGCGGCAGGCCGACCGTGCGGCCGGTGACCGCGACCCGGACCGGGGCCTGGGCCTTGCCGAGCTTGAGGCCGTGCTCCTCGCCGGCGGCCAGGACCGCGTTCTTGAGCGACTCGGGGTCGCTCCAGTCGGCGGCCTCCAGCTTGGCGCGGGCCGTGGTCAGCAGGGCGTCGGAGCCCTCCTTCATCGCCTTCGTCCAGGACGCCTCGTCCTCCACCGGTTCCGCGCGGAAGAGGAAGTCGACGTTGGCGGTGATGTCCGACAGGACGGTCAGCCGGGTCTGGGCGTGCGGGGCGATCGCCTCCCAGGCGGCCTGGTCGAAGTCCTCGGGCGCCCAGTTGGCGTGCGGGGCCTTCAGCCAGGGCGTGCAGGCCTCGGCGAAGGCCTTCACGTCGAGCCGGCGGATGTGGTCGGCGTTGATCGCCTCGGCCTTCTTCAGGTCGAAGCGGGCCGGGTTGGCGTTGACGTCGGCGACGTCGAACTTCGACACCATCTCCTCGATGGAGAAGATGTCCTGGTCGGCCGAGAAGGACCAGCCGAGCAGCGAGAGGTAGTTGAGCAGGCCCTCGGGGAGGAAGCCGCGCTCGCGGTAGATGTTGAGGGACGCCTGCGGGTCGCGCTTGGAGAGCTTCTTGTTGCCCTCGCCCATGACGTACGGCAGGTGGCCGAAGGAGGGGATCTCCTTGGCGATGCCGAGCTCGATGAGCGCCTTGTAGAGGGCGATCTGCCGCGGGGTGGAGGAGAGCAGGTCCTCGCCGCGCAGGACGTGGGTGATCTCCATCAGGGCGTCGTCGACCGGGTTGACCAAGGTGTACAGCGGGGCGCCGTTGGCGCGCACGATGCCGTAGTCCGGGACGTTGTCCGGGGTGAAGGTGAGCTCGCCGCGGACCAGGTCGGTGAAGGTGATCGGCTCGTCGGGCATCTTGAAGCGGACGATCGCCTCGCGGCCCTCGTCCTTGTAACGCCGGATGCGCTCGGCGCTCAGGTTGCGGCAGGTGCCGTCGTACCCCGACGGCTTGCCGGCCAGGCGCGCGGCGTCGCGGCGGGCCTCCAGCTCGACGGCGGTGCAGAAGCACTCGTACGCGTAGCCGCCGGCGCGGAGCTTGTCGGCGACGTCCTTGTACAGGTCCATGCGCTGCGACTGGCGGTAGGGCGCGTGCGGGCCGCCGACCTCGGGGCCCTCGTCCCAGTCGAGGCCGAGCCAGCGCAGCGAGTCGAGGAGCTGGTGGTACGACTCCTCGGAGTCGCGGGCCGCGTCGGTGTCCTCGATGCGGAAGACCATGGTGCCCTGGTTGTGCCGGGCGAAGGCCCAGTTGAACAGGGCGGTGCGGACCAGGCCCACGTGGGGGTTGCCGGTCGGCGAGGGACAGAAACGGACGCGGATGTTCGCGTTAGCCACGCTTGATCACCTTGTTGGTGAGAGTGCCGATGCCTTCGATGGTGACGGCGACCTCGTCGCCGACGTTGAGGGGGCCGACCCCGGCGGGGGTGCCGGTGAGGATGACGTCGCCCGGGAGCAGGGTCATGGCCTCGGTGATGTGGACGACCAGGTCCTCGATGGAGCGGATCATGTCGCTCGTACGACCCAGCTGGCGCTGCTCGCCGTTGACCGTGCACTGGAGGGTGAGGTCGCTCGGGTCGAGGTCGGTCTCCACCCAGGGGCCCAGAGGGCAGGAGGTGTCGAAGCCCTTGGCGCGGGCCCACTGCTTCTCGCGCTTCTGGGCGTCGCGGGCGGTGACGTCGTTGGCGCAGGTGTAGCCGAAGATGACGTCCTTGACCCGCTGTCGGGGGACCTCGCGGCACATGCGGCCGATGACCACGGCCAGTTCGGCCTCGTGGTGCAGCTCCTCGGAGAAGGAGGGGTACTCGATGGCGTCGCCGGAGCCGATCACGGAGGTGGTGGGCTTGAAGAAGGCGACGGGCACCTCGGGGACCTCGTTGCCGAGCTCGGCGGCGTGCTCCGCGTAGTTGCGGCCGATGGCCACGACCTTGTTGGGGAGGACGGGCGGCAGGAGCCGGACCTTGCTCAGCGGGACCTTGGTGCCCGAGAGCTCGAAGTCGCCGTACGGGATGCCCTTGATGATGTCGAGGACGAGGGCGCCGGATTCGACGGTCCCTTCGCCCTCGACCGCGCCGAAGGCGACATTGCCGTCGATGGAGAACCTGGCGATGCGCACGAGTGCTGTCGCCCCTCACTACTGGCTGGCTGGAGTCTGACGCTCCAGGCTAACGCCGTGCGGGGGGCGGACCTCCCGTAATTCCCTCGTCCCGCGCTCGCGTCACTGCGCGAGGGGGGCGTCCATGAGGGTGGTGCGGCGGGGGTTGGCGGTCTGGGTGGGCAGCTCGACGGCGTGCTCCGGCTGTGCGCCCCGCTCCAGCTGCTCGGCGTCCTCGAGGTGGGCGAGCGTGGTGCGGCGGGGGTTGGCTATGTTGCGCAGCAGCATCGTCGTCTTCATCGCTGTCTTCGGACCTTCTCGGGGTAGGGATGGACAGAGCGCCTTCGCTTGTAAAGCGTCAGGCTAAACATTCAATTCCCTTCGAATGCATGGAAGAGACAACGATCTACGTGTGAGTTTGCTCACCACCGGACCGGCAATTCCGGCATTGCGGACAGTCACCCGTCATCACGGAAACGGACATTGCGCCATTGAATGCGCCATTCCGCTCCTGATCATGGCGACTGGGACAGGGTCCACCCCTAAGCGACTCGTAGGGATACGTCCGGTTTCCACCCGAACACGCTCCACATGGGGTGACGTTCCGCGTACGCGCCGTCATCGCATCGGGAGGCCCGGCCGCCGCCCTTGTTGGAGATCGAGCACTGTGCTGGAATTCCACGCACCGCCGCGGGTCACTGACCGGCGCGCAGGTGTGGCGCAACGCAGCGCCGAGTGAGCGGCGGGAAGGGGGAGTCTGCGCCGGTCACTGACGACCACCCGGGGGCGCGACTGCGCCCCACGACGCCGACACCGTCCCGTTCCGTTCACGCGGAGGGACGCCTGGTCCAGAGGTTGCGACGCTAGTGCAGGGACGTTTCAAGAAGGATGGCCCGGGCTCTCCCCGGGGCCGCCAGGGCCGCGGAGATGCTGCGGCGGAACAGGAGCCGCGCGGCGCGAGCGACCGCGGCGCCTCGCCCCAGCACACCCAGAACCAGGGTCAGGGACCGGCAGCGGCCGGTGACGGCAAGAGCACCGGACGTCCGGGTACCGCGCCCGCCGCGGCCGAGACGGCGGTCCCCCTCAAGCCCGTCGGTCCGTCCGAGACCGGCTCGCGGATGGCGCTGCGCAACTGGCGCATCTCCACCAGGCTCGTCTCCCTGCTCGCCCTCCCCGTGGTCGCCGCGACCACCCTCGGTGGGCTGCGTATCAACGAGTCGCTCAACGAGGTGCAGCAGCTGGAGCACATGCAGCTGCTCAGCAAGATGACCCGGGAGGCGACGGCCCTCGCGACGGCGCTCCAGAAGGAGCGCGACCTCACGGCCGGCCCGCTCGCCAGCGGCTTGTCGGCCGCCGACTACAAGGTGTCCGAGCCGCGCCGCAACACCGACACCAAGCAGAAAGCGTTCCTCGACGCGACCGAGCAGATCGGTGACGCCGAGGGCGACGAGGCGCTGCAGTCGATCCGCGCGAACGCCAGCCAGATCGCCTCGCAGGTCGTCACCCTGGGCGACATCCGCCAGGGCGCGTACGCCAGGAACGTCTCGAAGTCGCAGACCGTCGAGGCGTACAGCCGGCTGATCGAGTCGCTGCTCAGCCTCTCGCAGGACATGGCGCAGGCGACCAGCAACCCGGAGATGATCAAGCGCACCCGTGCGCTGGCCGCGTTCTCCTCCGCCAAGGAGTACGCCTCCATCCAGCAGGCGATCATCGCCTCGGCCCTCCCCCAGGACCCGAAGGACAAGGCCGACCTCCAGCTCCAGGACCGGCTGTACGGTGACGCCGCGCGCACCAGCGAGAAGGCCGAGCTCCGCGCCTTCGAGACGCTCTACGAGAGCATGGGCGGCAACGCGACCGACCTGACCTCGCCGCTGAACAGCTCCAACCCCACGATCGAGGCGGCGAACAAGTACGCCGAGCGGGTGCTGAGCAACCCCAAGGGTCTGACGGACCAGGACCCCCGAGGCTTCCTCGACTGGACCGACGAGTACAGCACCAAGATCACGGCCATGAACTCCATCGAGGCCACCCTGCTGGGCGAGATGGAGAGCAAGGCCCGTGACCTGCGCCAGGAGTCGCAGCGCGACGCCATCATCAACGGTGCGCTGATCCTCTTCGTTCTCGGTGTCTCGCTCGTCGGCGCCTTCGTCGTGGCCCGCTCCATGATCCGGTCGCTGCGGCGACTGCAGGACACCGCCACCAAGGTCGCCCAGGACCGTCTGCCCGAGCTGGTCAAGCAGCTCTCCGAGTCCGACCCGCAGGACGTCGACACCTCCGTCGAGTCCGTCGGTGTGCACTCCCGGGACGAGATCGGCCAGGTGGCCGCGGCCTTCGACGACGTGCACCGCGAGGCGGTCCGCCTCGCCGCCGAGCAGGCCCTCCTGCGGGGCAACGTCAACGCGATGTTCACCAACCTCTCGCGCCGCTCCCAGGGTCTTATCCAGCGTCAGCTCTCGCTCATCTCCGAACTGGAGTCCCGCGAGGCCGACCCGGACCAGCTGTCGTCGCTGTTCAAGCTCGACCACCTCGCCACCCGTATGCGCCGGAACGGTGAGAACCTCCTCGTTCTCGCCGGTGAAGAGCCCGGCCGCCGCTGGACGCGCCCCGTCCCGCTGGTCGACGTACTCCGCGCCGCGGCGTCCGAGGTGGAGCAGTACGAGCGCATCGAGCTGGCGTCCGTACCGGCCACCGAGGTCGCCGGCCGCGTCGTCAACGACCTCGTGCACCTCCTCGCCGAGCTGCTGGAGAACGCCACCTCGTTCTCCTCGCCTCAGACCAAGGTCCGCGTCACCGGTCACGCGCTGCCCGACGGACGTGTCCTGGTCGAGATCCACGACACCGGTATCGGCCTCTCCCCCGAGGACCTCGCCGCGATCAACGAGCGGCTCGCGTCGCCGCCCACCGTGGACGTCTCCGTCTCCCGCCGCATGGGTCTGTTCGTGGTCGGCCGCCTGTCCCTGCGACACGGCATCCGTATCCAGCTGCGCCCGTCGGACTCCGGCGGCACCACCGCGCTCGTCATGCTCCCCGTCGACGTCGCCCACGGCGGCAAGAAGCCCGCGCCGGCCATGCCGGGCGCCGGCGGCCAGGGCGCCGTGCCGCAGGGCAACGCCTCCGGTGGCCGGCCCCCCGCCGGTCCGGGTGGCGCCGGTGGCGGCCGTCCGGGTCTGCCCGGTGGTCCCGGCGGAGCCGCCGGCCGTACGGGCGGACCGCGCGGTCAGGTCGGCGCCGGCTCCGGGCCGCGCGCCGCGCTGCCCGGCCGGGACGGTGCCGGTACGGGTGCCGGTGCCGGTGCCCCGCGTGGCAACGGCGGCCCGCAGGCCGCGCCCGGACAGGACCCGCAGCGTCAGGGCGCCGGTGCCGGTGCCGGTGCCGCCATGGGCGGCTTCGGCGGCAACGCCGGTGCCGGGCAGGGCGGTATCCCCACGCGCAACGACGTGTGGCAGAACCAGAACCAGAACCAGCAGGGCGGCCTTCAGGGCCAGCAGGGCGGCGCCCCGAAGGGCCGTCCCGCTCCACAGGGTCAGCAGCAGGGTCAGCCGGGTCAGCAGCAGGGCGGCCCCGGTGCGCGTCCCGCGCCGGCGCACGGCGGCTTCCAGCAGCCCGCTCCCGGCCGCCCGGCGCAGGGTGACCGCGGTCGTCAGCAGCCGCTGCCGCCCGCCGGTGGTCCGCGCGCCGAGCTGCCCGGGGCCGACGCCTCGCAGCAGCAGCGCCCGCAGACCACCAGCTGGGGCAGCGAGCAGGTGCCGGCGACCCCGCGCCAGCAGCAGCCGCAGCCCGCGCCGCGCCCGGTCCAGCCGCAGAACATGACGCCGCTGGACGCTCCGCGCGGCCACGAGGAGCCCGAGACGACCGGCCAGTTCCCCCGGCCGGACTTCCCGCAGCGCCCCGCGGCCCCGTACCCGAGCCACCTCCAGCCGCAGGCCCAGGACCCCGCGTCCACGGCCCAGTTCCCGCGTCCCGACTTCACGGCCCCGCAGCCGCCCTCCCAGGGGCAGGCGCCCGCACAGCGCCAGCGTGGGCGTGACGCCGCGGACTTCGGTGCACCGCGTCCCCCGGCCGGCGCCCTGCCGCAGCAGCCGCAGCCGGAGGCCCTGCCGCCGGCCGGTTCCGGCGGTGACGGCCGTACGCCGCTGTACGACACGCTGGAGACGAACTGGCGTCATGGTCAGGGCGGCGACCCCGACCAGACCATGCAGACGCCGGTCGTCCCCCAGCAGCCGGAGCGGCCCACCCCGCCGCGCCGGTCCGCGCCCGAGGCGGCCGCACCGGCCACCACCTCGTGGCGCACCTCCCCCAACGACGAACTGGTGCGCCAGGCCGAGCGGGTCCGCAAGCCCGCGGCCGGCGGTGTCACCA
Source organism: Streptomyces purpureus (assembly GCF_014648195.1). GTDB lineage: Bacteria > Actinomycetota > Actinomycetes > Streptomycetales > Streptomycetaceae > Streptomyces > Streptomyces purpureus. The sequence continues at coordinate 44,335 of NZ_BMQQ01000021.1, forward strand.
CGTCCGGTCTGCCCAAGCGGGTCCCGCGCGCCAACCTGGTGCCCGGTACCGCGCAGGAGCAGCCCACCACGGCCGGCCCGCAGGTGTCTCGTGCGCCCGACGACGTCCGCGGCCGTCTGACCAACCTCCGCCGGGGCATCCAACAGGGTCGCCAGGCGGGGAACTCGACCACGGGCAGCTTCAACATCGGCCCGAATCACCAGCAGGAGCGTTAGTTGAGCCCGATGAGCCAGGCGGCGCAGAATCTGAACTGGTTGATCACCAACTTCGTGGACAACACCCCTGGGGTGTCC
>NZ_BMQQ01000021.1:44668-131582 GCF_014648195.1 Streptomyces purpureus
GGACGGTCTGCTGCTGGCGATGTCCGAAGGGTTTCCGCGCGACCGCGCCGACCAGCTCGCGGCCGTCGCCTCCGGACTGACCTCGCTCACCGCGGGGGCGTCCCGGATCTTCGAAGGCGGTCCCGTCACCCAGACCGTCGTGGAGATGGAGCGCGGTTTCCTCTTCCTCATGTCCGTTTCGGACGGCTCCTCCCTGGCCGTCCTGGCCCACCCGGAGTGCGACATCGGCCTTGTCGGGTACGAGATGGCGCTGCTGGTCGACCGGGCCGGCAGCGTCCTCACCCCGGACCTGCGGGCCGAGCTCCAGGGAAGCCTGCTCCACTAGCCCAACAGCACGTCGGCGGTGCGCCCCTCAGCCCGCCTTCCGCCCCAACTGACCGTAAGGCCGCCCCACATGGCCCCCCACCGGCCCCTCAGACGGCACGAAGACGATCCTGCTGTCACGCCCGGAGGATTAATGACCCCGCCACCCGCCTCTCACGATCCGTACGGCGTCTCCGTAGACGCCTACGGGCATGAAGGCGACCAGCCGCTGGTCCGTCCGTACGCCATGACCGGCGGCCGGACCCGGCCGCGCTACCAGCTCGCCATCGAGGCGCTGGTCAGCACGACCGCCGACCCGGCCCACCTCGGGTCGCTGCTCCCCGAGCACCAGCGGATCTGCCACCTCTGCCGTGAGGTCAAGTCGGTGGCCGAGGTCTCCGCACTGCTGTCGATGCCCCTGGGTGTCGCCCGGATCCTCGTCGCCGACCTGGCCGAGGCGGGCATGGTGGCGATCCACCAGCCGGGCAATGGAGAGGCCGGCGGCACGCCGGATGTGACGCTGCTCGAAAGGGTGCTCAGTGGACTTCGGAAGATCTAGCGGCGGTACCGCCCGGTCGACCACCAGCGCGAAGATCGTGGTGGCGGGTGGCTTCGGCGTGGGCAAGACCACGTTCGTCGGCGCCGTCTCGGAGATCAATCCGCTGCGTACAGAGGCCGTGATGACCTCCGCGTCGGCGGGCATCGACGACCTGACGCACACCGGTGACAAGACCACCACCACGGTGGCGATGGACTTCGGCCGTATCACTCTGGACCAGGACCTGATCCTGTACCTCTTCGGTACGCCGGGCCAGGACCGCTTCTGGTTCATGTGGGACGACCTGGTCCGGGGTGCCATCGGCGCTGTCGTGCTGGTCGACACCCGTCGTCTGGCCGACTGCTTCCCGGCGGTGGACTACTTCGAGAACTCCGGGCTGCCGTTCGTCATCGCCCTCAACGGATTCGACGGGTACCAGCCCTACGGTCCCGACGAGGTGCGCGAGGCGCTCCAGATCGGCCCGGACACCCCGATCATCACCACCGACGCCCGTCACCGGGGGGATGCGAAGAGCGCGCTCATCACGCTCGTCGAGCATGCCCTGATGGCGCGACTCAAGTAGTGGCCGGTATACGTCAGTTGTCGTAGTCCGACCAGTTGTAAACAGGGGTGCGCTGTGTGGTTCGACACGGTCCGCCCCGGTGTTCATAACATTTCGACAGAGAATTGAGCCTGGTCGGACACCCGACGCATCCGAGTCGTATCGCTGCGCTCACATGAGCCCCGCCTTTTGGCGGGGCTCGCTCTTTATGCCCGTTTTATCTGCGGTCTGGACCACTTGAAATGGCCCGTTCCCGCTGTTTGGAACGGACCCGCTTCACGTGCTGCAATTCCCTGAACTCCCGAGTAGTACGGCCCTGAACGAAAAACGGCACAACGTAGGTGCCGACGCCGAGAGGTTGTTGGTCGAGTGAGGCGAAGCAAGGAAAGCTCCGCGGAGCAGCAGGCGCGGGGAAACTTCACCCCGCCGCCGCGCGCGGCGGTGTCGCCTGCGGACGCGCCAGGAACGGTCGAGGAAAGCGCCCCCACCGGCAGCTCCAGCAAGCTGTCCCCGCGTAACTGGCGGGTGCCCACCCGGCTGAACGCGATCCTCCTCATACCCGTGCTCGTCGGCCTCGTCATGGGCGGCTTCCAGGTGAAGACCGCTGTCGACACCTGGCAGGAGGCCCGGGACGCCGAGAAGACGGCGCTCATCGTGCGCGCCGCCTCGGAGTACGGCGAGGCCCTCCTCAACGAGCGTGACCTCACCGCCGCACCGCTCCTCACCGCGAGGACCGAGGAGGACCGTAAGACCGACGAGGTCCTCAAGATCTACGCGGCCACCGACGAGGCGAAGAAGAAGTTCGACGCCGCCGTCCAGGACATGCCCGAGGGGCAGGGCCTGGAGCGCCGTCTGGAGCTCTTCAGGAACGCCAAGCCGACCCTGGAGGACCTGCGCGAGGTCGCGTACAAGCGCGTGCAGGACCCCACCCAGACCGAGCAGGGCTACGTCGCGGTCCAGCACTACCTGATGGAGTTCTCCAACGAGCTCGGTCTCGGTACCGGCAACGTCACCAGCTACGGCCGTACGGTCTACGCCATCCAGCTCGCCAAGGCCGCGAACTCGCTGCAGCGCTCGATCGGTATGCACCTGCTGGTCCGGCCGAGCAAGGACGACGCCGTCTTCGCCCAGCAGTCGGTGGCGTTCAACTCGTACAACTACCTGGAGTCCATCGCTCTGGGCGAGTACCAGTCCGGTGGCACCGACGCCGATGTCGCGCGGCTCCAGGAGGTCATGAAGGGCAAGGCGGTCGAGGGCGCCAAGAAGCTCGAGGCGGCCGGTCTCAACCCGCCGCGGGACGCGCAGGGCAACGTCCTCGCCGGTATGGCCGCCGCGATCGGCCAGGCCAAGGACGCCGACGGGATCAAGGACCTCCGTAAGAAGGACATCACCCCCGAGACCTGGATGGGCGGCTCCACGGCGAAGTTCGACGGCTACTCCCAGGTCGAGTCGGAGCTCGTCACCAAGGCCGTGGACGAGGCCTCGGACATCGCCGACGAGGCCAGGACCGACGCGTTCGTCATCGGCGGCATCGTCGTGATCGCGCTCCTCACCGCCTTCATCCTGGCCGGGATGATGGCGCGCCAGATGAGCCGCTCCATGCGCCAGCTGCGGACCGCCGCCTTCACCATCGCCGAGCAGCGGCTGCCGATGCTGGTCGACCAGCTCTCGCGCACCGAGCCCGGCCGCGTCGACACCCGCGTGAAGGCCATCCCGATCGACACCCAGGACGAGATCGGCGAGGTCGCCCGCGCCTTCGACCAGGTCCACCGTGAGGCCGTCCGGCTCGCCGCCGAGCAGGCCCTGCTCCGGGGCAACGTCAACGCGATCTTCACCAACCTGTCGCAGCGCAACCAGGCGCTGATCGAGGGCCAGCTGACCCTGATCACCGACCTGGAGAACAACGAGGCCGACCCGGACCAGCTGGAGAACCTCTTCAAGCTGGACCACCTGGCGACCCGTATGCGCCGCAACGGCGAGAACCTCCTCATCCTCGCCGGCGAGGAGCCGGGCCGCCGCTGGAACCAGCCGGTGCCGCTGGTGGACGTGTTGCGCGCCGCCTCCTCCGAGGTGGAGTCGTACGAGCGCATCGAGCTGACCGGTGTCCCCGAGTCCGAGATCCACGGCCAGGCCGTGACCGACCTCGTGCACCTGCTCGCCGAGCTGCTGGAGAACGCCACGACGTTCTCCTCCCCGCAGACGAAGGTTCGCGTCACCGCCACCCGGCTGCCCGACGGTCGGGTCATGATCGAGATCCACGACAAGGGCATCGGCCTGACCGCCGAGGACTTCGCGGACATCAACCACAAGCTGGCCAACCCGCCGACCGTGGACGCCGCCGTCTCGCAGCGCATGGGCCTGTTCGTGGTCGGCCGGCTCGCCGACCGGCACGGCATCCGGGTCCAGCTGCGCCCCTCGGGCGAGCAGGCGGGCACGACCTCGCTGGTCATGCTCCCGGACGCGATCACCCACGGTGGTGGTGGCGACCCGCTGCCGGACGACGACTTCACCGTCTCGCAGATCATCCCCGAGCAGCAGGCCTTCGAGAGCGCCCCGCTGCGCACCGCCGCCGAACTCGGCTTCGACGACTCGCGCTACGAGCAGCAGACCGGCGAGCGCCAGCTCGACCCGGTCGGCCGTTCGCTGATGCGCGGGGAGCGCCGGGCGGCCCTGGAGGAGCGCGCGCAGGGCAGCGACCGGCCGCTGTTCAGGGACGAGGTCGAGCAGGACCAGCAGGGTTACGCACCCCAGCAGGACGAGCAGTCCTACGGCCAGGAGTACGCGCAGGGCGAGCGGCAGCAGGGCTACGATCAGGGCTACCAGCAGCCTGGTTACGACCAGCAGCAGGGCTACGGCGAGCACTCCGGCTACGAGGAGTACTCCGGCGAGGAGTACCGCGGCGAGGGCTACCGCACGGACGAGTACCGCACCGGTGAGTACCAGACCGGTGACTATGCCTCCGGCAGCTATGCCGAGTCGGCCTATCCGGAATCCACGTATCCGGCTCAGGAGGCTCAGCAGCCGCAGTACGACGGCTCGTTCGACTCCCAGGCCCAGCAGGGCGAGTGGGCCGGTCAGGACGCCTTCCAGGGCCGCTATGAGTCGGATTACCAGCCGGAAGCGGAATCTGCCCCGGGCGCTCCCGCGCACGCTCCGGAGCGCGTAGGCTTCGACCGTCAGGGTCCGGCCCCGAGCAGCGGTCACGCGCTGACCGACGCCGGTCTGCCGCGCCGCGGCAGCAGCGCGCAGAACCCGCAGGCGCCGCAGCCGCAGTCGCAGCAGCGGGCGCCGCAGGCGAAGCCGGTGCAGCAGGCCCAGCCGGGCCGCGAGGACCGGCAGAACGACGCCGACGGCTCCGACGACTGGCGTTCGACGAACGACGAACGCTGGCAGCGGGCCGAGAAGCTCCGCGAGCCGAAGGCCGGAGGGGTCACCCCCTCCGGGCTGCCGCGACGGGTTCCCAAGGCCAATCTGGTCGAGGGCACGGCGGAGCAGACCCCGCAGGGCGGCCCACAGGTCTCCCGCGCCCCTGAGGACGTGCGTGGCAGGTTGAGCAACCTGCGGCGCGGCGTCCAGCAGGGTCGCAGCGCGGGAACGGACACGAACGGATCGGGCCTCGGCCCGGGTAGTACCTACAACCAGGAGCGTTAGTGTGAGCCCGATGAGCCAGGCGGCGCAGAATCTGAACTGGTTGATCACCAACTTCGTGGACAACACCCCTGGGGTGTCCCACACGGTGGTGGTCTCCGCCGACGGACTCCTGCTGGCGATGTCGGAGGGTTTCCCCCGGGACCGCGCCGACCAGCTTGCGGCCGTCGCCTCCGGACTGACCTCGCTCACCGCGGGGGCGTCCCGGATCTTCGAGGGGGGTGCCGTCAACCAGACCGTGGTCGAGATGGAGCGCGGTTTCCTCTTCATCATGTCCATCTCGGACGGTTCTTCGCTGGCCGTGCTCGCGCACCCGGACGCCGACATCGGCCTCGTCGGGTACGAGATGGCGCTGCTGGTCGACCGGGCCGGCAGCGTCCTCACCCCGGACCTGCGCGCGGAGCTTCAGGGAAGCCTCCTGAACTAGAAGAACTGTTCTCAACCATCAGACAGACAGTGCGTTTCGCGCCATCGCACCATAGGGTGCGGTGGCGCGGCTCCAAGGGACATGGACCGCGACGGCAGTCGGAGGAGGAAACGTGGGAACACCCCCGGGCGGACGCCCATATGACGGTTATGACGGGCACCAGCCGCACGGTGACACCGGTCAGAACCGTTTCAACTTTCCCTCCGCACCGAGCAGCAGACAGGGCCCCGCACAGCCCTATCCGAATGCTCAACAGCCGTACGACCAGCCGCAGGCGCCGCGGATCCAGCCCGCGGCCCCGCGGCGGACCACGGAACCCAAGGCCCGCTCAGGGGCGGGCGCGGGCTCCGGAACCAGCCACAACCCGCTGGTCCGTCCGTACGCCATGACCGGCGGCCGGACCCGGCCGCGGTACCAGCTCGCCATCGAGGCACTGGTCAGCACCACGGCCGATCCGGCCCGGCTGCAAGGGCAGTTGCCCGAGCACCAGCGGATCTGCCGGCTGTGCTTCGAGATCAAGTCGGTCGCCGAGATCTCGGCCCTCCTCTCCATCCCCCTCGGCGTTGCCCGGATCCTCGTCGCCGACCTGGCGGAGGCCGGCCTCGTCGCCATCCACCAGCCCGGCGGCGACGAGGCCGCCGGCGGCCAGCCAGATGTGACACTGCTCGAAAGGGTGCTCAGTGGACTTCGCAAGCTCTAGCGGCGGTGCTGCCCGCTCAACCACCAGCGCGAAGATCGTGGTGGCGGGCGGCTTCGGCGTGGGCAAGACCACGTTCGTCGGCGCCGTCTCGGAGATCAACCCGCTGCGTACCGAAGCCGTGATGACCTCCGCGTCGGCGGGCATCGACGACCTCACCCACACCGGCGACAAGACGACGACCGTCGCCATGGACTTCGGCCGTATCACCCTGGACCAGGACCTGATCCTGTACCTCTTCGGTACGCCGGGCCAGGACCGCTTCTGGTTCATGTGGGACGACCTGGTGCGCGGCGCGATCGGCGCGGTCGTGCTGGTCGACACCCGCCGGCTCGCCGACTGCTTCCCGGCGGTCGACTACTTCGAGAACTCCGGGCTGCCGTTCGTCATCGCCCTCAACGGCTTCGACGGCCACCAGCCGTACACGCCGGACGAGGTGCGCGAGGCGCTCCAGATCGGCCCGGACACCCCGATCATCACCACCGACGCCCGCCACCGCGCGGACGCCAAGAGCGCCCTCATCACGCTCGTCGAGCACGCCCTGATGGCCCGCCTGCGCTAGCCGTCACGAGCCGCCCCGGCCCCGTACACCGCGGAAGGTGTACGGGGCCTTCTGCGTGGCGTCGCGGCACGTGCCTGGGGACGCGAAAGGCCCCCGTCTCGCGACGGGGGCCTTCACGCGTGCGGTGGGCGTCAGCCCTGCCAGGAGTGGGCCGAGCGGAAGCCGTTCTGGCGTTCCAGGCGGCGCCAGCCGGCGGTGGAGCGGCGGCGGTGGGCCGGGGCGTCGGGCTGGGCGGCGGCGCGGGCGAGGAGGACCGCGGTGATCGCGGCGAGTTCCTCGGGGTCGGCGTGGCCCTTCTCGACGCGCAGCAGATGCTCGGAGGCGGGTGTGGTCACAGGGTGCTCCTGTTACTGAGGCGGGTTGCCGTGCTTGCGGGACGGCAGGTCGGCGTGCTTGGTGCGGAGCATCGCGAGGGACTTGATGAGGACCTCGCGGGTCTCGGTGGGGTCGATGACGTCGTCGACGAGTCCGCGCTCCGCCGCATAGTAGGGGTGCATCAGCTCGGCCTTGTACTCCTTGACCATGCGGGCCCGCATGGCTTCGGGGTCCTCGGCGTCGGCGATCTGCCGGCGGAAGATGACGTTGGCCGCGCCCTCGGCGCCCATGACCGCGATCTCGTTGGTGGGCCAGGCGTAGGTGAGGTCGGCGCCGATGGACTGGGAGTCCATGACGATGTAGGCGCCGCCGTACGCCTTGCGCAGGATCAGGGAGATACGGGGCACGGTCGCGTTGCAGTAGGCGTACAGCAGCTTTGCGCCGTGCCGGATGATTCCACCGTGCTCCTGGTCGACGCCGGGCAGGAAGCCGGGTACGTCCAGAAGAGTGATGATCGGGATGTTGAAGGCGTCGCACATCTGCACGAACCGGGCGGCCTTCTCGGACGCCTCGATGTCCAGGACACCGGCCAGCGACTGGGGCTGGTTGGCGACGATGCCGACGACCTGGCCGTCGAGCCGGGCCAGCGCGCAGATGATGTTGCGGGCCCAGCGCTCGTGGATCTCGAGGTAGTCGCCGTCGTCGACGAGCTCCTCGATGACCTTGTGCATGTCGTACGGGCGGTTGCCGTCGGCCGGGACCAGGTCGAGCAGGACGTCCGAGCGGCGGTCGGCGGCGTCCTCGGAGACGACGACCGGGGGGTTCTCGCGGTTGTTCTGCGGCAGCATCGACAGGAGGTAGCGCACCTCCGCGATGCAGGTCTCCTCGTCGTCGTAGGCGAAGTGCGCCACGCCGCTGGTCTCGGCGTGCACGTCGGCGCCGCCCAGGCCGTTCTGGGAGATCTCCTCGCCGGTGACCGCCTTGACGACGTCCGGGCCGGTGATGAACATCTGCGAGGTCTCACGGACCATGAAGACGAAGTCGGTGAGCGCCGGGGAGTAGGCGGCGCCGCCCGCGCACGGGCCGAGCATCACCGAGATCTGCGGGATGACACCCGAGGCCCTGGTGTTGCGCTGGAAGATGCCGCCGTAGCCGGCGAGCGCCGAGACGCCCTCCTGGATACGGGCGCCGGCGCCGTCGTTCAGGGAGACCAGCGGCGCACCGGCCGCGATGGCCATGTCCATGATCTTGTGGATCTTGGTGGCGTGGGCCTCGCCCAGCGCGCCGCCGAAGATCCGGAAGTCGTGGGCGTAGACGAAGACCGTGCGGCCCTCGACGGTGCCCCAGCCCGTGATCACACCGTCGGTGTAGGGCTTCTTGGACTCCAGACCGAAGCCGGACGCCCGGTGCCGTCGCAACTGCTCGACCTCACGGAACGAGCCCGGGTCCACCAGCAGCTCGATACGCTCGCGAGCCGTCAGCTTGCCCTTCGCGTGCTGCGCCTCGGTCGCACGGTCGCTCGGCCCACGCAGGGCCTGCTCACGCAGGGCGTGCAGCTCCGCCACACGCCCACGGGCGTCACTCGGCTCGCTCGGGATCTTGTCCACCAGATCGGTCATGTACCGACCCTACGAAGCCGACCAAGAAAATCCCGCCGTTGACTCCGTACAGTCTCCTGACCGGATTCCTGGTGGAGCTGGACAGAACGGCTTCCCGTACGGCACTTCTCAACAGCTAGGAACCCCTCGTACTTATGGGGTTCCTATAAAAGTCAGCTGAGAGCCACCTCACACCGATGAGTGGCCCCCTGGGTGCCGGGGGTGATCCGCAGCCGGAGCGACGGGGTGGTGGCGAGCACCTCCACCGAGGGATCGCGAAAGAGGATCCGGGCGACCGGACGGTCCCAGGCGATCTCCAGCGGCTGCCCGGTTCTGGGCGGCTCGGAGACGGCGAGGACGGCGGTGGAGCGGCGCCTGCGCACCAGCACGCTCGCCGGGGCACTCACCTTCAGGCGCTCTACCGTACCGGCTCGCCAGAAGTTCGCCGCGGTCAGCCCCAGAGAGCGGACGGCGACCGCCTGGCGGTCCGCGGTGTTGTCGAGGATCTCCAGCCAGCCGAGATCGTGGGAACGTGCCGCCACGGCGCGTCGCGAGGCGCCCGGCATCAGCAGATAGGCGTAGGCCGCTTGGGTGGGGTTCGTGCCGTGGTCCAGCCACAGGGTCTGGTACCGGCGGGTGCGGCGCTCGGTGGAGGAGCCGGCGTTGATGTCGCTCCAGGCCCCCGTGCGGTCCTCGCGCAGGGTGCGCAGCGCTCCCGTGCCGCCGGGCAGGACCCAGCCGCCGTGGCCTTCGAGGTGGGCCCAGCGGGGGCCGGTGGTGAAGGCCTGGGTGCCCTGCTCGCCGAGGTTGCGATTGTCGACGACGGTCTCGACGGGGACGCCGTCGGTGCTGGTGATCCCGGCGCCGAGGCAGATGACGGTGTCGGCGGCGCAGAACCAGGACTTACGGGCTTCGAGGGTGGACCCGAGGCCCTTGAGGTGCTGGCCCACCGCGGCGAACTCCCCGTCGGTGGCGCCGCCGACCCACTGGACGGCGGGCTTGGGCTGCCCCCATTCGCCGCCGGCCCGGTCGGCGAGCCGCTTGGTGGAGACGGTGGTGCCGGGCAGCCGGTAGGGGTCCACGGTCGGCCAGAACCAGTCGGTGTACTGGGCGTCCGCTCCTGGGCCGGGGCCCCACCAGTAGAGCATTCCGGCGCCGGTGTGCCAGCCGCGCGGGTTCTCGCCGTTGCCGCACTCGTAGTACGAGATCCGCTCCGAGGCCATGGCTATGTTGGCGGCCCAGCCGGGGCGGCGGTGGACGGCGCGGTCCATGGCGGCGAAGAGGCGGTGGCCGACGGGCTCGGGGGCGGCGGGGCCGGGGGCGGCGGCGACCGCGTGCAGCCGGGCGAGGTCGGCGACGCCGAACTGGCGGGCGGTGAGGATCGGGCTGACCGTGTCCCGTTCGATCCAGCCCTTCACGCGCGCGTGCCACCGGTCGCGTTCGGCGGGGCTCGCCCCGGCGGCGAGCAGGGCGATGGCGGCGATGAGTCCCTGGCCGTGGAAATGGTCGCCGCGCAGGATCTTCCGGGCGTCGTCGCGGGCGTAACCGCGGCTGATGGCACGGCCGTTGACGCTGTCCATCGCGAGGCCGTTGTAGATGAGCGGGGCGTAGGCGTGCTCGACGCCGTCGAGGATGATCTGCCGGGCCGGGTCTGTGACCGCCCAGGTGGAGCCGGCGAGCAGCGTGAAGAGCCGGCCGAGGCCGTCGAGCAGGACCTGTCCGTACGTACCCGAGTAGGCGACCCAGGTGTGCTGGACGAAGCTGCCGTCGGCGTAGAGGCCGTCGCCCCGGGTGACGTACGGGAAGACGGGGCTCAGCGCGTCCCGGGCCAGGGCGAGTTTGGCGGGGTCGCGGCCGAGGACGCCGCGCAGGGCGACCGAGCGGCACAGGTCGACGCGGTTGGCGCCGGTGGAGGTGCCGGTGTAGCTGCCGAGGGCGGAGTCGGGGATGAAGTGGTCGACGGCGGCGCAGGCGGCCTGGACGCGGTCCGGGCCGAGGTGGTCGTGGAGGGCGGCGACGATGTCCATCAGCAGGCGGGGGCTGCCGATCTGCCACTCCCACCAGTTGCCGTAGCGGGTGGTGCCGGGGTGGTAGACGCGGGCGGAGAGGTGGTCGAGGCCGCGTACCACGTCGGCGAGGAGGCTCTCGTCGCCGGTGAGGCCCGTGCCCTGCTGGAGGTAGGCCTCGGTCATGGTCCACAGGCGGCTGTAGCTCTTGGTGATCCCGGACGGCGGGTCGAAGGCGTGGCCCGGCCACAGGGAGGTGGCGGTGGGGGCCATCGACGCCTGGAAGCCGCGGGCGAGTTCGCCGGTCTCGGCGAGCCGGGAGGCGTACGGCGCGGCGGCCGGGTCGTAGCCGGTGCCGAGCTGGAGGGTCAGCCAGCGGGCTCGTAGCGTGTCGAACTCGTCTGCGGCAGCGGCGCGTTGAATGGGGACACGGGCGGACGCCGGGGCGGGCACGAGGGCGGCGCCGATGGCGGCGGACGAGGTGGCGGCGAGGAAGGTGCGGCGGGACCAGGCGGGCACGGGGGCCTCCCGAGGCGTGGGTGTGGACCGGCTCAGGGCCGGTGTAGCACGCGCTTTCTGTCGCCAGCAATGGTCATGACATGACGAGATGAAAGCGCTTTCCACCTTGGGGCGTCCGGACGGCGGGATGGCGGGCCGCCCGGGCGCCGGGTCAGGGCCTTCGAGGGTCAACCGCCGCAGTGGAAGCGGGCGTTGCTCCAGTCGGCGTGGTCGTTGCCGTTGCCGTCTCCCCCGTCGTCGGCCACCAGGTCGACGTACCGCGCGCCGGTGACGTCGACGGTCAGGGACCACGCCGGGTCGTTCGCCCCCAGGACCGGTGACGTCACCTTCCGGGTCCCGTCGGCGAGCACGCCGAAGCGCACGCTGCCGCGGGCCGTCTGTGCGTCGTCCACGCCGACCTCGGCGGTGAAGGTGGTGCACCGGCCGCCCAGGTAGTAGCGGACGGTGGCCGGGGCGTGGGTGCCCAGGCCCTTGGCGTAGGGCACCCCGCCGATCGACAGCGGGCGGCCGTCGCCGGTGCCGGTCTCGCCGTTGGAGCGGTCGCGTTCGACGGGGCCCCAGCCGTTGGTGGCCGAGGTCCAGTCGAGGTCACTGGCCCAGCTGTCGGTGGTGGGCGGCGGGGGCAGCGTACGGACGGAGGTGGTGGCGCTCACCCGGCGCGGGACGCCACCGGTGGCGTAGGTCGCGTGCGATGTCACCGTGTACGTCCGGTAGGGGGCGTCCAGCGGTGGGGTCACCCGCCAGGTGGCGCTCGCCTTGGCGCCCGGTGCGACCGAGTCGAAGGTGACGGGGCCGGCCGGCTCGGCGCTCCAGCCGTCGGGCAGGGTCAGTGCCACCGCGACCCCTTCGGCGGCTCCGGCCTCGTCGTGGGTGAAGGTGGCCGTGACGTCGTTGGGGCGGCCTGGTTCCAGGGTCTCGCCGGCCGTGACCGAGAGCGTTCCACAGGCGGCGGGTTCGGCGGCCGGGCCGAGGTCGGTGACGGTGAAGCCGTCGAGGACGAAGTCGGCTCCGTCGGGGGCGTCGCTCCGCTTGCGCAGCCCGGTCCAGGTGTCCCCGCATCCGGCGGTGACGGTCTCGGTGAACCGCGCGGTGGTCCGCTGCTGTCCGATCGGTGTGCGGCGGGTCTCCACGGCGCCGCCGGACGTGCGGTCGTACCCGGTCACCCACTCGTAGGCGCCCGCATGGCTGGACTGGTGGTCGTAGGAGACCCGGTAGGCGTGGCCGGCCTTCATCGGCACGGTCCAGGGGGCGGTGCGGTAGACGAGGCCGGGGTTCTCGTCGTGTGACTTGAGGGACTCGGCGCCGCCGAGGACGTCGTCGACGAGCTTGCCGTTCCAGCCGGACTGGGTGTACGGGGCGTGCAGCTGGCTGATGTGGGTGCGGGGGTCGGTGGAGCCGCCCGCGTCACCCTTGAGGAAGGGGCCCCAGCCCTGGTCGACGGCCTCGAAGTCCTCCTGGACGACGGTGCCGGGCTCGGGGGCGGGGGCGGCGCCCGCGACGACACGGACGTCGTCGACGCGTACCCGCGCCGTACCGGCCTGGGCGGCGATCCTCAGCACCGCGGTGCCGTCCGCCGGGGCGTTGAAGGTGGTCCTGGCCCGCTGGAGGTGGGTGCCGTGCCAGTCGGATGCGGCGACCTGGTCCTTGACGGCGGAGCGTTCGACGGCGACCGACCGCCCGGCGATCGAGAGCGTGGTGCGGCGCGTCGCACCCGGCTCGACCTCGACGAGCGCCGAGGCGGTGTAGCGGCGGCCGGGGGTGAGGCCGGTGATCCGCTGGGTGAGTGACACCTCGGTGTCACCGGTCAACGCGGCGCTGTGGCGGCCGTTGGCGTCGGTGTGACGGGTGACATCGCCCGACTTGGTCCAGGCGGCCAGCCGGTTGTCGTTGAAGCCCGGGTCGGCGACCGGGCCGCCCTCGCCCCAGCGCGGCGGGCTCTGCTCGGGCGCCCGGTCGGGGTAGAGCACATAGGGCTGCCCGGCGGCCGCGTCGAGGGTGATCCGGCCGTCGACCGGGCGGACCGTACCGGTCCTCACCCGGCCGTTGTCTGTGAGCTCGTACACGGTGTACGCGCCCCGGCCCGGCACCGCCCAGCTGCTGGTGCCGCCCCCCTTGCTGTAGTGGTACAGCTTCCTGCCGCCGTCCCAGGGGAGCAGATAGCGCTCGCCGTCGAGGACCTTGCGGCCGTGGTCGTAGAAGGTGCGCCGGCCGTTCTCGACGGTGCCGCGCACGCCGCCGGTGAAGGTGATGTCGTCGCCCTGCCAGCGGGTGATCCGCTGCTGCTGGAGGTATTTGGCGGGCAGGTTCTTCTGCCAGACGGTGGCCTGGAAGGCGTTCCAGTCGTTCTCGCCGGTCCAGCCCTCGAACTCCTCCAGCGCGCTCTGGCCGAGGACGGGGTGGTTGTTCCAGATGTCCTTCTCGTGGTTGCGGATGAAGCGGATGATCTGGGAGTTGAGGCCCTTGTTGGTGGAGCCGCCGTAGTCGAGGTCGTTGGCCCAGTGGGACCAGAGCGAGGCGCGCTCGAACTTCTCCGACCATTCCGTGCCGACGTGCCAGCCCTGCGCCTGGACGGCCTGGAGGGTCTTGTCGGCGATCCAGCCGTGTGTGTAGTAGACGTCGATGTAGAGGAAGGAGAGGTTGCGGTCGGTCTCGTTCCTCAACTGCTGGAATCTGCTGGCGAGATCGCCGCTGTTGAGGTCGCGGCGCTGGTCGATGTAGTAGCTCTGGTTGAGCCAGTTCCAGCCGGGCCGGGTCTTGTCGACGAGGGTCTCGCTGAAGTTCCTGGCCTCGGGGTAGGACTCGGTGGCGTTGACGTGGACGCCGAAGGTGGCGCCCCACTTCTTGCCGCCGCGCAGCAGCTTGTTGAGGTCGTCGAGGCCGCCGGCCCGCTTGTTGTAGTTGCCGCCGTAGTCGGGGTGGGCGGAGTCGTGACCCTCGGAGCCGTAGCCCTTGAGGACGGCGAGCTGGCCGAGGCCGTCGGTGGCCAGCGAGATCCGCTTGACGTCGTCGAGGGTGCGCAGGAACGGGTGGGTGGCCTGGCTGGCGAAATTGAACGGGATGTGGGTGATCACCCGGTCCGGGGTGCTTTCGCTGCCGGGTGCCCGGACGCCGATGGCACGGAAGGCGAGGGCGCCGTCCTGCCAGTCGGTCTTCCCGTCGCCGTTGGCGTCCGGGGTGACGACGACCTTCGCCCAGGGAAGGTGGTCGCCCCTCTCCGGCCGGGGGGCGCCTTCGCCGCGGTAGGTCCACTGCCCGGACCAGACGCCGACCCGGACGGATCCGTCGGCGGCCTTGCGGGCCTGGTGCCACAGCCGGGCCTTGTCGCCGCCGGTGGGGCCGGAGGGCTTGTCGTAGCTGGAGTTGGACTCGACGGCGGCGGCCAGTGAGGCCGTGTTGACCAGGCCGTAGGTGGCGCCGACGGGGGCGGGGTCCGGCGCCGTGGCGGCGGTGATGTCGGCGAAGCGGTCGGCGTTACGGGTCGAGTCGTGGTCGAGCCAGGTGAAGGCGGTCTCGGCGCCCGGGTCGGCCGAGCCGACGGAGACCAGGTCGTGGCCGGGTATGTCGAGGGTGGCGAGGCGGAAGGCGTCGGTGTCGCGGACGGCGGTGACCTTGAAGGTGGTGGCGCGGCCGGTGACGGTCAGGGACGCGTCGATCTCGACGCCGGGGAGGTCGGGGAAGGTGAGGGTGTAGGCGGCCCGGTCGGCGGTGACGACCGGTTCGCCCTTGGCCTGGACGGTGAACGGCGTGCCGTTGAGCACGACCCGGGTGACCGGGGCCGTACTGCCCGCGAGGGCGGTGCCGGTCCCGCGGTCGGTGTACGAGACCACGCGCGGGAAGTCCTTGGCGACGGCGACCGCGAGCTGGGGGGAGCCGATGAGGGCGGTGGTGCCCGGGCCGGCGGCGCGGGGGGCGTGGTGGGCCCGGCCGTCCGCGAGGGCGGGCCCGGAGAGCGGCCCGGCCAGGGCGAACAGGGCGGACGAGGCGGCGAGGAGCGCGCACCCGGAACGGAATCTTCGCGACATGGACTCTGCGTAGTGGCCGCCGCGCGGGGCGGTCAACGCGTTGGTGCGGCGGCGGCTCCGCCAGTCCAAGAACCCCGTTCCGTTAGTCCAAGCGTGACCCGGACCACAGAGATGTTGAATGTTGAACGGAATGGAGTTACGGTCGTTCTCGTTGAACATTCAACAAGAGCGTCACTCATCCCCCCAAGGAGCACGTCATGGGTCTCTTCGGCCGCAAGAACGACACCGCCACCACCGCCACCGCGGTCGCCACCCTGCCGGTGGACCCGGCGCTGGCCGCCCTGACCGGCGACTACACCGTCGACCCGGCGCACAGCAGCATCGGCTTCACCGTCCGCCACGCCATGGTCACCAACGTCCGCGGCGCCTTCGGGGAGTTCGAGGGCACGCTGCGGCTCGACGGGGCGGACCCGGGCGCCTCCACGGCCGCCCTCGACGTGCGGATCGAGAGCGTCGACACCGGGATCGCCGACCGCGACGGCCATCTGCGCGGCGCCGACTTCTTCGATGCGGAGCGGTTCCCGCTGATGACCTTCCGCTCCACCTCGGCCGAGCAGCTGGGCGGCGAGACATACCGCATGACCGGTGACCTCACGATCAAGGACGTCACCCGCCCGCTCTCCATCGACCTGGAGTTCCACGGCAGCGCGACGGACGTCTACGGCAACGAGCGCGTCGGCTTCGAGGGCAGCGCCGAGATCCTGCGCTCCGACTGGGGCCTGACCTGGAACGCGGCGCTGGAGGCCGGCGGTGTCATGGTCAGCGACAAGGTGAAGCTGACCTTCGACATCTCCGCGATCAAGACCGCCGCCTGAGCCGCCAGAGCCGCCAGACTCACCTGAGCCGCCCGAGCGACCACGCGCGCGTGGCGCTGCCGACCGGGCGGCTCACCCGCTGAGCGCCGCGGCGGCCGCGGCGGTCAGAAGCCGCCACCGCCGTCGAAGCCGCCTCCTCCGCCGAAGTCACCGCCGCCGAAGCCGCCCCAGCCGCCCGAGTCTCCGCCGCCGAAGTCACCGGAGTCGAAGTCCGCGCCGGAGGTGTCCCCGCCCTGGAAGTCGGCGCCGCCGTACTCCGCCGCATACGCCGGGGTGGAGAGCATCGATCCGAGCATCGTGCCCATCAGCAGGCCGGGCAGGATGCCGCCGCCGAAGTAGCCGCCCGCCCAGGGGCCGTAGGCCGGGCCCGCCTCCCAGTACGGGCGGCGGCCGGTGTCGGTGTCGACCGTACGGGCCGCCGGGTCCTGGCCGTCCTCGATCCGGGCGGCGTCCGCCGCGCAGACCGGGACCTGCCGCGCCGCGGCGCCGGACGGCGACCAGAGCACGTCCGCCACGGAGGGGCCGTGGCGCGGGTCGAAGAAGCAGGGCGAGCGGCGCTCGGGCAGCGGCCGGTGCTCGCGGCGCGCCGCCAGGACGGCGAGCGAGAACCGGCCGTCCTCCAGGGCCTGGGTCACCGCCCGTACGTCGCTCGGGTGCTCGGCGGCGCCCATCAGGGACTTCGCCTTGTCGTAGGCGTCCAGGGCGCGTTCGTAGTCGGCGCGCATCGCGTCGTCGGCACCCTTCTCCGCCGGGTGGAAGTCGAGCCGGTCGAGCTCCTCGCCGAAGGCGGTGATGTCCTCGTCGACGACGACCCGCAGCTTGTCGAGGGCGGCCTGCTCCTCGGCCCGCTTGCGGTTCTTGTTGCGCCTGGCGACCGCGAGCGCGCCGGCACCGCCGGCGGCCGCGACCGCGCCGAGGGTCACCAGCGCGCCGACGCCCGGACCTTCGGTGTCGGCGGCCGAGCCGCCGCTCCAGGAGGCGGGGGCGGAGCCGCGGGCCTGCGGCAGGGCCTGGTCGACGAAGTTGTTCAGCTCGGTCTGCGCGTCGACACCGGGGGTCCTCACCGCGGTGACGAGGTTCTGCACGGCATCCCGGGACATCACGGAGCGGTCCGCGCCCGCGTCGAACCCGTCGCCGAGACGGACGGCGTAGAGGCCGGTCACCCCGGTCTCGGTGCGCAGATTGCGCAGCAGGTTCTCCGGCGGGAAGTCGGCGGTCGCGGGCAGGACGGCCACGAAGACCGGCTTGTCCGCGTCGATGATCTTCTGAGCGAGGGCGTCCGCGTCGGCCCGCGAGAGCTGGTCGGCGGCGCCCGGGTCGACGTAGACCGGGCCCTGTTTCAGGGCCGCGGCCGCGTCGGATATGCCCGTGGCCCTGGCGGAGACACCGGGGGCCAGGGCCAACAGCAGCAGGAGCGCCAGCCCGGCGAGGGCCGACAGTACGGAAAACGGCCTGGTCCTCATGCATCGAAGCTACCCGAAAGGGAGCAAATCAGGCCATATCCCTGAAATTCGCGCTCCTGGGGGCAGGCGCGCGCTCAGCGGCCGGGCTGGGGACCTCGGACGGTCAGACCGAAGGCTCGGCGGGCTCCGCGGAGACGCCGGGGCGCAGGCTGACGTACGCCTTCACCGTCTCGCCGCGGTAGGCGTCGGGGACGCCGACGACGGCTGCCTCGCGGACCGCCGGGTGAGTCGCCGTACGGGAAGAGCGGGTCGTACCCGCGGTCCCCGACGTTGACCTGCCCCTGGTCGGCGGAGCGGGGCCAGCTCAGCGGCAGCTTCCCGGTGAAGGGCCGCTTGCCGTAGAGCACGTGGGTCACGCCGTCGCCCTCGCTGCCGGGCAGCCAGGAGGCGACGAGCGCGTCCATGGCGGGCAGCTGGTCGGCGATCATCTGCGGACGGCCGGAGACGACCAGCACCACGCACCGCATCGTGCCGCAGACCCGGGTCGACGGCCTTCCGGTCGGCCTCGGTGAGCTCCAGGTCGTGGCCGTTGTTGCCGACGTCGCCGAAGCCCTCGGCGTACGGGGCCTCACCGACGGCGACCACGCCCACGTCATGCCCCTCGGTGGGCGCCGAGGCGTCCACGGAGTGGGTGACCCGGGCGCCCTTGGCCGCCGTCCTGATCCCGTCCAGGATCGTCCTGCCGCTGATCGTCGGCAAGGAGGGGCCCTGCCAGCTGACGGTCCAGCCGCCGACCTGGTTGGCCATGTCGTGGGCGTTGGAACCGGCCACGTACACCCGCTGTCCGGCGCGCAGCGGCAGCGCTCCCCCGCTGTTCTTCAGCAGCACCTGCGCACGGCCCGGGTGAGCGGCTTCGTGGTGTGCAGGGTGACGCGGACCTGCGCGGTGGAGCCCTCGGTGACGGTGGTGACCGGGGCGGCGGTGACGCGCGGCACGAGGGGTGCGGCGGGCGCGTCGGCGGCCGTGAGGCAGCCGGTCAGGACGGCGACGGCGGCACCGGCCGCCGCCGTCCTGGTACTCGGAGTGATGAACGTACGAGCCATGCTGCCCATGTGTGGGACGAACAGGGGCGAATCGGCCGGTACGACGCGCTACTGGGCCGGCTCGATCCCCGCGCGCAGCAGCCCATAGGTGTACGCGTCCTCCAGCGCCTGCCAGGAAGCGGCGATGACGTTGTCGCCGACGCCGACCGTCGACCACTCGCCGCTGCCGTCGCCGGTGGTGATCAGGACGCGGGTGGTGGACTCGGTGCCGTGGCGCCCTTCGAGGATGCGGACCTTGTAGTCGACCAGCTCCAGCTTGGCGAGTTGCGGGTAGACCGGTTCGAGGCCGGCTCGCATCGCCTGGTCGAGGGCGTGCACGGGGCCGTTGCCCTCGGCGGTGGCGACGATCCGCTCGCCCTTGGCCCACAGCTTCACGGTGGCTTCGTTGGCGTGGGTGCCGTCGGGGCGGTCCTCGACGATCGCCCGCCAGGACTCCGTACGGAAGTAGGTGCGGGGGCGTCCCTCCGCCTCGGCGCGCAGGAGCAGTTCGAAGGAGGCGTCGGCGGCCTCGTAGGTGTAGCCCTGGAGTTCGCGCTCCTTGACCCGCTCGACGACCCGGCCGACCAGGTCGCGGTCGTTGCCGAGGTCGACGCCGAGCTCCTTGCCCTTGAGCTCGACCGAGGCGCGCCCGGCCATGTCGGAGACGAGCATCCGCATGGTGTTGCCGACCTGCTCGGGGTCGATGTGCTGGTACAGGTCGGGGTCGACCTTGATGGCGGAGGCGTGCAGTCCGGCCTTGTGGGCGAAGGCGGAGACACCCACGTAGGGCTGGTGGGTGGAGGGCGTGAGGTTGACGACCTCGGCGATGGCGTGCGAGATCCGGGTCATCTCGGCGAGCGCGCCGTCGGGCAGCACCTTCATGCCGTACTTGAGCTCCAGTGCGGCGACGACCGGGAAGAGGTTGGCGTTGCCGACCCGCTCGCCGTAGCCGTTGGCGGTGCACTGGACGTGGGTGGCGCCCGCGTCGACGGCGGCCAGGGTGTTGGCGACGGCGCAGCCGGTGTCGTCCTGGGCGTGGATGCCGAGGCGGGCGCCGGTGTCGGCGAGGACGGTGGTGACGACGGCCTGGACCTGGGCGGGGAGCATGCCGCCGTTGGTGTCGCAGAGGATGACGACGTCGGCGCCGGCCTCGGAGGCGGCGCGGACGACGGCCTTGGCGTATTCGGGGTTGGCCTTGTAGCCGTCGAAGAAGTGCTCGCAGTCGACGAAGACCCGGCGGCCCTGCTCGCGCAGGAAGGTGACGGTGTCGCGGACCATCTCGACGTTCTCGTCGAGCGTGGTGCGCAGGGCGAGTTCGACATGCCGGTCGTGAGCCTTGGCGACCAGCGTGATCACCGGGGCGCCGGACTCCAGGAGCGCTCTGACCTGCGGGTCGTCGGCGGCCTTGGCCCCGGCCCGGCGGGTGGCACCGAAGGCGACCAGCTGCGCGTGCTTGAAGTCGATCTCCTGCTGGGCGCGGGCGAAGAACTCGGTGTCCCGCGGGTTGGCCCCGGGCCAGCCGCCCTCGATGAAGCCGACGCCGAATTCGTCCAGGTGCCGCGCGATGGTCAGCTTGTCGGCGACGGTGAGGTTGATGCCTTCGCGCTGGGCGCCGTCGCGCAGCGTGGTGTCGAAGACATGGAAACTGTCGTCGGCCCGAGCGCCCCGGTCGGTGCTCTGGTCGGTCTCCGTGGTCATGACTGTGTTGGCTCCTGTCGGACGTGGCTCCGGAAGGTATGGCTCCACTTGCCCCCATTTTCGCGCGCCTTCCGTCTCCGGTCGGGGTGGTCCGGAAAACGAAAAAACCCCTCGCGGGTGCGAGAGGTCTGCGCGCGGGTCTGGGGCACGGTGGCCGCTGCCGCGGGGGTACAGCCGCGTTCAGCGGTCACTGCGGACCGGCGCGCTACTGCCAATAATCATGGTGGTAGCAAGCACCTCCGCAGTCTCCCACACGGGCGCCGTCCGCGGGACACGGGTCTCACATGGCGGGCACCCGGCCGAGGGACCGGTTGGGAAGTGGGTGGCGACGGAGGCGCTCCCGCGCGCCGCCGTCGCCACCGGTCATGGACGGCCTACACGGCCGGGGTCCTGGCCGGCTCCGGCTCGGGCGCCCGCGGGGCCCTGCCGACGCGGCCGAGGTCGATGTCGCGGGTCTCGCGCATCGTCAGGTACACCACCAGGGAGACCGCGGCGCAGCCGGCGACGTACCAGTAGAAGCCGGACTCGACGCCCGAGTCCTTGAACCAGAGCGCCACGTACTCGGCGGTGCCGCCGAAGAGCGCGTTGGCGATGGCGTAGGGCAGGGCGACGCCGAGGGCCCGGATGCCGGTGGGGAAGAGCTCGGCCTTCACGCACGCGTTGATCGAGGTGTAGCCGGTGATCACGACGAGGGCGAGCAGCGAGAGGCCGAGGGCGGGCCAGAAGGAGCCCGCGTGCCGCAGCAGCGTCATGATCGGCACGGTCAGGAAGGTCGAGCCGAGCGCGAAGGTGATCAGCAGCGGGCGGCGGCCGATGCGGTCGGAGAGCTTGCCGGCGAGCGGCTGCAGACAGGCGAAGACGATCAGGGCGCAGAAGGAGACCAGGGTGGCGGTCTGCTTGGGCAGGCCCGCGGAGTTGGACAGGTACTTCGTGAGGTAGGTCGTGTACGTGTAGTACGCGACGGTGCCGCCCATGGTCAGGGCGATGACGAGGAACGCCTCACGCTTGTGCGCCCACAGCGCCTTGATGGTGCCCTTGTCCTTGGCCGGGGTGTCGTCGGCGGAGTCCTCGTAGACGTCCGTCTCCAGCATGTTGCGGCGCAGGTAGAAGACGACCGCGGCGCCGAGCGCGCCGATGATGAAGGGGATGCGCCAGCCCCAGCTGTGCAGGGCCTCGCTGGACATCGTGCGCTGGAGCACGATCTGCAGGCCGAGGCCGAGGATCTGGCCGGCGGTCATCGACACGTACTGGAAGCTGGAGGCGAAGCCGCGGTGCTGCGGGGCGGAGGCCTCGGTGAGGTACGTGGCGCTGGCGGCGTACTCGCCGCCGACCGAGAGCCCCTGGAGCAGCCGGGCGATCAGCAGGACGGCGGCGCCGCCGTAGCCGGCGACGGAGTAGGTGGGGGCGACGGCGATCAGTAGGGCCGAGGCGGACATGAGGGTGACGGTGAGCGTGAGGGCCGCCTTGCGGCCCTTGCGGTCGCCGACCCGGCCGAGGAGCCAGCCGCCGACGGGGCGCATGAAGAAGCCGACGGCGAAGATGCCGGCGGTGTTCATGAGCTTGGCGGTGTCGTTGCCCTCAGGGAAGAAGGCTCCCGCGAAGTAGGTGGCGAAGCTCGCGTACACGAACCAGTCGAACCACTCGACCATGTTGCCGGCCGACCCGACCCAGATCTTTTTCCAGTGCTCTCGTCCCATGATCCGAACCGTGCCGGAGGGGCCCGGGGGCGGACAAGGCGGTGGCGGGCAACGATAGGGAGTACTTGCGTACGTTACGTTCCCGGAAGGAGTGTGTCCTGGAGGAACTCCCGTACGTGAGCGAGAACTTGCTCGCGTCCGGTGCCCGGTATCCCGACTGCCACGTGCACGCTGAACCCGTCGAGCAGGGCGCGCAGCCGGGCGGCGTACCGGTCGGGGTCGACGGGCCGGAGCTCGCCGCGGGAGAGCCCCTCGGCGAGCAGCGCGACCAGGTCGCGGTGCCAGGCCCCCTCGATGGCGGCCTGCCGGGCGCGGGCGTCGGCGTCGGCGTTCTGGGACCGGTTCCAGACCTCCAGCCACAGCGTCCAGTGGGGGTCGCGGGGTCCGTCGGGCACGTACAGGTCGACGTAGGCGGCGAGCCGTTCGCGTACGGGTGCCTGCCGCGACAGCAGCGCGCTGCGCTCGGCCCCGAGCTGGGCCTCGCTCCACTCCAGGGTCTGCAGCAGCAGTTCGTCCTTGGTGCGGAAGTAGTAGAGGAGGTGCCCGCTGCTCATCCCGACCTGGCGGCCGAGGCCGGCCATGGTGAGCCCGTCGAGCCCGCGCTCGGCGATGGTGTCCATGGCGGCTGCCAGCAGCTCCTCCCGGGGAGGGGCGGCGTTGCGGCGGCGCGGGCTGTGCGGGTGGCTAGGGGTCACTCATACGTTTTACCTGATCGGCCGGGGCCGGCCGGCCGGTCCCCCGCCGCGCGGTGCGCGGCGAGGGGTCGGGTCAGACCTTCGGCTGCTGCTGGGTGATGCAGTGGATGCCGCCGCCGCCCGCGAAGATCGCGCGGGCGTCGACGAGGGTCACCGTGCGGTCCGGGAAGAGGCGGCGGAAGATGCCGGCCGCGATCTCGTCGTTCGGGTCGCCGAAGCCGCACAGCACCACGCCGCCGTTGCAGAGGTAGTGGTTGATGTACGAGTAGTCGACCCAGTCGCCCTCCTCGTCCTTGAGGACGGTGGGGGCCGGGATCTCGACGACCTCCAGGCGCCGGCCCCGGGCATCGGTCTGGCCGCGCAGGAGATTGACGTAGAGGCGGGAGCGCTCGTGGTCGGGGTGGGCGGGGTCCTGCTGGCTGTGGACCACGACCGTGCCCGGGCGGGCGAAGGCGGCGACGATGTCGACATGGCCCTGGGTGCCGTACATCCCGTAGTCGCCGGCCAGGCCGTGCGGGAGCCAGATCGCCTTGGTGGTGCCGAGCTTGGCGTGGATCTCCGCCTCGACCTGGGCGCGGGTCCACTCGGGGTTACGGCCGGCGCCGAGCTGGACGGTGTCGGTCAGCAGGACCGTGCCCTCGCCGTCGACGTGGATGGCGCCGCCCTCGTTGACCAGCGGGCTGCTCAGCACGGACACGCCCGCGAGGTCGGCGACATGGCGGGCGATCTTGGAGTCGTGCTCCCAGCGCGCCCAGTCCTGTCCGCCCCAGCCGTTGAACACCCAGTCCACTGCGGCCAGTTGGCTGCCATCGGTGACGAAGGTGGGGCCGATGTCCCGCATCCAGGCGTCGTCGAGCTCGCGCTCGACGAGGTCGATGTCCGGGCCGAGCAGGTCGCGCGCCGAGTCGCCCTGGCCGGGGCCGTGCACCACCGTCACCGGCTCGAAGCGGCGGACCGCCCGGGCGACGGCCGCCCAGGCCGCGCGGGCCTCGGCGAGCTCCTCGTCGTCGGTGAAGGTGGGGTTGGGGCCGGGCCAGGCCATCCACGTGCGCTCGTGCGGCGCCCACTCGGGCGGCATACGGAAGGTCATGTCAGTCCTCAGAGGAAGTAGAGGCGGTTGAGGGAGATGGACTCGGCCGGTTCGGAGCGGATCGGGTCGCCGTCGAGGGTGACCAGTCCGGTCCGGCCGTCGACGGAGACGTCTCCGATACGGGAGTTGAGGAGGAGGTTGCCGGGGCCGATGCCGCGGGTGCCGCGGACGGCGACCCGGCGGCGGCGGGTCGGCAGCCGGTCGGAGCCGAGGTCCACGGCGGCCTGGGCGACGAACGCGACGGAGATCTCCGCCGGGGTGGCGCCGTGCGCGCCGAACTGCGGTCCGAGGACCAGCGGTTCGCAGGTGTCGGTGGCGGCGTTGGGGTCGCCGACGACGCCGTACGCCGGGAAGCCCGACTTGAGGACCAGCTGCGGCTTGGCGCCGAAGTACTGCGGGCTCCACAGCACGATGTCGGCCATCTTGCCGACCTCGATGGAGCCGATCTCGTGCGCGAGGCCGTGGGCGATGGCGGGGTTGATGGTCAGCTTGGCGATGTAGCGCAGGACGCGCGCGTTGTCGTCGTGCGCCCCGTCGCCCGTCATGGGGCCGAGCTCGGCCTTCATCTTGCCGGCCATGGCGAAGGTCCGGCGTACGGTCTCGCCGGCCCTTCCCATGCCCTGCGCGTCCGACGAGGTGATGCCGATCGCGCCGAGGTCGTGCAGGACGTCTTCGGCGCCCATGGTCCCGGCGCGGATCCGGTCCCGAGCCATGGCGGCGTCGCCGGGCAGGTCCGTCTTCAGGTCGTGGACGGAGACGATCATGCCGTAGTGCTCGGCGACCGCGTCCCGGCCGAAGGGGAGGGTGGGGTTGGTGGAGGAGCCGATGACGTTCGGCACGCCCGCCATCTTGAGCACGTTGGGGACGTGTCCGCCGCCGCAGCCCTCGATGTGGAAGGCGTGGATGGTCCGGCCGTCCAGCACCCGCAGGGTGTCCTCGACGGAGAGGCATTCGTTGAGGCCGTCGCTGTGCAGCGCGACCTGGACGTCGTGCTCCTCGGCGACCCGCAGGGCGGTGTCCAGGGCGCGGGTATGGGCGCCCATGTCCTCGTGGACCTTGAAGCCGGAGGCGCCGCCCTCGGCGAGCGCCTCCACGAGCGGGGCGGGGTCGGAGGACGAGCCGCGGCCGAGAAAGCCGATGTTGACGGGCCAGGCGTCGAAGGCGCTGAAGGCGTGCTTGAGCGCCCAGGGCGAGTTGACGCCGACGCCCCACACCGGACCGAACTCCTGACCGATGACGGTGGTGACGCCGCTCGCCAGCGAGGCCTCCATGATCCTCGGGGAGAGGAGATGGACATGGGTGTCGACGGCGCCGGCGGTGGCGATCATGCCCTCGCCGGAGACGATCGACGTGCCGGTCCCGACGACGACGTCCACGCCGTCGAGGGTGTCGGGGTTGCCGGCCCGGCCGATGGCGTGGATCCGGCCTTCGCGGATGCCGATCGACACCTTGCGGATGCCCTGCACGGCGTCGATGACGAGGACGTTGCTGATGACCACGTCACAGGTCTCGCGCACGGCGGCGGCCTTCAGGTGCAGTCCGTCCCGGGCCGTCTTGCCGAAGCCGGCGAGGAACTCGTCCCCCGGCTTCTGGGCGTCGGAATCGACGCGCACGACGAGCCCGGAGTCGCCCAGGACGACCCGGTCGCCTGCGCGCGGGCCGTGGACGGATGCGTATTCGTACGGGTCCATCAGCTGACCTCCACTCCCAGATAGCCGCAGGCCGCTGCCCTGCGTAGCGCCTCTTCCTTCGCGCCGGGCGCGTCCAGCGGGCCGTCGACGAGACCGGCGAAACCGATCGCGATCCGGTCGCCGCCGATCGGTACGAGTCCGACGGTGGCCTCGCCGCCCGGGTCGAAGCGGAAGGAGGACCCGGCGGGGACGCACAGACGCATGCCGTAGGCGGCGGCCCGGTCGAAGTCGAGGCGCGGGTTGGCCTCGAAGAAGTGGAAGTGCGAGGTGACGCCGACCGGGACGGTGGCGGTGTTGCGCACGCTCACCGTGACCGCCGGTTCCTGCTCGGCGTGCGGCGGCGCGGGCAGCAGCGCTCCCGGCGCGTCCGCGCCCGATCCGGCCCCCAGGGGCTGGGAGACCACGGCGAGCCGCGATCCGTCCTCGAAGACGGCCTCGACATGGACCTCGGTGACCACGTCGGCGACGCCCGGCAGGACGTCGTCGGGGCCGAGGACGCCGCGGGCCGCCTCGATCGCCTCGGCGAGCCGTCTGCCGTCGCGGGCCGCCTCGCAGACGGTGTCCGCGATCAGGGCGGTCGCCTCGGGGACATTGAGCTTCAGGCCCCGGGCCCGGCGGGCCCTGGCCAGTTCGGCCGCGCCGAAGAGCAGCAGCCGGTCGCGCTCCGTGGGGGTCAGTCGCACGTCACCACACCTCCTGTTTGAGCAACACTCTAACCGGAGATTCAGCGCGCTCAAAGCATTGACTCGGGGGCTTGTGGTAGTTCACATTGAGCGTCACTCTAATTATTGAGCGACGCTCGAAATGCCGACCCTCGACGAGGCCGGAGAGCAGGGAGAGAGCCCCCATGCCGATAGAACAGCGCGGAGTCGACACCATCCCGGACGCGGAACGCACCAGCGGCCCTCGCGACCTGATCGCGATCCTGCTGGGATCCAACCTCTGCCTGGGCGTCATCGTCTTCGGGTGGCTCCCGGTCTCCTTCGGGCTCGGCCTGTGGCCGGCGGTGACCTCGATCCTCGCGGGGACGGCCGTCGGCGTCCTGGTGACCGCGCCGCTGGCGCTGATCTCGCTGCGGACGGGCACCAACCTGTCCACCTCCAGCGGTGCCTTCTTCGGCGTACGCGGGCGCCTCGTCGGCTCGGTCGTGGGGCTCCTGCTCTCCCTCGGCTACACCGCGCTCACGCTGTGGATCGGCGGGGACGTGATGGTGGGCACCCTGGCCCGGCTGATCGGCCTGCCCACCGGCGGGCTCTCGCACACCCTCGTCTACACCCTGCTCGCGGGCTGTACCGTCGTCGCCGCGGTGTACGGCTACCGGCTGCTGCTCAAGCTCAGCAAGGCCCTCGCCCTCGGCATGACCGTGCTGCTCGCGCTCGGGATCTTCGCCTACGCGGGCGACTTCACCACCGCCGCCGTGCCCGACACGCCCTACCTGCTCGGCTCCTTCTGGCCGACCTGGGTGCTCTCCGCGGTCGCCGCCGGGCTCAGCGGCCCGATCGCCTTCATCACCCTGCTCGGCGACTACACCCGCTACATCTCCCCGCGGCGGCACAGCTCCAAGGCCGTCTGGCGGGCCACCTGCCTGGGCCTCGCCGCCGGTCTGCTCGTACCCCAGCTCTTCGGCACCTTCACGGCGCTGGCCGCGCGCGGCTCGCTGGACTACGCCGGGCCGCTGGTCGACGCCTCCCCCGTCTGGTACCTCGTGCCGCTGCTGCTCGCCGCGACCGCCGGCTCGATCGGCAACGCCGGTCTGATGCTCTACTCGATGGGCCTCGACCTGGACGCCATCCTGCCTCGCGCCACCCGGGCCCGGGCCACGCTCGCGGTGGCCGTCGTGGCGACCGCCTTCGTCTTCCTCGGCCACTTCGCCTGGGACGCGCAGTCGGCGATGACCTCCTTCGTCCTGCTGCTCACGGCGGTCGGCACCCCCTGGGCGGTGATCACCCTGATCGGGCACGCCCGCTGCGGCGGCGAGTACGAGCCGGAGGCCCTCCAGGTCTACAACCGCCGCGCCCGCGGCGGCGTCTACTGGTTCCAGGCCGGCTGGCACCCGCGCGCCGCGGCCGCCTGGGCGCTGGGCGCCGCGGTCGGCCTGGCGTCGGTCTCCACCCCGCTGTACGAGGGCCCGCTGCTCGCCCTGACCGGCGGGATCGACTGCAGTTTCATCCTCTCCGGCGTGGTCGGCGGCGCGCTGTACGCGGCGCTCACCCCGCGCGCCTACGCCGTGGCCGAGAGGTCCTTGGCGTAGAAGGCGATGGCCGGCCGCAGCTCCGCGACGGTCGGGTCGTCGCTGGTGGCGGCGAGCAGCTCCAGCAGGAGCCGTATCGACTCCTCGTGACGGCCGGTGTTGTGCAGGGCCATGGCGAGGAAGGTCCGCAGCCCGCCGTGGTCCGGGAACAGCTCCACCGCCCGGCGCAGCAGCCGCTCGGCGTCCTCGTACCGCCCGAGCACGCGGTACGTGCTGCCGAGGCCGAGCATCGCCCCGGCCCGGTCCTCGTCGGACAGCGTGCCCGGCCCGGCTCCGGACAGCGCGCCCGGCCCGGCGCCGTTGCCCGGCCCGTCCCCGGCCAGCGCCCGCTCGTAGAACGGCACCGCCTCCGCCTCCAGGCCGAGCACGTCGTGCGCCCAGGCGGTCTGGTAGGCGATCTCCCGGTCTTCGGGCCACCGCCCGGCGAGCGCGAGCAGCCTCCCGCGGGCCTCCTCACGCTCCCCGCGCTCACGCAGCGCCACTGCCTCGGCCAGCTGTCGGTCCCGCTCGTCCGTCGTCATGGCGCCCATTGTGGAACACGGGTACGACAACGGGCCGCGCCTCTCGCGAAGAGGCACGGCCGTCGTGGTGCCGGCTACGCCAGCTCGTGGGTCCAGCCGTGGACGTCCTCGGCCTTGCCCGTCTGGATGTCGAGCAGGGCCTGGCGCAGCTTGCGGGTGACCTCGCCCGGCTCGCCGCCGGACTGCTGCCACTCGCCGGAGGCGCACTTGACCGTGCCGACGGGGGTGATCACCGCGGCCGTGCCACAGGCGAAGACCTCCTTGAGCGTGCCGTTCTCGGTGTCGGCGCGCCACTGGTCGATGGAGATCCGCCCCTCCTCGGAGGCGTAGCCGAGGTCCTTGGCGAGGGTGAGGAGCGAGTCACGGGTGACGCCGGCGAGCAGCGAGCCGGTGAGCTCGGGGGTGACGATCCGGTCCTCGTACACGAAGTAGAGGTTCATGCCGCCCAGTTCCTCGACCCACTTGTGCTCGACGGCGTCGAGGTAGGCGACCTGGTCGCAGCCCTTGGCGGCGGCCTCGGCCTGGGCGAGCAGGGAGGCGGCGTAGTTGCCGCCGGTCTTGGCGTCGCCCATGCCGCCGGGGACGGCGCGGACGCGGTCCTCGGAGACCCAGATGGAGACCGGCTTGACGCCACCGGGGAAGTAGGCGCCGGCGGGGGAGGCGATGACCACGAAGAGGTATTCGTTGGCGGGCTTCACGCCGAGTCCGACCTCGGTGGCGATCATGAAGGGGCGCAGGTAGAGCGAGGACTCGCCGCCGTGTGCGGGGACCCAGTCCTTGTCCTGCTGGACGAGGCGGTCGCAGGCCTCGAGGAAGGTCTCGACCGGCAGCTCGGGCATGGCGAGCCGGCGGGCGGAGGACTGGAAGCGGCGGGCGTTGGCCTCCGGGCGGAAGGTGACGACCGAGCCGTCGGGGCGGCGGTAGGCCTTCAGGCCCTCGAAGATCTCCTGGGCGTAGTGCAGGACGGTGGTGGCCGGGTCGAGGGAGAGCGGACCGTACGGCACCAGCTGACCGTCGTGCCAGCCGCGGCCCTCGGTCCACTTGATTGTCACCATGTGGTCGGTGAAGTGGCGGCCGAATCCGGGGTTCGCCAGGACCGCCTCGCGCTCCGCGTCGGACAGCGGGCTGGAGGAGGGCTTGAGCTCGATCGTGGGCGTCGTCATGAGTGCGTGTCCTTCACCGTTTGTGTGTGTCGGACCGCGCTCACGCCGCTGCTGCTAGGACGTCCGAGCTTTCCCGCATGCCGCGGCCCCACGTTCGATTATCGCCCGCGTGGGCCGGTGGGGTGAAGCGGAGTGTTCGCGGTCCAGGGTTGATGGTGGCACCCCGCGACCGCAATGGTGAAGCCGCCGGGTGCGGATGCGACCCGGCGGCTTGTGTGCCTCACGTGGAAGGCGCGTCAGTCGGCGGGCTAGCCGGCTACTCGTACGGCGAGCGCGTCGCCGATCTCGTCGGTCGTCCGCGCGGAGCCGTCCCGGGCCGCGAGGTCGGCGGCGACGGCGTCCTCGATGCGGGCGGCCTCGGCGTCGAAGCCGAGGTGGCGCAGGAGGAGCGCGACGGACAGGATCGTCGCCGTCGGGTCGGCCTTGCCCTGGCCCGCGATGTCGGGCGCGGAGCCGTGGACGGGCTCGAACATGGACGGGAAGGTCCGGTCCGGGTTGATGTTGGCCGACGCGGCCAGGCCGATTCCGCCGGTCACGGCGGCGGCGAGGTCGGTCAGGATGTCACCGAAGAGGTTGTCGGTGACGATGACGTCGAAACGCTCGGGCTGGGTGACGAAGAAGATCGTCGCGGCGTCGACGTGCAGGTAGTCGGTGGTGACCTCGGGGTACTCCTGGCCCACCGTGTCGAAGATCTTCTTCCACATGTGGCCGGCGTGGACGAGGACGTTGTTCTTGTGGACCAGCGTCAGCTTCTTGCGGGGGCGGGCGTTGGCCCGCTCGTACGCATCGCGGACGACGCGCTCGACGCCGTACGCGGTGTTGAGGCTCACCTCGGTGGCGACCTCGGCGGGCGTGCCGGTGCGCAGCGAGCCGCCGTTGCCGGTGTACGGGCCCTCGGTGCCCTCGCGGACGACGACGAAGTCGATCTCGGGGCGGCCGGCCAGCGGGGTGGCGGTGTTGGGGAAGAGCTTCGACGGACGCAGGTTCACGTAGTGGTCGAAGGCGAAGCGGAGCTTGAGGAGCAGGCCCCGCTCCAGAACGCCGGAGGGCACGGACGGGTCGCCGATCGCGCCGAGCAGGATGGCGTCGTGGTTCTTGAGGGAGTCGAGCTCCGCGTCGGGGAGGGTCTCTCCGGTGCGGTGCCAGCGCCGGGCGCCGAGGTCGTACTCCTTGGTCTCCAGCTTCACGTCCTGCGGAAGGACGGCCGTAAGGACCTTGAGGCCCTGGGCCACGACCTCCTGGCCGATGCCGTCACCGGGGATCACTGCGAGATTGATGCTGCGAGACATGTCGGCACCCTACTCCCCGTCCCAGCCGTTGACACACGCCTGTCCACCATGCGGACGAGGTGAGTGCACGGCCGGGTACGGCGATCGGTGGTGGAGCGCTCGGCCTAGTGGCCGGTGGCGCCGCCGTTGTCCCTGCGGTCGAGGGCGCGCTGCAGGGCGGCGGCGGCGTTCTTGCGGGCGTCGTCGCTCGGACGGGCGACGGAGTGGCGGACGCGACGGAGGGTCTCAGCGGCCATGATGATCGACTCCTTGAGATCAGGCGAATGATCGAAGGCGCCGGAAGGGGCGGGGAGCGGGCCCGCAGGGGTTGCCTGCGCGAGGGGCACGGCGCTCTCGACCGCCATTCGCTGATGGAGCGAGACGTTCGGCTTCTACAAAGCTAAGGGAGCCGGGGCTGTCTGTCTGCACAATTACTTGGGCTTCCTACTATCTGAGACGGCTTCCTTCACTCCGCGTGGCGGCCGGCACTCTCAGTTCCCGGATCAGCGCCCGTACGGCGATCGATTTCGCCTGCTCAGGGGTGGTGACATAGCCCACGGACCGGGACGGGCGCGCCGGGCCGAGATCAGTGATCTCGATTCCGTCGGGTGCTCCGATCAGGGACAGCTCGGGCATTACGGCCATACCGAAACCCCTGCTCACCAACGAGAGCACCGCTCCGTCGTCCTCGGTGCGGACGGTCGCCGACGGCAGCCACTCCTGCCGCTGCCACCACTCGCGCGTATAGGAGGTGCAGTTCTCGTCCCAGTCGACCAGCGGCAGCGTCCGGGGCGAGGGATGCCCGGCCGGGTGCACCAGCGCGTACCCCTCCTCCAGCAGCACGCCGCCGATCAGCTGCGGCGGTACGGGCGAGGTGGTCCCGATCGTCGCGATCCCCACGTCCGCCCGGCCGTCGAGGACTTCCCCGGCGGTCCCGGGCCCCACCTCCCGTACGATCCGCACCTCCGGCACGATCTCGGGGTGGCGCGCGGCCAGCCGCTCCAGCGCGCCCGGCAGCAGGTGCAGCGCCGCGCTGCGGAAGGCGGCGATCCGCAGCGCCCCGGCGGCCGCGCCCCGCTCGGCGCCCCGGACCTCGGCGCGCATCACCTCCAAGAGCCGCAGGACGCGCCGGGCGTGGGCGACGGCCCGCTCGCCGGCCGCGGTGGGCCGGGCGCCCCTGCGGTCCCGGTCGAAGAGCACGGCGCCGAGCTTGCGCTCGCTGCCGCGTACGGAGTGCGAGACGGCGGACTGGGTCATTCCGAGGGCGGCCGCGGCGGCGGAGAAGCTCCGCCCGTGCGCGACGGCGACCAGGACGCGCAGTTCATGGGGTGCGAGATCAGTCATGGGCGCGACTCTCACCTCGGAGTATGAGGAACATTCATGGCTGGGACGGTTCCATCGACGCAGCCTACTGTCCGGTCGGCGCCGCCCTGCCTACGGTCGTGATCATGACGAAGCAGACCTCGCTCACCGTGCACCAGACCGCCCGCCCCAACGGCTTCCCGACCGCCGGAAACTTCACCTTCGTCGAGGCGCCGGTCCCCTCCCCCGGGCCCGGCACCGCGCTGGTGGAGAACCTCTACTGGTCGGTGGATCCGTACCACCGCGAAATGATGGACGGTGACTTCGCCCTCCACGCCCCGCTGGAGGGCCGCACCCTCGGCCGGGTCGTCGCCTCACGCGATCCGGGCCTGCGGGAGGGCGATCTGGTCCTGCACCGCGAGGGGTGGCGCACCCACTCCCTGGTGACCGCCGCCGCCTCCCGGCGGCTGACCGAGCACCCGGGCGTGCCGCTCTCCGCCTATCTGAGCGTCCTCGGCGGTACGGGCCTGTCGGCGTACGTCGGCCTCACCCGCATCGCGAAACTCCAGCCGGGCGAGGACCTGTTCATCTCGGCGGCGGCGGGCGGGGTGGGCACGGCCGCCGGCCGGTTCGCGCGGCTGCTGGGCGCCGGGCGGATGGTCGGCAGCGCGGGCTCGGCCCGCAAGGTCGCCCATCTCGTCGAACGGGTCGGCTTCGACGCGGCGTTCGACTACCACGACGGACCGGTGGGCGAGCTGCTCGCCAAGGCCGCCCCGGACGGGGTGGACGTGGTTCTCGACGGGGTGGGCGGCGACCATCTGGAGGCCGCGATCGGCGCGGCGCGGGAGCACGGACGGATCGCCTGGGTCGGCGCGGTCGCGCAGTACCACTCGCTCGACACCCCGCCGCCCGCGCCCCGCAACCTCTTCACCATGGTCGACAAGAGCATCCGGCTCGAAGGCTTCCTGGTGCGCAACCACCGTGACGCCCAGGAGGAGTTGGAGGACTTCGCCGTGCCGCACATCCGCGACGGGCGGCTCCCGCTCGACGAGACCGTGGTGACGGGGTTCGAGCACATCGTGGCGGCCTTCCTCGGGATGCTGCGCGGGGAGAACACCGGGAAGATGCTGGTGGCCCGACCCAGCTAGCTTCCCGATTCAAGTAGCTGGGCCAGCTAGGTTGCAATCCTATCTAGCTAGTGGTGGAATACAGGCATGGCCGCAGACCGCAGATCCAGTTGGCTCAAAGGCGTCCTCGATCTCCTCGTTCTCTCCTGTCTCACCGAGGGGGAGAGCTACGGATACGAGATCTCCAAGGCGCTCGCCGAGGCCGGCCTCGGCGAGATCAAGGGCGGAACGCTCTACCCCGTCCTGAACCGGCTGGAGGAAGCCGGGCTCGCCGTGGGCGAGTTCCGGGTCGCCGAGCGCGGGCCGGGCCGCCGCTACTACCACCTCACCGAGGCGGGGCGGCGCCACCTCGCCACCGAGACCGACGCCTGGCTGGACTTCCACACCGCCGTAAAGACCATGCTGCACACCGGGGGAACGACACGATGAACACCGACCCGACCACCTACTTCGACGAGCTGTCCACCGCGCTGCGCACCGCCGGCGTCGCCGAGGCCCAGATAGCCTCCACCGTCGCCGAACTGACTGGCCACCTGGCCGAGACGGGCACGGCGCCGGAGGAGGAGTTCGGTCCGGCGGCGGTGTTCGCGGCGCAGCTGGGCGGCACGGCCCCGGCCGCCGGGGCGCCGGTCGCCGAGGCGGAGACCTGGACCTGGACCGCCGACATCTACAGCGACCGGCACCTGCTCGCCGTCCACGGCGACGAGGGCTGGGAGGTCGAACGCCTCGACACACTGGGCCGGTTCGTCTGCCGCCGGGTGCCGGGATCGGCGATGCGCTGGGAGTACCGCCGCGAGCTCATCTCCGGCCGCCGCCGCGCCCGCGTCCTCGCCGAACTGGAGCCCGAGGGCTGGGAGATGTGCGGCGAGTGGGTGCTCTACGCCTACTTCAAGCGCCCCAAGGCCGCCAGCGAGGGCCCGGCGGCGGAGCTCGCCACCCTCCCGGCGAAGCCCAAGGGGTGGCTGTACCTCAGCACCCGCGGCCGCTGGATGCTGGCCGCCTGGGCCACCCTGCTGGTCTTCCTCGGCACGGCGTATCTGATCGGCGCCCTCCACATGCCCTCGTACGTCGCCGCGCTCATCGCGACCAGCGGTGCGGCGGCGGCCGCGTACGGCACCAAGCGGGACCTCGTCAAAGGCACCGACGACGGGAAGACGACCGCCAAGGCCCGCTGAGGAACGACCCCGACCCTCTGAGGAACGATCCCGGCCCGCTAGAGAAGGTCGCCGTCGCGCCAGTCGAACTGCAGCGGCCCCGCGGCCGGTTCCGGCAGCGGGCGGCCCCCGGGCAGCAGAAAGGTGGAGTCCTCCTCGTCCGGCAGGTGGACGACGCCCTCGGGGCCCATCGCCTCGATCCGCCCGCGCCACAACCGCCAGCCCCGCGCGGCGTACAGCGAGGCGCCCTCGTCCGACGCGGACAGCGCGCCGAGGTCGTACGCCCCGGCGATCACCTTCTCCAGCTCCACCATCACCCGACCGCCCAGGCCCTGCCTGCGGCGGTCGGCGCGTACGGCGACCGCCTCCACATAGCCGGTCCGGTACGCGTGTCCGGCGTGCCGCACCCGCCGCATGACCACGCTGCCGTGCGCGGCGATCCCCCGCCCGTCCTCGATCCAGGCGTGGATGCCGCCGAGGCCGTGCTCGAAGTCCTCGTCGGCGAAGTCCCCGTCGAAGGCCTCGTCCAGGAAGGCGCGGAGGCGAGTGAGGGCGGGGGCGGACAGCAGATAGGTGTGGGCGGTGCTCAGTCGGTCGGTCATGTGCGCCACTCTCACAGTTCAGGTACTCAGCCGCAGTTGAGTATCCGGGGCGTGGTGAGGAATCGGCCGGCGGCCGAGAGTGGGGCGTATGAACGGCCTCTACGCTCTCAAGCCCTGGTACGCGGACCGGCTCGCCGGTGTCCGTACCGCGCTCGCCCGCCGCGAGGTGTCTCCCGACACCCTCACCGCGGCCGGTGTGCTGTGCGCCGCGGCGGCGGCCGCCGTCCTCGCGTACGTCCCGGCGCCGCCCGCCGCCCTGCCGGTGGCCGCGCTGCTGGCGGCCCGGCTCGGCTTCGCCAAACTCGACGGGGCCCTGGCCCGGGACACCGGCCGTACGACCCGGCGGGGCGCGGTCCTCAACGAACTGGGCGACCGGGCCGCCGATCTGGCCGTCCTGGCCGGTTTCCTCGCGCTCGCCCCGCTGTGGCTGGTGGCCGTCGCCGCGCTCGCCGCGACCCTGCCGTCGTGGGTGTCGCTCGCGGGCGCGGCGGCCGGTGCGCCGCGCCTCAACGGCGGACCGGTCGGCAAGACCGAGCGCTGCCTGCTCGTCGTCGTGGCGGCGGCCACCGGCTGGGCCGTCCCGGTCCTGGCCGTCATCGCGGCCGGCTCGGCGCTCACCGCGCTGGTGCGGCTCGCCCGGATCTGGCGGGAGCTGGCATGAGCGGGGTGGGGGCGGCGCTGCCGCTGGTGGCGGGGGCGCTCGGCGCGGGCGGGGTCGCGGTGGCGGCGCTGCCGGCCCGGGTCCGGATGCGGGACGAGCTGCGCAGGCGCTGGCGGACCTGGGCGCTGGCCGCGCCGGTCTTCCTCGGCGCGCTGCACCTGGGCGGCGGCGGGGCGTTCGCGCTGGCCGCGGCGCTCGGAGTGATCGCGGTGGGCGAGTACGTACGGATGGCGGGCCTGCGCCCGGCCGACCACGCGCTCCTCGTAGCCGCCGGGTGCGGGCTTCCCGCGCTGGCCTGGCTGGCGCCGGATCTGCTGGACGTACGGGCGGCGGGCCTGCTGCTGGTGGCGGCTGCGCTGCCGCCGCTGCTGTCCGGCGACACGGCGGGCGGGTTCACCCGCGCGGCCAGGACGTCGTTCGGCGTGCTGTGGATCGTGGTGCCGCTGACGGGTCTGGTCCTGCTCGGCGACACGGCGGTGGCGGTGGGCCTCGCGGTGGCGCTCGGCGACGTCGGCGCCTGGTGCGGCGGGACCCTGCTCGGCCGCCGGGGCCCGCTGGCCCGTCCGCTCTCCCCGCACTCCCCGAACAAGACCTGGGCCGGCGTGGCGGGCGCGTCGGCGGCGACCGCCCTGGCCCTGCTGGCCGTCGGCGCGTTCACACCGGGCCTGTGGGCGGCGGTGCTGACCGGCGGGGTGCTGGGTGACCTGCTCGAATCGATGGTGAAGCGGGAGGCCGGGGTGAAGGACGCGGGCAGCTGGCTGCCGGGCTTCGGCGGCCTGCTGGACCGGATCGACTCGCTGCTGCCGGCGCTGCTGCTGGCGGTGATCCTGTGAACGGCACGCGGGGTGGGGGCGCGGCTGCGGACGGCGGCGGCGCGCGGGGCTTGGGCGCGACATCGGACGGCGCTGGAGCCCTGGACCGACAGGCCGCCGTAGGCGGCGACCCTGTGGACGGCGCGCGAGGCGGCGGCGTTACGGCTCCGGTCGGCGCCGGCGCGCGGCGGTCGTACCTGTGCGCGGCGCTGCGCCGTGCCCTGTGGTGGGTGGTGCTGACGTTGACCGGTGGGGTGGAGCGGCGGGGGCGGCTGCCCCGGACCGGGTGTGTCGTGGTCGCCAACCATTCCTCGCACGCCGACACCGCCGCGCTGCTCGCCGCCCTCGACGCCCGGCACGCGCCGGCGATCGGCGCGGCCGCCGACTACTGGTTCGCCTCGCCCTGGCGGCGCCGGATCTGCCGGCGCCTGGCGGCCGGGTTCCCGGTGCGGCGTACCGGCGGTGGCATGGGCGACCTGCTCGCCCACGTCGACGCGCTGCGCGCCGGCCGCGCGGTCGTCCTCTTCCCCGAGGGCACCCGGCGCCCGGACGGCGAGGTCGGTTCCTTCCACCGGGGCGCGCTGGTCCTCGCCGAGCGGGCGGGCGTCCCCGTCGTACCGGTCGGCATCGCGGGTACGGACCGGCTGCTGCCCAAGCACGGCCGGCTGCGTTCGGCCGTGGTCCGGGTGCGGATCGGCGAGCCGCTGCCGCCGACGGCCACCCCGCAGGAGGCGCGCGACGCGGTCGCGGCCCTGCACGCCCGTACCCGTGCGGAGACGCTGCGGGACTCGGCCGCGCGCCGCCGGGTGGCGGCCGTGGCTAGCTCCCGGCTGGGGCCGCCGCTCGCCTTCGCCTGGGCCTTCGCCGAGGCGCTGAGCTGGCCGCTGATGCCGGAGCTGCTGCTCGGGATCGCCTGTGTCGCGGCGCCGCGCCGGGCGCTCACGCTGTCGCTTTCGGCGCTGGCGGGCAGCGTGGTCGGGGGGCTCCTCGCCCTCCATCTGGCCGCCGGCGGCCTGCATCTGCCGGCGCCGCTCACGACCGACAGGATGCGCGCGGAGGTCCGCGCCGAGCTGTCGGCGGAGGGTGCGGCGGCCGTACGCCACCAGCCGTGGAACGGCATTCCGTTCAAGGTGTACGGGGCGGAGGCCGGCCGGTCCGGGACCGGGACGGCGCAGTGGCTGGCCGAGGCGTCCCGGGCGCGGGGGGCGCGTACGGTCTCGGTGGGGCTGGCGTTCGGCGCGTTCGGGCTGCTGATGCGGAGGTACCGGCGGTTCTACGGGGTGTATCTGGTGCTGCTGGGCGGCGGGTTCACGCTGGGGCTTTCGCTGATCGTCGCGGGCTGGCGCTGACCCGCGGGGGCCGGCCGCCGGCTTCGCGCCGCCGCGCCGTTTTCGGCCGCCTCGGTGCGAAGCCCTCGCCCCAGGGGGCGGCGGCTCCGCAGACTCGTGCCATGTCACCCATCACCGAAGAGCGTTGGACGCCCACCCATGGCGATCCCTACCGGCCCGTCCCCTACCGCCCCGAGCGGATGCCCGCGGAGGAATCCCTCGCGCGGGCGGCGGAGCTGTGTGCGCGGATGCGGGAGCGGCGTACGGTACGGCAGTTCTCCCCCGACCCGGTCCCGGACCAGGTGGTGCGCGACGCGATCGCCTGCGCGGCGACGGCCCCGTCCGGAGCCCACCAGCAGCCGTGGACCTTCGTACTGGTGAAGAACCCCGAGGTACGGCGCGCGATCCGGGAGGCGGCGGAGCGGGAGGAGGAGATCAGTTACGACGGGCGGCTCGGCGAGGAGTGGCTGGCGGCGCTGCGGCCGCTCGGCACGGACGCCGTGAAGACGCACCTGACCGACGCACCGGCCCTGATTGTGGTCTTCCAGCAGCGCTACTGGCTCGGCGAGGACGGCAGCAGGCGCAAGCACTACTACGTGGACGAGTCGGTCGGGATAGCCGTCGGGATGCTGCTCTCGGCGCTGCATCTGTCGGGGCTCGCGGGGCTGGTGCACACACCGAGTCCGATGCGCTTCCTGTCGCAGGTGCTGGGGCGGCCGGAGAACGAGAAGGCGTTCGCGGTGATTCCGGTGGGGTATCCGGCGGACGACTGCGAGGTGCCCGACCTCGTACGGAAGTCCTTGGATCAGGTACTCGTCGAAATCTAACCCCTTAAGACGCATTGACAGGTTACGTACGGCGACGGTTGACTGAGGCCGCGCCGCCTTAACCAGTCATGCACACATAAGGGGTTAGAGATGATGGCCGTACAGGCGATCCACCACCGCACCGTCGCCGTCCGCGGCCACGAGATCTTCTACCGGGAGGCCGGGGCCGCGGACGCGCCGGTGCTGCTTCTGCTGCACGGCTTCCCCACGAGCTCGTACATGTTCCGCGACCTGATCCCCCGCCTCGCCGGCCGCTACCGCGTCATCGCCCCCGACCACCTGGGCTTCGGCCACTCCGCGGCCCCCTCGGCCAAGGAGTTCCCCTACACCTTCGCCGAACTGGCCGCCCTCACCGGCGAGTTCACCGAGCGGCTGGGCCTCGACCGGTTCGCCCTCTACATCCAGGACTACGGCGCCCCGATCGGCCTGCGCCTCGCACTCGCCCACCCCGAACGCATCACCGCGATCGTCACCCAGAACGGCAACGCCTACGACGAGGGCCTCGGCACCGAGGCCTGGGCGCCGGTCCGGGCCCTGATCGCCGAGCGCACACCGCGCACGGAGGAGCCGGTCCGTGCGATCCGCTCCTTGGAGGGCATCCGCCGGCAGTACGAAACCGGCGTCCCGCCCCGCTACCGCTCCCTGCTGAACCCGGACGCCTGGCACCACGACGCCGCCCTGATGACCCGTGACGGCCAGGACGGCATCCAGCTCGACCTGATCGCGGACTACGGCTCCAACTTCGCGCTCTACCCCGCCTTCCACGAGTACTTCCGCCGGAGCCAGGTCCCGCTGCTCGCCGTCTGGGGCGAGGGCGACGAGGTGTTCGTACCGGCGGGCGCGCAGGCGTTCCGCCGAGACCTCCCGGCCGCGGAGATCCACCTGCTGCCCACCGGCCACTTCGCCCTGGAGACCCACGCCCCGGCGATCGCCGCGCTCATGGACGACTTCCTCGGCCGGACTGTCGGACGCGCTGTATAGGGTGAACGGAATCGCGCATGTCTCAACGGGGGGCGGATATGGCGTTCGACGACGAGTGGTCGAAGATCAAGACCGATTCGACGGGCATGAGGCTCAACCAGCTCGACGGTGGCGGAGGGGGCGGCACGGACCGGCCGGACCTGAAGACCGCGCCGACCGAGAAGAAGGCCGCGGCCAAGGTCATCCAGGACATCCTGGAACCGGAAACCCGGACCGCGGGCGACCACGCCGATGCGACGACGACAGCGGCGAAGACGGCGCTCGCGGGCTGGCAGACGGCGTCCGCGCTCAAGACCGTCGAGGACACCTGGGCCGGCCAGGTGAAGATGCTCCTCGGCCGCCTCGCGGGCGAGAAGGCCGCGCTCAGCGGCTCCGGATTCGCCTTCCAGGCACAGGAGTTGAAGACACGAGACGGATTTGCTCCGCTGGCACCCGGCCCCAAGGAGTAACGCGCCGTGCTCACGTACCACGAGGTCCTGACCACCGACTTCGCCAAGCTGACCGCCGCGGCCACCGCCTGGGAAGCCATGGCGGACAAGTTCGAGACGCTGGAGACGACGTACGAGAAGAAGGTGCAGTCGACGACGACCAGCGGGGTGTGGCTCGGCCAGGCCCAGCAGGTTGCCGGACCGAACTTCGCCGTCACGCGCAACGAGTACAACAGCGCCCAGATCCAGGCGCGGGCCGTGGCCATGCTGCTGAGAGAGGCGGACAAGCTCTTCAGCGAGCTCAGGGGCAAGGTGAAGGCGGCGGTCGCCGAGGCCGAGGCGGCCGGGATGAAGGTGAGCGAGGGTGGGGTCGCCTCTTTCGACGTCTCCAAGGTCGACGCGCAGGACGCGCGCGCCATCCGGCACGACCCGGACCTCCCGGAGGTCGAGCGTGCCTGGACCCGGAAGATCCAGCAGGCGGTGGACGCGTTCGACGAGGCGGATCAGGGCGTGAAGCTCGCCCTGGTCGACGCGGTGACGGACACCAACTGGCGGGACGGCACGTTCGGCGGCTTCAATGGCAGCCGCCCGTACTCCTCCCTGAAGGAGGCCGCCGCGGCGGAGAACATGCCGAAGGACCCCACGAAGGTCGCGGAGTGGTGGAGCAAACTGGATCCGGTGACACGCGGGATCCTGCTGGAGGAGCGGGGCGAGGAGCTGCGGAAGGCGGGAATCCT
The DNA here is from genome assembly GCF_014648195.1 of Streptomyces purpureus. Lineage (GTDB taxonomy): Bacteria > Actinomycetota > Actinomycetes > Streptomycetales > Streptomycetaceae > Streptomyces > Streptomyces purpureus. The sequence goes on from NZ_BMQQ01000021.1 coordinate 85,199, forward strand.
CAATCCGTACCACTACAAGTGGTCCTCACCGGACCCGGGCGCCGGCGCGTTCGGGGTGGAGGAGCCCACGGCCCGTGACTACTGGATCCTCAGCCAGGCCAAGCTCTTGGAGGGCGGCGGCGACCTCATGGGGCAGAACGGCGCCAGCCGCAATATGTCCCACTACCTGAGCGCCTCGGGAAAGCCGCTGACCGTGGACGTGGACCGGTTCCTGCACGACGAGCCGCAGCTCGGCGCCTCCATCACCACCAATCATTTGGATCTCAACCAGGCCGCCTGGCGCCAGCAGGCCCTGGACGCCTACGAGAAATCAGGCGGCAAGCCCGTGGCGATCCCGGTGGAGAGCAAGGCGACCGGACAGCAGCTGCAGCCCGGAACGGAGTGGTACCACGCCATCAACGGCCACCAGCAGAGCGTCTCCGGAGTGGTGTCCGTGACGCCCGGAGCCGACGGCAAGCCCAAGGTCTCCCTCGACTACCAGGTCAACGTCTGGGACCGCTACAACTGGGACAAGGGCAAAGGCATCGACATCGGGCCCTGGCACATCCCGGACGAGGACATGGCCCGGCTTCACAAGACCGGCCTGGCGCAGGAGTACGACATGCGAGGCTCCAGCTCCGTGCGCCACCAGGATCTCACCGAGCCTCCGGGCCCCGCTTCAGTGCCCGAGGTCGACCCGGGGCGCGACGGCACGCGCAAGGATCCCGAGCGTGGGCGGGAGGAGAACCGATGATCCGCTCCGCCCGCGCGCGTCGGGCCGCCTCCGCCATCCTCCTCGCTTGCGCCCTGCTCGGCGGCAGCGTCGCCTGCTCCGCGGCATCGGACGCGCCCGTCGAGGGGCGCGACTGGAAGTGGGACGAGAAAGCGGGGGCGGCCGAGGCCGCCGCGTTCATGGAGGTCGACGTTCCTGCGGGGGCCACCGAGGTGAAGGGGGCCGTGAAGCTGGTTCCGCAGGACGAGATCCGGCTGCTGTCGTTCGTCACCACCCGCAAGGCGGCGGAGGAGCTCGGGCGGCAGTTCGAGGCGCGGGCGCCGCTTCGGGTGCGGCCGGCCAGGAGTCCGGGGGCCCAGGACAGCCCGGACTTCGCCCATCTCGGGCTGCCCGAGCCGGAGACCCTGAAGGGGGTGCGCTGGGCCGGGGTCTGTCCGGCCTGCGAGACGGACGAGCGCCGTGCCTCCGTCCAGTGGATCGAGATCTCTCTCCAGGCACTGGACGGAGACCGGACGAGGGTCTATCTCACCGCCTGGTGAGTCAGTACACGTTGACCCCGTACGCCGCCAGCGCCTCCTTCACCGGCTGGTGGATCGCGGAGCCGTTCGTGCCCGTGCAGCCCGAGCTGCCCGAGTGGATGCCGAGGGCGACCGAGCCCGCGAAGTGGGCGCCGCCGCTGTCGCCGCCGGCCGAGCAGGCGGTTGTGCGGACCATGCCGTAGACGGGGCCGTCGCTGTAGTTGACGGTCACGTTCACCGCGGTGACCTTGCCGCTGGTGACCTTGGTCGTGGAGCCGGACTTCTTCAGGGCCTGGCCCACGACCGCGTCGGCGGCGGAGGCGATGTCCTGGTAGCTGCCGTTGTGGAGGTTGACGTTGCCGGCCGGCGCCGAGCCGTTGGTGTAGCGGACGATGCCGTAGTCGTTGGTGGGGAAGCTGCTTCCGTGACGGACCCCGATCTGGGCCCCGCCCGAGCTCGCCGACCAGCTGCTGGCGATGTTGGTGCAGTGTCCGGCGGTCACGAAGTAGCGCGTGGTGCCCTTGGAGACGTTGAAGGCGGCCGAGCAGCGCGAGCCGCCGCCGTAGATGGCGTCGCCGCCGGCGACCTCGCGCTGGAAGACGCCGGCGACGCGGCTGATGCGGATCGCACCGCCCTGGTCGGCGGCGACGGCCCGCAGCCGGGCCATGTCCCGCGCCGAGACGGACCGGTCGGCCTCCACGGCGATCTGGTTGGTGCGCGGGTCCAGACCCCAGGAGGTGCCGGGTATCTTCGCGCCGAACTCCAGGGCGGCGACGGCGGCCGCGAGCTGCGCCGCGCCGCGTGTGACGCGCTGGGGCGTGGCTCCGGCGGCCCGGGCCCGTTCGGCCGCGGTGTCGGTGGTGACGGTGGCGACGAGCTTGCCGGTGGCGGCGTCGACGTAGGTGCCGGCGGACTGGGCGCCGAGGCTCCGCTCGACGGCCGAGTCGACGGCGAAGACCTGGGTGGGGTCGGGGGTGGGGGTGGGGGTGGCCGAGGCGGGGGCGGCGCCGACGCCGAGCGAACCGGCGGCGAGCAGGGCCGAGGCGGCCAGGGCTAGGCGCGTGCGCGGTCTGTGAAGGCTCATGCCGAGTAAATTGACATGGACATTACTTGACCACAAGACTGCGTTCCGGACATGGAACCGCCCCCGTCCTGGGTTGGGGGTCCAGGACGGGGGCGGGGTTCAGCGGCGACGGACGCGTCAGCCCATGTGCGGGTACGTGTAGTCCGTCGGCGGCACCAGCGTCTCCTTGATGGCGCGGGTCAGCGTCCAGCGCATCAGGTTCTGCGGCGCGCCCGCCTTGTCGTTCGTACCGGAGGCGCGGCCACCACCGAACGGCTGCTGGCCGACGACGGCGCCGGTCGACTTGTCGTTGATGTAGAAGTTGCCCGCGGCGAAGCGGAGCTTCTCCATCGTGTACGCGGCCGCGGCGCGGTCGTTGGCGATCACGGCGCCGGTCAGCGCGTAGTCGGAGACCGACTCCATCTGCTCCAGCATCGCGTCGTACTTGTCGTCCTCGTAGACGTGCACGGCGAGGAACGGGCCGAAGTACTCGGTCGTGAAGACCTCGTTGGCCGGGTCGGTGCACTCGACGACCGTCGGGCGGACGAAGTAGCCGACCGAGTCGTCGTAGGTGCCGCCGGCGATGATCGTGCAGCTGTCGTCGGCCTTGGCCCGGTCGATCGCCGCCTTGTTCTTGGCGAACGCCCGCTCGTCGATGACGGCGCCCATGAAGTTCGACAGGTCGGTGACGTCACCCATCGCCAGCCCGTCGACCTCGGCCGCGAACTCCTCCTTGAAGCCCGAGTTCCAGATGGAGGCCGGGACGTACGCACGCGAGGAGGCGGAGCACTTCTGGCCCTGGAACTCGAAGGAGCCGCGGGTCAGCGCGGTCTTCAGCACCGCGCGGTCGGCGCTCGGGTGGGCGACGACGAAGTCCTTGCCGCCCGTCTCACCGACGATGCGCGGGTAGGAGCGGTACTTCTCGATGTTGTTGCCGACCGTCTTCCACAGGTGCTGGAAGGTCTTGGTCGAACCGGTGAAGTGGATACCGGCCAGGTCGCGGTGGTTCAGGGCCACCTCGGAGACGGCGATGCCGTCACCGGTCACCAGGTTGATGACACCCTTCGGCAGACCGGCCTCCTCCAGCAGCTCCATGAGCAGCACGGCGGCGTGGGTCTGGGTCGGGGACGGCTTCCAGACCACCACGTTGCCCATCAGGGCCGGGGCGGTGGGCAGGTTGCCCGCGATGGCCGTGAAGTTGAACGGCGTGATCGCGTAGACGAAGCCCTCCAGCGGGCGGTGGTCCAGACGGTTCCAGACACCCGGGGAGTTGGCCGGCGGCTGCTCGGCGAGCAGGTCACGGGCGTAGGCGACGTTGAAGCGCCAGAAGTCGACGAGCTCGCACGGGGTGTCGATCTCGGCCTGCTGGGCGGTCTTCGACTGGCCGAGCATGGTGGAGGCGGCCAGCGTCTCGCGCCAGGGGCCGGCCAGCAGCTCCGCGGCGCGCAGGATGATCGCGGCGCGGTCGTCGAAGGACATGGCGCGCCACGCCGGGGCCGCGGCCAGGGCGGCGTCGATGGCGTCCTGCGCGTCCGCTTCCGTGGCGGCGGCGAAGGTGCCGATGACGGCCTTGTGGTTGTGCGGCTGTACGACGTCGAACCGCTCGCCGCCGCCCATGCGCTTGACGCCGTTGATCGTCATCGGGAGGTCGCGGGGGTTCTCGGCCAGCTCCTTGAGCTTGGCCTCCAGTCGGGCGCGCTCCGGGGAACCGGGGGCGTAGCCGTGGACCGGCTCGTTGACCGGGGCGGGGACCTTGGTCACAGCGTCCATGAGGTCTGTGTCTCCTTAGGGGGTCGGGGGGAGCTCAGCCCTTGGTGAGGATGGAGCGGGCGAAGAAGAGGAGATTGGCCGGCTTCTCCGCCAGGCGGCGCATGAAGTAGCCGTACCAGTCGGTGCCGTAGGCCGTGTAGACCCGCATGCGGTGGCCCTCGGCGGCCAGGCGGACGTGCTCGTCGCTGCGGATGCCGTAGAGCATCTGGAACTCGTACTCGTCCAGCTTGCGCCCGGCGCGGCGGGCCAGCTCCTGGGTGATGGAGATCAGGCGGGGGTCGTGGGACCCGATCATCGGGTAGCCATCGCCCTCCATCAGGATCTTCAGGATCCGGACGTACGCCTTGTCGATCTCGGTCTTGTCCTGGATGGCGACCTCGGCGGGCTCCTTGTAGGCGCCCTTCACGATCCGCACGCGGCTGCCGTTGGCGGCGAGACGGCGGGCGTCGTCCTCGGTACGGAAGAGGTAGGCCTGGATGACGCAGCCGGTCTGCGGGAAGTCCTTCCGCAGCTCCTCGTGGATGGCGAACATCGAGTCGAGGGTGGTGTGGTCCTCCGCGTCCAGGGTGACCGTGGTGCCGATCGCGGCGGCGGCCTCGACGACCGGGCGGACGTTGGCGAGCGCCAGCTCGTGGCCGCCCTCCAGCGCTTGGCCGAACATGGACAGCTTCACGGACATCTCGGCCTTGGGGCCGTAGTCCAGGTCCTTCAGACGCTCGATGAGCTCCAGGTAGGCGTCGCGCGCGGCGTAGGCCTGCTCGCGCGTGGTGATGTCCTCGCCCACGACGTCCAGGGTGACCTCGAGGCCCTTGCCGACGGTCTCGATCACGATCGGGACGACCTGATCGACGGTCTCACCGGCGATGAACCGGTCGACGACCTGCTTGGTCCCAGGGGCGGCCGACACGAAACGGCGCATCTTTTCGCTGCGGGACGCGGCGAGGATCACGGGACCCAGCACGGGGCACCTCCACGGAACAGGGGTTGAAGGGGGCCGAATCCGAACAATCCGGAAACAGCACGGAGAACCACCGTGAAACCTAAGGATCGCTCCGATCCTCGGCCATCGACAGCTGTCACGCATCCGTGGCCGAGATCTCAGACATCTGTCTGAAGGGGTGCGAGAATGACCGCGTGAAGGGCGATTACCAAGAGCTGGTGGACGAGATCTCGGCGCTCCTCGGCGCCCCGGCCACGCTGGAGAACCGGGACTTCGGACTCATCGCCTTCGGCGCCCACGACAGCGACGACGACCTCGCGATGGACCCCGTCCGCACCCGGTCGATCCTCACCAGAAAGTCGACGCCCGCCGTCCGCGCCTGGTTCGAGGGGTTCGGCATCACCCGTGCCACCGGCCCCGTCCGCATCCCCGCCGCCCCGGACGCGGGCGTCTTCCGGGGCCGCATCTGCCTGCCCGTACGCCATCGGGGCGTGGCCCTCGGCTACGTGTGGCTGCTCGACGCCGAGCCGGGGCCCGCACCCGGCCGTCTCGACGCGGCGATGGAGGTCGCCGCCCGGATCGGCGGGCTGCTCGCGGAGGAGGAACAGGCCGGCGCGGAGCTCTCCCGTGAGCTGCGGGCGGCACTGACGGCCGAGCGTGGCTGGCAGTACGACATGGCGCTGGCCGCCCTGCGCACGGCACTCGGTCCCGGCGCGGACGGGCTGCACGCGCTGGTGTGCGTGGCCCCCTGGCCGGACGAGGACCCTCCCTCGGTACGTACGGCGCCGGGCGCGGCGGCGCTGTGTACGGTGCCGTGGCCCGGGCCGGCGGCGTCCGAGAACGGCAGCGCAGGCGCCCCCGCAGGCGCGCCCGGGCCGGCCACCGACGGTCCGCGCGGTCCCCGGGGCCCGGGGGGCTCGGGCGGCTCCGGAGGCTCGGGAGGCGAAGCCGGACGCGGAAGCCGATCCGGAGCCCGGCCGGCTGCCGACGGTCTGCGGGGTCCCTGGGGCTCGGGCGGCTCAGGAGGGTCTGGAGGCGAAGCCGGACGCGGAAGCCGACCCGGGGCCCGGCCGGCTGCCGACGCCGGAAGGGGCGGCACAGGCGCCTCGCGAAGCTCGGGCGCCGCCGATGCCGGGCGCGGCAACCGGGGTCCGGCCACCTCGGGCACCGACGCCGGGCGCGGAAACCGGCCGGGGTCCTGGGCTTCCGGCGGGGCGGCCGCCGACGCCGGGCGCGAGGCGGGCCGAGGGGCCGGGGGCGGCGGGCACGCGCTGGCCGCGCTGATCCGGCTGCGGTCCGCCGACGTCCTCTCCCCCGCCGTCACCGCGGCCGGGCGGCTGCGGGAGACGGCCGGCGGCGCGGCGGGCATCGCCACGCCCCGGCACGGGCTCGGCGCGCTCGACCTGGCTTGGCGCGAGGCGGCCGCCGCCGCGCGGGCCGCGCTCGCCGAGCCCCGGCTCGGCCCCGTCGCCGAGTGGTCCGGCATCGGCCCGTACCGTCTGCTCACCGCGCTGCCCCCGGGCCCGGACGACCCGGCCGTCGGCCCCCTGCTCACGCCCGCGCACACGGAACTGGCCCGTACGGCCGAGGTGTTCCTCGACCACGCGGGCCAGGCGGGACGCGCGGCGGCCGCCCTCGGCATCCACCGCCAGACCCTCTACTACCGTCTCTCGCGGGTCGAACAGCTCACCGGCCTCGACCTCGACCAGGGCGAGGACCGTCTGCTGCTGCACATGACCCTCAAGGCCGCCCGTTTGTGACCCCCACTCAGCTCATAAGATCGATCCATGCATGCGGGGGCGGTGGCGGGTATGACGGCGGGCGGCGCGGGTGCGCCGCCCACGGCCGGTGAAGGGCTGCTGTACGAGGCGGTGGCCCGCGGGGACGAGGCGGCCGTGATCGACGTGCTCTCGCGTGTCCGGCTCTATTTCCTCGTCCCCCGGCTGCACGCGGACACGCCCGGCTTCATCCCGCGTCCGGCGCCCCACCGCGACGACGCGACCCGCCGCACGGTGATCCCCGTCCTGACCGAGGGCATGCTGCCCGCGTGGCATCCGGAGTGGGTGTTCCAGCAGACCACGCTCGACCGGATCGCGCAGTCCTGGCCGGACAGCAAGTGGCGGCTGGCGGTCAACCAGGACACCCCGTACGCCACCACGCTCCGGGCACGGCCCGCCGACCGCCAGAAGTGGCTGGCGGCCGCCGCGCGCTCCGACGGTCCGGCCGGCGTCCGGCTGCTCACCCACGGCGGAGGCCATCTGCTCGGACCGCTCGCCCACGGGCTCGCTCTCGGCGCCCATCTCGCCGTCCTCAACGGCCTGGTGTGGAACACTCTCGGCGCCGCCTACGAGGACTTCGGGACCGACCGCGCACGGCTGCGCCGCCCCTGGGGCGTCACCCACCGCGCCGGCTACCGCGAAACCCTCGACAGCCTGATCGCCACCAAGCTTGTCGGCCGCGTCCCCGAGTCCCTCCTGCGGGCGCGGCGGACGCTGGCCGTACGCCTGGGCCGGGCGCCCACGCACGACGAGTGGTCCCGGAGCGTCGCGGAGGGCCTGAGCCGGCACGGCGCGTCGGGCGAGTCGGTCCGGGAGGCGGGTGAGTTCCTGCGCCGGATCGCCCACTACGAACAGCGCTTCCGCGCGGACGGGGTCCTTCCGCCCGAGGGGCGGGTCGACACTCTGGCCGCCTTCGACCACGGCCGCGCGGTGAACGTCGTCCGGCTCGCTCTCGGCGCGCGCCTGTGCGATCCGGCCGAGGCCGAGCAGGCCGTGCTGCGGATCGGCGAGGCCGCCCGCCCGCTGTACGGCTCGTGGGAGGAGTTCTCCCTCGGCTATGTCCTCACCCGGCTGATCCACTTCGACGAGGGCGACCCGGAGGAGATGTACCGCGAATCCCTCGCCATCCACCACGCCCTCACCCACGACCCCGCGAGCCCCTACCGGAACATCCCATGGTCATGAACCCGCAGCACCCCGGCTTCACGTACGGCGCGCCCTGGACACCGCCCTCGGAGACCGAACACCTGCTGTACGAGGCCGGCGCACGGGGCGACCTCGAGACCCAGCTCCGGGTCCTGGCCGGGACGACCCTCTACATCCTGGCCTCCAAGGCCGAGGTCGACGCGACCCCCGACATGATCACGTGGCGCGCCGGCATCACCGAGACCGGGCACAACGTCCGCCCGGTGCTCACCCGCGGCCTGCTGACGCCGTGGCATCCCGAGTGGGTGTACCACAGCGTCTCGCTGAAGTGGATCGCCGAGTTCCGCTGGCGCGATCCACAGCAGCTGCTCGCCGTGAACAGCGGCACCCCGGCCCAGCTCCTGCTCCAGACGACGCCTCAGCACCGGGCGCTGTGGCTGCGGTACTACGCAGAGAACGACCGGGCCTCCGCGGACCGGCTGCTCGCGCTGCGGCACGGCGCCCTGCACGGGCCGCTCGCCTACGGCCTGGCCTGCGGCGCCCATCTCGCGATCAGGAACGGCGTGCCGTGGAACGAGGTCGGCACGGCCTACCTCGGCTACAGCGACGAACTCGAAACGCTCCGCGACTCCTGGGGCATCACCGACCGCGAGGGCTGGCAGCGGCAGTTGACGGCCCTGCTGGAGGCGCGCAACAGCCCGGCGGAGCCCGACTACACCCTCCGGGTCCGTGGAGGCCTGCGGGCCAGGTTCGGGGAGCTGCCCTCGCCCGACCTGTGGCGCGAGACGGCCGCCGGCCATGTCCAGGACCTGGGCGCGGGGCCGGGGGCCGTCCGCCACATCGAGGAGCTGGTGCGCCGCATCCTCCGCTACGAGGCCCGCTTCCGCGCCGACGGCCTGCTGCCGCCGGACGGCAGGGTCCGCACCACCGTCGCGTACGACTACGGACGGGCCGTCAACCTCGCCCGCTGGGGCCTGTCGGCCCGCTTCTGCGACCCGGCCGAGGCCGAGCAGGCGATCGTCCACGCGGGTGCGCTCAGCAAGGCGTCGTACGGCTCGTGGGAGGAGTTCTCCGCCGGGTACGCGCTGGGCAGGGTGCTGCGCTTCGACGAGGAGGAGTACGGCCACTTCTACGAGCAGAACGTCACCGCCCACCGCATCCTGTCGGAGCACGAGGGCAGTCCCTGGCGGCACATCCCCTGGCGCTGAGTCCACGGGCGGGCGTCAACCCTTCTCCCACAGCCCCTGGAAGCGCTCGTACGGGTGGGCGACAGCACCGTACCCGGCTCCTGGACTTCCGTGTAAGACGGACGTCCAGAAACCGGGTACGGGTGGTGCGGGGTCAGACCAGGTTCACCGAACGGGCCGAGGTGGCACCGATCTCGGCGGCGAGCTCGGCCAGCACGTTCGCCGGGACGGTGTCGTCCACGGTGAGGACCGCGAGGGCCTCGCCGCCCTCCTCGGCCCGCGCGACCTGCATGCCGGCGATGTTGAGGCCGGCCTCGCCGAGGATCCGGCCGACCGTGCCGACGACACCGGGGCGGTCCTCGTAGCGCAGCACGACCATGTGCTCGGCCAGCGCCAGGTCCACGTCGTAGTCGCCGATGGCGACGATCTTCTGCAGGTGCTTGGGGCCGGCCAGCGTGCCGGAGACCGAGACCTCCTCGCCGCCCGAGAGCGTGCCGCGGACGGTGACCACGTTGCGGTGGTCGGGCGACTCGGAGCTGGTGGTCAGCCGGACCTCGACGCCGCGCTCCTGGGCGAACAGCGGCGCGTTGACATACGACACGGTCTCGTCGACCACGTCCTCGAACACACCCTTGAGCGCGGAGAGTTCGAGCACCTTGACGTCGTGCTGGGTGATCTCGCCGTACACCTCGACATCGAGGCGGACGGCCACCTCGCCGGCGAGGGCGGTGAAGATCCGGCCGAGGCGCTCGGCAAGCGGGAGGCCCGGCTTCACGTCCTCGGCGATGACACCGCCCTGGACGTTGACCGCGTCCGGGACCAGCTCACCGGCGAGCGCGAGGCGCACGGAACGGGCGACCGCGATACCAGCCTTCTCCTGGGCCTCGTCCGTGGACGCGCCGAGGTGCGGGGTGCAGACGACCTGGTCGAGCTCGAAGAGCGGGGAGTCCGTGCAGGGCTCCTTCGCGTACACGTCGAGGCCCGCGCCGGCGACCCGGCCCTCCTTGAGGGCGGAGTACAGCGCCTCCTCGTCGACGATCCCTCCACGCGCGGCGTTGACGATCCGGACGCTCGGCTTGACCTTGTGCAGCGCCTCGTGGCCGATCAGACCGACCGTCTCGGGGGTCTTGGGCAGGTGCACGGTGATGAAGTCGGCGACCTCGAGGAGCTCGTCGAGCGAGAGCAGCTTGACGCCCATCTGGGCGGCGCGCGCGGGCTGCACGTAGGGGTCGTACGCCACGATCCTCATGCCGAAGGCGGACATGCGCTGAGCGACCAGGACGCCGATGCGGCCGAGGCCGACGACGCCGAGGGTCTTCTCGCTCAGCTCGACGCCCGTGTACTTCGAGCGCTTCCACTCGCCGTTCTTCAGTGCGGTGTTGGCCTGCGGGATGTTGCGCGCGGTGGCGACGAGCAGACCGCAGGCGAGCTCGGCGGCGGTGACGATGTTGGAGGTCGGCGCGTTGACGACCATCACGCCCGCCTTGGTGGCGGCGGAGACGTCGACGTTGTCCAGACCGACGCCGGCGCGGGCGACGACCTTCAGCTTGTTCGCGGCGGCGATGGCCTCGGCGTCGACCTTCGTCGCGGAGCGGACCAGGATCGCGTCCACGTCGACGATGGCGGGCAGGAGTTCGGCGCGGTCCGCGCCGTTGCAGTGCCGGATCTCGAAGTCCGGGCCCAGCGCGTCAACGGTGGCGGGCGACAGCTCTTCAGCGATGAGTACGACAGGTTTCGAGCTCACGTGAGTCCTCACAGGTCCAGTGCGGACGGCCGTCCCGACGGCCGCAGGCGGTGGAGGGGGCTTGCCGCGTGAAAGCGCACGACGCTGTGGGCCTGACGCGAATGTTGTTGAGCAGTGTAGTGCTGAGGCAGCGCGCTTCATGCGCCTCGTTGGCAGGATCACCCGTCCGTGGTTGGACTGGTTGTCCAAGGAAGGGCGACGGGGCCGGACACCATGTCCGACCCCGGCCCCAAGGGCTTACGCCTCGTCGTTGTCCACCCAGCTCATGAGCTTGCGCAGCTCCTTGCCGGTGGTCTCCAGGAGGTGGTTCTCGTCCTGGGTCTTGTACTCGTTGTACTTCTTCAGACCGCCGTGGTACTCCGCCATCCACTCCTTGGCGAAGGTGCCGTCCTGGATCTCGGCGAGGACCTTCTTCATCTCGGCCTTGGTGGCGTCGGTGATGATCCGCGGTCCGGTGACGTAGTCGCCCCACTCGGCGGTCTCGGAGACCGACCAGCGCATCTTCTCCAGACCGCCCTCGTACATCAGGTCCACGATCAGCTTCAGCTCGTGGAGGCACTCGAAGTAGGCGATCTCCGGCTGGTAGCCGGCCTCGGTCAGGGTCTCGAAGCCCGCCTTGACCAGCGCCGCGGTGCCACCGCAGAGGACGGCCTGCTCACCGAACAGGTCGGTCTCCGTCTCCTCCTTGAAGGTGGTCTTGATGACGCCGGCGCGGGTGCCGCCGATGCCCTTGGCGTACGAGAGCGCCAGCGGGAAGGCGTTGCCGGTGGCGTCCTGCTCGACGGCGGCGATGCACGGAACGCCGCGGCCCTCCTCGTACTGGCGGCGGACCAGGTGGCCCGGGCCCTTGGGGGCGACCATGGCGACGTCGACACCGGCCGGCGGCTTGATGAAGCCGTAGCGGATGTTCAGGCCGTGGCCGAAGAAGAGGGCGTCGCCGTCCTTCAGGTTCGGGGCGATGGACTCCTCGTAGACCTGGGCCTGGATCGGGTCCGGCACCAGGATCATGATGACGTCGGCCTCGGCGGCGGCCTCGGCGGGCGTCACGACACGCAGACCCTGCTCCTCGGCCTTCGCCTTGGACTTGGAGCCCTCGTGCAGACCGACCCGAACGTCGACACCCGAGTCACGGAGCGACAGCGCGTGGGCGTGGCCCTGGCTGCCGTAACCGATGACCGCGACCTTGCGGCCCTGGATGATGGACAGGTCGGCGTCGGCGTCGTAGAACAGCTCGGCCACTGGGAATCTCCTTGGTGTGCTGATGTTGCGTCCCACCGTACGGCGGGGAAGGTGAGGGAGGTTTTCGGGTCTCGCCAGCCGGACCGCCGGACGGGCCGGCGGTTCACGTCTGGCGTCGAGGTCAGGCGCTGCGGTCGAGGGCCCGCAGCGAACGGTCCGTGATGGACCGGGCGCCGCGCCCTATGGCGATCGTTCCGGACTGCACGAGCTCCTTGATACCGAACTGCTCCAGCATCTTGAGCATCGCGTCGAGCTTGTCGCTCGAACCGGTGGCCTCGATGGTGACCGCCTCGGGCGAGACGTCCACGGTCTTGGCGCGGAACAGCTGGACGATCTCGACGATCTGGGAGCGGGTCTCGTTGTCGGCGCGGACCTTCACCAGGACGAGCTCGCGCTGGATCGCGGCGCTGGGCTCGAGTTCGACGATCTTCAGGACGTTGACCAGCTTGTTGAGCTGCTTGGTCACCTGCTCCAGCGGCAGGTCCTCGACATTGACCACGATGGTGATGCGGGAGATGTCGGGGTGTTCGGTGACACCGACCGCGAGCGAGTCGATGTTGAAGCCACGGCGGGAGAACAGCGCGGCGATCCGGGCCAGGATGCCGGGGGTGTTCTCGACCAGGACCGAGAGCGTGTGCTTGGACATGTTTCTTTCTGCTCTCTCTCAGTCGTCTTCGTTGTCGCCGAAGTCGGGGCGGACGCCACGGGCGGCCATGACCTCGTCGTTGGAGGTGCCGGCGGCGACCATGGGCCAGACCTGGGCGTCCTCGTGGACGATGAAGTCGATGACGACCGGGCGGTCGTTGATGGCGTTGGCCTCGGCGATGACCTTGTCCAGGTCGGCCGGGTCCTCGCAGCGCAGGGCGACACAGCCCATGGCCTCGGACAGCTTGACGAAGTCCGGGACGCGGGTGCCCTTGCGGGGCGCCTGGCTCGCGCCGACCTGAGAGCCGGTGGTGTGGTGGCCGGTCTCGTCGGCGTGCAGGACGGTGCTGGAGTAGCGCTCGTTGTAGAACAGGGTCTGCCACTGGCGGACCATGCCCAGCGCGCCGTTGTTGATGATCGCGACCTTGATCGGGATGCCGTTGAGCGCGCAGGTCACGAGCTCCTGGTTGGTCATCTGGAAGCAGCCGTCGCCGTCGATCGCCCAGACCGCCCGGTCCGGCATGCCGGCCTTGGCGCCCATGGCCGCCGGGACCGCGTAGCCCATCGTTCCGGCGCCGCCGGAGTTCAGCCAGGTGGCCGGCTTCTCGTAGTCGATGAAGTGGGCGGCCCACATCTGGTGCTGGCCGACACCGGCCGCGAAGATCGTCCCCTCGGGGGCGAGCTGTCCGATGCGCTGGATGACCTGCTGCGGGGCGAGGCTGCCGTCGTCGGGGGTCTCGTAGCCGAGCGGGTAGGTCTCGCGCCAGCGGTTGAGGTCCTGCCACCAGGCGGTGTAGTCCCCGGCGTTGCCCTCGCTGTGCTCGGCCTGGACGGCCTGGACCAGGTCGGCGATGACCTCGCGGGCGTCACCGACGATCGGGACGTCGGCGGCGCGGTTCTTGCCGATCTCGGCCGGGTCGATGTCCGCGTGGACGATCTTGGCGAAGGGGGCGAAGCTGTCCAGCTTGCCGGTGACGCGGTCGTCGAAGCGGGCACCGAGGGCGACGATCAGGTCGGCCTTCTGGAGCGCGGTGACGGCGGTGACCGCGCCGTGCATGCCGGGCATGCCGACGTGCAGCGGGTGGCTGTCCGGGAAGGCGCCCAGCGCCATCAGCGTGGTGGTGACCGGCGCGTTGGTCAGCTCGGCGAGGACCTTCAGCTCGGCCGTGGCGCCGGCCTTCAGGACGCCGCCGCCGACGTACAGCACGGGCCGCTTGGCGGACGTGATCAGCTTGGCGGCCTCGCGGATCTGCTTGGCGTGCGGCTTGGTGACCGGGCGGTAGCCGGGCAGGTCCAGGACGGGCGGCCAGCTGAAGGTGGTCTTCGCCTGGAGGGCGTCCTTGGCGATGTCGACCAGAACCGGGCCAGGGCGGCCGGTGGAGGCGATGTGGAACGCCTCGGCGATCGTCTTCGGGATGTCCTCGGCCCTGGTGACCAGGAAGTTGTGCTTGGTGATCGGCATCGTGATGCCGCAGATGTCCGCCTCCTGGAAGGCGTCCGTGCCGATGGCCTTGGAGGAGACCTGGCCGGTGATCGCGACCAGCGGGACGGAGTCCATGTGGGCGTCGGCGATCGGGGTGACCAGGTTGGTGGCGCCGGGTCCCGAGGTCGCCATGCAGACGCCGACCTTGCCGGTGGCCTGGGCGTAGCCGGTCGCGGCGTGGCCCGCGCCCTGCTCGTGGCGGACCAGGATGTGACGGACCTTGGTGGAGTCCATCATCGGGTCGTACGCCGGGAGGATGGCGCCGCCGGGGATGCCGAAGACGGTGTCGGCCCCCACTTCCTCGAGAGAACGGATGAGGGACTGCGCGCCCGTGACGTGCTCAACGGTGGCGGAGGGCTGTCCGCCGGTACGGGCCCGCGGCTGCGGATGGTGGGCCCCGGTGGCCTGCTCGGTCATCGGCATTCTCTTCTCGAAGCTGAGGGTTTTCGCTGAGGGTTTCGCGAGGTTTTAGCTGGTTTTGACGAGTGCCAGTGCAACAAAAAACCCCTCGTGCCGTGAGGCAAGCGAGGGGAGCGCGTCGGGTGCGTTCAAGCCGGGCCGTCGTGGCCCCTGCTTCAGCCGACGCGCTTTCCAAGTACGAGAATTCGGGTGCGCATGGCAATGACCCTCCCCCTCACGCCCGGGCACTGTCAAGTGGGTGGGACGGGCGTCTCATTATTTGAGCGGATCGGGGGAAGGGATCCGCCACTGAGAACGGGCAGGGCGACGCCGCCGGGCACCGGGTACTCGTCGCGCACGAGGACGCGCCGCAGCCGGTACTCGTCGAGCGGCCCGGAGAAGGCCATGCCCTGGCCGTGGGTGCAGCCCATGGCCCGCAGGGCGAGGACCTGCTCGGGCAGGTCGACGCCGTCGGCCACGGACTGCATCCCGAGATCGCGGGCGATCCGCAGCAGGCCGCTGGTGATCTTGTGGAGCCGGGCGGACTCGACCACTCCCTCGACGAGGCCCCTGTCCAGTTTCAGTACGTCGACGGGGAGGCGGCGGAGCGCGTTGATGGCCGCGTAGCCGCTGCCGAAGCCGTCCAGGGCGATCCGTACGCCGAGCCTGCGCAACGCCACGAGGCGGTGCTCCAGCTCGTCGAAGGAGATCCTGGGGTCGCTGTCGGCGAGCTCGATCATCAGCGCCCCTGAGGGCAGGCCGTGCCGGGTGAGCAGGGCTTCGATGGAGTTGAGCGGCAGGGACCGGTCGAGGAGGCGGCGGGCCGAGAGGCGGACGGAGACGGGCGTGTGATGGCCGAGCCTGGCCCGCTCGGCCGCCTGCTCGACGGCCTGCTCCAGGAGCCAGCGGCCGAGCTCGGCGGTGCGGTCGGCCTCGGGGGTCTCGGAGGCGTCGGCGACCCGCATGAATTCGGCCGGGGTGAAGAGGATGCCCTGGGCCGAGCGCCAGCGGGCCTGGGCGGCGACCGCGGAGATCCGTCCGGTGGCCAGATCGACCACCGGCTGGTGCAGCAGCGCGAACTCGCCGTCGTGGAGAGCCGTGCGCAGCCGGGCGGCCAGTTCGGTCCGGCGTACCACTTCGGCCTGCATCTGCGGAGCGTACATCTCGACCCGGTCCTTGCCCGCGGCCTTCGCGCGGTACATGGCCAGATCCGCGTTGCGCAGCAGGTCGCCGGCGCTGATGCCGGGCTCGGCGAAGGCGACGCCGATGGACGCGGCGACCCGGACCTCGGTGCCGTCGATGCGGTACGGCTGGGAGAGGGTGAGCCGGAGGCGGTCGGCGATCTCGTGGACCTGGTATTCGCGGGCGGACCGGTCGTGGCCGCCGTCGCCGAGGATGAGCGCGGCGAATTCGTCGCCGCCGAGCCGGGCGGCGGTGTCCCCGGCCCGTACGGAGTCCTGGAGGCGGCGGGCGGCCTGGATGAGGAGTTCGTCGCCGGCCTGGTGGCCGAGGCGGTCGTTGACGCCCTTGAAGCCGTCCAGGTCGATGAAGAGGACGGCAGTGCCGGCGTCGCCCGCGCGGCGGCCGCCGAGGGCCTTGCGGACCCGTTCGGTGAACAGGGCGCGGTTGGGCAGGTCGGTGAGCGGGTCGTGTTCGGCGTTGTGCCGCAGCTGGGCCTGGAGGCGGACCCGTTCGGTGACGTCACGGCTGTTGAAGATCAGGCCGCCCTGGTGGCGGTTGACGGTGGACTCGACGTTGAGCCACTCGCCCGTGCCGGAGCGGAAGCGGCATTCGATGCGGGTCGTGGGCTCCTCCGAAGGAGGAGCGGCCAGAAACCGCCGTACTTCGTGGACCACGCTGCCGAGGTCCTCGGGGTGGATGAGCGAGGCCAGCTCGGAGCCGATCAGGTCCTCGGCCTCGCGGCCGTAGACCCCGGCGGCGGCCGGGCTGACGTAGCGCAGTATGCCTGTGGGCGCGGCGATCATGATGACGTCGCTGGAGCCCTGCACGAGAGACCTGAAGTGGTTCTCCTTCTGGGCCAGTTCGTGGGTCAGCGCGATGTTGTCGAGCAGCATGATGCCCTGGCGTACGACGAGGGCGAGGACGACCGTACAGCCCGTGAGGACCACGACGCGGTCCACTCTGCGCCCCTCGACCACGTTGTAGAGGATGCCGAGCGTGCAGACGGCGGCGGCGAGATAGGGCGTGAGTGCGGCGAGCGAGCCGGCGATGGGGCGGCTGGCGAGGCGCTGCCCGCGCTGCGGGCCGGGCATCTCGTTGCGCCGTACGCCCCAGGGGGCGTAGGCCAGGATCAGCGAGCCGGCGAACCATCCGGCGTCGAGGAGCTGGCCGGAGCTGTAGCTCTGGCGCAGCAGGGGCGAGGTGAACAGGGCGTCGCAGAGCACGGTGAGGGCGAGTCCGGCGATGGCGGTGTTGATGGCGGACCGGTTGGTCTGTGAGCGGCGGAAGTGGAGGGCGAGGACCATGCTGACGAGAACGATGTCGAGCAGTGGGTAGGCGAGCGAGAGCGCGGCGCGGGCGACGGGCTCTCCGTCGATGTGCGCGGTGTGCGCGAGGGCGAGGCTCCAGGAGAGCGTGAGCAGGGAGCCGCCGATGAGCCAGGCGTCGAGCGCGAGGCAGACCCAGCCGGCGCGGGTGACGGGCCTCTTGGCGAGGACGAGCAGTCCCACGATGGCGGGTGGGGCGAACAGCAGGAAGAAGAGGTCGGCGAGCGAGGGGCTCGGGACGGAGCGGCCGAGGACGACCTCGTACCAGCCCCAGACGGCGTTGCCCGCGGCCGCCATGAAGGACGAGAAGGAGAAGAGCAGCCAGGCCGGCCGGAACCGGCTGCCGCGCGCGCGTGCGTACAGCAGGCAGGAGATGGAGGCGACGAGGGCTGCGGCGCTGAGCCCGAAGTCCCCCATGATCAGAGAGAAGTAGGGCGATCCCCAGCCGAGCAGCGCGCCCAGGGCGTACCCGGCGCAGACGCCGGCGAGCATCAGCTGGGCCGTCAGCCCGCTCAGCGGCCCGCCCGTGCCGTCCGTGCCGCCCATGGCGTCTCCTGGGCCGCCGGCTCCGGCGGTGGCCGGGCGGCGGATCAGCGCTCCGGGGGCGCTCACGGGGACACCCCCGCGGCGGTGTCCGGGTGCCCCGGCCGGTTCGGTCGGTTCGGTCGTGTCAGTCGGCGCGCCGGCACAGCACGCGAGGGTTGCCGACGCGGCTCCCGCGTCGGATCTCCGGTCCTTCGGCCGTTCTTCACCCGTCGCCCCCCTCGGAATCTGATGGCCCGTCACTTTGCTCCCCGGCGTCATCCCGTACTCGACGCAGTCCCCCGATCGGGACGATACACCAGGACCGTCACTCAGCGACAGGGTCGCTCTACGCTCCGTGACGATCATCAGAGTTACGGACACTCGCCGCACCGGGTCGGCTGCGGAGCGTGGCTACCCGGTCGTCAGCACGACGTTGCGCAGCGGCTCCCCGGCGGCGAACCGGGTGAGCTGACCGGCCAGCAAACGCTTGGCGCGGGGCATGAAGGCCGAGGTGGAGCCGCCGACATGCGGGCTGATGAGAACACCGGGAGCGTGCCACAGAGGATGGCCGGGCGGCAGAGGTTCCGGGTCGGTGACGTCGAGGGCCGCCGTGATCCGGCCGCTCTCCGCCTCGGCCAGCAGGGCCTTGGTGTCCACCACCGGGCCGCGGGCCACGTTCACCAGCAGGGCGCCGTCCTTCATCCTGGCCAGGAACCCGGCGTCGGCGAGGTGGCGGGTGTCCGGGGTGAGCGGTGTGGAGAGCACCACGACGTCGGCCTGAGGCAGCAGGGCGGGCAGATCGGTGAGTGCGTGCACCGGGCCGCGCTCGGTGGTGCGGGCGGAGCGCGCGACGCGCACCACCCGCGCGCACTCGAAGGGTGCGAGCCGGTCTTCGATGGCGCCGCCGATCGATCCGTACCCCACGATCAGCACGGACTTGTCGGCGAGCGCCGGGTAGAAGCCGTCCCGCCACTCCTCGGCGTCCTGGCCGCGTACGAAGCCGGGAATGCCGCGCAGCGAGGCGAGGATCAGGGCGAGGGTGAGCTCGGCGGTGCTCGCCTCGTGGACGCCCTTGGCGTTGCACAGCCGTACGCCCGCGGGCAGCAGGCCGAGTCCCGGGGTCACATGGTCGATCCCGGCCGAAAGTGTCTGTACGACGCGCACTCCGGACATCGCGTCGAGCGGGCGCACCGCGATCTCGCTGCCCTTCATGTACGGAACGACGTAGAAGACACAACGGGCCGGATCCGCCGGGAAGTCGGGGCCGCCGTCCCAGAAGCGGTAGTTCAGGCCCGCGTCGGCGGGTGCAGGGAGGCCGTCGATCTCGTCGGCCGGAATGGGGAGCCACACATCTGAAGTCATGGCCTGGAGGCTATGCGAAGGATCCGGCCGCCCATTGGTTACTTTGGGGAGCGGAACAGGGAGGGGTACGGGGAGTTGGAGCGCAGGACAATCGGGGCGGCGGCGCTCGAAGTGGGTGCGGTAGGCCTCGGCTGCATGCCCATGAGCTGGGCCTACACCACCTCCCAGCAGCGCGGTGACCGCTCGTTGCGGGCGGTGCACGCGGCGCTCGACGCGGGCTCGACCCTGCTCGACACGGCCGACATGTACGGGCCGTTCACCAACGAGCTGCTGATCGGCCGGGTGCTGAAGGAGCGGCGGGCCGACGCGTTCGTCTCGACCAAGTGCGGCCTGCTCGTGGGCGACCAGCACATCGTGGCCAACGGACGGCCCGGCTATGTGCGCCGGGCATGCGACGCCTCGCTGCGGCGGCTGCAGACGGATGTGATCGATCTCTACCAGCTGCACCGGGCGGATCCGGAGGTGCCGGTCGAGGAGACCTGGGGCGCGATGGCCGAGCTGGTGACGGCGGGCAAGGTGCGGGCGCTTGGGCTGTGTGCCGTGGGGGCGCGGGCGGCCCGGCGCGGTGATGCCCGCGGGCTGTACGACGGAACGATCCGCCAGCTGGAGCGGGTGCAGCAGGTCTTCCCGGTGAGCGCGGTGCAGGCGGAGCTGTCGGTGTGGTCGCCGGAGGCGCTGGCCCGGCTGCTGCCGTGGTGTGAGGCGCGGGGAGTGGGGTTCCTCGCGGCGATGCCGCTGGGGAACGGCTATCTGACCGGGACGCTGACGCCCGGCGGGGGCTTCGAGCCGGACGATCCACGGGCCCGGCATCCCCGCTTCACGGCCGAGATGATGGCCGCGAACCAGCCACTGGTGGCGGGGCTGCGGCGGGTGGCCGCCCGGCACGGCGAGGACGTCACACCGGCGCAGGTGGCACTGGCGTGGGTGCTGGCCCGGGGGCGGCATGTGGTGCCCGTGCCGGGGACCAAGCGGGAGCGGTGGGCGGTGGAGAACGCCCGGGCGGCCTCGCTGGAGCTCACGGCGGAGGACCGGGCGGAGATCGCGGGGCTGCCGGCGCCGCGGGGGTCCTGGGACTGATCGGCGCGGTCGGCGAAAGGCGGGAACCTGATCCTTCCGAGCGGTGTATGAAGAGTGAAAGGCATGAGTGAAGGGCCTGAGTCGAAAGCCTGGGCGGAAGGTCTGACGGGCGCCGCTCGGCATCCGCTCGGCACCTGCTCGGCACCTGTTCGGCGGCCCGGCCCGCCGCGCTGTGGAAGGGATCAGAACTGTGCAACGTCCTGCTGTGACGGCCTTGCTGGCCGCCGCCCTGCTGGTGCCGGTGGCCGGGTGCGCGTCGGGCGACGGCCCGGCCGGGCCGGCCGCCACGAGCTCCCCGCCGCGCGGCTCCGCCCCCGCCACCACCACGCCCGGACCGACCCGTTCCGCGCCGCCCGACAAAGGTTCGGCGACCGTGGTGTCCACGCTCACGAATGATCTGAAGTCGCCGTGGGGTCTCGCGGCGCTGCCGGACGGGGATCTGCTGGTCTCCTCCCGCGACGAGGGAACGATCACCCGCGTCGACGCCGAGACCGGTGAGCAGACCCGGCTCGGTTCGGTGCCCGGCGTGGCCCCGGCCGGCGAGGGCGGCCTGATGGGCCTCGCGGTCTCGCCCTCGTACGCCTCGGACCACCAG
Organism: Streptomyces purpureus; assembly: GCF_014648195.1. Classification (GTDB taxonomy): domain Bacteria; phylum Actinomycetota; class Actinomycetes; order Streptomycetales; family Streptomycetaceae; genus Streptomyces; species Streptomyces purpureus. The sequence continues at coordinate 105,889 of NZ_BMQQ01000021.1, forward strand.
ATCTACGCCTACTTCACCACCGAGTCGGACAACCGCATCGCGCGCATGCTGCACGACGAGCGCAAGCCGGCCGGGCAGCAGCTCGGCGCGCCGGACACGGTGCTGCGGGGCATCCCCAAGGGGACGATCCACAACGGCGGGCGGATCGCCTTCGGCCCGGACAAGATGCTGTACGCGGGCACGGGCGAGACCGGTGACACGGGCCTCGCCCAGGACAAGGCGTCGCTGGGCGGGAAGATCCTGCGGATGACGCCGGACGGGCAGCCCGTGCACGGCAATCCCTCGGCGGACTCAGTCGTCTACTCCTACGGCCACCGCAATGTGCAGGGGCTGGCCTGGGACTCGGACAAGCGGCTGTGGGCGGCCGAGTTCGGGCAGAACACCTGGGACGAGCTGAATCTGATCGAGCCGGGGAAGAACTACGGCTGGCCGGAGGTGGAGGGCACGGGCTCCAAGCCCGGGTTCGTCGAGCCGGTGGCCCAGTGGAGGACCTCCGAGGCCTCGCCGAGCGGTATCGCCTACGCCCAGGGCTCGATCTGGATGGCCGGGCTGCGGGGCGAGCGGCTCTGGCGCATCCCGCTGTCCGGAGCGGAACGTTCCGCGGAGCCCGAGGCGTTCCTCGCAGAGAAGCACGGCCGGTTGAGAACGGTCCTGGCCGCGGGGGGCAGCGCCCTGTGGCTGGTGACCAGCGAGACGGACAACCGGGGCACGCCCGAGCCCGGCGACGACAAGATCCTCCGTGTGGAGGTGAAATGAGGGGCGGCAGCGATGTTCAACCTGATGGAGGAGCTCTTCGCGCCCGGGCGCAAACACACCCGTGACGAGGAGCGGCGCCTGGCCCTGACCAGGGAGGACCTGGGGGACAACGACCCGTCGCGCGGGCCGATAGACCTCTCCTCGGGGAAGGTCACGATACGGCCGTCCTCCTCCGGGACGGGCGGGGCCGACCCGGAGGAGGACGGGAGCCGCTCCTAGCTCGCCTCCTGGAGGAGGTGGAGGCGGTGCGCCATCGCGGCGGCCTCGCCGCGGCCGGCGACGCCGAGCTTGGCCAGGATGTTGGAGACATGGACGCTCGCCGTCTTCGGCGAGATGAAGAGCTCCTCGGCGATCTGGCGGTTGGTGCGGCCTGCGGCGACCAGGCCGAGGACGTCCTGCTCCCGGGGGGTGAGGCCGAAGCCGTCCTCGTCCGGGGGCGAGGCGGGTTCGCCGGGCGTCAGGGAGAGGCGGGCCCGGGCGGCGAGGAGTTCCAGGCTCTCGCGCAGCGGCCGGGCACCGAGGTGGACGGCGACGAGATGGGCCTCGCACAGCAGCGCGGCGGCCTCCTCCCGGCGGCCGCCCGAGGCCAGGAGCGCGTCGGCCCAGCGGTGCCGGGCCCGGGCCAGGTCGTAGGGGCGTTCCAGGGGGCCGAAGGCGCGGGCGGCCTCGGCCCAGCGGTCGGGGTCGTCGTGGCCCTCGGCGCGGGTCAGTTCGGCGGAGACGGACAGGGAGTGGGCGATCCAGACCGCTTCCGGGGCGGGGAGGGACTTGGCGATCGAGCGAATACGGGACAGGGCCTCGGCGCGACCCTCGGCGGCGGCCGGCAGGCCGCGGGTGTCGGCCTCGGCGGTGACGGCGGCGAGCAGCAGGGGCCAGGCGTAGCGCTGGCTGCCGGGCGGGAAGCCGGCCTCGGCGCATTCGGCGAGCAGGGTCCGGACGTCCCCGAGGCGGCCCTCGGCGGCGGCGATGCTCACGGCGACCCGGGTCATCGGCAGGGTGTACTGCATCTGGGGGTCGTGCTTGCCGTAGGCGGCGCGGGCGAGTTCCAGGAGCTCGGTGGCGGTGGCCAGTTCACCTCGGGCCTCGGCGAGCTGGGCGAGCCGGAGTGCGGCGGAGCCGCGGGGCTTGGCGCTGTAGGCGATGCGCTGGAGCCGCTGGGCGCCGTCGAGGGCCTCGTCCCAGTGGCCGAGGGATATCTGGGACTCGGTGAGGTTGGACAGGATCCAGCCCTCGTGGTCGAGCAGGCCCCAGCACTGGGTGAGCTCGATGCCTTCGCGGGCGACCTCAACGGCCTGGCGGGAGCGGCCGACGCCTTCCAGGCTGGAGGAGAGGTTGGTCCGGGACCGGGCGGCTTCGCTGATCAGGCCAAGCTGGACGGTCCGTTCGCTCACGCCGGCCATCTCGGCGAGTCCGCGTTCCACGTCGCCGGAGTCGACCATGAGGGCGCCGAGGGTGAGCCGGGCGTTGAGTTCCATCTCCTCGGCCTGGACGAGCTGGGCGTACTCGACAGCTCGTTCGGCGGCGGCGAAGGTCTCCAGGCCGGGGGCGTGGAGCATGCCCCAGCCGGCGGCGGTGGCGAGGACCTGGGCGTGCACGGCGGAGGGGGGCAGGCCGCGGACGAGCTCCTGGGCGGTGGCGATCTCGGCCCAGCCGTCGCCGCGGGCGAGGCCGGAGACGAGCCGGGAGCGCTCGATCCAGAACCATGCGGCGCGTACGGGGTCGTGGTCGGTGGCGTTCTCCCCTTCGAGGAGGCGCAGCGCCATCTTGACGATTTTCAGGGCCCGTTCGCGTTCGCCGCAGAGCCGGGCGGCGACGGCCGCCTCGGCGAGCAGGTCGAGGTAGCGCAGCGGGGTGGTGGCGGGGTCGCAGCCGCAGGGCGGGTAGGCGCCGGCGTAGTCGATGGGCCGCAGGCCGGCCCGTACGTCGGCGGGGACGTCGTCCCACAGCTCCATGGCCCGCTCGAGGAGGCGGAGTTGTTCGGCGTAGGCGTGGCGCTTGCGGGCTTCGACGGAGGCGCGCAGGACGACGGGAAGGGCCTTGGTGAAGTCGTGGGCGTGGTACCAGTAGCTGGCCAGGCGGGTGGCCCGTTCGTCGTCGCGGACGAGGGAGGGGTCGGCCTCAAGGGCTTCGGCGTAGCGGCGGTTGAGGCGGGAGCGTTCGCCGGGCAGCAGGTCGTCGCTGACGGCCTCGCGGACGAGGGAGTGGCGGAAGCGGTAGCCGTTGCCGTCCGGGGCGGCGATCAGGATGTTGGCGCCGACGGCGGAGCGCAGGGCCTCGATGAGGTCGTCCTCGGCGAGCCGGGCGACGTCGGCGAGCAGGTCGTACTCGACGGTGGAGCCGCCCTCGGCGACGATCCGGGCGACCTTCTGGGCGTCCTCGGAGAGTTCCTCGACGCGGACGAGGAGGAGGTCGCGCAGGGAGGCGCTGATGGTGCCGGAGGCGCAGCCGCTGGTGTGGCAGACGACGAGTTCCTCGACGAAGAAGGCGTTGCCGTCGGAGCGGCTGAAGATCTCGTCGACGAGCGCGGGGTCGGGCTCGGCGGCCATGATGCCGGTGAGCTGGCGGTGCACCTCGGTGCGGGTGAAGCGGGAGAGCTCGATGCGGCGGACGGTGCGCAGCCGGTCGAGTTCGGCGAGGAAGGGGCGCAGCGGATGGCGGCGGTGGATGTCGTCGGCGCGGTAGGTGGCGATGACGGCGAGCCGGCCGCGGCGCAGGGTGCGGAAGAGATAGGCGAGCAGGTGCCGGGTGGAGGCGTCCGCCCAGTGCAGGTCCTCCAGGACGAGGACGACCGTGCGGTCGGTGGCGAGGCGTTCCAGGAGCCGGCCGGTGAGCTCGAAGAGGCGGGCGGTGCCGGTCTCGTGGTACGCCTCCTGGCTGCCGGCGTCACCCAGTTCGGGCAGGAGCCGGGCGAGTTCGCCCTCCTGTCCGGCGGCCGCGGAGGCGAACTCCTCGGGCAGGCGGCGGCGCAGGGAGCGCAGGGCGGTGGAGAAGGGCGCGTACGGCAGTCCGTCGGCGCCGATCTCGACGCAGCCGCCGACCGCGACCACCGCGCCACGCCCGCAGGCCTCGTCGAGGAACTCCTCGACGAGGCGGGTCTTGCCGACCCCGGCCTCGCCACCGATCAGGAGCGACTGGGGCTCTCCTGCGGTGGCGCGGCCCAAGGCGCCGGTGAGGGTGGTCAGTTCACCGGCTCTGCCGACGAACACGGGGCTGACGGACGTGTTCTCCACGCCGCCGAGCATCGCACACCCCTCCGCCCGCGCGGCAGCCGAGATCGGGACGACCGTCGCCATGGCCGGGTCACGCGGCCCGGGTGAAGGCGCTCGGCGACCGGCTCACCCGCCCTTCCGCCTCGTGCTTGGCGGACCGGCGCTGGGCGCGGCGGGCCTTGCGGAACTGGCCGGCCAGGCGCTCGGCGTCGGCGCGGGCGATGAGCTCGGCCTGGTTGATGCGGTGCAGCTCGTACTCGAACATCGTGTTCTCCCTGGGTGAGGTGTCGCCTTTCGCGATGCCTCTACTTTCGTCTCCCAGGGGGTGCGGTCACATCGGGTAAGTGCCGCATGTTCGGGGACCGGGGTGCCTTAGGCGGCGGCCCGGGGTCTCACGTACGGGCTAAGGCCATGCCCAGGGCGCCTTAGGCGGCCCGGGCGGCGCGCCATTCGGGGGCGAGGACGGACCAGATCTCGGTGTCGCCGCGGACCCCTCGGTGGACGTCGTTGCCGCGCAGGAGGCCGTCGCGGGTCATGCCGAGCCGCTTGGCGACGTTGATGCTGGCGGTGTTGAGCGGGGAGACCTGCCACTCCACGCGGTGGATGCCGCGCTCCTCGACGGCCCAGTCGATGATGACCCGGGCGGCCCGGGTGACCAGGCCCTTACCGGCTGCCGCGGGCTCCAGCCAGCAGCCCGCCTCGGCGGTGCCCCGGCCCGTGTCCATGGTGCGGAAGAGGACTCCGCCGACGAGGGTGCCGTCGGTCCAGATGCCGTAGATCCGGCCGGTGTCGGTGGCGGCCTTCTCGGCGTACCGCTGGAGGAAGGCGCGGGCGGAGTCAAGGTCGTGGCAGACGTCGGCGAGGGGGACGTACCGGCTGATGTAGTCGCGGCCGCGGTCGAGGTGGGCGAGGTACTCCTCGGCCTGCCAGGGCTCCAGGGGCCTGAGCTCGGCGCCGTCGTCACCCAGCGATATCGCGAACATCCTCGATCTCCTCCGTGCGAACCGTCAGAAGCTGCCCAGGGATCTTCGCACGGGCGTCGGCCGCCTCGCGGCACTCGGACGGTTCGATACTGATGCGCGGCAGACGCCGGTCCAGCCAGCGCGGCAGCCACCAGTTGGCGCCGCCGAGCATGTGCATCAGGGCGGGGACGAGGAGCGTGCGCAGGACGAAGGCGTCCAGGGCGACGGCGGCGGCGAGCGCGATGCCGAACATCGCGATGACCCGGTCGCCGGAGAGGACGAAGGCGAGGAAGACGGAGATCATGATGACCGCCGCGGAGTTGATCACGCGGCTGGTCTCGGCGAGGCCGACCCGGACCGCGCGGCGGTTGTCGCCGGTCTCCAGCCACTCCTCGTACATCCGGCTCACCAGGAAGACCTGGTAGTCCATGGAGAGCCCGAAGAGCACCGAGACCATGATCACGGGCAGGAAGGGTTCGATCGGGCCCGCGCTGCCGAGGCCGAGCAGCTCGCTGCCCCAGCCCCACTGGAAGATCGCGACGACGATGCCGAAGGAGGAGGCGACGGCGGCCACGTTCATCAGGGCGGCCTTGAGCGGGATGCCGATGGAGCGGAAGGCGAGCAGGAGCAGCAGGCAGCCGAGGGTGATGACGACGCCGACGAAGAGGGGCAGCTTGCCGATGATGATCTCGGCGAAGTCGTCGTAGGACGCGGTGAGGCCGCCGACGTGGACGTCCAGGCTCGTGCCGTGTTCGGCGGCGGGCAGGACGTCCTGGCGGAGCCGGTCGACAAGGTCGCTGGTGTCCTGGGACTGGGGGGAGGACGCCGGTACGACGGTGAGGACCGCGGTGTCGCCGGAGCTGTTGTAGGCGATCGGGGAGACGGTCTCGACGCCGCTGGTGGCGCGCAGCGCGTCGGGAAGCTCGCGCAGGGCGAGCCGGTCGTCGGCTCCGTCGAGGGTGGCGACGAGGGTGAGGGGGCCGTTCACGCCGGGCCCGAAGCCGTCGGCGAGCAGGTCGTAGGCCTGGCGGGTGGTCGCCGTGGCGGGGTTGTTGCCCTGGTCGGAGGTGCCGAGGTGGAGCGAGAACGTCGGCAGGGCGAGGACCAGCATGACCACGGCCGCGACGGCGCCGAGGAGCTTGGGGTGGCGCTCGACGAAGGCGGCCCAGCGGGCGGCGAAGCCGGTGGGCAGTTCGGGCTGGGGGCCGTGCTCGGCGAGATGGCGCCGCTCGCGGCGGGAGAGGGCCCGCGGGCCGATGAAGGAGAGCAGTGCGGGCAGCAGGGTCACGGACGCGGCGACGGTGAGGACGACGGTGAGACAGGCCGCGATGGCGACACCGTTGAGGAAGCTGAGCCGCAGTATCAGCATGCCGAGCAGGGCGATGCAGACGGTCGCGCCGGCGAAGACGACGGCCCTGCCGGTGGTGGCGACGGCGTTCTCGGCGGCTTCGGAGACGCTGAGGCCGCGTTTGAGGCCCTTGCGGTGGCGCGTGACGATGAAGAGGGCGTAGTCGATGCCGACGCCGAGGCCGATGAGCATGCCGAGCATCGGGGCGAAGTCGGCGACGGTCATGACATGGCCGAGGAGCCCGATCCCGGCGTAGGCGGTGCCGACGCTGACCAGTGCGGTGGCGATGGGCAGCAGGCTCGCGGCGAGGGAGCCGAAGGCGAGGAGCAGGACGACGGCGGCCACCACGACGCCGACGGCTTCGGCGAGGTGCCCGCCGGGGGCCTCGGTGAGCGCGACGGCGGTGCCGCCGAGCTCGACCTGGAGGCCGTCCGCCTCGGCCGCCTTGGCGGTGTCGACGAGCGCCTGTGCCTGGCTCTCGGGGATGTCGTCGGCCTGCTCGTGGAAGGTGACGACGGCGTAGGCGGTGTGCCCGTCCTCGCTGATCCGGGACGCGCCGCCGGGGCCGTCGTACGGGCTCACGACGGAGGCGATACCGGGGAGCTCGGCGACGTCGTCGAGCATGTCGGTCATGCGCTCTTCGACGGCGATGGCGCGGACGCTGCCCCGGTCGGTGTGCCAGACGATGGTGTCGGTGTCATCGCCGGCGCCCTGGAAGCCGGCCTCGAGGAGGGCGGTGGCGCGGCCGGACTCGGTCCCGGGGGCGTCGTAGTCGTTGGAGTACGCGCCGCCCGCCACGGCCGCCGCGGCGGTCACGCCGCCGAAGGCGGCGAGCCAGAGCAGGACGGCGGCAAGACGGTGCTTGATGCACCACCGGGCGATGGCGGCCAAAGGACGGGCTCCCTGGGTGGTTCGTGGATCTTTACCGGGAAGAGCCCGCAAAGAACACATGACCTGGCGCATGACCTGACGCATGAGCTATATACGACCACTCTCGCAGTCAAACGTGATCCTTTGCCCCTTTCGTGTCCATCCTCACAGCGGTGCGCGGAGGCCCCGGGACGGACATCCCGGGCCTCCGCGCGTCCTGCTCTTCGTGATTCGGCCCTCGCGGCGCCGCCGCTCAGCCGGAGACGCTCACCCGCCCGTTCTCGATGTGACCCATCAGACGGCGGTAGAAGCCGTCGGCCGCCGTCACCTCGATGTCGTACCAGCCGTGGGCGTCGGCGGCGGAATGTACGACCGTACGGCCGCGGCCCGGCTTGACCGTGACGGTACGGGTCCAGTCGGCGAGGTCGGCGTCGTCGACGTAGCCGAGCGGGCGGACCGTGAAGGTGACCGGCTCGCTGCCGCTGCTGCGGAGCGAGAGGTGCAGGTCACGGTCGTGGTGGTCGATGCGGGAGTGGAGCGCGGCGCCGCCGTCGCGGCGTCCGGCGAACTCGCGGCGGAAGCCGTTGGGGCCGGTGACCGTGAAGCGGTACCGCTCCCGGGTAAGGGGCACGGTCCATTGCGCCTTGCCCCTTACATCGCGGTGCTGGGGTTCGGTGAACTCACCCTCGTACGGGTAGAGCGCGAAGTGCGCGCTCGCCTTGCCGGTGTTGCGCAGCTCCAGGGTCATGGCGCCGTCGGCGAGGGTGCCGTAGGCGTCCGGCTGGTACGGCAGCGGCCGCGCGGGGCGGGTGCCGGGCTCCTGGACGGGCATCTTCTGCACCAGCGGCGGCTGGGGCCGCCAGCGGCCGCTGAACGGCGGCACGGCGCCCGGCTGGTCGACCGGGGGCAGGCGGTGGCCGCGGCGGAAGTCGAAGGCGGAGGTGAGGTCACCGGTGACGGCGCGCCGCCAGGGGGTGATGTTGGGCTCCTCGACCCCCGTCCACCTCTCCAGGAACCGGATCACGGAGGTGTGGTCGAAGACCTCGGAGCAGACGTAGCCGCCGACCGACCAGGGCGAGACCACCAGCAGCGGGACGCGGATGCCGAGGCCGGTGGGCAGGCCTTTGAACCGTTCGTCAGCGTTGTCGGTAGGCGGGACGGGCGGAGGGACGTGATCGAAGAAGCCGTCGTTCTCGTCGTAGTTGATCAGTACGACGGTGTGCCGCCAGACGTCCGGATGGGAGCCGAGGGCGTCGAGGATCTTGTAGACGAGGGTGGCCGAGGCGATCGGCGAGGACGAGCCGGGGTGCTCGGAGTCGATCGCGGAGGGCACCAGGTAGGAGACCTCGGGCAGGGTGCCGGCGGCGACGTCGGCGCGGAAGGCGTCGGCGAGGGTGCCGGTCTCCACCCGGCGCAGCCCCCGCTCGAAGAGGGAGCGCTCGGCGTCGGTCAGGGTGGCGACGCCCTCCTCCAGGAGGGCGAGGAGCCGGGCCCGCTCGGCGGTGTCGGCGGTGTCGCGGACGGCGGCGTAGAAGGACTCCATGAAGGTGTGCCCGCCGGTGCGGGCCAGCGCCTTGCGGGCGATCTTCTTGAAGGAAGTGAAGAACTCGATGTTGTTGTCGGTGAAGTTCTCCCATTCGGTGTACGTCTTCCAGGTCCGCCCGGCGGCCTCCAGACGCTCCGCGTAGGTGGGCCAGGGGTAGCCGGGGTGGGTGCCCTCGGCGTACGCGGCGTTGGTCACGGCCCGGCTGCCGTCGGCTTCGAAGCCCGTCCAGCCGGACCACAGATGGTTGCGGTTGGGGCTGGTGGAGGTGTGGATCGAGGAGTGGTAGGCGTCGCAGATGGTGAAGGTGTCCGCGAGCTCGTAGTGCAGCGGGATGTCCCGGCGGTCGTAGTACGCCATGGTCGCGGCGGTCTTGGCGGAGACCCAGCCGTCCATCCAGCCGCCGTGCCAGGCCTTGGCTCCGCCGCTCCAGGAGTGGTCGAGGTCGCCGATGTACTGGAGGTCCTTCTTCTGGGCCTCGGCGGCGGTGCGGACGGGGAAGGGCAGGACGGTCCGGCCGAGCGCGGTGGGCTGTTCGAACACCGGCCTGCCGCTGGGGAGCTCGATGGCGTTGCGGTCACCAAAGCCGCGGACGCCGCGCAGGGTGCCGAAGTAGTGATCGAAGGAACGATTCTCCTGCATCAGTACGACGACGTGCCGGACGGCCGACATCCCCCCGGCCGGCGGCCCCGCCGCCATCGCCGCCTGCAGCGACGGCGGAAGCAACGAGCCTGCGGCGGCCGCTCCGAGGCCGCCTCCGCCCAGCGCGAGCAGCCTTCTGCGCGAAATCTCGGGTGACAAGACCGACCTCCAGTCGACGGCCAATGGTTCGCCTTCGAGCCATTGGGTGGTTCGCGGGGACGGTAGTGAGAGCGGGTGACAGTGAGAAGACCTGGCGCCGACCACGAGACGAACGTCCAACACCCGGCCCCCGGGAGTCCATCCGCATCCCGCCCCACACCGGGGCGCGGTTGTGGAATGCTGCACGCATGCTGGACGAGTCGCTGACCGCCCTGGCCGCCGCAGGCGGCGGGGCCGTGGTCGCCGCGATGGCCACCGACGCCTGGCACGTCACCCGGGACGGTGTGGTGCGGCTGTTCCGGGGGCGGGCGGAGGTCGAGCGGCGGCTCGAGGACGACGCCGCCCTCGTCGCCGGGGCCGAGGACACCGACGACGCGCGACAGGCGCTCGCACCCGCCTGGGCCCTGCGGCTGCGGGCCCTCCTCGCCGAGCACCCGGAGTACGCCGACGAGGTGCGCGCGCTCATGGCCGGGCTTCCGCAGGCGCACCATTCGGTCCAGCACAACACCGCTCACGACAACGCCCGGGTCTTCGGGGTCCAGCACGGGAGCATCGTCATCCACCCCCACCCCGACCAGGCGGGCGCGTGAGCGTCGAGCAGCACGTCACCGCGGACTCCGGGTACGCGTACGGGGTCATCGGCGCCGACATCCACGTCTTCGGCGACGGGTCGCCCGTCTATCTGCTCGTGAACTGGCGCCCTGCCCCCGCCGCCGACCCCGCGTGGTTGCGGGAGTTACCGAGCCGGATGCTCAACTCCCGCTTCGAAGTGGTGCCGTTCACCGGACGTGACGCCGAGCTCGCCGAGCTGCGCGCCTGGCGCGACCAGGAGCCGCCCAGGCTCGCCGTCCACTGGGTGCACGCGCCCGGCGGACAGGGAAAGACGCGCCTCGCCGCCCGCTTCGCCGACGAGACCCTGAAGACCGGCTGGCGGGTCGTCACGGCGACGAACGGCCCCGGGTCCGTGCAACCGCCGCCCGGCAGCGAGGACTTGTCGCTCGACGGCCACGGCGGCGTCCTGCTCGTCGTCGACTACGCGGACCGCTGGCCCCTCACCCATCTCACCTGGCTGCTCAGCAACGCCCTGCTGCACCGGCCGGGCGTACGGACGCGGGTGCTGATGCTCGCCCGGACCGCCGACGCCTGGCCCGCCCTGCGGGCCTCCCTCGCCAACCACCAGGCCGGCACGAGCAGCCGTCTCCTCGGCGAGCTGCCCGACGGTTCCGAAGCCCGCGCCGAGATGTACCGGGCCGCCCGGGACGCCTTCGCCGTACGGTACGGAGTCCCCGCCGCGCCCGGCCCCGGGCCCCCTCCCCCGTACGGGCTGACGCTGGCCCTCCACATCGCCGCTCTGGTCTCCGTCGACGCCCACGCGCACGGGCGCCTGCCGCCCACCGACGTGGCCGGGCTGACCGTCTACCTCCTCGACCGCGAACACCTGCACTGGGGCACGCTCTTCGCCCGGGGCGGGCGGTACGCGACCCCGCCGCAGGCGATGAACCGGACGGTCTTCGCCGCCGCGCTCACCGGGACGCTCGACCGGCCCAAGGGGTCGGCCGTCGTGGCGGGGCTCGGGACGGGCCACTCCCCCGGCCGGGTCCTGGACGACCACGGGTACTGCTATCCGGCCGCCGAGCCGGAGCGCGGCACGGTCCTGGAACCGCTCTACCCCGACCGGCTCGCCGAGGATTTCCTCGCCCTGACCCTGCCCGGCCACGACGCCGACTATCCCGCCGCCGACTGGTCCGGACAGGTCACCGCTCGCCTGGTCGGCCCGCACGCCCGGCGCGCCGTCACCTTCCTCGCCACCGCCGCGCAACGCTGGCCGCACCTCGGCCCCGGGCACCTCTACCCGATGCTCCTGACCGCCCCGTCGCTCGCCCTCGCCGCCGGCAGCGCCGCCCTGAGCGCGCTGGCCGCGCTCGACGACGTACCGGTACAGCTCCTCGCCACCCTCTCGGAGCGGTTCCCCGCCCAGCGCCAGGTGAACCTGGACACGGGCATCGCCGCCGTCCAACGCCGGTTCACGCACGAACTGCTCGCCCTCGACGACTCGCCGGCCACCCGCGCGGCGGCGTACCACCACCTCTCCTCCCGGCTCCAGAACGCCGGCCTCCTCGACGAAGCCCTGGACGCGGCCGAACGGTCCCTGGCCGCGCAGGAGGAACTCCCGGAAGACATTCCGGCTCTCGCGACCTCCCTCTCCCGCCTCGCCGCCTGTCTCGCCCCCACCGGACGGCTCGCGGAGGCCATCTCGCTCACCGAAAGGTCCGCCGCCCTGTTCGGCCGGCTCGCCGAGTCCGACCCCGAGCGGTGGGAGGCATCCGTGGCCGCCGAACTCACCGACCTGGCCAACTGGCTGTCGTCCGCGGGAAGGCACGCGGAGGCCCTGGCCGTGAGCGAGCGGGCGGTGTCGCGCTGGCGCCGGCTGGCCGCCGCCGATCCCCTCCTCGAGGAGCACCTCTCCATCGCTCTGCACGCCCTCGGCAACTGCCTCGCGGGCCTTGGACGTTGGCCCGAGGCCGCGGACGCCACCTTCGAGTCGCTGCGCCTCGCGCAGCGGTTCATCGAGCAGGACCCGGCCGCCAACGAGCCCGGACTCGCGGCCGCTCTCATCAATCTCTCGGTCCAGCTGGCGGCCCAAGGACGGCATGCCGACGCCCTGTGGGCATCCGAGGGGGCGGTGAGCTGCCTGCGCTACCTCGTCCGGGTGAACGCCGCCGCCCACGAGAAAGCCCTCGCCACCGCGCTGACGAGCATGAGCGACGACCTCGCCAACGCCGGACGGCATCAAGAGGCCCTGGACGCGACGGCGGAGGCCGTCGCCATCCACCGCCGCCGCGCCGCCGGCCACCCGTCCACGCCCTGCGGCGAGCTCGCCCAGTCACTGTCGAACCTCGCCCACCTCCTGCTCATGACGGAACGGCCCGCCGAGGCGCTCAGCGCCGCCGAGGAGTCCCTGGAGATCCACGAACGGCTGTACGCGCAGGCGCCCGAGCTCCACGGGGCGGGCCTCGGTCACGCGGTGTCCATCCTGAGCCGCGGTCACGTGGAGGCCGGCCGCCCCCTCGTCGGTCTCGTCTTCGCCGTCCGCGCCGTGAATCTGTATGAGGCCGCGTCGGCCGGGAACCCGGGCAGGTACGCGTTGCCGCTGGTCAGGGCGCTCGGCCAGCTGGCAGAGACCCTCGCCCTGGCGGGTCGTCCGCACGAGGCCCTCGCCGTGTGCGAGGACGCCCTCGCGCGGGCCTCGGCGAACGCCGCCGAGAACCCGCCCGCGTACGGGCAGCTGCTCACGTCCCTGCTGGCGCTCCGAAGCCGCGTACGACGAGAGCGGCGCCCCGGGTCGTGAAACCCGGGGCGCCGCCCTCGTACGCGTCCAGAGGCGGATCAGCCCTCGCTGACGCCCAGCTTCTCCAGGATCAGGTCCTTGACGCGCGCCGCGTCCGCCTGGCCCCGGGTCGCCTTCATGACCGCGCCGACCAGGGCGCCGACCGCGGCGACCTTGCCGCCGCGGATCTTGTCGGCGATGGCGGCGTTGCCCGCGATGGCCTCGTCCACGGCGGCGCCGAGCGCGCCCTCGTCGGAGACGACCTTCAGGCCGCGCTTCTCGACGACCGCGTCCGGGTCGCCCTCGCCGGCGAGGACACCCTCGATGACCTGACGGGCCAGCTTGTCGGTGAGGTCACCGGAGGCCACCAGCTCGGTCACCCGGGCCACCTGCGCCGGAGTGATCGGCAGCTCGTCCAGGGCGCGGCCCGACTCGTTGGCGTTACGGGCCAGCTCGCCCATCCACCACTTGCGGGCCTGGTCGGCCGGGGCTCCCGCGTCGGTCGTCGCGACGATCAGGTCGACGGCGCCTGCGTTGAGGATGGACTGCATGTCCTGCTCGCCGATCCCCCACTCCTCGCGCAGCCGGTTGCGGCGCACCCGCGGCAGCTCGGGGAGCGTGGCCCGCAGCTCCTCGACCCACTCGCGCTGCGGGGCGACGGGGACGAGGTCGGGCTCCGGGAAGTACCGGTAGTCCTCGGCGTTGTCCTTGATCCGGCCGGACGTGGTGGTGCCGTCGTCCTCGTGGAAGTGGCGGGTCTCCTGCACGATCGTGCCGCCGGCGGTCAGGACGGCCGCGTGACGCTGGATCTCGAAGCGCGCCGCCCGCTCCACGGACCGGAGCGAGTTGACGTTCTTCGTCTCGGAGCGCGTGCCGAAGACCTTGGTGCCGTGCGGGCGCAGCGACAGGTTCACGTCGCAGCGCATCTGGCCCTTGTCCATCCGGGCCTCGGAGACACCGAGCGCCCGGATGAGCTCTCGCAGCTCGGCGACGTACGCCTTGGCGACCTCGGGGGCGCGCTCGCCCGCTCCCTCGATCGGCTTGGTGACGATCTCGATGAGCGGGATACCGGCGCGGTTGTAGTCGAGCAGGGAGTGCGAGGCGCCGTGGATACGGCCGGTCGCGCCGCCGATGTGCGTCGACTTGCCGGTGTCCTCCTCCATGTGGGCGCGCTCGATCTCCACGCGGAAGATCTCGCCGTCCTCGAGCTGGACGTCCAGATAGCCGTTGAAGGCGATCGGCTCGTCGTACTGCGAGGTCTGGAAGTTCTTCGGCATGTCCGGATAGAAGTAGTTCTTCCGGGCGAAACGGCACCACTCGGCGATCTCGCAGTTCAGCGCGAGACCGATCTTGATCGCCGACTCGACGCCGACGGCGTTGACCACCGGGAGGGAGCCGGGCAGGCCGAGACAGGTGGGGCAGGTCTGGGCGTTCGGCTCGGCACCGAGCTCGGTGGAGCAGCCGCAGAACATCTTCGTCTTCGTACCCAGTTCGACATGGACCTCAAGGCCCATGACGGGGTCGTACGCCGCGAGGGCCGCGTCGTACGACAGCAGTTCGGTGACGGTCACAGTGAGACTTTCCCTCTCAGCCCAGCAGGACGTCGTCGTCGCCCAGGCGCTTCAGCTCCCGGTAGAGGATCGCCAGGCCGGTAACGATGGCGGCGGCGGACACGGCGGCGTCGATCAGCCGCAGGGTGTCGTTGTCGTTGCGGGCCAGCTTGGCCTGCTTCGCGACGCTGATCGCGCCGAAGGCGGTGCTGGCCAGCGACACGTACACGCCGGTCTTGGACTTCTTGAAGTTCTTGGCCTTCTTTGCCATGGCGTTCACAGCATCTCTCCCTTCGCTTCTCCGCCCTCGCGGCGCAGAGGTGCGGCCATCGTCGCTGCCTGCGGCCAGGCGGCCGCGTGTGCGTCGCTCACAGTGAAGGAGCCTCCTCAAGCAGCGGGTGACCCCACTTTTCCACGAAGGCGGCCTCGACGGCGGCGCCGACCTTGTACAGCCGGTCGTCCTTCATGGCGGGGGCGATGATCTGCAGTCCGACCGGCAGGCCGTCCTCGGGCGCGAGGCCGCAGGGCAGCGACATGGCGGCGTTGCCGGCCAGGTTGGTCGGAATGGTGCACAGGTCGGCCAGGTACATCGCCATCGGGTCGTCGGCGCGCTCGCCGATCGGGAAGGCGGTGGTGGGGGTCGTCGGGGAGACGATCACGTCGACCTGCTCGAAGGCGCGCTCGAATTCCTGGGTGATGAGCGTACGGACCTTCTGGGCCGAGCCGTAGTACGCGTCGTAGTAGCCGGAGCTGAGCGCGTACGTACCGAGGATGATGCGGCGCTTGACCTCGTCGCCGAAGCCGGCCTCACGGGTGAGGGCGGTGACCTCCTCGGCCGACTTCGTGCCGTCGTCGCCGACCCGCAGGCCGTAGCGCATGGCGTCGAAGCGGGCGAGGTTGGAGGAGCACTCCGAGGGCGCGATCAGGTAGTACGCGGAGAGCGCCAGGTCGAAGGAGGGGCAGTCGAGCTCGACGATTTCGGCGCCGAGCTCCTTGAGGAGCTCGACGGACTCGTCGAAGCGCTGCACCACACCGGCCTGGTAGCCCTCGCCGCGGAACTGCTTGACGACGCCGACGCGCATCCCCGCGACCGAGCCGTTGCGGGCGGCCTCGACGACCGGCGGGGCCGGGGCGTCGATGGAGGTCGAGTCGAGCGGGTCGTGGCCGGCGATGACCTCGTGCAGGAGGGCCGCGTCCAGGACCGTACGGGCGCAGGGGCCGCCCTGGTCGAGGCTGGAGCTGAAGGCCACCATGCCGTAGCGGGACACGCCGCCGTAGGTCGGCTTGACGCCGACGGTGCCGGTGACGGCGGCGGGCTGGCGGATGGAGCCGCCGGTGTCCGTGCCGATGGCGAGCGGAGCCTCGTACGAGGCGAGGGCGGCGGAGGAGCCGCCGCCGGAGCCGCCGGGGATCCGGGTGAGGTCCCAGGGGTTGCCGGTGGGGCCGTAGGCGCTGTTCTCGGTGGAGGACCCCATGGCGAACTCGTCCATGTTGGTCTTGCCGAGGATGACGACGTCGGCCTCCTTCAGCTTGCGCGTCAGGGTGGCGTCGTACGGCGGCAGCCAGCCTTCGAGGATCTTCGAACCGACGGTCGTGGGCACGCCCACGGTGGTGAAGATGTCCTTCAGGGCGAGCGGGACACCGGCGAGCGGGCCCAGCTTCTCGCCGGCGGCGCGCTTGGCGTCGACGGCACGGGCCTGGGCGAGGGCGCCCTCGCGGTCGACGTGGAGGAAGGCGTTGACCTTCTCGTCGACGGCGTCGATCCGGGCGAGGTGGGCCTCGGTGACCTCGACGGCCGTGAGCTCGCCGGACGCGATCTTCTCGGCGATCTCGGCGGCGGTGAGCTTGATGATGGTGCTGTCCGTCATGTGATTAGTCCTCCCCCAGGATCTGCGGCACCTTGAAACGCTGCTGCTCCTGGGCCGGGGCGCCGGAAAGCGCCTGCTCGGGGGTGAGCGACGGACGGACCTCGTCCGCGCGCATGACGTTGGTCAGCGGCAGCGGGTGGGAGGTCGGCGGGACGTCTTGGTCGGCGACCTCGGAGACGCGGGCGACCGCGCCGATGATGTCGTCGAGCTGACCGGCGAAGTGATCGAGCTCGGAGCCGGACAGCTCAAGGCGCGCCAGCCGTGCGAGGTGGAGTACCTCCTCGCGCGTGATGCCAGGCATGCAGCGATCCTCTGGGGTTGGTGTTTTTGGGCTTTGAGCCCAATCCTATGGGGCCCGGCGGCATGACCGTGAAACGGTTTGCCCGGGCGCCCCGCCCGAGGGGGTCACTGCACGACCTGGTCGGCCTCCGCCGGGTCTGCGGCGGCGAGCTCCGAGGGGCGGTGCCAGCCGCGTTCGCCGCGGGCCCGGAGCCAGGCGGTCGTCTCGTCCGGGGGCATCGCCGCCGCGACGAGCCAGCCCTGGACGGCGTCGCAGCCCAGGTCGCGCAGGCGCTCCCAGGTCTCGTCGTCCTCGACACCCTCGGCGACGACCAGGAGGCCCAGGGAGTGGGCCAGGTCGACGGTGCAGCGGACGATCTCGGCGTCCTCGGTGTCGACGGCGAGCCGGGCGACGAAGGAGCGGTCGATCTTGAGCTCGCTGACCGGGAGGCGGCGCAGGTGGACCAGGGAGGAGTAGCCGGTGCCGAAGTCGTCCAGGGACATCTTGACGCCGTGGCCGGTGAGCCCGGCCATGGTGTCGGCGGCGCGCTGGGGGTCCTCCAGGAGGACGTGTTCCGTTATCTCCAGCTGGAGCGCGCCCGCCGGGACCCCGTGCCGGGCGAGCCGGGCCGCGACGGCCCCGGCGAAGCCGGGGGTGTGGACGTCGCGGGGCGAGACGTTCACGGCGACGGGGACGAACAGGCCCTGCGCCCGCCAGCGGGCGACCTGGGCGAGGGCGGTCTCCAGGACGTACTCGGTGAGGTGCGGCATCAGCCCGGAGGACTCGGCGATGGCGATGAACTCGTCGGGAGGGACCCGGCCGCGCTCGGGGTGCACCCAGCGCACGAGCGCCTCCAGACCGGCCACGTGGCCGTCGAAGCCGACCTTGGGCTGGTAGTGCAGCTCGACCTCGCCCGCGTCGAGCGCGCGGCGCAGGTCGCCGAGGAGGCCGAGGCGGTCGGGGGTGTTGGAGTCGCGCTTGGACTCGTAGACCTCGACGCCGGTGCGGTCACGTTTCGCCTGGTACATCGCCACGTCCGCGCGGCGCAGCAGGCCCTCCGCGTCGAGGGCGTGCTCGGGGAAGACGGCGACGCCGGCGCTGGCCTCCAGGACGAGGGTCAGTCCGTCGAGGTCGAGGGGCGAGGAGAGTTCGGCGACGAGGTGGCGGGCGACGCGCTGGGCGCTGGTGGTGGAGTCCGCGGTGGGCAGGAGTACGGCGAACTCGTCGCCGCCGAGGCGGGCGGCCTCCGCGCCCCGGGGCAGGGCGAGGCGCAGCCGCTCGGCTATCTGGAGCAGCAGGCGGTCGCCCGCGAGGTGCCCGAGGGTGTCGTTGACCGACCGGAAGCGGTCGAGGTCGATCAGGACGAGTGCGGCGCGGGCTCCGTCCCCTTCGGCCTCCTCCAGCGCCGTCCAGGTCCGCTCCAGGAGCCACTGGCGGTTGGGCAGGCCGGTGAGCGGGTCGCGCAGCTGCTCCTCGGCGCGGGCGCGGGCTATCCAGAGCGTGGAGTCCAGGGCGATCAGGGGCACGGCGAAGAGCGGCAGCAGGATCGGCACGGACATGGCGACCACGCAGATCAGCGGGGCGATGCCGAGCAGGGCGACGGCCACGAGGCCCTGGCGGAGCAGGGCCGTGCGGGCGACGGTGGGCAGCCCGCCGCCCTGGGGGGTGAGGGCGAACCACAGCAGCAGCCGGGTGACGGCGAGGAAGGCGAAGGCCGCGAGGACCACCTCGGGCACGACGTCCCAGCCCCACGCCCCGGGCCGCCAGGGCTCCTCGACGGTGGGTACGTCTCCGAAGGCGGCGAGTATCAGCGCCGCGCCGCCTATGCCGAGGACGTCCGTGGCGCCGTGCAGCAGGCCCTGGCGCCAGCGGTGCCGGCGGGCGGCGCCGACGAGGACGACGACGGCGAGGCTGACGAGTCCGGCGGGCACCCAGCCGTACAGCAGCAGCACGGCGAGGGTGAGGGCGGCGCCGGAGCCGGTGCCGCCCCACCAGCGGTCCCGGCCGAGGGCGACGAGGTGGCCGGCGATGAGGCCGGTGAGGACGGCGAGGGACCAGCCCTCGGCGCCGCTCGGGAAGAGGGCGTGGCCCTCGCTCACGGCCCGGTAGATTCCGGTGCCGAGCAGGATGACGGCGACGCCCAGCATGACGCCGGGCAGTCCGGACGTGATGCCCACGACGGCCGCGCGACCACGCGGCCGGGTGACCGGTGCGGCACTCTCGGTCGGTTTCATTCCCGTCCCTCTCACAGCCGGCGGTGCCGATGCCACGTGGTGGCCCGTTGTCATGCCACCACGGCGGAAATCCCACCACGCAGCCGTGCATGACAGGCGCACGTCTCAACAGTAGGCCGCGGAAGGCATCGACGGGCAGCGCTCTACAGGTCTTGCCCGAATGCGACCCGACCTCCCGTATCCATCTGGTATGCGCTGAACGGGTGATACCCGCTCAGCGCCCAGAGCCTCACCCGGCGATGGGGAGTGCCGCTTCGCGAGCGGCGTCCGGACCCTGCTCGAGCAGGACCGCGAAGCCGTTCTCGTCCAGAACCGGAACCTTCAACTGCATGGCTTTGTCGTACTTGGAACCGGGGTTGTCACCGACAACCACAAAGGACGTCTTCTTCGAAACGGAACCGGTCACCTTCGCTCCGCGGCTCTGCAGCGCCTCTTTTGCGCCATCCCGGGTGTGGTTCTCCAGGGTGCCGGTCACGACGACCGTGAGCCCCTCCAGCGGACGCGGTCCCTCGTCCTCGCCGGTCCCCTCCTCCTCCATCCGCACGCCGGCCTCGCGCCACTTGCGGAGGATCTCGCGGTGCCAGTCCTCGGCGAACCACTCCTTGACCGCCGTGGCGATGATGCCGCCGACGCCGTCGACGGCCGCGAGCTCCGCCTCGGTGGCTTGCTCGATCCGCTCGATCGAGCGGAACTCCCGGGCCAGCGCCTGGGCGGCGACCGGGCCGACGTGACGGATCGACAGACCGTTGATGATCCGGGCGAGCGGGCGCTGCCGGGCCGCCGCGATGTTCTCCAGCATCGCCAGGGCGTTCTTCCTCGGCTCGCCCTTCTGGTTGGCGAAGACCGTGACGACCTTCTCCTCGCCGGTCTTGGGGTCGCGCTTGGGAAGTCCGCTGTCCTGGTCAAGGACGTACGCCTTGATGGGCAGCAGCTGCTCGATCGTCAGGTCGAAGAGGTCGCCCTCGTCGACCAGCGGCGGGTCCGCCGGCTCCAGCGGACGGGTGAGCGCCGCGGCCGCCACCGCGCCGAACGCCTCGATGTCCAGGCACTCGCGCCCGGCCAGGTAGAAGAGACGTTCACGCAACTGGGCCGGGCAGGTACGGGCGTTGGGGCAACGGATGTCGATGTCGCCCTCCTTCATGGCCCGCAGGGGTGTCCCACACTCGGGGCACTCGGTCGGCATCACGAACTCCCGCTCGCTGCCGTCCCGCAGGTCCACCACCGGACCGAGGATCTCCGGGATCACGTCACCGGCCTTGCGCAGCACCACGGTGTCGCCGATGAGCACACCCTTGGCCTTGACCACCTCCTGGTTGTGGAGGGTGGCGAACTCGACCTCGGAGCCGGCCACGGTCACCGGCTCAACCTGCGCGTACGGCGTGACACGGCCCGTGCGGCCCACGCCCACGCGGATGTTCACCAGCTTGGTGTTGACCTCCTCCGGCGGGAACTTCCAGGCGATCGCCCAGCGCGGCGCGCGCGCCGTGGAGCCGAGCCGCCCCTGGAGCGGGATCTCGTCGAGCTTGACGACGACACCGTCAATCTCGTGCTCCACCGAGTGGCGGTTCTCGCCGTAGTGGGCGATGAACTCCCGGACCTCGTCGAGCGAGCCGAGGACCTTGTTGTGCCCCGCGGTGGGCAGACCCCACTCCCTGAGCAGGCCGTACGCCTCCGAGAGGCGGGTGATCTGCAGGCCCTCGCGCGCGCCGATGCCGTGCACCACCATCCGCAGCGGCAGCGTCGCGGTGACCTTGGGATCCTTCTGGCGCAGTGAACCGGAGGCGGAGTTACGGGGGTTGGCGTAGGGCTGCTCGCCCGCCTCCACCCGGCGCTTGTTGAGCTCCTCGAACTTCTCCATCGGGAAGTAGACCTCGCCGCGGATCTCGACGAGGTCCGGGATGCGGTCGCCGCGCAGCCGGTCCGGGATCCCCTTGATGGTCCGGGCGTTGGGGGTGATGTCCTCGCCGGTGCGGCCGTCGCCGCGGGTGGCGGCACGGGTCAGCCGCCCCTTCTCGTACGTGAGGTTGACGGCCAGGCCGTCGACCTTGAGCTCGCACAGGAAGTGGTAGTCGGGGGTGTTGACGTCGCGGGCCACCCGCTCGGCCCAGGCGGCCAGCTCCGCGTCGTCGAAGGCGTTGTCCAGCGAGAGCATCCGCTCGCGGTGGTCGACGGCGGTGAACTCGGTCTCGTACGCCCCGGCGACCTTCTGGGTCGGCGAATCGGGCGTGCGCAGCTCCGGATACTCGTCCTCCAGGGCCTCCAGGGTGCGCAGCAGCTTGTCGAAGTCCGCGTCGCTGATGACCGGCTGGTCCTTCACGTAGTACCGGAAGCGGTGCTCCTCGACCTGCTCGGCCAGCTGCGCGTGCTTCTCCCGTGCCTCCGTCGGCACCGGCATCTCCGCGCTCTGCTCGACAGCCACCGTCTCGTCCTCCCGTTACTTCAGCCCGTTACTCAGCCCGTTACTCAGGGTTGTCAGCGAGCGATCTGGCCGCCCGCACGCAGTGCGTGAGGGCCGCGCGGGCGTAGGCGGGCGAAGCACCCGCCAGACCGCACGTGGGAGTGATCACCAAGGACTCGGCGAGAGTCCCCGGATTCAGCCCCAGCCTGCGCCACAGCGTTCTGACACCCATGACGCTACCGGCAGGGTCTGACAATGCCGTGTCGGTGGAGGGGACGACGCCCGCGAAGAGCTTCGTACCGGCCTCGACTGCCTCTCCGATCGACTCCTCGTCACGCTCGGTGAGCAGGTCGAAGTCGAACGAGACCCCGGCGACGCCGGCCCGGCGCAGCAGCGCGAAGGGGACGTCCGGGGCGCAGCTGTGGACGGTCACCGGTCCGTCCGCGGCGCCGATCACCTCGCGCAGGGCGCTCTCCACGATCTGCCGGTCGACGGCCCGGTAGGTGCGGTAGCCGCTGGCCGTGCGGACCTGGCCGCGCAGGACGGCGGTGAGGGAGGGCTCGTCGAGCTGGAGCAGGATCCGGGCGCCGGGAACCCTCCTGCGCACGTCGGCGAGGTGGTCGCGCAGCCCCTCGGCGAGGGATCCGACGAGGTCCCGGCAGGCGCCGGGGTCCCCGAGCGCGGCCTCGCCGCCGCGCAGTTCCAGCGCGGCGGCGAGCGTCCACGGGCCGACCGCCTGGACCTTGAGCGGGCCCTCGTAGCCCTGGGTGAACTCCTCCAGGGCGTCGAGGTCCTCGCCGAGCCAGGACCGCGCGCGGCGGGTGTCCCGGCCGGGCCGGTCGCTGACCCGCCAGCCGCTGGGCTCCACGTGCGCGTACATCTCGACGAGCATCCCGATGGTCCGCCCGATCATGTCGGCGCCGGGCCCGCGGGCGGGCAGCTCCGCGAGGTGCGGGAAGTCCTCGAAGGACCCGGTCACGGTCTTGGCGGCCTCCCGGGCGTCGCCGCCGGGCATCGATCCGACGCCGGTGGCGGGGCCCCAGCCGAACTCGTTCTTCTCGCTCACGCAGGAAGCGTACGTGCCGGTGCGCGGCGGGTGGCGGGCCGTCCCGCCGCAGGGGCCCCGGGGAGCGGTGTCAGCGCCCCGGACGGACCGTCATGTCGTTGATCTCCGCGTCGCGCGGAAGGTCGACGGCCGTGAGGATCGCCGTGGCGACGGACTCCGGGTCGATCCAGCGGGAGGGGTCGTACTCCTTGCCCTCCTGGGAGTGCACCTTGGCCTGCATGGGGCTGGCCGTGCGGCCCGGGTAGACGGAGGTGACGCGGACGCCGTTGCCGTGCTCCTCGTGGCGGAGGGAGTCGGCGAGGGCCTTGAGGCCGTGCTTGGAGGCGGCGTAGGCGCCCCATTCGGCGTGGGCGTTGAGGCCCGCGCCGGAGTTCACGAAGAGGACGTGGCCCTGGGCGGCCCGCAGTTGCGGGAGGAAGAGGCGGGTCAGCTCGGCGGGCGCGATCAGGTTGGTGTTGAGCTGCTGGTGCCAGGTCTTGGGGCGCAGCTCGGCGACCGGCCCCAGGTCCACGATCCCGGCGATGTGCAGCAGGGTGTCCAGGCGGTCCGGCATCGGCTGCTGGCCGAGCGCCCAGGAGATGCGGTCGGGGTCGGCCAGGTCGGCGACGAGCGTACGGGCGCCGGGGTGGGCGGCCGCCAGTTCCCTGGCGCGTCCGGCGTCGCGCGCGAGCAGGACCAGGTCGTCGCCGCGCTCGTGGAGGCGGCGCGCGACGGCCGCGCCGATGCCGGAGCCCGCTCCGGTGATCAGATGGGTAGCCATGGGCACCATGCTCGCATCACCCACGGATCACTGGACGCCCGCGTTCTCCTCCAGGTAGGCGAGGGCCGAGACGCCGTCCTCGGCGAAGAAGACCAGGTCCGTCAGGGGCACCGGCAGGAAGCCCTCGGCCTCCATGCGGCGGAACTGCTCCTTGAGCCCGTCGTAGAACCCGGCGGTGTTGAGGAGCACGACGGGTTTGGTGGTCTGCCCGTGCTTCTTGAGCTCCAGGATGTCCGTGGCCTCGTCGAGGGTGCCGGTGCCGCCGACCATGATGACGATCGCGTCCGACTTCGCCAGGAGCTGTGCCTTGCGCTCGGCGAGGTCCTTCGTGATCACCATCTCGTCGGCGCCCGGCCGTGCCTTGTGGGCCAGGAAGTCCACGGAGACCCCGATGAGCCGGCCGCCCGCCTCCTGCACACCGTCGGCGACGACCTTCATCAGGCCCACGTCGGAGCCGCCCCAGACCAGGGCGTGGCCGCCCTTGCCAAGGAGTTCGGCGAATTCGCGGGCGGGGCCGGTGTAGCGCTCGTCGAGATCGGCCGCGGAGAGGAAGACGCAGATGTTCATGGGCTCCACCGTAGGCCCCGCCGCCGACAACGGCCGGGGACCCGTGGCCCCCGTGCCGGTGCTCAGGCCGAGACGGCCGTGCGCCGGGTGGTCGTGGCGATCGTCGCCGAGCCCACCACGCGCGTGCCGTCGTACAGCACGATCGCCTGGCCGGGGGCGACGCCCCGTACCGGCTCGGCGAAGGCCACCCGCAGCTCGCCGTCGACGAGCTCGGCGGTGATCTCGGTCTCGCCGCCGTGGGCCCGCAGCTGGGCGGTGTACGTGCCCGGGCCGGCCGGGGCGGTGCCGCACCAGCGGGGCTTGATCGCGGTGAGGGCGGTGACGTCGAGGGCTTCGGCCGGGCCGACGGTGACGGTGTTGTTCACCGGGGAGATGTCCAGGACGTAGCGCGGCTTGCCGTCGGGCGCGGGGTGGCCGATGCGCAGGCCCTTGCGCTGGCCGATGGTGAAGCCGTACGCCCCCTCGTGGGAGCCGACCTTCGTACCGGACTCGTCGACGATGTCGCCCTCGGCCTTGCCCAGCCGGGAGGCGAGGAAGCCCTGGGTGTCGCCGTCGGCGATGAAGCAGATGTCGTGGCTGTCGGGCTTCTTGGCGACGGCGAGACCTCGGCGCTCGGCCTCGGCCCGGATCTCGTCCTTGGTGGTGAGGGTGTCGCCCAGCGGGAACATGGCGTGGGCGAGCTGCTTCTCGTCGAGGACCCCGAGGACGTACGACTGGTCCTTGGCCATGTCGGAGGCCCGGTGCAGCTCGCGGGTGCCGTCGTCGTTGAGGACGACGGTCGCGTAGTGGCCCGTGCAGACCGCGTCGAAGCCCAGCGCCAGCGCCTTGTCGAGCAGCGCCGCGAACTTGATCTTCTCGTTGCAGCGCAGACACGGGTTGGGGGTGCGGCCGGCCTCGTACTCCGCGACGAAGTCGTCGACGACGTCGGCGCGGAACCGCTCGGCCAGGTCCCACACGTAGAAGGGGATGCCGATCACGTCCGCCGCGCGGCGCGCGTCACGGGAGTCCTCGACGGTGCAGCAGCCGCGCGCACCGGTACGGAAGGACTGCGGGTTGGCCGAGAGCGCCAGGTGGACCCCGGTCACGTCGTGCCCGGCTTCGGCGGCACGGGCGGCGGCGACGGCGGAGTCCACGCCGCCCGACATGGCGGCGAGCACACGGAGAGGGCGCTGGGGAGTCTGAGTCATAGCCCTACCAGAGTACGGGCCCGCGGGAACCGGGGGCACGTGAGTATGCGTTCACGGTCACATGGGGAGCGAACCGAAGCGGGGGATCGGCCGGCGTGCGGTGCTGATCGGTGGCGGTGCCGCCGTGGCGGGTACGGCGCTGCTGGCCCGGGACGAGATCAGACGGGCCTGGTGGCGGCTGCCGGGCACGCGGAAGAAGCGGGTCGAGGGCGAGCTCGACCACCCGGGCGCGCAGTGGACGGCGGCGGCGCGGGCGAACTGGCGGCGGGCGGACCGTCCGGACGACTTCACCATCGACCGGGTCGTGATCCATGTTGTCCAGGGCAGCTTCCCGACCGCGCTGAAGGTGTTCAAGAACCCGGGGCACGGGGCGGCGACCCACTACGTGGTCCGTAAGGACGGACACATAGCCCAGATGATCCGTGAGCTGGACGTGGCCTTCCACGCGGGCGACCGGGACATGAACGAGCGCAGCATCGGCATCGAGCACGAGGGCTACGTGCACCGGGCCAAGGACTTCACGGAGGCGATGTACGCGTCGTCGGCGCGGCTGACCGCCGGGATCTGCGGGCGGTACGGGATACCGCTCGACCGGGAGCACATCATCGGCCATGTCGAGGTGCCGGGCACGGACCACACGGACCCCGGTCCGCACTGGGACTGGGACCGGTACATGAAGCTCGTACGGGCCGCGTCCCGGGAGCCGGCTCCGGCGAAGGCGTGAGCCGCCTCCCGCGGGCCAGGGGGTGTCTTGTGGATCAGGCTGGATCAGCGAGCGGGGTCTGGCGCCGTGCATCGCAAGGCGGAGGAAGGAGCCCACGCGGAGCGTCGGCGACTGACGACAACGCGGCAAGGTGCGGTGTCAGGGCAGGCGAGCCCGGCAAGATCCGCAAGACACCCCCTAGTAGTGCTTTGTTAGCGGGTCTTGTCACATTGGGTGTTCGGTAGTTCGCTGGTTGTATGAGGG
>NZ_BMQQ01000022.1:0-22129 GCF_014648195.1 Streptomyces purpureus
CCTTCAGCACCTCAAAATCCACGATCCCCGCAACTCCCTGAACTTCAGGGTGTTGCGGGGATCAATAGAACCCGCCACTCCTTGAGCCGGGGCAGTACGTTCTCCGCCAGCAGATGCAGGCTCCGCCACGCCTCGTCGACGGGCATCCCGCCGCACAGCGGATGCAGCACCAGACTCTCCGCTCCCAGCGCCACGCACTCGTCCGGCGTCACCACCCGGTACACCCCCTCCGCCCGCAGCTCCGCCACCGTCGTCGCCGCCGACCGCACCGCCGAGCGGATGTCCTTCGACTGCCAGGACGCGTACGTCCGCGCCTCGTGCAGGAAGTGCTCCCCGTACAGCCCCCACGTCCGGTCCGGATCCTCGGACAGATGCAGCAGCGGCGTGCTCTCGGCCGGCATCATCGTCCACCCCTCGGTGCCGTACTCCGCGCACAGCCGCGTGTAGTACGCCTCCAGCTCCGGCAGATGCGCGCTCGGGAAGAACGGCAGCCCCAGCCGGGCCGCCCGCCGCGCCGCCGCCTTCGACGAGCCGCCCACGAGCAGCAGCGGATGCGGCTCGGTGTACGGGCGCGGGGTGACCCGCACCGTACGGCCCTCATAGCTGAACGGCTCCCCTGACCAGGCCTTGAGCAGGGTCTCCAGCAGCAGGTCCTGCAGTTTGCCCCGCCGCCCCCAGTCCACGCCGTGCGCCGCGTACTCCTCCGGGCGGTAGCCGATCCCGGCGACCGTCACCAGCCGCCCCCGGCTCAGCAGATCGAGCACCGCGATCTCCTCGGCCAGCCGCAGCGGATCGTGCAGCGGCCCGATGATCGCCGAGACGGTGACCGTGATCCGGCGCGTGGCCCCGAAGACCGCGCCGGCGAAGGCGAACGGCGAGGGCAGCCAGTTGTCGGCCACGCCGTGGTGCTCCTCGGTCTGGACCGTGTCGACCCCGCGGTCGTCCGCGTACGCGGCCATCTCCAGGGCCGCCCGGTAGCGGTCCGACAGGCTCCGCGGTGTCGCATGGGGATCGACGAGATTGAACCGTACGACTGTGAACGGCATGCAGACGTCCCCCTCCGCGTAACGGAATCCGGCGAAGGGGGACGCTAGCTGACGTGATGTCAGATGGAAACAGTCTCGCGCTCGGGCTCGGGATCCGCCGACGACCCCGACCCGGCCGCCCGCGGCAGCACGGCGTACAGCGCCGCCGCCACCACGATCGTCACCGCCCAGCCCAGACCGTTCTTCCCGATCCAGGAGGACGCCAGCGGGCCGGCGAACCAGTCGACCTTGGTGAACAGCAGACCCACCACCAGCGCCACCGCCCAGGCCGCCATCGCCGGCCAGGCGAACCCGCCCCGGTACCAGTAGGCGCTGGTACGGGTCGTGTCCATCAGTGCCTGCCCGTCGTAGCGCGGCCGACGCAGCATGTCCACGCCGAACACACCGATCCACGCCGAGAACGCCACGGCCAGCAGCGTCAGGAAGGAGATGAACGAGCCGATGAAACTGGTCGCCACCACCATCAGCAGGAAGCCGAAGATCAGCGAGATCACCGCGTTCACGCTGACCGCCCAGGCACGCGGCACCTTGATGCCCAGGGTCTGCGCGGTGAAGCCGGCCGAATACATCGACATCGAGTTGATCAGCAGCATCCCGATGAGCGCGATCACCAGATACGGCACCGAGATCCAGGTGGGCAGCAGCTCACCGATGAAGGAGACCGGGTCCTGCGCCGAGGCAAGCCCAGGCGTGCCGACCGCCATCACCGCACCCATCAGCACCATCGGCAGCACCACGATCCCCGCGCCGCCGATCGTCGAGCCCACCATCGCCTTGGAGGAGGCCGTACGCGGCAGATAGCGCGTGAAGTCCGGACCCGAGGGCACCCAGCTGATCCCGCCCGCCGCGATCGTGCCGATACCGGCGACCATCATCGCCGTCGAACCCGCCGGCTTGTCGAACACCGCCGACCAGTCGGTGTTGGCCACCAGATACACCAGCACCAGCACCGAGAACGCGCCGAAGAGATACGTCGACCAGGTGCTGCACACCCGCAGGGCGTTGATCCCCAGCCCCGACACCAGGAACGTGCACGCCACGAAGAGCAGCAGCGTCACCACGATCAGCGGCGTGCTCGGCTCGACACCGAAGAGCAGATCCAGCACGGTCAGCACGGCGTACGCGCCGGTCACCGCGTTGATCGTCTCCCAGCCCCAGCGCGCCACCCAGATCAGCGACCCGGGGAAGAGATTGCCCCGCTGCCCGAAGACCGCCCGCGACAGCGCCATGCCGGGCGAGCCGCCACGCTTGCCGGCGATCGAGATCAGCCCGACGATGCCGTACGAGAGCACGGGCGCCGCGATCGCGACGAGAAGGACCTGCCAGAAGTTCAGACCGTTGAAGACGATCAACCCCGCGCCCATCGTGAGCAACAGCACACTGATGTTGGCTGCCACCCAGGTGGGGAAGAGCTCACGGACGTGACCGGTCCGCTCGGCGTCGGGGACGGGCTCAAGACCGCGGGTCTCTATCGCGCCTTCGGCGTCGGAGTCGTGGGACATGGATCAGCTCCGTGCAGAGGTGGGGGGTTCACAGCATCGTACATTCCCCCCAAAGCCTCAGATAGCGGCCGGTAGTGCTGGGGGATACTGGACGGGTTATGGACATCGTCATCCTTGCTGTAGTCATCGCCCTGGTCGCCGCGGTCGTCGTGACCAGCGGCCTCGTGATCAGCAGCCGCAAGAAGAAGCAGCTGCCGCCCACGGCACCGACCACCACGCCGACCATCACCGCTCCGCCCGCCGAGCCGCACGTCGGCGACGAGGCGGAGACACCGCGCGACGAGCCACGCCGCCCGATCGAGGAGGTCGACCTCCCGACCGCCGAAGAGGCCGTCGAGACCCCTGTCGCCGTCGAGGACCCGGTCGTCGCCGAGGCCCCCGCACCCGAGATCGAGATCCCGGAGCCGACCGCCGGCCGGCTCGTCCGGCTCCGGGCCCGCCTCGCCCGCTCCCAGAACACCCTCGGCAAGGGTCTGCTCACGCTCCTGTCGCGCGAGCACCTCGACGAGGACACCTGGGAGGAGATCGAGGAGACCCTCCTGACCGCCGACGTCGGCGTCGCCCCCACCCAGGAGCTCGTCGAGCGGCTGCGTGAGCGCGTCAAGGTCCTCGGCACCCGCACCCCCGTGGAGCTGCGCGCCCTGCTCCGCGAGGAGCTCATCGCCCTCCTCGGCACGGACTTCGACCGGGCCGTGAAGACCGAGAGCGGCCTGGACACCCCGGGCGTCGTCATGGTCGTCGGCGTCAACGGCACCGGCAAGACCACCACCACCGGCAAGCTGGCGCGCGTCCTGGTCGCCGACGGCCGCTCCGTCGTCCTCGGCGCCGCCGACACCTTCCGCGCCGCGGCCGCCGACCAGCTCCAGACCTGGGGCGAGCGCGTCGGCGCCCGCACGATCCGCGGCCCCGAGGGCGGCGACCCGGCCTCGATCGCCTTCGACGCGGTCAAGGAAGGCATCGCGGAAGGCGCCGATGTCGTCCTCATCGACACCGCCGGCCGCCTGCACACCAAGACCGGCCTGATGGACGAGCTCGGCAAGGTCAAGCGCGTCGTGGAGAAGCACGGCCCGCTGGACGAGATCCTGCTCGTCCTCGACGCCACCACCGGGCAGAACGGCCTCGTGCAGGCCCGCGTCTTCGCCGAGGTCGTGGACATCACCGGCATCGTCCTCACCAAGCTCGACGGCACGGCCAAGGGCGGCATCGTCGTCGCCGTCCAGCGCGAGCTGGGCGTCCCGGTCAAGCTCGTCGGCCTCGGCGAGGGCCCCGACGACCTGGCCCCCTTCGACCCGGAGGTCTTCGTCGACGCCCTGATCGGCGACCCGGCCTAGGCCACCGTTTCCCGCACGTAGCAAGGGGTCCGAGGGCAGCGCCCTCGGACCCCTTGCTGCATTTCCTGCCCTGTGCCGGGCCCGGCCGGCTACGAAGCCGTCGAACGGTGGCAGATGTACGCCAGCGTGCCCAGCAGCAGCCGCGCCTGCGGCGGCGCTCCCGCCGTGTCCAGCGTCGGCGGCCGCAGCCAGCGAGCCGGCCCCTGACCGCCGCGGTCCGACGGCGGGGCCGTGATGTGACTGCCCGGCCCCAGACAGTGCAGATCCAGCCCGGCGTCGTCCCAGCCCATCCGGTACAGCAGCCGCGGCAGCTCCTCCGCCGCACCCGGCGCCACGAAGAACTGCGCCCGCCCCATCGGCGTCGCCGACACCGGGCCCAACGGCAGCCCCATCCGCTCCAGACGGACCAGCGCCCGCCGGCCCGCCCCCTCGGCAACCTCGATGATGTCGAAGGCCCGGCCCACCGGGAGCATCAGCGCGGCCCCCGGGAACTCGGCCCAGGCCCGGGTCGCCTCGTCGAGCCCCGCGCCCGCCGGGACCTCCGGGGCGAAGGTCAGCGGATGCGCGCCCGGGGCCGTACAGGACGCCTCGCCGCAGGAGCAGCGGCCCGCGGCCGCCCGGGCGCCCGGGACCACGTCCCACCCCCACAGCCCTGTGTACTCGGCCACCGCAGTGCCCTCCGCGGCGCGCCCGCGGCGCCAAGAGCCGGATCGGATCTCCCTGATCCCCCGGCTACTGCCGATCGTGAAGCCCATGCCCCCTCCAACGGGTGGAAGTCGCCGGTGGTTACGAGCTGGAGTCTGCACCTGACTCTGCGTCGCGGCCGGTCCGGCTCCGACGGCGCGATGGGGTGAGAGGGGTGGTGCGGACGGCGGCGCACGCCCGCGCGTGCAACCCTCCGCCGACTCTCGTTCGTCGCATGTCAAGTGAATCGCGTCCGGTCCCTGGCGCGTTCATTCGAAGGGGTGGCGAATGGTGGCGATTCTTGAATCCACCTCGCTGGACCGGTGATCGTAGGATTACTTTCGGTACACGGACCCCGGGAACGGTCGCGCGCACGGGTATGCCGGAGGCATGCCGAACCAGTCTGCGACGTCTGTTTGAAGGGGGACATGCTCCGGAGGGATGCCGCAACTCACGGCATTCTGATAGGGGTTCGCACAACAGAGGTTCCACCTGAGATCCAGCGGATGGGGGCGTTCCAGTGGGCGGCAGTGGCGCAGACGGTACGAATGCCGGCAAGCGCCCGAACGAGCAACTGAGCTCGTGGTTCATGCGCAGCGGCTGGTCGAAGGGCGAGCTCGCGCGTCAAGTGAACCGCCGGGCGCGCCAGATGGGCGCACACCACATCAGCACGGACACCTCCCGTGTCCGCCGCTGGCTCGACGGCGAACAGCCCCGCGAGCCGATCCCGCGCATCCTCTCGGAGCTCTTCTCCGAGCGGTTCGGCAGCGTCGTCGCCATCGAGGACCTCGGCCTGCGCACCGCCCACCAGTCACCCTCGGTGTCCGGAGTCGACCTGCCCTGGGCCGGCCCCCAGACCGTCGAACTCCTCAGCGAGTTCTCCCGCAGCGACCTCATGCTCGCCCGGCGCGGCTTCCTCGGCACCTCCCTGGCGCTCGCCGCGGGACCCTCCCTCATCGAACCGATGCAGCGCTGGCTCGTCCCCTCACCGGCCGCCGAGCCCGCCCGCCCCGAGCCCGTCGCCCGCCGCCCCCACCGCCTCTCCCGGGCCGAACTCGACCTGCTCGAATCCACCACCGCCATGTTCCGGCAGTGGGACGCCCAGTGCGGCGGCGGACTACGCCGCAAAGCCGTCGTCGGCCAGCTCCACGAAGTCACCGACCTGCTCCAGGAACCCCAGCCCCCCGCCACCTCCCAGCGGCTCTTCAAATGCGCCGCCGAACTGGCCGAACTGGCCGGCTGGATGAGCTACGACGTCGGCCTGCACCCCACCGCCCAGAAGTACTTCGTCCTCGCCCTGCACGCCGCCAAGGAAGCCGGCGACAAACCCCTCGGCTCGTACATCCTCTCCTCCATGAGCCGCCAGATGATCCACCTCGGCCGGCCCGACGACGCCCTCGAACTCATCCACCTCGCCCAGTACGGCAGCCGCGACTGCGCCACCCCGCGCACCCAGGCCATGCTGTATGCGATGGAGGCCCGCGCCTACGCCAACATGGGCCAGCCCAGCAAGTGCAAACGAGCCGTCCGCATGGCCGAGGACACCTTCGCCGACGCCGGCCTCGACGGCGAACCCGAGCCCGACTGGATCCGCTTCTTCTCCGAAGCCGAACTCAACGGCGAGAACGCCCACTCCTACCGCGACCTCGCCTACGTCGCCGGCCGCAGCCCCACCTACGCCTCCCTCGCCGAACCGGTCATGGAAAGGGCCGTCGACCTCTTCGCCAAGGACGGCGAACACCAGCGGTCCTACGCCCTCAACCTGATCGGCATGGCCACCGTCCACCTCCTCAAGCGCGAGCCCGTGGAATCCACCGTCCTCGCCGAGAAGGCCCTCACGGTCGCCCGCAGCGTCCGCTCCGAACGGGTCAACACCCGACTGCGCAAGACCGTCGACACCGCCGCCCGCGACTTCGGCGACGTGGCCGAAGTCGTACGCCTCACCGACCTGCTCACCGCCCAGCTCCCCGAGGCCGCCGAAGCGGTCTGACCCACCCCGCCACCCCCGGAACCCCGGCCGCGACAGCCACCCCGTACAGCCCGACTCGGCTCCCCCCGCCAGGTCAACGGGTCACTGTCGCGGCCGGTCCGCGTCCACGGCCCGGACGACCCCGGTGGGCGCCCCCTGGGCGACACCCGCGGAGGGTACTCCCGTGACCTCCCCGTGACCCTCCAGTTCATGGCGGCGTAACACGCCCCGCCTCTTCGTCACTGCCGCGAAACATCGAGCGGCATCGGCCGAAACGGCGCTGCGCCAACCTCGGGCGTCATAACCGGCCACCCCTCATGGCCAGCCGCTCCGGCCCCGCCCCCGCACAGGCCGTACGACGACGAGGAGACGCCGATGGCACCAGCCATCACGACCCTGGCCGCAGACGCCCCCGAGCTGTCTGCCGCCAACACCGGGTTCATGCTCATCTGCTCCGCCCTGGTCATGCTGATGACCCCGGCACTCGCCTTCTTCTACGGAGGCATGGTCCGCGTCAAATCCACGCTCAACATGCTGATGATGAGCTTCATCAGCCTCGGGATCGTCACGATCCTGTGGGTGCTCTACGGCTTCAGCGTCGCGTTTGGCACCGACTCCGGATCGCTCATCGGCTGGTCCTCCGAGTACGTCGGCCTCAGCGGCATCGGCATCACCGAACTGTGGCCCGGCTACACCATCCCGGTCTACGTCTTCGCCGTCTTCCAGCTGATGTTCGCGATCATCACGCCCGCCCTGATCAGCGGCGCCCTCGCGGACCGCGTCAAGTTCACCGCCTGGGCGCTCTTCATCGCCCTGTGGGCCACCGTCGTCTACTTCCCCGTCGCCCACTGGGTCTGGGGCTCCGGCGGCTGGCTCTTCGAGATGGGCGTCATCGACTTCGCCGGCGGCACCGCCGTCCACATCAACGCCGGCGCTGCCGCCCTCGGCGTCATCCTCGTCATCGGCAAGCGCGTCGGCTTCAAGAAGGATCCGATGCGCCCCCACAGCCTCCCGCTGGTCATGCTCGGCGCGGGACTCCTGTGGTTCGGCTGGTTCGGCTTCAACGCCGGCTCCTGGCTCGGCAACGACGACGGCGTAGGCGCGGTGATGTTCGTCAACACCCAGGTCGCCACCGCCGCCGCCATGCTCGCCTGGCTCGCCTACGAGAAGATCCGCCACGGCGCCTTCACCACCCTCGGCGCGGCCTCCGGCGCCGTCGCCGGCCTCGTCGCCATCACCCCCGCCGGCGGCTCCTGCTCCCCGCTCGGCGCGATCGCCATCGGCGCCATCGCCGGCCTGCTCTGCGCCATGGCCGTCGGCCTCAAGTACAAGTTCGGCTACGACGACTCCCTCGACGTCGTCGGCGTCCACCTCGTCGGCGGCATCGCCGGCTCCCTCCTCGTCGGCTTCTTCGCCACCGGCGGCGTCCAGTCCGAGGCCAAGGGCCTCTTCTACGGCGGCGGCCTGGAACAGCTCGGCAAGCAGGCCATCGGAGTCGTCGCCGTCCTCGCCTACTCTCTGATCGTCTCGGCGGTCCTCGCCTTCCTCGTCGACAAGGCCATCGGCATGCGGGTCTCCGAGGACGACGAGATCTCCGGCATCGACCAGGTCGAGCACGCCGAGACCGCGTACGACTTCAGCGGAGCCGGCGGCGGCGCCTCCTCGCGCACCACCGCCGCCCCCGCCCCCGTAGCACAGGAGACCAAGAAGGTGGATGCATGAAGCTCATCACGGCCGTCGTGAAGCCGCACCGGCTCGACGAGATCAAGGAGGCCCTGCAGGCCTTCGGAGTGCACGGCCTGACCGTCACCGAAGCCAGCGGCTACGGCCGTCAGCGCGGCCACACCGAGGTCTACCGGGGCGCCGAGTACACCGTCGACCTCGTCCCCAAGATCCGCATCGAGGTGCTGGCCGACGACGAGGACGCCGAACAGCTCATCGACGTTGTCGTGAAGGCCGCCCGCACCGGCAAGATCGGTGACGGCAAGGTCTGGAGCGTTCCGGTCGAGACCGCGGTACGGGTCCGCACCGGCGAACGCGGCCCGGACGCTCTGTAACCGCGACCACCGAAAGGCAGGCTGCCGGGTGACGAGCCTCGACACGAGCACGGAAACGGAAGACTCGGGACCCAGCGGCTACGCGGCGGCCCGGCTGCGCCTCCTCAGCGAGAAGGCGCGGCCCGGGTCGCCGCGGCGTGCCGCCCTCGCCCGCCTCACCGACGAGTGGCTCGGCGCCCTCTTCACCGCCGCCGCCCCACCCCGCGGAACCGCCCTGGCGGCCGTCGGCGGCTACGGCCGCGGCGAACTCTCCCCCCGCAGCGACCTCGACCTCGTCCTCCTGCACGACGGCACGGCGAGCCCCCGCGAGATCGCCGCCCTCGCCGACCGGATCTGGTACCCCGTCTGGGACCTCGGCCTCGCCCTCGACCACTCCGTACGCACCCCCGCCGAGGCCCGCAAGACCGCCACCGACGATCTCAAGGCCCACCTCGGCCTCCTCGACGCCCGCCCCCTCGCCGGTGACCCCGCGCTCGTCACCAACCTGCGCACCGCCGTCCTCGCCGACTGGCGCAACCAGGCACCCAAACGCCTCCCCGAACTCGACGCCCTCTGCCGCGAGCGCGCCGAACGCCAGGGCGAACTGCAATTCCTCCTCGAACCCGATCTCAAAGAGGCCCGCGGCGGACTGCGCGACGCCACCGCGCTGCGCGCCGTCGCCGCCTCCTGGGTCGCCGACGCCCCCCGCGGCGGCCTCGCCGAAGCCCGCCGCGTCCTCCTCGACACCCGCGACGCCCTCCACCTCACCACCGGCCGCGCCACCGACCGGCTCGCCCTCCAGGAGCAGGACACTGTCGCCGGACACCTCGGCCTCCTGGACGCCGACACCCTCCTGCGCGAGGTCTACGAAGCCGCCCGCACCATCGCCTACGCCACCGACGTCACCTGGCGCGAGGTGGGCCGCGTCCTGCGGGCCCGCTCCGTAAGGCCCCGCCTGCGCGCCCTCATCGGCGGCGGAAAACCGCCCGTCGAACGGACCCCGCTCGCCGAAGGCGTTGTCGAGATGGACGGCGAGGCCGTCCTCGCCCGCACCGCTCGCCCCGAACGCGACCCCGTCCTGCCCCTGCGCGCCGCCGCCGCGGCCGCCCTGGCCGCCCTTCCGCTCTCCCCGCACGCCGTACGCCGCCTCGCCGCCGCCACCGGCCCGCTGCCCGTGCCCTGGCCCGCCGAAGCCCGCGAAGCCCTCGTCACCCTCCTCGGCGCCGGCGAGCCCACCGTCCCCGTCTGGGACGCCCTGGAGGCAGAAGGCCTCGTCAGCCGCCTCCTGCCCGACTGGGAACGCGTCCGCTGCCGCCCCCAGCGCAACCCCGTCCACACCTGGACCGTCGACCGCCACCTCGTCGAGACCGCCGTACGCGCCTCCCTGCTCACCCGCCGCGTCGGCCGCCCCGACCTCCTCCTCGTCGCCGCCCTCCTCCACGACGTCGGCAAAGGATGGCCCGGCGACCACTCCGTCGCCGGCGAGACCATCGCCCGCGACGCGGCCGCCCGGATCGGCTTCGACCGGCACGACGTCGCCACCATCGCCACCCTCGTCCGCCACCACCTGCTCCTCGTCGAGACCGCCACCCGGCGCGACCTCGACGACCCGGCTACCGTGGCCCAGGTCGCCGACGCGATCGGCACGGTGGGCACCCTCGAACTGCTGCACGCCCTCACCGAGGCCGACGCCCTCGCCACCGGCCCCGCCGCCTGGTCCTCCTGGCGCGGCTCCCTCGTCGCCGACCTGGTCAAACGCGTCACGGCCGTCCTCGCCGGCGAGAAATCGGACCAGCCCGAACCCGCCGAACCCAGCGCCGAACAAGAACGCCTCGCCATTGAAGCCCTGCGCACCGGCGAACCCGTCCTCACCCTGCACGCCCACCCCGAGACGGCGCCCGAGGACGGCGCCCCCGAACCCGTCGGCGTCGAACTGCTCATCGCCGTCCCCGACCAGCCCGGCGTCCTGCCCGCCGCCGCCGGCGTCCTCGCCCTGCACCGCCTCACCGTCCGCGCCGCCGACCTGCGCGCCGTCGACCTCCCCGGCGACCTCGGCACCACCTCCGTCCTCGTCCTGAACTGGCGCGTCGCCGCCGAATACGGCTCCCTGCCCCAGGCCACCCGCCTGCGCGCCGACCTCCTGCGCGCCCTGGACGGCTCCCTGGACGTCCCGGCCCGCCTCGCCGAACGCGAAGCCGCGTACCCCCGACGCCGGGGAGTGCAGGCCCCGCCGCCTCGCGTGACGGTGGCCCCGGCCGCCTCCCACCACGCCACGGTCATCGAGGTCCGCGCCCAGGACGCCCCAGGGCTGCTGCACCGCATCGGCCGGGCTCTGGAGGGGGCGGCGGTACGGGTCCGGAGCGCCCACGTCTCGACGCTGGGCGCGAACGCGGTCGACACGCTGTACGTGACGCGCCCGGACGGCTCTGCCCTGTCGGACGAGGAGGCGATGGACGTGGCACAGGCGCTGGAGGGGGCGCTGCGGTGACGTAAAGGCGCGCGGGTCGTTGAACACCGGGGTGCTCCCCGCACGAGCGGGGATGGTCCGGTATTCGCCTATCGGTCGGACAGAGTGTCCAACTGCTCCCCGCGCACGCGGGGCTATCGTGCCCTCGCCTGCCAGATTTCGGCGGGCGAGGGCACGTACTTTGAGCGGCCGGATACCCTGGAGGGCAGTCCGTCCGCCCGCCCCCGACATTGAGGATCCGCGACCGCCGTGTTCGATACCCTCTCCGATCGCCTTTCAGCCACTTTCAAGAATCTCCGCGGCAAGGGGCTCCTCACCGAGGCGGACATCGACGCCACCGCGCGCGAGATCCGTATCGCCCTCCTCGAGGCCGATGTCGCGCTGCCGGTCGTGCGAGCGTTCATCAAGAGCGTGAAGGAGCGGGCGCTCGGCGCCGAGCTCTCCAAGGCGCTCAATCCGGCGCAACAGTTCATCAAGATCGTCAACGACGAGCTTGTCACGATCCTCGGTGGCGAGACCCGGCGCCTGCGGTTCGCCAAGTCCGGCCCGACCGTGATCATGCTCGCCGGTCTCCAGGGTGCCGGTAAGACCACCCTCGCCGGAAAGCT
Source organism: Streptomyces purpureus (assembly GCF_014648195.1). Classification (GTDB taxonomy): domain Bacteria; phylum Actinomycetota; class Actinomycetes; order Streptomycetales; family Streptomycetaceae; genus Streptomyces; species Streptomyces purpureus. Next base: position 11,644 of record NZ_BMQQ01000022.1, read on the forward strand.
CGGTCTCTGGCTCAAGGGCCAGGGCCACACCCCGCTGCTCGTCGCCTGTGACCTCCAGCGCCCGAACGCCGTCACCCAGCTCGGCGTCGTCGCCGAGCGCGCCGGCGTCGGCTTCTACGGACCGCAGCCGGGCAACGGCGTCGGCGACCCGGTCCAGGTGGCCAAGGACTCGGTCGAGTACGCCCGTACCAAGCTCCACGACGTCGTCATCGTCGACACCGCCGGCCGCCTGGGCATCGACCAGGAGCTGATGCAGCAGGCCGCGGACATCCGCGACGCGGTCTCGCCCGACGAGGTCCTCTTCGTCGTCGACGCCATGATCGGCCAGGACGCCGTCAACACCGCGGAGGCCTTCCGCGACGGCGTCGGCTTCGACGGCGTCGTGCTCTCCAAGCTCGACGGCGACGCCCGCGGTGGTGCCGCGCTCTCCATCGCGCACGTCACCGGCCGCCAGATCATGTTCGCCTCCAACGGCGAGAAGCTGGACGACTTCGACGCGTTCCACCCGGACCGCATGGCGTCCCGCATCCTCGGCATGGGCGACATGCTCTCGCTCATCGAGAAGGCCGAGCAGACCTTCAGCCAGGAAGAGGCCGCCAAGATGGCCTCCAAGCTGGCGAGCAGCAAGGGCAAGGACTTCACCCTCGACGACTTCCTGGCCCAGATGGAGCAGGTCAGGAAGATGGGCTCCATCTCCAAGCTGCTCGGCATGCTCCCCGGCATGGGCCAGATGAAGGAGCAGATCAACAACATCGACGAGCGGGACGTCGACCGTACGGCCGCGATCATCAAGTCGATGACCCCGGCCGAGCGCCACGACCCGACGATCATCAACGGCTCGCGCCGCGCCCGCATCGCCAAGGGCTCCGGCGTCGAGGTCAGCGCGGTCAAGCAGCTGGTCGAGCGGTTCTTCGACGCCCGCAAGATGATGTCCCGGATGGCCCAGGGCGGCGGTATGCCGGGCATGCCGGGGATCCCGGGCATGGGCGGCGGCCCCGGCCGGCAGAAGAAGCAGCAGAAGCAGGCCAAGGGCAAGCGCAAGAGCGGCAACCCGATGAAGCGCAAGGCCGAGGAGCAGGCCGCCGCGGTCCGCCGCGAGCAGACCCAGGCCGGTGGCGCGTTCGGGCTGCCCGCGGGTGAGCCGGGCAAGGACTTCGAGCTGCCGGACGAGTTCAAGAAGTTCATGGGCTGATCAGCCGCCGTACGGACGACGAAGGGCCCGGGACCGGGGGACGGTCCCGGGCCCTTCCGTATGCCCGTACGCCGGATGCCACCCGGCAACCTCAGGGGACATGTCCGTGATGCCGGGTTGATCACGTTCTCGAATAATGGGGCTGACGTCGGCTTGAGGAGAGCAGCGTGGCCAACCCCGTACCCCCGCGCGAACGGACGGACCAGCCGTGGCGCTCCGAAGGGGCGCCGCCGCCCCCGACGCCGAAGAAGAAGATGCCCGGCGGCTGGGGCGGCCTCATCCTCGCCGCGCTGGTGGTCTACCTGATCACCAATCTGATCCTCGGCTTCTTCAACGACGGAGACGAGCCGACGATCTCGTACACCGAATTCAGCAAACAGGTCACCTCCGGCAACGTCACCAAGATCTACTCCAAGGGCGACGCCATCCAGGGGCAGCTGAAGAACAAACAGCCAATTCCCGACGGCGAGGGTGACTACACCAAGTTCACCACCCAGCGCCCCGCCTTCGCCGACGACAGGCTCTGGACCGAACTCACCGAGCAGCAGGTCACCGTCACCGCCGAACCCGTCGTCCAGGAACGCAGCTTCCTCGCCAATCTCCTCCTGTCCCTCGCCCCGATGCTGCTCCTCGTCCTCCTGTGGGTGTTCATCGCCCGGCGTATGAGCGCCGGAATGGGCGCCGGCGGCATGCTCGGCCGCAAAGCACCCCCCAAACCCGTCGAACTCGAACACGTCAAACGCACCACCTTCGACGACGTCGCCGGCATCGACGAAGTCGAGGGCGAACTCAACGACGTCGTCGACTTCCTCAAGAACCCCCAGGCCTACCGCGACATGGGCGCCAAGATGCCGCGCGGCGTGCTGCTCGCGGGCCCGCCCGGGACCGGAAAGACCCTCCTCGCGCGCGCGGTCGCCGGCGAGGCGGGCGTGCCGTTCTTCTCCGCCTCCGCCTCCGAGTTCATCGAGATGATCGTCGGCGTGGGCGCCTCACGGGTACGGGAACTCTTCGCCGAGGCCCGCAAGGTCGCCCCTGCCATCGTCTTCATCGACGAGATCGACACCATCGGCCGGGCCCGAGGCGGCGGCGCCGCCATGGGCGGGCACGACGAGCGCGAACAGACCCTCAACCAGATCCTCACCGAGATGGACGGCTTCACCGGCTCCGAAGGCGTCATCGTCCTCGCCGCCACCAACCGCGCCGACGTCCTCGACCCCGCCCTCACCCGCCCCGGCCGCTTCGACCGCATCGTCCACGTCTCCCCGCCCGACCGCGGCGGGCGCGAGGCCATCCTCAAGATCCACACCCGGGAGATCCCACTCGCCGACAACGTCGACCTCGTCCAGGTCGCCCGCACCACCCCCGGCATGACCGGAGCCGAACTGGCCAACCTCGCCAACGAGGCCGCCCTGCTCGCCGTCAAACGCGGGCAGCCCGCGGTCACCCAGTCCGACCTCTCCGACGCCCTGGAGAAGGTGCAGCTCGGCGCCGAACGGGCCCTGGTCATGCCCGTGGAGGAACGCCGCCGCACCGCCTACCACGAGAGCGGCCACGCCCTGCTCGGCATGCTCCAGCCCGGCGCCGACCCTGTCCGCAAGGTCACCATCGTGCCGCGCGGACGCGCCCTCGGTGTCACGTTGTCCACACCCGAGTCCGACAAGTACGCCTACACCGAGGAGTACCTGCGCGGCCGGATCATCGGCGCGCTCGGCGGCATGGCCGCCGAACACGTCGTCTTCGGCGTCGTCACCACCGGCTCCGAGAGCGACCTGGAGCAGGTCACCCGCCTCTCCCGCGGCATGGTCGGCCGCTGGGGGATGAGCGAGCTCGTCGGCCGCCTCACCGCCATCCCCTCCGACGTCCAACAGGCCTACGGCCTGTCCGCGGCGCCCGCCACCCTCGACGCGGTCGAGGGCGAGATGCGCCGCATCGTCGACGAGTGCTACGAGAGCGCCTGTCGCCAGCTCCGCGAGAACCGCGACCGCCTGGACGCCCTCGCCGCGGCCCTCCTGGAAGCCGAATCCCTCGAGGAGGAAGCCGCCTACCGCGCCGCCGGCATCACCCGCCTCGCCAAGGAGACCGACTGAGGGCGTGGGCAGCTCGGCGCAGCGGCCGCGCTCGGCCCCCCAGCCGCCGTCCGGGCGTGCCCGGACAGCGCGGAGAGCCGCGTCCTCGAAGGGGCCCCGCCTCGACGCGGCTTCCACGGCGGCCCGCCCGGGCGCAGGCCGTACCGCGTCGAGCGTTCCGCTCCGACAGGTTTACGCCGTTCGGGCGATCAGATAGCGGAAGACGTTCGGCATCCACACCGTGCCGTCCCGCCGCACATGCGGATGCAGCGCCTCCGTCAGTTCCTTCTCCACCTGGCGCTGGTCCGTCGCCGCCACCGCCGCGTCGAAGGCCCCGGTCGACAGCAGGCCCCGCACCGCGCTCGTCATGTCCGCGTACCCGAACGGGCACGCCACCCGGCCCGAGCCGTCCGGCCTGAGGCCCGCGCCCGCCGCGATCTCCTCAAGCGCGTCCCGCTGCGCGGGCCGCCAGCCGCCCGTGCCGCGGCGCCGCGCCCGCATACGTTCGGCCAGCTTCGCCGCCACCCGCATGACCGCCGAGGTGGCGCACCGCTCCGGCGGCCCCCACGCGGTCAGTACCACCGCACTGCCCCGCTCGGCCGCCGCCGACACCGCCGCCAGCGTCGGGGCGAGTTCTTCCTCGTCCCCCGCCGTGCACCCGATCGGGTGAAAGGCGGTGATCAAGGTGTACGGGGGAGAGGCCGGGTCCACGGCGTCCGCGGGGCCTCCGGCCACCAGCCTGGCGTCCCGCCGCCCGCCGTCACCGGGCCCCGGCCGCAGCCGCTCCCGGGCCAGCTCCACGCGCGCGTGGTCCGAGTCCACGCCCGTGACCTGCGCGCCGCGTCCCGCGGCCAGCAGCAGCGCGAGCCCCGAACCGCAGCCCAGGCCCAGCAGCCGCGTCCCGGCGCCGACGTCGAGGTGCCCGTACACCGCCTCGTAGAGCGGTACCAGCATCCGTTCCTGGATCTCGGCCCAGTCCCGGGCGCGCGCGGACGCGTCCGCGGCCGCCGGAGCCAGGTCCAGCTGGGGTCGGTGCCGAACGAGCGTAGGTGTCATAGAAAGCGCCCCAATCCGCCGAGAGGTCCATCTGTGCGTCCGTGCCCTGATTGACAGCCCCCGTTACGTGCGCTCGCATCCCCCGCTATGCCAGGGAACTCCGCATCCGTCCCGCCGTCCAGTGGTCGCGCGGCCACGCTTCCACCCGGTCGGCCGAAGGTGACCATCCGGCCAACCCGCCCGGGTCGATGCCGTACCGCCCCCACCGCGCCGGTACTGTCGCTGTCGACGCACGGGCCCCCAAGAGCCCCGCACGCCACGCGCCACGCCGCACAACGGCGCGCCGGGCGCACGGATTTCACCCGCACGCGGGGGCGCACGCGCCACTACGTACCACCTTGGTGTGAGCTGTGAGCCTTCTCCGCAGATCAGCGCACTGGCCCTCGTGAGGACGCATCAATGGCAACTGACGGGTACGTGCAAAATATTTGGGATGCCCCGGAATGGAACCCGGCAGCGTCCCGGCTCGTTGTAAGCGACGTGAGCACGACACCACCTGTTCTCGCCGCAGAGCTGGCACAGGCGTGGGCCGACATTCAGCGGCACCACCCCGAGCTGCCGGACCTTGCCGCGCCCGAGTCCCTGATCGGAGAGTCGTCGTCCGCCTGTGGCGCCGAGCTCTCCTTCGAACGACTGCTCCATGAGGCAGTCCACGGCATCGCCGCAGCCCGAGGGGTCCGCGACACCTCCCGAGCCGGCCGGTACCACAACCGCAGATTCCTGGCGATCGCCGAGGAGATGGGCCTGGACCACCCCGAGGAGCCGCACGCCAGCAGCGGATTCTCCCTGGTCACGCTCAACCCCGAGGCCAAGCGCCGCTACCGCCCGACGATCGAGCGGCTCCAGCGCGCCCTCAAGGCGCACACCGCCGCCACGACCGCCGACACCAAGCGCTCCTTCCGCGGACCGGCCGCCCGGCACGGCTCCTCCGGCGGCGGCGTGCGCGTCAAGGCCGTCTGCGACTGCGGACGCAACGTACGCGTGGTCCCGTCGGTCCTCGCCCAGGCCCCGATCGTCTGCGGCGGCTGCGGCAAGCCCTTCCGCATCCCCGAAGCGGTGGGCGCCGCGAGCTGAGCCGGACGCGTGTGGCACAATGGCTAGCTGTACTCGACAGTCGCACAGGACCCCTCTCTCCTCCGGCTGACGCGTCCATCGGGCACCCGAGTACCGCAACCCCACGTGGCATCTCGTTGTGCCCAACCACGTCAAGACCAGGAGACACCACTCCAGTGGCAGTCAAGATCAAGCTGAAGCGTCTGGGCAAGATCCGTTCGCCTCACTACCGCATCGTCGTCGCCGACTCCCGTACCCGCCGTGACGGCCGGGCCATCGAGGAGATCGGCCTGTACCACCCGGTGCAGAACCCGTCCCGCATCGAGGTCAACTCGGAGCGCGCGCAGTACTGGCTGTCCGTCGGCGCCCAGCCGACCGAGCCGGTCCTCGCGATCCTGAAGCTCACCGGCGACTGGCAGAAGCACAAGGGCCTGCCGGCCCCGGCGCCGCTGCTGCAGCCGGCGACGAAGGAGGACAAGCGCGCCTCCTTCGACGCGTTCGCGAAGTCCCTCGAGGGCGACGACGCCAAGGGTGAGGCCATCACCCCCAAGGCGAAGAAGGCCGACAAGAAGGCGGACGAGGCTGAGGCTGCGTCCACCGAGTCGACCGAGGCCTGAGCATGCTCGAGGAGGCTCTCGAGCACCTCGTGAAGGGCATCGTCGACAACCCTGACGATGTGCAGGTCGCCTCGCGCAACCTGCGCCGCGGCCGCGTGCTCGAGGTCCGGGTCCACCCCGACGACCTCGGCAAGGTGATCGGCCGCAACGGCCGCACCGCGCGTGCGCTGCGCACCGTCGTGGGCGCCATCGGCGGCCGTGGAATCCGCGTCGACCTCGTCGACGTGGACCAGGTTCGCTGATCAAGTTGGCTGTTTAACCTGAGAAGCGCCGGCACGGGCCGGGGAGGGCCTCACGGTCCGCCCCGGCCCGTCGCCGTATGACAGGAGAGTGAGTAGTGCAGCTGGTAGTCGCGCGGATCGGCCGCGCCCACGGCATCAAGGGCGAGGTCACCGTCGAGGTACGCACCGACGAGCCTGAACTGCGGCTCGGCCCCGGAGCCGTACTGCTCACCGACCCGGCCTCCGCCGGGCCGCTGACCATCGAGACCGGCCGCGTCCACAGCGGCAGGCTGCTGCTCCGCTTCGAAGGCGTACGGGACCGCAACGCCGCCGAAGCCCTGCGCAACACCCTCCTCATCGCCGACGTCGACCCCGACGAGCGCCCCGAGGACGAGGACGAGTTCTACGACCACCAGCTCATGGACCTCGACGTCGTCCTCGCCGACGGCACCGAGATCGGCCGGATCGCCGAGATCTCCCACCTGCCGTCCCAGGACCTCTTCATCGTCGAACGCCCCGACGGCACCGAGCTCATGATCCCCTTCGTCGAGGAGATCGTCACCGACATCGACCTCGCCGAGCAGAAGGCCGTCATCAACCCCCCGCCCGGGCTGATCGACGACCGCGCCGAGATCGTCTCCTCCCGCGACGACGGCCACCACGACGACGACCAGGCCACCAAGGGCACCCAGGCATGAGACTCGACGTCGTCTCGATCTTCCCCGAGTACCTGGAGCCGCTGAACGTCTCGCTCGTCGGCAAGGCACGCGCGCGTGGCCAGCTCGACGTCCACCTGCACGACCTGCGGCAGTGGACCTACGACCGCCACAACACCGTCGACGACACCCCCTACGGCGGCGGCCCCGGCATGGTCATGAAGACCGAACCCTGGGGCGACGCCCTCGACCAGATCATGGCCGACGGCTACGAGACCGGCGCCCAGGGACCCGTCATGGTCGTACCCACCCCCAGCGGCCGCCCCTTCACCCAGGAACTCGCCGTCGAGCTCTCCCAGCGGCCCTGGCTGATCTTCACCCCGGCCCGCTACGAAGGCATCGACCGCCGGGTCATGGACGAGTACGCCACCCGCATACCCGTCTACGAGGTCTCCATCGGCGACTACGTCCTCGCCGGCGGAGAAGCCGCCGTCCTCGTCATCACCGAAGCCGTCGCCCGGCTTCTCCCCGGCGTCCTCGGCAACGCCGAATCCCACCGCGACGACTCCTTCGCCCCCGGCGCCATGGCCAACCTCCTCGAAGGCCCCGTCTACACCAAGCCACCCGAGTGGCGCGGCCGCACCATCCCCGACGTCCTGCTCAGCGGACACCACGGCAAGATCGCCCGCTGGCGCCGCGACGAGGCCTTCCGGCGCACCGCCCTGCACCGCCCCGACCTGATCGAACGCTGCGACCCCGCCGCCTTCGACAAGAAGGACCGCGAAATCCTCTCGATGCTCGGCTGGGCCCCCGAGCCCGACGGCCGATTTTGGCGCAGGCCGCAGGCCATGGAAGAATAGGCCGCTGCTGTACGCCCGCACTGCGCCCCTGCCACAGGGGGACCGTCGCAGACGTGGTGGAACAGCTCCGAATTCTCAACCGAACTCCCGCTCGGCGACCTGTGGCGTCGTGCGAAGAAAGCAGACGAAGAACATGTCTCACCTGCTCGACGGCGTGAACGCCGCCTCCCTGCGCTCGGACGTCCCGGCCTTCCGCCCGGGTGACACCGTCAACGTCCACGTCCGCGTCATCGAGGGCAACCGCTCCCGTATCCAGCAGTTCAAGGGCGTCGTCATCCGCCGCCAGGGCGCGGGCGTCAGCGAGACCTTCACGGTCCGCAAGGTCTCCTTCTCCGTCGGCGTCGAGCGCACCTTCCCGGTGCACAGCCCGATCTTCGAGAAGATCGAGCTCGTCAGCCGCGGTGACGTCCGTCGCGCCAAGCTCTACTACCTGCGTGAGCTGCGCGGCAAGGCCGCCAAGATCAAGGAGAAGCGCGACAACTGAGCCCCCGGCTCAACCACGCGCACTCGGGCCCACAGGGTGGCCGGATAGGCTCTGCCCCCGATGGACACCGAAGCACAGCACACGGAGCGCGACCGCTCCTCCACGACGGAGGAGCGGTCGCGCTCCGCGCGCGTTCCAGGGCTCTCCTGGCGGGGCGCGGGGCTCCTCGGCCTCGTCTGCACCCTCTTCCTGCTACTCCTCAGCCACTTCGTGGTGCAGCCCTTCCTGATCCCCAGCAGCTCCATGGAACCCACCCTCGAAGTGGGCGACCGGGTGCTGGTGAACAAACTGGCGTACCGTTTCGGCGCTGAGCCCCGCCGCGGCGACGTCGTCGTCTTCGACGGCACCGGCTCCTTCGTCCAGGAGGTGCCGCAGGACAACCCCGTCACGGGGCTCCTGCACGGGGCCGCCGCGGCCCTCGGCCTCGCCGAGCCGGCCGAGACCGACTTCGTGAAGCGGGTCGTCGGCGTGGGCGGAGACCGCGTCGTCTGCTGCGACAAAGGGGGCAGGGTCCAGGTGAACGGCACACCGGTGCAGGAGACGTACCTCTTCCTGGGAGACGCCCCCTCGAAGGTCCCCTTCGACATCGTCGTGCCCCAAGGCACCCTCTGGGTCATGGGCGACCACCGCAGCAGATCCAGCGACTCCCGCGACCACCTCGGCTCGCCCGGCGGCGGCATGGTCCCCGTCGACCAGGTCATCGGCCGCGCCGACTGGATCGGCTGGCCGCTCGGACGCTGGACCTCCATCCGCGGCACCTGCGCCTTCGACCGCGTACCCGCCCCGAAGCCGGGCGGAGGCCATGGGTAACCGGGGCCGGCGCGCCCACCATCGCGCCGACACCCGGCTGCCCACGGGCTCGCGGCCCACGGACGGCGCCCGGCCCCTGCCCGGCCGCGCCGAGCGCCGCAAGCTCGCCCGCAAGGTCAAACGCCGCCGCCAACGCTCCGCGATCAAGGAGATACCCCTCCTGATCACGGTCGCGCTGCTCATAGCCCTTGTCCTGAAGACCTTCCTGGTCCAGGCGTTCGTGATCCCCTCGGGATCCATGGAGCAGACGATCCAGATCAGCGACCGGGTCCTGGTGGACAAGCTGACCCCGTGGTTCGGCACCAAGCCCCAGCGCGGCGACGTGGTCGTCTTCAAGGACCCCGGCCGCTGGCTCCAGGAGGAGGCGGGCCCCCAGGAGGAGGACCCGGTCGTCCTCAAGCAGATCAAGCAGGGCCTGACCTTCATCGGACTGCTGCCGTCCGCCGACGAGAAGGACCTGATCAAGCGGGTCGTCGCGGTCGGCGGCGACACCGTGAAGTGCTGCGACGCCGACGGGCGCATCACCATCAACGGCATACCGATCGACGAGCCGTACCTGCACCCCGGAAACGCACCCTCGAAGATCAAGTTCTCGGTCAAGGTGCCCCCGGGCCGCCTCTTCGTGATGGGCGACCACCGGGCAAACTCGGCCGACTCCCGCTTCCACCTCGACGAGGCGTTCCAGGGAACCGTCGCCGAGGACCAGGTCGTCGGCCGGGCCGTGGTCATCGCCTGGCCCTTCAGCCACTGGCGCACCCTTGAGGAGAAGGAGACGTACGCGTCCGTCCCCGAACCCCCCGACGCGCGGACGGCGTCTACGGCCGCACCCGGCCCGTCGCATAGTGTGTCTTCTCGGAATCTCAACGGATTGATCCAGCTCCCGACCCCTGCGGAACTCCCGCTCGTTATGGGAGTGATAGGGCTGTCTCTGGCTTGGGGCAGGCAATTGCACGGAGTGAGGAGTGGATGTGGGGGATGTGGCGGTCGGCGCACGATCCGGACACGAAGGGCCCGAGGAGGGGCCCGAGCCGCTCGCAGGCTCGCCCGCAGCCATGACGGATGACTCCGGCAGCCGTCCCGACGGCGAGTCCCCCGACGCGGACGGCGGCGACAGCGGCCCTGCGGACGCCAAGAAGCAACGTTCGTTCTGGAAAGAACTGCCGCTGCTGATCGGTATCGCCCTCGTCCTGGCGCTGCTGATCAAGACCTTCCTCGTGCAGGCGTTCTCGATCCCCTCGGACTCGATGATGAACACCCTGCAGCGCGGCGACCGTGTCCTGGTCGACAAGCTGACCCCGTGGTTCGGCTCCGAGCCCCAGCGCGGCGAGGTCGTCGTCTTCCACGACCCCGGCGGCTGGCTGGAGGGCGAGCCCACCCCCGAGCCCAACGTCATCCAGGAATTCCTGAGCTTCATCGGCCTCATGCCCTCCGCCGAGGACAAGGACCTGATCAAGCGGGTCATCGCCGTCGG
>NZ_BMQQ01000022.1:22154-40425 GCF_014648195.1 Streptomyces purpureus
CGGCGACACCGTCCAGTGCCGCAAGGGCGGCAAGGTCACGGTCAACGGCAAGGAACTGGACGAGACCGCCTACATCTACCCCGGCTCCACCCCCTGCGACGACCAGCCCTTCGGGCCGATCAAGGTGCCCGAGGGCCGGATCTGGGTCATGGGCGACAACCGCCAGAACTCCCTGGACTCCCGCTACCACCAGGAGCTCCCCGGCAACGGCACCGTCGCCAACGACAAGGTCGTCGGCCGCGCCGTCGTCGTGGCCTGGCCGCTGACCCGCTGGGCGACCCTGCCCGTGCCGGCCGCCTTCGACCAGCAGGGCCTGAGCGCGGCCGCGGTCGTGGCCCCCGGAGCCGCGGGACTCGCCGGCATCGGCGCCGTGGGTGCCGTACCGCTGCTCCTTGTGCGCAGGAAGCGGCGCCACCAGGACGCCCTTCAGCAGGACTGAGTGACCCCCCTCCCCGGGGCGCTCGGGCATACCGCCGAGTAGGGGAGCGCGGGTAGGGTGCCGTCCCAGATCGAACCTCCGACGCGGGGAGCGCTGGGATGAGCGGGACTGTACGGACGGAAGGCGGCCGCGGCCGCCTCGGCAGCGCACTGTCGGGGCTGGCCGTGGCCGTCGGCTGTGTGCTCTTCCTCGGCGGCTTCGCCTGGGGCGCGGTCCAGTACAAGCCCTACACGGTCCCCAGCGACTCGATGACCCCCACTGTCGACGTGGGCAACCGGGTGCTGGCCCAGCGCATCGACGGGGCCGACGTCCGCCGCGGCGACATCGTCATCTTCAAGGACGCGGTCTGGAGCGACCTGCCCATGATCAAGCGCGTCGTCGGGGTGGGCGGCGACAAGGTCGCCTGCTGCGACACCGACGGGCGCCTGACGATCAACGGCAAGGCCGTCGAAGAACCGTATCTGCGGGACAAGGGCGGCCCCGCCTCGCCGCAGAACTTCACCGCCACCGTGCCCCAGGGCAACCTCTTCCTCCTCGGCGACGAGCGCTTCACCTCGCTGGACTCCCGCGTCCACCTCCGCGAGGCCGGCCAGGGCTCCGTACCGCGCAGCGCCGTCAGCGCCCGCGTCGACGCCGTCGCCTGGCCGCTCGGCAGCGTGATCGACCGGCCGGCCGCCTTCGCCGCCCTGCCCGGGGGAGTGTCGCGGCCGGGCCCGGTGAAGCTGATCCTGGGCTCCGTGGTGGCCGGAGCGGCACTCATCCTCGCCGGGTGCGCGTACGGGCCGCTGGCGCGGCTCCTGTCCCGGCGACCGGCGGGGGAGCGCGGGAAGGCGATGACGGGATGACCGAGCCGCATGGCCAGGACCTGCGCAGGGTCGCGCGGGTGATCCTGCTCGACCCCGACGACCGCATCCTCCTCCTGCACGGCTACGAGCCGGACGACCCGGGCCAGACCTGGTGGTTCACCCCGGGCGGCGGCCTGGAGGGCGACGAGACCCGGGAACAGGCCGCCCTGCGGGAACTGGCCGAGGAGACCGGCATCACCGACGTGGTTCTCGGCCCGGTGCTCTGGCAGCGGCACTGCTCGTTCCCGTTCGACGGCCGCCGCTGGGACCAGGACGAGTGGTACTTCCTGGCACGTACCACCCAGACCACCGCCGCGCTCGGCACCCTCACCGAACTGGAGACCCGCAGTGTCACCGGTCTCAGGTGGTGGACCTCCGCCGAACTGTCGGCGGCCCGTGAGACGGTGTACCCGACCAGACTCGCCGAGCTCTTTCGCACCCTGCTCGACGAGGGACCCCCGAGCGCACCGGTGGTCCTGGCCCCGGAAATCGTCTAGGGGCGCAGGAGGCTGTCGCACAATAGGGGGACGCACGGCTGAAGGGGAACATGCCATGAGCGCCGAGGACCTCGAGAAGTACGAGACCGAGATGGAGCTGAAGCTCTACCGGGAGTACCGCGACGTCGTCGGGCTGTTCAAATATGTGATCGAGACCGAGCGTCGCTTCTACCTGACCAACGACTACGAGATGCAGGTGCACTCGGTCCAGGGTGAAGTGTTCTTCGAGGTCTCGATGGCCGACGCCTGGGTCTGGGACATGTACCGGCCCGCTCGCTTCGTCAAGCAGGTACGCGTCCTCACGTTCAAGGACGTGAACATCGAGGAGCTCAACAAGAGCGACCTCGAACTCCCCGGCAGCTGATCACGGACCGGCGGGCGCCCATGCCGCCCGCCGTCCAGTCCCCGAACGAGTGATCCGGTTTTCCACAACCGGTCGGTTATCCACCAAGATCCACAAGCTCCGCGGCGACCCGCCACAGTCGTCCGCGGAGGTGGTTACCGATGAACGCCACGGGGGCACTCGGACGCTACGGAGAAGAGCTGGCCGCACGCCGGCTCACCGCACACGGCATGACCGTCATCGCACGCAACTGGCGATGCGGCCGCACCGGAGAAATCGACATCGTCGCCCACGACGGCGACACCCTGGTCGTCTGCGAAGTCAAAACCCGCAGACAGGGCGCCTACGAGCACCCCATGGCCGCCATCACCCCCAGCAAGGCCGACCGGCTCAGACGACTCGCCGCCTGCTGGCTCCACCGCCACGGCGGACCACCCCCCGGCGGCCTGCGCATCGACCTCATCGGCATCATCCTGCCCCGCCGCGGCGCACCCGTCGTCGACCACGCCCAGGGGGTGGCCTGATGGGATTCGCCCGCACCTGCTCCGTCGCACTCGTCGGCGTCGAAGGCGTCGTCGTCGAAGTCCAGGCCGACCTCGAACCCGGCGTCGCCGCCTTCACCCTCGTCGGACTCCCCGACAAAAGCCTCAGCGAAAGCCGCGACCGCGTCCGCGCCGCCATCGTCAACTCCGGCGCCGACTGGCCACAGAAAAAACTCACCGTCGGACTCAGCCCCGCATCCGTTCCCAAGAGCGGCAGCGGCTTCGACCTCGCAGTCGCCGCCGCCGTACTCGGCGCCGCCGAACGCATCGACCCCCGCGTCATCGCCGACCTCGTCCTCATCGGCGAACTCGGCCTCGACGGCCGCGCCCGCCCCGTCCGCGGCGTCCTGCCCGCCGTCCTCGCCGCCGCCGAAGCCGGCTACCGCCAGGTCGTCGTCCCCGAACAGACCGCCGGCGAAGCATCCCTCGTCCCCGGCGTCTCCGTCCTCGGCGTCCGCAGCCTGCGCCAGCTCATCGCCGTCCTCACCGACGAACCCGTCCCCGACGAAGAACCCGCCGAACAGGGCCGCCCCGACGCCATGCTCGCCGGCCTCGTCGTCCCCGGCGCCGCCGTCGGCACCGGACTCGCACACGACCCCACCGACGGACCCGACCTCGCCGACGTCGCCGGACAACACGGCGCCCGCACCGCCATCGAAGTCGCCGCCGCCGGCAGCCACCACCTCCTGCTCACAGGACCACCCGGCGCAGGCAAAACCATGCTCGCCGAACGCCTCCCCGGCGTCCTGCCGCCCCTCACCAAGAAGGAATCCCTCGAAGTCACCGCCATCCACTCCGTCGCCGGCATCCTCCCGCCCGGCGAACCCCTCGTACACCGCCCGCCCTACTGCGCACCACACCACTCCGCGACCATGCAATCCCTCGTCGGCGGCGGCAACGGCCTGCCACGCCCCGGCGCCGTCTCTCTCGCCCACAAAGGAGTCCTCTTCCTCGACGAAGCACCCGAATTCTCCGGAAAAGTCCTCGACGCACTCCGTCAGCCCCTCGAATCCGGACACGTCGTCATCGCCCGCAGCGCAGGCGTCGTACGCCTCCCCGCCCGCTTCCTCATGACCCTCGCCGCCAACCCCTGCCCCTGCGGCCGGCACACCCTCCACGGCGCCGGCTGCGAATGCCCCGCCTCCCTCATCCGCCGCTACCAAGCCCGCCTCTCCGGCCCACTCCTCGACCGCGTCGACCTCCGCGTCGAAGTCGAACCCGTCACCCGCTCCGACCTCCTCGCCCAAGGCGGCCGCGGCGAACCCACCGCCACCGTCGCCGCCCGCGTCCACGAAGCCAGAGACCGCGCCGCCGCCCGCCTCCACGACACCCCCTGGACCGTCAACAGCGAAGTCCCCGGCCACGAACTCCGCACCCGCTACCTCGTCGCCCCCGGCGCCCTCGCCGCCGCCGAACGCGACATCGAACGCGGACTGCTCACCGCCCGCGGCCTCGACCGCGTCCTCCGCGTCTCCTGGACCATCGCCGACCTCGCCGGCCACGACCGCCCCCTCACCGAGGACGTCGCCCTCGCCCTCGAACTACGCACCGGCATCGCCCGAGGAATCCCCGCCGCAGTCGGAGCCCGCCCATGACCCCGCCCCGCCCCCAAAACCCCGGCACCCCCGACCCGTCCCGTAACCCTGATCCGTCCCGCATCCCCGACTCAGCCCGTATCCCTGACTTGTCCCCTAACCTCGACACGAATCCCGTCGGTACGAACCCCATCCCCGACGCGAACCGCACCGCTGAACGCCTCGCCCGCGCCGCCCTCACCCGCACCATCGAACCCGGCGACCAACACGGCGGACGCTGCCTACGCCAGTACGGAGCCACCGGCCTCCTCGCCCGCCTCACCACACCCACCCACCAACAAGGCAGCCTCGGCCCCACCGGAGAACGCCGCATCCACGGCTGGCGCACCCGCGCCGCAGCAGCCCACCCCGAACACGACCTCGCCACCGCCCACACCCACGGCATCCGCTTCCTCATCCCCGGCGACCCCGAGTGGCCCACCCAACTCGACGACCTCGGAGACGCCCGCCCCATCGGCCTCTGGGCCCGCGGCCCCGGCGACCTGCGCACCTGGTCGCTGCGCTCCGTCGCCGTCGTCGGCGCCCGGGCCTGCACCCCCTACGGCACCCACACCGCCGCCCACCTCGCGTCCGGCCTCGCCGAACGCGGCTGGGTCGTCACCTCCGGCGCAGCCTTCGGCATCGACGGCGCCGCCCACCGCGGCGCCCTCTCCGCAGGCGGCGCCACCATCGCCGTACTCGCCTGCGGAGTCGACACCGCCTACCCCCGAGGTCACGCCGAGTTGATCGCACGCATCACCGAACAAGGCCTCGTCGTCGGAGAACTCCCACCCGGAAGTCACCCCACACCCGCCAGATTCATCCTCCGGAACCGAGTCATCGCCGCACTGACCCGCGGCACCGTCGTCGTCGAAGCCGAATACCGCAGCGGCTCCCTCGTCACCGCCCGCAACGCCCAGCGCCTCGGCCGCCACACCATGGGCATCCCCGGACCCGTCACCAGCGGCCTCTCCGCAGGTGTCCACGAACTCCTGCGAGGCGAAGCCACCCTGGTCACCGACGCCGCCGACGTCATCGAACTCGTCGGAGACATCGGCGACCTCGCCCCCGTCCGGCGCGGCCCCGTCCTCCCCAGAGACCTCCTCGACCCCACCGCGGCCCGCGTACTCGAAGCCCTCCCCGGCCACGGCGCACTCCGCGCCCCCGACATCGCCCTCCGCGCCTCCACACACCCCGACGACACGCTCGCCAAGCTGTACGAACTCCACGCCCTAGGCTTCGTCGAACGACACGGCGACGACTGGACCCTCTCCCACCCCTCACGCGGCACGACGAACCAGCGGCGAGGCGGTACTTGACCTGAGGCATTCGGGTGAAAAAGTGATGCCGATGACCCACGCACCACCCACAGCACCCCCGCGGGAGCCGACGCACACAGCGTCGGATCCCGTTCGAAGATGTGCCCGACGGCAGCCTCCCGCCCAGGGGCGATCCACGCCTGTTCGCTCACCGCGACAGCCCAGTCACGCTACGCTCACCGAAATCCCCACCCAGGTACACGCACCCGCCATCCCGCACCCCACGGCAGAACGGCTCAAGGCAACACATGCCCCAGCACACCTCCGG
The DNA here is from genome assembly GCF_014648195.1 of Streptomyces purpureus. Lineage (GTDB taxonomy): Bacteria > Actinomycetota > Actinomycetes > Streptomycetales > Streptomycetaceae > Streptomyces > Streptomyces purpureus. The sequence continues at coordinate 27,982 of NZ_BMQQ01000022.1, forward strand.
GTCTGACCGCACTGCGGTGCCCCCCGCAGCCCGGGGCACCGTGCGGCCACCCGCGCCCTCGTCACTCGACGAGCTGTGGCGGTCCTACAAGGCCACGGGCGACGAGCGGCTCCGGGAGCAGCTGATCCTGCACTACTCACCCCTGGTCAAATACGTCGCCGGCCGCGTCAGCGTGGGGCTGCCCTCCAACGTCGAACAAGCCGACTTCGTCTCCTCCGGAGTCTTCGGACTCATCGACGCCATCGAGAAGTTCGACGTCGAACGCTCCATCAAATTCGAGACGTACGCCATCACCCGCATCCGCGGCGCGATGATCGACGAACTCCGCGCCCTGGACTGGATCCCCCGCTCCGTACGCCAGAAGGCCCGCGCCGTGGAACGCGCATACGCCACCCTCGAAGCACAGCTGCGCCGCACCCCCTCCGAGAGCGAAGTCGCAGCCGAGATGGGCATCGCCCTCGAAGAACTACACGCTGTTTTCAGCCAGTTGTCACTCGCCAACGTCGTCGCCCTCGAAGAACTGCTGCACGTCGGCGGCGAAAGCGGCGACCGCCTCAGCCTGATGGACACCCTCGAAGACACCGCGGCCGACAACCCCGTCGAAGTCGCGGAGGACAGAGAGCTGCGACGGCTGCTCGCCCGCGCCATCAACACCCTCCCCGAGCGGGAGAAGACCGTCGTCACCCTCTACTACTACGAAGGCCTCACACTCGCCGAGATCGGCCACGTCCTCGGCGTCACCGAGAGCCGCGTCAGCCAGATCCACACCAAATCCGTCCTCCAGCTCCGGGCCAAACTGGCCGATGTAGGACGCTGACGCCGAAGCCCCGGTCGTAGAGTGGAGCCGTGCCCAGGATTCGAGCGGCCTCCGTGGCCGAGCACCGGACCATGCAGCGCGGCGCCCTCCTGGACGCCGCGCGTTCCCTGCTGTCCGAAGGCGGAACGGAAGCCCTCACCTTCCCCGCCCTCGCCGAGCGCACCGGACTCGCCAGGTCCTCCGTCTACGAGTACTTCCGCTCCCGCGCCGCCGTCGTCGAAGAGCTCTGCGCCGTCGACTTCCCCCTCTGGGCCGCCGAGGTCGAGGCCGCCATGCAGCGCGCGGACACCCCCGAAGGCAAGGTCGAGGCGTACGTACGCCAGCAGCTGGAGCTCGTGGGAGACCGCCGGCACCGCGCCGTCGTCGCCATCTCCGCCAGCGAACTCGACGACGGAGCCCGCGAGAAGATCCGCGCCGCACACGGCGGACTCGTCGCCATGATCGTCGAGGCCCTCGCGGACCTCGGCCAGCCCGAACCCCGCCTGGCCGCCATGCTGCTCCAGGGCGTCGTCGACGCCGCGGTCCGGCGCATCGAACTCGGAGCGGCCGAGGACCCCACGGTGATCGCCCGTACGGCGGTCTCCATGGCCCTCCACGGCGTCCGCACCCCCTGATCCCTCCCCTGGGGGGCCTCCCCCCTCCCCCCCGGCCCCCCACCCCCCGTCCGCCCCTCCCCACGGTTGAGCTCAGCCCCGCCCCCGCCCCTACCTCGTCAGGGCATGCCTGTCACCGGCAGCAGCCTCGACGGTGGGCGTCGTAGGAGGTGGGGTGGCAGGAGTGTGAGGGGGTTGAGGTAGGTGTCGGCTCTGCGTAGGCCCCAGTGCAGGCAGCTGTCCGGGCAGTGGGGGCTGGTTGTGGTGGTGGCGATGATTTGGCCTGCGGTGACGGTGTCGCCTTGGGTGACGAGTGGGGTCACTGGTTCGTAGCTGGTGCGTAGGGGCGGTTCGCCGGTTCCGGTGAGGGTGATGGTGAGGACGCCGCGGCCGGCGACGGGGCCGGCGTAGGAGATGTGGCCGGGGGCGGCGGCGTGGACGGGGGTGCCTGGTGGGGCGGCGAGGTCGATGCCGCGGTGGCCGGGGCCGTAGGGGGTGGCGGGTGGCTGCCAGCCGCGGACGATGGTGGGCCCGGGTGGTCCCAGCGGCCAGGCGCGGCCGACAGGCCCGGTGGGGCCGACTGAGCTGGTGAGCGCGGGTGGCCCGCCCGGGCCTGGGTCGGTCCAGGCGGCCCATGGGGCCATGGACAGGAGGAGTGCTAACGCTGTGTAGTGGTTCATGGCGACAGCGTCCCGCGGATCCGGCGGCAGGGGGCTGATCCGGCTCCGGGCCTGTGGACAAGTGGGTGGACGGCTGACCGGTTGTGGACAGCGCCGTCACCCGGCACCGCGCGGGTCCCGTACACTTCTGTTGGCGATCCGGGTCACCGGGTCGACTTCGCACGCCCCGCCACAGCCTTCAAAAGTCGTGGCAGCGCCTTTTCGGTCCCTTGTGGCACGGCGCGTCGGGGCGTCAGGACATAACCGAGAAATCCAAGGAGATACGGCCATGGCCGTCGTCACGATGCGGGAGCTGCTGGAGAGCGGCGTCCACTTCGGTCACCAGACCCGTCGCTGGAACCCGAAGATGAAGCGCTTCATCTTCACCGAGCGCAACGGCATCTACATCATCGACCTGCTCCAGTCGCTGTCGTACATCGACCGCGCCTACGAGTTCGTCAAGGAGACCGTCGCGCACGGCGGCTCCATCATGTTCGTCGGCACCAAGAAGCAGGCCCAGGAGGCCATCGCCGAGCAGGCGACGCGCGTTGGTATGCCGTACGTCAACCAGCGTTGGCTGGGCGGCATGCTCACCAACTTCTCCACCGTCTACAAGCGCCTTCAGCGTCTGAAGGAGCTTGAGGCGATCGACTTCGAGGACGTGGCCGCCTCCGGCCTCACCAAGAAGGAGCTCCTGGTCCTCTCCCGCGAGAAGGCCAAGCTGGAGAAGACCCTCGGTGGTATCCGCGAGATGCAGAAGGTGCCGAGCGCCGTCTGGATCGTCGACACCAAGAAGGAGCACATCGCCGTCGGTGAGGCGCGCAAGCTCCACATCCCGGTCGTCGCGATCCTCGACACCAACTGTGACCCCGACGAGGTCGACTACAAGATCCCGGGCAACGACGACGCGATCCGCTCCGTCACCCTGCTCACCCGCGTGATCGCCGACGCCGTCGCCGAGGGCCTCATCGCCCGTTCCGGCGTCGCCACCGGTGACTCGAAGCCGGGCGAGAAGGCTGCCGGCGAGCCGCTCGCCGAGTGGGAGCGCGACCTGCTCGAGGGCGAGAAGAAGGCCGACGAGACCGCTGAGGCTCCGGCTGCTGAGGCTCCGGCTGCCGAGGCTCCGGCCACCGAGGCTGCCGAGGCTCCGGCCGCGGACGCCGAGCAGGCCTGACCTTCACACTTCGGTTGTCGACGGCGGGGGCTCACGAGGCCCCCGCCGTTGACCCGTAGATCTTCGTAGATCTTTCAGACTTCGAGAGAGAAATACAGACTCATGGCGAACTACACCGCCGCTGACGTCAAGAAGCTCCGTGAGCTCACCGGCGCCGGCATGATGGACTGCAAGAAGGCGCTGGACGAGGCCGAGGGCAACGTCGACAAGGCCGTCGAGGCGCTTCGCATCAAGGGCCAGAAGGGCGTCGCCAAGCGCGAGGGCCGTTCCGCCGAGAACGGTGCCGTTGTCTCCCTCATCGCCGACGACAACACCTCCGGTGTCCTGGTCGAGCTGAAGTGCGAGACGGACTTCGTCGCCAAGGGTGACAAGTTCCAGGCCGCCGCCGCGGACATCGCCAAGCACGTGGCCGCCACCTCCCCGGCGGACATCGACGCGCTGCTCGCCTCCGAGATCGAGGCCGGCAAGACCGTCCAGGCGTTCGTGGACGAGGCCAACGCCAACCTCGGTGAGAAGATCGTCCTGGACCGCTTCGCGCAGTTCGCCGACGGTTTCGTCTTCTCCTACATGCACCGCACCATGCCCGACCTGCCGCCGCAGATCGGTGTCCTGGTCGAGCTGGACAAGGCCGACGCCGACCTCGCCAAGGGTGTCGCGCAGCACATCGCCGCCTTCGCGCCGAAGTACCTCTCCCGTGAGGACGTCCCGGCCGAGGTCGTCGAGGCCGAGCGCCGCGTCGCCGAGGAGACCACGCGCGCCGAGGGCAAGCCCGAGGCCGCCCTCCCGAAGATCGTCGAGGGTCGCGTCAACGGCTTCTTCAAGGAGGCCACCCTCCTTGGCCAGCCGTACGCGCTCGACAACAAGAAGTCCGTCCAGCAGGTGCTGGACGAGGCCGGTGTCACCCTGAAGCGCTTCACGCGCATCAAGGTCGGCATCTGAGCCGGTACGCGATCGACACGGGAGCCCGCTAGGGTTTCCACAGCGGGGGTTTCGCGCAATCGCGCCGGACAGCCGCAGATCTGACGAGGAGGCCATTGCCGCTAGGGACACCAGCACCCACCGGCAATGGCCTTCTTCGTATGTGCACGAGGAGATCTCCATGAATCAGGGCGCCGCACAGGGCGACGACAACCACGGCAAAAAGGCCGGCCGCTTCATGCTGAAGCTGTCGGGCGAAGCCTTCTCCGGCGGCACCGGTCTCGGTGTCGACCCCGACGTCGTGCACGCCATCGCGCGCGAGATCGCCGCGGTCGTCCGCGACGGCGCGGAGATCGCGATCGTGATCGGCGGCGGAAACTTCTTCCGCGGCGCCGAGCTGCAGGTGCGCGGCATGGACCGGGCACGCTCCGACTACATGGGCATGCTCGGCACCGTCATGAACTGCCTCGCCCTCCAGGACTTCCTGGAGAAGGAGGGCATCGACTCGCGGGTCCAGACCGCCATCACCATGGGGCAGGTCGCGGAGCCGTACATCCCGCTGCGTGCCGTGCGCCACCTGGAGAAGGGCCGTGTGGTCATCTTCGGTGCCGGTATGGGCATGCCGTACTTCTCCACCGACACCACGGCGGCCCAGCGCGCCCTGGAGATCGACGCCGAGGCCCTGCTCATGGGCAAGAACGGCGTGGACGGGGTCTACGACTCCGACCCGAAGGCCAACCCCGACGCGGTGAAGTTCGACGCGCTGGAGTACGGCGAGGTGCTCGCCCGCGACCTCAAGGTCGCCGACGCCACGGCCATCACCCTCTGCCGGGACAACAACCTTCCGATCCTCGTCTTCGAGCTGCTCGCGGAGGGCAATATCGCCCGCGCGGTGAAGGGTGAGAAGATCGGCACACTCGTGAGCGACCAGGGCACCCGGGCCTGAGTTTCCCGGGCCCTGCATCCCCGGTCCGCCGGGGATGGATCCCCGGCATTCCCGGGGCCCCGCGAGGGGATGGACAAAGCCCTGCCGGTCGGACACCGTGCAGGAGAAGACGCGCCTACTCAAGACACGCAGGAGCAAGTGGTGATCGAAGAGACCCTCCTCGAGACCGAGGAGAAGATGGAGAAGGCCGTCCTGGTCGCCAAGGATGACTTCGCCGCGATCCGCACCGGGCGTGCGCACCCGGCGATGTTCAACAAGATCGTCGCCGACTACTACGGTGCGATCACGCCGATCAACCAACTGGCCTCCTTCTCGGTTCCCGAGCCGCGGATGGCCGTGGTGACCCCGTTCGACAAGAGCGCTCTGCGCAACATCGAGCAGGCGATCCGCGACTCCGACCTCGGGGTGAACCCGAGCAACGACGGCAACATCATCCGTGTGGTGTTCCCGGAGCTCACCGAGGAGCGCCGCCGCGAGTACATCAAGGTCGCCAAGAGCAAGGCCGAGGACTCGAAGGTGTCGATCCGCTCGGTGCGCCGCAAGGCCAAGGACGCCTTCGACAAGGCGATCAAGGACGGCGACATCGGCGAGGACGAGGGCCGCCGCGCCGAGAAGGACCTCGAGGACCTCACCTCGAAGTACGTCGCGCAGGTGGACGAGCTGCTCAAGCACAAGGAAGCCGAGCTGCTCGAGGTCTGATGAACGACTCCTTCTGGGGGGCCCAGCCCACAGCCGGCTACTGGGGTCCGCCCGACCAGGGGCCTGCCCCGGCGGGTCCCGCCTACGATGGGCATGAGGCACAGCAGACTCGGCCCATGCCCATCGTGCCCGACGTTCCGGCCGCCGGAGACCAGGATGACGACCGGGGGGCCGCTCGGCTGAGCGGTCCCCTGTTCCGTGACGAGAAGCCGCAGGAGCCCATGGACACCCCGCCGCAGGCGAGCCCGCAGCCTGCGGAGCCTCCCCAGTCGCCCCAGCCCCCGCAGAAGAAGAGCGCGGGCCGGGATCTCGGAGCGGCCATAGGGGTCGGGGTCGCGCTGGGTGCCGTCATCATCGCGTCGCTGTTCATCTGGAAGCCGGCTTTCGTCGGCGTGATAGCGGTCGCCGTGGTGGTCGGGCTCTGGGAGCTCACCTCCCGCCTGGAGGAACGCAAGGGCATCAAGGCACCGCTCGTGCCGCTCGCGGTCGGCGGTGCGGCGATGGTGGTGGCCGGCTATGTGCGCGGTGCTGAAGGCGCCTGGGTCGCCATGGCGCTCACCGCCCTCGCGGTGCTGGTGTGGCGGATGATCGAACCGCCCGAGGGCTATCTCAAGGACGTCACGGCCGGTGTCTTCGCGGCGTTCTATGTGCCGTTCCTGGCGACGTTCGTCGCGCTGATGCTCACCGCCGACGACGGCCCCGAGCGGGTGCTGACCTTCCTGCTGCTGACCGTCGTCAGCGACACCGGCGCGTACGCGATCGGCTGGCGCTTCGGCAAGCACAAGCTGGCGCCCCGGATCAGCCCCGGGAAGACCCGCGAGGGCCTGGTCGGCGCGGTGACTTTCGCGATGGCGGCGGGCGCGCTGTGCATGCAGTTCCTGATCGACGACGGTACGTGGTGGCAGGGCCTTCTGCTGGGTCTGGCGGTCGCGGCGAGCGCCACGCTCGGCGACCTGGGCGAGTCGATGATCAAGCGGGACCTGGGCATCAAGGACATGGGCACGCTGCTGCCGGGGCACGGCGGGATCATGGACCGGCTCGACTCGCTGCTGCCGACGGCGCCGGTGGTCTGGCTGCTGCTGGTGATCTTCGTCGGCACCGCTTGACAGACAGCGGGTATCCTGGAAGGGCTCGTGGCGTGACCGCGAGCCCTTTCGTCGTAATGAGTCGTCCCCGCCGCCGCGGGGGTGGCCCGTGAGGTCTCCCGCGCCGCGGTGCCGTCGTGCCGTGCTCCCCGCCCTACGCGGGGGTGTATCAGACCTCGTCGTTCTGAGGAGACGCCGACCGTGGCCCGTCCGCTGCCCGGAGAACTCACTTTCGTCGCCCCGCGCGGTGCCAAGAAGCCGCCGCGGCATCTCGCCGACCTCACGCCCGCCGAGCGCAAGGAAGCCGTCGCCGCGATCGGCGAGAAGCCGTTCCGCGCCAAGCAGCTGTCGACGCACTACTTCGCGCGGTACGCGCACGACCCCGCCGCCTGGACCGACATCCCCGCGGCGTCCCGCGAGAAGCTCGCCGGGGAGCTGCTGCCCGACCTGATGTCCGTGGTGCGGCACATCTCCTGCGACGACGACACCACCCGTAAGACGCTGTGGCGGCTGCACGACGGCACGCTCGTGGAGTCCGTGCTGATGCGCTACCCGGACCGGGTCACGATGTGCATCTCCTCCCAGGCCGGATGCGGCATGAACTGCCCGTTCTGCGCCACCGGACAGGCCGGTCTCGACCGCAACCTGTCCACGGCGGAGATCGTCCACCAGATCGTCGACGGCATGCGCGCGCTGCGTGACGGCGAGGTCCCCGGCGGGCCCGCCCGGCTCAGCAACATCGTCTTCATGGGCATGGGTGAGCCGCTGGCCAACTACAAGCGGGTCGTCGGAGCCATCCGCCGGCTCACCGACCCCGAGCCCGACGGCCTCGGCCTGTCCCAGCGCGGGATCACCGTCTCCACCGTCGGCCTGGTGCCCGCGATGCTCCGCTTCGCCGACGAGGGCTTCAAGTGCCGTCTCGCCGTCTCGCTCCACGCCCCCGACGACGAGCTCCGCGACACCCTCGTCCCCGTGAACACCCGCTGGAAGGTCCGCGAGGTCCTCGACGCGGCCTGGGAGTACGCGGAGAAGTCCGGCCGCCGGATCTCCATCGAGTACGCCCTCATCCGCGACATCAACGACCAGGCGTGGCGCGGTGACCTGCTCGGCCGGCTGCTCAAGGCTGGGGGTCCCCCCGGCGGAGCCAGGGGGAGGGTCCACGTCAACCTGATCCCGCTCAACCCCACGCCCGGCTCCAAGTGGACCGCCTCCCGTCCCGAGGACGAGAAGGCGTTCGTCGAGGCCATCGCCGCCCACGGCGTGCCGGTCACCGTCCGCGACACCCGCGGTCAGGAGATCGACGGTGCCTGTGGACAGCTGGCGGCCTCGGAACGCTGACCTTGTACGCTGGGCTCGAACATCTGCATATTCCGACAGGGGAGCGCCACAGCGCTGAGAGTGCGGTGACCGTCAGACCGCAGACCCTCTGAACCTCGCCCAGGTCATTCTGGGTAGGAAGTTCGGTCGTTACTCGAGCTGTTGCGCCCTGTCCGCGTGCCGTGCCCGCCACGGCCGCGGGCAGGGCCGCGTCTCTTCCTGGTCACACCCAGGAGGAATCAGTGAGCACCACCAAGAAGATCACGGTCGGCGTGCTGGCCGCGGCGCTGGGCGTCGGCACGCTCGCCGCGTGCGGCTCCGGCGACAAGGACTCCGCCGCCGGTACGGGGTCGAAGACGGTCACCCTCGTCAGCCATGACTCGTTCAACGCCTCCAAGGAGGTGCTGGCGCAGTTCACCAAGGAGACCGGCTACACGGTCAAGGTGCTGAAGAGCGGCGACGCGGGCGAGGCCGTCAACAAGGAGATCCTCACCAAGGGCTCCCCGCAGGGCGACGTCTTCTACGGCATCGACAACACCCTGCTCTCCCGCGCCCTCGACAACGACCTGTTCGTGCCGTACGAGGCGAAGGGCCTGGACCGGATTCCGGCCGAGCTCCAGCTCGACAAGGACAAGCACCGGGTCACCCCGATCGACACCGGCGACATCTGCGTCAACTACGACAAGAAGTACTTCGCCGACAAGAAGCTCGCGCCGCCGCAGAGCTTCGACGACCTGGCGAAGCCCGCGTACAAGGACCTGCTCGTCGTCGAGAACCCCGAGCGGTCCTCGCCCGGCCTCGGCTTCCTGCTCGGCACCGCCGCCCGGTACGGCGACGAGGGCTGGCAGGCGTACTGGAAGAAGCTGAAGGACAACGGCGTCAAGACCGTCGACAGCTGGGAGATCGCCTACAACCAGGAGTTCTCCGGCTCCGCGGGCGGCAAGAAGGCCAAGGGCGACCGGCCGCTGGTCGTGTCGTACGCCTCCAGTCCGCCGGTCGAGGTCCTCTTCTCCGAGCCGCAGCCGGCCACCGCGCCGACCGGTGTGTCCACCGGCACCTGCTTCCGTCAGACCGAGTTCGCCGGCCTGCTCGACGGCGCGAAGAACGAGGCCGGCGGCAAGGCCCTCATCGACTTCCTGATCTCCAAGAAGTTCCAGGAGGACATGCCGCTGAACATGTTCGTGAACCCGGCCGTCAAGGACGCCAAGCTTCCCGAGCTGTTCACCAAGCACGGCGTGGTCGTCGACAAGCCGCACACCATGGCTCCCGAGAAGATCGCCGAGAAGCGCGACCAGTGGATCAAGTCGTGGTCCTCGCTCGTCCTGAAGTAGGCACCCGGGCCCGTGGCACCACCGCGCGGGGAAGCGCGGCGCGGCTGGGCCTGATGGTCCTGCCCGTCGCCTTCTTCGCCGTCTTCTTCGCCTGGCCGGTCCTCTCCATCGTCGGCCGGGGCCTGAAGAGCGGCGAGGACTGGCGGCTCGGGCGGCTCGGCGAGACGCTGAGCCGCCCCGAGATCCTGGACGTGCTCTGGTTCACGGCCTGGCAGGCGCTCGCCTCCACCGCGCTGACCCTGCTGATCGCCCTGCCAGGCGCCTATGTGTTCGCCCGGTTCGACTTCCCCGGCAGGACGCTGCTGCGCGCCGTCGTCACCGTTCCGTTCGTGCTGCCGACCGTCGTCGTCGGCACGGCCTTCCTCGCCCTGGTGGGGCGCGGCGGGCTCCTCGACGAGCTGTGGGGGCTGCGGCTCGACACCACCGCGTGGGCGATCCTGCTCGCCCATGTGTTCTTCAACTACGCCGTGGTCGTGCGGACCGTCGGCGGGCTGTGGGCGCAGCTCGACCCGCGTCAGGAGGAGGCGGCGCGGGTGCTCGGCGCCTCCCGGTTCGAGGCCTGGCGGCAGGTGACGCTGCCCGCGCTCGGCCCGGCCGTGGCCGCGGCGGCGCTGATGGTGTTCCTGTTCACGTTCACCTCCTTCGGTGTCGTGCAGATCCTGGGCGGGCCGGCGTACTCCACGCTGGAGGCGGAGATCTACCGGCAGACCGCCGATCTGCTCGACCTGCCGACGGCGGCCGTGCTGACGATGGTGCAGTTCGTGGCGGTCGGCGCCATCCTCGCGCTGCACGCCTGGACCGTGCGCCGGCGTGAGACGGCGCTGAAGCTGGTCGACCCTGCGCGGACCGCGCACCGGCCGCACGGGGCGGGGCAGTGGGCGCTGCTGGCGGCCGTGCTCGGCACGGTCGCCCTGCTGATCCTGCTGCCGCTCGGGGTGCTGGTCGAGCGGTCCTTCGACACGTCCGGCGGGTACGGGCTCGGCTTCTACCGGGCCCTGCAGGGCGTCGACGACAGCGGCGGCACCTTCCTCGTACCGCCGCTGGAGGCGATCGGGAACTCCCTCCAGTACGCGCTGGTGGCCACGGTCATCGCCGTTGTCGTCGGCGGGCTGGCCGCCGCCGCGCTCACCCGCAGGGCGGGGCGGCTGGTGCGCGGTTTCGACGCGCTGCTGATGCTGCCGCTCGGCGTGTCGGCGGTGACCGTCGGCTTCGGGTTCCTGATCACCCTGGACGAGCCGCCGCTGGATCTGCGCGCCAGCTGGATCCTGGTACCGCTGGCGCAGGCCCTGGTGGGGGTGCCGTTCGTGGTGCGGACGATGCTGCCAGTGCTGCGGGCCGTGGACGAGCGGCTGCGGGAGGCCGCGGCGGTGCTCGGGGCCTCCCCGCTGCGGGCCTGGCGCGAGGTGGATCTGCCGCTGGTGCGCAGGGCGCTGCTGATCGCGTCCGGGTTCGCGTTCGCCGTGTCCCTGGGCGAGTTCGGCGCGACGGTCTTCATCGCCCGGCCCGACCGGCCGACGCTGCCCGTGGCGGTGGCGCGGCTGCTCGGCCGGCCGGGCGAGCTCAATTACGGGCAGGCGATGGCCCTGTCGACGATTCTGATGGTGGTGTGCGCGGTGGCGCTGCTGCTCCTGGAGCGCATCCGCACCGACCGCACGTCCGGGGAGTTCTGATGGCACTGCTGACGGTCACCGATGCGACCGTACGGTTCGGTGAGCGGGCCGCGCTCGACGGCGTGGACCTGGAGGTCGCCGAGCACGAGATCGTCTGTGTCCTCGGGCCGTCCGGCAGCGGCAAGTCGACCCTGCTGCGGGCCGTCGCCGGGCTCCAGTCCCTCGACGGCGGACGGGTGCTGCTCGCGGGCGCGGATCAGCGTGGGGTGCCGGTGCACCGGCGGGGTGTCGGGCTGATGTTCCAGGACCATCAGCTCTTCCCGCAGCGGGACGTCGCCGGCAATGTGGCGTTCGGGCTGCGGATGCACCACGTACCCAAGGCGGAACAGGCCGTACGGGTCGGGGAGTTGCTGGACCTCGTCGGGCTGCCAGGGGCGGGGCGGCGGTCGGTCGCCGCGCTCTCCGGCGGGGAGCAGCAGCGTGTCGCGCTCGCCCGGGCGCTGGCGCCGCGGCCCCAGTTGCTGATGCTGGACGAGCCGCTCGGCCAGCTCGACCGTACGCTGCGGGAGCGTCTCGTCGTCGAACTGCGGCAGCTGTTCGGCCGGTTGGGGACGACCGTGCTCGCCGTCACCCACGACCAGGGGGAGGCGTTCGCGCTGGCCGACCGGGTGGTGGTGATGCGGGACGGGCGGGTCGCGCAGAGCGGGACGCCGCTGGAGGTGTGGCAGCGGCCGGCCGACGAGTTCGTGGCCCGTTTCCTCGGCTTCGACAACGTCGTGGCGGCGAGTGTCAGCGGCGCGGCCGCGCAGACCCCGTGGGGCGCCGTGCCGGTGCCCGCCGGGTCCCCGCAGGGCCCCGGCCGGCTGCTGGTGCGGCCCGCAGGGGTGCGGCTCGGCGGGCCGGGCGAGGGGCTGGAGTGCACGGTCGAGGCGCGTACGTTCCGGGGCAGCCATGTCGCCGTGACGCTGCGCCCCGCGGCGGACGCGCCCCCGCTGGAGGCCGAGTGCCCCCTGCGTGACGCGCCGGAGGAAGGGGCCCGGGTGGGGGCGACGTTCCGCGCCGAGGAGGTCGTCGTCCTCGGCGGGTGACGGCCCGCGGCGGTCGACTGCGGACGCGCCGGGTGGCGCGTCGGCAAGCAGGGGTGGCCTGCCCCAGCGGCCAGCGGCAGCCGGGACATGCGCCGCTACCAGGGCCGGGTCAGGGCCGTACGGGCAGCGACCCGGCCGGTGACGGTCCGCGCGCCCGAGCTACGGGGGCCGTACGGGACCGGAGTCGTCCGGTACGGGACAGCGTCC
>NZ_BMQQ01000022.1:40536-70169 GCF_014648195.1 Streptomyces purpureus
CGGGTGACGGTCCGCGCGGCGGCTACCGGGTCCGTACGAGACCGGAGTCGTCCGCCTGGTCCTTGGTCGGTTCCGGGACGGCGGGGTCCTCCGGGTTCTCCGGGGCTCCGAACCAGGCCACGGCGACCGCGCCGGCCACCGCCAGGACGAAGCCGGTCACGGCCAGCCAGGCGAGGCCGGGGCGGGAGGTGTCGCCCAGCCACCACACGCCGATCATGCCGGGCAGGACGGTCTCGCCGACGACGAGTGCGGCGGTGGCGCCGTTGACCGAACCGATCTGCAGGGCGACGGTGTGCAGGTACATGCCGCCGATGCCGGCGACCAGGATCGCGTAGAGCGCCGGGTCGGTCAGGAGCACGCCGAGGTCGAACGGGTCGATGCCGTCCAGGATCCGCACCCCCACGCCGAGGGCGCCGAAGCCGAGGCCGGAGAGGAGACCGGCGAGGATGGCGGCCCGCGCGCCGAGGAGGCGGACCACGACCGTGCCGCCGGCCATCAGCAGCAGCGAGATCGCCAGCAGCCACCAGTGGGTGGCGATGGGGGTGTGGCCGCTGCCCTCGGGACCGGCCGCGGTGGCCAGCAGCACCAGCGCCGAGCAGACGACGGCGATCGAGGACCATTCGGCGCGGGTGAGGCGGATGCCGAGCAGCTTCACACTGAGCACGGCCGTGATCACCAGATTGGCGCTGATGACGGTCTGGGACAGGAACAGCGGCAGCATCCGGGCGGCCAGCGCGCCCAGGCCGAAACCGATGAAGTCGAGGATGGTGCCGACGATGAACTCCCACGTCATCGCCGCTTTGGCGGTCGACGAGAGGCTGGGGCCGCCGTGCTGGGTCACCCCGGCGGCCGCGGCCTCGCGCCGGGCCGATCTGCGGGAGCCGACGGCCTGGAGGACCGATCCCGTGCCGTAGCAGATCGAGGCCGCGACGGCCGTCAGGAGTCCTATGAGCACCGAAAGCTCCGTTCGCGTCGGATCGGGCCCTTCGGGGCCCGTGGGGTTCCGACTGCGAGACGCGGGATTCGGCGCCCGCGTTGCCTCCCGGCCTCGTCTGCCCGGCCGGGAGGGGTGCGGGGGCGGTCAGACGATCGGGGGAGCGGCCGCCAGGGCGCGCAGGGCGGCGGGGGCGTCGTCGACGGAGTCGACCAGGGCGATCCTGGCCGCCATCGGGCGTTCGGCGGCGAGGGCCTGGAGCAGGGGCCAGGCCGGCAACCGCTCGGTCCAGTGGGCCTGGTCGACGAGGACCATCGGTGTCGGCTCGCCACGGGACTCGTAGTAGTTCGGGGTGGTGTTGTCGAAGATCTCCTGGACCGTGCCGGCCGCGCCGGGCAGGAAGATCACCCCGGCGGTGCAGCGGGCGAGGAGGCCGTCCTCGCGGGTGGCGTTGGCGAAGTACTTGGCGATGTGGCCGGGGAACGGGTTCGGCGGCTCGTGGCCGTAGAACCAGGTGGGAATGCCGATCGAGTCGCCGCCGCGCGGCCAGCGGTCGCGGACGTCGAACGCGGCCCGCGCCCAGTCGGTGACGGACGGCGTGAACGAGGGGGCCTTGGCCAGTATTTCCAGGGCCTCGTCGAGGACGTCGTCCGGGTGCGGGGCGGTGTAGGCGCCGAGGTTGGCGGCCTCCATCGCGCCCGGTCCGCCGCCGGTCGCCACGGTCAGGCCCTGCCGGGCAAGCGAGCGGCCCAGGCGCGCCGCGCCGGCGTACGCGTCGGAGCCGCGGGCCATGGCGTGTCCGCCCATGACGCCCACGACCGGGGTACCGGCCAGGAGCTCGTCCAGGGCGTCGGAGATCGCGTCGTCGTGCACGGAGCGCAGCATCGAGGCGAAGATGTCGCCGTCGGCGCGGGTGCGCCGGAACCACTCGTACGTGAGGGCGTCCGGGGTGGCGTCGTAACCCTCGGCGCGCAGGCCCGCGAAGAGCTCGTCGGGGGAGTACAGCAGCCCGCGGTAGGGGTTGAAGGGCACGTCGGGCACGGGCGGGAAGACGAGCGCGCCGTCGGCGCGGACCTTGGCCGCGGCCTCCGCCTCCATGTGGCAGCCGAGGAAGACGGCGCCGGTGGTGTCGTGGGTGAGCAGCGCGAAGGTGCGGCCGGTGAGGTCGAGCGACTGGAGGCGGTGGCCGACCAGGGAGCCGCGGTGGACGACGGCGTCGAACTCTTCGAGCGACTCGATCTCTCGGTCGTGGCCGTGGGACGGGGTGGGCTGCCCGGTGGGGCCGTGTGGGTGCGCCATGCGGCCACGATAGGCCCAGGCCGGTGCGGCGGTGGCCGGGGCCCGCGCCCCGGCCGGTGCCGTTGGGCCGCTCAGCTGTGCAGCGGCATCGCCGCCAGCGCGGCGACCGCCCAGGTCACAGGGGTGAGGACGAGCAGGAGGGCGCCGGCGCGCAGGGCGGCGGCGGTGCGCAGGGTGGCGGGCGGTGCGCCGAGGGCGAGAAGGGCGGTCGTGGTGGAGGTGCGGGCATGGCGGGCTTCGAGGGCCGCCGTGGCGAGGGTGCCGATGGTGCAGGCGACGACGAGGACGGCGCCGAGGACGGCCGGCGGGCCGATGGTGACCGAGAGGGTGGCGGCCGCGAACGCGCCGGAGCCGACCGCGCAGACCACGCCGAGGGGGCGGCCGATGCGGCGGGACTCGGTCATCAGCGCCCGGCCGGCGATGAGGCGGATGGGGCCGGGGCGGACGGACTGCAGGAGCCGGCCGCTCAGGTGGGTGAGGCCCGGGCCCGCCACGGCGAGGCCGAGCGCGGTCAGGGCCCAGCCGGCGAAGACGCCGGCCTCGCCCTGGCTACGGCCCGCGTAGATCTCCACGGCGAGGCCGGCCGCGAGCAGCGCCACTCCCCACGGCAGGCCGCCCGGGGCGCCGTCCTCCGGCGGGTCGTCGGCGGAGGGGACGGGCCTGCGCAGCCGCAGCGCCAGGGCCGCGGCGAGCGAGGCGGTCACGGGCGGGACGGCGAGCAGGGTCAGGGCGGCGGGCAGCGGCATCGGGCGGTCGGCGGCGAGCAGCTCGGCGGCGGCGCCGTCGAACGGCATCCCGGTGATGTCGCCGCGCAGGTGCAGGTAGACCAGGAGCGCGAGCGCCGAGCCGAGGGTGCAGGAGACGGCGGTGGACGCGGCCGCGATCGCGGTCAGCCGGCCCGGCCCGAGTCCGATCGCGGACAGCCCGGGCCGGGGACGGGTGCTCGGGTCCGTACGGGCCACGGCGACGGCTAGGTGCACCATCGCCGCCAGTGGGACCAGGCACCACAGCAGCCGCAGGGTGGCGGTGGCCGAGTCGTCGGGGTGGCCGGCCGCGTATCCGAGGGCGCACAGGAGCAGGAAGCCGACCCCCGCCGAGGCGAAGGCGACGAGCAGACGCCGCAGCAGGACCAGGGGGTGGGTACCGCGGGCTAGACGGAGAGCGAGCACGCCGTGACGCCCTCCGCTCCGTTCGCGCCGCCTCCGGTGGAGTTCACGCGCCGCCCGTCGAGCAGGGCGACGGCGCGGTCGGCGAGGGTGGCGATCTCGGGGTCGCTGGTGGCGAGGAGGACCGTGATGCGGTGGGAGCGGGCCGCGGTGGTGAGGGTGCGCAGGAACTGCGCGCCCTCGGCGCGGTGCAGCGTGGCGGTGGGTTCGTCGGCGTAGAGCACGCAAGGGGTGGAGACGAGCGCCCGGGCGAGGGAGATCCGCTGGCGCTGGGCCTGGAGCAGGGCGTGCGGGCGCTTGCGGGCGCACATGCCGATGTCCAGGCGCTCCAGCCATTCCATGGCGGTGGTCTTCGCGGCCTGCTGCGAGGAGCCGCGCAGCAGCAGGGGCAGGGCGGCGTTCTCCCAGGCGGTGAGTTCGGGGACGAGGGCCGGTTCGGGGGCGATCCAGCCGAACTTCTCCCGGCGCAGCCGTTCACGCTGGAGCGGCGCCATGGTGTGGACGGGGCTGCTGTTGAACCAGACCTCGCCCTGGTCGGGTGTGAGCTGGCCGGAGAGGCAGCGCAGCAGCGTGGTCTTGCCGGAGCCGCGTGGGCCGGTCACGGCAAGGATCTCGCCCTCGCGGATGCCGATGGAGACACCGCTGAGCGCGGGCGTGCCGCCCAGAGAGCAGTTCAGGGAACGCGCCCAGAGCACGTCGTTGTCCGGTGGGGCCACCATGGCGTACACCTCGGTATCAGATCTGATGTGTCGTCCCCCGTACGGGGGAACGAAGGACGGGCCTGTCGGTCACTGGTCACCGCAGGGGCACCGTAAGGATTCAGATCGGGGTGTCCGGACAGCACGCGGCCCGGGCAGCCTCCATCTCACTCTGATGGAGGCATGCCCGGGCCGGTCACGCCGTGAGGGCGGCGTGCGATCGACGGACGGCCGGAGCCGTCAGAGCTTCGTCCAGGCCTCGGTGAGGGTGGCCCGGAGGATCTGCTCGATCTCGTCGAACGTGGACTGGTCCGAGATCAGCGGCGGAGCCAGCTGGATGACCGGGTCGCCACGGTCGTCGGCACGGCAGTACAGACCGTTGTCGAACAGCGCCTTGGAGAGGAAGCCGTACAGGACGCGCTCGGTCTCCTCCTCGTTGAAGGACTCCTTGGTGTTCTTGTCCTTCACGAGCTCGATGCCGTAGAAGAAGCCGTTGCCGCGGACGTCGCCGACGATCGGCAGGTCGTGCAGCTTCTGCAGGGTCGACAGGAAGTTGCTCTCGTTGTCGAGCACGTGCTGGTTGATCTTCTCGCGCTCGAACAGGTCGAGGTTGGCGAGACCGACGGCCGCGGAGACCGGGTGGCCGCCGAAGGTGTAGCCGTGCAGGAAGGTGTTGTCGCCCTTGTAGAACGGCTCGGCGAGCCGGTCGGAGACGATGCAGGCGCCGATCGGGGAGTAGCCCGAGGTCATGCCCTTGGCGCAGGTGATCATGTCCGGGACGTAGCCGAACTTGTCACAGGCGAAGGTGGTGCCGAGGCGGCCGAAGGCGCAGATGACCTCGTCGGAGACGAGCAGCACGTCGTACTTGTCGCAGATCTCACGGACCCGCTGGAAGTACCCGGGCGGCGGCGGGAAGCAGCCGCCGGCGTTCTGCACCGGCTCCAGGAAGACCGCGGCGACGGTGTCGGGGCCCTCGAAGAGGATCTCCTGCTCGATCTGGTCGGCGGCCCAGCGGCCGAAGGCCTCGGGGTCGTCGCCGAAGAGCGGCGCGCGGTAGATGTTGGTGTTGGGCACTTTGTGCGCGCCCGGCACCAGCGGCTCGAACGGGGCCTTCAGGCCCGGCAGGCCGGTGATGGACAGGGCGCCCTGCGGGGTGCCGTGGTACGCGACCGCACGCGAGATGACCTTGTACTTGGTCGGCTTGCCCATCAGCTTGAAGTACTGCTTGGCAAGCTTCCAGGCGGTCTCGACGGCCTCGCCGCCGCCCGTGGTGAAGAAGACCTTGTTGAGGTCGCCGGGGGCTTCGTTGGCGAGGCGCTCGGCCAGCTCGACGGCCTTCGGGTGGGCGTAGGACCACACGGGGAAGAAGGCGAGCTCCTGCGCCTGCTTGGCGGCGACCTCGGCGAGCTCCTTGCGGCCGTGGCCCGCCTGGACCACGAACAGGCCGGCGAGGCCGTCGAGGTAACGCTTGCCCTTGTCGTCGAAGATGTAGGTGCCCTCACCGCGGACGATGGTCGGCACCGGGCTGTTCTCGTACGACGACATGCGGGTGAAGTGCATCCACAGGTGGTCGTAGGCGGACTTTGAGAGGTCGCTGCGGGAGTTGCTCACGGCTATCGGGTTCCCCACATATAGGTCTGCTTCTTGAGCTTGAGGTAGACGAAGCTCTCGGTGGAGCGCACGCCGGGGAGGGTGCGGATGCGCTTGTTGATGACATCCAGCAGGTGGTCGTCGTCCTCGCAGACGATCTCCACCATCAGGTCGAACGAGCCCGCCGTCATCACCACGTACTCGCACTCGGCCATGGCGGTCAGCGCGTCGGCGACCGGATCCAGATCCCCCTCGACATTGATGCCGACCATCGCCTGGCGCCGGAACCCCACGGTGAGGGGGTCGGTGACGGCGACGATCTGCATGACTCCCTGGTCGAGCAGCTTCTGGACGCGCTGGCGGACGGCCGCCTCCGAGAGGCCCACGGCCTTTCCGATGGCGGCGTACGGACGGCGTCCGTCCTCCTGGAGCTGTTCGATGATCGCCAGGGATACGGCATCGATCGTCGGGGACGATCCGTTCCCGGTCCTGGAATCTGCGCTTCGACTGACCACGACTTCACTCTGCACCGAGACTCGTCTGTCTGGCAACCCCAAACCGATGAAATTCGTTGTCCGAGTGCCGGGATCTTGCTGAATCCGAAGTTGCGGAGGGTCGGGGCTGTCGAAAGCGTCACCTCAGCGACTAGGCTGGGTGCGTCTCACCCACCGGACATCTGAAAACTCTGACAAGGAGGGGTGGCAAAAGTGACCACCGAGCTGCGTCGTCTGCGCAACTACATCAACGGGGAGTTCCGGGACGCCGCCGACGGACGGACCATCGACGTGGTCAACCCGGCCACCGGCGAGGTCTACGCGACCTCTCCGCTCTCCGGCCAGGCCGACGTGGACGCGGCGATGGAAGCCGCCGCGGCCGCGTTCCCCGAATGGCGCGACACCACCCCGTCGGACCGCCAGAAGGTCCTGCTGAAGATCGCGGACGCCTTCGAGGAGCGCGCCGAGGACCTCATCGCCGCCGAGGTCGAGAACACGGGCAAGCCGCACGGCCTGACCGCCAGCGAGGAACTGCCGCCGATGGTGGACCAGATCCGCTTCTTCGCCGGCGCCGCCCGCCTGCTCGAAGGCCGCTCGGCCGGCGAGTACATGGAGGGCATGACCTCGATCGTCCGCCGTGAGCCGGTCGGTGTCTGCGCCCAGGTCGCGCCGTGGAACTACCCGATGATGATGGCCGTGTGGAAGTTCGCCCCGGCCCTCGCCGCGGGCAACACGGTCGTCCTCAAGCCGTCCGACACGACCCCCGCGTCGACCGTGCTGATGGCCGAGATCATCGGCCAGATCGTCCCCAAGGGCGTCTTCAACGTCATCTGCGGCGACCGCGACACCGGCCGCGCCATGGTCGAGCACCCGACCCCCGCGATGGCCTCCATCACCGGCTCCGTACGCGCCGGCATGCAGGTCGCCGAGTCGGCGGCCAAGGACGTCAAGCGTGTCCACCTGGAGCTGGGCGGCAAGGCGCCGGTCGTCGTCTTCGAGGACACCGACATCGCCAAGGCCGTCGAGGACATCTCCGTGGCCGGCTTCTTCAACGCCGGCCAGGACTGCACGGCCGCCACCCGCGTCCTGGTCCACGAGTCCATCCACGACGAGTTCGTCAGCCAGCTCGCCAAGGCCGCCGCCGACACCAAGACCGGCCGGCCGGACGACGAGGACGTGCTCTACGGCCCGCTGAACAACGCCAACCAGCTGAAGCAGGTCTCCGGCTTCATCGACCGCCTCCCGGCCCACGCCAAGGTCGAGGCCGGCGGCCACCGCGTCGGCGACAAGGGCTACTTCTACGCCCCGACCGTCGTCTCCGGCCTCAAGCAGGACGACGAGATCGTCCAGAACGAGGTCTTCGGCCCGGTCATCACCGTCCAGTCGTTCAGCGACGAGAAGCAGGCGCTGGAGTACGCGAACGGCGTCGAGTACGCCCTGGCGTCCTCCGTCTGGACCAAGGACCACGCGCGCGCGATGCGCATGTCCAAGAGCCTCGACTTCGGCTGTGTGTGGATCAACACCCACATCCCGCTGGTCGCCGAGATGCCGCACGGCGGTTACAAGAAGTCCGGCTACGGCAAGGACCTCTCCGCGTACGGCTTCGAGGACTACACGCGCATCAAGCACGTGATGACGTCCCTGGGCTGAGAGCCCGCACAACCGGGCGGGTGGGGCGCGGCCCCGCCCGCCCGGTTTCTTTTCCGGGGTCCTTACGAGCAGTCCGAGTGGTACGCGTACGGACGGTCCGGGCAGGCGCGGCACTCGAAGACGTACATGCCGCCCATGTCGCCGAGCATCAGGCCCGGCGGGCGCTGCACCGGGCGGCGGGCCTCGTACGGCAGGTCGATCACCGTGCCCGCGGCGGGTATGTCCTCCACCGGTACCCAGGAGCGCCACGACTCCCCGTCGAACTCCGCGCTGTTGACCGTCAGCAGATGCTCCATGCGCCGCCCGCAGCCCAGGCAGTCCGGCCAGTACGGGTCCTGCGTCCAGGTCGGATAGCCGCCGACCTTGATGCCGTCGGCCACCGACAGATGCGACCAGTACGACCAGCCCGTCTCCTCCTCGACCGTGTCGAACCGCTCCTCCAGCGCCTCGTACACCGTCTCCGGCAGGTCCCAGTTCGGGTACTCCGTCACCCGCTCCGGGTGCACCACGCACGGGTCGGGCAGATAGTCCTCGCACGCCCCCTCCGGCCGCGGCGGCGCCGTCAACTCCTCCTCCACCAGGCCGCTGTCGCGCCAGTACAGCTCCGGCCGGGGCACATGGCCGTGTTCGTGGTCGAAGGGGCACCACAGCATCTGCAGGAGGTCCGTGCCCTTGGGGAAGGGCAGTTCGGGCACATCGGGGGCGTACAGCTGCACCACCGGCACCATCGGCAGCAGCCCGTGGCCGCGCGGCGGGGCGTAGCCCGTGCGCGGATGGTCGTCCTCGCAGTGCGGCCACGGCTCCCCGGCCGGCCACAGCAGCGGCCCGCCCACCGAACTGTCCAGCACCCCAGGGTTTCCCGGCCGGGGATGGAGCCGTACGGTCTCCCGGCGATAGGCGACGACCTCGGGGAAGAGGGCCTCCACATCGAGCGGCCGGGGCGGGGTGGTTCGCGACGTCTCAGACATGACCGCAGAGTAGGGGCCGGGTCTGACAACGGCCCCCGCCCCCCGGGCCGCCGGCCGGTCGACAACGTGTCCGGCCCCACGCCTCCCGGTCGACGGAGCGTCCATTGCCCCTCACCGCCCGTCCGGGGATGCTTCGGGAGTGCGAGCCATACCGAGCAGTCTCCGCAGCCGCGATGTCCGCAGCAGCAGTGTCCGCAGCCCCCTCTCCCGCCGTTCGCTGCTGCGCGCGCTGGGCGCCACCGCGGCGACGGCCGCGCTCGGCGGCTGCGGGGTGCCCGCCGCCTATGTCGAGCCCGGCGACCGGGCCGGACGTGACCTGTCCGCGCGTGACCGGACCCTCGACTTCGCCAACTGGCCGCTCTACATCGACACCGACGAGGACGACACCTCGCTGCGTCCCACGCTCGCCGCCTTCACCCAACGCACCGGGATCTCCGTCCGCTACACGGAGGAGATCAACGACAACGACGAGTTCTTCGGCAAGATCAGCCCGGCGCTGATGAACCATCAGGAGACCGGCCGGGACCTCGTCGTCGTCAGCGACTGGATGGCCGCCCGGTTCGTACGTCTGGGCTGGGTGCAGGAGATGGACCGCTCCCGGCAGCCCAACGTCGCCAAGTACCTCGACCCGCAGCTGCGTTCCCCCGGCTTCGACCAGGGCCGTACCCACACCGTCCCCTGGCAGTCGGGCATCACCGGCATCGCCTACAACCGCCGCGCCCTCGGCCGGGAGATCAGGTCCATCAAGGACCTCTGGGCCCCCGACCTGCGCGGCAAGGTCACCCTGCTGTCCGGCCTCGACGAGTCCTTCGCCCTGCTGATGCAGGGCAACGGCGTCGACGTGACCCGGTGGACCGCCGACGACTTCCACACCGTCTGCGAGCAGGTGGACAAGCTCGTGAAGACCAGGCACATCCGGCGGTTCACCGGCAACGACTACATCAAGGACCTGTCCACCGGAGACGTGCTGGCCTGCCAGGCGTACTCGGGCGACGTCATCCAGCTCCAGGCCGACAACCCAGGCATCGAGTTCGTCGTCCCCGAGGAGGGCGCCGAGCTCTGGGCGGAGAGCCTGATGATCCCCAACCTCGCCCGCCACAAGGCCAACGCCGAGAAGCTGGTCGACTTCTACTACCAGCCCGAGGTCGCCGCCGAGCTCGCCGCCTGGGTCAACTACGTCTGCCCCGTCCCCGCCGCCCGCGACGTCCTCGCCGACTCCGACGACGAGGAGCTGGCCGCGCTCGCCGAGGACCCGCTGATCTTCCCCGACGACGCCATGCGGCGCCGCCTGGCGACCGCCCGGGACATCACCTCCGAGGAGCGGGTGGAGTTCGCCAAGAAGTGGAACGCGATCGTCGGCCTGTGAGCCGGGACCTGTGACGTGCGTCTGTCACGGGCGTCCGGTGACCGCGGCCGTCGGACGGCTCACGGCGTCGGCGGGCCGTACGCGCCCACCATCAGGGCCGCCGCGACCTGGTTCATGTCCTGGCCCTTCGCGTCGGTCGAGTTGACGCTGTACACCAGCGTGCGGGAGCCGTCGCGGGTGGACGCGATCGCCGCGTTGTAGCCCCAGCGGCCGCCGGTCTTGCCCCACACCTCCCGCCCGCCGAGCCGCTTCATCGACAGCCCCACCGAATAGGCGGCCGGCTCGCCGGACCTGTAGGTCGGCAGGAGCTCGCCGTTCAGCCGCGGCAGGGTGAACATCTCCTCCAGCAGCGGGCCGCGCACCACCCGGCCCGCGAACAGCGCCTTCGTGAACCGCTCCAGGTCGGCCGTGGTCGAGATGATGTCACCGGCCGCCCAGCCGTCCGTCGGCCCCCACACCGACACGTCGCGCAGCCCCCTGGAGCCGTCCTCCAGCGTCATCAGCTGGTAGCCGTGGTTGTGCGGGCCCTGGATGCGGGGGCTGGTGCCGGGGAGGTACGTGCCGCGCAGCCCGAGCGGCCCGAGGATGCGGCGCTGCACCGTGCGCTCGTAACTCTCGCCGGTGACCCGCTCGATCAGCAGGCCCGCGACCGTGTAGCCGATGTTGAGGTAGTGCTGCTGGGTGCCGGGGGCGAACTCCCGCGCCTGACCGGTCGCCGAGCGCACCATCTCCCGCGGGTCGTGCCGCTCGAACCGCAGCGCGTACCGCTCCTCGACCGTCCGGGCGGCCATCTTGGCGGCGGGGATCCCATGGGTGTGGTTGAGCAACTGCCGTACGGTGACGTC
The DNA here is from genome assembly GCF_014648195.1 of Streptomyces purpureus. Classification (GTDB taxonomy): domain Bacteria; phylum Actinomycetota; class Actinomycetes; order Streptomycetales; family Streptomycetaceae; genus Streptomyces; species Streptomyces purpureus. The sequence goes on from NZ_BMQQ01000022.1 coordinate 51,547, forward strand.
CCCGTACGCCACGGGGATCAGCCCCGGCAGGTACGAGCGGGCCGTGCGGTCCAGGTCGATCCGGCGCTCGGCGGCGAGCTGGAGAACGGTCGCCGCGGTGAAGACCTTGGTGACCGAACCGGCCCGGAAGCGGGCCCGCGGATCCGCGGGGCGGTTGCTCCGCAGGTCGTGCACGCCGGAGCTGCCGCGCCAGCTCCCCTCGGTGCCGCCGACCCGTACCAGCGCGGCGGTCGCGTCCGGCCGGGGCAGCCCGGCGATCGCCGCCGCCAGCCGTTCGGCGTCGCCGGCCGGCACACCGCCCCGGTCGGCGGCCGCCACGGGCGCGTGGGCGGCGGCGGGCAGTACCGAAGGGCCGGCCGCGACACCGAGGACGAGCGCGGCGGCGATCAGGGCACGGGTCCGTGCGTTCATGGTCAACTCCTGGGACATGGGCCGTTGTTCTCGACGGCTCCCATCCTGCTGACCCGCGGGTTCGCGCGGATCGCCGGTGCGGGCGGTCTTCTGCGGGTCAGTCCCTCGCCGGTGCGGGGGAGAAGCCGCCCCTGGCGCCTCCCCCGGCCGGGGGAGCACCGGCCTCGACCAGACCCGTCTCATAGGCGCAGATCACCGCCTGGATACGGTCGCGCAGCCCCAGCTTGGCCAGCACATGGCCCACATGAGTCTTGACCGTGTGCTCGCTGACGACGAGGGACGCGGCGATCTCCGCGTTCGACAGGCCACGGGCGAGCAGCAGCAGCGTCTCGCGCTCCCGGGCCGTCAGCACCTCCAGCCGCGGATCGGGGCGCGGCGCGCGGCGCCCGGGCCGCGTGTACTCCTCGACCAGCCGGCGCGCCACCGACGGCGCGAGGAGCGAGTCGCCGCGGGCCACCACCCGCACGGCGTGCTCCAGGTCGGCCCTGCGGACGTCCTTCAGCAGGAACCCGCTCGCGCCCGCGTGCAGCGCCTCGTACACATACGCGTCCGAGTCGAAGGTCGTGAGCATCACGCTGCGGCAGGCGCCGGCGGCGCTGATCGCGCGGCACGCCTCGATCCCGTCCATGCGCGGCATCCGGATGTCGAGCAGCGCCACGTCCGGGGCGTGCCGGCGCACCGCCTCCACGGCCTCGGCGCCGTCGCCCGCCTCGGCGACCACCTCGATGTCCGGCTGGACGTCCAGGATCATCGCGAAGCCGCTGCGCACGAGCTCCTGGTCGTCGGCGACCACGACACGGATCGTCATCGTTCCCCTTTCCGGGCCGGCTCCAGCGGGAGCTCCACCCGCAGTTCGAAGCCCCGGCCGTCAGGTCCCGGGCCGGTCGTGGCCAGGCCGCCGTGGGCGGCGGCCCGCTCCCGGACCCCGACCAGGCCGTGGCCGCCCGCGGCCGGCGTCCGGGCGCCGCGCCCGTCGTCGGTCACCGTGATCCCGAGCCCCGCCTCACCGTAGGTGAGGTGGATGTGGGCGCGGCGGGCGGCCGCGTGTTTGACGGTGTTGGTCAGGGCCTCCTGGACGATGCGGTGGACCGTCGTCCCGGTCGCGTCGCCCAGGGCCCGTACGGCACCGGTCTCCTCGTAGGTCACCTCGAGTCCGCCGGCCCGCACCCGCTCCAGCAGGCCCGGCAGCCCGGCGATGCCCGGCTGCGGCTCGCGCGGCGCGCGGTCGCCCTCCGGCTCCTCGCGCAGCACGCCCAGCATCCGGCGCAGCTGGACCATGGCGTCCCGGCCGGTCTCGGAGATCGCGTCGAACGCCGCCTCGGCCCGCTCCGGAGCCGTCCGCACCGCCACCGGTCCCGCCTCCGCCTGTACGATCATCAGGCTCACCGCATGGGACAGGATGTCGTGCATCTCCCGGGCGATCCGGGCCCGTTCCTGCGCGGCGGCCTGCTCGGCCTCGATCCGGTTGGCCCGTCTGCTCGTGTCGACCAGCCGCCCGAAGACGTACGCGGCGGCGAAGACGAAGAGCGAGAAGGTCAGCTCCCGCACCGACCGGGTGTTGAGCCAGACGGACACGGGCACCGCCACCAGCAGCACCAGCAGGGTGGCCAGGCGGCGGCGCGGCGGGCAGAGGGCAGCGATCGTGTAGACGGCGACCAGGCCGGTGTACGGGAGCGGCTGGCCGGGCCCGTCCACGGCCAGCCGGTACAGCGCGCTCGTCGCCAGGATCGCGGCGAAGACGGTGAGCGGCGCGCGGCGGCGCCAGACGAGCGGCAGCACGGTCAGGGTGGTGAGTCCGTACGCCTGCCAGGTCGCCGCAGGCAGCTCCGGCGCGCGCGGCACCACGAACGGCATCGTCATCGCCGCCTGCACGAGCAGTGCGATCCCGATGTCCACGGTCCGTGGATGGGTGCGTGACAGCACCCGGGCCCGGTCCCACAGCCCCCGTATGTCCCCCGGGACGTCCACTACGGCGTCCGCCCGCCCAGGACGGAGGCGAGGGCGTCCACCCGGTTGGTGGTGATCGAGTCCACGCCGTGCGCGATCAGCCTGCGCATGGTGCGCCGGGTGTCCGCGGTCCATGCGGAGAGGAGGTAGCCGTCCCGGTGCGCCCGGTCGGCGAGGTCCCGGCTCACCAGCCCGAAGCGGTAGTTGAGCCAGCGGGGCGCGACGGCGTGGAGCAGCACCGGCCGCGGCGGGACGAGCGTGTCCCAGGTCAGGGCGATCTCCGCGGCCGGGTCGGCGGCCCGTACGTGGAGCATCGCGGTGGGGCCGCCGCAGTAGTACGTACGCTCGCCCGCGCCGGATTCGCGGACGATGCCGACGATGGCGCGGATGTCGGACTCGGTGGCGCCCGGCAGGTCGATCATCAGCCGGTGCGAGCCGACGGCGAGCAGCGCGTCCCGCAGCGTCGGCACGCCGCCGGCCACCGCCCTGACCTCGTCGTACGTCAGGGCGGTCAGCAGGCGGTCGTGCCTCCACAGCCGCTTGAGCGAGTCGTCGTGCAGCAGCACGGGCACACCGTCGCGGGTGAGCCGGACATCGATCTCGACCGCGTCGGCGCCCCGTTCGACCGCCGAATGGAGCGACGCGAGGGTGTTCTCGGGGAAGCGGTAGGGATCGCCTCGGTGCCCTACGACGGTGACGTTGCGCATGGCCCCATTGTCGTCGGTGCCGCCTGGGAGTTACCGGCTGAGCCAGGCGTCGGTGTAGGCGTCGATCTCGGCGGCGATCCTGGCCTTGCCGTCCGCGTCGAGGAAGGACGCCTCGACGGCGTTCTTGGCGAGCGCGGCCAGGCCTCGCTCGTCCAGCTCCAGGAGCCGGGCGGCGACCTCGTACTCGTTGTTGAGGTCGGTGCCGAACATCGGCGGGTCGTCGCTGTTGATCGTCACCAGCACTCCGGCCCGCACCATCTCCTTGACCGGGTGCTCGTCGAGGTCGGTCACCGCGCGCGTGGCGATGTTGGAGGTGGGGCAGACCTCCAGCGCGATCCGGTGCTCGGCCAGGTGCTTCAGCAGGGCCGGGTCCTGGACGGCGCTGGTGCCGTGGCCGATGCGCTCGGCGCCCAGTTCGTTCAGGGCGTCCCAGATCGTCTCGGGGCCGGTCGTCTCGCCCGCGTGCGGGACGCTGCGCAGACCGGCCGCGCGGGCCCGGTCGAAGTACGGCTTGAACTGCGGGCGCGGCACACCGATCTCCGGCCCGCCCAGGCCGAAGGAGACAAGACCCTCGGGACGCAGGTCCACGGCGAGCCGCGCGGTCTCCTCGGCGGCGTCCAGACCGGCCTCGCCGGGGATGTCGAAGCACCAGCGCAGGATCACGCCCAGCTCGGCCTCGGCGGCCTTGCGGGCGTCCTCGATCGCCGCCATGAACGCCTTCTCGTCGATGCCGCGGCGGGTCGAGGAGTACGGCGTGATCGTCAGCTCCGCGTAGCGGATGTTCTGCCGCGCCATGTCCCGGGCGACCTCGAAGGTCAGCAGCCGGACGTCCTCCGGGGTGCGGATCAGGTCGACGACCGACAGGTAGACCTCGATGAAGTGGGCGAAGTCCGTGAAGGTGAAGTACTCCCGCAGCGCCTCCGGGTCCGTGGGGACCTTGGAGTCGGGGTGGCGGGCGGCCAGCTCGGCGACGATCCGGGGAGAGGCGGAGCCCACGTGGTGGACGTGCAGCTCGGCCTTGGGCAGTCCGGCGATGAAGGGGCGCAGATCGGTCATCGGATCATCGTAGGCCGGGTGGGGACCGGGCGGCTCTGGGGTATGAGCCACGTCGTAGCATGGCGGGACCATGATGGGGGAGGCACATGTCTGACCAGAGCGACCGCCCGGATCCGTGGGCGCCGCCGGAGGGCCGCACACCACAGGACAAGGTGGAGCTGAGCAAGCCGGCGCCCGGAGCCGCAGGCGGTCCGACGCCGCCTCCGGTGCACGACCAGCCCACGATGACCGGTATGCCGGGCGCGGGCGGTTTCGGCCCGCCCGACCTGGGCGCGGTCCCGCCCCCGCCGACCGCCCCCGGCGGCCCGGCCACGCCGCCTCCCGCGGGCGGCTACGGCTACCCCACCGCCCCCACGGCCTCCGGCTACGGCCACCCTGGCTACCCGGGCTACGCCGGCTACGGCCAGCCCGGCTGGCCCGGCGCCGCGCCGGCCAACGGCATGGGCATCACGGCGATGGTCCTCGGCATCTGCGCGACGGTCGGCTTCTGCGCGTACGGCCTCGGAATCATCCTGGGCATCCTCGCCCTGATCTTCGGCATCATCGGCCGCAAGCGCGCGCAGCGCGGCGAGGCGACGAACTCGGGGATGGCGGTCGCCGGAATCGTGCTGGGATCGATCGGCATGGTGGTGAGCGCCGCTTTCCTCGCCTTCATCATCTGGGCGATCGTGCAGAGCGAGAAGGCGGACGACGGGGACTACGACTCGTACTCGACGTCGCTGGTCGTGCAGTCCGCCCGCTGACCCTTCCTCCACGTGGGGTGGCCGGGGGCCCGCGCCCCCGGCGTCACCCCCGCAGCCGCTCGCGCGCCTCCATCAGGGCGAAGCCCAGCAGGTTCAGACCGCGCCAGCGGGTGGGATCCTCGGCGCGGGGGTCGTCGGCGGCGAGTCCGATGCCCCAGATGCGGTCCAGCGGGCTCGCCTCCACCAGCACTCGGTCGCCCGTCCCCAGCAGGAACGCCCGCAGGTCCTCGTCCGCGGCGAACTTGTGGACGCTGCCCTCGACCACGATCCCGTAGCGCTCCCGCTTCCAGACCGTCTCGTCGAAGCCCCGCACCAGTCGGCCCGCGTTCTTCGCCTGCGCCGGGCTGCGGGCCTCGATCGCCGCGCGCTCGGCGTCCGGATCGCCGAAGAGCCGCGCCTTCGACGCCATCATCCAGTGCTCGGCCGTCGCATAGCGTGTTCCGTCGACCGTGAACGGCGACGGCCACCACTGGCTCAGACAGCTCGCGCCCAGGCTGCCGTCCCGGCGTGGCGTGTGCCCCCAGAAGTGCAGATATTTCACTCGCTTACCCTTGCTGACCTGCACGGTCAGCTCCTCGATACTCCCCATGCACGCGAGTTTGGCATCCGCCACGGACACTCCGTACGGAGATTTTCGCGGGGCCTCGACACTTGGTCGACCGATTCCGTCGCGTAACCAAAAGGCAACAACGGAATCACTTGTTGGACGGCATGGGCTCTGTCAGGATCGGCACTCAATTCGAGCTGGAACAACGGAGAGCGTGATGGGCAACCGCTTCCAGGACACGGACAGCGACACCGAGAGCGGCACCGACGGCGTGACCGCCGCCACCACCGCGGCCATGGTCGCCGAGCGCTTCGCGCAGGGCGCGCAGTACATCGGCGGGCGGCTGCGGCCGGGCACGTCAGGGCGGGAGCACGCCGTCGTCGACCCCGCCACGGGCAAGACCGTCCACACCTACGAACTCGCCGGCACCGCCGACGTGGACGCCGCCGTCGCCGCCGCCCGCGAGGCGTTCCCCGGCTGGGCGGGCGCCACGCCCGCCGAGCGCTCGGAGGCGCTGCACCGGTTCGCCGGTGTCCTCGCAGAGCAGGCCGACGAGTTCGCACGCGTCGAGTCGCTCCAGTGCGGCAAGCCCCTCAAGCTCTCGACCGAGTTCGACGTACCGGGCACCATCGACAACACCGCCTTCTTCGCCGGCGCCGCCCGCCACCTCCAGGGCCAGTCGGCGGGGGAGTACAGCGGCGACCACACCTCGTACGTCCGCCGCGAGCCGATCGGCGTCGTCGGCTCCATCGCGCCCTGGAACTACCCGCTCCAGATGGCCGCCTGGAAGATCCTCCCGGCGATCGCCGCGGGCAACACGATCGTCCTGAAGCCCGCCGAGCTCACCCCGCTGACCTCGCTGATGTTCGCCCAGGCCGCCACCGAGGCGGGGATCCCCGACGGCGTCGTCAACATCGTCACCGGCGCCGGACGGGACGCGGGCGAGCACCTCGTCGGCCACGGGGACGTCGCCATGACCTCCTTCACCGGCTCCACCCCGGTCGGCAAGCGGGTCGCCGAGATCGCCACCTCCACCGTCAAGCGCCTCCACCTGGAGCTCGGCGGCAAGGCTCCCTTCGTCGTCTTCGACGACGCCGACCTGGAGGCCGCCGTGCACGGCGCGGTCGCCGGCGCCCTCATCAACACCGGCCAGGACTGCACCGCCGCCACGCGCGCGTACGTCCAGCGCCCCCTCTACGACGCGTTCGTGGAGCAGGTCGCCGCGCTCATGGAGACCGTCCGCCTCGGCGACCCGTTCGACCCGGCCACCGACCTCGGCCCGCTCATCAGCCACGCCCAGCGCGACCGGGTCGCCGGTTTCGTCGACCGGGCCCGCGGCTACGCCCGGATCGTCACCGGCGGCGAGGCTCCCAAGGGCGACGGCGCGTACTACCGGCCCACCCTCGTCGCGGACGCGCCCCAGGACAGCGAGATCGTCCAGGCCGAGATCTTCGGCCCGGTGCTGGTGGTGCTCCCGTTCGACTCCGACGAGGAGGGTCTGCGGCTCGCCAACGACACTCCCTACGGCCTGGCCGCCTCGGCCTGGACCCGGGACGTCTACCGGGCCGGCCGGGCCACCCGCGAGATCAAGGCGGGCTGCGTCTGGATCAACGACCACATCCCGATCATCAGCGAGATGCCCCACGGCGGCTACAAGGCGTCGGGCTTCGGCAAGGACATGTCGGCGTACTCCTTCGAGGAGTACACGCAGGTCAAGCATGTGATGTACGAAAACACCGCGGTGATCCGGAAGGACTGGCACCGCACAATCTTCGGGGACCGATAGCCACTCGCCGCCGCAACCACCCCGCGGCGCCACCCATCCCGAAAGGGCACAGCGCATGGAGCAGTACGAGCCCGACGGCCTGTCCGCGGCCCAACTGGCCGCGATGCGGCGCAGTCTGACCAGCGGCCGGGGCGCCCTGACCCGCCGTTCGATGCTGCGCGCCGCCGGCGTCGGCGCGCTCACCCTCGGCGGCCTCGCCGGGCTGAGCGCCTGCGGCATCCCTCCCGCCAAGCGGGAGAGCACGGGTCCCGCGTCCACCGACCACTCGGACAAGGAGAAGCGTCTGTCGTTCTCCAACTGGACCGAGTACATGGACGTCAGCGAGGACGAGAAGACCTACCCGTCGCTCCAGGCGTTCACCAAGCGCACCGGCATCGCGGTCAAGTACACCGCCGACATCAACGACAACGTCGAGTTCTTCGGCAAGATCAAGCCGCAGCTCGCCGCGGGCCAGGACACCGGCCGGGACCTGATCTGTGTCACCGACTGGCTGGCCGCCCGCATCATCCGGCTCGGCTGGGCGCAGAAGCTCGACGCGTCCCACCTGCCCCATGCGTACGCCAACCTCTCGGCGCAGTTCCGCAGCCCCGACTGGGACCCCGGCCGGGCCTACTCGTATCCCTGGACCGGCATCTCCACCGTCATCGCCTACAACTCCAAGGCGACCGGCGGCCGGAAGGTCGACTCCGTCTCCCAGCTCCTCGACGACCCCACGCTCAAGGGCCGGGTCGGCTTCCTCACCGAGATGCGGGACTCCGTCGGCATGACCCTGCTCGACATGGGCAAGGACCCCGGCTCCTTCAAGGACGCCGACTTCGACGCGGCGATCGGACGCCTCCAGAAGGGCGTCACCACCAAGCAGATCCGCCGCTTCACCGGCAACGACTACACCTCCGACCTGGACAAGGGCGACCTCGCCGCCTGTCTGGCGTGGGCCGGTGACGTCATCCAGCTCCAGGCCGACAACCCGGACATCAAGTACACGATCCCCGCCGCCGGATACATCACCTCCAGCGACAACCTCCTGGTCCCGGCCCAGGCCCGGCACAAGACCAACGCCGAGAAGCTCATCGACTACTACTACGAGCCCCCGGTCGCCGCCCAGCTCGCCGCGTACATCAACTACGTCTGCCCGGTCGACGGCGTGAAGGAAGAACTCGCCAAGATCGACCCGGCGCTCGCGGACAACACGCTGATCCTCCCCGACAAGGCCATGGCGGCGAAGTCGCGCGCCTTCCGTTCGCTCAGCAGCGCCGAGGAGACGGCGTACGAGGAGAAGTTCGCCAAGCTCATCGGAGCCTGAGCCGACGCCGCCCAGCCGACCCGCCCCCTCGAAACCCCTGGGATCACGACCCATGACTGACAAGACTGTTCACACTGGAAAGAACGCTGGCGGCGGCGACGTCCGTCTCACCGGGATCAGCAAGTCCTACGGCGCCTTCACCGCCGTACAGCCGCTGGACCTCACCGTCCCCCAAGGCTCCTTCTTCGCCCTCCTCGGCGCCTCCGGCTGCGGCAAGACCACCACGCTCCGCATGATCGCCGGCTTGGAGGAGCCCACCACCGGCACGGTCTTCCTCGGCGACCGCGACGTCACCGACCTGCCGCCGTACAAGCGCCCGGTCAACACCGTCTTCCAGTCCTACGCCCTCTTCCCGCACCTCGACATCTACGAGAACGTCGCCTTCGGTCTGCGCCGGCGCGGCATCAAGTCGGTGAAGAAGCAGGTCGGCGAGATGCTCGAACTCGTCCAGCTCGGCGACAAGGCCAAGCACAAGCCGCACCAGCTCTCCGGCGGCCAGCAGCAGCGCGTCGCCGTCGCCCGCGCGCTCATCAACCACCCGCAGGTCCTCCTCCTCGACGAGCCCCTCGGCGCCCTCGACCTGAAGCTGCGCCGCCAGATGCAGCTGGAGCTCAAGCGCATCCAGACCGAGGTCGGCATCACCTTCATCCACGTCACCCACGACCAGGAGGAGGCCATGACCATGGCCGACACGGTCGCGGTGATGAACGGCGGCCGGGTCGAACAACTCGGCGCCCCCGCCGAGCTCTACGAGAACCCGCGCACCACCTTCGTCGCCAACTTCCTCGGCACCTCCAACCTGATCGAGGCCGAAGTCGTCGAGGCCGGCACCGAACTCGTCGTCACGGCCGGCGGCGGCAAGCTGCGGCTGCCCGCCGAGCGGTGCTCCGCGCCCGCCGCCACCGGCGGCCGGCTCCTCCTCGGCATCCGCCCCGAGAAGATCTCCCTCGCGCACGCCGACGACGAGGACACCATCGCCACCGGCCGCAACAAGGTCACCGGCCGCATCGTCGACACCTCCTTCATCGGCGTCTCCACCCAGTACGTCGTCGACAGCCCGGCGGGCGGCGCGCTCCAGGTCTACGAGCAGAACATCGAGCGCGACACCCGGCTCGTCCCCGGCGCCCCCGTGGTCCTGCACTGGAACCCCGCCCACACCTTCGGCCTGGACGCCACCCAGGCCATCGACGCCGGTGTCGAAACGGTGGAGGACGCCGCGTGACCGTCACCGACGCCCCACCCGCAGCCGAGCCGGCGGACCTTCCGGTCCGCAAGGCATCGGCCCGCAAGCGGCTCGTCCCGTACTGGCTGCTGCTGCCCGGCATCCTCTGGCTGCTGGTCTTCTTCGCCCTGCCGATGATCTACCAGGCCTCCACCTCCGTGCAGACCGGCTCCCTGGAGAAGGGCTTCGAGGTCACCTGGCACTTCCAGACCTACTGGGAGGCGCTGAAGGAGTACTACCCGCAGTTCGTCCGGTCCCTGCTCTACGCCGGCACCGCCACCCTGCTCTGCCTGCTGCTGGGCTACCCGCTCGCCTATCTGATCGCCTTCAAGGCCGGCCGCTGGCGCACCCTGCTGCTCGTCCTGGTCATCGCGCCCTTCTTCACCAGCTTCCTCATCCGGACGCTGGCCTGGAAGACGATCCTCGCCGACGGCGGCGCGGTCGTCGGCGCACTGGACGCCCTGCACGTCCTCGACGTCACCAGCTGGCTGGGCTGGACCGAGGGCAACCGCGTCCTCGCCACCCCGATGGCGGTCGTCTGCGGCCTCACCTACAACTTCCTGCCCTTCATGATCCTGCCGCTCTACACCTCGCTGGAACGGATCGACGGCCGGCTGCACGAGGCCGCCAAGGACCTCTACGCCTCGCCCGCCACCACCTTCCGCAAGGTGACCTTCCCGCTCTCCATGCCGGGCGTCGTCTCGGGCACGCTGCTCACCTTCATCCCGGCCAGCGGCGACTACGTCAACGCCGAACTGCTCGGCTCCACCGACACCAAGATGGTCGGCAACGTGATCCAGTCCCAGTTCCTGCGCGTCCTGGACTACCCGACGGCCGCGGCGCTGTCGTTCATCCTCATGGCGGTCGTCCTGCTGATGGTCACCGTCTACATCCGCCGGGCGGGAACGGAGGATCTGGTCTGATGCGTTGGATCCGTCGGAACCTTGTCGTCATCGCGGGGCTGCTCACCCTCGCGTACATGATCCTGCCGAACATCGTCGTGATGGTGTTCTCGTTCAACAAGCCGACCGGGCGCTTCAACTACTCCTGGCAGCGGTTCTCGCTGGACGCCTGGAAGGACCCCTGCGGCGTCGCCGACCTGTGCGGCTCGCTCACGCTCTCCCTCCAGATCGCCGCGTGGGCCACGCTCGGCGCCACCGCGCTCGGCACGATGATCGCCTTCGCGCTGGTCCGCTACCGCTTCCGGGCACGCGGCGCGATCAACTCGCTGATCTTCCTGCCGATGGCGATGCCCGAGGTCGTGATGGCCGCCTCGCTGCTCACGCTCTTCCTCAACATGGGCGCGGAGCTGGGTTTCTGGACCGTCCTGATCGCCCACATCATGTTCTGTCTGTCGTTCGTCGTCACCGCCGTCAAGGCGCGCGTGATGTCCATGGACCCGCGCCTTGAGGAGGCCGCCCGCGACCTGTACGCGGGGCCGGTGCAGACCTTCGTACGGGTCACGCTGCCGATCGCGGCACCCGGCATCGCGGCGGGCGCGCTGCTCGCCTTCGCGCTCTCGTTCGACGACTTCATCATCACCAACTTCAACGCGGGCTCGACCGTGACCTTCCCCATGTTCGTCTGGGGATCGGCGCAGCGCGGCACGCCCGTACAGATCAACGTCATCGGCACGGCGATGTTCATCATCGCTGTACTGGTGGTCGTCGCCGGCCAGATCGTCACCAACCGGCGAAAGCGCACCGCGACAACCTGAGAAAGCTCGAAGGAGTTGGAAACCATGGCCCCAGTCGCCATGCGTAGTGCCGCACACTCTCTCTCCGACGCCCAGCCCGTCCCCTTCTGGCTGGAAGACCCCGGCAAGCCGGCCGCCCTGCCCGCCCTCACCTCCGCCGAGCGCTGCGAACTGCTCGTGGTCGGCGGAGGCTACAGCGGACTGTGGACCGCGCTCCTCGCCAAGGAGCGCGACCCCGGGCGCGACGTCGTGCTGATCGAAGGCCGCGAGGTGGGCTGGGCCGCCTCGGGCCGCAACGGCGGCTTCTGCGCCGCCTCCCTCACCCACGGCCTGGGCAACGGCCTCGCCCGCTGGCCCGGGGAACTGAAGACGCTGGAGGAGATGGGCGAGCGCAACCTCGACGCCATCGAGGCGGCGGTCGCGGCATACGGCATCGACTGCGACTTCGAACGCACCGGCGAGATCGACGTCGCCACCGAGCCGCACCAGCTCGACGAACTGCGCGAGATGTACGCGGAGGCCGAGCGGCTCGGGCTCGCCGGCGGCCTGGAACTCCTCGACCAGGACGCCGTACGGGCCGAGGTCGACTCGCCCACCTTCCTCGGCGGCCTGTGGGACCGCCGCGGCGTCGCCATGCTCCACCCCGCCAAGCTGGCCTGGGGCCTCAAGCGGGCCTGCCTGGAGCTGGGCGTACGGATCTACGAGAACACCCAGGCCCTGGACCTGGCCGCGGCCGGCCCCGGCATGGCGGTGCGGACCCCTTACGGCCGGATCCTCGCCCGCCGGGTCGCCCTCGGCACCAACGTCTTCCCGTCGCTGGTCAAGCGGGTGCGGCACTACGTCGTCCCGGTCTACGACTACGCGCTGATGACCGAGCCGCTGAGCGAGGAGCAACTCGCCGCGGTCGGCTGGAAGCGCCGGCAGGGCCTGGGCGACTCCGCCAACCAGTTCCACTACTTCCGGATCACCGCCGACAACCGCATCCTGTGGGGCGGCTACGACGCGATCTACCCCTACGGGGGCCGGGTCAGCGCCGAGATGGACCACCGTCCGGAGACCTACCTCAAGCTCGCCGAGCACTTCTTCACCTGCTTCCCGCAGCTGGAGGGGCTCCGCTTCAGCCACGCCTGGGGCGGCGCTATCGACACCTGCTCGCGCTTCTCGGCGTTCTTCGGCACCGCGCACGGCGGCAAGGTCGCCTACGCCGCGGGCTTCACCGGGCTCGGCGTGGGCGCCACCCGCTTCGGTGCCGATGTGATGCTCGACCTGCTGTCGGGGCGGAGCACGGAGCGTACGGAGCTGGAGATGGTGCGCTCCAAGCCGCTGCCGTTCCCGCCGGAGCCGTTCGCCTGGGCCGGGATCGGGATCACCAAGTGGTCCCTGGCGCACGCCGACACCCACGGCGGCCACCGCAATCTGTGGCTGAAGGCGATGGACCGCCTGGGCCTCGGTTTCGACAGTTAGGCCTCCGGCTCACCGCCGGATTCCGACGGTGTGCGCCGACCGTACGCGGGGGGCGCACACCAATCGATCAAGATACGCCCCAGTTCACCACCAACCATTGGCCCGAACCCGCGTAATGATCGTCGCCAACTCCGCTCTCCCCGTGTGGACGCAATCGTCCGCACACGGAATGGAGGCCGTTGGCAATGAGTGGTTCGGGGGCCAAGACCGCAGTGGAATGGCTGGTGTCGGTCGCACCGGATCCTGACGCCTGCCGGTGGGAATGGGAGCGCAACCCCCTCGGGGTGGCGCTGCTGCCCGCCGGCCGGCGCTGGGACGTACTGATCCTTCCGGGGGAGCTCGGCTATCCGACGCTCGATGTCCTCACCCGGCTCGTCGACCGGCCCGGCCCGGTCCTCGCCGACTTCGGCGACGCCCGCATGGGTTTCTTCGTACCGCCGGGCACGGCCGCGCGCTGGCTCGGTACGGGCGTGCGCAGCGCCGGCCGGGGCACCTGGATCGTCGTGCCGTACCCAGGCCGGGCCACGGGCGGGGTGCGCTGGCTGATCGCCCCGGACGGCACCGGCACCCTTACCGACGCCGCACTGCTCGAACTCGCCATGCACGAGGCGGCCGGCCGGCTCGCCCGTGAGGAAAGGGGACAGCCGGGCTCTTGAGGTGATCTTCCATCACTCATGGGAGGTCAGCCGGAACGTCGACGCATTCCGACGGAGCTGAGCAGGAGCACCGCCGAGAAGAGGAAGACACTGGCCAGCACGTCCAGCGGCCAGTGGTAGCCGCGCAGCACCAGACCCGCGCCCGTCGCCGCCGTCAGCGCCACGGCGGCGGGCATCGCCCAGCGCCGGGCCACCAACAGCGCCGCACCGCCGTAGGCGATCAGCGCCGTGGCCGTATGGCCCGAGGGGTAGTAGCCGGTCGCCTCGGTCAGCGGGCCCTGCCGGTCGAGCAGCAGCTTCAGCGGGACGACCAGCGCCGGTACGAGGACCATGGCCAGGCCCGCGCAGAGCGCCTGGCGGCGCCGCCCGCGCCACAGCGCGTACGCCAGCGCGCAGACCAGGACGGGCAGGGCGACGTGGAGGTGGCCGAGATCGGCGCCGAGTTCGGTGAGCCACCGCGGGCCACGGCCGACGAGCTGGTGGGAGACCCGTTCGTCCAGCCGGGCGAGGGGGCCGCCGACGGCGACCTGCCAGGTGGTGAGTCCGAAGAGAAGCCCGCACAGGGCGAGAAGGAGATAAGCCGGCCGCCCCGGAACAGGGGGGGTGGTTCCGAGGCGGCCGCCTTGACCGGTGCACCGCGCGCCCCGGGGGGTGTGGGGCGGGCGGCCGTCCGATCGGTGAGGAGTTCCGGGACCGGAGGTCCCGGGGGTGTGCGCGAGGGCACGATCAGGGCGATGCTGGGGAGGCCCCGCCCTGAGGTCGCCCGCAGTCTCCTGCGAGCGGGGTGTTTCTCTCATCTGCAGAAACCGTACGGCAGAGAAGAGGGGACCGACAGCCGGATCTCCATCCCGCCATCGGCCCCCCACAACCTCTTCACAGAGTGAGGTCACCCGTCACACGGACCGTCAGATCGCGGCCAGAGCCGCCTCGATGACGTCCAGACCCTCGTTCAGCAGGTCCTCGCCGATGACCAGCGGCGGCAGGAAGCGCAGCACGTTGCCGTAGGTGCCGCAGGTCAGAACCAGCACACCCTCGGCGTGGCAGGCCTTGGCCAGCGCGCCGGCGGCCTCCGGGTTGGGCTCCTTGGTGGCGCGGTCCTTGACCAGCTCGATGGCGATCATCGCGCCACGGCCGCGGATGTCACCGATGGCGTCGTACTTCTCCGCCATCGTCGACAGCCGGGACTTCATGATCGACTCGATCTTCTTCGCCTTGGCGTTGAGGTCGAGCTCCTTCATGGTCTCGATGGAGCCGAGCGCACCGGCGCAGGCCACCGGGTTGCCGCCGTAGGTGCCGCCCAGGCCACCGCCGTGCACGGCGTCCATCATCTCGGCGCGGCCGGTCACGGCGGCGAGCGGCAGACCGCCCGCGATGCCCTTGGCGGTGGTGATCAGGTCCGGGACGATGCCCTCGTCCTCACAGGCGAACCACTGGCCGGTGCGGCAGAAGCCGGACTGGATCTCGTCCGCGACGAAGACGATGCCGTTGTCGTTGGCGAACTTCACGATCGCCGGCAGGAAGCCCTTGGCGGGCTCGATGAAGCCGCCCTCGCCGAGCACCGGCTCGATGATGATCGCGGCGACGTTCTCGGCGCCGATCTGCTTGGAGATCTGGTCGATGGCCTGGGCGGCGGCCTCGGGACCGCAGTTCTCCGGGCCGGTGGGCCAGCGGTAGCCGTAGGCGACCGGCACCCGGTAGACCTCGGGCGCGAACGGACCGAAGCCCTGCTTGTACGGCATGTTCTTCGAGGTCAGCGCCATCGTCAGGTTCGTACGGCCGTGGTAGCCGTGGTCGAAGACGACGACGGCCTGGCGCTTGGTGTACGAACGGGCGATCTTGACCGCGTTCTCGACGGCCTCGGCGCCGGAGTTGAACAGCGCGGACTTCTTGGCGTGGTCGCCCGGGGTCAGCTCGGCGAGCGCCTCACAGACCTCCACGTAGCCCTCGTACGGCGTCACCATGAAACAGGTGTGGGTGAAGTCGGCGAGCTGCGCGGTGGCGCGGCGTACGACGGCCTCGGCGGAGGCGCCCACGGAGGTCACGGCGATGCCGGAGCCGAAGTCGATCAGACGGTTGCCGTCGACGTCCTCGATGATGCCGCCGCCGGCACGCGCCGTGAAGACGGGCAGCACGGAGCCCACACCGCCGGCCACCGTGTCGAGACGGCGGGCCTGCAGCTCCTGCGACTTCGGGCCGGGAATCGCGGTGACGACGCGGCGCTCCTGCGGAATTGCGCTCATGAGGGCTCCTGGGGGGTGTTTCCGGACGCTTTCAGAGTTTCTTTCCGCAGGTTAGGGGTGGGGGCCAGGGGCAGGCATGCGCCGATCGGGAGTGGTGGGGGTGTGTCGTTGTCCGCCACGGACATAGGAGGAGCGGGGGAGGGGCGGGCCCGCCGGGCCCACGGCGGCGCCAAATCGGGCCCGTGGACGCCGAACCGCACTAGATTGACGGGGGTTACGGACGCGCGACCTGGCTGGTCAGGGGGCAGGGGTAGATGGACACCGACGGCACGCACGACGCACGCGGCACCCAGGCGGGCGCACCGGTGCCACGGCCGACGAGGCCGACGGAACCGGCGGCCGAGGCGGGGGCGGGGCGGCGGCCGGGCGATGCGCCGCCGGATGGTTCGGGCGCTGTGCCTGCCGAGCGGGGGCCGGGGCGGCGGCCCGGCGACGCGCCGTCGGGGGCGCCGGAGGGTGTTGGGCCAACCGGGTCTTCGGCCCCGCCGTACGGTTCCGCGCCCGGGGTGCCGGAGGGTGTTGGACCGACGGGGTCTTCGGCCACGCCGTACGGTTCCGCGCCGGGGGTGCCGGATGGTTCCGGCGCCGTGCCTGCCGAGCCGGGGCCGGGGCGGCGGCCGCCCGGGGGGTCCGAGGGGACGCGGGAGGCTCCAGCCGCCGCCGCGCCTGCCGAGCCGACCGGGGCGCCCGCTGCGGGGCCTGGCGCGCCAGCCGCGCCTGGCGACCGTACCGCCGCGCCCGCCGTTCCCACCGGGGCCGGCCGGGCCGGGGCGGCGGGCGTGCCGCCGCTGCCCGCGCACCTCCCGCCGCCCCCCGCCCATGCCCCCGCCCGGACCCCCGTCCTGGAGTGGCTGCGTACACCGCGGCCCGCCGCCGAGCCCGGGATCTGGCGGCTGGGGCACCGGCCGCGCCCCGACGAGGAGCCCGAGCTCGTGCCCGCCCGCCGGCTCTTCGCCGGTGCCCTGATCTCCCTGCTCAGCGGCTGGCTGCTGTGGTCCCTGCTCTGGAACGGCTACCTCGGCCGCTACTGGCTGTGGCCACTGCTCGTGCTCACCCCCGACTCCTGGCGCACCGACGCCGAGACCTGGGCCACCGCCAGCTACAGCTACTACGCCCTCGTCGGCGGCGGGCTGCTCATCTTCTTCGCCCGGGTCGGCCACCTCCCCGAGATCTGGCGCCGGTACGCCCTGCGGCGCAAGGCCGCACCGCCGCCCCCGCCCGCCCAGGGCGCCGACCCCGCCGACTGGCCCGAGCTGCGCGCCGCCGGCCTCGACGACACCGCCCGCAGCCTCGCCGCCGCCACCCGCGACGGCAGCCTCGGCGACGTGGACTACGCCCGGATCTCCCGCGCCTGGCAGGGCGTACGGGCCCGCCCCGAACGGCTCGCCGCCTTTACCGACGCCGTCCGCACCCAGGGCGCCGCCGCCTGCGCCCACCCCTCCGGCGTACGCGACCTGCCCGTCCGTACTGCCACCCACGACCTCGCCGTCGGCCAGGTCCGGATCGGCACCGCCGCCGACCATCCCCGCAACCCCTACGCCCGCCGCACCACCGGCGTCGCCCTGGAACCCGCCCTGCTGGGCACCTCGCTGCTCGCCGTCGGGCCAGCGGGCGCCGGAAAGACCGTCCGGCTCGTCCGGCCCGTCGTCGAGTCGCTCTGCCTCCAGGCCCTCGCCAACCGCGCCGCCGTCGTCGCCGTCACCTCCCACGGCACCGCCCTCGCCCCGGACGCCGCCTTCGACGTCGTCGTCTCGGTCGGGCGTTCCGACTCCACGCACGACCTCGACCTGTACGGCGGCGCGGACGACCCCGACGAGGCCGCCCGGATCCTCGCCGAGGCGCTTGTCGGCGACCTGGTCGCGGACACCCGCCGGGCCGCCACCGCGCTCGCCCAGCTCATCGGGCCGTACCAGGCCGCCCACGGCCACTACCCCGGGGTGCCCGCACTGCGCGAACTCCTCGACGGCGCACCCGAGGCCCTCGCCGCCCTGCGCGCCGCCGTCGCCCACGACCCCGCCCAGCTGCGCGAGCTGGACGCCCGCGCCCGGCAGGCCGAGCGCGGCGACGAGGTGGGGGTGCTCCTCGCCGAGCGGGTCGCGTTCCTCGACCGGCCCGCCTTCGCGTCGTTCTTCCGCACCGACGTCCGTACGGGCCAGTTCTCCCTCCGGACCCTCGCCCATCCGCTGCGGGTCCGCGTCGACCTGCCCGAGCGGGGGCACGCCGAGGCCGCCCGGATCGTGTCCCGGCTGCTGCTCGCCCAGTTCGCCGAGGCCGCCCTCGCCCGCACCGACCGGTCGCTCTTCGCCTGCCTGGTGCTGGACGACGCCACGTACACCGTCACCGCCGAGTCCGTACGCGCCCTGCAGCGGCTCCGCTCCGCCCACGCCGGGGCCGTACTGGCCCTGCGCAGCCTGGAGGACGTGCCCGAGCACCTGCGCGGGCCGCTGCTCGGCGCGGTCGGCTGCCGGATGGCGTTCGCCGGGCTCACCCCGTGGGACGGCGGACGGTTCGCGGAGACCTGGGGCACCGAATGGGTCCAGACCCGTGACGTCACCAACCGCCAGATCATCTCCGACGAGCCGCTCACCAAGGCCCTGCACTTCATGCGCCGCCTGGTCACCGGCCGGGCCGCCACGGCGGAGGCCGTCACCGTCCGAGAGGTGGAGCGCCAGCGCTGGTCCGCCTCGGACCTGGCCCACGCCGTCCCCGCCGGCCACGCGGTCCTCTCCCTGACCACGGTCGGCGGCGAACACACCCCACCGCTGCTCGTGGACCTGCGCGGCTGAGGCACGGCCCCGGCCGGGCCCGCCGGGACTCGGTCGGCCCGGACGGTGGACCTGCCTCC
>NZ_BMQQ01000022.1:70210-70625 GCF_014648195.1 Streptomyces purpureus
CCGGCCCACCGGCCGCCCCGGCCGGCCCGGCGGAGCCTGGCCGCACTCGGCGAGAGGCGGGCGCCCGCGGACGAGCCTCCGCTGCCCGGTGACCGGGTGCCTCTGGTCGGCACGGCTGGGCCGGCCGCACTCGGCGAGTGCCTGGCGCCCGTGGACGGCGTCCCCGCGGACGTGCTTCCGCCGCTCGCCCACCTTCCGCCGCCACGGCGGAGGCCGTCACCGTCCGAGAGGTGGAGCGCCAGCGCTGGTCCGCCTCGAACCTGGCCCACGCCGTCCCCGCCGGCCACGCGGTCCTCTCCCTGACCACGGTCGGCGGCGAACACACCCCACCGCCGCTGGTGGACCTGCGCGGCTGAGGCACGGCCCCGGCCGGGCCCGCCGGGACTCGGTCGGCCCGGACGGTGGACCTGCCTCC
>NZ_BMQQ01000022.1:70652-124314 GCF_014648195.1 Streptomyces purpureus
TCGGCCCACCGGCCGCCCCGGCCGGCCCGGCGGGGCCTGGCCGCACTCGCCGAGTCCGGCGCCCGTGGACGGCGCGCCCGCGGACATGCTTCCGCCGCCCGCCCACCTTCCGCCGCCCGCCCACCTTCCGCCGCTTCGGTCGGCTCGCCCCGGTCGCCCCGGTCGGGCCAGCCCGGCCCGGCTCGGCTCGGCTCACCCCGCCCCCGGTCGGCCCGGCCCACCCCGCCCCGCCCCGTTCGCCTAGCGAGGCCCGCCCCGCCGGGCAGGCGCGGGTCCGCTCGGGCCCTGGCAGAATCGGAGCACCTCCTCTCCGTCCCCGCCGCCCGAAGGGCCTACGGTCCCCATGCCCCCCACGCTCGCCTCGCTCGTGCAGCACTCGGCGCTCAAGCTCACCGTGCGCGCGGGTGAGGACCGGCTCGACATCCCCGTGCGCTGGGCGCATGTGAGTGAGCTCGCCGACCCCGTCCCGTACATGGAGGGCGGCGAGCTGCTCCTCGTCACGGCCATGACCCTCGACGCCGAGGACCCGGCGGCGATGCGCCGCTACGTACGGCGGCTCGCCGGCGCCGGTGTCGTCGGCATCGGGTTCGCCGTCGGCGTGAACTACGACGCGATCCCGCAGGCCCTCCTCGACGCCGCCCGCGAGGAGAACATGCCGCTCCTGGAGGTCCCGCGCCGCACGCCGTTCCTCGCCATCAGCAAGGCCGTGTCGGCGGCGATCGCGGCCGACCAGTACCGCGCGGTCACCGCCGGCTTCGAGGCCCAGCGCGAGCTGACCCGCGCCGCCCTCGCCGAGGGGCCGGACGCGGTCGTGGCCCGGCTCGCCGCCCATGTGGACGGCTGGGCCGCGCTGTACGACGCATCCGGTACCGTCCTCGCCGCCTCGCCCGAATGGGCCGCCCGGCGCGCCGCCCGGCTCACCGCCGACGTGGAGCGGCTGCGGGAGCGCCCCGCGCCCGCGAGCGCCGTCGTCGGCGGGACGGACGACCGGGTCGAGCTCCAGTCCCTGGGCACCGGCCGCCGGGTACGGGGCGCGCTCGCCGTCGGCACCGGCGCCCCGCTGGGTACCGCCGAGCGGTACGCCGTGCACTCCGCGATCGCCCTGCTGACCCTGACCACGGAACGCTCCCGCTCGCTCCAGGCCGCCGAGCAGCGGCTCGGCGCGGCCGTCCTGCGGATGATGCTCTCCGGCCAGCCCGACCACGCCCGTGCCGTGGCCGGTGATCTGTACGGCGGCCTGCTGGACGCCCCGTTCCGGCTGCTGATCGCGGAGAGCGCGGGGGAGAAGGACCCGGCCGCCGAAGCCCCGCTGCCCGCCCTCGCCGAATCGCTTGAGGCGGCCGCCGCCCGGGCCGGGGAGGCCGTCCTGACCGTCCCGGAGGGCGAGGACCGGCTGGTCGTCCTCGCCGGCGACGGCGGCGCGGTCGTCACCGCCTGCGAGATGTACGGCGACAAGGAGGCCGAGGACGCCCACCTGGTCGTCGGCCTGTCGGCGCCCACCGGCCCGATCGCCGCCGCGGCCGCCTACAAGCAGGCCGAGCAGGCCCTGTCGGTGGCCCGCCGCCGCGGCCGCGCCCTCGTCGAGCACGAGGAGCTCGCCTCCGGCTCTGTCCTCCCGCTCCTGGCCGACGACGCCGTCCGCGCCTTCGCCGACGGCATGCTGCGGGCCCTGCGCGAACACGACGCCACCGGCCGCGGCGACCTGGTGGCCTCCCTGCGCGCCTGGCTCTCCCGCCACGGCCAGTGGGACGCGGCCGCCGCCGACCTCGGTGTGCACCGCCACACCCTGCGCTACCGGATGCGCCGGGTGGAGGAGATCCTCGGCCGCTCCCTGGACGACCCGGACGTCCGGATGGAGCTGTGGCTGGCCCTCAAGGCGACCGGCGAGCCACAGCAGCCGGAGCAGCCGAAGTAGCGGCGAGGCGTAGGGCTCGCGTCCGAGCCGGGAGGGAAGTGTCCCGTACCCGAGCCAGGATGCGAACGCCCCGTACTCGAGCCGGCCGGCAAACGTCCCGTACCCGAGCCGGGTGCGAAAGCCCCCGTACCCGAGCCACGATGCGACGGCCCGTACCCCAGCCAGTCGGCAGCGCCTCGTACCCGAGCCGGATGAGCACGCCTCGTACCCGAGCCGCCCGCCACCACCCCCAATCCTGCCCGAGTGCGGGCAGGGCGCTGCCCGAACTCGGGCAAAACTCTTGGCGTTTGAGGTTCCTGATCCCTAACCTCCTGGACATGACACGCCCCGCCGTCGACCCGGCATCCGACACCGAAGGCCCCTCCGACGCACCGCCCGCCCCGACCCGCCGTCGGACGTCCGCGGCGGTCTGGGGCGCCCTCGCCATCGTGTACGTCGTGTGGGGCTCCACGTACCTCGGCATCAGCGTGGTCGTCGAGACGATGCCCGCCTTCCTCTCCGGGGCCGCCCGCTTCGTCACCGCCGGGCTGCTGCTCGCCGGACTGCTCGCCTGGCGCCACGGTCCCGGCGTGCTCAGGGTCGACCGCCGCCAGCTGATCTCCGCCTCCGTCGTCGGTCTCCTCCTCCTGCTCGGCGGCAACGGCCTGGTCGTCCTCGCCGAGACCTCCATACCGTCCGGCCTCACCGCCCTGCTCATCGCCGTCGTGCCCGCCTTGGTCGTGATGCTCAAGGCCGGCGCCGGCGAGCGGCCCGGCGCCGGAGCGCTCTGCGGTGTCCTGCTCGGCCTCGCCGGGCTCGCCGTGCTCACCCTGCCCGGACTCAGCGGAGACGTACGGATCGGCGGCGTGCTGACCGTCGTCGCCGCGAGCACCCTGTGGGCGATCGGCTCGTTCTCCGCCTCGCGGATCCCGATGCCGAAGAACCCCTTCGCCGCCAGCGCCTACGAGATGATCGCGGGCGGCCTCGGCTGCCTCGCCGTCGGTCTCGTCCGCGGCGAGCAGCGCGGACTCGACCTCGCCGCCTTCTCCGCCCGCTCCTGGGTCGCCTGGGGCGGCCTGGTCCTGTTCGGCTCGCTGGTCGCCTTCACCGCGTACGCCTGGCTGCTCCAGACCGCGCCGATCTCCCTCGTCGCCACCTACGCCTACGTCAACCCGGTCGTCGCCGTGGCCCTCGGCGCCCTCGTCCTCCGCGAGGCGCTCAGCTGGCCGATCGTGCTCGGCGGCCTGATCGTCGTGGGCGGCGTCTGTCTCATCGTCTCGACGGAGAGGCGCGGTTGAGACGCGGTTGATCACCGATCCCCTACCCTGAAGGCCATTCGAACAGGTGTATCTGGGGGGGATTTGCATGTCCAACGCCGAAGCGGCGGCGCAGGGGTGGAGACGGCTGCTCGCCATCCTGGTAGGGGTCGCGGTGGTCCTCGGACTCGTCGTCGGCATTCCGTTCGTGTTCCTGGTCAACTCGGGCTACCTGCCGGGCTTCTCCATGACCACGGCCTGGGAGGCTCCGAACGAAGGTGAGAGCGCCGGCCAGGGCGACCGCGTCTGGCTCGCCGACGACACCGTCGTCCGCAGCCGCTTCGACTCCGTCGCCGGCTTCGACGTCCGGTCCGGTGCGAAGCGCTGGGAGTACGTCGTGCCCCGCCGGGCCGAGATATGCGCGGTCAGCGACGGCTCGGGTGATCCGGTCGCCCTGATCGCCTACGGCGAGGCGGGCCGGGAGACCGGGACCGGGGCCGGGACCGGCGAGGGGAGGCCGGGCAAGGGCTGCGCCACCGTCGTCGCGATCGACCTCACCAAGGGCCGCGAGCTGTGGCGTACCGTCCGCACCCCGACGACCGGGAAGGCCGGCCCAGGGGCGGGCATCGTCGTCGCCGGCGGTGGACTCGGCGTGCTCCACACGGCGGCCGCGTCCGCGCCTTCGACCTGAAGACCGGCGCTCCGCGCTGGACGGCCGCCCTACCGAAGGGCTGCGTCCCGGGGCCACGTCGCCGTCTCGCGCAAGCAGGTCGTCGCCGTCCTGGGCTGCGGCACCGAGGCCAAGCTCGCCGCGTTCGACCCGGCCGGCGGGAAGGCGCGCTGGACCGTGCCGGTCGACGCACGGCGCGGCGTGGCCGCGGACGCGAACGTGCGCGTGATGTCCGCCGACCCGGCGGTGGTGAGCGTCGCGGATCAGGACGGCGGCATGCGGGCCACCCTCGCCTTCGGTTCCGACGGCCGTCTCCAGAGCCGGATCGACGACGTCGGCGATCATGGCTCGATCAGCGAAGCGGTCGTCGAGGGCGGACGGCTCTTCACGATCGCCTCGTACGAGGGTGGACAGGGCGGCTCCTGGGAGCGGGTCGTCGCCTTCGACCTCGCGAGCGGCCGTGAGCTGTGGCGGGAGGACGTCGGGAACGGCACCAGCGGCGTCGACGTCCTGAACGTGACGGACGGCCGGGTCACAACCGTGAGAACGGACTGGAAGTACGGGGACACGCTGTACGTCTTCGACGCCGCCACGGGGGACGAGGACGACGACCGGGCCTTCCGCGACCATGTGGTGGGTTACGCCGGCAAGCTCGGGGACGTGCTCACCCACCAGGATCTGGTCGTCGCGGTCCGCGGGAGCGAGGGCGGGGGCCGCCCCTTCTCGGTGTACGAGCGCTGGTGACGGGTTTCCTGTACGAGCCCTGGTGACGGGCCGGGCTCGTACCTCGGGGTCTCGTGCACGAGCCCTGGTGACCGGCCGGGGCTCCTGCCTCGCCAAAGCGGACAGGAGCCCCCGCCCACCACTCCAGGACGGACAAGCGACCCTCCGCCCGCTTCGCCCTAACGTGTCACGTGAGCGATCGCTCGCACCCCGATACGGAAAGGGCCGGGACGCAATGACGACCACCCACGGCTTCTGGCTCGCCGGCCGTCAGGCCACCGGCGAGGCCACCTTCGACGTCACGAACTCCTTCGACGGACGTCTGGTCGGCAAGGTCAGCGTGCCCACCGAGGCTCAGGTCGAGGAGGCCGTGGCCGCCGCCCACGCCGTGGTGGACGAGTTCGCCGCCACCCCCGCCCATGTGCGCGCCGCCGCCCTCGACCACGTGTCGAAGCGGCTCGCCGAGCGCACCGAGGAGATCGCCCAGCTGATCTCCGCCGAGAACGGCAAGCCGATCAAGTGGGCCCGCGGTGAGGTCGGCCGTGCCGTCTCCGTCTTCCGCTTCGCGGCCGAGGAGGCCCGGCGCTTCAACGGCGGCGAGGCCCAGCGCCTCGACACCGAGGCCGGCGGCGTCGGCCGGCTCGCGCTCACCCGCCGTATCCCCAAGGGTGTCGTGCTCGGCATCGCGCCGTTCAACTTCCCGCTGAACCTCAGCGCCCACAAGGTCGCCCCGGCCATCGCCGTCGGCGCCCCGATCATCCTCAAGCCGGCCCCGGCCACCCCCATCTCGTCCCTGATCCTGGGCGAGCTGCTGGCCGAGACCGACCTGCCGGCCGGTTCCTGGTCCGTGCTGACGGTCCCCAACGACCGGATGCCCGCCCTCGTCCAGGACGAGCGCCTCCCCGTCATCTCCTTCACCGGCTCAGACAAGGTCGGCTACGCCATCCAGCAGTCGGTGCCGCACAAGCACTGCACCCTGGAACTCGGCGGCAACGCCGCCGCCGTCGTCCTCGGCGACTGGGCGTCCGAGCAGGACCTGGACTGGGCGGCGACCCGTATCGCCACCTTCTCCAACTACCAGGGCGGTCAGTCCTGCATCTCCGTGCAGCGCGTGATCGCCGACGCCTCGGTCTACGACCGCCTGGTGCCGAAGGTCGTCGCCGCGGTCGAGGCCCAGGTCACCGGCGACCCGGCGGACGACGCCACCGACGTCGGCCCGCTGGTCGACGAGAACGCCGCCAAGCGCGTCGAGGCCTGGGTGGAGGAGGCCGTCGCGGCCGGCGCGACCCTGCTCACCGGCGGCAAGCGCGACGGCGCCACCTACGCCCCGACCGTCCTCGCCGACCTGCCGGCCGACGTCACCCTCGCCCGCGCCGAGGTCTTCGGACCGGTCCTCACGATCGCCAAGGTCGACGGAGAGGCCGAGGCGTTCGCCGCGGTCAACGACTCCGACTTCGGCCTCCAGGCCGGCGTCTTCACCCACGACCTGCAGACCGCCTTCCGCGCCCACCGCGCGCTGGAGGTCGGCGGCGTGATCATCGGCGACGTCCCGTCCTACCGCGCCGACCAGATGCCGTACGGCGGCGCCAAGAAGTCCGGCGTCGGCCGCGAGGGCGTCCGCTACGCCATGGACGACTACACCTACGAGCGGGTGCTGGTTCTCACGGGCCTCGCGCTGTAAAACGTTCGCCCCAGACCGACGGCCGGAGCCCACTGTGCGGGGGCTCCGGCCGTCTTTTTTGCGACGGTGTCGCCGACGACGGGACACCTTGCCTCAGGTGGCGTCGGCGCAGCGCGGCGAGGCCCTTCCTCAGATCGTCGAGGTTCATCACCGGCTCGAACGTGACCTCGGCGCCCATCTCCTGGAACAACGGGTCGGCGATGGCGGCAGCCGCGACCCCCACGGTCCCATCCGTGCTCAGGGGGAATCCGGTGCCCTCTTGCCCCCGCAGCCCGCTGACCCCCCACCGCAACATCTCGTACGCCGAGGCGACGAGACTCCAGCCGTCCGTCCGAGGAAAACCACCCGGACGCATCCCCCGCCGTCATGCCGATCCGATGCGGGCACCGCACAGCGCTGCACCCGTCCGCCGGCCCCGCCCCCGGGGCTCCGGCCGCCTTTCCGTCTTTCCGTACGCTCCGAAATCGGGTACTACGGACGAGTAGCCACGAGCCCCCCAACCGCGGCGAGGTGAGCTGTCATGTCCGCCCCTACTCAGAAGCCCCAGCAGCCCAAAGTCACCGAGCGTGAGGCCCGGCAGGTCGCCGAGGCCGCGCGCGAGCAGGACTGGCGCAAGCCGAGCTTCGCCAAGGAGCTCTTCCTCGGCCGCTTCCGCCTGGACCTCATCCACCCCCACCCGATGCCGTCCGAGGAGGACACACGGCGCGGCGAGCAGTTCCTCGCCAAGCTGCGCGTCTTCTGCGAGACGAAGATCGACGGCGCCCTGATCGAGCGCGAGGCCCGGATCCCCGACGAGACCGTCAACGGCCTCAAGAAGCTCGGGGCGCTCGGTATGAAGATCGACCCCAAGTACGGCGGCCTGGGCCTCACCCAGGTGTACTACAACCGCGCCCTGGCCCTCGTCGGCTCCGCCAGCCCCGCCCTCGGCGCCCTGCTCTCCGCCCATCAGTCGATCGGCGTACCGCAGCCGCTGAAAATTTTCGGCACCCAGGAGCAGAAGGACGCCTTCCTGCCCCGGCTGGCCCGTACCGACATCTCCGCGTTCCTGCTCACCGAGCCCGACGTCGGTTCGGACCCGGCCCGGCTCGCCACCCTCGCCGTGCCCGACGGCGACGACTACGTCCTGGACGGCGTGAAGCTCTGGACCACCAACGGCGTGGTCGCCGACCTCCTCGTCGTGATGGCCCGGGTGCCGAAGTCCGAGGGCCACAAGGGCGGCATCACCGCCTTCGTCGTCGAGGCGAACTCGCCCGGCATCACCGTCGAGCACCGCAACGCCTTCATGGGCCTGCGCGGCCTGGAGAACGGCGTCACCCGCTTCCACCAGGTCCGGGTCCCCGCGGCCAACCGCATCGGCCCCGAGGGCGCCGGCCTCAAGATCGCCCTCACCACCCTCAACACCGGCCGCCTCTCGCTGCCCGCGATGTGCGTCGGCGCCGGGAAGTGGTGCCTGAAGATCGCCCGCGAGTGGTCGGCCGTACGGGAGCAGTGGGGCAAGCCGGTCGCCCGGCACGAAGCCGTCGGCACGAAGATCTCCTTCATCGCCGCCACCACCTTCGCCCTCGAAGCCGTCGTTGACCTCGCCTCCCAGATGGCCGACGAGGACCGCAACGACATCCGCATCGAGGCGGCACTCGCCAAGCTGTACGGCAGCGAGATGGGCTGCCTCATGGCCGACGAACTGGTCCAGATCCGCGGCGGCCGTGGCTACGAGACCGCCGACTCGCTCGCGGCCCGCGGCGAACGTGCCGTCCCCGCCGAGCAGATGCTGCGCGACCTGCGCATCAACCGCATCTTCGAAGGCTCCACGGAGATCATGCACCTGCTGATCGCCCGCGAGGCCGTCGACGCCCACCTCGCCGTCGCCGGCGACATCATCGACCCCGACAAGTCCCTCTCCGACAAGGCGAGGGCGGGCGCCAAGGCCGGCGGCTTCTACGCCCGCTGGCTGCCCAAGCTCGTTGCCGGACCGGGGCAACTGCCCAGCTCGTACGCGGAGTTCGGCCCCCTCGCCACACACCTGCGGTACGTGGAACGGGCCTCCCGCAAGCTCGCCCGCTCCACCTTCTACGCGATGTCCCGCTGGCAGGGCCGGATGGAGACCAAGCAAGCCTTCCTCGGCCGGATCGTCGACATCGGCGCCGAACTCTTCGCGATGAGCGCCGCCTGCGTACGCGCCGAGCACCTGCGCCTCACCGGCGACCACGGCCGGGAGGCCACCCGGCTCGCGGACGTCTTCTGCCGCCAGTCCCGGCTGCGCGTGGAGGAGCTCTTCGGCCGTCTGTGGGCCAACACGGACGACGACGACCGCAAGATCGTGAACGGCGTCCTGGACGGCAGCTACACCTGGCTCGAAGAGGGCATCGTCGACCCGAGCGGCGAAGGCGCCTGGATCGCGGACGCGACCCCCGGCCCCTCCGAACACGAGAACGTCCACCGCACCATCGACTGAGACACGGGTGGCCGTCCCGCCCTGCGGAACGGCCACCCGCCACCCGGACCCGCCACCCGGACCCGCCACCCGCCACCCGGACCCGCCACCCGGACCCGCCACCCGGACCCGTCACCCGGACCCGCCACCCGGCACCTGTCCCGGCACCACGGTCGCGTGGCCGTCCCGCCGCACGGAACGGCCACCCCGCGCCGGCCAGCCGTCACCCGGACCCACCACCCGCCACCCGTCTCCGACCCCACGGCCCCCCTGGCCGTCCCGCCCTGCGGAACGGCCACCCGTCACCCACCGTCCGTCCGGCACCATGGCCCCGTGACCGTCACCCACATCCCCGGCTCCAAGTCCGTCACCGCCCGCGCCCTCTTCCTCGCCGCGGCGGCCGACGGAACCACCACCCTCCTGCGGCCCCTCGTGTCCGACGACACCGAGGGGTTCGCCGAAGGGCTCGGCGCGCTCGGCTACCGGGTCGAGCGGACGGCGGACGCCTGGCACATCGAGGGCCGCCCCCAAGGGCCCGCCGCCGACAGCGCGGACGTCTACTGCCGCGACGGCGCCACCACCGCCCGGTTCCTGCCCACCCTCGCCGCCGCCGGCCACGGCACGTACCGCTTCGACGCCTCCCCGCAGATGCGCCGCCGCCCCCTCGGCCCGCTCACCACCGCGCTGCGCGCCCTCGGCGTCGACCTCGTCCACGAACAGGCCGAGGGCCACCACCCGCTGACCGTCGCCGCGCACGGCATCAAGGGCGGCGATCTCACCCTCGACGCCGGGCAGTCCTCGCAGTACCTCACCGCGCTCCTCATGCTCGGCCCGCTCACCGCCGAGGGCCTGCGGATCACCGTCACCGACCTCGTCTCGGAGCCGTACGTCGAGATCACCCTTGCGATGATGCGCGCCTTCGGGGCGGAGGTGACCCGGGACGGCCGCACCTACACCGTCGCCCCCACCGGCTACCATGCCACCACCTACGCCATCGAGCCCGACGCCTCGACCTCCAGCTACTTCTTCGCCGCCGCCGCCCTCACCGGCACCACCGTCACCGTCCCGGGCCTCGGCACCGGCGCCCTCCAGGGCGACCTCGGCTTCGTCGACGTGCTCCGCAGGATGGGCGCCGATGTGGAGATCGCCGACGGGCGGACCACCGTCCGCGGTACCGGCCGCCTCCACGGGCTCACGGTCAACATGCGGGACATCTCCGACACCATGCCGACCCTCGCCGCCATCGCCCCGTTCGCCGACGGACCCGTCCGGATCGAGGACGTCGCCAACACCCGCGTCAAGGAGTGCGACCGGCTCGACGCCTGCGCCGAGAACCTGCGCCGGCTCGGCATCACCGTCGACACGGGCCCCGACTGGATCGAGATCCACCCCGGCACCCCCGCCCCCGCCGAGATCGCCACCCACGGCGACCACCGCATCGTGATGTCCTTCGCGGTGACCGGCCTGCGCACGCCCGGCATCACCTTCGACGACCCCGGCTGTGTCCGGAAGACGTTCCCCGAGTTCCATCACGTTTTCGAGGAGTTCCGGCACGTCACCGCCTGATCACCCATAATCGGCAGGCGATCGCGATCACCACCGATGGGGGCACGGATGTTCGGCACGGCGAAGCACACGGCGGCGCTCCTTTTGGCGGGGGTGATGCTCACCGCCTGCTCCGGCACACCCGACGGCGGCTCCGACGACAAGCCCGCCGCCTCGCCGACGCCGAAGACGCCCGCCGCGGCCGGCGCCCTCACCGAGGCCCAGCTGAAGTCGGCCGCCTTCACCGACGGCGAGAAGGTCGGGAAGTACACCGCCTCCGAGTACACCCTCGGCGCCCCGCTCAGCGAGAGCTACACCGCCCAGCCCGCGCTCTGCCAGCCCCTGGTCAGCCTCGCCAAGGAGGTCGCCGACCCCGACCCGGCCGCCGAGGTCCAGCGCAAGGTCGACGTCCCCGACGAGATGTTCGGCCTCGAAGTCGCCGTCCAGCTGCGCAGTTACGCCGACGGCGGCGCCGCCACCGTCCTCAAGAACCTCACCGCGGCCGGCAGCGGCTGCGCCGCCGGATTCACCGAGGAACGGGCCGTCGCCCAGGCCAAGTACCTCAAGGTCGAACCCGCCAAGGCACCCGCCCTCGGCGACGAGGCCAAGGCCTTCCGCTTCACGATCCTCGACGTCAAGGGCGAGGTGAAGCTGTACGAATACCTCACCGTGATCCGCTCCGGCTCCACCACGCTCGCCTTCCGCGCGGAGATCACCGACACCAAGGACATCGGCGGCGTCCCCGCCGAGGTCGTCAACGCCCAGTGGCGCAAGTTCCAGGCCCTGGGCACGGTCTGAGCACGACGGGAGGGCCCGCGCTGTCAGGGCCGCGCGCGGATACGGCAAGAATGGGGGGCATGAGCGACAGCCCCTCTCCTCTCGCCGACCCGCATATCGTCTTCGATCCCTCCGAAGGCCGCCGGGACATCGTCGTCCTCGGCTCCACCGGGTCCATCGGCACCCAGGCCATCGACCTGGTCCTGCGCAACCCCGACCGCTTCCGTGTCACCGCGCTCTCCGCCGCCGGCGGACGGGTCGCGCTCCTGGCCGAGCAGGCGCACCGGCTGCGGGTCCGTACGGTCGCGGTGGCCCGTGAGGACATGGCGCCCGCGCTCCGGGACGCGCTCAAGGAGCGGTACGGCTCCGAGCCGCTGCCCGAGATCCTGTCCGGACCGGACGCCGCCACCGAGGTGGCCGCCTCCGAGTGCCACACCGTCCTCAACGGCATCACCGGCTCCATCGGTCTGGCGCCGACCCTCGCCGCCCTGGAGGCGGGCCGCACCCTCGCCCTCGCCAACAAGGAGTCGCTGATCGTCGGCGGCCCGCTGGTCAAGGCCCTGGCCAAGCCCGGCCAGATCATCCCCGTCGACTCCGAGCACGCCGCCCTCTTCCAGGCCCTCGCCGCCGGCACCCGCGCCGACGTCCGCAGGCTCGTCGTCACCGCGTCCGGCGGCCCCTTCCGCGGCCGTACGAAGGCCGAGCTGGCCCATGTCACCCGCGAGGACGCCCTCGCCCACCCCACCTGGGCGATGGGCCCCGTCATCACGGTCAACAGCGCCACCCTGGTCAACAAGGGCCTGGAGGTGATCGAGGCGCACCTCCTCTACGACATTCCCTTCGACCGCATCGAGGTCGTCGTCCACCCCCAGTCCTACGTCCACTCGATGGTGGAGTTCACCGACGGATCGACCCTCGCCCAGGCCACCCCGCCCGACATGCGCGGCCCGATCGCCCTCGGCATCGGCTGGCCCGAGCGGGTCCCCGACGCGGCCCCCGCCTTCGACTGGTCCACCGCCTCCACCTGGGAGTTCTTCCCGCTGGACAACGACGCCTTCCCGTCCGTGGGACTCGCCCGCCACGTCGGGGAGATGGGTGGCACGGCCCCGGCGGTGTTCAATGCGGCGAACGAGGAATGTGTTGCCGCGTTCCTCGACCAGCGGCTGCCGTTCAACGGAATCATGGATACGGTCACCGCAGTCGTCACCGAACACGGCTCACCCGCCCGGGGAACCTCACTGACGGTGGCAGACGTCCTGGAAGCGGAGACCTGGGCCCGGGCCCGGGCCCGTGAACTGGCAGACAAGCTCGACCAGCGGACCGCGGAGGCGCGCGCATGACGATTCTGTTGACGGTCCTCGGCATAGCGCTGTTCGCCGTGGGGCTGCTCTTCTCCATCGCCTGGCACGAGCTCGGCCACCTCTCCACGGCCAAGCTCTTCGGCATCCGGGTGCCCCAGTACATGGTCGGCTTCGGCCCGACGATCTGGTCCCGGCACAAGGGCGAGACGGAGTACGGAATCAAGGCCATCCCGGCCGGCGGCTACATCCGCATGATCGGGATGTTCCCGCCCGGCCCGGACGGCCGGGTCGAGGCCCGCTCCACCTCCCCCTGGCGCGGCATGATCGAGGACGCCCGCGAGGCCTCCTTCGAGGAGCTCAAGCCCGGCGACGAGACGCGGCTCTTCTACACGCGCAAGCCGTGGAAACGCGTCATCGTGATGTTCGCCGGACCGTTCATGAACCTGGTCCTCGCCGTCGCGATCTTCCTCGGCGTGGCGATGACCTTCGGCTTCGCCAAGCAGACCACCGAGGTGGCCGGCGTCCAGAAGTGCGTGATCGCGCAGAGCGAGCGGCGCGAGACCTGCGCCGCCAAGGACGCCGTCTCACCCGGCCAGGCCGCCGGACTCAAGGTCGGCGACAAGATCGTCGCCTTCAACGGCGAGCCGGTCACCACCTGGGGCGACCTCTCCGACCGGATCCGCGCCACCATCGGCCCGGCCACCATCACCGTCCACCGCGACGGCGAGGAGAAGGTCCTCACCGCCAACCTCGCCAAGAACCTGGTGGCCGCCAAGGACTCCGACGGCGAGGTCATCCCGGAGAAGTTCGTCGAGGCCGGCTACCTCGGCTTCGAGGCGAAGACCGTCATCCAGCCGCTCTCCTTCGGCGAGTCCTTCGTGAGGATGGGCGACATGATCGAGAACGGCGTCGACTCGGTTGTCGCCCTCCCCGGCAAGATCCCGGACCTGTGGAGCGCGGCCTTCGGCGACGGCGAGCGCAAGGCCGACTCCCCGGTCGGTGTCGTCGGCGCCGCCCGGATCAGCGGCGAGGTCATGAACCTCGATGTGCCCACGGAGAACATCGTGGCGTCGTTCATGATGCTGCTCGCGATGTTCAACCTCTCGCTGTTCCTGTTCAACATGCTCCCGCTGCTCCCGCTGGACGGCGGCCACATCGCGGGCGCCCTCTGGGAGTCCGTACGCCGCAACGTGGCACGGCTCTTCCGGCGCCCCGACCCGGGGCCGTTCGACGTGGCGAAGCTGATGCCGGTGGCCTACGTGGTGGCGGGGATCTTCATCTGCTTCACCCTGCTCGTACTGGTCGCGGACATCGTCAACCCCGTGAAGATTTCCTGACCGGACCCCACGTCGGAGCAGAAGTACAGCGGCCGGACACCCCGTGGTGTCCGGCCGCTCGCCGTCGGGGCTGTAATCTCGGTAACTGGAGCCCGCCGATCTCGGGACCTCGATCCACACCTTGGGGTTGCACAGCAGATGACCGCGATTTCTCTCGGTATCCCGTCCGTTCCGACGAAGCTCGCCGACCGCCGGGTCAGCCGGAAGATCCACGTCGGCTCGGTCGCCGTGGGCGGTGACGCGCCTGTCTCGGTGCAGTCGATGACGACGACCCGGACCTCGGACATCGGCGCCACGCTCCAGCAGATCGCGGAGCTGACGGCGTCGGGCTGCCAGATCGTACGGGTCGCGTGCCCGACCCAGGACGACGCCGACGCGCTGGCGACGATCGCGCGCAAGTCGCAGATCCCGGTCATCGCGGACATCCACTTCCAGCCGAAGTACGTCTTCGCGGCGATCGACGCCGGCTGCGCGGCGGTGCGGGTGAACCCGGGCAACATCAAGCAGTTCGACGACAAGGTCAAGGAGATCGCCAAGGCTGCGGGCGACGCCGGGACCCCGATCCGGATCGGCGTGAACGCCGGCTCCCTGGACGCGCGGCTGCTGAAGAAGTACGGCAAGGCCACCCCCGAGGCGCTGGTGGAGTCGGCGCTGTGGGAGGCCTCCCTCTTCGAGGAGCACGGCTTCCGCGACATCAAGATCTCGGTCAAGCACAACGACCCGGTGGTGATGGTCAACGCCTACCGTCAGCTGGCGGCGCAGTGCGACTACCCGCTGCACCTGGGCGTCACCGAGGCCGGTCCAGCGTTCCAGGGCACCATCAAGTCGGCCGTCGCCTTCGGCGCGCTGCTGTCCGAGGGCATCGGTGACACGATCCGGGTCTCCCTGTCGGCCCCGCCGGCCGAGGAGATCAAGGTCGGCATCCAGATCCTGGAGTCGCTGAACCTGCGCCAGCGCCGACTGGAGATCGTCTCCTGCCCGTCCTGCGGCCGGGCCCAGGTGGACGTGTACAAGCTGGCCGAGGAAGTGACGGCGGGCCTGGAGGGCATGGAGGTCCCCCTGCGCGTCGCCGTCATGGGCTGCGTCGTCAACGGCCCGGGCGAGGCCCGCGAGGCGGACCTCGGTGTGGCCTCCGGCAACGGCAAGGGTCAGATCTTCGTCAAGGGCGAGGTCATCAAGACCGTGCCGGAGTCGAAGATCGTGGAGACCCTGATCGACGAGGCCATGAAGATCGCCGAGCAGATGGAGAAGGACGGCGTCGCCAGCGGCGAACCGACCGTCGCCGTCGCCGGCTGACCCGTCGCCGTCGCCGGCTGCCCACCTCGCCACCGGCACTTGTCGGCCACCGAAGCCCCGCCCCCAGGGCGGGGCTTCCCGCTGCGGCCGACACTCCCCAGGCACGCCAGGTACAGTGCGGAGATCAGCAGACCGCATGGTGAGGCCCCTCGTGTTGACGCAAGCCCCCACCCGGGTCCTCGAACCCGGCGATCTCGGCGCCGCGCTCGCCGTCCTGGAGAGCGCCCCCGTCGAGAACGCCTTCGTCACGGCCCGCGTCCAGGCCGCCGGGCTCGACCCCTGGCGCCTCGGCGGCGAGATGTGGGGCTGGTACGACCGCGGCCGACTGCACTCGCTCTGCTACTCCGGCGCCAACCTCGTGCCCATCTGCGCCACCCCGGAGGCCGTCCGCGCCTTCGCCGACCGCGCCCGCCGCGTCGGCCGCCGCTGCTCCTCCATCGTCGGCCCCGCCCCGTCCACCTCCCAGCTCTGGCGCCTCCTCGAACCCAGCTGGGGGCCCGCCCGTGACGTACGCCCCCACCAGCCCCTGATGGTCACCGAGCAGCCCTCGGCCGACATCGCCCCCGACCCGCTCGTGCGCCGCATCCGCAAGGACGAGATGGACGTGATCATGCCCGCCTGTGTGGCCATGTTCACCGAGGAGGTCGGCATCTCCCCGATGGCCGGCGACGGCGGACTGCTCTACCAGGCCCGGGTCGCCGAACTCGTCTCCACCGGCCGCTCCTTCGCCCGTATCGAGGACGGCAAGGTCGTCTTCAAGGCCGAGATCGGCGCGGCGACCCCCCAGGCCTGTCAGATCCAGGGCGTCTGGGTCGCCCCCGAACACCGAGGCCGGGGGCTGTCCGAGACCGGCATGGCCGCCGTGCTCCAGTACGCCCTCGCCGACGTCGCCCCCGTCGTCAGCCTCTACGTCAACGACTACAACACCCCCGCCCGGGCCTCCTACCGCCGCGTCGGCTTCCGCGAGGTCGGCGCCTTCATGAGCGTGCTCTTCTGAGGCACTTGTAGGGTTCGCCGCATGAATGACGTCGTGGTCGGACCGGTCAACCTCGCCGCACGGGTGGACGACGCCCTCGCCGTGCAGGCCCTCGCCTTCGGGCTCAGCGAGGACGAGATCGCCGTACGCCGCCATATCGTGCTGCGCCACCTGCTCAACCCCGGCGCGTGTGCGTACGGCGCCACCACCCCCGAGGGCCGCCTCGTCGGGTTCGTCTACGGCATGCCCAACGACCGCACCCACTGGTGGTCCACCGTCGTCGAACCGTACCTGCGCGCCACCGGCACCGAGGACTGGCTCGACGACTCCTTCGTCATCACCGAACTCCACGTCCACCCCGACCACCAGGGCCGCGGAATCGGCCGCGAGCTGATCACCACGATCACCGACGCCGCCGAACAGCCCCGCTCGATCCTCTCCGCCATCGACACCGAGAGCCCCGCCCGGGGCCTGTACCGCGCGCTCGGCTACACGGACCTGGCCCGCCGCGTCCTGTTCCCCAGCGCGCCGAAGCCGTACGCGGTGATGGGCGCGCCGCTCCCGCTACGGCGGCGCTGACGCACCGGCCGGGGGTCCGGGGGTTGCCCCCCGGGGGACACAGTCCCAGCGCGCCGAAGCCGTACGCGGTGATGGGCGCGCCACTGCCCCTTCTGCGCCGGAACTGATTACCGCCCGCGGGCGCCGCCCGGCTAACCTCCTAGCCATCACACTTTTCACCGCAGGAGAGTTCCCCATGGCCCAGGTCCAGCGCATGTCCCGGTTGATGGTCAAGACACTGCGCGACGACCCGGCGGACGCCGAGACGCTCAGCCACAAGCTGCTCGTCCGCGCCGGATACGTCCGCCGCAACGCCGCCGGCATCTGGTCCTGGCTGCCGCTGGGCATGAAGGTCCTGGAGAACGTCTCGCGAGTGGTGCGCGAGGAGATGGACGCGATCGGCGCGCAGGAGGTCCTGCTGCCGGCGCTGCTGCCCAAGGAGCCGTACGAGGCGTCCGGCCGCTGGGAGGAGTACGGCGCCGAGCTGTTCCGCCTGAAGGACCGCAAGGGCGGCGACTACCTCCTCGGCCCGACCCACGAGGAGATCTTCACCCAGCTGGTCAAGGACCAGTGCACGTCCTACAAGGACCTGCCGGTGATCCTCTACCAGATCCAGACCAAGTACCGCGACGAGGCGCGTCCCCGTTCGGGCATCCTGCGCGGCCGTGAGTTCCAGATGAAGGACTCGTACTCCTTCGACACCACCGACGAGGGCCTGGCCGAGTCGTACGCGCTGCACCGCCAGGCGTACATCAAGATCTTCGACCGGCTCGGCCTCAAGCACAAGATCGTCTCCGCGATCTCGGGCGCCATGGGCGGCTCCGCCTCCGAGGAGTTCCTCGCCCCGGCCGCGGCCGGCGAGGACACCTTCGTCTACTGCCCCAACTGCGACTACGCCGCCAACACCGAGGCCGTGACCTTCAAGGCCGAGGCGGTCGACGGCTCGGCGGTCGGCCCGGTCGAGGAGCTGGACACCCCCGACACGCCGACCATCGAGACCCTCGCCGAGCACCTGGGCGTACCGGCCTCCGCCACGCTGAAGAACCTCCTGGTCAAGGTCGACGGCGAGATCGTGGCCGTCGGTGTCCCCGGCGACCGCGAGGTCGACCTCGGCAAGCTGGAGGACCACCTGTCCCCGGCCGTCGTCGAGATGGTCACCGCCGAGGACTTCGAGGGCCGCGAGGACCTGGTCCGCGGCTACGTCGGCCCGCAAGGCCTGGACAAGGTCCGCTACATCGCCGACCCGCGCGTCGCCCCGGGCACCGCGTGGATCACCGGCGCCAACAAGGCCGACAAGCACGCGAGGAACGTCGTCGCGGGCCGTGACTTCGAGGTCGACGACTACTTCGACGTCGTCGTGGTCGAAGAGGGCGACCCGTGTCCGAAGTGCGCCACCGGCCTGAAGCTGGACCGCGCGATCGAGATCGGCCACATCTTCCAGCTCGGCCGGAAGTACGCCGATGCCTTCCAGCTCGACGTGCTCGGCCAGAACGGCAAGCCGGTCCGGGTCACCATGGGCTCGTACGGCGTCGGCGTCTCCCGCGCGGTGGCGGCGCTCGCCGAGCAGCACGCCGACGAGCAGGGCCTGTGCTGGCCCGCCGAGGTCGCCCCGGCCGACGTCCACGTCGTCGCCGCCGGCAAGGCGCTCCAGACCGAGCTGGCGCTCGAGGTCTCCGAGAAGCTGAAGGCCGCGGGGCTGCGCGTGCTGGTCGACGACCGGGCGGGCGTCTCCCCGGGCGTGAAGTTCACCGACGCCGAACTGATCGGCGTCCCGAAGATCCTGGTCGCGGGCCGCCGCTCGGCCGAGGGCGTCCTGGAACTCAAGGACCGCCGCACGGGCGAGCGCGAGGAACTCACGGTCGACGAGGCGATCGCCCGCCTGAGCGCGTAGCCACGCCGCCGCGAAACGCCCGAGGGGCGGTGCCCGCAGGGGCACCGCCCCTCGGCGCGTCCGGACCTGTCGCGCCGGTGGCCGTGGCGCCCGGGCGCGGCCCAGGGCGGCCCGCAGGGGGCTGCCGCGCCAAGATCCCCAGGGCCGGCCGCCGCGGCAGCGACCCTCGCCCATGCCGAGACGTGGGGCATCGCGGCCGGGGGCGTACGGCCCGCGAGGGCCTGCGCCGTCTGGATTCGAGAGCCGGCTGTCGGGGCAGCGACTCCCGCCCGCGCAGAGGCGTGTGGCCTCGCGGTGCCAAGGCAGCCCGCTCGCATCCCAGGGCCGACCGCCGCAGCAGCGACTCCTGCCCGCCCCGAGGCCCGCCTCGCCGCCCGGACGTACCGACCCGTGCCCCGCGGCGCCCTACCTCACGGCTCCTGACGACCCTCCG
This sequence comes from Streptomyces purpureus, assembly GCF_014648195.1. Lineage (GTDB taxonomy): Bacteria > Actinomycetota > Actinomycetes > Streptomycetales > Streptomycetaceae > Streptomyces > Streptomyces purpureus. Next base: position 89,422 of record NZ_BMQQ01000022.1, read on the forward strand.
GGTCGGCCGCTGCGAGTGGTGGCTCCGGGGCCGCAGGGCCGCCCGGTTCGCCGGGGAGGGCTTCCGGGGCCGGGCCCGGTGGGGCCTCTGGGGCCATGGGCGGGAGGTCGCCGTCGCGCAGCAGCGGGGGTGCCGGGGCCGCGGGTGGCTCCGGGAGCGGCGACGCCGGCGCGGTCGGCGGTTGGCCCGCGCGTTCCAGGAACCGCAGCAGTTCCACCGGGATCGGCAGCACCAGCGTGGAGTTCTTCTCCGCCGCCACCGCCATCACTGTCTGCAGCAGCCGCAGCTGGAGCGCCGACGGCGCGTCGGCCATCTGATGCGCCGCCTCCGCCAGCTTCTTCGACGCCTGGAGCTCCGCGTCCGCGTTGATCACCCGCGCCCGGCGCTCCCGGTCCGCCTCCGCCTGGCGGGCCATCGACCGCTTCATCGTCTCCGGCAGCGAGACGTCCTTGATCTCGACCCGGTCGATCTGCACGCCCCACCCGATGGCGGGGGAGTCGAGCATCAGCTCCAGGCCCTGGTTGAGCTTCTCGCGGTTGGACAGCAGATCGTCGAGGTCGCTCTTGCCGATGATCGACCGCAGCGACGTCTGCGCCATCTGCGAGACCGCGAACTTGTAGTCCTCGACCCGGACCAGCGCCTCCGCCGCGTCCACGACCTTGAAGTACACGACCGCGTCGACCCGGACCGTCACGTTGTCCCGCGTGATGCCCTCCTGCGCGGGCACAGGCATCGTGACGATCTGCAGATTCACCTTGTGCAGCCGGTCCACCACCGGAACGATCATGGTGAAGCCGGGCCGGCGTACCTCGCCCATCAGCCGACCGAAACGGAACACCACACCCCGCTCGTACTGCTTCACGACGCGCGCGGCGGCGCCCACATACACGGCAGCGGCTATTCCCACGCCTGCCGCCGCGGACAACAGCTCTTCGACCATCACGGCCCCCTGAGCTCCGAGCCGGGTGTTACCCCTACCGTATGCCCGGTATGGGGTGTTTCTACAGCCAGCCGGCGAACTCCAGCAGAACCTCGCCTTCCTGACGGCGCCCGGCCGCCAGCGCGCGCGTGGCGCTCTCCACCGCGCGGAACAGCGTCCAGCCGCGCAGCCGCTCCGGGTCCAGCTCCAGCGAGTCCGCCAGCCGGTTCACCCGCCGCCGGGCCGCCGACGCGCCCGCCGAGGAGGCGACCAGGTCCTCCACCCGGTCCCGGACCAGCCGCGCCAGGTCGTAGGCCCGCTCGCCCACCAGCGGCTCCGGCCCGACCGCCAGCCACGGCGCGCGGTCCCCTCCGAGGACCTTGCCCTGCCGGAAGCAGCCGTGCAGCAGCAGCGTCTCGGGGGAGTGCGCGAGAAGCTCCTCGCGCGCCGCGAGCGCGGCCGCGACCAGCGAACCGGCCACCGGGTCCGCCGACCACGACGCCATCGCCCCGGCCATCGGCTCCGTACGCCCCGTCACCGACTCGAAGGAGTGGTCCGCCGGCGGCTCCACCCACAGCCGCCGTGCGATCCCCGCCGCCTCAAGGAGCGCCTTCGCCTCCGGGAGCGAACGCAGGGACACCTCCGGGTGCAGCCGTTCGAGCAGCAGCGACCCGTCCCGCAGCGCGGCCAGCAGCCGCACCGCCCCCCACCCGTTCCAGTGGGCCAGCGCGTCGCGCTCCCGCTCGGGCGCGGCGAACGGCGGGGCGATCTTCAGCGCGGCGGGCTCACCCTCCGCCGTACGGACGAGGATCACCAGACTGCTCCGCCCGCCCGGGACCACCGTCCGCTCGGCCTCCACCTCGCCCAGGGAGAGCGACTCCCGGGCGAGGTCGGGCAGCCGCCCGAGCCATTCGGCAGCGGCCGCGTCCCCGTACGTCTCGCCGAGCACACGTGTCAGCCGCTGGGGCGGTTCGAGACCCATACGCGCGTTGTTCCCTTTCACAGCCTGGTCGGAGCCGGACCGGAGCCCGGCTCAGGCGCGCTCGGCGAGCCCAGGAAAGGCTACGCCGCTGCCGCGCCACCGCACGGCCCGCACCGCTGCCTCACGCAGCGCCGCTGCCGCGTCCCGCCGCAGGGGCCCCTCGGCGGCGCGTACGAGATCGGAGTACACCGCCGCGACCCGGTCCTCCAGGACGGCGGCCAGGCGCACCGCGGCGGCCGTGTCCGGCACCGGGAAGGGCAGCGCGTACGCCGCGAGGGCCGCCACCGGCTGCCCGCCCAGGTCCCGTACCGTCCGCCCCAGCGCGTCCCGCCGGGCCCGGTGACCGTCGTACGCCGCGGCCGCCTCCTTGCGGCGCTCCGCGCCGATCCGCCCGCCGACGACGCCGTAGCCGTACACGGCCGCGTGCTCTGCGGCCAGCGCCGCCTGCGCGGCGTCCAGGGCGCTCATGACCGCGCCCCGGTGTCCGTGAGGAGATACGCCTGCGCCGCGCACGACGCCGCGACCGAGGCCAGCAGCCGGGCGTACTCCGGCGGGGCGGAGAGCAGTGCGGCCGAATGGCCGTCGGCCGTCCGGCGGGCGGTCGCGGCGAGCTCCTCCAGCGCGGCGGCCGGATCGGCCGGTACGGGCGCGGTGGCCCCGGCCGGCCGGGTCGAGGGGGTGGGGGAGGCGGCCGGGCCGTCGGCGCCCAGCGCCTGCCGGTGCGCCGCCGCCGACGCGCGTAGCGGGGCCAGCCGGGCGGCCAGGGACGGATGCGCCCGGGTCACCGCGTCGTAACGTTCCATCAGCGCCGTGGCGCTCGCGGTCGCCCGGCGGCGCAGTGCCGCCTCCGCGCGGGCGGCGCGCTCGGCCGCGGACCTGCTCCGCCGCCCGCCCGGGCCGTCGGACGTACAGCCCGCCAGCAGTCCGGACGCCGCGGCGGCGCCCGTCGCCAGCAGCGCGCGCCGGCGTGTCGTCCCCGTGCGCCCCACGCGTCTCTCCTTCGGACCTCGGGAAGATCTTGGCGAAGATCACCGCAGGCGAGCGTACCTGCGGCTCGGTCGGAGGTGGACGGCAACACCCCTCGGGACCGGATACCCTTTGATCTGACACGCGACGATCCCACAACAGCACACGCGGCCGAGGAGTCACCCGGATGAGCACCACCCAGAGCGACAGGCTGCGCGGGCTGCTGGAGCCGCTCGTCAGTGCGATGGACCTGGATCTGGAAGAGATCGAGGTGTCCCGGGCCGGCCGGCGTCGTGTGCTGAGGATCGTCGTCGACTCCGACGAGGGCGTCGAGCTGGACGCATGCGCCGAGCTGAGCCGCGTGATCTCCCAGAAGCTGGACGAGACCGACGCGATGGGCGACGAGGAGTACGTCCTCGAAGTCAGCTCCCCGGGCGCCGACCGCCCGCTCACCGAGCACCGCCACTACGTACGCGCCACCGGCCGGCTGGCCAGGTTCCAGCTGCAGGCGGGTGAAGAGCTCGTGGCCAGGATCCTCACCGTCGACGACGAGGGAATCGATCTCGAAGTGCCCGGCGTGAAGGGGCGCAGGCCCACCGCCCGGCGGATCGAGTTCCCCGAGATCGCCAAGGCGCGTGTCGAGATCGAGTTCAACCGCAAGGACAAGAAGGAAGAGGAGGCGTAGCCGTGGACATCGACGTGAAGCTCCTGAGGGGCTTGGCACAAGAGAAGGAGATCCCCTTCGACCTGCTGGTCGAGGCGATCGAGTCGGCCCTCCTCATCGCGTACCACCGCACGGAGGGCGCGCGCCGTCACGCCCGTGCCGTACTGGACCGGCAGACCGGCCATGTCACGGTGTGGGCCAAGGAGGACGCCGCCGACCTCGAAGAGGGCCAGGAGCCCAAGGAGTTCGACGACACGCCGTCGGACTTCGGCCGGATCGCCGCCAGCACCGCCCGCCAGGTCATCCAGCAGCGGCTGCGGGACGCCGAGAACGACGTCACCTTCGGCGAGTACGCCCGCCGTGAGGGCGACATCGTGGCCGGTCAGGTGCAGCAGGGCAAGGACCCCAAGAACGTCCTGGTCCGCCTCGACGACAAGCTCGAAGCGATCCTGCCGGTGCAGGAGCAGGTGCCGGGCGAGGAGTACACGCACGGTCTGCGGCTGCGTACGTACGTCGTCCGGGTCGCCAAAGGTGTCCGCGGTCCGTCCGTCACCCTTTCGCGCACCCACCCCAATCTGGTGAAGAAGCTCTTCGCGCTCGAGGTGCCGGAGATCGCCGACGGCAGTGTCGAGATCGCCGCCATCGCGCGCGAGGCCGGACACCGCACCAAGATCGCGGTGCGGGCCACCCGTGCGGGTCTCAACCCCAAGGGCGCCTGCATCGGCCCGATGGGCAGCCGTGTGCGTAATGTCATGGCCGAGCTGCACGGCGAGAAGATCGACATCGTGGACTGGTCCGACGACCCGGCCGAGATGGTCGCCAACGCCCTCTCCCCGGCCCGGGTCTCCAAGGTGGAGGTCGTCGACCTGTCGACGCGCTCCGCCCGGGTGACCGTGCCCGACTACCAGCTGTCGCTGGCCATCGGCAAGGAGGGCCAGAACGCCCGCCTCGCCGCGCGCCTCACCGGCTGGCGCATCGACATCCGCCCCGACACCGAGCAGCCCGCCGGGCAGGACGCCGAGCGGGACTGAGACGTGGCTCCGGCCGGGCGGACCGCCCGGCCGGGGGCGCGGGAATAGATCCCGGGGTGGTCACGTTGTGCCACCACAGGATCACGTGATCTTTTTGAGCCATCATCTGTTCGATTTTTACCCCAAAGGGGTGAGGTCGGTACGGGGAGGTAGACTTAAGCGTGTCTGGCCGGACGCATGCCCGCGCATGCCCTGAGCGAACCTGTGTGGGATGCCGGGAGCGAGCGGCCAAGCGCGATCTGCTGCGCATCGTGGCGATCGAGGGCATATGTGCCCCCGATCCTCGCGGTACGCTGCCCGGCCGGGGTGCGTACCTGCACCCCGCATCGGTCTGTCTCGACCTGGCGGTCCGCCGCCGCGCGTTCCCGAGGGCCTTCAAGGTCCCGGGCCCGCTCGACACCGCGGAACTGCGGCAGGTCCTCGAGACGGCAGCACGGTAGGAAAGAACGGCACGGAACACCCCGTGCGGTCAGGTACCTCGCGAGTTGGAAGTAGGTCGAGATTGCGATGAGCACTCGATGAGTACGCGATGAGTACGCCCATGAAGTAGCGACGGTCCGGCGGTAACCCGGACCTAAAAGGAGCGAAGTGGCTAAGGTCCGGGTATACGAACTCGCCAAGGAGTTCGGGGTTGAGAGCAAGGTCGTCATGGCCAAGCTCCAAGAACTCGGTGAATTCGTCCGTTCGGCGTCCTCGACGATCGAGGCGCCCGTTGTACGCAAGTTGACTGACGCACTGCAGGGGCCCGGCACCGCCGGCAAGTCCGCTGCGAAGCCCGGCGCGCCCCGCAAGGCCGCGCCTGCGAAGCCTGCCTCCCCCGCAGCGGCAAGCCGCGCGGGAGGTACCCCCACCGCGCCCTCCCCGGCGCAGGCGGCTCGTCCCGCTGCCCCGAAGCCCGGCGCCCCGGCGCCGAAGCCGGCCCCGGCCGCGCCCGCGGCTCCGGCGAGCAGCACCCCCGCGGCCCCGGCCGCCCCGGGCCCGCGCCCGGGTCCGAAGCCCGCGCCGAAGCCGGTCACGCCGGCCCCCGCGGCTCCGGAGTTCACCGCGCCTCCGTCGGCCCCGGCCGCCGGTCCCCGTCAGGGTGGCGCCACCCCCGGTCCCCGTCCCGCCGCGCGCCCGCAGGGCCAGGGCGGTCAGGGTGACCGTGGTGCCCGTCCCGGTGCCCCGCGTCCCGGTGGCCAGCAGGCCGCGCGTCCGGGTGCCCGTCCGGCCGGTCCCCGTCCGGGCAACAACCCCTTCACCTCGGGTGGCTCCACCGGTATGGCGCGCCCGCAGGCGCCCCGTCCGGGCGGCGGCCGTCCCGGCCCCGGTGGCCCCGGTGCCGTTCCCGGCGCCCCGCGCCCGCAGGGTGGCCCCGGTGGCGCCCCGCGTCCGCAGGGTCAGGGCGGTGCCCGTCCCACTCCGGGCGGCATGCCCCGTCCGCAGGCGCCCCGCCCCGGCGGCGCTCCCGGTGGTAACCGCCCGAACCCGGGCATGATGCCGCAGCGTCCGGCTGCCGGCCCGCGTCCCGGCCCCGGCGGCCGTGGCCCCGGTGGCCCTGGTGGCCGTCCGGGTGGCGGCGGCGGTCGTCCCGGCGGCGGCTTCGCCGGTCGTCCGGCCGGTCCCGGTGGCGGTGGCGGCGGCTTCGCCGGCCGTCCCGGTGGCGGCGGTGGCGGCGGCGGTCGTCCCGGTGGCGGTGGTCCCGGTGGCGGTGGCGGCGGCTTCGGCGGTCGTCCCGGCTTCGGTGGCCGTCCCGGTGGCCCCGGTGGCCGTGGTGGCACGCAGGGCGCCTTCGGCCGTCCCGGCGGTCCCGCGCGTCGTGGCCGCAAGTCGAAGCGGCAGAGGCGCCAGGAGTACGAGGCCATGCAGGCCCCGTCGGTCGGCGGCGTGATGCTGCCTCGCGGCAACGGCGAGACCATTCGCCTGTCGCGCGGTGCCTCCCTCACCGACTTCGCCGAGAAGATCAACGCCAACCCGGCGTCGCTCGTCGCGGTCATGATGAACCTCGGCGAGATGGTCACGGCCACGCAGTCCGTCTCCGACGAGACGCTGCAGCTGCTCGGCGACGAGATGAACTACACCGTCCAGATCGTCAGCCCGGAGGAGGAGGACCGCGAGCTTCTCGAGTCCTTCGACATCGAGTTCGGCGAGGACGAGGGCGGCGAAGAGGCCCTGGTCTCGCGTCCCCCGGTCGTGACCGTCATGGGTCACGTCGACCACGGTAAGACCCGACTGCTCGACGCCATCCGCAAGACGAACGTCATCGCGGGCGAGGCCGGCGGCATCACGCAGCACATCGGTGCGTACCAGGTCGGTACCGAGGTCAACGGCGAAGAGCGTCGCATCACCTTCATCGACACCCCGGGTCACGAGGCGTTCACCGCCATGCGTGCCCGTGGTGCGAAGTCGACCGACATCGCGATCCTCGTGGTGGCGGCCAACGACGGTGTGATGCCCCAGACGATCGAGGCGCTGAACCACGCCAAGGCGGCCGGTGTGCCGATCGTGGTCGCGGTCAACAAGATCGACGTCGAGGGCGCCGACCCGACCAAGGTCCGCGGTCAGCTGACCGAGTTCGGTCTGGTGGCCGAGGAGTACGGCGGCGACACGATGTTCGTCGACATCTCCGCCAAGCAGGGTCTGCACATCGACTCCCTGCTGGAGGCCGTGGTCCTCACCGCGGATGCCTCGCTCGACCTCCGGGCCAACCCGGACCAGGACGCGCAGGGCATCGCCATCGAGTCCCACCTCGACCGTGGTCGCGGTGCCGTCTCGACGGTCCTGGTCCAGCGCGGAACGCTGCGCATCGGCGACACGATGGTCGTCGGCGACGCGTACGGCCGTGTCCGGGCGATGCTCGACGACAAGGGCAACAACGTCGAGGAGGCGACCCCGTCGACTCCCGTCCTGGTCCTGGGTCTCACCAACGTCCCCGGCGCCGGCGACAACTTCCTCGTCGTCGACGAGGACCGTACGGCCCGTCAGATCGCCGAGAAGCGTGCTGCGCGTGAGCGCAACGCCGCCTTCGCCAAGCGCGTCCGCCGGGTGTCCCTCGAGGACCTCGACAAGGTGCTCAAGGCCGGTCTGGTCCAGGAACTCAACCTCATCATCAAGGGCGACGCGTCCGGTGCGGTCGAGGCTCTCGAGTCCTCGCTGCTCCAGCTCGACGTCGGTGAAGAGGTCGACATCCGGGTCCTGCACCGCGGTGTGGGTGCGGTCACCGAGTCCGACATCGACCTGGCGATGGGCTCCGACGCCATCGTCATCGGCTACAACGTCCGTGCGGCCGGCCGTGCCGCGCAGATGGCGGAGCGCGAGGGCGTCGACGTCCGGTACTACTCGGTGATCTACCAGGCCATCGAGGAGATCGAGGCGGCGCTCAAGGGCCTCCTCAAGCCGGAGTACGAAGAGGTCGAGCTCGGTACGGCGGAGATCCGCGAGGTCTTCCGCTCGTCCAAGCTGGGCAACATCGCCGGTGTCCTCATCCGCTCCGGCGAGGTCAAGCGCAACACCAAGGCGCGCCTCATCCGCGACGGCAAGGTCATCGCGGAGAACCTCAACATCGAGGGTCTGCGCCGCTTCAAGGACGACGTCACCGAGATCCGCGAGGGCTTCGAGGGTGGTATCAACCTCGGAAACTTCAACGACATCAAGATCGACGACGTCATCGCGACGTACGAGATGCGCGAGAAGCCTCGCGCCTGATCTCCAGCGTTGAACCGGGGCCGGTCGGCGGAAGTTAATCCGTCGATCGGCCCCGGCCGTTGCGTGTACGGTTCTGGTGTCCCTGCCACAGCGATGGCGTGGCAGGCCACCGAACCCGAACCGGCGGGACATCCGGCACCGCATGTACGTGGGGACTCTGTCCTTCGATCTGCTCCTCGGCGACGTCCATTCGTTGAAGGAGAAACGCTCCGTCGTCCGGCCCATCGTCGCCGAGCTCCAGCGCAAGTTCTCCGTGAGCGCGGCCGAGGTGGGCGACCAGGACCTCCATCGCAGGGCCCGGCTCGGGGTCGCGCTGGTGTCCGGGGACCCGGGGTTCGTGTCCGATGTACTGGACCGCTGTGAGCGGCTGGTCGCGGCCCGGCCCGAAGTGGAACTGCTGTCGGTGCGACGCAGGCTCCACACTGATGAAGACTGAATGCAAGGCAAGAAGGAGAAGGACCAGTGGCCGACAACGCGCGGGCGAAGAAGCTGGCAGACCTCATCCGGGAGGTGGTCGCCGAGAAGCTGCAGCGCGGCATCAAGGACCCCCGCCTGGGTACGCATGTGACGATCACGGACACCCGCGTCACCGGTGACCTGCGGGAGGCCACGGTCTTCTACACGGTCTACGGCGACGACGAGGACCGGGCAAGCGCGGCCGCCGGCCTGGAGAGCGCCAAGGGCATCCTGCGCTCCGCGGTCGGCCGGGCGGCGGGCACCAAGTTCACGCCCACCCTCGCGTTCGTGGCGGACGCCCTTCCGGAGAACGCCCGGACGATCGAGGACCTGCTCGACAAGGCGCGGGCCTCCGACGCCAAGGTGCGCGAGGCGTCCTCCGGCGCCAGGTACGCCGGCGAGGCCGACCCGTACCGCAAGCCCGGCGACGAGGACGAGGGCGAAGCCTCGGAATGAGCCAGCAGCACAAGACGCCCGACGGCCTTGTCATCGTCGACAAGCCGTCGGGCTTCACTTCGCACGACGTCGTCGCCAAGATGCGCGGCATCGCCCGGACCCGCCGCGTCGGCCACGCCGGCACGCTCGACCCGATGGCCACCGGCGTGCTCGTCCTCGGTGTGGAGCGGGCGACCAAGCTGCTCGGGCACCTCGCGCTGACCGAGAAGGAGTACCTCGGTACGGTCCGGCTCGGCCAGAACACCGTCACCGACGACGCCGAGGGCGAGATCACCTCGTCCACCGACGCCTCCCGGGTGACCCGCGAGGCGATCGACACCCAGGTCGCCGCCCTGACCGGCGCGATCATGCAGGTGCCGTCCAAGGTCAGCGCCATCAAGATCGACGGCAAGCGGTCGTACGCGCGCGTGCGCGGTGGCGAGGAGTTCGAGATCCCGGCCCGTCCCGTCACCGTGTCCCAGTTCACGGTGTACGACGTCCGGGAGGCCACGGCCGAGGACGGCACCCCCGTCGTCGACCTGGTCGTCTCCGTCGTCTGCTCCTCGGGCACCTACATCCGGGCGCTCGCCCGTGACCTCGGCGCCGGACTGGGCGTCGGCGGCCATCTGACCGCGCTGCGGCGTACCCGGGTCGGCCCCTACAAGCTCGACTCGGCACGCACGCTCGACCAGCTCCAGGAGGAGCTGACCGTGATGCCGATCGCCGCGGCCGCCGCGGCCGCGTTCCCCCGCTGGGACGTGGACGAGAAGCGGGCCCGGCTGCTGCTCAACGGCGTCCGGCTCGACATGCCGGCGTACCCCGAAGGGCCGGTCGCGGTCTTCGGCCCCGACGGTGCCTTCGTCGCCCTCGTCGAGGAGCACAAGGGCAAAGCGAAGAGCCTCGCGGTCTTCGGCTGACCGACAGGGACGCCCGTCGTGGAGCGGGCCCGGGACCTCCCGCCCGCTCCACGAACCCCCTCACCAAGGGTCTATTCGCCCTTTCTGTGCTATTCACCCCATTGAGCAGGCGCTCGGAGTGAAGGGCGGGGGCACACGGGGGCGCTTTCGGCAGGCGTCCTTCTCCCGGTGATCACTGCCGACCTACCGTCGGAAACATGGGACGCGGGGACGGGCCGGCGCTCGTGCGGATCTGTGATCTGGCGGGCCGGCCACGAGGCACGGGCTTCGTCGCGGACGACCGTGGCACGGTCGTGACCGGGCACGAAGCCGTCGACGGGCTGGCCCGGCTCGTGCTGCACGCCCCGGCCGAAGGGCCGGTCGACGCCCCCGGCGCCCGGACCTGCCTGGTGGAGGCCGGGGCCGTGACCGCCCTCCCCGAGGCCGGACTCGCGCTGGTACGGACCGAGGGCCTCGGCGTACCGCCGCTGCCGGTCGCCGAGCACACCGCCGTCGACCCCGGCACGTATGTCCGGCTCGCCGCGCGCGGCTGGCGCGAAGCACGCGTGCTCGGCACCTCCCCGGTCACCTACACCGCCACCGACCGCTTCCATCTCCTGGGCGAGGCACTGGAGCTGGCCATCGGCTTCGACGGCAGCGAGGCCCTCAGGCTCGGCGGCGAGGCCGCCGGCGGGCCCGTCCTGGACGCGGAGACCGGCGCCGTCCTCGCCGTCCTCGGCACCGCCCTGCACAGCGCCCGGAGCGTCGCCGGTCTCGCCGTGCCGCTCGCCGCCTCCGCCGCGCGGGACCCGCACGGACCGCTCGCCGCGCTGCTGCGCCGCAACGCGGCCACCGTCCCCGGGCACGGCCGCCACCTCAACCTCGCCGGCGCCCTGGAACTCACCGCCACCGCCGCCGGGTCCGCCCACGGCGCCGACGGCCGTTCCGGGCCCGTCGAACGCCCCGACAGCATCAGGGAGTTCGCCTTCTTCGGCGCCTCGGACGCGCTCGTCCTCGCCCTGACCGGAGACCCCGGCAGCGGCCGCACCACCGAACTGGCCGCCCTGCGCGCCCGGCGCACCCACGGCTCCGAACCGGCCCCCACCCTCTGGCTGCGCGGCGCCGACCTGCGGGCCGAGGACACCTCCCTCGCCGACGCCGCCGCCCGCGCCCTGCGCGAGGCCGGCCGGATCGCCGCGGCCTCCGGCGCCCGCGGCGACATGACCGAGGCCACCCCCGAACGCGTCGCGCACCTCTCCCGCGCCGCCGGCCGCCCCCTGCTCCTGATCCTCGACGGCCCCGAGGAGATGCCCCCGGCCCTCGCCCACCGACTGCCCGAGTGGACCGCGGGCACCGAACGCTGGCTGCGCGCCCACGGCGCCCGGCTCGTCGTCGGCTGTCGCCCCGAACACTGGGAGCCGGCCGGACGGCTCTACCGGCCCGGCTCCCTGCACCGGCCCGTACGGCCCGCCGAACGTCTGCCCGCGGCCCTGTGGATCGGCGACCTTCCGGAGCGCGAGGCCGGCCAGGCCAGGGAGGCGTACGGACTCCCCGACGACGCGCTCGCTCCGGCCGACGCGCGCCACCCGCTGGCGCTGCGGCTGCTCGCCGAGGTACGGCAGGCGCTCCCCGGCGACGTGCCCGGGCGGCCGGGCCGGCACGAGATCCTCACCGCGCATCTGGACCTGGTGTGTCTGCGGGTCGCCGTACGGATCGCGGCGGCGTCCCGGCCGGCGATCCGCGGCACAGCCGTACGCCGCCTCGCCGCCAGGGTCGCCGGGCAGGTCCACGAGGCCGCCCGGCGGTGCCTCGGCCCCGGCCAGGGCGAGTTGGACCGGGAGTCCTTCGAGGAGGTCTTCCCCTGGCGTACGGGATGGGCCTCGGCGGTCCTCACCGAGGGGCTGATCGTCCCGGCGGGCGCCGGCTACCGCTTCGCGGACGAGGAGCTCGCCGACTGGATCCAGGGCGCCCACCTCGACCTGGACAGCGCGCTGCACTCCCTGGTCCACCGCTGGCACGGCAGCCCCCCGAAGCGACTCCCGTCCCGCCCCGGAACCCGCCAGATGGCCACCGGCCATGTCCCCCCGCCGCCCGGCTCGCACGCTGGCGCGTCCCAGGTCCCGCCGCCGTCGGGGCCGGGCACTGCCGCGTCCGGCCACATCCCTCCGGCGCCCGGCTCTCACACCGCCCCGCCCGCCCACCGCTCCCTGCCCGTACCGCGCCATCGCATCGGCCCGGTTCTCCAGGCGCTGCTGCGCCTGGGCCGGGACCAGGGGCCGACGGCCCTCGCCGTCCGGCTGGAGGCGCTGATCGATGCGGTCGACCGGCTCGCCGCAGTGGCTGCGGGCGACCGGCCGGCCGTCGCCCAGGATCCCTGGGCGCCCGCCGCCCGGATCGAGGACGCCCGTTGGTGGGGCGTGCGGCTCGTGCGGGAGGTGCTGCTGAGGGTGCCCGACGCACGGCCGCTGCTGGGGGTGGTCCGGGGCCTCGCCGACCGGGTCGGGTCGCGGGCCGGGTGGCCCGGCGGCTGTGAGGAGTTCGGGCCCTGGTTCTGGGAGCGCCTGCCGGTCGGGGAGGACGAGCGGCTCGACCTGCTGCGCCGGCTCGTGCCCGCCGACGGGCCGCCCGGCACCCAGGACCGGCCCCGCTACCTCGACACGGTCGCCGAGCTGCTGGCCGCCGAACCCCGCGGGGTGCAGCCGCTGCTGTGCCGCTGGTTCGCCGACGACACCCCGCTGTCCGCGGCGCCGGACGCCACCGTCGCCGCGGCCGCCCAGGCGCTCCTGCACACCCGCCGCGGCCTCGCCGTCGACGACCTGTGCGAGGCCCTCGTCTCCACCGCGCACCCCCGCGCCGACGAGCTCCTGACCGCCCTCGCCGAGGACGAGCCGTCCGCGCTGTGCCGGGCCGTCGACCGCTGGGCCCACGACGACTGCCGCCCCGAGCGCCGGGTCGCCGCGGCCGCGTACGGCACGCTCGTCGCCGCTCACGCCGTCACCGCCGCCGACCGCGAGCTGCTGCGCTACGCCGCCCTCGCGCTGCTCGCCCGCCCCGGCGACGGCGCGCTGCACGGCCCCGCGCTCGGCCTGCTCGTCCGGGACCCGCACACCCGCTCCCACCACCTGCCGCGCGCCCTGGCCGCGTACCTCACCGGAGACCCGCACCTGCCCGCCCACGCCCTGGCCGCCGCCCTCACCACCCACCCCGAGCCGGTGTTCGCCGCCTTCCAGGCCCGGCTGCTGCACGGGCCCGGCGACGGCGCCGGGGACGTCCTGCGGGCCCTGGCCACCGTCACCACACCCGCGCTCGCCCGCCGGGCCGCCGCCCTGGTCCGCGACTACGTCGACCACCGCCCCGAAGGGGCCCGGCACGCCGCCGCCTACCTCGATCTGCGCCTGGAGCACGGCCCCGCCGCCCGAGCCGTGCTCTTCCCTCTGCTCTCCGGCCTGCTGCGGGGCCATCCGGTGCAGGTCCGGCGGGCCCTCGCGCCGGTCCTCGCCGCCCCGGGCACGGCCGCCTCGCGCGGGCTGCGCGCCGAGCTCCTCGACGTACTCCTGGAGTACGAGCAGTACGAGACCCGGGACCTGGCCGTGCTGGACGCCGTGCTGCGGGCCGCCGCGCTCGGGGCCGCGCGCCGCCCGGAGAGCCGTACCCGGGAGCTCGTGCACCGCACCGGGCTCCTTCTGGTGCGTACGCCCGAGGGCGCCACCTGCTTCGACCGCAGACTCGTGGAACTCGCCCGGGAAGTCCCGGGATTCGCCGCCCTGGTGGCCGGATGGCTGGTGGCGGACCCCGACGACTGGGCCTGTGTGGTCGGTCCGAGCACCCGGCGGACCGTCGTGAGGCTCGGCACTCCCATGCCGATGCGGACCGAGAGCCGTGGGCATGGCAGTCTTAGACCTGCGTAATCGGTCATGACGTACACAGGTTCGGGCGAGGAGCGGTCACAGTGCAGCGCTGGCGTGGCTTGGAGGACATCCCCCAGGACTGGGGGCGCAGCGTCGTCACCATCGGCTCCTACGACGGTGTCCACCGCGGCCACCAGCTGATCATCGGGCGGGCCGTCGAGCGCGCCCACGAGCTGGGCGTCCCGTCGGTGGTCGTCACCTTCGACCCGCACCCCAGCGAGGTCGTCCGGCCGGGCAGCCACCCGCCGCTGCTCGCCCCGCACAGCAGGCGCTGCGAGCTGATGGCCGAGCTCGGTGTGGACGCGGTGCTCGTGCTCCCCTTCACCCAGGAGTTCTCCCAGCTGTCGCCGGCGGACTTCATCGTGAAGGTCCTCGTCGACAAGCTGCACGCGCGCGCCGTCATCGAGGGGCCGAACTTCCGCTTCGGCCACCGCGCCGCCGGCACGGTCGCCTTCCTCACCGAGATGGGCGCCACCTACGACTACGAGGTCGAGGTCATCGACCTCTCGCTGAGCGGATCGGCCGGCGGCGGCCAGCCCTTCTCCTCCACCCTCACGCGCCGGCTCGTGGCGGAGGGCGACGTCGAGGGCGCCGCCGAGATCCTCGGCCGGCCGCACCGCGTCGAGGGCGTCGTCGTCCGCGGCGCCCAGCGCGGCCGCGAGCTCGGCTTCCCCACGGCCAACGTGGAGACCCTGCCGCACACCGCCATCCCCGCTGACGGCGTGTACGCCGGATGGCTCACCGCCGACGGGGAGCGCATGCCCGCCGCGATCTCGGTCGGCACCAACCCCCAGTTCGACGGCACCGAGCGGACCGTCGAGGCGTACGCGATCGACCGGGTCGGTCTCGACCTGTACGGGATGCACGTGGCCGTCGACTTCCTCGCCTATGTGCGCGGCATGGAGAAGTTCGAGTCCATCGAGGCCCTGCTCGAGGCGATCGCGGCGGACGTCAAGCGCTGCCGTGAGCTGACGGAGGCGTACGACCTCGGCCGTTGAGCCGGACAGCGGGCCGGGGGAGCGGGTCACCAGGTGACGAGCAGCTCCCTGGGGCCCCGGATGAGGCCCTTGGACTGCCAGGGCGTCTCCTCGGGCGGGCCCGCGAGCCGCAGGTCCGGATAGCGGGCCATCAGGGTCGAGAGCATCACCTCGGACTCCATCCGGGTCAGCATCGCGCCCATGCAGTGGTGCGGTCCGTGGCCGAACGCCATATGGGCCACGGCGGCCCGGTCGAAGTCGACGGTGTGCGGGTCCTCGAAGACCTCCGGGTCGCGGTTGGCGGCGAGATACGACGCGTACACCGCCTCGCCCGCCCGGATCAGCACCCCGCCGAGCTCCACGTCCTCGGTGGCGATCCGGGGCAGCCCCACGCCGTTGCGGTGCGGGATCCATCGCAGCAGCTCGTCCACGGCCTCCGGCAGCAGCTGCGGCTCGGCCCGCAGCCGGTTCATCAGCTCGGGCCGGGTCAGCAGCAGATACACCATGTTGGCGCTGTTGTTGCGGACCGCGTGCGCGCCGCTCACCAGCACGGCCGTCGCCAGTGACACCGCCTCGTCCGCGCTGATCCGGCCCTCGGCCCAGGACTCGGCCAGCTCGCCGGCGAGATCGTCGTGCGGCTCCCTCCTCCGCCGCTCCAGGAGCTGGACCAGATAGGCGCGGATCTGCTCCTTCGCCGCGACGCTGCTCCGCGGGCCCGGCCCGGAGGAGAGGATGACATCGGGCCATGACGCCAGTTGGGCGCGGTCCTCATGGGGGATTCCGAGCAGGTCGCAGACGACGGCGAGCGGGAGCGGGCCGTGCAGGTGGCGCATCAGATCGGCCGGCTTGCCCTGGCGTTCCATCGCGTCGAGGAGCTCGTTGGCCGTGCGCTGGGCCAGCGGACGCAGCCGGCGGGCGTTCTGGCCGGTGAACGTCCTGATCACGGCCTTGCGCAGCCGGGTGTGGTGCGGCGGGTCGGCGTAGTTCAGGGACTCCTTGGCGGCCACCCGGTGCCCGGTCATGCCGGTGACCTCACGGTCCAGCAGGGCGGTGCGGCTGAAGCGCGGGTCGGAGGTGACCGTCCGGACGTCCTCGTACCGCGTCACCAGCCAGGCTTCGCTGTGCGCCGCGAACGGCAGCCGGATGCGGGCGACCGGCTCCTCGGCGAGCAGCTCGGTCAGCAGCGGGTCGAAGTCCAGTGCGGGCAGGTCGTCGACGGCCCAGATGCGGACGGGCGGCTCTGCGGTCGTGGGTTCGGACGTCATGGGGCACAACTCCCGGTAGATCGGTCACGGCCGTCCGGCGGTCGCTCTGCGTGTTCCGGGCCGCCCGTGCGGACGGTCCGCGCTGAATCCCTTCCCGAACCGGCAAGGAGCTTGCGCGGACCGCGCGCACAGCCCCCTGAACGGACGACTCGCCGCACGCCGCCCTACGCTCCGTCACGGCCTCCCGGTTGCGGGGCCGGGGACCACGGATGAGTGTGGGCCGCAGCCCCGCACACGCGAACGAAGGAGAGCGTCGTGGCGACCCTGTGCAAACCGGCCGTGGCGGTGCCCGAGCACGTGATCACGATGGAGGAGACGCTCGCCCTCGCCCGTACCCGCCACGCCGATCACCCCCAACTCCCGCTGGCGCTGAGGCTGATCGGCAACACCGGGGTGACCCGCCGCCACCTCGTGCAGCCCATCGAGGAGACCCTGCGCCATCCCGGCTTCGAGCAGCGCAACGCGCTCTACGAACGGGAGGCCAAGCGCCGCGTCCCCGATGTGATCAAGCACGCCCTGAACAACGCCGAACTGCGCCCCGCCGACATCGACATGATCGTCTATGTCTCCTGCACCGGCTTCATGATGCCCTCGCTCACCGCCTGGCTCATCAACACCATGGGCTTCCCCAGCCACACCCGTCAGGTCCCCATCGCCCAGCTCGGCTGCGCGGCGGGCGGCGCGGCCGTCAACCGCGCGCACGACTTCTGCACCGCCTACCCGGACGCCAACGTCCTGATCGTGGCGTGCGAGTTCTGCTCGCTCTGCTACCAGCCCACCGACCTCGGCGTCGGCTCGCTGCTCTCCAACGGTCTCTTCGGCGACGCGGTGGCCGCGGCCGTCGTACGGGGCCACGGCGGCATCGGCATCGCCCTGGAGCGCAACCACTCCCACCTCGTCCCCGACACCGAGGACTGGATCGCCTACAGCGTCCGCGCCACCGGCTTCCACTTCCTCCTCGACAAACGGGTCCCCGGCACGATGGAGCCGCTCGCCCCGGCCCTGCGCGAGATGTCCGCCGCCCACGGCTGGGACGCCGGCGACCTGGACTTCTACATCATCCACGCGGGCGGGCCACGCATCCTGGACGACCTGTGCCGCTACCTCGAAGTGCCGCCCGAAGCCTTCCGGTTCAGCCGGGCCACCCTCACGGAGTACGGCAACATCGCCAGCGCGGTCGTCCTGGACGCGGTCCGCCGGCTCTTCGAGGAGGGCGCGCCCCCCGACGGCGCCCGTGGCATCCTCGCCGGTTTCGGCCCCGGCATCACGGCCGAGATGGCCCTCGGCAGCTGGAGCACGGCCCGCCCGGTCCACGACCCGGTCCTGAGCACCCGACGCGTCGTGGGCTACGCCCCCAGGGTCACCCGGCGCCCGCCGGTGACGGTGACGGTGACGGCGCCCCTGCCATGAGCACCGCCCCGGGTCTCACCAGGCCGCCGTGACCTCCGCCGGACGCGCCCCCGCCGACCAGTGACAGGCCACCTGGGCCACCGCCCCGCCGCCCAGCACCGGCAGCTCCTCGCCCCGGCACCGGTCCGCGACCGCCGCCGCCTCGCCCGAGGCCAGCACCTGACAGCGGGCGTGGAAGCGGCACCCGCCCGGGATCCGCGCCGGGTCCGGCGGCTCCCCGCGCAGCACCACCGGCGGCAGCGGCGACTCCGGCAGCACCGACAACAGCGCCCGGGTATACGGGTGCTGGGGTGACGTCAGCACCGTCTCCACCGGGCCCGTCTCCACGATCCGGCCCAGATACATCACGGCCACCCGGTCCGCGATGTTCCACGCCAGACCCAGATCGTGGGTCACCACCAGCGCCGAAAGCCCCAGCTCGTCCCGGAGCCGGAGCAGCAGCGCCAGGATCTCGCCCCGTACGGACGCGTCGAGCGAGGCCACCGGCTCGTCGGCGACGATCAGTTCGGGCCCGAGCACGAGCGCGCCCGCGATGACCACCCGCTGGCGCTGGCCGCCCGACAGCTCGTGCGGATAGCGCAGGAAGAACCGCTCCGGCGGCCGCAGCCCCGCCCGGGCCAGCGCCCCGGCGACCGCCTCCCGCTCGTCCCCGGCGTAGCCGTGGATCCGCAGCCCCTCGGCCACCGCGTCGTACACCGTGTGCCGCGGGTTGAGCGAGCCGCTCGGATCCTGCAGGACCAGCTGCACCCGCTTGCGGTACGCCTTCAGCGCGGCCGCCTTGTACGCGAGCGGCTCCCCGGCGAACGTCACCCGCCCCGCCGTCGGCGTCACAAGCCCCAGCAGCGTCCGCGCCAGCGTCGTCTTGCCGCAGCCCGACTCGCCGACCAGGGCGACGATCTCCCCGGCGCCGATGTCCAGATCGACCCCGTCG
Source organism: Streptomyces purpureus (assembly GCF_014648195.1). Lineage (GTDB taxonomy): Bacteria > Actinomycetota > Actinomycetes > Streptomycetales > Streptomycetaceae > Streptomyces > Streptomyces purpureus. The sequence goes on from NZ_BMQQ01000022.1 coordinate 107,946, forward strand.
ACCGCCCGGGCGGCCGGGGCGCCGCGCCGGCCGGGGAAGGTGACACGCAGCCCGGCGGCGGACAGCAGATGGCTCATGAGGGGCTCCCGACGGGTACGACATGGACACAGGCGGCCCGCCTGGACGGCCCCGCCTCCCGCAGCTCCGGCGCCGCGTCCGCGCAGCCCTCCAGCGCGACCGGGCAGCGCGGATGGAACGTACAGCCGGACGGCAGCGCCGACGGGTCCGGCGGATCACCCGGCAGCCCTCGCGGGGCACGCCGCGCGGCCGGGTCCCCGATCCGCGGGAACGCCGCCGAAAGGGCCCGCCCGTAGGGATGCTCGGCGGCGTCGTACACCTCCCGCGCCGGGCCCTCCTCCACCACCCGTCCCGCGTACATCACCGCGAGCCGGTCGCAGGTGTCGGCGAGCACCGCCAGATCGTGACTGATCATCAGCAGCGAGATGGAGTCCTCGGCGACCAGCTGCTCGATGAGCCGCAGGATCTGCGCCTGGATCATCACGTCCAGGGCCGTCGTCGGCTCGTCGGCGACGATCAGCCGGGGACCGCAGGCCAGCGCCATCGCGATCATCACCCGCTGGCGCTGGCCGCCGGAGAGCTCGTGCGGATAGGCGTCGGCGCGCGCGGCCGGCAGCCCCACGTGCTCCAGCAGCTCGCCCACGCGCGTGCGGGCCGCCGCGGGCGTGGCCAGACCGTGCACGAGCAGCGGCTCGGCGATCTGGTCGCCGATCCGCCGCACCGCGTTCAGGGAGTGCATCGCACCCTGGAACACGATCGAGGCGCCCGCCCAGCGCACGGCCCGCAGCCGGCCCCACTTCATCGTGAGCACGTCCTCGCCGTCGAGCAGGATCTCGCCGCTGATCCGCGCGGACGGGGGCAGCAGCCGCAGCAGCGCCAGCGCCAGGGTGGACTTGCCGCAGCCCGACTCGCCCGCGACGCCCAGCTTCTGCCCGGCCTCCAGGGTCAGATCGACGCCGCGTACCGCGGGCACGGCCGCAGCCCCCGTCCCATAGGTGACATGGACGTCCTTGAGCGTCAGCAGGCTCACCGTCCCACCCCCAGCTTCGGGTTGAGCACCGACTCGATCGCCCGGCCGCACAGCGTGAACGCGAGCGCGACCAGCGCGATGGCGATGCCGGGCGGTGCCAGATACCACCAGTGCCCGGCCGAGACCGCGCCCGCCTCACGGGCGTCCTGGAGCATCCCGCCCCAGGAGACCACGGTCGGATCGCCGAGGCCGAGGAAGGCCAGGGTCGCCTCGGTCAGGATGGCCGTGGAGATGCCGAGCGTGGTCTGCGCCAGCACCAGCGGCATCACGTTCGGCAGCACGTGGCGGGTCATCACATGACCGTGACCGCCGCCGAGGGCCCGGGCCCGCTCGATGTACGGACGGGACTCGACCGCGATGGTCTGGGCCCGTACCAGCCGGGCGGTGGTGGGCCAGCTGGTGATGCCGATCGCCAGGATCACCGTCCACATGGACCGGGACAGGACGGTCGCCAGCACGATCGCCAGGACCAGCGCCGGCATCACCAGGAACCAGTCCGTCACCCGCATCAGCACGGTGGAGAACCAGCCGCCGTAGTGCCCGGCGACGATCCCGACGAGGGTGCCGATGGCGACGGAGAGCGCCGCCGCGAGCAGCCCCACCGCCAGCGAGACCCGCGCGCCCCACACCAGCAGCCCGAGCAGGGACCGCCCGAACTGGTCGGTGCCGAGCGGGAAACGGCCGCTCGGCGACTCCAGCGCCCCGCCGGGCGCGTCGGTGACGCTCTGCACGTCGTCGCCGACGACGAGCGGGGCGGCCAGCGCCAGGGCGGCGATCAGCGCCAGGCCCGCCAGCCCGTAGAGCCCGGCCCGGTGCGAGCGGTACCGCTGCCAGAAGCGGGCGACGGCGTTCCTGCGCCGCGCCCAGGCCAGTGAGGTCGTCGTCGGTACGGTCGTCATCGGCCCACCCGGGGATCGAGCAGCGGATAGAGCAGGTCGGCGAGGAGGTTCATCAGGATCATGGCGCCCGCGAAGACCACGAAAAGGCCCTGCACGAGCGGCAGATCGGGCACGCTCAGCGCCTGGTAGAAGAGCCCGCCCAGGCCCGGCCAGGAGAAGACCGTCTCCACCAGGATCGAACCGGCCGCCACATGCCCCAGATTGATGAACACCATGGTGACCGTCGGCAGCAGCGCGTTCGGCACGGCGTGGCGGCGGCGCACCACGTCGTCCCGCAGCCCCTTCGCCCGGGCCGTCGTCAGGTAGTCCCCGCCCATCTCGTCCAGCAGCGACGAGCGCATCACCAGCAGGGTCTGGGCGTAGCCGACCGCGACGAGCGTGAGCACCGGCAGCACCATGTGATGGGCGACGTCGAGGACGTACGCGAAACCGGTCGTGTCCCCCGACTCCATGCCCCCGGTGGGGAAGAGCCCGGGGATCGGGCCCATGCCGACCGCGAAGACGATGATGAGCAGCAGCCCGAGCCAGAACGACGGCACCGACCACAGGGTGAGCGCCACGCCGGTGTTGAGCCGGTCGCCGAGACTGCCGTGGCGCCAGGCCGAGCGGGTGCCCAGCCACAGCCCGAGCGCCGAGTAGATGACCACGGCCACACCCGTGAGCAGCAGCGTGGCCGGCACCTTCTGGGCGATCAGCTCGCCGACCGGGGCGCGGAACTGGTACGACATGCCGAGGTCGCCGGTGAGCGCCTTGGCGCAGTAGTCGGTGAACTGCTGCCACAGCGGCAGGTCGAGGCTGAACTGCCTGCGCAGTGTGGCCAGTTGCTCGGCGGAGGTGGGGACGCCGTGCGTCATCGCCTTCACCGGGTCGCCCGGCAGGATCCGGAAGAGGAAGAAGCTGGTGACAAGCACGGCGAGCAGCGAGACGGCCGCGCCGCCCAGCTTGCCCGCCGCGTGGCGCAGATACGCGACCGTGGTGCGCGAGGCCTCCCCGGCGGTGCGGACCTCGCGGGGCCGCACCACCTCGGCCGGGGTGCTTGCGGTGGTCATCGCCTACTCGCGGTCGTCGGCGGTGGAGCGGCGGCGCAGCATCAGGAACAGCCCGGCCGCGACGGCGGCCACCACGGCCGCACCGATCCCCACGACCACGCCGGCCGACGAGGACGAGCCGCCGCCCGCGCCCGTACCGCCCTCACCGGCCGGTACGGCGGACCACCAGCTCCAGTAGCCGTCCTGGCCCCAGAGGTTTCCGCCGTCCTCCGGCATGGTCGTGATCGAGCTGATCTGGTCGGTGCGGTACGCCTCGACCGCGTTGGGGTACACCATGACATTCATGTACCCCGTGTCGTACAGCCTGGACTGCATCCGCTTGACCAGGTCCGCCCGCTTGGCGGCGTCGTACTCCACCGACTGCCGCGCGTACAGCTCGTCGAACTGCCGGTCGCAGATGAAGTTGTCGGTCGCGCCGGTGTCCTTCGGTGTCGCGGGGAGCGCGCCGCAGGTGTGGATGGACAGGACGTAGTCCGGGTCAGGGTTGACCGACCAGCCGTCGAAGGCCAGGTCGTAGTCGCCCTTGGCCCAGGGGTCGGAGACGTTGTCGAGGCAGTCGACCTTCAGTCCGATGCCGAGCTTGCCCCACCACTCCTGGAGGTATTTTCCGACCGCCTTGTCGTTGGGGTCGGTGGCGTGACACAGGATCCGGAAGTCCAGCTGCTTGCCGTCCTTGCCGGTCCGCCTGCCCGTGCCGTCCTTCTTGTAACCGGCCTGGTCGAGGATCTGGGCGGCCTTGGCCGGGTCATGGGTGAGCTTCTGGGTGGGCGCCGGCTTCCAGAAGTACGAGCCGAAGCGCGGCGGGATGTATCCCTCGCCCTCGACGGCGTGTCCTTGGAACACCTTGTCGACGATGGTCCTGCGGTCGACGGAGAGGAACAGTGCCTTGCGGACCGCCGGGTCGAGCAGCGCCCGGTGTCCGCTGCCGAAGGTCTTGCCGTCCTTGGACCGGGCGCCCGGGTTGGTGGCCAGCGCGAAGAAGCGCCGCCCCGGAGCGTCGTTGACCTTGATGTTCTCGGCGTTCTTCAGCGACGCCGCCTGCGCGGGGGTGAGGTTGGGGACGAACGACACCTCGCCCTTGCGCAGCGCCGCGACGGCCGCGTCGTTGTCCTTGTAGTACTTGAGGACCAGCTCGTCGAACTTGGGCGCGCCGCGCCAGAACTTCTTGTTCGGTGTGAGCTTGAGGTACTGGTCGACCTTGAAGTCGGTGACGACGAAGGGGCCGTTGCCGACGATCGGGAACGACTGGTCGTTGTTGAACTTGGAGAAGTCACCGACCTTCTCCCATACGTGCTTGGGCACGATCGGCACGTCGAGCGCCGTCATCGTGGCCTGGGGCTTCTTCAGCTCGATGACCAGCGTGCGCGGGTCGGGGGCGGTGACCTTCTTGAAGTTGGCGGTGAACGAACCGTTGGCGGTCGCGGCGTTCGGGTCCGTCATCATTTTGTTGAACGTCCAGGCCGCGTCCTCGGCGGTGGCCTGCGTGCCGTCGGACCAGGTGGAGTCCGTACGGATCGTGTACGTCCACGTCAGCTTGTCGGGCGAGGGCGCCCAGGCGGTGGCGAAGCCGGGGATCGGCCGGCCGTCCTTGGGGCCGTAGTTCGTGAGGTACTCGTAGGCCAGACGGTGGACGGTGGTCGAGGTGAGCCGCTGGGCGAGGAACGGGCTGAGCGAGTCGATGCTCTGCGAGACGGCGATGGTGAGGACCTTCTTGCCGCCCTTCCCGTCCTTGGAGTCGTCGGTGGCGGGCTGTGCGTGGGCGGCCTGAGCGGGCACGGCCACCAGCGCGGAGGCGGCGACACCGGAGGCGAGGAACAGTCGGATCAGGGGGCGTGTCCGGGGCGGGCGGGGCGTGACCTTAATGACCATGAGACGTGACCTCGCGTCGTGGATCTTGGGGGCGCCAACTGGTGAAGCGAAGGTTTATCAGCGGTGACCAGCCGCGTCAACGATGTCACAAACCCCTTGTGGACTGCGGGAATACAGCGAGGGCCCGTACCGGAACACCGGTACGGGCCCTCATTGGTCTATGCCCTTGACGCCCTACTGCTGAGGGGCTGGCGGCGCCTGCGGAGGCTGCTGCGGGGGCCAGCCGACCGGCGGAACCGGACCCTGGAGTTCCGCCTGCGGCTGCTGCCCGGGCTGCTGTCCCGGCTGCGCCGGGGGCTGCTGCTGGGCGGGCTGCTGCCACTGCTGCGGCACACCGGGCTGGGCCTGCTGCGGCGGGTACGGCTGTCCGGGCATGGGCTGCTGTCCGGGCATGGGCTGCTGACCGGGCTGGCCCGGCTGGGCGCCGTACGGCTGCTGCGGCGGGTACGGCTGGCCGGGCGCGGGCTGGCCCCCGTACGGCTGCTGCGGGTACGGCTGACCGGGCGCGGGCTGACCGGGGAGGGGCTGCTGGCCCGGCATCCCGTGGCCCGGCATCGGCGGAGCCATGTGCGGCGGCATGCCGCCCTGGCCGTCGCCGGTCCACAGCCCCTGCGCCTGCTGCGCCCGCGAGAAGTCCTCCGCGACCATCGCCGACAGGTTGAAGTACGCCTCGCGGGTCTTCGGGCGCATCATGTCGAGGTCGACCTCGGCACCGGCCGCGAGATGCTCGTCGAAGGGGACCACGACGACCCCGCGGCAGCGGGTCTCGAAGTGCTGGACGATGTCGTCCACCTTGATCATCTTGCCGGTCTCGCGGACCCCGGAGATGACGGTGATGGAACGCTGCACCAGGTCCGCGTAGCCGTGCGCGGAGAGCCAGTCGAGCGTGGTGCTCGCGCTGGACGCGCCGTCGACGGAGGGCGTGGAGATGATGATCAGCTGATCGGCCAGGTCCAGCACGCCCCGCATGGCGCTGTAGAGCAGACCCGTGCCGGAGTCGGTGAGGATGACCGGGTACTGCTTGCCCAGGACGTCGATCGCCCGGCGGTAGTCCTCGTCGTTGAACGTCGTGGAGACGGCCGGGTCCACGTCGTTGGCGATGATCTCCAGACCGGAGGGCGCCTGCGAGGTGAACCGGCGGATGTCCATGTACGAGTTGAGGTACGGGATCGCCTGGACGAGGTCACGGATGGTGGCCCCGGTCTCCCGGCGCACCCGGCGGCCGAGCGTTCCGGCGTCCGGGTTGGCGTCGATCGCCAGGATCTTGTCCTGCCGCTCGGTGGCGAGCGTCGCGCCGAGCGCGGTGGTCGTCGTGGTCTTGCCGACACCGCCCTTGAGGGAGATCACGGCGATCCGGTAGCAGGACAGCACCGGCGTGCGGATCAGGTCCAGCTTCCGCTGCCGCTCCGCCTCCTCCTTCTTGCCGCCGATCTTGAAGCGGGCGGCGGCTCCGGGGTTCCGGCTGGACTTGGCCTTCTGCTTGTTGTTGCGCAGCAGCCGGTCCGAGGAGAGCTCGACGGCGGCCGTGTACCCGAGCGGGGCGCCCGGCACCGAGCGCTCGCGCTGGTCGTGCGTGACGGGCGTGGGCCACGCGGCACCCGTGCGCGGATCGACGGGCGCGTGGCTCTGCTCCTGCGGCGGTACGGGCACGGGCCCCGACGGCACCTGGTAGCCCGGCGGCAGCGCACCCGGCTGCCCGTCCGACGCCTGCGGCGGCAACGGGATCGCGGGCGCGGCGGGGCTGGGCACCTGCGGCGGCAGGGGCGCGGCGGGCGCGGGCAGAGCCGGGTTCGGCTGGGCGGGCTGCTGCTGTCCGGGGTGCGGGAAGCCGTAGCCGCCCTGGTGACCGTCCGGGGCCTGCGGCGGCATCGGGGCGGCCGGTGCGGGCAGTGCGGGCTGGGCCGGGTTGGGCTGGGCGGGCTGCTGCTGTCCGGGGTGGGGGAAGCCGTAGCCGTCCTGGGGTGCCGGGGGAGTGGCCGCCGAGGGCTGGGCCGGGTTCGGCTGGGCGGGCAGTGGCTGTCCGGGGTGCGGGAAGCCATAACCACCCTGGTGACCGTCCGGAGTCTGCGGCGGCATCGGGGCGGCCGGTGCGGGCAGCGCGGGCTGGGCCGGGTTCGGCCCGGCGGGCTGCGGCTGTCCGGGGTGCGGGAAGCCATAACCACCCTGCGGCGCGGGCGCGTTGGCGTCCGGCTGGGGGAAGCCGTAGCCGCCCTGGGGTGCCGGGGGAGTGGTGCCCGCGGGCTGCGGGGGCCCGTACACGCCCTGCGGTACGGCCACCTCGGCGCCAGGCGTCGGCTGCGCCGGCCACGCGGGAGCGGGCACCGGCGCGGCCGGGGGCTGCGCGGACTGCGGCGGGGCCGACTGGTCGGCGGTCGGCGCCGGGACGGGCCACTGGGGCGCGGCGGTGGGCGCGGCGGGCTGGAAGGCGGGCGGCAGCGGCGGCAGCCCGGCCGCCCCGCCCTGCGGGGCGGCCGGGGCCGACCACGGCTGGGCGGCGGGCGCGGCGTCCTGCGGCTGCTCGGCGGGGGCGGCGTCGGCCGGAGCCGCGTCGGACGGCTCGTCGGCCTGGGGAGACCCCGGCTGGGGGGCGGACGCGGCATCGGGCTGCGGGGCGTCGGCGGGTTCGTCGGCCGAGGCCTCGGTCTCGGCCTGAGGCGCGGGCGCCTCCGCCGGCTCCTCGGCAGCCTCGCCGGCCGGAGCCGCGTCCTTGGCCTCGTCCTCGGTCTCCACGGCGGCAGCCTCGGGAGCCGGAGCGCCGGTCTCGGGCGCCTCGGTGGCGTCGCCGGAGCCGCCGGAGTCGTCGGCCTGCTCCGCCTTCTTCGCCTCGGCGATCTCCGCCATCTCACGCTTCAGCGCCGCGGGCGAGAACCGCATCGTCGCGCCGCTCTCCACATCCCCGCCACCGAAGGGCTCCGCGGCCGCCTCGGCGGGCGCGGGTGCGGGCGCGGGTGCGGGCGCGGGCGCGGGCGCCGGTGGGGCCGGCTCCACGGGAGCAGCCGGAGCCGCCGGGGTCCAGTTGGGCTCGAAGCCGCTGCCCGCCGGCAGCCCGGGCACCGCTATGGGGGCACCGGTAGGAGGCGGCGGCGTCGCACCACCGCCTGGCGTCCCCGCACCCGACGCATCCCCCGACGCGTTCTGCGTGTACCAGGCGGGCGGGGTGTAGTCGATGGTGAACTCACCCGTCATCTCGGCGGGATCCGCGTCGGACTGATCGTCGACGGGCGTGTTCCAGCCCCCACGGATCTCGTCCCGATCGCCGTTCACTATTGCCTCCTGGTGTGGTCGAGCACCCTTGTGCCGTCGTGGGCGGGGCGGCCGTCGCTGTCTCGGGGCCGCCCGGCTCTCCCCTGGTGACGCGGCTCCCCCACAGTCAGGTTCTGGCCGCGCCGCTCCCACCCTAATCGCCAACCACGGCCGCACGGCAGGGCGGCCGGTCGACCGCCGTCCGTCCCGTCCGCCGCGGGCGACCTGCGGGTGACCAACAGATGGCGAAACGGGACAGGTCAGTCCATCCGGCGCGCGGCGCCGAGCAGCCCGGTCTCCGCGTCGGTCGCCTGGGTCATCACGAACTGCCGGTCGCCGGCCGTGCACCACAGCGTCACGCCGTCCGCGAGCGTGGACAGCGCCTCGGACTCACTCTGCGGCAGATTCATGATCCGCCCGATCTGCGCGGCCTCGTCCGGGGAGACGCGCTGCACCCCGACCAGACCCGACTTCTCCATCAGCCGCGGCGCCACCGGGCTGAGATACGGCAGCAGCGTCACCACCGACTGCCAGGGCGCCGACACCACACGGCCGCGCGGCGGGCGCATACCGCAGTCCCGCACCACGACCACCGGACTGCCCGCCGAGGCACCCTGCGGCGGCACCCGGCCGACGTCGTGCAGCGTGATGCACGGCTGCCCGCCGCCCGCCGCCTGCGCGAGCGTCGTCCAGGCGTGGGCGCGGCCGGTCTCCACGGCGACCCGGGCCCCGGTCGCGGCCGCCCGCAGCGCCATCACCTGCGCCGTCCACAGACCGCCGATGAGCGTGATCTCGTACGGCGAGGGCCGGTTGATGCCGAGCACGGCGGGCCGGCCGGCCGCGTCGACACCGATGACCATGCCGTCGTCACCCACGGGCAGCGCCAGCGCCTCCAGTTGGTCCAGCGGCAGGGCGTGCCGGTCGCGGCGCGGCCCGATCAGCCCGAAGCCGATCCGGGGCCGGCCCGGCCGTCCCGTACCCGTACTCCGTACGGAAGGGGCCGACGAGGCGGAGGAAGGAGAGGAGACGGACATCAGCGGGCACCCCCGAGCGGAAGAGTCGCGAGCACGCCGGGCAGCTGCTCACGGTCGAGCCGTACGAGCCCGGTCTTCACCCCGCGCGCGGCGCGCTCCAGTTCATGACGGGCGGCCAGCAACTCCTCGTCGCTGCGCCCGGTGATGCGAACGTGACCGGTGACCGTCACTTCCTGACGGTCCCCTCCGGCCAGGGTCAGACTGAACGTCGTCGCCAGCGCCGGCAGCGAGGTCAGCAGCGCGACCAGCTGCGGCATCGGCGCGCCCCCGCCACCCAGCTGGGGCCAGCGCCCCACCCAGTACGTGGTGTGCCGCCGGTCGTCGCAGCGCCAGGTCCGCGCGGTCTCCTGGGTCCGGCGCCCCGGCGCCTGGGAGCGGCCCGCCTGCGCGATGGCCAGCGGATTGGCGCAGGAGGAGGTGGCGATCGCGCCGGTCAGCTCCTGCTCTGTGAGCACGGTCGCGGAGAAACCCGCCCCGGCCAGCCGGCTCGCCAGCTGGTCCGCGGCCCGTACGACGCACTTCTGCGCGCCCTGAAGACCGCCACCGCGCGCGGCGACCGCCTCCGGGCACAGTTCGGGGTCGAGCTTGAGCGCGATCCACGTGATCCGGACGGCCGGCGAACCCGTCTGAGCCTGCAACGGCACGTAGTTGCGCGCGGCCATCGACTGCTCGGGCAGATGCGGCGCGGGCGCGGGCTGGGTGTGCTGCACAATCTGCGCCGACTCCAGCCGGATGCCGTCGACCTCCAGCACGTCCCGTACGAGCGCGACCGGCAGCGGTCGCGCCGAGCGGTCGGGCCGCAGCGCGGTGGCGTCCGATTCGACCTGCAGGACGACCGTCAGGAACGTACCGTCGCCGATCATTCCCACCGGCCGCCGGTCGCGGTCGCTGAAGGTGTACGTACGCAGCGCCGGATCGCACTCGACGACCGGTGCGAGCCCCGGTTCCGTACCGGGCGGTGGGACCTGCGAGGCCGCCTTGCGGGTCCGGGCGCGCAGCGCCAGCACGGTGGCGAGCCACTCCGGCAGGGACCGGCGGTGCCGGCGCACGACGGCGAGCAGCACCAGCAGCGTGGCGGCCACACCGGCCGGGATCAGCAGCATCGGCTCGACCACCCAGGCCACCAGCAGCAGCGCCGCGGCGACCTCGACCAGTACGAGCTGTTGCAATCGGAACGATCCGAAATGCCCGGGACGGGCCTTGAGGCGAGGAGTGGCGGTCCCCTGCGACGGCACCGTGCTCGGCGCGGCCGGGGCAGGCCGCGTCTGCGTCGCGGAAGCCATGATGGGCAATCCCCCCAATTCGTCCCGATCACCCTGGCCTGCCAGGGCTTTGGCGGCTGGATCACCCTACCCGCCCCACAAGCACCACCGGACAGCAGGCATAGTAGGGGGCCGGTCCGACAGCCGGGGCCCGGGTGCCATGCTCCCCGGACCCCCGTGTGGAGACTGTGCCTTTCGAAGATGGGGACTCATGGCATCACGGCGGGATGAGCTCAACGCGTACACCTTTGCGAAGAAGCGCACGGTGGCCGCATTCCTCCAACCCTCTCCCTCGGGTACCGAGGAGGGGGCACCGCGTCCGCTGCGCGCGGTGGTGCCCAGTCTGATCGTCGCCGCGCTGATCGTGGCCGGGTTCGGCGCCTGGGGCATGTTCAAGCCCAACGCCCCCAAGGGGTGGGACGCGCCCGGCACGAAGGTCATCGTGGGCAAGCAGTCCACCACCCGCTACGTCGTCCTGCAGACCGGCAAGGGCAAGGACAAGAAGACCCTGCTGCACCCGGTGCTCAACCTGGCCTCCGCCCGGCTGCTGCTGACGCCGCAGCAGTTCGCCGTCATCCAGGTCGAGGACCGCATCCTCGACGCGGGCAAGCCGCCGCGTGGCCCGATCCTGGGCATCCCGTACGCCCCCGACCGCCTCCCCAGCCACACCGAGGCCGCCAAGGCCAAGCGCTGGGCGGTCTGCGAGCAGCCCGGCGGCGGCAAGGGCGCCAGCGTGCAGAAGGCCACCTTCGTCTTCGCCGACCGGGACTTCTCCCGCACCGACGGCAAAGAGCGGCTGACCGGCGGCCAGGTCCTCTATGTGAAGGGCCAGAAGGGCTCGCCCCGCTACCTCGTCGACGCCGAGGGGACGAAGTACCTGGTCCGCGGCAAGCCCGCCGAGGCGGCCGGTCTGACCACCGCCCTCGTCGGCCTCAACAAGGAGCCCCAGCAGGTCACCGACGACTGGCTGAACACCCTGCACACCGGCAGCCCCATCGACTTCCCCGTCGTGCCCGGCAAGGTCGGCGACGACGCCGGCATCGGCGGCGGCCTGACCAAGACCGAGGACCGGGTCGGCATGGTCCTGCTGGCGCAGACCGGATCCGGCCCGCAGCACTACGTGGTCCTGCCGGGCAAGGTCCAGCCGGTCTCCGACTTCATGGCCTGGCTGCTCATCAACTCGCCCCAGACCGACCTGCTCGACATGGACGGCAAGGCCACCCCGGTCGACGCGGCCTCCTTCACCCCGGACGGCAAGACCTTCGGCTCCGACCTGCGCTGGCCGCAGAAGAAGGCCGAGCAGACCAACGCCACCGGCGGCGACGACGCCCGCGACACGGTGTGCAGCGTGCTCCGCGAGGTCGACTCCAAGGGGCGTACGACGCTGTCCACCTGGGCCGGTACGAAGTACCCGGCCGAGATCACCGCCGGCGGCACCAGCACCTACGTCACGCCCGGCAGCGGACTGCTCTACACGCAGGTCCGCGGCGCCCAGACCAAGCCCGACGGCTCGCTCTTCCTGGTCACCGACACCGGCCTGCGGTACGCCGTGCAGGCCAACGGCGACAGCGACGCGGCCCGCTCAGAGATCGGCGCGGGCGCGCAGGAGAAGCAGCAGGACGGCCGGCCCGAGCCCAGCCAGGCGCAGATCCGGCTCGGCTACCAGAACGTCGTCCCCACGCTCGTGCCCATCGCCTGGTCGGAGTTCCTGTCCAAGGGCCCCCGGCTCGACACCAACAGCGCGCGCCAGCCGCAGGGTTCGTGAGGGGGAGTGCCTGCCATGCCGTACCGCACCCCTGCCGTCCTGGCCGCCGCCACGGCCCTCACGGCCCTGCTGACGCCGCCCGCCGCCGCGTCCCCGGCCGCCGCCCCCGGCCCGTACGCGCTCGACGGCGGCGGTGAGTGCACCTTCCCGATGAAGAAACAGATCGAGGGCACCCCCTGGCCGCTCCAGCGGGTGCTGCTCGACGAGCTGTGGCAGGACACCAAGGGCGCGGGGATCCGGGTCGCGGTCATCGACACCGGTGTCGACGACATCAACCCGCAGCTGAAGAAGGCCGTCGACGCCAAGTCCGGGGCCGACTTCCTCAAGCCGCTGAAGGACGCGTCGGACGACGCGAACGCCAAGCGGGGCAAGACCGACGGCACCGTCGACGAGGTCGGCCACGGCACCAAGGTCGCCGGGATCATCGCCGCCCGCCCCCGCAAGGGCACCGGGTTCGTGGGCCTGGCACCCGAGGCGACGATCATCCCGATCCGCCAGAACGACGAGAAGAACAGCGGCAAGTCGGACACGATGGCCAAGGCGATCGACCACGCCCTCGCCAAGAAGGCCCGCGTGATCAACATCTCGCAGGACACCACCCAGCCGCTGACCCAGAACTCCGACCTCGGCAAGGCCGTCGCCCGCGCGCTCGCCGCCGATGTCGTCGTCGTCGCCTCCGCGGGCAACGACGGCATGGACGGCAAGCTGAAGAACACCTACCCCGCCGCATTCCCCGGCGTCCTCGCCGTCGCCTCCTCCGACCGCAACAACGAACGCGCCGTCTTCTCCCAGTCCGGCACCTTCGTGGGCGTCGCCGCACCCGGCGTGGACGTGGTCTCCACCGTCCCCGGCAACGGACAGTGCGTCGACAACGGCACCAGCTTCTCCGCCCCGTACGTCGCGGGGGTCGCCGCCCTGCTGCGGGCCAAGTACCCCAAGTGGAAGGCGCACGAGGTCGTCGCCCAGATCGAGCAGACCGCCGAACGCTCCATCAACGGCCATGACAACCACGTCGGCTGGGGCGTCGTCGACCCGGTCCGCGCCCTCGACGGCGACGCAGGACCGCCGCAGGCCGCCACCCCCGACCCGGCACCGCCCAGGCCGCCGGCCCCGGAGCCCGCGCATCTGGCCATGACGGAGACGCCCCAGGAGCGCGCCGAGCGCCTCGCGACGTACGCCCTGGGCATCGGCGGAGTCCTCGTCGCGGTGGTCGCGGGCAGCGCCACGGTGATCCGCGACAGCCGCCGCAAACGCGCCAGGTGAACCAAGTCTCCATACATGACTTTGCAGTTGGAACTGTCGTATCAAATGGCTAGAGTGGCGGCTGGGATTACGCGAGTGATCCAGCACGGGGGCGGCATCACGAGATACCCGTCCGCATCACGACCGGTCACGGGGGCCACGCGGCCGCCGTCATCGAACGAAGAAGGGGCAAGATGTCGAAAGACCTGAATGTAACTAGTGCCGATCAGATCAAGCTCGCCGGCCGGATCCAGGACTTCCACGACGAGCTGCAGGCGCGCGTCACCTCGCTCAACAGCGTCGTGGACCGCATTCAGGCGGGCTGGCAGGGCGCGGCCAGCAAGGAGTACGACCGGGTCCAGAACGACCTGAACCTGCGTCTGCGGAACATGCGGGTCGAGCTCGTGAAGCTCGAGGAGATCATGCGGATGAGCGCCGACGGCTTCACGCGTGAGGAAGAGGACCGCATCAAGTCCTTCCGGAAGATGGACGACACCACGCAGGGCCAGAGCGCCATCCTCGGCATGGCCTGAGCGTCGCCCTTTTCCGAGACTTCCGCGTACATCCGCCACAAGGAGTAATCATGACCACTGCCGTCAATTACGACACGGTGACGCAGGCGGCGGGCGACGTCCGTCTGACCGCCTCGCAGCTCAACCAGAAGCTCGACGACCTCATGGCCGAGGTCAACCGGGTCGCCAACGCCTGGGACGGTGAGGCGAAGACCGCCTACCGCGAGATCCAGGACCGCCTCACCCGCGACCAGTCGGGCATGAACACCGACCTGAAGCGCATCGCGCAGCTGCTCGACGAGTCCGTCATCGGCTACCAGGACACGGACAAGGGCAACGCCGCCCGCTTCCGCATGATGATGTGACCCAGCACCACCACGCGTAAGGGGGGTGCCCGCACCAGCGGGCACCCCCCTTACTCATGTCCTCTGCTACCGCAGATCGAACTCGCCGTCGCGCGCGCCCAGCACGAAGGCGTCCCACTCGGCCTTCGTGTAGCGCAGCACCGTGTCCTTGTCGAGCGACGACCGCATCGCCACCGCCCCCCCGGGCAGATGAGCGATCTCGACCCGCTCCTCGTCCGCACTGGTCCCGGGCGCCCCGTGCCACTCCACCCCGGAGATGTCGAGGGCGTAGAGCTCTTCCTTCTGACGTTCCTTCTCGCTGGCGTCAGCCATCGGCGCGGTCCTTTCCCGGTGCTGTGAACGAGCCTGTGAGGCACCTTACTTGCCGAGACGCTCCGCCGTGGCGCGTACGTCCGAGACCGGGATCCGCACGGAGACACGGCCCCCCGGATTGAGCTTGAGACCCATTTCGGGCGGCAGCAGCCGCGCCAACTGCGCGCACTCCACCGGCCGCAGCCGCGGCACCGTCGCCGGAGCGTGGCCCGGATGCGTCAGCACGGGCACGAACTCACCCTGCTCGTCCGTGTACACGGCGATGTCGGGCCCGTCGTCGGGGAGGAACACCGTCGCGGCGGCCAGCGCCTCGACCACGGCCTCGTCCGGACCGTGCCCGGTCGCGGCGCGCTGGAGCGCGGCGTCCACCGCATCGGTCGGCGCGGGCATCCCCAGGCTCACGGGGGAGGGGCGGTAGTTCGGATTGTGCTGGAACGGCCCCGGGTCCCCGTAGTTGTTGACCGGCCACGCCCCGATGATCGCGAAGGGCGGCACCTGCCCGGCCGGGTCGTACATCGGGTCGATCGAGTACAGCCAGCTCCCGGGCGCCCGCTTGGCCTGCGCCCGCAGCTCGTCGGTGAGCCGCGGAGTGGCCGGCCCCGAGGGCTCCCTCGCGCTCGGCCGCCGCATCGGGGTCTCGAGCAGCCGCCGGTACGCGGCGTCCTGATCGGCGAGCGTCATCACGGCCTCGACCGGGGCGTCGTCGAAGAGGCCCACCATCTTCTCCGGATCGGTCGGCTCACCCGGCGTGATGACGTAGGCCCGGTCGGTGCCGCTGCCGGCCACCATCCCGCTCTGCCGTACGTCGGGCCGCGCACCGTTGACGGCCAGCAGCCAGCCCCCGGCCTCCAACTGCCGCCGCACCTCCGCCAGCGCGTGCGACAGGTCGTGATTCCGGCCCTGTACGGACCCCCAGGGCCCGGCCGCCTCCACCCCGTACGGCATCGGCGCGCCCTCCTCCCGCCACCAGCGCAGGGCACACCGTGCCCGCTCCGTGCCGCGCACGGCGGTGGCGTCGTCGCGGCTGCCGAGGAGCGTCTCGCTCATTGGGTCCATCCAGGGGGTAGCAGGCTAGCGGGTGGTGCGGTGGGTGCGGGGCCGCCGCCGGCCCCCGCATGCGGGTTGTAGTGAGGATTGGGCGTGAACTGATTCGAGCCGTCGGGCAGCTTCTCCCAGACGCCCTTGATGTTCTCCGTACGGACGCCGCCCGGGAACGCGATCTCGCTCTCCTTGGCGTGGATGTTGTTCGGAATGGAGGCGTTGACGTCGATACCGTTGGGGGCGTCGACCTCGTAACGATACTTCGACCCCCACGCGAGCGCCTCGTCCCGGGTGGTCGCCACGTACACGGAGTGCTGGTTGGACAGCACGTAGTTGTCCAGGTCGTAGTTGTGGTTGTTCCACGGCTTGAAGCCGTCGCGGAAGATCTCGTCCGGGCTGCGGTCGTCGTTGCGCCACAGCGGCTCGTCCGTCGTGCGCCATACGGCGTGGTCGGGGACCTTGTCCGGGTCCACGGACCGGTCCGCGGCCGCGTGCAGCTTGTCGTGGACCGTCGGCGGGTGGCTCGGCTGGTCCGGGATCTTCTGCTGGGGCAGCTCGTCGAGCTGCTTGCCGGCGCCCTCCAGCGCCGCCTCCGCGCCCTCCTTCGCGCCGACCCGGATACCCGTACGGACCCCGCCCAGACCCTTCGTACCGAAGATCTCGGGCAGGAGCCGGCCGAGGCCTTCGCTCGGGTCCTTCTTGAAGGATTCGATGAGGGCGCCGGGGAT
>NZ_BMQQ01000023.1:0-18031 GCF_014648195.1 Streptomyces purpureus
GGCGATGCCGAGGATGGTGCACAGCCGCTTCACGCCGTGGCGGCGCTGGTGGTCGGCGACGAACTGGAAGCGGTTCACCAGCGCGTCTCCCGGCGAAATACTTGGCAGCCTTCCGCAGGATCTCGCGTTCCTCCTCCAGCTCGCGGACCTTCTTGCGCAGAGCGGCGTTCTCCGCCTCCAGCGGTGTGGGCGGGTCGGCCGGCACCTCCGCCCGGCGTCCCCGGGGCCGACTCGCCCCGGCCGCCCGGACCCAGTTCCGCAACGTCTCCGGGTTGACCCCCAGATCAGCGGCGACCGACCTGATCGTCGCTCCAGGCCGCGACTCGTACAACGCGACCGCGTCCGCCTTGAACTCCGGCGGATAGTGCTTCATGACCACGGGACATCCGTTCTCCTGGACTCAAGATCCAAGTGTCTCGAGTGTCCAAGATCCGGGGGCAAGGCCCGTGGGGAGACCCTGAGCAGGGGGTGGGGATTTTCAAGGCTCTGACCGCAGTTCCGTGAAGCCGTCGGATAGCGACAGCGGGATCTGGCCCATCGCCGTCACCGCGGCCGTCGTCGCACTCGAATGAGGCTTTGACGGGAGGTGCGGGGGGGAAGAGCGGCGGCGTACAAGGCGGCTGCCAGCCTGCTGTCGACATCCGTGGTCGTGTCCCACGTGTTGGTCAGGCGCTGCATGGCGGAGCCCCCGGCAGGGCGGGACCGGGGACTGCCTGGCGGGTCGGTCCGGTGGCCCGTCGAATGAGGCTTTGACGGGAGGTGCGGGAGGCGGGGTGAGGCTCAGTGGTTGCGGCGGTACCTGTTGGCGATCACGGAGATCGTGAGCATCGCGGTGATGGCACCGACGGCCAGCGTCAGGGTGCCGGCCTTGCCGCCGCTCATCGCCCAGCCGTTGCCGAGCAGGAGGGTGGTGCCGGCGACGCGAGAGGCGATGGCGTAACCGCGGTGACCGAGGTTGCCGAAGTGACGGCCCAGCACGTAGCAGGCGGCGATCAGCGAGGTGAAGGTGACCGATCCTGCGGCGAAGTGGGCGTAGCTGTGCCAGGTGAGGGTGGCGGCCTGATCGTCGGGGGCGCCTGCGGGGAAGCCGTCGACCGGGTCCATCACGAAGAGCCCTGCGGCGATCATGCCGATGCCGCTGATCCGCACCAGCCGAGGGGCCCAGGTGCTCCCGGGGGTGCCGTGAAGGGTCCTGCGCAGCCCGGTCGCGCCGATGGCGAGCAGCAGCCCGGCGACGACGAAGTTGGCGATCTGAAGCCAGCCGAGCGAGCCGTTGCTCAACGCGCTCAGCGGGTGGCGGGTGATGTCGAAGCCGTCGCGGCCGGCGGCCTGGATCAGCGAGACGGCCGCCCACAGCGGAGACGCTACGACCGCGCAGGTCAGCAAGGAGCGGGTGGTGGTACCGGCCCGGGTGCCGGTCGCGGCGGTGGCGGTGGCGGTGGCGGGATTCTGGATGGTCATGGCGTGTGCCTCTCGGGTTCGTCGTGGGTGCTTCTGCCTACACGTCGATCCGGCGATGTGACAGGGAACGGATGCGTTCCCTGTCACATGTCCTTGTTCGACGTGTAAGCAGAAGCACCGCACGACGAGATGAGGGAACCCATGCGCTACCTGATGACGACCCGGCCTTCCGACACCGCTCCCGATGAGAAGCTGTACGCCGAAATGGGCAAGTTCATCGAGGAGTTGACGGCGGCCGGTGTGCTGCTGGCCACCGGCGGCCTGGAGCCGGGCGGCGTCCTGGTGAGGTCTGCCGGCGACGAGATCACGGTGACGGACGGGCCGTTCACTGAGGCCAAGGAGGCCGTGGCCGGCTTCGCACTGGTAGAGGTCCGTTCGAAGGAGGAGGCGATCGAGATGGCCCGCCGCTTCCGCAGGATCGTCGGTGACGGCGAGAGCGTGGTCCAGCAGGTCTTCGGTCCCTGAGCCGTCGGCAGTACGGACCTACGGCGAAGTGCATGTGCCCCGCCTTGCGAGCGAGCCGGGGCACATGCTGTCATCGTGCCCGTGCTGGACACCCATCGCACGGTGACTGCGGTCTGGAAGCTCGAATCGGCCAAGATCATCGCAGCGCTCATGCGGATGGTGCATGACGTCGGCCTCGCCGAGGAGCTGGCCCAGGATGCGCTCGTCGCCGCACTCGAGCAGTGGCCGAGCACAGGCGTCCCGGACAACCCCGGCGCCTGGCTCACGACCACCGCCAAGCGGCGGGCCGTCGACCACATCCGTCGCTCCCAGCGGCTGACGCACAAGCAGGAGCAGCTCGCCCACGGGCTGGAACAGCAGCAGGCCCCCGAGAATGACGACGTCCTGCGGCTGATGCTCATCTCCTGCCACCCCGTGCTGGCGACCGAGGCCCGAACAGCAATGACACTTCGGCTGCTCGGCGGTCTGACAGCCGAGGAGATCGCGCGGGCCTTCCTCGTCACCGCGACGGTGATCACCCAGCGCATCGCCGAAGCCAAGCGCACGCTGGCCGAAGAGGGCGTCCCGTTCGACCTGCCGGACGGCACAGAACTGGCCGAACGCCTCTCGTCCGTGCTGGAGGTCATCTACCTGATCTTCAACGAAGGCTACTCGGCGACCTCCGGCGACGATCTGATGCGGCCCGGGCTCTGCCTCGAAGCACTGCGACTGGGCCGGCTGCTGGCCGAACTGGCACCCCAGGAAGCCGAGGCGCACGCGCTGGTCGCGCTGATGGAGATTCAGGCTTCCCGCTCGGCCGCGCGCATCGGCCCGTCGGGCGAGCCGGTCCAGTTGCACGAGCAGAATCGGGGACGCTGGGACCAGTTGCTCATCCGCCGCGGCTTCGCCGCGATGCTGCGGGCACGGGAAGCCGGCGGCCCACCCGGCCCGTACCTGCTGCAGGCCGCCATAGCCGTGTGCCATGCGCAGGCCCCTACCGCCGAGGACACCGACTGGGCCCAGATAGCGGCCCTGTACGGGGCGTTGGTGCAGCTCGTGCCGACGCCGATCGTCCGGCTCAACCGCGCGGTGGCGCACGGAATGGCGTACGGGCCGCAGGACGGCCTCGAACTGGTCGATTCCCTGACCACCGATCCCACGCTGCGCGACTACCACCTCCTCCCCAGCGTCAGGGGAGATCTACTGGCCCGCCTGGGCCGGCACCAGGAAGCGCGGTTGGAGTTCCACCGGGCGGCGTCCCTGACCAGGAACGCCGCCGAGCGCGCCTTTCTGCACCGACGCGCGGATGAGATCGAAGTCACCAGCCCGTCCGGACCCACACTCGGGCGGGCCGCCCGGGATTTCCTGAACCGCGACGATTTGGAGGCGGCCACGATCCACTCGTACGGACAGACCCTCCGGCGCCTGTGCCTGGCTCTCGGCGACGAGCTGCCGCTGGCCTCCCTGACGGCCGACCAGGTGGAGCGGGTGTTCGCGACCACGTGGGGCGAGACAGCGGCCAGGACGTGGAACCGGCACCGCTCGACCGTCCGTTCCTTCTGTGCGTGGGCGTCCCTCAGCGACCTCGCGGACGGGCTGGACCGCCGCGCCGAGACCCGCACCCGGGCACCGGTGCCGGCCCCCGCGCAGCTCGACGCGCTCTGGAGCCGCCCAGACCTGCCGCTGCGCGAACGCACCCTGTGGCGGCTGCTGCACGAGTCGACGGCCGGGGTGAAGGCCGTACTGTCCCTGAACATCGAGGACTTGGACCTGGACGAGCGCCGGGCCCGCACGGGCCGTACCTGGGTGACCTGGCGCTCCGAGACCGCCCGGCTCCTGCCCCAGCTGCTGGCCGGTCGGACCCGCGGTCCGGTGTTCGTCTCCGACCGGCGACCCGGCCCCGCCCGAACACCCGCACCGGCCGATCTGTGCCCGGACACAGGCCGCCGCCGGCTCTCCTACGAGCGGGCCGAGTACCTCTTCAAAGAGACCACCAAGCTCCTGGATCCCGCAGCCAACGGCTACACCCTCAGCAGGCTGAAATCCCTCCCATGACCCCCTGGCCGCATGGTCGGCGCGCCGGGATTCCTCGTGCCGACGACAGACGGGGCCGGAGTCGGAGTTGCATGGTGCCGAGCTCGCGGACGATGCCGACGAACGCGCGGACGAGCTCGTTGTCCGAGTCGGACCGCCAGACCAGACCCCAGCGCAGCGGCGGCGCGTCGTGCAGGTGCAGATAGGTGACGTCGGGCCGCACGTGGAGGCGGGTGACCTGCAAGTCCACCGAGACCTCCAAACCGGCTGGAACTGGTTGCTCCTGCGGGCGCCCAGGAGTTACGGGACAGCCGCTAGGGGGCGGCATCACGCTGGACGGCAGAACCCGCCCCTGACAGCCCATCACCCGAGAAGAGCACCTCTTGAGGTCCGCACAGTGACGGTTCACCGGTCGGGCGATCCGGAGCCGTCTGACTCCAGAGGGACCACTACGCAGCTTGAGACGGGCCGTGGGCTGCATTTTGATTCTTACTACTATCCGGTTCATGATTCTTAAGTTGAAGGGCCGTATCGGCAGACGGGTCGCAGCGGTGCTCGTCGCCGTGTCGTCGCTGGCGACGTTGACCGCCGGCACCCAGCAGGCGGTGGCCGCGCCAGAGCCACCGCCGATCCATGACTCGGGCAAGATCTTCCAGGTCAAGACGGCCCAAGAGGTTGCCAAGTTCAAGCTGTACCCGCGCGAGATGCGAGACATGGACGCGGGTGTGAACATACGTAAGCTGATCGAGGCTGCTGAGGCGACGGGCAAGGTGCGGCCGGTCTCTGCGCTGAGCGTCACCCAGGAGCCGGCGCCGTACGGCCTGACAGGCCGGTCGCTGTGCCATACCACTGGAATCAACGGTACGTTCAAGTACAACGGCTTCTGTTGGAACGAGGACGATGACAAGACCAGCGCCTATAAGGGTGGCTGGCACAACCAGGGTTTCACGGCGTCGCATGATGCGTACGAGAGCGGTACGGTCGACGGCAGCCACCTGTATATGGCGACTTGGTACTACGGCCTTTCAGGTGCCGACCGGAACAAGCTGGCCCGGATTTCCATCCTGAAGTCGACCGGCACCTCCTGGCAGTACGGGCACGTGATGCTGGTCCGGCCCACCGGAACCTTGGAAAAGCCTAGTTACGCGCCGGTCACAGACGTCCACGCCGATGGGATGGTCTGGTATGGAAACCGTCTGTTCGTTGCCAATGGCGGCGAGTTGCAGGTGTACGACCTTAACCACCTCTGGCGGGTCAATTCACCCCAGGACAACAATCTCGACAGGCCTGGCCTGGAGGGGAACGTCTCCCGTGGCTACGGTCACCAATGGGTCCTGCCCATGGTAGACCGCTATTCCAACCGCCTCAAGAAGGATCAGGATGAGGCCTCGAACAAGAGCAACATGTTCTGCAGCACCGACACGTGCCTGAGTGCCCTGAGCCTGGACCGCAGTGTCAACCCCCCGCAGCTGCTCTCCAGCCGCTGGGGAGACAGCTTCCGCACGGACCCGCTCGAGGTCGTCCGCTGGCCACTCAACAAGATCACGGAGGACAGCACCGCAACGGTCTACGCAGATGCGGCCTACACCGCCCCTCTTCACCAGATCCAGGGGGTAGCCACGGACGGCGAGTACTACTACATGGCCGCCCAGTGCGACACCGGCTATATGGGCGACCCCCAGACCGCAGACGGATACTCCTGCATCTGGCAGGCCAAGCCCAACGGCCCCGTCTCCATCCTCACCCGGGCGCCGAGTCTTACCCAGAACCTGTCCTACTCACGTGGATCGGGCCGCCTGTGGGGCATGAACGAAGTCGAGCAGCATCGCGTCGTGTTCTCGCTTCGCCCCCGGGAAGCCGACAACTACCAGTACCTCCACAACGATTTCAGCCGCATGTGCGCTGGAGCCGGCAGCAAGCTCGAAAACAGCACTCCAGTCATCCAGTGGGACTGCAATAACGCACAGGATGAACGCTGGCTGTTTGAGGACACCAAGGACAACAACGGCAACCCTGCCTACTTCATCCGCAATATCTACTCCGGCAAATGTATGGGGACCGGCAACAGCCTCGCCAACGGCGCTGGCATGATCCAGTACACCTGCAACGGCGCCGTTGACGAAAAGTGGTGGTACAACGAGGCCACCCACGAACTCCGGAATGTCTACTCGGGCAAATGCCTGGGCCTGGGTGCCGACCAGAAGAAGGGCACCCAGCTCATCCAGTGGACCTGCAATGGTGCCAACGATGAGCGCTGGACGAAGTCGAGATAAGCAGGGAGGAGGCGGAGTCGGAGTGCCCGACCTGCCAGGCGGTATCCACCCCGGCGCCCTCTACAGCACCGAGCAGAAGGACGACTGCCAGAAGTGACTCACAGGCGATGCCCCGCACCGATCCGGTGCGGGGCATCGCCATAGCACTCGCCGACCACTGGTCTTACCAGGGTCCTAAGGGCTGTCCCGTAACTCCTGGGCGCCCACAGGAGCGACCATTCATGTCGTCGGTGGCGTGAGCAGCTGCGGGGCGTGCTACCGCTCCGGCGAGTGCTGAGAAGGGCAGACCGTCAACGGCTTCCACGGCCTGTCCCGGTTCGAGGACCCGCACCATCTCGACCGCAATCTGATCACCTTGCTGAGCCTGCTCGCCACGCTGTTCGTGCTCAGTCCCGCGATGGCCGTGCTGGTGCTGTCTGCGGCGGTGGCGGGCGGGGGTCTGGTGTGGGCCGTGCACGCGGCGACGGCGGGCCGGCTGACCGCGGGCGACGTGACGGCGTTCGTCGCCGCCGTCGCCGGGGTGCAGGTGGCGCTGCTCGGGCTGGTCGGGGGCTGGCCCAGGCGCACGAGGCGCTGCTGATGTTCTCGTACCACGTCGCCGTGACCGAACTGCCCGACGACCTCGCCCTGCCGCGGGCGCTGACGACGTGAGGGCCCACGGAACCTTCCGGCGCTGCGGCGCGGTGTGGAGCTGCGGGACGTGTGGTTCCGCTACGACGAGCGGCAGCCGTGGGTGCTGAAGGGGGTGGATCTCTTCATCCCCTTCGGGCGGTCGCTCGCGCTCGTCGGACTGAACGGCGCGGGCAAGAGCACCCTGATCAAGCTGCTGTGCCGGTTCTACGACCCGGTGCGCGGCTCGGTCCACTGGGACGGGACCGACCTGCGGGACGTGCCGCCTCCAGAGCTACGGGCCCGGATGGCGGTCCTCTTCCAGGACTTCATGAGCTCCGACCTCACCGCCCGCGAGAACATCGGCGTCGGCGCACTGGAGCTGCTGGGCGACGACGACGAGATCCGCCGGGCCGCCGGGCTCGCGGGGGCGCACGAGCTGGTCACGGCCCTGCCGCGAGGGTACGACACCCTGCTCAGCCGAATCTTCTTCGCCGACGGGGAGGGCGGGGAGGACGACCCGGCGGCGGGTACGACGCTCTCGGGCGGGCAGTGGCAGCGGCTCGCGCTGGCCCGGGCGCTGCTGCGGCAGAGCAGGGATCTGCTGGGCCTGGACGAGCCGAGCGCGGGTCTGGACGCGCAGGCCGAGTACGAGGTGCACGCCCGGCTGCGGGCCCATCGGGCGGGGCGTATGAGCCTGCTGGTGTCGCACCGGCTCAGCGCGGTACGGGAGGCCGATGTGATCGTCATGCTTGACGGGGGACGGATCACCGAACAGGGCACCCATGACGAGCTGATGGCAGCCGGCGGCGCGTACGAGCGGCTGTTCACCGTGCAGGCGCGGGGCTACCTTCCGCAGCCCGCGGCGGCCGAGTCATGAATGAGCGGGGTCGCGAAGAACCGAGCCGTGAAGAACCGAGTCGTGAAAGGCGTCCGGACGCCGGCGCCGGCCAGGGGGCCGGCGCCGGCGTCCTGGACGGATCGGCGCAGTGGCGGTTCAGCGCTTGCGCGGCACCGTCACGGCTGGGCCTGGAGCCAGTCGAGCTTGTAGCCGTACAGCACGCGCTCGCAGAGCGCGGTGCACGACTCCCCCGCCAGGTCCTTCGCGGTCTTCGAGTGCTCGGAGACCGACCACAGCCGGCCCTTGCCGCGCTCGATGTAGAGGTCCTCGGGCCCGGTGGCGGTCTTCACCGGGTTGGTACGGGCCACCAGCTTGCCGTCGGTACGCGTGGCCCGCCACAGGTTGCCGTTGACGCCCGGGCCCGTGCTCTGGTTGAAGTAGTAGTCGCCGTTGTGGGCGGCGAACCCCTGGATGCCCTCCTTGGGCAGGTAGTTGGCCCACCCCTCGGCGGCCACCTCTCCGCTGCGGGCCTCCAGCGCGGCGACCGGGTAGGAGCTGACGCGGCCGGTGGAGAGATAACCGGCCTCCGGACGGCAGTACTCACCCATGATGAGCCGGTCGGGGACCGTGCTTCGGTCGAGGGAGAGGTAGGAGGCCTTCGGCGCGTTGGTGTCGGTGCAGGCGTAGGAACCCTTGGGGTTCTGCTGGGGCGCCTTGAAGGTCCAGGCGGCCACCTGCGGCATGACGTACCGGTAGCCGAAGCTGTACCAGACGTTGTTGTGCCGACCGATCTTCGTCTTGTCCTGGACGTTGGAGGTGGTATTCACCCCGTCCGTGTCCGCCCCCATCTTGTCGCGGGTGCTGGGGTCGCCGTCCGGGTCGAGGTCCATGATCTTGCGCATGTCGAAGACCCGGATGCCGTTGCGGGTGTCGGCGAGGTAGAGGTAGTTGCCGTACCAGACCATGCCGCCCGCGTGGACGCCCTTCTGGAGGGTCGACTCCTTGGCGTGCACGGCGTCGTACGAGATGTGGTCGGCGCTGTTCTCGTACGCCCATGCCAGCAGGACGTGCCGGTACTTGATCTCCGGGCGGCTGGTGGCCGGGTTGATCCGGCTCTGGGAGAAGGTGACCCGCACGCCCTTCTGGTTGCAGGCGTCCTCCTTGGCCAGCTCCTCCTCGTTGCAGTCGCCCACGCCGTTGTCGTTGCTGTCCCGGCCAGGGTCCCAGCCGTCGTAAGAGCCGAAGAGGACGATGTTCTCGGCCTCGCCCCACTTCTCGTTGTCCATGGCGTCGGAGACCCCGGTGATGGCCTGGGGGATCCACTCCCTGGAGATGGAGTCGTCGTTCTGGAGGCAGTACTTGATCTCCGGGTCCGGGGCGGAACCGAAGGGATCGCGCTCGGCGCACCAGGGAGCCATGTCCCGGTTGGCGGCGGCGAGGAGGTTCTGCACGCCCTGCTTCGGCAGGACCGCGTCGAGCCGGGCGACGCGTCGGCTGGTCTCGGCGTTCATGGCGCCGGCCGCCAGTGTGAAGCCGGCGGAGGAGGCCGGGCCGCCGGGCCCGGACCAGGCCTGAGCGCCGACGGTGGGCGCCGGGGCGTCCTGCGCCCTGGGCTCCTGGATCGTGGAGTCGGTCGCGCTCGGCGGGGTGGGCTCCTCGGCCTGGGCGGGTGTCGTGAGTCCGGTGAGTGTGAGCGTGGCCGCCGTACAGGCGGTGAGCCACGCGCGGCGTATTCGACTACGGGACAAGGGTGTTCCCCTCCGTTGCATCTGCTACATGCGAATCGAACGGAGGGTTTCAGAACGTCAGTGCGAAGCGCAAGATCGCGCCGTTGGCCACATCGATGGCCGGGGCACGAAAATTGCCGGTGTGACGAGAAAAAGGGGGATCTCCGGGCGCTGCGGCAATGACAGAAGGCAGCACCCGACCCGGACCCGGATCGGACGCTGCCTCCGTGGAAACGAGAACGTCAGGCCGTGGCGCCGTCCAGTTCCCACGCGTGGAGCTTGAACTCCCGGCGGAAGTCGGGGTGGTCCTCCCAGTTCCGGGCGACACCCCGCAGGACGTCCCAGTTGTGCGCCAGCGCGTGGTCGATGGCCTCACGCAGCGCCGGCTCGGCCGCCTCACGCTGCTCGGCGAGCCCCCGGACGGCCGCGGCGGCCTTGACGGTGTTGAGCAGGGCGCGCAGGGCACGCGAGGTGTCGTCCATGCCGAAGCCGTGCTCGCTGCCGGTCTCGGCGTCGAACAGCGGCCGCAGCCGGTCCTCGACGAACGCGTTGATCCGCTCGAAGTTCTGGACGTCCACCGGTTCTCCATCTCCTGCCGCCCGGCGCCCGGGCACGGCACCTGAAGGTTTCGCTCTGGCCAGTGATTATCGCCGGTCGTGATCCGGCCGTGAGCGGCGCGGTGCCGTCCGGGACGGAGCACACGGACGGCTGAGGTCCATGCCGTCCATGCCTACGACCGGTTGTTCGACGGGCCGAAGAACTCGACCTCGGCGATGGCGACCTGCTTGTCGGCGGCGGCTCCGTAGGCCGAGCGCAGGACGAACCGTACGGCGGTGACCTCGCCCACCCGGAACGCGCGGCGCTGGCCGCCGGCGCCCTGGTCGAGGGTGAGGACATGGGTGACGGTCTTGCCTTCGGCGGTCGTGACCACGGCCTCCACGCGGTGCGGCAGGGCCGAGCGGGAGAGCTGGTCGGGGCGCGTGGAGACGCCGGGGGTGATCACGAGGTCCAGGAGGCGGGTGGGGCGGTCGAAGCGGGCTTCGATCCATTCGCCGTCTCCGGACTGGGCCACCCCCGGCCCCCACCAGGTGTTGTTCAGCTTGTCGAAGGCGAGTTGCGGCGCCTGGCCGGGGAAGGACCGCGAGGCCTTGATGCTGTCGGGTCCGACCGGGGCCCGCTTGGCGAAGTGGTCCCGGACCGCGTTCACGGCCCGTTCCGTGTTCAGTCCGGCGGTGATCAGCAGGGCCAGCACCAGCACGCCCACCACCACGTTCGCCACCCGGCCGAAGCCGCGCCGCAGCCTCGGCCGGTCGCCGGCCCAGGGTGTCTCTCCCGTGCCGGGCCCGAACAGTCGCCGCCACCACGGCCGGTGGGGCCGTCCCAGCGCCTCGGGGGCCCGGGACATCGGCATGGCGCAGCGTCCGCAGAAGTGCCGGTCGGGCCGGTTGGGCGTGGCGCACCACGGGCAGGGCACGCCGCCCTCGGTGCCCGCCTCCTGGCCCGGGGCCCGTACGCGCGGGCGGCTCGCGACCGGGCGGCCCGGCAGTACGGGCTCCACGGACGGCCGTTCGGCGGGCCGGGGTTCGGGCTCGGAGACCGGTACGAGCAGTGACCTGGCCCGGGCGACGGTGTCGTCAGGCGCGGCCTGGGGCACGGGCCGGGTGGGGGCGGTGTCGTCCGCATGGGCCGGTACGGGGGCGGGCTGCTCGCCGGGCGACGGCTCCGCGGGCGCGGGCGCCCCGGAGGCGGTGGACGCTTGCGGTGTCCCCGGCCGTTCCGGGGCCGGGGCGGAGGTGGCGGGGGCCGGGGCGGTGCTGGTGCCGGTGGCCGTGCTCGGCGGCACGGCGGCGTCACGTCCCGGCCGGGCCCCACCGGCGGCCGGTGCCGGGGCTGTGGGACGTCCGGACTCCGGGGCCGACGGGGCGGGCCGTTCCGGCGTCGCTTCGGACGTCCAGCCCAGCACCGCGCCGCAGGAGTCGCAGAAGGACTGGCCGGGTTCCGCCCGGGTCCCGCACTCGCTGCAGTTCGCGGCCCCGGGGGTTCGCCTGGTCATCTCTCGGGGTTCCTTTCCAAGACGGTCACCTGGACCGTGTAGGGCATGTGGGCGGGGCGGGCGGCCGCCACGAGGCTGTCGAGCCGGTGCTCGTCCGCCGGGGTCGGATCGGGCAGCCGCAGGGTGACGTGGAGCCGCGGGCGGCGCTCGCCGGGGACAGGGCCGAGGGGGCGGGAGTGCCAGTCGGCGGCGCCGCTCTCGCTGATCTCCGGTTCCACCCCGAAGGCCAGCCGGATCGCCTCGGACAGGCCGCGGCGGGTGCCCCGGACCCGGTGCAGGTACGCGGCGGCGGCGACGGCCGCGCGCAGCCGCGCCTCCGGCTCCGTACCGTCCGTCTCGGCGCCGACCCAGCCGCCGAGCCACTGGGTGAAGTCGACCGGAGCCAGAGCTGGGGTGAAGTAGGCGTCCAGGCAGTCGAGGACGCCGAGGATCGGCGCGACGACCTCGTCGAGCCCGGCGACGAAGCGCTGCGCGAGGTCGTCGTCGGCGAAGACGGCCGGCAGCATCGCGCCGATCGGCGCGGAGGACCCCATTCCGTCGATCGAGCCTCTCACGCGCCGTCCCCGATCACACGGACCCGGTGGTCGAAGGAGAAGACCAGCGACGGTGCTTGGAGGTCGATACGGTCCGTCGCCTCGCCGCGCTTGCCGGTCAGCGGGTCGGCGGGGTGGAGGCGGACCTCGTCGACGAGTTCGACCCCGGGGACGCGCTGGAGCACGGCGAAGACCTCGCCGGACTGGACCGGGCGGCCGAAGGGCCACCCCTTGCCGTCGGCGCCGCCGGTGAGCGGGTCGAGGTGGCGGTAGAGCGCGTCGTGGGCCTGGCGGCGTACGCGATCGGTGTCGACGCCGCGGAAGGCGTGCACGGTGGCGACGACGGTGACGCCCTGGTAGAAGGGCGGACCGACCGCCAGCCGGGTCCCGATGAGGCGTCGTTCGTCGAGATGCCGGGTGATCCGGCTCAACAGCCCTTTGCCGGGCACGAGTTGCTCGAAGCGCAGTCGCCCGCCGGGGTCCGGCACCGCCTGCGGCACCACCAGGACCCGTACGGCATAGGCGCCGTGCTCGCCCTCCTCACCCTCCAAGCAGGTGATCCGGGCCGTCTCCGGAGCGGCCCGGCGGGCCAGCTCCTCGTAGTCGCGCAGCGTCACGGCCCGTTCCTGCGCCCGCAGGGTGATGGGGGCACGGACCTTGGCCTCCTCGACCGTCTCGCCGTCGACCCCGCCGCGCGCCGCCTCACGGTTGACGACCTCGGCCACGTACGGGACGGAGCTGCGCAGCACCTGCACGGCGCCGCGTGCGACGTTCCCGGCCCGGCCGCCGCCGGTTCGGTAGCGGCGCGCCCGGACGACGGCGCCCTTGGGCGGCGCCGCCCCGAACTGCCGCAGCGTGCCGTCGGGTTCCCGTACGGCGGGGCCGAAGACGATCTCGCCGGTGGCGGCGTCCAGGGTGATGTGGCGGTCGTGCGGGCCGGAGGCCGCGAAATGCGGGACGACCGTCCAGTCGACCCAGCCGTCGTGCTCGGCGGTCTGCAGGTGAAGCGGCGGGTCGTCAGCGACGACGGGCGCGTGGGCCAGCCGCAGCCGCTGGCCCGGCAGGCCCGTGGACTCGCCGAGGGCCTCGTCGTGGACCGTCTCGGCGTGTACGGCGCGCGTGGTGCCACCGATGGTGAAGGCCTCGGCTGACCGTACGGTCGGTGACGTGGTGTAGAAGGGCTGGCCGGACAGCGGTTCGGTGACCCGGCAGCGCAGCCAGCCGGCCTGCCGGCCTCCGGTACGGGAGACGGCGTGACCGCCCGGGACGTGGAGCACGACCTCGCCCGGCCGGTTGAGGCCGCCGGTGCCGTCCCGGTCGACCTCGCACTCCGCCCAGCCGTCCTCGGTCCACGCCTCCCACACCAGCGGCGGCTGCCGCGGGTCGACGCCGACGCCGTCCACCCGGCTGTCGAGTTCCAGCGCCACCGCGCAGTGCGGCACCGCGGCGCTGAGCCCGAACAGCAGGCAGTCACCGGCCCGCGGGGCCTCGGCGAAGCACCGCACGTCCTTGCCCTCGGCGAGGTCGGCCGTCCGGTCCTCGACTGCGGCACCGCTGTTCTGCACCACGACATGCGTCAACTCCGACGAGACGACGTCGAGTTGCCGCTCGGTGGCGAAGACGACGGCCTCCTCGCTCTCGGTGCGCAGCGTGGCGACCTCGGTGCCGGCCGGCAGGACCACCGGCTCCTCCTGGGGGGCGGAGAGCCAGAACGTGACGTCGGCGCGGGCCGCCGAGGGCGGGAAGAGCGAGATGCCGACGAGGTCGAGGAAGGCCAGATGGTTCTTCTCCGGCACGCGGTTGAGCCGGTAGACGATCTGGTCCGCCATGTGGGCGACGGTTTCCACGAGGGTGACGCCGGGGTCGGACACGTTGTGGTCGGTCCACTCGGGGGCGCGCTGCTGGATGTAGCGCTTGGCGTCGTCGACGAACTGCTGGAACCGGCGGTCGTCCAGGTTCGGGGAGGGCAGGGCCATCAGAGGTCGCTTTCCGGAAGGTTGCCCGGGTCGCCCGGGCCGGACTCACCGTGTGAGGGGATGACGTAGAAGGGGAAGACGAGGCTGCGGGGGTTGTTGGTGCCGCGGATCGAGTAGCGCACGTCGATGTAGAGGACGCCCTGCTCGACGCCGGCGGTCACCTCCACGTCGTTCACCTCGATCCGCGGCTCCCAGCGGTCGAGGCTCACGTACACCTCGTGCTGGATACGGCCCGCGGTGGCTTCGTTGACCGGGGCGAAGACCAGGTCGTGGATGGCGCAGCCGAATTCGGGGCGCATGGGCCGCTCACCCGGCGCGGTGGCCAGCACGAGCCGGATCGCCTCCTCGATCTCCCGCTCCCCGCTGACCAGGGCGATCGCTCCGGTGGGACCGATCCGCAGCGGGAACGCCCAGCCGGATCCGACGAACTGCTCGGCCATCAGCGGACCACTCTCCTTCCGGGTGTCTTTCCCGGTGTTCTCCCGGGTGTCCTTCCGGCCGTCACGGCAGCGGGTACGGCTTGTTGTTGACCAGCACCACGCCCTGCAGCAGGAGGGTCGCGGCCCGGATGCCGACGTTGGCGACCGAGTTGACCTGGACGGTCCCGCCCGCGCTGACCGTCGCGGCGCCGAGCGCCTTGAGGCTGAGCGCACCCATCGCGTCCACGTTGACCGCGCCGCCGAGCGACTTGAGGTTGACCAGGCCACGTCCCTCGATGCTGAGGGGCCCGCCGCTCTTGATGGTCAGGGCCCGCCGCGCGCTCAGGGTGAGGTCGGTACCGGCCTCGATCGACACCGAGCGGGAGCCGGTGATGCTGACGGACCCCTTGCTGTCCACGGTGATCTCGGTCTTGGTGCGGTCGAGGTTGATGGTGAGCCGGTCGTTGCCGGTGGCGATCCGTACGCCTTGCTTGCGGGCCCCGGTCTGCTGGCTCAGCAGGTCGACACGGTTGCCCTGCCGGTCGGACAGGGTGTGCCGGATCGCCTGCTTCTTCAGCCCGTCGTGCAGCGGCACGTCCTTGACGACGGTGGGCTGGTCCCGGCCGTTGTAGAGGCCGCCGATGACGAACGGATGGTCGAGGGCGCCGCGGTCGAAGGCGACGAGCACCTCGTCGCCGACGTCCAGCGGGAAGAGCCCGCCGCCGCCCTTTCCGCCCAGCTGGACGGTGCGCGTCCAGTCGCTGACGTACGTGTCGTCCAGCCACGGGAACTGAAGCTTCACCCGCCCCTGCTTGAGCGGGTCCTGTACGTCGGTGACCAGGGCGTTCGCCACGCTCGGCAGCCGGGGCGCGGTGGCCGTACCCCCGCCGGAGGTGAGCCCGAACAGCGAGCGCCACTGCCGGCCGCTGACGGTCACCCAGGTCACGTACTCGCTGTCGTCGCCGAAGACGTGCCGCGCCGAGGTGACGGTGTACTTGCCCTCGAACGGGGCGCCCACATCCCTGAGCGTGACCGGCACACCGGGGCGCAGCTTGGGGTTGCCGCGGACCGTGACCTCCAGTTCCGCGAAGGAGGAGGTGATGTCGTCGGCGAGGGCCTGGGCGGCGAAGCGGACCTCGGACTGGCGGTCGTAAGGGGTGTCTGTCTCGACCAGTTTGGCGGCCTTGAAGCGTGCCCCCGCCTTCTTGGGGGTGGTACCGATGGCGACGGCCGCGTTGGCCGAGGCGGGCGCGAGCGCCGTGAGCTTCCGCTTGGTCGTGACGTCCCAGCCGCGGGATTCGACCTTTCCGACCTGGTCGGCGGCGGTGACCGCGGCCCGGCAGCGCAGCACGTCCTGCCCCGCGTGCAACACGAACGGGCTCTTCGCGCCGTCGGTGCTGGCCGGGGGCGCGCCGGACGCCGGGTCGGGCGTGACGAACTGGAACATGCCCTTGCCGTCGAGCGACATCACCATCTCGTTCTCGTCGGCGAGCCGGGCGAGGAAGTCCCAGTCCGTCACATTGGCCTGGCTGACGAAGTCGTAGACGGTCTTGGTGGCCTGCACCTTGCCGACCGGAATGCCGCTCATGCCGGCCAGCTTGCGGGCGATGTCGGCCGCGGTCTGGTTGCGGTACGCGGCGACCCGGCGCTGCCGCATCAGCCGGTGCCCGGGGTCGTAGCCGCGGACGACGGTGAAGGTGCCGGTGCCGTCGTAGTCGGTCTCCATGCCGGTGACCTCGCCGGTGAGCAGCGGGGAACCGGCGCCCTGCCCGGCGGAGACGGAGGCCAGGACCACCTTCGTGCCGAACTGGATTTTCAGCTTGCCCAGGAGCAGGCCGTGCGGATCCCGGAAGGTGAGCCGGAAGGCGCCGGGCACCCCGGCCCCGAGGTCGACCCATGCGCCGACGAGGTCGTCGGCGAACTCGTCGGGGAGTTTGGCACCGTCCAGGGTGAGGTGGACGACGTTGGAGAACGAAGCCTGAACCATCAGAAGCCTCCGACCTCTTCGGCCGCGGGGAGCACCAGCTCCGCGCCGGTCCGCAGCCGCGACGGGTCGTCGATGCCGTTGGCCTCGGCGATCGCCCGCCAGGCGGTCGCGTCGCCGTACTCCCGCCAGGCCAGCGACTGAAGCGAGTCGCCCGCGACGACGCGGTGCACGCGCTGCGCGGTGAGCGCGCCCGACGTCGGGTTCTGCCCCGGGGTCTTGCTGGGGATCTCGTTCAGGTTCACCTGACAGGTGGCCCGGATCGGCACGCCGGTCGTCCCGAAGAGGGAGTAGGTGGCGTCCACGGAGGAGACGTACGCGGTGAAGCGGGCGGTGGAGAACGCCCCCCACTGGAAGACCACCCAGGGCGTGGACGGCTGCTTCGCGGCGATGCTCTTCGCGGTCACCTCGCAGCAGGAGAAGAGGGCCTCCACCTTCTTCAGGACCGAGTTTCCGCTGGGATCGTCCGAGGAGTCGAGGAAGATCTCCACGGTCATCTCACGCGGCTCCGGCCCCATGAACTCGGGCAGGGAGCCGTCGCGCACGGCGGCGGTGGGGGTGGTCTTCCACCGTGCGCGACGGCTCAGCGCGAGCTGAGAGGGGTTGAAGTCGAAACTGAAGTTCTTGATGAGCCCGCCGGGTGTGGTGCTGTGCCCGATCGGCGGCTCGTGGATGGCCAGCGTGGCCCGTACGAGACTCTTGCCCGCGCCACCCTTGCCGCCCTTGCCTGCCCTGCCTGCCATGTGCCGCGGCCCCTCAGTCCGTGAACCCGTGGTGCGTGATCTCCAGGACCTCGGTGGCGACCCCGGGGTTGGCCGGATCCAGTGACGGCCCCTGCCAGTTGACGGGCAGCACGTCGATGAGCCCCCAGCGGGCGACCTCGGACCCGTCCGCGCGCAGGGCGGCGATCTGGGCGGTCGGCCGGGTGACCCCGGTGGTGACGGAGGAGATCCAGGCGGCGACCTTGGCGGTGTCGGGGGTGAGGGGCCGGGTCAGCCGGATGGTGGAGAAGGTCACCCGGGACGGAAGCTGCCAGACGAACCCGTTGTTTCCGCCCTCTTGGTGCTGCTCGACCTCCACGGAGGAGGCGAGCCCCTCGCACCCGTTGAAGAATCCGAGGCTTTCGCCGTCGATGGTGAGGGTGAAGAAGATGGTGGATCCCGGGTCGAGATCGCTGGGCATCGGGTGCGCCTTTCTGGGGAGGGGGGTTGGGGTCGGGTGGGTGGTGGGCGCCTCAGTGGCGGGAGTCGCGGAGCCTGCCGATCCGCTCCCGGTCGAGCCGCAGCTCGGTCCGAAGCAGCCGGGTCAGCGGCCCGATGAGCCGGTGGGTCAGCTCGTCGACCTGAGCGCCGGTGAGGGCGCGGGCGTCGAAGTCGACGGGGGTGTAGGCGGGCGGGGGTTCGTTGGGGGCGGTAACGGGCGGGTGTGGGGAGTACGGCGGCGGGGGCTCCTGCTGGGGGGTGCGCTGGACGGTGGGGGGTGCGGCGGCGGTCGGCGAGATGGGGAGAGGTGCTGGGGGGTGGGGGGTGCGCTGGGGGGTGCGCTGGACGGTCGGGGATGCGGCGGCGGTCGGCGAGAGGACGGGCAGGGGGGTGGGTACGGGGGCGGCTGAGGCGGCAGGCTGCTGCGTCGGCACGGCGCCCGGCGCCGGTGGCGTCAGGCGCACCACCGGGCCAG
>NZ_BMQQ01000023.1:18069-115906 GCF_014648195.1 Streptomyces purpureus
GGGTGGCCCCTGAAGCTTGTACGGGCGCGGGCGCGGCCTGCGTTGCGCGCTGCACCGGATGACCGGACGGGAGCGGGGACGTCAGACGCACAGCGGGCCGAGCCTCCGGCCCGGGCCTGAGCGGGGTGGGGGGCGCGAGCCCCACGGTCGGCAGGGGGGTGCCAGTGGCGGGCGGCGCGGCCATTGCGCGCTGCATCGGAGCCGCCTCCGGGAGACCCTTGTTCTCGGCCGAGACGGGCGGCGCCGGATGACCGGACGGGAGCGGGGACGTCAGTCGTACGGCCGGCAGAGCCTCCGGCCCAGACCTCGGCGCTGCGGCGTGTACGGGCAAGGGCCCGCCGGACGCCGTCGGCGGGGACGTGGGGGTGGCGCCAGGGCGCGCCTGGGCAGGCGCGGCAGGCGCGGCACGCTGCACCGAAGCCGCCTCCGCGACGCTCCCCCGCTCGGCAACCGGGACGGTCGGCAGCGGGGGCGCGAGCCCCGGCCTCGGCGGAGACATGGGGGCGGCGGCAGCACGCTGGACCACGGGCGTCGGTACGGGCGGTGCAGGGCGGACCGGCGGGATCGGGGCGGCGTCGGGGACGGGCGCCGCGTTGGGACTGACGTCGGCGCGCTGCACCACCGGGGCGGGCCCGTCGCCGCGGCCGGGCACGTTCGACGCATGACGCCCGGGCGCGGCCGGGTGGGTGCTGCCGTCGCGGCGGGGGGCGGGGGTATGAACGGGCCCGGCTGCCACGGGAACGCTCCGGGCGGTCGGCGACGGCTCATCGCCGACGGGCCGCCGCGCCACAGGGGCGCCGAGACCAGGCCGCGGCCGCGAGGTCGGGGCGGTGAGCCGCTGTACGACGTCGGCGCCTGCGGTCGGGGACACGTGTCCCGTCGGAGACACGACAGGTACGGCGTCGAACTGCGGGGCGGGAGAGGTGGTTTCCGGCCGAGGCACCCCTGCCGAGGGGTCGGCGGACGCCACGGCGGGGCGGCGCTGGACGGAGGTTGCGTGCTGCCCCGGGCGAGGCGGCGCGGACACGAAACCCACGGCCGGGCCGGACCCGCCGGGCCTTTGCTGCACAGACGGTACTGCGGCCCCTGACCGAGACGACTCAGGCGCCGGGCTTACCGCCGCGCCCGACCCGCCGGGCCGTTGCTGCACAGACGGTACGGCCGCACCCGGCCCAAGCGACGGAGACATCGCACTCGGCGCCGAGGCCGACCCGACCGGCCTGCCCTGCACGGCAGGTGCGGCCGCCTCCGACCGGCGTGGATCGGAAACCACCGGCAATCCCGACGTGCCCGGTCGACGCTCACCGGACGGTACGGCCGCACCGGGCGGAGGCGCCGACGACGCCGACCCAGCCAGCCGGTGCTCCGCCGACGGTACGGCCGCCGCCAAGCCGGTCGCGAACGGCCGGTGCTCCCCCGACCGAGACGGCTCGGCCGCCGGGCCAGACACAGCCGGCCGACGCTGCACAGACCGAACTGCGCCCCCCGGCCGAGGCGACTCGAGAACGGCCGAGCCAGTCCCGAACGATGCAGGCCGCTCCCCCTGGCGAGGCGCCTCGGCCGCCGGGCCAGACACTGCCGGCCGACGCTGCACAGACGGTACTGCGGCCCCCGGCCGAGACGGCTCAGGCGCCGGGCCCGACGCAGCTGGTGCTGCGGCTCCGGGCCGAGGCGACTCGGGAACGGTTGGGCCAGTCACGAGCGTTGCGGGCCGCTCCCCCTGGCGAGACGGCTCGGGCGCGAGACCCACCGGCGCTCCCGAAGCAGTCGCTCGGCTCAGCGCGGAGGACGGCGACTGGGCCCCCGGGCCCACCAGCCCGGCCGGTCGGCGCTGCACGGACGGTACGCCGACGCCCGGCCGCGGCAGCTCGGGGAGGGCCGAGCCGGTCGCGATCGTTGCAGGCCGGGGGTGCCCCGGACGAGACGGCTCGGCGAACGGGCCCGACGCAGCCGGGCGGCGCTGCGCAGAGGGTGCTGCGGCCCCCGGCCCAGGCGGCTCCGCCGCCCGGCCCGACGCAGCCGGTTCGCGCCGCACGGACGGTACGCCCGGTGCCGGGCGAGACGGCTCGGGCGCCGTCGAGGCTGCTGCGGAAGCCGAGCGAACTCGGCGCAGTGGTACGGCCGTCGGGGGCGACTGCCGGGAGTGCACGGAGGCCTGGGACGCCTGCGGCAGCGCGGCGGTGAGCGCGCGGGCCGGGGCAAGGGCCCGTACCGGAGGGGGGACTGGCCGTGACTGGGAGGGTTCGGGGACCGAGCCCCCGGGGGCGCGCTGGACAGCCGGTATCGGTTCGGCCGAGGTGTGTTCGAGCGGCGTCGTGTCCGCCGGCGCGGCGGTCGGGGGCCGTCGACGTACCGCCTCAGACGCGGTACCGGCCTCGGAGCCACTGCCAGGCAGTCGACGCGCCGACGCGGGCGTCCCCTCCTCCCGGGCCGGGGCACCCGCCTTCTCCCCGGAGGGCACCCCGCCCGCCACAGTCGCCAGCGTGCGGCGCTGTACGGCGGAGGCGGCCGAGGGCGTGGCCGGGCGGGACAGCGGGGTGACCGTGACGGCCGGCGGGGTCCAGGGCCGTACGGGTATCGGGTTGTCCTCCTCCGCCGCTGCCACCGGCAGGGAGAGCGAGGGCAGTTCGATACCGGAGGCGGGCGAGGAGGCTGCGGTCAGTACACCGTGGACCAGCCCGCCCGGTGCCCCGTCGAGCACGGCGTGCGACAGCGGGGCGGCGAAGGCCGGGCTCTGCCAGGTCGTGAGCCGGGCGCCGAAGCCGGTGTCGGCGACCGGGCCCGCCGACGCGGCGGTCACGCGCTGGATCGGCGGCAGTGCGGACCACCCGGCGGACCTGGCCACACCCGGTCCGGTGCCGGTGCCGGCAGCCACATCCACACCAGCACCCGTAGCCACACCGGACGGCGTCGTCGCGTCCTCCGCCGCCGCCCGTCGCCGTCGGCCACCGTCCCTGAACCTGCTGAGGAGTCCCACGCCCTACCCCTTCGCCGAGGCGCGCATGACGAGTCCCGCGATCTGGTCGGTGTACCGGCGGCGGTCGCGGTGTTCGAGGTTCAGGATCTCCTCCAGGCTCCAGTGGAAGTGGTAGGCGATGTACGCGATCTCCTCGTGGAGACGGTCGGTCGCGTACGTCACGATTCCCCCAGGCGGCTCCCGCCGAGTTCGACCTCGAACGGCTGCTCGCAGTGGGGGCAGGTGACGCCCGCCCTGGTGTGGCCCTCGGCGTTGATCTGGCGGTAGAAGTCCTGCAGGAAGGCCAGGTCGGAGGCGAACATGTTCTCCACCACCCCGTCGTGCACCAGCGGCAGCGTGCCGAGCCGGGTGATCACCCGGCCGAGCAGGACCACCGACAGGTAGGCCGGGTTCTCCTGCACGCGCATGTCGCGCAGCGGCACCAGCTCGTCCCGGGCGGTGGCGAGCCGCATGACTCCGTGGCGGTGCACGGTGCCGGAGTCGTCGACGTAGCCGCGTGGCAGCTCGAAGGCGAACTCCGTCAGCAGCCGTTCGGCCGCCGGGGCGGGAGCCGGCGCGGCGGTCTGCCGCTCCGGCTCCGTCCCGGTCTCCGCGGGTACGGGTGGGCCGTCCGCGAGCGCCGCAGCCGGACCCGCGCCAGGACCCGCGCCGACGCCCGCGCCGGCCCCGACGCCCGCACCCGCCCGGGGAGCAGTACGCCGCATTACTCGATGACCAGTTCTTCGAACGTGATGGTCACGGTCTCGGTGAGCGCGGACGCCTCGCCGGCCTTCACCGTGCTGGTGTCGATCTTGCTGCACCAGGCGTTGCGCATGTTGTACCGCTTGACCGGATTGTTCTGATAGTCCATCACCATGATGGTGGCGTTCTTCCGCGCGGTGGACATCGCGCCGTTCACCGACTCGGTGATCCACTGGTTGAAGGCCGCCGACTGCGTCATACCGCGTACGACGGTGCACGTGCCGGCCTTCTTCACACCGGGCAGCTTCTTCGTCACGGGCTTGCCCTGCGCGGAGACCTGCTGGTACTCGATGACGTCCTGTTCGAGACTGAGGCCGCTGACCTCGGCGAGGTACTCGACCATCACGCCGTCGATCTGAAGGCCGAAATTATGTGAGGTGAGGGCGTCACCCGGCTGGAGACTCATCTGTTCTCTGTCCTTCTAGGGGCTTGTGGCTTGGCTCGTACGGCGAATCGGGGACGACGGGCGGGGGCGGGGGCGGGAGGACTACTCCTCCAGTTCGCCGTTGCCGCTGGAGAACTGGGCCAGCCGGAAGATCACGAACTCGGCGGGCTTGACCGGTGCGATGCCGATCTCGCAGATGACCCGGCCGAGGTCGACCGACTCCTGGGGGTTGGTCTCCTCGTCACACTTGACGTAGTACGCCTCTTCCGGCCGGGCGCCGAAGAGGGCGCCGTTGCGCCACTCGTTGACCAGGAAGGCCGAGACGTTGCGGCGGATCCGGGCCCACAGCGCGTGGTCGTTCGGCTCGAACACCACCCACTGGGTGCCGATCAGGATCGACTCCTCCAGGTAGTTGAAGTACCGCCGCACGTTCAGGTAGCGCCAGGCCGGGTCGGAGGAGAGGGTGCGCGCACCCCAGACGCGGATGCCGCGGCCCGGGAAGGCCCGGATGCAGTTGACCCCGATGGGGTTGAGCAGGTCCTGCTCGCCGCGGGTGATCTGGATCTCCAGGTCCACCGCGCCGCGGACGACCTCGTTCGCGGGCGCCTTGTGCACGCCCCGCTCGAAGTCGTTGCGGGCCCAGATGCCGGCGATGTGGCCGCTCGGCGGGATCGTACGGGTCTGGCCGGTGGCCGGGTCGAAGGCCTTGATCCAGGGGTAGTAGAGGGCGGCGTACTTGGAGTCGTATCCGGCGGTCTCCTGGCGCCAGACCCGGATCTGGCGGGCGTTCAGGCCGGGCGGCGGGTCGATGACGGCGACCCGGTCCCCCATCAGTTCACAGTGGGCGATCAGTCCGAGCTGGACCGCCTTCACGGCCTCCAGGTCGATCGCGCCACGCTGGTAGGCGGCCATCAGGTCGGGCACGGCGACCATCGACAC
The DNA here is from genome assembly GCF_014648195.1 of Streptomyces purpureus. Taxonomy (GTDB): domain Bacteria; phylum Actinomycetota; class Actinomycetes; order Streptomycetales; family Streptomycetaceae; genus Streptomyces; species Streptomyces purpureus. The sequence continues at coordinate 23,112 of NZ_BMQQ01000023.1, forward strand.
CTCGTCGACCGCCTCCAGGCCGCCGAAGCCGGTGCGGTCGGCCGAGTCGCCGAGGTACTCGGCGGGGCCGGGGTGCGCGGCCGCCGTGCCGGAGGGGACGGCAGGGCTGGCGGGGGCAGCCGGGGCGGGGGCGGGGGCCACCAGCGCCACGGTCTGGTTGTCGGGCCGGGCCAGCTGCGCGGCCGGCGCCGCCTCCTGGACGGCGATGAGCCGGGAGCGCTCCTTGACCTGCGTGACCACGTAGTTGCGCCCGCTCTTCTTCGCGGTCACGTCGAACGTCTCGGCGACGGTGTCGCCGTCCTTCACGATCAGCTTGAACCGTTCGGCCGGTCCGTCGCCCTCCGGGTCGGCGACCTCGACGCTCAGCGAGCCGGGGGCGACGGCGCTGACGGTGAAGGTGCCGAGCTGCCGGGGCTCCCCCGGCGGCAGGGCGGCCGGGGCCGCGGAGCCGGACACCGGGGCGGCGTTCGCGGCGGCCGGGGCGGTGTCGGACGCTCCCTCGGGGGCGCCGCCGACACGTACGACGTAGGCGGCCGTGCCGCCGTTGTTGAAGAAGCCGTAGACGCTGTGCGCAAGGTAGTACCCGTCGGTGAAGTCACCGAAGGCCGCGACGTACTGCGTCCAGTTGGTCACCAGCGTCGGTTCGTTCAGCGGACCGGTGGGCGCTAGCCCCACGAAGGCCGCCACCGAGGTTCCCACCCCTTCGATGGGACGCGAGCCACTGGCCACCTCCTCGACGTATACGCCGGGCGACAGGTAGGACGGCATGCTCTGCTCTCCTCGGGGTACGCGACAGGACGGCTTCCACCCTCACGCGCGCGGCGTGTCACCCGAAACGTCCTGCGGTACCTGCTCGGGGGCACCGCCGTTGCCCGCAGGGGCAGTTCACCGCGCCCCGGGAGCGCCCGCTGGGCCGCACCCACCCCCGAGGCTGCCCTTGGGACTGCCCTCAAGGCTCTCCCGGGGGCCGCCGCGAACGGGTAACGCTGGGATGCCAACCAGCGAGGAGAGCATCGTGCGCGCACACGAACAGCGGGCCGACCGGGCCGGTGACCGGGACAGAGCCCGCCCGAAGGCGCCGTTGACCACACCCGCGCTCCAGCTCCTGGCGCTCCAGCGCGCGGCGGGCAACGCCGCCGTGGCCCAGGCCGTTGCCGAGGAGCGCCACGAGCACGGCGCGAACTGCGGACACGGGCCCGCGGCCCAGGACTCGACGGTCCAGCGCTCCGCGGTGCACGAGGTGCTGCGTTCCCCGGGCCGGCCGCTGGACGCGCCGCTGAGGAGCGAGATGGAGGCCCGGTTCGGCGGCGACGACTTCAGCGGCGTACGTGTCCACACCGACGCGGTCGCCCAGCGGTCCGCGACGGAGATCGGCGCCAAGGCGTACACCTCCGGCTCGCACGTGGTCTGGGACGGTCAGGACAAGCACACCCTCGCCCACGAGCTGGACCATTACCGCCAGCAGAGCCAAGGCGCCGTCCCCGGCACCGACAACGGTTCGGGGCTGAAGATCTCGGACCCGTCCGACTGGGCGGAGCGGCAGGCGGAGGACACGGCCCGGCGGGTGATGAGCGGTGCTCCGCCGGTGCAGCGCGCCCGTACCACCGCCGGGGGCGGCGGCAGGGCGGCGGAGGCCGGCGGGGCCGCTCCCGTGCAGCGCGTCCTGGACTCGGAGGTGATCGACAGCGCCCGGGCGACGCTCGGCATCACCGGCACCGTGAAGATCGTGGAGGTTCCGGAGGGCATTCCGGCGGACACCCGGTTCGCCGACTACCCGGCGGGGCACTGCGTCGGACTCAGCGCCCAGGACGCTCAGTTGAGCATCCACGCCATGAACGGCGGTGATCCGGCGCAGCCCGCCGCAGACGCGGTCAGGAACGCCGGCGGCGGCGGATACTTCGCCCAGCACGGCATCATCGTGACGAACAGCAATCCGTCCCCCGGCTTCACCGTGTCGCAGACCATCCAGCACGAGATGGGCCATCTCCAGCAGCACGAGGCCGGGTTCAACGTCGACATGTCCGGCGGCCGGCGGGCGCTGGTCGAGTACCACAACGTGCTGGTGAACGAGAACCGCCTCACGGGCGAGATGCGCAGCTTCTACACCTCCGACGACAACACCACGCCCTCCTCGATCAGGGCGGCGGCCACGGCGCAGGGGATCAATCTGGGCAATCCCTGGAAGGCGCTCAACGACTATCTCGCGCAGCAGGGCGTCGACCCCGACGGTTCGCAGCAGCGGTTGCTGAACGCGATCATCGAGGAGCTCAAGGACGACAAGTACGACGCGATCGAGGGCAAGGGCATGGCGAAGGCGCCGATGCGCGACAAGATCAAGGCGCGGGTCGGCAGGATGTACTTCAACAAGCTGCTCGCCGCGCCGCCCGCATAGCCGTTCCCGCGGAGTCGGACGGGGCCGCGGCGGCGAAGGCGGGGCCGCGGCCGCGCGTACGGGGCAGGGCGCGCTGCCCCTGCGGGCAGCGACCGTACCCCTGCGGCTCCTGCCCCGGCCCCGGCCCCGCGGCTAGCGTCCGAACGTGAGCCTTTGGACTTCTCTGGAACCCGCGTCGGCCACGGTGGATCCCGGCGGTACGACGACCGTACGACTGCGGTTACGCAACACCGGGGACGTCGTCGACGAGTACCGCTTCGAGGCGGTCGGCGACGTCGCCCCCTGGACGACGGTGGAGCCGCAGACCCTCCGCCTCTATCCCGGCACCACGGGCACGGTGGAACTGACGATCGCGCCGCCCCGCACCCCCGACGCCGCGGCCGGACCACACCCGTACGCCGTACGCATCACACCCACCGAGCACCCCGAGGCCACGACCGTCCCCGAGGGCCACCTGACCGTCACCCCCTTCACCGAGGTACGCGCCGAACTCGTCCCGCCCACCGTCAAGGGACGGCTGCGCGGACGGCCCAAGCTGGCCATCGACAACCTCGGCAACACCAAACTCACGGCATCGGTCAGCGGCAGCGACAACGGCGACCACCTCTCCTACGAGATTCACCCCTCCAGCGTCCAGATCGAGCCCGGCCGCGCCGCCTTCGTCAACACCACCCTCAAACCCCGCGACATCATCTGGTTCGGCTCCAAAGAACAGCGCCCCTACACCCTGGCCGTGCAGCGCTCCGGAGTCACACCCCTCGACGTCGAAGGCACCTACATCCAGCGCGGATTCCTCCCCGGCTGGCTCGCCACCTTCCTCGGCGTCAGCGTCGCGCTCGCCATCACCTTCGTCATGCTCTGGATCGCCTACAAGCCACAAGTCCGCAGCGCCGCGCTGGAAAAGCCGGTCGAGGCAGGCGCCTCCGCCCTCCCCACTCCCACCCCCTCGGCCCCGCCCGCCAACTCCCCGGCACCCAAGGACCCCGCCCCGCCCGAGCCCCCGAAGGAAGATCCCCCGCCGCAGCCCAGCCAGGACACGGGCGGTGGCGAACCGGACTCGGACGGTGCGGCATCCGGTGGCGGGACCGGTGGCGGTTCGGGCGGCGCGCCCCCGCCGCCCGACAAGCCGGCCGCCGTCGGTTCCATGATCATCGGAAAGGGCTCGAAGCGCTGTATCGACGTGCCGAACGCGCAGGACGGCATCGGCCGCGACGGCACCCAGCTCCACCTCTGGGACTGCAGGGGCAGCGCCAACCAGAAGTGGGAGTTCCGGGGCGACGGCACGGTCCGCTCGCTCGGCCTGTGCATGGACGTCGCGAACGGCTCCCGCGACAACGGCGCCGCCATCCAGCTGGCCCGGTGCAGCGGCAACCCGGCCCAGCAGTTCGTCCTCAGCGGCGAGGGCGACCTCGTGAACCCGCAGGCGGACAAGTGCGTGGACGCCGACAACCACGGCACCGCCAACTGGACGAAGCTCCTGCTGTGGACGTGTGCGGGGACCCCGAACCAGAAGTGGCGCGTGAAGTGACCACCACGGTCATCGCCTCTTCCAGGGCCGGAGCTTCTCGGGGTTGAGCACGGCCCAGATCCGTCGGATCCTGCCGTCCGTGATGTCGAACGCGTACACCGACAGCACGGCGCCGTCCAGGTGTGCTGCCAGACCGGGCTGACCGTTGACCGTGCACTCCTCGACCGCCAGCCGACCCGGAAGGGTCCGGTCGGCGAAGAAGCGGGCGATCTGCTCGGCGCCCTCGATCGGGTGGAGCGACGCCGAACGAGAGGGCGCGGCTCGAAATTCGGCGCTGAGGTCGGGGAGGAGTTCGCTACCAGCCGCCCTCGCCCGGTACCAGCCGCCCCGCCTTGCGGTACTCGCGGCGGGCGCCCTCCAGCAGGTCGGCCGTGGTGACCGGTTCGCCACGGCCGGCGGCGGCGTACGCCGCGGTGACAACGGCGCTGCGGATCGATCCCCCGGCCAGCTCGAAGTCACGGGCGCACACCCCCGCGTCGGTGCCGTCCGCGCAGGGCACGCGCCCGAGGGCGTGCCGCCACAGGGCCAGCCGCTGCTCCGCGTCGGGGAACGGGAAGTCGATCACCAGATCCAGGCGCCGGGTGAACGCCTCGTCGATGTTGGCCCGCAAGTTGGTGGTGAGCACGGCGATACCGTCGAAGGACTCCAGCCGCTGGAGGAGGTAGGCGCTCTCCATGTTGGCGTAGCGGTCGTGCGCGTCCTTGACCTCAGAGCGTTTGCCGAAGACGGAGTCGGCCTCGTCGAAGAGGAGTACGGCGTCGGTCCGGTCGGCCTCCGTGAAGATCCGTTCCAGGTTCTTCTCGGTCTCGCCCACGTATTTGTCGACGACGGACGACAGCTGCACCACGTAGAGATCGAGGCCCAGTTCGGCGGCGACGACTTCGGCGGAGAGTGTCTTGCCGGTGCCGGACTCGCCGGCGAAGAGTCCCAGCACACCGCGCCCCCGGCCGCCGCCGGCGCTGAGCCGCCAGTCTCCGAGGACCCGGTCGCGGTGGCGGGCGCGCAGGGCGAGTTCCCCGAGTTGGGCGCGTGGCCGCTCGGGCAGGACGAGGTCCTCCCAGCCGACGTCCGGCCGGATCCGGCGGGCGTGCCGCTCCAGCCCGGACGCGGACTGCCGGCGGGCGGCCAGCCGGACATGGGTCCCGGTCAGCGGTGTGCCGTCGAACGCGGCGAGGTCCAGGGCGGCGCGCGCGGCCCGGGTGACACGGTCCGCGCCGAGGCGGTACGGGGCGACGGTGGCCGCCAGGTCGAAGGCGGCACCGGTCGCCGCGTCGCCGAGGGCCGCCGCCCACACGTCGGCGGCGCCCGCCGGCAGCCGCGGCGCGTCGAGGACCAGCGGGTCGCGGTCGCACCACTGGGGGTCGTACGGGCCGGTGCCGGTGAACAGCACCGGTACGTCGTCCACGGCCAGGGCTCTGATCAGCGGCCCGGCAGCGGCCGGCAGCGGCGACACGACGAGCGCCAGGCCCCGCAGCCGGGCCTCACGCAGCAGCGCGGCGAACGGCTCGGGGCCGGGGACGGAGCCAGGGCCGGTGTCGGGGCCGGGGGCGGCGACGGCGGGCGTGTAGTGCAGGGCGTCCAGACCGGCCGCGGCCAGCGCCGCCGCGGCCCAGGTGAGCCCGTCGCCCTCCCGGTGCTCGCGCAGATGGACGGTGAGCGGACCCGCGGCCAGCCGGTCGGCGAGCCTGCGGGTGAACTCCTCGTCGTACGGTCCGTGGGGCGCCGCGAGCGGGCGTACGCGGCCGGAGAGCGCGGCGTCCGGTGTGTCGTCGCCGAGGAGATGGGCGACGATCCGGTCGGGCACGCGCAAGGAGCGGCTGAGGAAGGGCCGTTCGGGCTCCTCGACCTCGACCAGTCCGAGCGCGGACAGCGACGCCGTCGGCTGGAGGAGGGCCCGGGACTCGGGCCGGTGCGCGGGGATGCCGCAGAGGTCGAGGGCGAGCCCTGTCGTCGCCCGGCGCCTGCTGACGTCGTCGTTGAGGTAGGCGTACAGCGGCTCGAAGTCCCGGTCGAGGTCGGGCGCGAGGGCGATGAGCAGCAGCTCGGTCTCCAGCTCCCCGAGCCCGAGCCGCACGGCGAGCCGCGCCGCCCGGTCCGGCGCCGAGGCGTCATGGGAGGGGCTCCAGGCTCCCTCATCCAGACCGTGGTGCCGGGGCGAGGAGCCGAGTACGTGACGTACCGCCTCCTCGGACAGGTACAGGCCGCGCAGGGGGTCCGCGGCCGTGGGATCGTCGGCGCCCCGCAGCTCGACCAGCCGGGCGACCCGCTCGCGGAGCCGTGCCAGCCGGGCCAGGAGCGCGGTGGCCGGGTCAGGCTCGCTGCGGGGAACGGGTCGGTCCGGCGTGGAGCCGGCGGGGTGGGTGGAGGCGTACGTCGTCATCGCCGCCGCGCCTCCCCGCTCACGCGGCCGGTGTCCGGGAGGCCAGCGCCTGGGGTGTCGCCGCCGGAGGTGGGCAGCCGGTGCCGGCGCTCCGGCGATCCTTCCAGGGTGCCGTCGATTCCGCGTACCCGCACCGCCGCGCCCTCCGTGACCGGCGGCCCGGCTTCGTACTCGGGGAACGCCGGGAAGGGTGCGGTCACCACCACGTCCAGCGAGGGCTTGAGTTCGCCGCCGAGCGCGGACCAGATCTCGGCCAAGGACCGGGACTCGCTCTGGATCCCGGCGACCGTGAGGGGTACGGACAGCCCCAACGCGCCCAGCGAGCCGGGGAGTTCTTCGGCGGGCAGGATCTCGCGGGGCAGCAGGGTCGCCAGCACCGCCGACAGCAGGCGGTGTTCGTCCTGGGGTTGCTTCGTCCAGGCGGTGACGAGGTACGACAGCCGGAACCAGCGGGGTGGCTGGCGCCGTTTGAGGACCGCGCCGCGTTCGTCCGTGACCGGCACCGTTCCGCGCTGGCGGCGGGTGACGTCCTCGCGGATGTCGTACAAGTAGGCGTTGATCGTGGGGGCGTTGCGCCGGGCGGCCCAGTCGCGGGTGGGGGCCTCCAGGGCGACGTCGATGCCGGAGCCGGCGAGTGCGCCGCCGGTGAGCATCCTCTTGAGGACGTCGTCCACCTCATGGATCACTGAACGCGCTCCCACCTTGCCGTGTACGTGCTGCCGCGTACGTGCTGCCTCGCCTGCTGACGATTCTTCACCGCGCCGCACCCGCCGCCGCAGGCGCTCCGGGGAAGGCGAAGGGGCGGACCCTTGGGCCGTACGGACCTCCGCGGCTGCCCCCGGGGCTGCCCGCGCGGTCAGATGTAGCCCTCGCGCAGGGCGTAGGCCACGGCGTGGGCGCGGTTGCGCAGATGCAGGCGGGTGGTCAGCCCGTGCATGACGTTCTTGACGGTGCGCTCGGAGTAGGAGAGCTTGCCCGCGATCTCGCCGGTGTCCAGCCCTTCGGCGACCAGCCGCAGGACGTCGACCTCGCGGGCCACGAGGCCCGAGGTGGGGGTGCCGGGGTGGCCCGCGGCGGAGCGCTGGAGCGTACCCACCTGGGTCATGAGACGGCCGAGGAGGTCGGCCGGCAGGTCGCCGTCGCCGCGGGAGGCGGCGAGCACGGCCTGCAGCAGGCGGTGCGCGGTCGCTTCGTGGCGCCAGACGACGGCGCCGACCCCGCACTCGATGACGTCGAGGAGTTCGGCCTCCCGGACCGCGCTCACGACGAGGACGGCGCGGGCGCCTTCGCTGCGGACCAGTCTGCGCAGCTGCGCCAGCATGGGCTCGTCCGGCGTCTCCCCGATCAGCACCGCCACGGTCCCGGGCCTGACCTCGGTGCCCTCGCGGAGCTCGACGGCCGGGTGCTGGCGCAGCTGACTGACCGCGCCCGCCCGGGAGATGGGATCCGCGGTGTGGACGACGACGGGGATCCGCTGTCCCGGATCCGCGCTGCCGGACCCGGCCTCCATGGTCCGTAATGAACTAAGCACTCGAATTCCCCCCATGTCGGCGTGCCGCCGCCGTGGCGGGGCCTGCCAATCGCAGGCACAAATCGGATACATGTGCCCATCAATGGTTCGCACAATCGTAGAGTCGGGCCGGGCGCCGCGGGCTGCCGAACACGCCGCGTCCGCGGTGGGGCGGCAGCGAAGTGTCCGAAAGGGAGCGGGCGTCCGGCCCGGCCGGAGGTCGGGCACGCGCGGCCGCAGCGGTGGCGGCCGGGGCCGGTCCGCCGAGTGTTTCTGCTGGTCAGACGCGGTTTGAGCGCCCTGGTCGCAGCAGGTCACCGGGGCCGTGGAAGCCCTCCGCACGCCGTACGGGACGCCGCCCGTTCTGAGAGCGCTCCCAGCACGGGTCGACCGAATGTCGATCCCGGCCACGCCGGAGCGGGGCCCTCCCGGGCCCAGCCGATCGACCGGGTACCTCGGTGGTCGGCCCGCGCGGCGCATCCGACCGGGACGCCCTGGTCGCGCAGGTACGGCGCTGGTCCGGGCGGCCCCGGGCCGGTCTGCGCGCTCTGGTCCCCCGACCCGGGGGCCGGACTGGTCGGGGAACTGGCCGCGTCGCGCCGCCCGGTACCTGCCGGCCGTCGGCCCTCCGGGGCGGCTGCCCCGAGGCCGGTCCCGGCGCCCTCAGCTCGGACGCCCTGTACGACTCCGCGTACGGGCGGGGTTGGATCGTCGCGGGTCGGGCGCGGGTGGGGCAGCCGCCCGCCCCCGGCTCCACACCGCCCACTACCGCACGTACCTCGCCGACCGGGGCGACGCGGCGGAGAGGCCGGCGGCGCGGCTGGGTGAGGAGGCGGCCGGGCGGCCGCCGTGCGCGGTGCTCACCGGGTACGAGCTGGAGACCGTAGTGCCCGCGCGCGGCCCGCGCCGCACGGCACGTGCGAGCGGTGCTCACGGAGTTCAGGCCCGCCTGCCGTGGGCGGGCACCGCGCCAGGCGTGGGCCGCCGCGGCCCCGTACGTCGCGCCGCCCCTGGGCTCCAAGAACGCTCTCAACGCCACGATCCGGCCTGCCGCCTGGCCGTACCGGGGCCGCACACCCTCACCGACTGCGCCGAGGTCCCCGAGAAGCGCGGCCCGGGCAGCGCCGGCCGGCGCTCTGCGTACGGTGCGGTCGACGGCGTCCGGGCCCTGTCGGAGCTCACCCCGGACCACTGCCCGCTCGCGGCCTTCGAGGACCTGGCCGCCAACTGCCTTGCCCGCTCCGGCGCCGCTGGCGCAGCCCGGATGTTCTCGTTCGCGTACGGCGTGGTCGAGGACGCGGCCATCGGCTCGGCCGCCGGACCGCTCGCGGTCCACGACTCCGCGCACCGGGCAGGTCCCCTTCGGCCGGTTCGTCGAGATGGTGCAGGGGGCCGAAATCGTCCGCCCCTCTCGGATGGTTGTCAGGGTCAGGGCCACGCATGGCCACGTACTGTCGGTCGAAGTCGGTGGCGAGGGCGTCACCGTGGCACACGGGAGGATCCATGTCTGAGCACAACGCCGCAGCCGGGTCGGAGAGCCTCACCGGAACCGTCGAGGCCGACTTCCCCGAGTACGCCGCCCCGCCGTCGGAACCGATCGGGCTGCTGCGGCGCTGGCTGGAGCACGCGGTGACGGTCGGGGTGCGCGAGCCGCGCGCGCTCGCCCTCGCCACGGCCGACGCGCAGGGGCGCCCCTCCTCCCGGACCGTCGTCCTGAACCGGCTCACCGAGACGGGCCTGGTCTTCGCCACCCATGACGGCAGCCGCAAGGAGCGCGAACTGCGCGACAACGCCTGGGCGTCGGGGCTGCTCTACTGGCGGGAGACCAGCAGGCAGGTCGCTGTCCGCGGGCCGGTACGCAGACTTTCCGCCGCCGATGCGGACGCGCTGTGGGCGTCCCGGCCGCCGTTCACCCATGCGATGACGGCCGCGTCCCGCCAGAGCAGGCCGCTGGACGGCCTGGACGACGTGGCGGAGCTGCGCGCCCGCGCCGACCAGCTTGCCGCCGCCGGACCGCTGCCCCGCCCCGAGCGGTACATAGGCCTCGAACTCGTCCCGGAGGAAATCGAGTTCTGGGCGAACGGCTCCGGCCGGCTGCACGAGCGGCTGCGCTACGACCGTACCGCCGAGGGCTGGCGGACCGTACGCCTCGCGCCATGACGGCCAGGAACCACCATGCCGCCGGGCCCTGACCAGTGTGACCACAAGGGCTGGGTCGCGGTGCCCGCGCCGTGAGTCCCCGTCAGCGGGCCGCGCGTTCGACGGCCTCCAGCACGGGCCGTACGCCGTCCTCGTCGGCCAGTCGGGCGGCGATCGCGCGGGCGCGGCGGCGGGGGCCCGCGTCGCGGGTCGCGGCCGTCAGCGCGGCGGCGAGGCGGGCGGAGGTCAGCTGCCGCAGCGGGATCGCGTCGGGCGCCACGCCGAGCCGGACCAGGCGGCCGGCCCAGAAGCCCGCGGCGAAGTGGATGGGCACCGGCACCGCGGGGACCCCGGCGCGCAGTCCGGCGGCGGTGGTGCCGGCGCCGGCGTGGTGGACGACGGCGGCCATGTGCGGGAAGAGGAGGCTGTGGGGGACTTCGCCGATGGTGATCATGTCGTCGCCGTCGACGCGCAGTCCGGCCCAGCCTTCTTGGATCACGCCGCGCAGACCCGCCGTACGCAGCGCCTCGCGGATCTGGCCGCTGAAGCGGGACGGGTCGGGGACGGTGATGCTGCCCGTGCCGATGAAGACGGGTGCGGGTCCCGCGGCGAGGAAGTCGCGCAGGGCGGAGGGCAGTTGGGTTGAGGTGTCGGGCGGCCACCAGTAGCCCGTGGCGTCCAGGCCCGGCCGCCAGTCCCTCGGCCGGGGAGCGACATGCGGGCTGTAGCCGTGCAGTACGGGCCAGCGCCGCCGCTCGCGCGCCCGGCGCTGGCCCTGGAGGGTGCGGGGCGGCAGGCCGAGCCGCCGGCGCAGGGCATGCGCGGCGGGGGCGTAGATCTGGTCGAGGGCAAGGTTCACGCCATGCCCGGCGGCTCTGTTGGCGAGCGCGCCCCAGGAGCCGCCTCCCGTCATGGGCGGGGCGAACTGGCGTGTGGGGTGGAGGGGTTGGAGGTGGAGACCGATGCTGGGCAGAGCGAGCCCTTCGGCGATGGCGTAGCCCAGGGGCGCCACCGATCCGGACAGCAGGAGGATGTCACTGGAACGCGCGGCCCGGAGGAGCGCCTCCGTCATGTCCCCGGCCAGGGCCCTGGCCATGGCCACCACCCGCACCAGCTTCCCCGGCCCGGTCCCGCTGCGGTGCAGGGTGCTCCCCCACTCCGACCGGAGTTCGGCCTGCGGATCGACGGGCAATGGATGGAATCCGGCCCTGGTGGTGGAGACCAACGACTCGAACCGGCCGTGCGTCACGACGGTGACCTCGTGCCCGGCGTCCACCAGCCCCTCGGCGAGCCCGGTGAAGGGCGCCACGTCACCACGCGAACCAACCGTCATGATCGCTACTCGCACGATCCCTCAGTATGAACCCCGGCCCGGCGCCGGCGGAGGAGCCACGCTGGCCGCCGGGGGCGCGCCCGCGCGCCTCTGCTCAGTCGTCCGCGCCGGGCTCAGTCCTCCGCGCCGATGGACGGCCAGCGGGCCCCGGGGAGCCCCACCCGGACGGCACGGCGACGGCCGATCGGCCGAACGGCCCAGCTCGGCGGCGTCAGCTGGGCGGGTACGAGGCGCCCTTGAGGCGGCGCGCGAGGTGGGCGGCGTTGGCGGCGAGCGTGGCCGTGGTGGCGGCGGTCTTCTCGGGGGTTTTGTCCAGGTCCTGGTAGTCGGTGCCATGCATGGCCTCGCCGACCCAGTAGGTGACCGCGTTCGCGGGCAGGGTGAAGCCGACGTCGTTCAATCCCTGGAAGAGATTGGCGCTGACGTTGTGGGCGCCGTCCTCGTTGCCGACCACGCACACGCCCGCGACCTTGCCGTAGGTGAGCATGCGGCCTTCGTCGTCGGTCTCGGAGAGTTCGGCGTCCAGCCGCTCCAGCACCCGCTGGGCGAGGCTGGAGGGGTGCCCGAGCCAGATCGGGGTGGACAGGATGAGGATGTCGCAGCCCAGGATCGTGTCCCGGATCTCCGGCCACGCGTCTCCGTCGCCCATGTCGGTCTTCACGCCGGGTTTCACGTCGTGATCCACGACACGGATCACCTTCCCGGTCACGCCATGCTCGCCGAGGGCGGTCATGGTCTGTTCGGCCAGCAGCTGCGAGCTGGAGCGGGCGGGGGACGGCGAGAGGGTGCAGACGAGTGCGACGGCACGGAGTGGTGTGTGATCCATGGTGTCGCTGCTGCCCCGCTCTCCGTGCTTCTACCGCTTCCGCGGCGAAATCCACCCGCACGTCCCGGGCCGCGTCCCGCATGGCATCGCATCGCATCGCATCGCATCGCATCGCATCGGCCACATCGTCGGAACCCGTCGCCCCGCCCGTATGTGACGCGGGACACTCGATTCCCGCCCTCCCGGGCCACGGAAAGTGAAACAGATCACTCTCAGTGAGCTTTTGCGCATGGTTCTTGCGGTCCGGGGCAGGCGGCCAGATCGCCGGGACCGCCCGGTAGGGGGATCAAGGAACGAAAGGCCATACGCGACGTGTCCGCAGCACAACAGACCATCCACGTGGGCGGAGAGTGGCGAGCAGCCGCCTCCGGCGCCACGCGCGAGATCATCGACCCCGTCGACGCGACCGTTTTCGCGGTCGTGTCGGAGGGCGGTGTCGCGGACACGGACGACGCCGTGGCCGCCGCACGTGCCGCGTTCGACGACGGCGCCTGGCCGCGTACACCGGTCGCCGAGCGCGCCGCGCTCCTGCGGCGCGTCGCCGACCTCCTGGAGCGCGACCGCGAGCGGATCGGCGCGCTGGAGAGCCAGGACGCCGGCAAGACCCTGGAGGAGGGCCGCGTCGACGTCGACTGCGTCCGCGACGCCTTCCGCTACTTCGCCGATCTCGTCATGAACGAGAGCGGCGGACGGGTCGTGGACGCCGGCTCCGACGAGATCCACAGCGTCGTCGTACACGAGCCCGTCGGCGTCTGCGCCCTGATCACGCCGTGGAACTACCCGCTGCTCCAGGCCAGCTGGAAGATCGCCCCCGCGCTCGCCGCCGGCAACACGTTCGTGATCAAGCCGAGCGAGATCACCCCGCTGACGACCGTCGCGCTGATCGAGCTGCTGATGGAGGCCGGGCTGCCGCTGGGCGCCGCGAACATCGTCACCGGCCCCGGCGCCACCGTCGGCGCCCGGCTCGCCGAACACCCCGACGTGGACCTCGTCTCGTTCACCGGCGGTCTCGTCAGCGGTACGAAGGTCGCCCGCGCGGCCGCCGACACCGTCAAGAAGGTCGCCCTCGAACTCGGCGGCAAGAACCCCAACGTCGTCTTCGCCGACGCCTGCGCGACCCCGGACGGCTTCGACACCGCCGTCGACCAGGCGCTCAACGCCGCGTTCATCCACAGCGGTCAGGTCTGCTCCGCCGGCTCCCGGCTCATCGTCGAGGAGTCGCTGCGCGAGCGGTTCGTCGCCGAACTCGCCCGCCGGGCCGAGCTGATCCGCCTGGGACGCGGCACGGACGAGGGTGTCGAGTGCGGCCCGCTGGTCTCCGCCGCCCAGCTGGCGCGGACCGAGGAGTACGTCGCCTCCGCGCTGAAGGAGGGCGCGGTCCTGCGCGCGGGCGGCGAGAAGCCCGAGGGCCCCGGCTTCTTCTACCGGCCCACCGTCCTCGACCGCTGCAACCGCCGGATGCGTGTCGTCCGCGAGGAGATCTTCGGGCCCGTCCTCACGGTCGAGACCTTCCGCACCGAGGACGAGGCCGTCGCCCTCGCCAACGACACCGAGTACGGCCTCGCCGGAGCCGTGTGGACCTCCGACGCGGGCCGCGCCCGCCGGGTCGCCGGGCGGCTGCGCCACGGCACCGTGTGGATCAACGACTTCCACCCGTACCTCCCGCAGGCGGAGTGGGGCGGCTTCGGGAAGTCCGGCACCGGCCGCGAGCTGGGCCCCACGGGTCTCGCCGAGTACCGCGAGGCCAAGCACATCTACCAGAACCTCGCTCCGCGCCCCGTGCGCTGGTTCGCGGGCCGAGCGGAGAAGGACCGCGCATGATGAACGACCAGACTCTTTACGACTACGTCGTCGTCGGCGGCGGCACCGCCGGATCCGTGATCGCCTCCCGGCTCACCGAGGACCCTGACGTCACCGTCGCCGTCATCGAGGGCGGCCCCAGCGACGTCGGCCGCGACGACGTGCTCACGCTGCGCCGCTGGATGGGCCTGCTCGGCGGTGAACTGGACTACGACTACCCCACCACCGAGCAGCCGCGCGGCAATTCGCACATCCGCCACAGCCGCGCCCGCGTGCTCGGCGGCTGCTCCTCGCACAACACCCTCATCGCGTTCAAGCCGCTGCCGTCCGACTGGGACGAGTGGGCCGAGGCCGGTGCCGAGGGCTGGGACGCGGCCGCCATGGACCCGTACTTCGCCAAGCTGCGCAACAACGTCGTGCCCGTCGACGAGGCCGACCGGAACGCGATCGCGCGTGACTTCGTCGACGCGGCGCAGGCCGCGCTCGGCGTGCCGCGCGTCGAGGGGTTCAACAAGCAGCCGTTCCACGAGGGCGTCGGCTTCTTCGACCTCGCGTACCACCCGGAGAACAACAAGCGGTCCTCCGCCTCGGTCGCCTACCTGCACCCGTTCCTGGACCGGCCGAACCTGCACATCGCCCTGGAGACCTGGGCGTTCCGGCTGGAGCTTGAGGGGACCCGCGCCACCGGCGTGCACATCCGTACCAAGGACGGCGCCGAGCATGTCGTACGGGCCCGGCGGGAGGTCCTGGTGTGCGCCGGGGCCGTGGACACCCCGCGGCTGCTGCTGCACTCCGGCATCGGGCCGCGCGCCGACCTGGAGAAGCTCGGCATTCCCGTCGTGCACGACCTGCCGGGCGTCGGGGAGAACCTCCTCGACCACCCCGAGTCGGTCATCGTCTGGGAGACCCACGGGCCGATCCCGGAGAACTCCGCGATGGACTCCGACGCCGGACTGTTCGTCCGCCGCGACCCGGAGGCGGAGGGGCCCGATCTGATGTTCCACTTCTACCAGATCCCCTTCACCGACAACCCCGAGCGCCTGGGCTACGAACGCCCCGCGCACGGCGTGTCGATGACCCCCAACATCCCCAAGCCGCGCAGCCGCGGCCGGCTCTACCTCACGAGCGCCGACCCGGAGGTCAAGCCGGCCCTGGACTTCCGCTACTTCACCGACCCGGAGGACTACGACGGCCGGACCCTCGTCGACGGCATCCGTATCGCCCGCGAGATCGCGGCGAGCGAGCCGCTGGCCGGCTGGCTGAAGCGGGAGGTCTGCCCCGGCCCCGAGGTGACCTCCGACGAGGAGCTCAGTGAGTACGCGCGGAAGGTCGCGCACACCGTCTACCACCCGGCGGGCACGTGCCGGATGGGTGCGGTCGACGACGAACTCGCCGTCGTCGCACCCGACTTGAAGATCCGTGGCCTGGAGGGCATCCGGATCGCCGACGCATCCGTGTTCCCCACCATGACCGCCGTCAATCCGATGATCGGCGTCCTCATGGTCGGGGAGAAATGCGCGGACCTACTGGGAGGTAAAGCCTGATGAACACTCCGACCGCACCGCATACACCCCCTTCCGTGTTCGCCGTCCGCGACCTGTGGAAGGTCTTCGGACCGAAGGCCGACCGCGTCCCCGGTGACGCCGGGCTCGCCGCCCTCGACGCGGCCGGACTGCGCGCGCGCACCGGCTGCACCGCCGCCGTACGCGACGTCTCCTTCGACGTCCGCAAGGGCGAGGTCTTCGTGGTCATGGGCCTGTCCGGCTCCGGCAAGTCGACCCTCGTCCGCTGCCTGACCCGGCTCATCGAGCCGACCTCGGGCACGATCTCCATCGACGGCGAGGACGTGCTGTCGATGGACGCCGGACGGCTGCGCGAACTGCGCCGGCACCGGGCGGCGATGGTCTTCCAGCACTTCGGGCTGCTGCCACACCGGTCCGTGCTCGACAACGTCGCCTACGGGCTGGAGATCCAGGGTGTGGGGCGCGCCGCGCGGCGCGAGCGGGCGGCGGAGTTCGTCACCAAGGTCGGCCTCGAAGGCATGGAGCACCGCCGGCCGGGCCAGCTGTCCGGCGGGCAGCAGCAGCGCGTCGGGCTGGCTCGCGCGCTCGCCGTGGACCCCGAGGTCCTGCTGTTCGACGAGCCGTTCAGCGCGCTGGACCCGCTGATCCGCCGTGACATGCAGGAGGAGGTCGTACGCCTGCACCGCGAGGAGGGGCGCACGATGGTCTTCATCACGCACGACCTGAGCGAGGCGCTGCGGCTCGGCGACCGGATCGCGCTGATGCGCGACGGCCGGATCGTGCAGCTCGGCACGCCCGAGGAGATCGTAGGCTCGCCCGCGGACGACTACGTACGCGACTTCGTCCGGGACGTACCGCGCGAGCAGGTCCTGACCGTCCGGGCGGCCATGCGCCCCGCGCGGTCCACCGAGTCCGAGGCGGGCCCGGCGCTCGCCCCGGACGCCACCGTCCACGAGGCCATCGAGGCCGTCGCCCGCACGGGCGAGACCGCGCGGGTCGTCCAGGACGGCCGCTGCCTCGGCGTGGTCGACCAGGCGGCCCTGCTGGGGGTCGTGGCAGGGGTCGCGGCCCCGGCCGGAAAGGCGGCCGCCTGATGTACGCGCATACGACCTGGCCGCCGCCGGGCCACCCGGCACACGATGACCGCCTTTCGGCGCGCGGTGGACGCCTCGGAGCGGATGACCGCCCGGCACACCGTGACCGCCGCGTCCGGAGGTGGGCCCGATGACCGCCACCGTCACCCCCAACGGCACGCCCGCCACAGTCCCGCCCGCCACCGCCACGCCCATGGGCCCCGCGACCGAGCCGGCCGCGTCCGCCACCGCCACCGCCACCGGTGCGCTGCGCGCCTTCGCCCGGGACCGCCGTCGGCCGATCGCGGCCGGAGCAGTCGTCGCGCTCGTCCTCGGCGCCCTGCTCCTGGGCGGCGGCGGCTGGCCCGCCGCGCTCACCGTCGACCTGTCCGGACCGCTCGGCACCACCAGCGACTGGATCATCGACAACCGCGACAGCCACCCGCTGTTCCTCTACGGCCTCGGACACGTCAGCAACGCCGTCGTCCTCTCCGTACGCGCCGTCTATCTGGTGCTGCTCGCCCTCGGCTGGGCCGGCGTCACCGCCGCGGCCGGGCTGGTCGCCTGGCGTGTGGCGGGCGCCCGGCTCGCGTTGGTCGCGGTCGCCGCCTTCGGGGCGTGCGGGCTGCTCGGCATGTGGGTGCCCACCATGCAGACGCTCGCCCTGATGGTGGTCGCCGTCGGCGCGTCCGTCGCGCTGGGCGGGGTCCTCGGACTTGCCGCCGGTCTCTCGGACCGTACGCACCGGATCCTGCGGCCCGTCCTCGACACCATGCAGGTGCTGCCGGCGTTCGCCTACCTCCTGCCGGTCGTGCTGGTCTTCGGCATCGGTGTGCCGGCCGCCGTCCTCGCCACCGTCGTCTACGCCGCCCCGCCCATGGCCCGGCTCACCGCCCTCGGGCTGCGCGGCGCGGACGCCGGCGTGATGGAGGCCGCCGCCTCAATGGGCGCCACCGCCCGGCAGCGGCTGCTCACCGCCCGGCTGCCGCTGGCCCGCAAGGAACTCCTCCTCGGCGTCAACCAGTCGATCATGATGGCGCTTTCGATGGCCGTGATCGCGTCCGTGATCGGCGCGGGCGGCCTCGGCGACCGCGTCTACCAGGCGCTCGCCTCCGTCGACGTCGGCGCGGCGCTCGCCGCGGGCGTCCCGATCGTGCTGCTCGCCGTCGTCCTCGACCGCGTCACCGCCGCCGCGGGCGAGCGGATCGGTGCGGCTCCGGCCCGCCACGCCCGGCTCGGCTGGGCCGTCGCCGCCGTGACCACCGCCGCCGTCGCCGTGGCCGGGCGTCTGTCCGGCCGGCTCGGATGGCCCGACGCCTGGACGGTGGACATCGCGCCGACGGTCAACACGGCCGTCGACTGGATGACCGCCCACCTCTACTCCGGCGTGCCCGTGATCGGCGGCACCGCCGACTGGGCCGGCCACTTCACCACGTGGGTCCTCGACCCGGTCCGCGGCGGCCTGCAGTGGCTGCCCTGGTGGGCCGTGCTGGTGACCGTCGGCGTGCTCGCCCTGCTCATCGGCACCTGGCGCACCGCGGCGACCGCTGTCGCCGCGATGGCCGGGATCGGCGTGCTCGGTGTCTGGGACCCGGCGCTCGACACGCTGTCCCAGGTGCTGGCCGCCGTCGCCGTGACGCTGGTGCTCGGCTTCGCCGTCGGCATCGCGGCGGCCCGCAGCGCCCGGCTGGCCCGCGCGCTCCGCCCCGTCCTGGACGTCTTCCAGACGATGCCGCAGTTCGTCTACCTCATCCCCGTGGTCGCACTGTTCGGCGTCGGCCGCGCCCCGGCCGTCGCCGCCGCCGTGGTCTACGCGCTGCCCGCGGTCGTACGGATCACCACACAGGGCATGCGTGCGGTGGATCCGGCCGCCATGGAGTCGTCCCGTTCGCTGGGCGCGACCGGGCGGCAGCAGCTGTTCCAGGTGCAACTTCCCCTGGCGCGGCCCGCGTTGCTGCTCGCCGTCAACCAGGGCGTGGTCCTCGTTCTCGCCGTCGTCGTCATCGGCGGCCTCGTGGGCGGTGGCGCACTCGGTTACGACGCGGTCTTCGGCCTCGCCCAGGGCGACCTGGCGACCGGTCTCGTCGCCGGTGCGGCCATCGTCGGCCTCGGCCTGATGCTCGACCGGGTCACCCAGCCCACGGAACGCCGAGACCCTGCCGGAAAGGGGGCCTGAGATGGCTCGCACCCGTACCCGCGCGCGTACCCGTACGCGCTTCGCCGCTCTGGCCGCCGCCGTCGCCCTGACGGCCCTCACCGGCTGCGGCGCCGCCGACATGACCACGCAGGCCTCCCCGTACGCCGACGCGAAGAGCTCGCGGACGGTGACCCTGTCCGTGCAGTCCTGGGTCGGCGCGCAGGCCAACGTCGCCGTCGCCCAGTACCTCCTGGAACAGGAGCTCGGCTACCGCGTGGACACCGTCCAGATCGACGAGATCCCCGCCTGGGACGCTCTCAGCCAGGGCCGGGTGGACGCGATCCTGGAGGACTGGGGCCACCCGGAGCAGGAGAAGCGGTACATCGACGACAAGGGGACCATCAAGCGCGGTGGCGATCTCGGGGTGACCGGCCACATCGGCTGGTTCGTGCCCACGTACTTCGCGAAGGAGCACCCGGACGTCACCGACTGGAAGAACCTGAACAAGTACGCCGACACCTTCCGCACGGCGGAGAGCGGCGGCAAGGGGCAGCTCCTGGACGGCTCGCCGTCGTACATCACCAACGACAAGGCGCTGGTGAAGAACCTGGACCTGGACTACCAGGTCGTCTTCGCGGGCTCCGAGGCGGCGCAGATCACCCAGATCAAGCAGTTCGCCAAGGAGAAGAAGCCGTTCCTGACCTACTGGTACAACCCGCAGTGGCTGTTCGAGAAGGTCCCGATGACGGAGGTGAAGCTGCCGGCGTACAAGGAGGGCTGCGACGCCGACCCGAAGAAGGTGGCCTGCGCCTACCCCCACACGCCGCTGCAGAAGTTCCTCAACGCCCGCTTCGCGGACGGCGGGGGTGACGCCGCCGCCTTCCTGAAGAAGTTCCGGTGGACGACCGAGATGCAGAACGACGTGGCGCTGATGATCGCGGAGCAGAAGCTGTCGCCGCGGGAGGCGGCCCGGAAGTGGGTCGAGTCCAACGAGGCCACCTGGCGGACCTGGCTTCCGTCGTGACGCGCGGGTGCGGTGGGCCCGGCCTGTGCCGGGTCCACCGCGCCGGCCTCTTGACGCGCCCCTAGGCTCTGTCGGCCGACGCCTCGACGGCCTTCGCAGAGGTGGCCAGCTCCACCACGGCCGTCAGGCTCAGCCCGGGTGCCGCCTGACGCAGCGCCTTGATCGCGGCGATCGAGTCGGCCGGGCCGGTCACACCCGCCACGTCGAGCCGCTCGCGCACCCAGCGGGCGCGCAGCCGCTCCGGCGGTACGGCCACGGCGTCCCGCACGATGGCCAGCGCCCGCTCAAGCCCGGCCCGCTCCTCCGGCGCGGCACCCTCGAGCGCCTCGCGGACGGCTGCCTCGATGCCGTCGGCGTCCCGTACCACGATCGTCTGCACTTCCGGCTTCGTGATTCCGAACATGCGGCGATCCTCCGCCCGTGCCGGTGCGTGGGACAAGCGAGTTGAGGATCTTCAGAGGTCGGGCCCAAAGCCCGGCGCCCGGCGACGGGTCGGTCGCGCCGGGGCGTCCACCGGGCGGCCTAGCTCTGCCTCGTCCAGCGCTGCGACGCCTCCCCGGCACACGAGGCCGTCACCAGGCCGCTGCTCATGCCCAGGTCGAGGCAGCCGCCGCCGTATTCGGCCCGCAGGCTGCCGCCCGGACCCGTGCTCCACAGCCGGCTGGCGTCCCCGGAGCAGTCGCCCACGAAGACGGCCTGGCCGAGACCGTTGGAGTACAGGCATCCGCCGGTCTGCCGGTTCTCGAGCTTGAAGGTACCGTCCGGCCCGCTCCGCATGGTCCACCGGGCGGTCGAGTCGGAGCACGCCCCGTGGTCGGAGGAGCCGTAGACCTGGATGATGCACCGGTTGTTGTCGCCGTTGCGGTAGCGGTAGGTGCCGGAGGTCGGGGGCTTCGTGGCCGTGGGCGTGGCACCGCCGGGGGTCCCCGAGGCGCCCGTGCCGGTGGAGGTGCCAGGGGTGCCTGAGCCGGTGGAGGCGCCGGAGCCTCCGGAGGGACCTGAGCCGGCCGAGCCGCCGGAGCCGTCCTGGGTGCCGGTCGCGGCGCCTGAGCCGGCCGTCACCTGGGTCCCGCCGCCGGCTCCCGCGCTCTGGCCCTTGCCGGCGTCCTGGCCCTTGTCCTGGTCCTTGGGCGGCGACGGGGGCGCCGTACGGGGCGGGGTGCCGCCCTTCGTCGGCGGCGTCGGGTCGGCGGGTGCCGAGACCGCCGAGGAGGGGGTGCTGCCTGCCTGGTTTCCGGGGGTCGACGTGTGCGGCAGGTTCTGGACGACGAGGGTCGTACCACCCGCGACCACGACGACGGGGACGACGGCGAGGACGACGCGCGTACGCCGCCGGCGTTCGGGCCGCCCTGGACGCTCGGTTCGCTCAGGCCGCTCAGGTCCTTCAGGGCGGGCCTCGGACTTCGGCTCCGGCTCGGACGTCCGCTCCGGCTCCGGCTCGGACTTCCGCTCCGGCTCCGGCGTTTCGCCCGCGAGCGGGAGGGTCGGTACGTCGACCTCCTGTACGTCCGCGGCGAACGCGGCCCGCTCGGAGAGCCGCTCGCTGATCGCTGCCGGCCACAGCGAGGCGGCGAACGGGCCCTGTCGCGAGGCGCGTTCGAGCAGTTCCGCGGCGCTGGGGCGGGCCTCGGGGTCCTTGGCGAGGCAGCCCGCGACGACCTCGGCGAGGTCCGGCGCGAGAGCCCGCAACGGCTCCAGGTCGGGCTCCTCGTGGACGATGCGGTACAGCACACCGTGCCCCGACTCGTCCCCGAAGGGCGGCCGCCCGCACGCCGCGTAGGCGAGCACCGAGCCCAGCGCGAAGACATCGGCGGCGCCGCTCACTCCCTTCGTCCCCGAGGCCTGTTCGGGCGCCATGTAGGCGGGCGTGCCGACGACCATGCCGGTCCTGGTCAGCTGGCTCTGCTCGGCGGCGCGGGCGACACCGAAGTCGATGAGGGTGAGACCGTCGAGGGTCAGCATGACGTTGGACGGCTTGATGTCCCGGTGCACCATCCCGAGCGCGTGCACCGACGCGAGACCGGCCGCCGCCTCCCGCAGCAGCAGCCACAGCGCGGGCACGGGCAGCGGAGCGCCGTGCAGGTCGACGGCCTCCCTCAGCGTGATGCCGGGGACGTACGCGGTGGCGAACCAGGGCGGCCGCGCCGTGCGGTCGCCGGCCAGCAGCGGTGCGGTGGTCTCGGCGGGCAGTCGGGCGAGGTTGTCCAGCTCGTGCCCGAAACGGCGCAGGAAGTCCTTGTCCTCGCCGACGACCGAGGCCAGCAGCTGCTTCACGGCGACGTACCGGCCCTGGTGGACCCCGAGGTACACCCGCCCCATGCCGCCGGCGCCGAGCCGGCCCACCAGCGGAATCGCCCCGATCCGCGGCGGATCCTCCGCCTCCAGCGGCTCGGCTCCGCTCCCCCTCAGCTCCACCATGTCTCCAAGATCTGCCCCGTCAGAATTGGAATCAGGTTCCAGAATCTACTCTAGATCCAGGCCCAGTCGGCGACTTCGGGAAGGTCCGTGCCGTGTTCACGGATCCAGGCGTGGTGACGGGTACGGGCGTCCGCCATCGCCTGGCGTACGCCCACGGCACGCACCCCGAGCCCCGGCACACGGTCGATGACGTCCATGACGAGCCGGTAGCGGTCGAGGTCGTTGCTGACCACCATGTCGAAGGGCGTGGTGGTGGTGCCCCTCTCCTTGTAGCCGCGGACGTGGAGGTGGGCGTGGCCGGTCCGGCGGTAGGCGAGGCGGTGCACCAGCCAGGGGTAGCCGTGGTACGCGAAGATCACCGGCCTGTCCGGTGTGAAGAGCGCGTCGTACTCGGCGTCGGTCATGCCGTGCGGGTGCTCTCCCTGGGGCATGAGCCGGGTCATGTCCACGACGTTGACGACACGTACGGCGAGGTCGGGCAGATGGTCGCGGAGCAGTCCGGCGGCCGCGAGCACCTCCTGGGTGGGGACGTCGCCCGCGCAGGCGAGGACCACGTCCGGCTCCCGCGTGCCGTCCTCGGTGCCCGCCCACTCCCACACACCCGCGCCCCTGGCGCAGTGGACGCGGGCCTCGTCGAGGGAGAGCCAGTCGAAACAGGGCTGTTTGCCGGCGACGATCACGTTCACGTAGTCGCGGCTGCGCAGGGCGTGGTCCGCCACCGACAGCAGGGTGTTGGCGTCCGGCGGCAGGTAGACGCGGACGACTTCGGGGCTCTTGTTGAGCACGTGGTCGACGAAGCCCGGGTCCTGGTGGGAGAAGCCGTTGTGGTCCTGCCGCCAGACGTGGGAGGTGAGCAGGTAGTTGAGGGAGGGGACGGGTGCGCGCCAGTGCAGGGTGCGCGCGGTCCTGAGCCATTTGATGTGCTGGTTGACCATGGAGTCGACGATGTGGACGAAGGCTTCGTAGCAGGAGAAGAGTCCGTGGCGGCCGGTGAGGACATAGCCCTCCAGCCATCCCTGGCAGGTGTGTTCGGAGAGGATCTCCATCACCCGGCCGTGCCGGTCGAGGTGTTCGTCGGTGTCGGCGGTCCGCTCCTGCCACGCCTTGCCGCTGGCCTCGTACACCGCGTGGAGGCGGTTGGACGCGGTCTCGTCCGGGCCGACGAGCCGGAAGTCACGGCGGTCGGCGGTGGCGGCCATGACGCCTTCCAGCAGGTCGCCGAGGACCTTGGCCGGCTCGTGCCGGCTACGGCCCGGCTCCTCGACGGGGACGGCGTAACGTTCGAGCGGCGGCACGGGCAGGTCACGGGTGAGCAGACCGCCGTTGGCGTGCGGTGTGGCGCCCAGCCGCCGCCGGCCTTCCGGTACGCAGTCCAGGACGTCCGCCCGTGGGCGGCCGCGCTCGTCGAAGAGCTCCTCGGGGGCGTACGAGCGGAGCCACGCCTCCAGCTGGGCCAGGTGGTCGGGGTTGTCCCGCACGCCGGCCAGGGGGACCTGGTGCGAGCGCCAGGTGCCTTCCACCGGCAGACCGTCGACCTGCGCGGGGCCGGTCCAGCCTTTGGGTGTCCGCAGGACGATCAGCGGCCAGCGCGGCCGCTGGGCCGGACCGCCGGAGCGCGCCGTCCGCTGGATGTCTCGGATGCGGTCGAGGGCGGTGTCCATCGCGCCGGCCATCGCGCGGTGCACCTGAAGCGGGTCGTCGCCGGTGACGTGCAGGGGGTCGTGGCCGTATCCCCGCAGCAGCTCGTCCAGCTCCGCCTCCGGCAGCCGGGCGAGCACGGTCGGATTCGCGATCTTGTAGCCGTTGAGGTGGAGGACGGGCAGCACCGCTCCGTCCCGCACCGGGTCGAGGAACTTGTTGGAGTGCCAGGAGGCGGCGAGCGGCCCGGTCTCCGCCTCGCCGTCGCCGATGACGCAGGCGACCAGCAGCTCGGGGTTGTCGAGTGCGGCGCCGTAGGCGTGCGACAGGGAGTAGCCGAGCTCGCCGCCCTCGTGGATGGAGCCGGGCGTCTCGGGCGCGACATGGCTGGGGACGCCGCCGGGGAAGGAGAACTGGCGGAACAGCCGGGCCATGCCGGTCTCGTCCCGGCTCACGTCCGGGTACACCTCGCTGTAGCTGCCTTCGAGCCAGGAGTTGGCGAGGACGGCCGGTCCGCCGTGCCCCGGGCCCCAGATGCACAGGGCGTCGAGTCCATGCTGTGCGATCACCCTGTTCAGATGGGTGTGCACGAGGTTGAGCCCGGGTGAGGTGCCCCAGTGCCCCAGCAGCCTCGGCTTGATGTGGGCCGGTTCCAGCGGCTTGCGCAGCAGGGGGTTGTCCATCAGGTAGATCTGCCCGACCGACAGGTAATTGGCGGCCCTCCAGTGGGCATCGAGCCTGGCCAGCTCCTCGTCGCTCGGCGGGATGCTCTGCGGTGCGCCCTGGGGCCGGGTGACGTCACTCATCTGGTCCTCTGCCTTTCCTGTGGAGCCCTGTCTTCGACGCTGTACGCCTTCCCCGGAACTCTCCGGAGAACAACCTGAGGTGGTTGCGGCGCGCGGGGAGTGGGACGCTGAAGGTGGGAATCTGTACCGAGGAGACTCGGGAGGCCCGAATGGGACGCGATGTCCCGGCGCTGGTGTTCACCCGTGACGACCGTCGCCAGTTCCGGAACAAGATGCACATGTGCCTCGACGTGCTGGCGCGGATGCTGCGTGAGTCGCGCTTCGACTTCGAGCGGCCGCAGGTCGGTCTGGAGATCGAACTGAACCTCGTGGGCCCCGGAGCCGAGCCCGCCATGCGCAGTACGGACGCCCTGGAGGCGATCGCGGATCCCTCCTGGTCGAGCGAGCTGGGCCGGTTCAACCTGGAGATCAACATCGCTCCGCGTCGGCTCACAGCGGGCGGCCCCGACTCCTGGGAGCAGGAGATCCGGGACGCGCTCAACCATGCCGAGGAGAAGGCCGCGGCGATCGGCGCGCATCTGATCATGATCGGGATCCTGCCGACGCTGGAGCTGAAGAACGTGGGTCTGGCCGCGCTGTCGGAGAATCCGCGGTACCACCTGCTGAACGAGCAGATCTTCGCCGCGCGGGGCGAGGACCTGCTGATCGCGGTGGACGGCGTCGAGCGGCTGAGGACGTACGCGGACACGATCACGCCGGAGGCGGCGTGCACCAGCACGCAGTTCCACCTGCAGGTTTCGCCGGACGAGTTCGCGGACTACTGGAACGCCGCACAGGCCATCGCCGGGGTGCAGGTGGCCTTGGCGGCGAACTCTCCGTTCCTCTTCGGCAAGGAGCTGTGGCGCGAGACGCGTATCCCGCTGTTCGAGCAGGCCACCGACACCCGTCCGGACGAGATCAAGGTGCAAGGTGTACGGCCCAGGGTGTGGTTCGGCGAGCGGTGGATCACCACCGTCTTCGACCTCTTCGAGGAGAACGCGCGCTACTTCCCGGCGCTGCTGCCGCTGTGCGACGACGAGGACCCGCAGGAGACGCTGGAGGGCGGTGGCACGCCGGGTCTTGCCGAGCTCACCCTCCACAACGGGACGATCTACCGCTGGAACCGCCCGGTCTACGCCGTCGTCGACGGCGTGCCGCATCTGCGGGTGGAGAACCGGGTGCTGCCTGCCGGCCCCACGGTGGCCGACATACTGTCGAACGGTGCCTTCTACTACGGACTGACCCGGGCCCTGGTCGACGAGGACCGGCCCGTGTGGTCGCGGATGTCGTTCTCGGCCGCGGAGGACAATCTGCACACCGCGGCCCGGCACGGCATCGACGCCGAGCTGTACTGGCCGGGGATGGGCGAGGTCCCGGTGACCGAGCTGGTGCTGCGGCGCCTGCTGCCGCTGGCCCACCGCGGTCTGGAGCGCGGGGGCATGGACGCGGCCTGGCGGGAGCCGCTGCTGGGGATCATCGAGCAGCGGTGCGTCACCGGCCGCAACGGCGCGGTGTGGCAGTCGGAGATGTTCCACCACCTCCACGACGTCATCCACGCCGACCGGCCCGTCGCGCTGCGGCGGATGACTCAGCAGTACATCGACTACATGCATCTGAACGCTCCGGCGCACACCTGGCCGGTCGAGTGACCCGCGCGCCCCGGGGGCCCGAGACCGCGCGGACCGTTCGGGCGTAGGCTTCGCCCGATACGAACGCGTGGGGGCGGGGGCGCATGACGGCTGAGGCGGCACGGTGGGGTTCGACCCTCGATTCGGTGGTGGTGTACGCGCAGGGCGCGCTCTGCCGCCGCCTGGCCCGGGGCAGCGTGCCGCCGGACGGCTGGCTGCGGGTGACGGGACTGCCCCGCTCACTGGACCCGGGCTCACTGCGGGCCCGGGTGCTGGGCGCCCCCGGGGTGCGGGTCACCGAGGCACGGGTGGAGGTCGAGGCCGAGCCGCCCGGGACCGGCGCGCCGGACGACGTACGGCGTGAGGTGGAGCGGCTGCGTGACGAGTACGCGGCGGCGCAGGAGCGCCGGGAACGGCAGTTGGGCCTGATCGAGGAGGTCAGGGGTCTGCGGCCGGTGTCCCCGCCCCGCAGACGGGACGAGGGGCACCGCCGCACCCCGGCCGACGCATGGCTGGAGCTCGCAGGCTTCGTCGACGAGCGGCTGACCGCACTCCACAGCCGCCTCGTGGAACTGGAGCAGGCGCTGCTCCGCGCCGAGCAGGAGCTCATCGTCGCCGAGGACACACTCGCCCGCGCCTCCACCGACGCACCGTCAGCGCACGTGCCGACCACGGTCTGCGCGGTCCTGACCCTCGACGGCCCCGCCGGCGCGGAGGTGGAGCTGGAGTTGGAGTACGGGGTGCCGGGCGCCGTCTGGGTGCCGGCGTACCGTCTCACCCACCGTCAGGGCGACGGCACCGGCCGTCTGGTGCTGCGTGCCTCGGTCGCCCAGCGCACGGGCGAGGACTGGACCGGGGTGCGCATCGCCCTGGCCACCGCGGACCTCCGGCGCCGCACCGACCTGCCGCGACTGCGCTCGATCCGGATCGGACGCCGTCAGTCCGCGCCCGCGCCGTCCGGC
This sequence comes from Streptomyces purpureus, assembly GCF_014648195.1. GTDB lineage: Bacteria > Actinomycetota > Actinomycetes > Streptomycetales > Streptomycetaceae > Streptomyces > Streptomyces purpureus. Next base: position 50,208 of record NZ_BMQQ01000023.1, read on the forward strand.
TGGCGCGAGCCTCCGGCGGGGCTCGCCGACCTGTTCGCCGGGTACGACGCGGCGGGTCCTCGCCCTGCCACTCCCGCCGCGTCCGCGGCTGTGCCTGTGGCTGCGGGAGCTGGATACGCGCCCGGCTCCGCGCCGCCACCCCCGCCGCCGGCTCCCCAGGGCTACGGCGCGCCGATGCCGGTCGCCGTCGACCGCGGGTTCTCGGGCCCGGCCGGCAGGCCGGGCAGCGGCGACAGGTCCTTCGCCGGTGCCCCCGCCGCCATGCCGCCGGCGGCTCCGGCGGCCCCCGGCTTCGCCGCGCCGCCACCACTCGCGGTCCCCGCGGCTCCCGGCGCCGCCGCGCCACCCCTGCCGCCGCCGCTCACGCCACCGCCGCCCGGTCCGCCGCAGCCCAGCGACGCCGAGCTCGACTACGCCGCCCTCGTCCTGTCCGGCCCCGACGAGCGGGGCGGCCGCCGAGGCCGGCTGTTCCCCGGCGCTCCCGTGGACGCCGTGGCGGCCGAGTACCGCCGCCGCGCCGAAGCGGTGGCCGCGCTGCCGCTGCCCGGACACGCCGTACGTCCCCGCGAGTCCGCCGGCTCCTTCGACCACCGCTTCGATGCCGCCGCCCGCGCCGACGTTCCCTCGGACGGTACCTGGCACACCGTCACCGTCGGCGAGATCCCGGTCGGCCTGCGCACCGAGTACCTCTGCGTGCCGTCCGTGGAGCAGACGGTGTACGCGACCCTGGTGCTCTCCAATGCCACCGACCAGGCCCTGCTGGCCGGCCCGGTCGAGGTCACCGTCGACGGCGACTTCCTGCTGACGGCGGCGCTTCCCACGCTCGCCCCCGGCGGTGTCCGCCGCGTCGGCCTCGGTCCGGCCGACGGAGTGCGGGTCACCCGCCGGACGCACCTGCGCGAGTCGACTTCCGGCCTGCGGAACAACACCACCGTGCTCGACCACGGCGTCCACGTGGAGCTGGCCAACCGGCTCGCGCGGCCCGTCACCGTCGAGGTCCACGAGCGGGTGCCGGTCACCTCCGAACCGGACGTCCGGATCGAGGAACGGGCCGACTGGGCGGTGCCCGAAAACGGCGCCGGACCCGAGGACCACCCCCCGGGCACCCGCGTCTGGCGGGTGGACCTGCCCGCCGGCGGCACCGCCGCCCTCGACGGCGGCTACCAGATCCGTATCCCGGCCGGCAAAGCCCTGGTCGGCGGTAACCGCAGGAGCTGACACCCCATGTCCACGGCACCCACCTCCACGACGGCCACCGCCACGGCACCGGAGCCGATCGCCGTCCCCGTCACCGCCGTCACCTGCCTGGAGGACCGCGCCCACGTCGAGCGGGCCGTCGTGCTCGACCTGGCGGCCGGGGTCCAGCGCCTGCGGCTGGGACCGGTCAGCGCGCTGGCCGTCGACCGTACGCTCCACGCCGACCTGACCGCCGACCACCCGGCGAACGTCCTCGACCTGCGCATCGTCCGCACCTGGACGCCGCGCGGGCCGGTGCCGTCCGCCGACGACTCCGCCCTGCGCCACCGCATGCACACCCTGGAGGAGGAGCGCCTCACCCTGGAGCAGCGGCGCGAGCGGCTGCAGGCCCGCCTCGACCTGCTCGGCCGTCTCGCCGCCGACGTGCTGCGGGAGATCGGCGAGGGCGCCGGCGCCGGGGAGTGCGAAGGGGCCCGCTGGACCCGGGAACTGGACCGGGTGGACGCCGAGCGCGAGACGTACGCCGAGCAGCTGCGCACCGTGAAAGCCCGGCTGGCCGCGCTCGACGCCGAGTCCGGCGAGACGCGGCGGGCCATGGACCTCACCGAGGAGGAGCCCGCCGAGCTGGTCGGTCATGTCGAGCTGACCGTGGAGGCGGCCGTCGCCGGGCCGGCCGAACTGCGCCTGAGCCACCTCACCCCGTGTGCGCTGTGGCGGCCTGCGTACCGTGCCGTGCTCGACGGTGACTCGCTGACGCTGGAGAGCGAGGCGATGGTCTGGCAGCGGACCGGCGAGGACTGGTCGGACGTACGGCTGACGCTGTCGACGGCCCGGTCGGCGTCGGCCACCGAGCCACCGCGCCTCGCCGAGGACCGGCTGACGCTCAGGGACCGCTCCGCCGCGGAGCGCCGCACGGTCGACGTCGAGCTGCGCGAGGAGGAGATCGGGGAGCTCGGCCCGGTCCCGGTGCTCGGCCTGCCGGGGGTGGACGACGGCGGCGAGGCGCGGGTGCTGAGCGCCCCGGCGCCGGTCTCCGTGCCCGGTGACGGCCGCGCCCACCGGCTGCCGCTCTCCGTCTTCACCACGGCCGCGAGCAGTGAGTACGCCTGCTCACCGGAGCTGTCGCCGCTGGTCACCCAGGTCGTGCGGTTCGACAACCGGTCCGGCCATGTGCTGCTGGCCGGGCCCGTGGACCTCGTCCGCGGCAGTGGGTTCAGCGGCCGCGGCACGCTGGACTTCACCGCTGCCGGCGCCCCCGTGGAGCTCGCCTTCGGCAGCCGCGACGACCACCGGGTGGTCCGGCAGGCCGAGGAGTCCCGCGAATCCGCCGGGCTCACACAGCGGACCGTGGTCACGCGCACGGTCCGGCTGCACGTGTCCCGGTTCTCGGCTCCCGGGGAACAGGGCGAACGGGTGGTCGTCGTCCGGGAGCGGATCCCGGTCTCCGAGGTCTCGGCGGTGGAGGTACGTCTGCGCAAGGAGGCCTGTTCACCGGTGCCCGACGCGGTCGACGCCGAGGGGATCGCCCGCTGGGACGTCGCCCTTCCTCCCGGCGGGCGCCGCACGGTCACCCTGGTGTACGAGCTGTCGGCGAGTTCCAAAGTCGCCGGGCTCTGAACCGACGGAATGGATGAGGCCGGGAAAACGAGTTCGGACTTCTGACCGCTTGTCACGCGGGAGTGCCCTGTACGTGTTCTCGTAGCGGTGCGGTGTGTTCTCGTCGCTGTGCGGTCTGCGGTGCGCGACCATACGGACGCAGCGAGCAGAAGGAAACACCGCGACAGGAAGAAGGACGGACGTGTCCGGCAGCGAATCCGAGAACCCGGCAATTCCCTCCCCGGAGCCCACGGCGACCCGCCCCAAGACGAACCGGGACTGGTGGCCGAACCAACTGGACCTTCAGGTTCTCCACCAGCACTCGCCCCGGGCCAATCCGATGGGCGAGGACTTCGACTACGCAAATGAGTTCGCCACGCTCGACGTCGACGCGCTGAAGCGGGACGTCTTCGAGGTGATGACGGCGTCGCAGGAGTGGTGGCCCGCCGACTACGGCCACTACGGGCCGCTCTTCATCCGGATGAGCTGGCATGCCGCGGGGACGTACCGCATCGCCGACGGCCGGGGCGGCGGCGGCTCCGGCGCTCAGCGCTTCGCCCCCCTCAACAGCTGGCCGGACAACGCCAGTCTGGACAAGGCGCGCCGTCTGCTCTGGCCGGTCAAGAAAAAGTACGGCCGGAAAATCTCCTGGGCCGACCTTCTGGTTTTCGCCGGAAACTGCGCCATGGAATCGATGGGGTTCAAGACGTTCGGGTTCGGCTTCGGGCGGGAGGACATCTGGGAGCCGGAGGAAATCTTCTGGGGGCCCGAGGACACCTGGCTCGGAGATGAGCGCTACAGCGGCGACAGGGAACTCACCGGTCCATTCGGCGCCGTTCAGATGGGACTGATCTACGTCAATCCGGAGGGGCCCAACGGAAACCCGGATCCGCTGGCTGCCGCCCGGGACATTCGCGAGACGTTCGGGCGGATGGCGATGAATGACGAGGAGACGGTCGCTCTCATCATCGGCGGCCACACGTTCGGCAAATGCCACGGTGCGGTCGACCCCTCGTACATCGGCCCGGAGCCGGAGGCCGCCCCCCTCGAGCAGCAGGGCATCGGCTGGCGGAACACGCACGGCAGCGGCAAGGGCGCCGACACGCTCACCAGCGGGCTCGAAGGGGCATGGACCACCGAGCCGACGAAGTGGGACAACGGCTACCTGGACAACCTGTTCACGTACGACTGGGAGCTGACGACCAGCCCGGCGGGTGCGAAGCAGTGGACTCCCACGGACCCCTCCGCCCAGGGCACCGTCCCCGACGCCCATGATCCGTCGAAGCGGCACGCTCCCATGATGCTGACGACGGACCTCTCACTGAAGCTGGATCCGGTCTACGGGCCGATCTCGAGGCGTTTCCACGAGAACCCCGACGAGCTCGCGCTGGCGTTCGCCAAGGCGTGGTACAAGCTGCTGCACCGCGACATGGGGCCTCTGTCGCGCTACCTCGGCCCGTGGGTCGCCGAGCCGCAGCTGTGGCAGGACCCCGTCCCCGAGGTCGATCACGAGCTGGTCGGGAACGACGACATCGCGGCCCTCAAGAGCAGGATCCTCGACTCGGGACTGTCCGTCTCCCAACTGGTCACCACCGCCTGGGCGGCGGCGGCGAGCTTCCGCGGCACCGACAAGCGCGGCGGGGCCAACGGGGCCAGGATCCGGCTCGCGCCGCAGAAGGACTGGGAGGTCAATGCCCTGCCCGAGGTGGCCGACACGGTGCGGGGCCTGGAGCGGATCCAGCAGGACTTCAACACCTCCCAGACCGGCGGGACGAAGGTGTCGCTGGCCGACCTGATCATCCTGGGCGGCTGCGCGGGCGTCGAGCGGGCCGCGAAGAACGCCGGTCACGACATCACGGTCCCGTTCACACCGGGGCGCACGGACGCCTCGCAGGAGCAGACGGACGTGGACGCGTTCGCCGTACTGGAACCCCGCGCGGACGGGTTCCGCAACTACCTGCGGGCCGGTGAGAAGCTGTCGCCGGAGACCCTCCTGCTGGACCGTGCCAACCTGCTGAACCTGACCGCGCCCGAGATGACGATCCTCGTCGGCGGCATGCGGGCCCTGAACACCGGCTTCGGCGGATCCTCGCACGGCGCCTTCACGCACCGCCCGGAGACTCTGACCAACGACTTCTTCGTCAACCTGCTCGACATGGGCACGGAATGGAAGGCGTCGACCGCGACCGAGAACGTCTTCGAAGGCCGGGACCGCGCCACGGGCGAGAACAAGTGGACGGCCACCGCCGTCGACCTGGTCTTCGGCTCGAACTCCCAGCTGCGGGCGATCTCGGAGGTCTACGCGTCGGAGGACGCGGGAGAGAAGTTCGTACGCGACTTCGTCTCGGCGTGGGACAAGGTGATGAACCTGGACCGCTTCGACCTCACCTGATCCCCCCGTCCCGGCCGGCCAACCGCCGGCCGGCCGGGACGCGGCCGCCCCTCATTACCCCCGGCGTAATCGACCACGCTCCCCCTCACCCGGCAGGATCAGACACATCGACGGGAACCCCCGTCGAGGCCCGTCGGCCGCCGGGACTCGGCCGTAGCTTCGAGGAGAGCGTCATGACCGTCACGCCCCCTTCCCCCACGGCCGGTTCGGCCGCCACCGCGAGTTCCGTCGCCGAGGTCACCCGGGCCGTCGTGCGGGAGTTCCTCACCGCCCGGCTGGCCGGCGACACCGGGCGGCTCGTCGCGCTCTTCGCCGACGAGGTCGACTGGGTGCTCGCCGAGAACCCCGGCGTCCCGTGGATCCGGCCGAGGTCCTCCGCCGCCGAATGCGCCGCGCAGTTCACGGAGTTGATGGAGCACACCGTGCCCGAGGACGCGCGCGCCTCCGTCGACACCTTCCTCGTCGACGGCACCGACGCCGTCCTGATGGGGCATGTGTCGGGGACCGTACGGGCCACGGGAAAGGCCTTCGAGGGGCCGTTCGCGCTGCATCTCACCGTCGAGGACGGCCGGATCACCCGGCACCGCCTCTACGAGAACAGCCTGTCGATCGCCGAGGCATGCACCCCGTGAGGGCGCGGCCGGCTCATTCGCTCCCTGCCGGAGTCAGGGACAGGTGCCAGAAGTCGGCGTAGCGGCCGCCGCGGCGCAGCAGCTCGTCGTGGCCGCCTTCCTCCACGACGCGGCCGCCGTCCAGGAAGACGACGCGGTCGGCGCCGCGGACGGTCCGCATCCGGTGCGCCACCATCACCACCGTACGGCCCGCCAGGAGACGCTCGATGCCCTCGTGGACGGCGGCCTCGTTCACCGGGTCCAGTGCGGAGGTCACTTCGTCGAGCAGTACGACGGGCGCGTCCTTCAGCAGTGCCCGGGCGATCGCGACGCGCTGGCGCTCACCGCCCGACAGCAGCGCGCCGCCCTCACCGACGTGCGCCGCCCATCCGCCGGGCAGCCGCTCGATCACCTCGTCCAGCCGCGCCGCGGCCGCCGCCGCCCGTACCTCGGCCTCGTCGGCGTCGGGGCGGCCGAGGCGTACGTTCTCCTCGATCGTGCCGTCGAAGAGATGGACGTCCTGGAAGACGATGGCGATCCGGGCCATCAACGCCTCCGTGGAGATGTCACGCACGTCCGCGCCGCCCATACGCACCGCGCCCGCGTCCACGTCGTAGAACCGGGCGATGAGCTGCAGCAGTGTGCTCTTGCCCGCGCCCGACGGTCCGACCACGGCGAGCCGCCGGCCCTGCGGCACGGACAGCGACACGTTGTCGATCACCGTGCGGCCGCCGTGCCGGAAGACGACGGACGCGCACTCCAGGTCGTGGCCGGCCGGCTGGAGGGGGTCGGCGGCTTCCGGCAGCGGCTCGGTGCGCAGTACGGCGTCGAGTCCCGCCAGTACGGTACCGGCGCCGCGGAGTTGGCCACCGATGTCCGAAAGCGACAGCAGCGGGTCCGCGCTCCGGGCGGCCAGCACCAGGATCGCCAGGACCTCCGCCGCGCCGATGCTCCCGTCGAGCGCGAGGTAGGCGCCCAGGACCAACAGCCCGGTGAACATCGCCTGCACCGTGAGCGTCAGGCCGACCACTCCGGGCAGCGCCGAGAGCGTGGAGCGGTGGGACGCGCGCTGGACTTCCCGTAGCGAGTCGTCCAGGAGCCGGAAGCGTTCGGCGGTCCGGCCGCCTGCCCGCAGCACCGGCTGGGCCCGGAGGTATTCGACGACCCGCCCGGTGGCCTCGTGGTCGCGCGCGGTGCGCTCGGCGTCGTCGGCGGCCGTCGAGCGTCCCGTGCGGATCTGGATCGCCGCCACGACGGGTACGGCGACCAGCGCCGCCAGCCCCAGCTGCCAGTTGAAGGCGAGCATCACGACGACGATCGTCAGCGGAGTCACGGAGGCGGCGGTGAACGGCGCCAGAAGGTGGGCGATCACGCTCATCGCGTCCAGGACGCCCCGGCCGGCCAGCACGGACACCTCCCCGACGCGGCTGGCGCCGTACCAGCCGAGGGGCAGCCGGGCCAGGTGGTCGCCGAGCCGGTGGTACAGGCCGCGCAGCAGCGCGGATCCGACGCGGAAACCGGTCAGATCGCTGAGGTAGCGCAGCGCCGCGTAGCCGGCGGCCGCCGCCCCGAAGGCGATCAGCCAGGGCCAGGCATCGGCGGGCGTACTCCCAAGCAGTGCCCGCAGCACCGGAACCAGCAGCGCGTAGGACAGCCCCTCGGCCATCGCGGTCGTCGCCATCAGGGCCACGGTGCGGCGCATCGGCCGGGCGTGTTCGTGGCCCAGCACGCGCAGCAGCATTCGGATCATCGGGGCATGCCTCCGTGCGGTACGACGAGTCGGCGATGTGGATGGCCGAAGCCATCCTGGCCGGGGCCGTCGACCACGGATGCACACCCGAGCAGAGCGTCGACGTCTTCCGCGGCATCTGGTACTTCACCGTCGGCGAGGTCCTCGTCCGCGCCCACTCCGCCCGCCGACGGGACGAAGGCCGGCCCTTCGCCCACCGCGACGACCTGGACCCCTCCCAGGTGCCCCACCTGGCCGCCATCGGCGTCCGGTGGGCCCCACTCGCCGCGCGCGACATCTACCCCGAGAGCCTGCGCGCGTTCGTCGACGGCCTGCTCGCCCAGGCGGAACGCGACGCTCCCTAGCCGGCGCTCCCCTTCCGCGCCGGGCGCCGCCCTCGGCGTCCCGCGGGATTCACGCCCCGTGGGTCACGCGGAGTTTCGACTGGCCGTGCGGCAGCCGCTCCCAGTCGTCCATGAAACGGGCCGTCATACCGTGCCGCGCGGCCAGCCGGGTCAGCGTCTCCGTGCGGTAGTAGAAGTCCTCGCCCAGGACATGGTGTTCGCGCGTCTCCGTACGGTCGAAGGTGAAGTCGAAGAAGCCGCCGGGCGCGAGGATCCGTCCGACGTGGGCGAGGCATTCGTCGATGATCTCCAGCGGTGAGTGCGAGAAGACGCTGTGCGCGTGCACGACCGTGAACGAGGCGTCGGGCAGGAAGTCCAGTTTCAGGTCGTCGACCGGTGTCAGGTACGGCAGCTTGTGCTGAAGGCCGTAGCGGACGAGGGTCTTCTTGGCCTCGATGAGGATGTCGGGCGAGATGTCGATCCCGTAGTAGTGGCCCGGCTCCAGATGGTCGATGAACCGCCAGCCCGCCCGCAGGTTGCCGCAGCCGATCTCCAGCAGCCGGTCGTGCGGCTGCAGCCCGTGCTCGCGCAGGTAGTCGAACTGCATCTGCCCGATCGCGAGCCAGCGCTCCCGCGAGGGCGCCCCGCCGACCGCCGCCTCGGGGCTGCGGGCCGTGTCGGACGCCATCACCGCCCGGTAGTAGGCGACGTGGCCGCCGCGGTGACGCAGCCGCAGCCACGCGTCCCGGCACGCGCGCCGCAGATGGGGCGCCACGCGGCGGGGGTGCCGCAGGGCGTACCGCACCTTGTGGCCGATCCGTGCGCGGTTCACCGACAGACGGGATGCGGGTCCTTGCTGCATGACGACCTCCGTGCCGTCCGTGGGAGCGCCCATTTCACGGATGCTAGCGAGGGAGGCGGCGCTCGGGTGGGACCTCACTCGTTCGTCACGCGCGTTGCGCCGAGTGCCACGCCGGCCCGAGCGGCCCGCCGTGGCCGGCGGCAGCCTGGCTGCCATGCGGGACAGAGGCGTGATCAGCGAGGTACGGGCCGGTGCGGCGGGCACGGCGCGGCAGGGACCGTCCGCCGGGGCGGCCCCGAGAAGTCCGCTGCTGTTGCTCGGGGCCGTCTGCGCCGCCTTCGCACTCGTCCATCTCGCGCTGGTGGCTCCCGGGCTCGGGCTCGGCTGGGACGAGTCGGTGTACGTCAGCCAGGTGAGCCCGCAGGCCCCGGCGGCGTTCTTCAGCGCGCCGCGCGCCCGGGGCATCACCTACCTCGTCGCCCCCGTCACGGCGCTGACCACCTCCACGGCAGCGCTCCGTGTCTATATGGCCGTGCTGGCGGGCTGCGGACTGTTCCTCGCCCTGTGGGCGTGGCGCCGGCTGCTGCCCGCGCCCGTTCTCGGTGTCGCGGGCGGGCTCTTCGCCGGCCTGTGGATCACGATGTTCTACGCCTCGCAGGCGATGCCCAACCTGTGGGTCGCCTACGGGGCGCTCGCCTCGGTCGGCTGCTTCCTGCGGGCCGCACGCGACCCTGGAGACCGGTGGGCGCCCGCCGGCCTGGCCGCCGCGGTGGCGTTCGCCGCGCTGATGCGCCCCACGGACGCGGTGTGGCTCGCCCTGCCGCTCGCGGCCGCGTCCGTGGTGCTGAAGGCACGGCGGCGGGTGCTCCTGCTGGTCGCGCTCGCCGTCGGCCTGGCCGTCGGATGCGCCCAGTGGGTCGTCGAGGCGTACGTCTCGTACGGCGGCCTCGCCGCCCGGCTGGACCGGGCCAGCGAGATCCAGGGCCGGCTCGGCTGGTACTTCTCCGTCGACGACCATGCGCGCGCCCTCGGCGGGCGGACACTGTGCCGCCCCTGCAATGTGCCCTGGCGGCACCCCGCCGCCGCCCTGTGGTTCTTCGCCCTGCCGCTGCTCGTGGCGGCGGGCGTACGAGCCGCTGTCCGCGCCCGCCGCCACCGCACGGAGCTGGTGGTGGCGACGGTGGTCGGTACGGCACTGGCCGCGCCCTACCTGTTCACCGTCGGCTACGCCGCGCCGCGTTTCCTGCTGCCCGCCTACGCGCTCCTGGCCCTGCCCGTCGCGTACGGCCTGCTCCGTGCCTGCCGGCCCCGCCCGCGCGGCCGCCGGATCGTGATCGGGATGGTCGCCGTGGCCCTCGTCGCGCACCTGGCGATCCAGTACCAGCTGGTCGCCAGCACGGCCGACCGCGTACGGCGCGACACCGCCGACCTGGGGCGCGTCGCGGCCGAACTGCACGCCCTGGGCGTGCGCCCACCGTGTGTGGTCAGCGGTACGGAGTCGATCCGGGTGGCCTTCCGCGCCGGCTGCGCCTCCCGCCAGCCCTACGGACCCAACAAGAGCACCACACCGGAGGAACTCGTCGCGACGGCGCTGCGCCAACCGGTCGCGATCCTGGTGTCGGACGGGGCGCAGCCTCCCTCGTACGCCCGCGCGTGGCCCTCTCATCCACTGCCGGACCTGGGCAACCGGACAGCGCTGCGGGCGTACGTGTCCGGTGCGGGCGGGCCGGGGCGTCGGTGAGGACGGTTGCGGCGGGCGACAAGCCGCTGAGCCGCTGAGCCGCTGCCGAATATCGACGGCTGCGGTGTCGAGGGCCGACGACCGGGCATGCGGCGTCGGGCGCGCCCGCGCCGGGTTCCCGTCCGGCCGGGCGACTACCGGTCGGGGTAGATGTCGCCGCTCGCCATGCCGGACTCCTGCTCGCTCTGATCCCGGAGCCGGCGGGCCTCGTCCCGCAGCCGCTGCTTCTCCTGCGGGTCGGCGGCGCCTTCGGCCGCCCTGTCCAGCTCCTTGGCCTTCTCGCGCATCTGCCGGGCGTGGATCCGCGACTCATCAGCGGTACTCATCAGGGCACTCCTCGCGGTACGACGAACCGACCCCACCAGGGAAGCAGTGCGCCCGCCGGTACGCACGTCGAAGGTCCGGCGCACGCTCGCGCGGGGTGCGACCCTGGAGGTGACGGGGCCTCGCGAAGGGGTGATGGTGTGCCCGAGCTGCCGGATGTCGAGGGGTTCCGGGAGGTCCTCGCCCGCTGCGCGCAGGGCAAGCGCATCACAGGGGTCGAGGTGCACGATGCGGGCGTTCTGCACGGGGTGGGCGCGGAGCGGCTGCGCCGCCGGCTGGAGGGGCGCCGGTTCACCGAACCCGGGCGGCACGGCAAGTGGCTGCTCGCCCGCACCGACGGGCCGACCGTGCTGATGCACTTCGGCATGACCGGACAGCTGGTCTGCTGCCGGGCGACGGACGACCTTCAGGCGCACGACCGCGTCGTGTTCGTCCTCGGCCGCGACCAGCTGCGCTTCCGTGACCAGCGCAAGCTTCAGGGCATCTGGCTCGCCGAGGATCCCGACGCCGATGTCGCGCGGGCCCTCGGTGACCAGGGGCCCGACGCGCTGTCCATGGACCGGGACGGGTTCGACGAGCTGCTGTCCGGGCGGCGCGGCCGGGTCAAGTCGGTCCTGACCGATCAGTCCCTGATCGCCGGTCTTGGCAATCTCCTCGCCGACGAGATCCTGTGGCGTGCCCGCCTGCATCCGGCCCGCCAGGCGGGGGAACTGAGCGACGACGAGCGCCACCGGCTCCACACGGAGATGCGGCGCACCCTGCGCTCGTCGGTACGCGCGGGACGCGTACCGCCGCGCAGGTCCTGGCTCACCGGCCGCCGCGACGACGCCGACCCGGCGTGCCCGCGCTGCGGCGGTCCACTCGACCGCCGGCGGGTCGGCGGACGCGGCACGGTGTGGTGCCCCCGCTGCCAGCCGGACACCTCGTGACCCGCCCGGGATACGCCGAAGGGGTGCCCCGCAGGTCGTACGTTCGCACGCACGCGGGGCACCCCAGTTGAGCCGGTGTGAGGGTCAGTTCCCCTCGGTTTCGAAGGTGCGCAACAGGTCGGCGGCGACGCTGACGGCGATGGTCGCCGGTTCCTTGCCGGTGATGTCGGCCAGCCCGATCGGGGTCTTGATCCGGTCGATGGTGGCCTCGTCGTGACCGCCCTCGGTGGAGAGGCGTTTACGGAACCGCACCCACTTGGCCGCCGACCCGATCAGCCCGATGGAGCCGAGGTGGGTCGTACGCAGGGCGGCGTCGCACAGCGCGGCGTCCTCGGCGTGATCATGGGTCATGATCAGGATGTGGGTGCCGCGCGGCAGATCCGCCAGTACCTCCTCGGGCAGCAGCGGCGTGTGATGCACATGCACCTGCGCCACCGCGTCCGCCAGCACATCGAGCCGCTCCTTGGCGAGCATGTCGGAGCGGGAGTCGATCAGATGGAGGTCGAGGTCCTGACGGGCCAGGATGCGCGCCAGTTCCAGCCCGACGTGCCCGACGCCGAAGATCGCCACCGCCCGTACCACCGGCAGTGGTTCGAGCAGCACCGCGACCGTTCCGCCGCAGCACTGCACGCCATGCTGGTTGACCACCTTGTCGTTCAGGGCGAAATCGATCAGCTCCGGCTCCGGCTTGGACGCGGCGATCATCTCCCGGGCCCGGTCGATCGCGACGGCCTCGACGTTGCCGCCGCCGATCGAGCCCCACGTCTCGGTCGAGCCCACGACGAGCTTGGCACCGGCGTCGCGCGGAGCGTGGCCGCGCACGGTCGCGACGGTCACCAGCACGCCGGACTCCCGGCGTGCCCGCAACCGTGCGACCGCGGCGACCCATGTCATGTCAGGCACCGCTCAAGGCTTCTGCGTGGACCTTGCCGTCGTGGACGTCGGCGGTCTTCGGGGCATCCGCCGCGCGAGCCTCCTGGACCGCCCAGAACACCGCCTCCGGCGTCGCGGGAGAGGCCAGATCGACGCTGACCCCGCTCGGCCCGAACGCGGCGGCGGCCTGCCGCAGCGCCTCGCGCACCGAGAACGCCAGCATCAGCGGAGGCTCGCCCACCGCCTTGGAGCCGTAGACCGCACCCTCCTCGGTGGCGTTCTCCAGCAGCGTGACGTTGAACTCCTCGGGCATCTCCGAGAAGCTCGGCAGCTTGTACGTGCTCGCCGCCTGCGTCAGGAACCGGCCGCGGTTCGGGCCGTCGCTGGTGTCCCAGCGCAGGTCCTCGAGCGTCAGCCAGCCCGCGCCCTGCACGAAGCCGCCCTCGACCTGACCGATGTCGATCATCGGGGAGAGGCTCTCGCCCACGTCGTGGACGATGTCCACGCGCCGGATGCGGTACGCGCCGGTGAAGCCGTCGACCTCCACCTCGGTCGCCGCGGCGCCGTAGGCGAAGTACTTGAACGGCGAGCCCCGGAACGACTTCGCGTCCCAGTGCAGCCCCTCGGTCCGGTAGAAGCCGGACGCCGAGAGCTGAACACGCTGGAAGTACGCGGTGCGCACCAGGTCGTCCCAGGCCAGCTCCTTGTCGCTGCCCAGGGCGCGCGCGACGCCCTCGACGATGCGTACGTCCGAGCCGTTGGCGCCGAGCTGGGTGGCGGCGACCTGCAGCAGCCGCTCGCGCAGCTGCTCACAGGCGTTCTTGATCGCTCCGCCGTTGAGGTCCGCACCGGAACTGGCGGCGGTGGCCGAGGTGTTGGGCACCTTGTCGGTACGCGTGGGGGCGAGGCGCACCTTGTGCAGCGGGATGCCCAGCGTGGTCGCGGCCACCTGCATCATCTTGGTGTGCAGGCCCTGGCCCATCTCGGTGCCGCCGTGGTTGATCAGGACGGAGCCGTCCTTGTAGATCAGCACCAGCGCGCCGCCCTGGTTGAAGGCGGTGAGGTTGAACGAGATGCCGAACTTGATGCCGGTGATCGCAAGGGCCCGCTTGGTGTTCGGATGTGCGGCGTTGAACGCGGCGATCTCGCGCTTGCGGTCGGCGATGCCGCCGTTCTCCAGCACCTGCTGCCAGACGGTGGAGATCCGCTCGGGCTGGGTGACCGGCTGTCCGTACGGCGTGGTCTGGCCCTGGCCCGGCTGGTAGAAGTTGCGCTCGCGCAGGTCCATCGGGTCGAGGCCGAGCTGCGGCGCGCAGCGGCCGAGGATGTCCTCGATCACCAGCATGCCCTGCGGTCCGCCGAAGCCGCGGAACGCGGTGTTGGAGACGGTGTTGGTCTTGGCGATGCGGCCGGCGACGCGCGCGTTGGGGATCCAGTACGTGTTGTCGATGTGGCAGAGCGCGCGGGCGAGGACCGGTTCGGACAGGTCCAGGCTCCAGCCGCCGTCCGCGACCAGGGTGGCGTCGAGGGCCTGGATACGGCCTTCGGCGTCGAAGCCGATCTTCCACTTGGCGTGGAACCCGTGACGCTTGCCGGACATGGTCATGTCCTGGGTCCGGTTGAGCCGGAACCGGACCGGCCGGCCGGTCAGCTTGGCGCCGAGCGCGGCGACGGCCGCGAAGCCGTGCGGCTGCATCTCCTTGCCGCCGAAGCCGCCGCCCATCCGCAGGCACTGCACCGTCACCTCGTGGGCGGGCACACCGAGGACGTGGGAGACGATCTCCTGGGTCTCCGAGGGGTGCTGGGTGCTGCTCTGGATGAACACCTGCCCGTTCTCGTCGACCTGGGCGAGCGCCGCGTGTGTCTCGAGGTAGAAGTGCTCCTGGCCGGCGAACTGGAACTCGCCGGTGAACACGTGCGCCGAGTCGGCGAAGCCGGCGTCGACGTCGCCGTGCACCATCAGGGGCTGGGCGCCGTGGTAGCTGCCGGCCTCGATCGCGTCCCGCAGGCTGACCAGGGAGGGCAGCTCTTCGAGCTCCACCTCGACGGCCGCCGCACCGAGCCGGGCCGCCTCCAGGGTCTCGCCGAGCACCCAGGCCACCGCGTGGCCGTGGAACATGACCTCGTCGGGGAAGAGCGGCTCGTCGTGCTTCATGCCGGCGTCGTTGACGCCGGGCACGTCGGCGCCGGTGAGCACACGGACCACGCCGGGCACGGCGAGCGCGGGCTTGGTGCGCAGCGCGGTGATCCTGCCGTGGGCCTTCATGACCTGGACCGGGTAGGCGTGCAGTACGTCCTTGGTGCGCTGGACCAGGTCGTCGGTGTAGAGCGCGGTGCCGGTGACGTGCTGGAAGGCGCTCTCGTGCGGCATCGAGACGCCGACTACGGGCTTCTCGGGGCGCTCGGACAGATGACTCATGACGACACCGCCTCGGTGGTCTGTGCGTGCAGCTTCAGCAGGCTCTGGCCGAGCATCGCGGAACGGTAGAGGGAGCTGGCGCGATGGTCGTCCATCGGCGTGCCCTCGCCGCGCAGCAGCCGGGCCGCGGCCTCGACGGTCTCCGCCGACCACGGCTTGCCCTCCAGGGCCGCCTCGGTGGCCAGCGCGCGGATCGGGGTGGCGGCCACGCCACCCAGGCCGATGCGGGCCTTGCGGACGACCCCGTCCTCGATGTCGAGCGCGAAGCCGACCGCGACGCTGGAGATGTCGTCGAAGCGCCGCTTGGCGATCTTGTGGAAGGCCGTGACCGGCGACAGCGGCAGCGGGATCCGCACCGCGCGGATCAGCTCGCCGGGACGGCGCACGCTCTGCCGGTAACCGGTGAAGTACTCCGCCAGCGGGACCACGCGCTCGCCGTCGGCGTCGGCGAGGACCAGCGACGCCTCCAGCGCGAGCAGTACCGGCGGGCTGTCGCCGATGGGGGAACCGGTCCCCAGGTTGCCGCCGAGGGTCGCGCCGTTGCGGATGAGCCGGGAGGCGAACTGCGGGAACAGCTCGGCCAGCAGCGGGACTTCGCCGTCGAGGCGGCGCTCGATCTCGGTGAGCGTCAGCGCCGCGCCGATCTCGATGTGGTCGGACTCGACGCGCAGCTCCCGGAGTTCGGGCAGCCGGTCGATGGCGACCACGCAGTCCTCGCGGCGGGAGCGGATGTTCACCTCCACGCCGTAGTCGGTGGAGCCGGCGACCACGACCGCGTCGGGCCGCTCGCGCAGCAGCCGCAGCGTCTCGGCAAGGGTGTTCTTCCGTACGAACGCGCTGTCGTCCTGGACGTATTCGGTGGCGACCGGTGCCGGCGGCGCCTGCTCGCGGCGCTGCGCCAGCGGGTCCTCGTCGGCCGGCTCGCCGACGGCGAACGCGGCGTCGCGGATCGGGCGGTAGCCGGTGCAGCGGCAGAGGTTTCCGCTCAGCGCGTGCAGGTCGAAGCCGTTCGGACCGTGCTCGTGGTCGGTGCCGTCGGCCGGGTCGGACTCCGGTTCCGGGTGCGCGCAGCGGTCGGGCCGGTAGTACTCGGCGGCCATGCTGCAGACGAATCCCGGCGTGCAGTAGCCGCACTGGGAGCCGCCGCGGACCGCCATCTCCTCCTGCACCGGGTGCAGGGTGGGCGCCGTGCCGGCTTCGCCGACGGTGGCGAGGCCTTCGGAGGTGATGACCTCCTGGCCGTCCAGCGCCGCGACCGGGACCAGGCAGGCGTTGACCGCCACCCAGTCGGTGGGCTTGTTCACTCCCGGACGGGCCACCAGAACCGAACAGGCACCGCACTCACCCTCGGCACAGCCCTCCTTGGTGCCGGTGAGGCCGCGCTCGCGCAGGAAATCCAGGACCGTGGTCTGGGGCGCGGCCGGCGAGATGGGCGTTTCTTCCCCGTTGATGGTGATACGCGGCGCTACCATGACAGGCCTTCGTTTCGGTACGCAATCAGTTGATTCATCATGTTTGCCAATTCCAGGCAGCTTTCTGTGATCAGAGGGCGCCGCGTGACGGGAGCGGGCGCGAAGCGGCACGCGACAGCGGCGTGCCAAAGAGGCGGTGAAGAGAAACCTGGACCGTGCCATGAAAGGGCACGTCAGAACGGCGTGATCAGCAGCCGTGCGCGATACGACCCGGAACCCAGACCGTGCTGTGGGCGAGGCGACTCAGGTCAGAGCTGGTGTACATCCGCCGGTCGCCTCCTCTCGGTCGTCATGGGTCGACGTTGACCGCAAATTAGTGGCTGACGCCACAGAGGTCAAGAGGTTGTCCGCTCCCTGAGCCTCTCCGGGGCCTCCGCCCGCCGGTACAGCCGCGGCGCCGGTTCTGCGCGTACCCGGCTCCGGCTGTGTGCCCCTGTGTCACCGCGGCGCCCGTACGCGCAGCGCCGTGACGGACCAGTCGAGGGCCGGGGCCAGAGGCTGCGGGGCCGGCCAGTCGTTGATGACCGCGAGCAGGTGGAAGTAACGGTCTCGGCGCGGATCGTTCGCGGCCTCCAGACGCGGCAGCAGCCACAGGTGGGGTTCGGTGTCGTCGAGACGGCCGAGGGCGCGGGCACAGCCGGCGGTGAGCTCCCTGACGACAGAGTCGGCCTGGGGCGCTTCCGGGGCGATCCCCGACCCGGCGGCGGCTCCGGCGAGGTCACGGGCGACGGCGACGACATTCGGGCGCGGTGGTGTGGATCCGCTCCCGGACAGACCCGCTGCGTAGTCTACGGTCACTCTCCGCACACGCTCGCGGAAGTCCGGGTCCAGCGACAGTTCGGCCAGCTCCACCCATGCCTCGATCTGCGCGTCCGTGGGGCTGTCGGGGAGTTCCGGTGTCATGGAGCGCCGGGCTGCGGCATGGCGACCGGCGCCGCCGCCCAGCCCCTCGAAGACGGTGTCGAGGAAGCCGTCGATCAGTCGTCGGCGTTCTCCTTGGGAAAGCTGAGCCAACTGGTGCATGCGTTCCATCTCCTCATGGGTTGGCCTGCGCCTGGCCGCGGCCATCAGCACCGCCCGCTGCAGCCGCAGGGCGGCGATCTGCACGTCCAGCGCGGCCGCGTGCTGCTCCGCGACGTCGCCGAGCGTCAGCTCTCGCTCCACGACCTGCCGGATCGCGTCGAGGCCCAGTCCGAGTTCGCGCAGCGTCCGCACCAGGGTCAGTCGGGCGACGGAGTCGGGACCGTAGCGGCGGTAGCCGGCCAGGGTGCGGTCGGCCGGCACCACGATGCCGCGGTCGGAGTAGAAGCGGATGGTCTTGACCGTCAGCCCCGTGCGCCGGGCCAGTTCACCGATCGAGTAGAGCGTGCCGTCGTCCATGACCTCACCTTCGCGTCTCCCCCTACGGGAGACTCAAGCCCGCTCCGGCGGCCCGTGGATCAGGCACGGCTGCTCACCGCGGCCGGATGAGGACGGCCGCGCGGGCGGGCTACGCGAGCGGCTTCGGTGCCACCGTAGTCCGCCCCGCGGCCCAGGCCCCGTCGTCTCCGTGCGGTGCGTGTACGCGCCCCGACGGCGACATCGCGCGGCGCCGCACGCCACGGCTGCCCGATGGCCCGGAGGCAGTCCGTCAGGTCAGGCTCGACGGGACGATGCCGTAACGGCGCATCTTGCGGTACATCGTGGCGCGGGAGATGCCGAGGTCCAGCGCGGTGCGCTGGACGTTGGAGTGGTGGTCCAGCAACCCGCGTAGGATGGCGTCGCGTTCCAGCGCCTCGATGGTGGGGCGGCATTCCAGTGGGAGGTCGTCGGCATGGATCATCGGGCCGGATGGCCGCCGCGCCAGCCCGCGCATCACCGACTCGAGCTGCCGGACGTTCTCCGGCCAGGGGCATCGCTGCAGCATGGTCAGGGCATCCGGGGAGAACCTGCTCTCACCGCTCGGCCGGTACTTGCGCAGGAAGAACCGCGCCAGGTCCTCGATGTCCCCGGGGCGGTGGCGCAGGGGCGGCACCTCCACCAAGGCACCGCAGAGCCGGTCGAGTTGGTCGTCGGTGCTCACCATGGACGGCTGGCTGGTCAGGACCAGTTGCCCGGTGGCGGTGCCGTCCAGGTGTGTCAGCAGGTTCCTCAGCCGTTCCCGCAGCTGGTCGCCCAGCAGGTGGACGTCGCGCAGGACGAGCACATTGGACGGCACGGCGAGCAGCTCTCCGACGTCGTGCAGCCAGCCCTCGGTGGCGGCCGGTGCATCGGACAGCGGCGGCTGCGTCGTCTCCAGCCGGCGTCCGGCGCCGTGGGCCCGGTGCAGGGTCTCGACCAGCGTCCTCTTTCCGACACCGGCCTCGCCCAGGAGGTGCAGCGGCGTCCCGGCGACGAACGCCGCCCGGCTGTCGGCGACCGCGCGCAGCCTGCCTGGGGAATCCCGCGCGACACGACCGGGGTCCAGGTGGGCGTCCGGCCCGAGTACGTCAAGATCGTCACGGACCCCGGTCCCAACACCTTCCCCGGCAGACTGCGGGGCGTCACGGACCACGGCGCGCAGCGCGTGCTCGAGGTGGAGGTGGCCGGGCAGCTCGTGAGGACCAAGACGCCGCGGGAGGAGGGGGTCCCGGCCGGCGAGGAGGTGCTGGTCCATCTGCCGCGCGCCAAGGTCCTTCCATACGCGGACGGCCGGTTGGTACTCCGGTCGTCATGACCCGTCGAGCAGGACATCAGCAAAGGAATCCCATGATCTTCATCACCGCCAAGTTCCGAGTCCGTCCCGAGCACGCCGACCGCTGGCCCGAGGTCACCGCCGACTTCACCCGGGCCACGCGCGCCGAGCCGGGCTGCCTGTGGTTCGACTGGTCGCGCAGTGTGGAAGACCCGACGGAGTACGTCCTGATCGAGGCCTTCCGCGACGACGAGGCCGGGGCCACGCATGTGCAGTCCGCGCATTTCAAGGCGGCGCAGCAGACGTTGCCGCCCCATCTGGTCGAGACGCCGCGCATCGTCAACATGAACCTTCCTCAGCACGACTGGTCGCTGCTGGGGGAGATGGCGGTCCCCGGCCAGGAGTAGCAAGGCCCGCTACGGTCAGGTGGACGTGCCGGCCAGAGGTTGTTCGGTCCACACCGTCTTTCCCTCGCGGGTGTACCGGGTGCCCCAGCGTTCGGCCATCTGGGCCACCAGGAACAGGCCGCGCCCGCCCTCGTCGGTGGTGCGGGCGCGGCGCAGGTGGGGTGAGGTGTGGCTGGTGTCGCTGACCTCGCACACCAGGCACCGTTCACGGATCAGGCGCAGGGTCGCCGGGCCGCCCGCGTAGCGGTAGACGTTGGTGACCAGTTCGCTGGCGATCAACTCGGTGGTGAACGCCAAGTGCTCCAGACCCCACTCGGTCAGCTTGGCGGAGGTCAGGGCGCGGGCGCGGGCGGCGCTTGCGGGCTCCGGTGGCAGACGCCAGGAGGCGACATCGTCCGGTGGCAGCGTGCGAGTGCGGGCGATCAGCAGAGCGACGTCGTCGCCGGGGCGCGATGGCACGAGCGAGTCGACCACCGCTTGGCAGGTCCGTTCCAGCGCGTCGGCGGGATGGGTCAGCGCTGCGCACAGCTTGGTCAGGCCGACGTCGGCATCGATGTGGCGTTCGCCGATGAGTCCGTTGGTGTACAGGCTCAGCAGACTTCCCTCGGTCAGTTCGACGTCCCGGGCCTCGAACGGCAGGCCGCCCAGGCCGAGCGGTGGGCCGGCGGGCAGGTCCAGCAGCTCCACCTGTCCGTCCGGGGCGGTCACCGCGGGCGGCGGGTGGCCGGCGCGGGCCATGGAGCACCGCCCGGAGACCGGGTCGTACACGGCGTACAGGCAGGTGGCACCGATGACCTGCTCCCCTACGGGCCGTTCGCCGGCTGCTTCCTGTTCGGCCGCCAGGAGGTCGACCAGGTCGTCCAGGCGGGAGAGGACCTCGTCCGGTTCCAGGTCGAGGCTGGCGAGCGTGTGGACGGCGGTACGCAGTCGGCCCATGGTGGCGGCGGCGTGGATGCCGCGTCCCACCACGTCGCCGACGACCAGGGCGACCCGGGCCCCGGACAGGGGGATGACGTCGAACCAGTCGCCGCCCAGGCCTGGGGCCGCGCTGGCGGGCAGGTACCGCATGGCCACCTCGACGGCCGACTGGTCCGGGACCGTCCGGGGCAGCAGGCTGCTCTGCAAGGTGAACGCGGTCTGCTGTTGCTGGGTGAAGCGCCGGGCGTTGTCGATGGCGACGGCGGCGCGCGAGGCGAGTTCCTGGGCGAGGGTGAGGTCGTCCGCCTCGAAGGGATCAGGGCGGCGCGAGCGCCACAGGGTCATCACGCCCAGCACCAGGCCTCGCGCGGCGACGGGGACCACGATCAACGAGTGAGCGCCCAGGGCCGGGGCATGGGCCCCCTGGTGGCCTTCCTTCGAGTACCAGTCGGGTGGGAGAACCGGTTCCAGGACGGGCCGTCCTTCGGCCAGGCATCTGGCCTGGGGGGTGTCAGGCCCGAACTCCACCGGCTCGCCGTGGGGATGGGGCGGGCCGGCCTGTTGGGCGCCGACGCTGCAGACGCCCACGCGGACCACCGGCTCTGCCAGCGCCTGCGCCAGTTCCCCACCGCACGTCACCGGCCGAAGCAGGTCCACCGACGCGTGGTCGGCAAGGTGAGGCACCATCACCTCGGCGAGTTCCCGGGCGGTCTCCGCCACGTCCAGGGTGGTTCCGATACGGCTGCCGGCCTGGTCGAGAAGCCCGAGCCGACGCTGGGCCCGGTGACGTTCGGTGATGTCCTCGATCATCTCGGCCACACCCAGGACACGGCCGGACGCGTCCTCCATCGGGAAGGAGGAGACCATCGCGACCCGCTCTCGTGCCGGATCCCACTCCAGGCGAACGAACTGCTCGGAGTAGACCGTCGGCCTTCCGGTCTCCATCACCTGGCGCACCCGGTCCACGGCCCTGCGTGCGTCGTCGGGCACGAGGAAACAGCCGGTGGGCAGCCCCCGAAACTCCGCTGCCGGGACGCCGCTGAAGCGTTCGATGGCCCGGTTGACCCGGAGAAGCCTCAGGTCGGGGCCGTGGACGACCAGGCCGATCGGACACCGGCGGTACAACCCGTCGAGCACCGCGCGGTCCCTCTGCCACTCCAGGACGTCAACCGCGAGTGCTCCGGCGAGAAACCACTCGCGGCTGTGGCCGCCGCGCGAGAGCGCTTGTGCCCGGAGCCCCATCTCCAGGAGCCGCCCGTCGCTGTGCCGCACGTTGAGCACCCCGAACCAGCCGCTGTCTCTCCTGCAGCTCGCCGCGGCGTCCCTGACCGCCGGCAGATCGCGGGGATCGGCCAGGACCTCGAATGCCGGACGGCCGATCACGGCTGTGTCGGGATGGCCGAGCAGTTCCTGGGCCCGCCGGTTCCATCCGACCACGGTTCCCCGGTCGTCGAGCACAGCCAGGGCGGCGAGGTGCGGGGCGAACGGATCGTCGTGGGTTTCGCTGAGCTCCGTCATCCGCTTCTCCACCGCTGGACACCAGTTTGTCCCATTGAACCCGGTGAGGCCGCGCGCTCGCCGCCGCGAGGTACGGCGTGGCGGGCACCGGTGACGGAGCGGGGGCGGCCCCGAGGTGTCAGGGCATCGACCGGGACCGCCCCCGCCGGCTGCCGCTCGTCCGAACAGGCCCTGGGGCCGCACCGGGCGCACATGGGTGTGAGCACCCAACTTCCGGGCTGCCGGACTGTGCGCCGCGCACAGATCCCCGCGGGCGGATGTCCCACCCCGGGCCTGTTGACGGAGCACGAGGCGGGCGGCGACGATCGGCGCCGTGCCTCGTGGACCCGCTCTGGGCACCCTCCGACTCTCCGAACCGCTCCGCCGGGAGCGGCGGCGGATCCTGCACACCGTCCACGACCGGCTCGAGGAGGTGGCGGAGCAGGAGCGCCGGACCGCGGCCACGCTGACCGCCGAGCGCAGCCGTGGCGTGGACGACCCCATCGCCCTCTTCGTGGCCGGAGCCAGGGCCTACCTGGAGGGCACCTGGACAACCGAAGGCTCGGCAGACTCCTCGTGGAGGACGACGGCCCCGCGGGGTTCGACGCCTTGCGCCGCCAGTGGGACCGCGCGTGGGTCCGGCGCAACGCCCGGCTCCTGAAGGTGGACGAGCGGCGACGCGCCGGCCGGGTCCGCGCGCCGCCGCGAACGCGCCGAAGGCGAGGCCTACGGCCTCCGGGAGATCGTGGACGAGGTGTGCGGCATCCTGATCCATCTGTCGGCACCGCCCGGTTGAATCACCGGGCGGGCCCCACGGCGTTCGGCCTAGGCGCCGATGCCGGCTCCTTGCCTGAACGGGAGCGCGTCACCGAGCAGTTGGCCACCGTCGATCACCATGGTCTCGCCGGTGATCCAACTCGCGGCGTCGGAGACGAGGAAGGCGACCGCCGAGGCGATGTCGGCGGGCTCCCCTATGCGCCCGAGTGCCGTCGAGGCGGACACGGCCTGCTCGTGCTCCTTCCACAGCGCCTCGGCCAGCTTGGTGCGCACCACACCCGGTGCCACCGCGTTGACGCGGATCTTCGGCGAGAGCTCCAGGGCCAGTTGCTTCGTGAGATGGATCAGTGCGGCCTTCGACGCGTTGTACAACCCGATGTTCGCCTCGAAGGCCATGCCGCCGACCGACGCGGTGTTGACGACCGCACCGCCGTGCTCGCCCATCCAGGCCCGGGTGGCCAGCCCCGTCCACAGGACGGGAGCCCACAGGTTCACGTCGAAGGTTTTGGCGAACCGGCCGTGGTCCTGGTCGATGACCGGCCCGAAGGCCGGGTTGGTCCCGGCGTTGTTGACGAGGATGTCCAGGCTTCCGAAGCTTTCGAGCGTCAGATCCACACAGCGCCGGGCCGCCTCTTCGTCGACCGCGTGCGCACCGACACCGACCGCGCTGCCCCCGACCTGGACCGCTGCGGCCTCCGCCGCCTCCTGGGAGCGTGACGTGAGGACGACGTTCGCGCCGGCGACGGCGAGGGCTCGGGCGATCGCCAGCCCGATACCGCGCGAGGCACCGGTGACCACTGCGGTGCGACCGGTGAGATCGAGTCCTGCCATCTCAGTTCACCGCCGCCGCGGCCTCGTCGCGGTACTGCCGCAGTTCCTGTTTGGCGATGGCCCGCTTGTGAACCTCGTCGGGACCGTCCGCCAGCCGCAGCGTCCGCAGCTGCGCGTACATCAGCGCCAACGGGAAGTCGTCGGTCACTCCCGCTCCCCCGTGCACCTGGATCGCGCGGTCGACGATCTTCAGCGCGATGTTCGGGGCGGCCACCTTGATTGCGGCGATCTCGGTGCGCGCTTCCTTGTTTCCGACCGTGTCCATCAGATACGCGGCCTTGAGCGTGAGCAGGCGGATCATCTCGATGTCGATGCGCGCTTCCGCGATCCAGTCCTGGATGTTGGACCGTTCGGCGACCGGACTGCCGAAGGTCACCCGTGACTGCGCGCGCCGGCACATCAGCTCCAGCGCCCGCTCGGCCGCACCGATGGCCCGCATGCAGTGGTGGATACGACCGGGCCCGAGCCGCGCCTGGCTGATCGCGAAGCCCTCGCCCTCACCCTTGAGCAGGTCCTTGGCCGGCACCCGTACGTCGTGGAAGTCGATTTCGGCGTGCCCCTCACGGTCCTGGTAGCCGAACACCGGCAGACCGCGCATCACCGTGATCCCGGGGGCGTCGATCGGGACGACCATCATCGACTGCTGCCGGTGCGGGGCGGCGGTGGGGTCCGTCTTCCCCATGACGATGAGCACCTTGCAGTTGCGGTGCAGGGCGTTGGATGCGAACCACTTGCGGCCGTTGAGTACGTACGCGTCGCCGTCGCGCTCCATCCGCAGCTCGATGTTGGTGGCGTCGGAGCTGGCGACACGCGGCTCGGTCATCGCGAAGGCCGATGCCATCGTTCCGTCGAGGAGCGGCTTGAGGTACTTCTCCTTGTGCTCGTCGCTGCCGAACAGCGTGAGCACCTCCATGTTGCCGGTGTCGGGAGCGTTGCAGTTGCACGCCTCGGAGGCGATGTGGCTGCGCCCCATGATCTCCGCCAGCGGCGCGTACTCGAGGTTCGTCAGCCCCGGGCCCCACTCCGGGTGCGGGTGGAAGAGGTTCCACAGTCCGCGCCGGCGCGCCTCCGCCTTGAGTTCCTCGATGATCGGCGGGTGGAAGTGGGGGTCACCCGACGCACGCATCTGCTCGTGGTACACCGCCTCGGCGGGGTAGACGTGCTCGTCCATGAACTCGAGCAGATCCGCCCGGTACTTCTTGGCGCGGTCCGAGGTATCGAACAGGGACATACGAACTCCTTACGGGGATGGAGGGAAATTCGGGGCGGGCGGCGAGGAAGGCTCGCCCGGCGTACCGGTCATGGCTGCGCCAGCAGGGCCCTCTGGTAGCGGCGCATCCCGCGCAGGCACCGTCCCCGGAGTCCTCTCCGGAGGTCAGCATCCTGGTGTTCACGCCCATCGGGCACAGACAGCTGACCCGGACCCCGCGATCGCCGTACGTGACGCTCAGCCATTCCGCGAAGGCGACGGCCGCGTGCTTGGTGACGGCGTACGTGGCGGAGCCGATCTGGGTGAGCAGGCCGGCCGCCGAGGCGGTGCTGACGAAGTAGCCCTCACCCCGCTCGGCCCACCGCGTCACCAGCAGCCTCGCCGCACGGATGTGGGCCCGCAGGTTCACGTCGATCGCAACCCTCTCCGTTGACGGGGCGTGCTGTGCGTTCCACCTGTATAGTTGAATCCGACGTCAAGTTCAATAGCTGCTTGCGCGGAAGCACAAGAGAAAGCCGCTCAACCCCAGGGGTTGAGCGGCTACGAGGCAGGCGGATCAGTGGTGGCCGGGGAACCGCAGGGCGTTCGCCCAGAGCCGGGTGACCGTGGACACGAGTTCCTCGAAGTCCACCGGCACATCTCCCTCTTGCTCTTCACTGAGTACGAAGGCGTTGTAAGCCATGACGCTGACCATGCCGGACAGTGCACGGGACGCCATCATCGGATCGACCTCCCGATCTGCGACGCCCCGCGCCTGCAGATCGACGATGCCACGGGCATTGCGGCGGATGAACGCGTCCCCGCGCCGCCTTCGGAACTCACGGAACTCCGGCTCCACCTGTGCGACCTGCTCGAGCAGTGCCATCAGCTTCGCGTTCCGCTTGTATGCCGCGAGATACGCGCGGTTGCTCGCCTCGAGCACCGCATAGGGATCGTCGGTGCCCTGCACCCGGCCCATGCCGGGGTGCATCATGTCCTCCTGCGCCTCCAGGAGGACGGCGGCAAGCACCTCTTCCTTGTTGGAGAAGTACGTGTAGAAGGATCCCGCCGCGCATCGCGCCTCTTTGGTGATGTCGGTGAGGCGGGTGTCGAGGTAGCCGTCCCGTTCGAACACCTTCCGCGCGGCCTTCACCAACGCGGCCCGTGTCCGCGCCCCGCGCTGTGTCGTAGGCGGCTCGCGCAGCTGCGAGAAGGGCGCCACAGGCGGTGCGGTCTCGCTGTCGGTCTCCTCGGGCGCAGTGGTGTCCATCCCCGGACCATACTTGAATCCGACGCCATAGTCATAAACCCAAGGAGCCGGCTGGGCCGGTTGATGTCCCGGTCTCCGAGGTTCAGCGGGGACGGACGGCAACATCGCCGGGCGCAGTGTCGCGGGTCAGAGCGCCACGGTCGATGGACCGCTTGAGGATCTTCCCCGTCGGGCCCTTGGGCAGTGCGTCGACGAACCGGACGATGCGCGGGATCTTGTAGGCGGACAGCCGCTCCCGTGCCCAGCTCGACACCTCGGCGGCACCGAGTTCCGAACCGGGCCGGGCGGCGATGAGCGCGGCGACCTCCTCGCCGTAGTGGTCGTCGGGAACGCCGATGACGGCTGCCTCGACGATGTCGGGATGCTCGTAGAGCACTTCCTCGACCTCACCGGGGTAGACGTTGTAGCCGCCGCGGATGATCAGGTCCTTGACCCGGTCGACGATGCGCAGGTCGCCGTCCGTGTCGGTCTCGCCGAGGTCGCCGGTCCGGAACCAGCCGTCGGGTGAGATCGCCGCGGCGGTGTCCGCGGGGCGGTTCCAGTAGCCGCTCATCACCGTGGGCCCCTTGATGTGGACCTCTCCGACGGTGCCCGGCGGGCACTCGTTGCCGTCGCTGTCACGCACCTGGACCTGCAGTCCCGGGACCGCCCTGCCGGTGTACCCGGTCTTGCCGCCGCGGTCGTCGTCGTTGAAGGTGCCGAACGCGGTGGTCTCGGTGAGCCCGTACCCTTCGAGGATGGTGCAGCCGAACCGGGCCTCGAAGGCCCGGGCGACCTCCCCGGGCAGCGAGGCACCGCCGGAGACGGCGACACGAAGCTGGGTGAAGGCCGCCGGGTCCGCATCGCCCGCCGCGTGCAGCATCGCGTTCCACATGGTCGGTACGCCGGCCATGATGGTGAGCCGGTCGCGGCGCAGCATCTCCAGCATCGACGCGGGGTCGAACCGGGCGAGCAACGACATCGAGGCGCCCGCGGTCAGGCTCGCCATCAGGACCGATGCCTGGCCGAACACATGGAACAGCGGGAGTCCGGTGCCGATGCGGTCGGCGCTCGAGGCGCGGCTGCACGCGGCGCCGATCTCCCCGGCAGAGAGCAGGTTGCCGACCGTGAGTTGGGCTCCCTTCGGCCGCCCTGTGGTGCCCGACGTGTACGGGATGGCCGCCGTCTCGTCACGGTCCCGGTCGACGACGTCGGCGGGGGTCGCTCCGGTGACCGACGCTCCCGGGGACAGCGGCCGGAACGGCACCTTGAGCGCCGCGGCCGCCTCGGCGACGCCTGGACCTAGCGCCTGCCAGGCGATCGCCAATGAGCACCCGGCATCGCCGAGGACGTACTCGACCTCGGCCCGGGTGACCATCGTGTTGACCGGCACCACGACGCAGCCCGCGGCCTGAATACCGAGGTAAGCCACCACGAACTCGGGCACCGACGGCGCCGCGAGCAGCACCCGGTCCCCGGGGGACAGTCCTGCGGCGGCCAAAGCCCCCGCGTACCGTGTGCTCGCGTCGCGCAGTTGAAGGTAGGTCCACTGGTCCGCGTCGCCGCGCAGTGCGATGTTGCCTGGGGTTTCGGCCGCGTGGCGGCACACAGGGTCGAGAACGCCGGTCATGGTTGGTGCCTTCCGGGATGTGAGCAGGTGACGGCGCGGGGCTCACCGCGACGATCGGTTGGTTGGCCCGGCCTGCGCCTCAAGTCCTCAGCCGGTGTGGCGGGATGACCGACACCGCGCTGTACCCGATCCGTCGATCGGTCAGGTGGTGATACGGAAGCGTTCGGCGAGTTGGCGGCGGGTGTCGGCGGCACTGGTGTGCAGCACGCCCTCGATTCCGATCCGCGCCGCTCCGTCGAGGTTCTGCTGCAGGTCGTCGATCATGACTGCCTCCTCGGGGTCGATGCCGAGGCGTTCACATGCGATCGCGTAGATCCGGCGGGAAGGCTTGCGGATCCCGACCTCGGAGGAGATGACGACCACATCGGCGACAGCGGCGAGGTCGACGCCGTCATAGGTCCCGGTTCCGAACGCATTGGAAACGAGCGCCACGGGACAGCCGGCGGCGCGAAGCTCACCGAGCAGCGCGAGCGTGTCCGGATCGATCGACAGTCCCGCTTGCATCCGGGCCATGAGCCCCTCTGCCGGTACGTCGGTGCCGTGGGCGCGGAGGCGCTCGGCGAATCCGCGTTCGAAGGCTTCGGCGTCGATACGGCCGCACTCGTGGTCGGCCAGGAGGGTGCGTGAGGGCTGGTCCTGGGCGAGGAGCTCCAGCGGCAGGCGTGGGTCGCCGCCGAGCGAGGCGCCGAAGTCGGTGAAGGCCCGCAGCACACTGGAGGTGATGACCCCGCCGAAGTCCACCAGGACCGCGGTTCGGTCCTTCTCCTTCTTCCTCACCGTCTCCATCAGACGACCTCGAAGAGTCCGGCCGCGCCCATTCCGCCGCCGACACACATCGAGATCACCACGTACCGGACCCCTCGGCGCTTGCCCTCGATCAGGGCGTGCCCCACCAGGCGGGCACCGGTCATGCCGTACGGATGGCCGACCGAGATCGCACCACCGTCGACGTTGAACCGCTCCGGGTCGATGTGCAGTTCATCGCGGCAGTACAGCGCCTGGGAAGCGAACGCCTCGTTGAGTTCCCACAGGCCGATGTCGTCGATGGTGAGATTGTGCTGCTTCAGCAGCTTCGGAATGGCCAACACCGGGCCGATGCCCATCTCGTCCGGCGCGCAACCGGCAACGGTCAGGCCCCGGTAGACACCCAGCGGTTCCAGACCGCGACGCTCGGCCTCCTTCGACTCCATCAACACCGAGGCCGAAGCCCCGTCCGACAACTGCGAGGAGTTGCCCGCCGTCACACTGGAACGCGCGCTCACCTGGCCGTCGGGCAGCACCGTCGTCAGCCCTGCCAGGCCTTCGAGCGTCGTCGATGCGCGGTTGCCCTCGTCCCGGGTCAGGGTGACCTCCTCGTCCCGCACCTCCCGGGACTGCTTGTCCAGGACCTTCTTGACGCTGCTGAGCGCGACGATCTCCTGATCGAACCGGCCGGCCTCCTGCGCCGCCGCCGTGCGCTGCTGCGACACGAGCGCGAACTCGTCCTGGCGTTCCCGGCTCACGCCGTAGCGTTCGGCGACGATCTCCGCCGTCTGCAGCATCGGCATGTAGATACCCGGCTTGTGCTCGACCAGCCAGGGATCCGTCATGCGGTGGGTGTTCATGTGGTCGTTCTGCACGAGAGAGATCGACTCGACACCGCCGCCGACAGCGACCTGCATGCCGTCCGCGACGATCTGCTTGGCGGCCGTCGCAATGGCCATCAGGCCCGACGAGCACTGCCGGTCGATCGTCATCCCCGACACGACGTCCGGAAGCCCGGCACGCAGAGCGACCTGGCGAGCCACGTTGAAACCGGAGGACCCCTGCTGCACGGCACAGCCGAAGATGACGTCCTCGACCTCGCCTCCCTCGAGCCCGGCGCGCTGCACCGCGTGCGAGAGGGCATGGGCGGCGAGTTCCTGCGCCTGCGTGTCGTTGAACGCGCCGCGGTAAGCCTTTCCGATCGGGGTCCGTGCCGTCGAAACGATGACTGCTTCCCTCATGTCACCCACTGCTTCCTGTTGATGGTGCCGTACGACAACTGACGCGCCGTAACTGCTCCTTGACCGCCTGGACCGCTTGAACCTCTTGCTTCGCCGACCGATGACATGAGCCATGACCGCAGAAGGTGACGCAAGCCGGTCTCCGGCTCGTTATAGTTGAATTCGGCGTCATGTTCAACCATGGCAATCTGCGCTCATGACTTGACAGCGCCGCCCGCCGACTGGAAGCTACCGACCAGTCGGTTTGAATGGGGAGGCCGTGGCCGAGCTGAGGATCTCCACCGGTGCGGGCATGCCCGACGCGATCGCGGCGGGTCCGCCCGAGGGCCGCCCGGCGCTGCTGCACGGCTTCCCGCCAGACGGGGCTGGTGTGGCAACGGCAGATCCCTGCGTTGGCCGCGCAGGGCTGCCGAGTGGTGGCACCGACCTCCCGGCCCTTCCCGCCTACGCCACCCTGGGTGACAGCGACTGCGAACGTCTCGCCGAACTCGCCGGGCCCGTTCGGCCGCGCTGTCGTCGAAGCCGGCCTCATCAAGCTCGGCTGACCGGACACGGACCATGACCAGCCGGCGAGCAGATGAGCGCTGCCGACGTCGTCGAGGTCGGCCATGACGCCGAGTCCAGCCTCGTGGACGTGGCCGATGACCGGCATCATCACAGCGATCACGACTCCCTGCGTGGCTGCTCAACACACGGCCACGTAGCGGAAGATCAGCGAGGTGGAGTCCCGGGAGACCCATCAGAAGGACACGGCAGACCGTACGCAGCTCTAGCGCGCCGTCACCTCAGCGGGTCTCATCGGGAACGACTGACCTCGCCTCGACGAGTCGCATGCAAGGATGCTGCCCGTGACCGGATCGTCTTCCTCGCCTGTCGCAGAGGGCACGCCTGGCAACTACGGCCTGGGTTCCCGGGCCGCTGCCGTCCTTGTGTTCGGATCCTCGGCCGCAGTCCTGGTGATCGAGATCGTCGCTTTGCGGCTGCTGGCTCCCTACCTCGGCCTCACCCTCGAGACCAGCACCATAGTGATCGGCATCGCCCTCACCGCGATCGCCGTCGGCTCCTGGCTGGGTGGGCGCATCGCCGATCAGGTCAATCCACGCCGGCTCTTGGGCCCCTCGCTCGGAGTGTCGGGAGCGGTCGTGGCGCTCACCCCTGCCGTGCTGCGCACCACTGCGGAGTGGGCACCGGCGGTGCTCTTGTTGATCGCGTCGCTGACCGTCCTCGTACCGGGCGCCCTGCTCTCCGCGGTGACGCCGATCGTGACCAAGTTGCGTCTCACCAGCCTCGCCGAGACCGGAACGGTCGTCGGCCGGCTGTCCGCCGTCGGAACCGTCGGCGCGATCGTCGGCACCGTGCTCACCGGCTTCGTCCTCGTATCGCGGTTGCCGGTCAGCGGCATACTGATCGGCCTCGGAACACTGCTGCTGGTCGGCTCGGCGCTGGTCGAGTGGCGAACCCGCGGGTGGAGCAGCACGCCTGTCCTCACGCTCGTGGTCGTTGCCGGCGGCCTCGCCACCCTGGTCGCGCCCGGTGGCTGCGACACGGAGACCAAGTACCACTGCGTACGGGTCGTCGCCGACCCCGACCGTGACAGCGGCCGCACACTCGTTCTGGACGGCCTGCGGAACTCCTACGTCGACATCGACGACCCGACCTTCCTGGAGTTCGAGTACGTGCGCGCCATCGCGTCGGTCGCCGATGCCGCCTTCCCCGAAGGTGAGCCACTTGCTGCCTACCACGTGGGCGGCGGCGGGCTCACCTTTCCCCGTTACCTCGCGGCCACGCGGCCCGGGACACGCAGCGTGGTCTCCGAGATCGACAGCGGGGTCGTGCGCGTCAACCGCGACCAACTCGGCCTGAGACCGGAAGCCGGTATCGATGTACGCACCGAGGACGGCAGGCTCGGCCTGCGGCGACTCGACACCGGCAGCCGTGACCTCGTCGTCGGCGACGCCTTCGGGGGCGTCAGCGTGCCGTGGCACCTCACTACGGTGGACGCGATGACCGACATACGGCGGGTACTCAACAAGGACGGCCTGTACGTCGCCAACCTCATCGATTACGGTGATCTGGCCTTCGCGCGAGCCGAAGTAGCCACCCTCAGCGAAGCCTTCGCGCACGTCGCCCTCATCGGCGAACCCACCGATATCGGCCTCGACCCGACCGCCGCCCCCGATGGCGGCAATCTGGTGGTGCTCGCCTCCGACCGACCAGTCGACGTACGCGCGATTCAGAGCGCGTTGGACGCCCGCCAAACCGGCTGGAAGATCGCCACCGGTGACGACCTCACCTCCTGGACCGGCGATGCCCAACTGCTCACCGACGACTACGCACCCGTCGACCAGCTCCTCCAGCCCTACAGCCCACGCAGCAACCAGTGACACGACGCACGTCCGAGCCGGCCGTGCCACCCGCCCACACCTCCGTCGACGAGACCGCCGGCGCGCTGCCCACGGCCAACCGCGGGAATCCGTCCACGATCGTCTGCTCCCACGCCCGCCCGTCCCAGTGCGCGTGGGCGTACCTGTACCGGAACCGGAACGTGGTGCGCTGACGCATAGCCGCGCCCCGAACTATGTTGCCCCACCACATGTGCGCCTGACCTGCATGTTTCTACGGTGTGCCCACACGTACCGTCCCCACCGCACACGAGGAAGTGGCGCACATGGCCTCCGCAACCACCGCTCCCCGGCCCCCGGGCAATCTCAAGCGCATCGTCGCCGCGTCCCTCATCGGCACCACCATCGAGTGGTACGACTTCTTCCTGTACGGGTCGGCCGCCGCGCTGGTCTTCAACAAGCTGTTCTTTCCCGAGTCCGATCCGCTCGTCGGCACCCTCCTGTCCTTCCTGACCTACGCCGTCGGGTTCGCGGCGCGGCCCCTCGGGGCGCTGGTGTTCGGGCACTACGGGGACCGGCTGGGGCGTAAGAAGCTGCTTGTGCTCAGTCTGCTGATGATGGGCGGGGCCACCTTCGCCATCGGGCTCCTGCCGACGCACGCCGCCATCGGGAGCGCCGCGCCCGTGCTGCTCACCGTCCTGCGGCTGGTGCAGGGGTTCGCGCTCGGGGGTGAGTGGGGCGGGGCCGTGCTGCTCGTGTCCGAGCACGGGGATGCGAAGCGGCGGGGGTTCTGGGCTTCCTGGCCGCAGACCGGGGCGCCCGCAGGGCAGTTGCTGGCGACCGGGGTGCTCTCCGCCCTCACCGCGCTGCTGTCGGACGCCGCGTTCACCTCCTGGGGGTGGCGGGTGCCGTTCCTGCTCTCGGGGGTGCTGGTGATCGTGGGGCTGTGGATCCGGCTGTCGGTCGACGAGTCGCCCGTCTTCAAGGCCGCTCTCGCCGCCGCCGAGGAGCGCAAGGGCTCCGCCGGTCAGGTGGAGAAGATGCCGCTGGTGGCCGTGTTGCGGCACCACTGGCGGGATGTGCTGGTGGCGATGGGCGCGCGCATGGCGGAGAACATCAGCTACTACGTCATCACCGCGTTCATCCTCGTCTACGCCACCACCAGCACGGGCCTGAGCAAGCAGACCGCGCTCAACGCCGTTCTCATCGCCTCCGCCGTGCACTTCGCCGTCATCCCGGCCTGGGGCGCGCTCTCCGACCGGATCGGCCGCAAGCCGGTCTATCTGATCGGCGCGGTCGGCGTCGGCGCCTGGATGTTCCCGTTCTTCGCGCTGATCGACACCAAGAGCTTCGGCAGCCTGCTGCTCGCGGTGACCGTCGGCCTGGTGCTGCACGGGGCGATGTACGCGCCGCAGGCGGCCTTCTTCTCCGAGATGTTCGCGACCCGGATGCGCTACTCGGGTGCCTCGATCGGCGCCCAGTTCTCCTCCGTCGCGGCCGGCGCCCCCGCGCCGCTCATCGCCACCGCGCTCCTCGCCGACCACGGCACCCCGACGCCGATCGCGCTGTACGTGATCGCCGCCGCGCTGCTCACCGTCGTCGCGATCGGCTGCGCGAAGGAGACCCGACACCGGGATCTCGCCGAGGTGGACGGCGCCGAGAGCGGCGCCGCCGCCCGCGAGACCGCCGCGGCGGACGCCCGTACCGCCTGAGCACGCCGAGCTCCTCGCCCCAGGTCCGGTGGATCGCACGATCCACCGGACCCTTCGACGTGTCAGCTCGATGCGTCAGCGCGTCACGGCCGCCGCCATCGCGTGCAGCCGCAGCGCCAGTTGGATCTCCAGCGCGCGGGCCGGCTCCTGCCAGTCCGCGCCGAGCAGCCGCCCGACCCGGTCCAGCCGCTGGGCCACCGTGTTGACGTGGACGTGCAGCGCGTCCTTGGTACGGGCCGGGCTCATCCCGCTCGCGAAGTACGCCTCCATCGTCCGTATCAGGTCCGTGCCGCGCCGCTCGTCGTAGGCGACGACATCGCCGATCGTGCGCCGGACGAAACCTTCGACGTCCCGGCCGTCGGCGAGCAGCAGCCCCAGGAAGCCGAGGTCCTGTGCGGCCGCGCCCTGGCCCGTGCGGCCGAGCAGGCGCAGGGCGTCGAGGCAGCGGCGGGCTTCCTCGTACGCGCCCGCTACCGCCCCCGGCCGGGCCGCGGGCGCCTCGACCGGTGCGGAAGCGCCGACGGTGACCGACTCCCGCAGCGCGCCGCCCAGGTGCCTGGCGGCTTGGCGGGCGAGTTCGGCGGCGCTGTCGCCGGAGCCCAGTGGCAGCAGCAGGACGGTGCCTCCGTCCCGCGCCGACGCCAGGCCGTGCCGGGTCGCCGCCAGATGGGAGGCGGCGGACCACAGCCGCTGACGGTCCGCGCTCTCGCGGCCGCCGGTGTCAGGCCCGCTGCCCGCGGTCGTCCGGTCGATCCGGGCCGCGAGCACCACATGCGGGGCGTCGACGTCGGTACGGAGCCGGGCGGCCCGCTCCCGCAGCAGCCTCCGGTCCCGGTCGGGCGCGTCCAGCAGGTCGTCGAGGAGCTCGCCTCGTACGCGCTGTTCGGCCTCCCCGGCCGAGCGGTGGGCGAGCAGCAGCAGGGAGGTGACCAGCGCGGCGCGTTCCAGGGTGCGCTGGTCGACCGGGTCGAGGTCGCCGTGGCCGCGCAGGACGAGCGCGCCGAGCAGCTCGCCGCCCGCGGAGACGGCCGCGACCCAGTCGTCACCGTGGCGCACGGCACGGCCGTCGCTCTGCGGCGCCGTCGGCACGGTCTCGGTGAACTCGACGGCGCCGTCGAGGACTTCGGAGAGCGCCTCGGCCACGTCGTGGACGCCGCCGCCGTGCAGCACGAGCTCGCTGAGCCGGTCGTGGACCTCCGAGGCCCGCTCGATGACGGCGCTGCGGTCACGGATGATCTCGTTGGCCCGCTCCAGTTCGGCGAGGGCGGAACGGGTCTCGGCGAGGAGGTTCGCGGTGTCGATCGCGACCGCCGCGTGGGCGGCGAACGAGCCGAGCAGCGCGACCTGTTCGCGTTCGAAGACCCGGGCGCGGCGGTCGGCCGCGAAGAGCACGCCGATGACCTGGCTGCCCAGCGTCAGGGGGACGCCGAGGATGGCGACGAGGCCCTCGTCGCGGACGCCGGAGTCGATGGCCCGCGTGTGCTGGAAACGCTTGTCGTCGAAGTAGCTGTCGGTCACATAGGGGCGGGAGGTCTGGGCGACGAGCCCGCCGAGCCCCTCCCCCATCCCCAGCCGCAGCTGCTGGAAGCGGGCGGAGACGGATCCG
This sequence comes from Streptomyces purpureus, assembly GCF_014648195.1. Lineage (GTDB taxonomy): Bacteria > Actinomycetota > Actinomycetes > Streptomycetales > Streptomycetaceae > Streptomyces > Streptomyces purpureus. The sequence goes on from NZ_BMQQ01000023.1 coordinate 85,433, forward strand.
TCGGTGACCCGCATGTAGGTGTCGCCCGCGACCGGGTCGTTGAGGCTGAGGTAGGCGACTTCGGTACCGAGGAGGGCCCTCGCCCGCTGCACGATGGCCCGCAGGACCGCGTCGAGGTCGCGCAGCCCCGCCAGGTCGTGCGCGGTGGCGAAGAGCGCGGACAGCTCGGCCTCACGGCGGCGGCGCCCTTCGAGCTCGGCGCGGACGCGCAGGGCGAGCTGCTTGGCGTGCTCGAGCCCGGCCAGCTCCTCCGGGCCCGCGCCGCCCGCGCGGGCGAGCAGCACGGGCCGGTCGTACGCCTCCACGGCCGCTCCGCGGGCGAGGAGCTCCAGGTAGGAGGCTTGTTCATGGGACATGGACACAGGGATACCTGCCGTACGGGTGATCGCACCACCCCTGTGGATGACTGGACGCTCAGTGCGCGGTCCAGCCGCCGTCCAGGGTCAGGGAGGTGCCGGTGATGAAGGAGGCCTGTGGGGTGCAGAGGTAGAGGACAGCTTCGGCGACCTCCTCCGGCTCGACGAGCCGCTTGAGGGCCGAGTCCTTGAGCAGCACGTCGGTGAGGACGGCCTCGGGCGGGATGCCGTGCGCCGCGGCCTGGTCGGCGACCTGCCGTTCGACCAGGGGCGTGCGCACATAGCCGGGGTTGACGCAGTTGGAGGTGACACCGTGCGCCGCCCCTTCCAGGGCCGCCGTCTTGGACAGGCCCTCCAGGCCATGTTTGGCCGCCACATAGGCGGACTTGTACGCCGAGGCGCGCAGACCATGGACGGAGGAGAGATTGACGATCCGGCCCCAGCCCTGCCCGTACATGTGCGGCAGAGCGCCCCTGATCAGCCGGAACGGCGCCTCCAGCATGACGGTGAGGACCGTGTGGAAGACGTCCGGAGGGAACTCCTCGATGGGGCGGACCAGTTGCAGCCCGGCGTTGTTGACGAGGATGTCGGTGCCGGCGGCGGCGGTCTCGGCCGCGTCGAGGTCGGTGAGGTCGAGGACGTGGGCCTCGACGGTGCCCGGGAGGCCGGATGCCCGCTCCACCAGCTCGGCCAGGCCGTCGGCCGCCCGGTCGACGGCCCTGACCTTGGCACCGGCGGCCGCGAGGCGCAGCGCGCAGGCGCGGCCGATGCCGCCGGCCGCGCCGGTGACGAGCGCGGTACGGCCGCCGAGGTCGACGGTGACGGAGGGAGGTGCGGCCGCGGGGCCAGATGCGGTGGGGGCGGTCATGCTTCGCACCCTATGAACCGCACCGCCCCCCACCGATGTGGTCCGCACCCATACTTCAGGCCAGGGGGGTGGGGTCGAACCATGTGGGTTCGTCGGCGAGCGCCTGCTTGATCCGGAACTGCGAGAACTCCCTCAGCTCCGGCAGCGCCTCCACGGGGAACCAGCCCACCTCTGTCGACTCCTCGTCGTTGACCCGCGCCCGGCCCCCGGTCGCCCGGCAGCGGAAGGTGACGTCCATGAACTGGCACCGGTCGCCGTTGGGGTACGTGACCGGCTTGTGCATGGTCTGGACGAGGACGACCCGCTCCACCTCGCAGCGCACGGCCGTCTCCTCGTACACCTCCCGTACGGCGGCCGCGGCGGGCTGCTCCCCCGGGTCGACGATGCCGCCGACGATCGACCACATGCCGTTGTCGGCGCGCCTGCCGAGCAGGACCCGTCCGTCGTCGTCGAGGACGACCGCGCTCACCCCGGGCAGGAAGAGCAGCTGCTGCCCGGCGGTTTCGCGGATGGTACGGATGAAGTCAGGGGTTCCCATGCCGTCGACCCTAGACGCGTCGGGCCCGGATGCCGCGCGTGGTGGACCAGCCGAGACCGGCCAGGGCGAGCGCGACGAGTGCGGCCTCGGGAAGCGTGCCCATCCGGGTGGCGGGGGTTTGGGTGGATCGCAGCGGCACCTCGGCGACCAGCGCGGCCGGGGTGAACATCCCGCTCTCCTCCACGATCGTGCCGTCCGGCCGGATGATGGCGCTGACGCCGCTGGTGACCGGCACGACGACGGCACGGCTGTGTTCGACGGCCCGCACCCGGGACATGGCCAGCTGCTGGTAGGTCATCTCGCTGCGCCCGAAGGTGGCGTTGTTGCTGGGCACGGAGATCAGCTGGGCGCCGTGGGTGACCGTGTCCCGGACCGCCCAGTCGAACGCCGCCTCGTAGCAGGTGGCGAGGCCGACCTTGGTGCCGGCCAGGTCGAAGACGCCGACCTTGTCGCCCGGCCCGAAGTCGCGGCTGACCCGGTCGACGTTCTCGTTGAAGAGGCGTACGACCGGCCGCAGGGGGATGTACTCGCCGAACGGCTGCACATGCCGCTTGTCGTAGGTGGCAACGGGGCCGCGCCGCGGGTCCCACTCGATGAGGGTGTTGCGCAGCTTCCCGGTGTCGGGGGTGAGGACCGAACCGATCACGGTCGGGGCGCCGATGGCCCGCACGGCCCGGTCGATGACGAGGCGGGCGTCGTCGTTGCGATACGGGTCGATGTCGCTGGAGTTCTCCGGCCACAGCACGAAGTCCGGGCGGGGTTCCTTGCCCGCGGCGACGTCGGCCGCGAGCTGCTCGGTGCGGCGGGCGTGGTTGTCGAGGACCGCGCGGCGCTGGTCGTTGAAGTCGAGGCCCAGGCGGGGCACGTTGCCCTGGATCGCGGCGACGGTGGCGGTGCCGTCCTGCGCGGAGTCGTCCACCAGGGGTAGTGACCCGAAGGCGCCGGCGACGGGGACGAGGACGGTGAGCGCCGCGGCGGCCAGCGGGCCGCGCGGCAGCACGCGGCTCGCCCGGTACGCGCGGAGCACCCGGACCGTCTCGTAGAGGCCGAAACCGCACAGGGCGACGGCGAAGCCGAGGACGGGCGTACCGCCGAGCGCGGCGAGCGGCAGGAACACGCCTTCGGCCTGACCGAAGGCGATCTTGCCCCAGGGGAAGCCGCCGAAGGGGGCACGCGCGCGTGCCGCCTCGCCGAGGACCCAGACCGCGGCGGCCCACACGGGCCAGGCCGGCAGCCGGGAGACGACGGCGATACCGAGCCCCGTACCGCCGACGAACAGCGCCTCGGCGGCGACCAGGGCCAGCCACGGTCCCGCTCCCACGAAGGATCCGGTCCAGATGAGCAGGGGCGCGAGGAAGCCGAGCCCGGCGAGGTAGCCGAGGCCGAAGCCGGCCCGCGGGCGGCGGCCGCGGAGCGTCCATCCGAGGAGCGCGAAGGCGGGCAGGGCGAGCCACCACAGGGGCCGCGGCGGGAAGCTCAGGTAGAGCAGCGCTCCGGAGAGCACGGCGGCCCCGGGCCGCGTGAAGCGCCGGAGCAGCGTGCGGCCCCGGTCGGCGGCGGGTTCTGGCACGTCGGATGCGTCGGACGGACCGACGGGGGTGATGGTGGCGCTCACGTTGCGGAGTCTACGGCGCATGTCTGTGGCGTCGGCCGGACGCCCGGCGGACTGGTCGCGGGGGCGCGCTCCGGGCCTCAGGCCTTGGCCGCCGCGCTGGGGGGCGTCCCCAGGCGTTCGCGGATGACCCGGACCGCGGATTCGGCGTCGTCGACGGTGACGGTGAAGCTGCGGCCGTCCCACAGGGTCAGGACCAGGCCCTCGCCTCTGCGGACCACCACGGCCGTGCCCTGTTCGGGCCGCCAGCGGTAGCCCCAGCCTCCCCAGTTCCGGGGGTTGACCTTCGGTTCGAACTCCGCGCCCACGATGTGGTCGAGCAGGATCCGGCGCCGCGGTACGCCCATGTGGCCGCAGCGGACCTCCAGGGCGTGGCGGTCCACCGTGACCGCCACATGGACGAAGGCGAGTGTGCCGAAGAGCATCAGCAGGCCTGCCGCGACACAGCCGATGACGGACATGAGCAGCGCGGCGCCGGAGGTCCACTGGGAGTCCACGGCAAGCTGGACACCCAGGGCGATGCACGCCGCCCCGGCCCCCGCGAGGACCCATTGGATGCGGTTGGTGGCGCGGCCCGTCCACACCTCGGGCAGGGGCTCGTCGGCATGGGGGGTGCTACGAGAGTGGTCCCTCATGCGTCACAGCGTACGCACGTTCCGCTCATGGCGGCCCGGTCGGAGTCAGCGGGCGGGAGCGGCCGCCGAGGCGAGCAGACGGCCTTCCGCATAGCTCAGCGCCTCGGCCGGGAGGGCCGACTCCCGGCCGCTGAGCAGCACGGTCAGGCCGGTGGCCGGTTCCGCGGCGGGCGCGGGCTCGGCTCCGATCCGGCGCAGGGCCTGGGCGGCGACCGCCCCGGCGGAACCGTGCAGGACCACGGGCGGGACGCCGCCGGGCCGCACGGCCGTACGGATGCGTTCGGCGACGAGTTCGTAGTGCGTGCAGCCGAGGACGACGGCGCGGACGTCGTCGGGGGTGAGGGCGGCGGCGGCCGCGACCGCGGCGTCGATGGCGGCTTCGTCGGCGTACTGGACGGCGTCGGCGAGGCCGGGGCAGGGCACCTCGGTGACCGGCACGGAGGCGGCGAAGTCACGGATCAGACCGCGTTGGTACGGACTGCCGGTGGTGGCCGGGGTAGCCCAGATGGCCACGGGCCCGCCGCTCGCGGCGGCCGGCTTGATGGCCGGGACGGTGCCGATGACGGGGATGCGGGGCTCCAGCTCGGCCCGGAGCGCGGGCAGGGCGTGGACGGAGGCGGTGTTGCAGGCGACGATCAGGGCGTCCGGGCCGTGGGCGGCCGCGGCCCGCGCGACGGCGAGAGCGTGGGCGATGACGTCGTCCGGCGTACCGCGGCCCCAGGGCATGTTGTCGGGGTCGGAGGAGAGGACGAGATCGGCGTCCGGCCGCAGCCGGCGCACCGCGGCGGCCGCCGCCAGGAGGCCGATTCCGGAGTCCATGAGCGCGATCTTCACCCGGTCACCCTAGCCGACGGGCCTTGCGCGGCCGACTTTCTGGGGCAGACTGCGGCGAATGAGCGCCATTGCCTGGATTGCCGTGGGGTCGCTGGCCGCCTGGGGGTGGCTGCTGCTGGGTCAGGGTTTCTTCTGGCGAACGGACCAGCGGCTGCCGCGCAGGGCCGGTCCCCCGCACTGGCCGCGGGTGGCCGTCGTCGTGCCGGCCCGGGACGAGGCACATGTCCTGCCGGTGAGCCTGCCGTCCCTGCTCGCCCAGGACTATCCGGGCGACGCGGAGGTCGTGCTGGTCGACGACGGGAGTACGGACGGCACGGCGGAGGTCGCCCGGAAGCTGGCCGCCGACTGCCGCGGGCTGCCGCTGACGGTGACCCGTCCGGGTGAACCGGAGCCGGGGTGGACGGGGAAGCTGTGGGCCCTGCGGCACGGCATCGGGCTGGCACGCGCCCGTGAACCGGAGTTTCTGCTCCTGACGGACGCCGACATCGCGCATGAGCCGGACAGTCTGCGGGAGCTGGTCGCGGCGGCCGTCACCAACCGGCTCGATCTGGTCTCGCAGATGGCCCGGCTGCGGGTGGCGAGCGGCTGGGAGCGGCTGGTGGTGCCCGCCTTCGTCTACTTCTTCGCGCAGCTGTACCCCTTCCGCCGGATCAACCGTGAGGGGGCGCGGACGACGGCGGCGGCGGGCGGCTGTGTGCTGCTGCGGGCGGACGCGGCCGAGCGGGCGGGGGTGCCGGAGGTGATCCGGCACGCGGTGATCGACGACGTGTCGCTGGCTAAGGCGGTGCGCCGGAGCGGGGGGCGGATCTGGCTGGGTCTCGCGGAGCGGGTGGACAGCGTCCGGCCGTATCCGCGCCTCGCCGATCTGTGGCGGATGGTCTCGCGCAGCGCCTACGCGCAGCTGCGGCACAACCCCCTGGTGCTCGCCGGGACGGTCGCCGGGCTCGCGCTGGTGTATCTGGCACCGCCGGTGGCGCTGGTGGCCGGGGTGCTCGGCGGTGACGCGGCGGCGGCCTGGGCGGGTGGGCTCGCGTGGGCGGTGATGGCGGGCACGTACCTGCCGATGCTGCGCTACTACCGGCAGCCGCTGGTGCTGGCGCCGACGCTGCCGTTCACGGCGCTGCTGTATCTGCTGATGACGGTCGACTCGGCCGTGCAGCACTACCGGGGCCGGGGCGCCGCCTGGAAGGGGCGTACGTACGCCCGTCCGCAGCCGGCGCCCGAGCGCTGAGGCCGCCCGGCGCGGGGCGGCCTCGGCTGGCTACTTGCGGCCCGGGGTCCAGTTCATGCCCCACCCGTAGGCCTGATCGATGGTGCGCTGCGGGCTGACGCCGCGCGGGGGTACGAGGTAGCGGGCCTCGCGGCGTACGACGAGGTCGCCGTTCTCGTGGGTGAGGAGGGCGAGGGCGCAGACGGTGGAGGGGACGGTGCACTCGTCGAGGAAGAACTCGACGGGGGCGCCGTGCTGCGGGCGCAAGGTGACGGTGGCGTGGAGGTCGGCGAAGCTGCGGGCGCCCTCGTAGATGGTGACGAAGATGAGGACGCGGCGGAGCTTGTCCTTGTGGTCGAGGTTGACGGTGAGGTTCTCGCCGCCGGCGAGGGCGCCGGTGCGGTCGTCGCCGTCGAGATGGATGTACGGGGGCTGGTGCAGGGCGCCGAAGGCGTTGCCGAGGGCCTGGACGACGCCCTTGCGGCCGTCGGCGAGTTCGAAGAGGGCACACAGGTCGAGGTCGAGGTCGGCGTGCTGGGCGACGGCCCGGCCGAGTTTGGCGGCCCAGCCCTGGAACTGCTTGCGCACCTCCCAGTTGAGGTTGACGCGCAGGGCGCCGGAGCTGCCGCCCTGTTTGGCGAGGGAGACGGTCGGGGCCTCCTTGGTCAGCGTCACCTTCGACAGCTGTACGGGCCCGGGCGCGGGAGCGGGTGTCGTACGCGGCGGGGCGGCCGGCCGGGGGACGTGGGCGGGGGCGGCCGGGGCGGGCGCGGGCCGGCGCGGGTCGTCGACCGTGATGCCGAAGTCGGTGGCGAGGCCTTCGAGCCCGCTGCCGTAGCCCTGCCCGACCGCGCGGAACTTCCAGCCGCCCTGCCTGCGGTAGAGCTCGCCGAGGATGAAGGCGGTCTCGACGGTGGCGTCCTGGCTGTCGTAGCGGGCGAGTTCGGTGCCGGCGGCGGCGTCGAGGACGCGTACGTACAGTCCGGGGACCTGGCCGAAGGCGCCGCCGTCGGCGGAGGCGGCCAGGACGATCCGCTCGATCGCGGGCTCCACGCGCGCGAGGTCGACGGCGAGGGTGTCGGTCACGGCTCCGCCGGAGGTCCGCTTGCCGTCGTGCCGGACGGCGCCGGAGCCGTGGGCGGGCTGGTTGTAGAAGACGAAGTCCGCGTCGGAGCGGACCTTTCCGGAGACGAGCAGGAGGGCGGAGGCGTCGACGTCGGGCACGCCGGTGCCTGAACGCCATCCCAATTCCACGCGCACACGTGGTGCGGGCACCGGAACATTCGCTCCCTTAAGCATGGACATGATCATTCTCCCCGCGGTCCACGTGCACGAAGATTTGTGTATGGCCAAGCTATTACCGGCAACTCCAAGGGGGTTCGGGGTCGCTTCGGGTGACCCGACGGTAACCCCCTCCGAGCTGCCCTTTACACGATCCCTACGGCTGTCGGCGACCGTTTTTCCCACGTTCGCTCGCATTGTGGAACGTAGGCTTCCCACAACCCGTAAAACAACCCTCTTATCGGGCTCCCCATAGAGCACATCGTGGGCTTAACTTATGTGCCATGACCTCCCCCCGCGCCACCTACGGCGGCGGTTACTACACCGCGCCGTCGTTCCCCGACACTCCGATCTACGACTCCCTGGTCGCGGAGCGGGGCACGCCTCAGATCGCTCCGATCCGAGTACCGGCCGCATACGACACACCCGGCAACCATCTGCCGGCCCTTCCCGCGGCGCTGCCCGCCCTGCCCGCGGGTCCCAGCCAGTCCTCCCCCTCCTACGGCGGCGGGTACGGCTACCCGCAGCAGATGCAGCAGCAGCCCATGCCGGTGCCGCTGCAGCAGGCGCCCGCGCCGTACATCCCGCAGCAGCCGGTCGCCCCTCGCGGCTACCCCGGCCCGCAGCCGATGCAGACGCGCCCGGTCGCCACCGGCTACGAGGCGATGCGCCCCGCCGCGCCGCGCCCCGTACCGGCCGCCGCTCCGTACGACGATCCGTACAACCGCCCCTACCAGGGCGGGGGGTACTGACCGGATCGCCGCACGGAGCGCCTGGCAGGATGGGTGCATGCCCAATCCCGCGCTGCGTTCCGTCCACATCCACCCGGTCAAGGCGATCCAGGGCTTCGCTCCCGCCGAGGCGGCGGTCGAGCCGTGGGGACTCGCCGGGGACCGCCGCTGGGCGCTGGTCGACGCATCCGGGAAGGTCGTGACCCAACGGCGGCATCCGCGCATGGCGTTGGCCTCGGCCGAGCCGCTGCCGGGCGGGGGGATCCGGCTGGCCGCGCCCGGTCTCGAGGAGCTGAGCGTCGCCGTCCCCGAGCCCTCGACGACGGTCTCGGTGGAGGTCTTCGAGACCAAGGTCGAGGCCGTGCCCGTGGGCGGGGACGCGGACGCCTGGTTCAGCGACCACCTCGGCTGCGACGTACGGCTTGTGCACATGGACGACCCGTCGTACCGCAGGCCCATCAATCCGAAGTACGCACTGCCCGGCGAAACGGTGAGCTTCGCCGACGGCTATCCGCTCCTCGTCACCACGACCGCCTCTCTCGACGCCCTCAACGCGCTCATCGCCGAGGGCGACCACGCCCACGAGGGCCCGCTTCCCATGAACCGGTTCAGGCCGAACGCGGTCCTGGAGGGCACCCTTCCCTGGGACGAGGACAACTGGACCCGGCTCGCCATCGGAGAGGTCACCTTCCGGGTCGTCAAGCCCTGCGGCCGGTGCGTCGTGACCACCACCGACCAGCGCACCACCGAGCGCGGCAGGGAACCGCTGCGCACGCTCGGGCAGCACCGCCGCCAAGGCGGCAAGCTGGTCTTCGGACAGAACCTCGTGCCCGAACACACCGGCACCATCCGGGTCGGCGACGCCGTGAAGATCGTCGAGTAGCGCGGCACCGGACAACGGTTCCTCCCCTGCCGGCAGTCGGGCGCGGTCCTTCCGAGCGTGCCCGCTGCCCCGCCTCCCTGTCACGGGCCCGGGAGCCGGGCGCGCGGCCGAGCGGTCAACTCGGCGCCGTCGCGCGCGCTACGGTGGTGCGATCGGATCACCGACACGCTCACGAGCTGGGGGACGAGCAGCACCATGGCACAGGGCACGGTCCAGGTGACGCACACCGGCACATCGCGGTGGCGCCGCCGCACGGGCGAGTACGCCTCCCTCGCCGCAGCCCTGGAGGCCGCCGCCGACGGTGACATCCTCACCGTCTCGCCAGGAACGTACCGGGAGAACCTGGTCCTTCGACGCGCCGTGACACTGCGCGGTCCCGAGGGCGCGGTCGGCTCGGTGCGGATCGCTCCCGCGGACGGGGTGCCGCTGACCGTACGCGCCTCGGCCACCGTCCAGGATCTGCACGTGGAGGGCCAGGACTCGGCCGCGCCCGCGCTGCTGATCGAGGACGGCACCCCCGAACTCCTCGACCTGCGGATCGTGACCCGCTCGGCGGCCGGTGTGGAGGTACGGGGCGCGGCCCGGCCGACCGTACGGCGCTGCACGGTCGACAACCCGGCCGGCGTCGGGATCGCCGTGGTCGACGGCGCCGGCGGAGTCTTCGAGGAGTGCGAGGTCGTGGCGGCCGGCCAGTCGGGCGTCTCGGTCCGCGGGGGCGCGCATCCGCGTCTGGAGCGCTGCCGGGTGCACCACTCCTCGGGCGCGGGGCTGGCGGTGACCGGCGAGGGCACCGCCTTGGAGGCGGTCGGCTGCGAGGTGTACGAGATCAAGGGCTCGGGGGTGCAGATCGCCGCCCGCGCGACGGCCCATCTCACCGACTCGACCGTGCACCGCACCTCGGCGGACGGCATCACCCTGGACACGGACGCGGTGCTGACGCTGTCGGACTGCGACATCCACGACATCCCGGAGAACGCGGTCGATCTGCGGTCGCGTTCGGTCCTGACCCTGACCCGTTCGACGGTCCGCCGGTTCGGACGCAACGGCCTGTCGGTGTGGGACCCGGGGACCCGGGTGGACGCCAACCAGTGCGAGATCCACGACAGTACGGGCGACTATCCGGCGGTCTGGGTGAGCGACGGAGCCACCGCCGTGCTGGACGCCTGCCGGGTGCACGACGTGCCGGACGCGCTGTTCGTGCTCGACCGGGGCTCACGGGTCGACGTCGTCGACAGCGACCTCTCTCAGGTGCGCAACACGGCGGTGTCGGTGAGCGACGGGGCGACCGCCCAGCTGGACGACTGCCGGATCCGGGAGGCGTCCACCGGCGCCTGGTTCCGGGACCACGGCAGCGGCGGCACGCTCGCCAACTGCCTTGTCGACGCGGTCCAGACGGGCGTCATCGTCACCAAGGGCGCGGACCCCACCATCGAGCGGGTCACGGTCACCTCGCCCGCCGAGGCCGGGTTCTACGTCTCGGCGGAGGGCCGCGGCTCGTTCGTCGGCTGCCGGGTGACCGGCAGCGGCGGTTATGGCTTCCATGTGATGGACGGCTGCCGCACCACGCTGCGCGGGTGCCGTACGGAGCGGTGCGCGCGGGCGGGCTACGAGTTCACCGAGGACGGCGTGGTCGCGCAGGACTGCACCAGCGACGAGAGCGCCGTACGCTCCACCGCACCAGCGCCGGCCGCACCGCTCTCCCAGACGGCGACGCAGACGGTGGGCCTGCTGTCCGCCGTGCCCGTGCAGCAGCCCGCGGCGCCGCCCGCACCCGCCGAGCCGGCCCGGTCCTCCGGCGACGTGCTCGGTGAACTCGACGCTCTCGTCGGCCTGGACAGCGTCAAGCACGAGGTCCGTTCGCTCACCAACATGATCGAGGTGGGCCGCAAGCGGCAGGAGGCCGGGCTGAAGGCCGCCTCCGTCCGCCGCCATCTGGTCTTCACCGGCTCCCCCGGCACCGGCAAGACGACCGTGGCCCGGCTGTACGGCGAGATCCTGGCCTCGCTGGGCGTGCTGGAGCGCGGGCATCTGGTGGAGGTCTCCCGGGTCGATCTGGTCGGCGAGCACATCGGGTCCACCGCGATCCGTACGCAGGAGGCGTTCGACCGGGCGCGCGGCGGGGTGCTCTTCGTCGACGAGGCGTACGCGCTGTCGCCGGAGGACTCGGGCCGGGACTTCGGCCGGGAGGCGATCGACACGCTGGTGAAGCTGATGGAGGACCACCGGGACGCGGTGGTGGTGATCGTCGCCGGGTACACGGCCGAGATGGAGCGGTTCCTCACCGTCAACCCCGGGGTGGCGTCCCGTTTCTCACGGACCATCACCTTCAGCGACTACGTCCCCGACGAGCTGGTGCGGATCGTCGAGCAGCAGGCGGAGGAGCACGAGTACCGGCTCGCCGAGGGCACCGCCGAGGCGCTGGTGAAGTACTTCACCGAGCTGCCCAAGGGGCCGGCGTTCGGCAACGGCCGTACCGCCCGGCAGACGTTCGAGTCGATGGTGGAGCGGCACGCGGGCCGGGTCGCCGCGCTCGCGGACGCGAGCACGGACGACCTGACCCTGCTCTATCCGGAGGACCTGCCCGAACTGCCCTGAGAGGGCAGGCCGCCGGTGCGCTGCCGGGGCAGAGCGGGCGGCAGCAGATCGAGCAGCCCGGTCCGCTCCTGCGCGAACGCCGGGTCGGCCTGGTAGTCGGAGTGGCCGAGGATCGGCTCGGGCAGCGGGTGGTTGTCGGTGCGGCCGTATACGACCGGGTCGGCCAGCGCCTCCCGGTCCACGGCGGGCTTGTCGCCGTGGGCGGGCAGGTGGACGGGGCCTCCTATCGGGTCCGTGGGCCGCCACAGATTGCGCCAGCAGTGCACTTCCCGGTGGAGGGCGGCGAGTGGTCCGGGGCCGAAGTAGGCGGGGAACCAGCGGCCGTAGAGCCGCTCCAGGGGCGAGCCGTAGGTGAGCAGCGCGACGCGGTTGCGGGTCTGCGGGGGCAGCTGCCAGACGGCGGCCGCGGCGAGCACGCTGCCCTGGGAGTGGCCGGAGATGACGAGCCGTCCGCCGGTGCGGTCGGTCCAGGAGCACATCCGCCAGGTGAGGTCGGGCACGGCCCGCTCGGCATAGCAGGGCGGGGCGAACGGATGGGCGGCACGGGGCCAGAAGGTGCCCACGTCCCACAGGATGCCGATGGTGCGGCGGGCGGAGGCGTCCTTGTAGGCGCGGCGGCCGCAGGCGACGAAGAGCAGGAAGCCGAACCCTATGAGCCAGGAGCCGAGCGCCTGGGCGGAGTCGGCGAGGGCGGCGACGAAGGGGTGGGCGTCGTCGAAGACCCGCCCGGGGACCTGCTTGCCTGCCATGGATCCGGCGACGGCGGCGGCGCCGAGGAGGAGGGTCGCCCCGGAGAGGATGCCGACGAGGACGGGTGCGGTGTCGGTGAGGGAGGCCCACGCGCGCGTGGCGGAGATCCGGCGGCTGCGGACGGGGTCGGGGCGGTCCACCTCGTACTCGGCCTCGACCACGGCCACGGAGCGGCGGGCGGCGGCGACGGTACGGGCAACCAGGAACAGGGCCGGTACGGCGAGCAGGAGCAGCAGTACGGGGATGACGGAGGCCTGCCAGCTCAGCAGGACGGGCGGTCCGACGATGGGGCTTCGCTCCATGCCGGGGGTGCCGGGGCCGTCCAGCCAGTCGGCGACGCGCTGGGCGACGCCGCCGGTCATCACGCCGCCGAGGGCGCAGGCCAGCATGGCGACGGAGGGGCCGCCGAGTCCGTACATCGCGGTACGGGGGTGGCGGGTGCGGCGGTGCAGGACGAGCGCGACGACGCCGAGCGCGACGACGAGGGCTCCTTGGGCAAGGGCGAGGGCGGTGAAGGTGACTTCGCCGGGCAGGGTGCCGGAGGACCGCCAGGCGGGCCGGGACCAGGCGGCGTACACCATCGCCAGGGCGAGCAGGCCGAGGGAGGCTTCGGGGAGCCAGTTGACCAGGGCGCGGTCCACGCGGTGGTCGACGCGCCGTTCGCTGCGTCCGCGCCGGCAGACGACCACGACGACGAAGAGCGCGGCGGCGGCGATGGTCCCCTCGACGGTCCAGGCCAGGATCTCGCGCAGGGTGCCGCCGGCGGCCCGGTCGTGCCGGGCGGCGGCCCCGGCCACGCCCGCGGCGACGGTGAGCAGACCGGCGGCCGTGTGGGCGGCACGGAGCCGGGCGACGAGGCGGCGGCCGTACCAGAAGCCGGGGCGGCCGAGCGCGGGCCGTACGGCGGCCGGGGGCGTCGTGGCCGTCGGCGCTTCACCGGCCGGGGCCTCGGCCGCCTGCGGCAGGTCCTCGTCGTGGTCGTCGAAGGTCCGCGGGCGTTCGGCCTCGTAGGCGCTCCAGGTGCGGTTGGAGAGGTACCAGAGCAGGGTGACCAGTGCGGTCGGTACGAGCGCGGCGAGGGCGAGGCGGCGGCCGGGCTGGGACCACCAGCCGTCGCGGGCGGCGGACGCGAAGCCGAGCCAGGACCGCTCCTCGGCGCAGGCGGCGGTGCCCGCGCACTGCCAGGCCGTCAGGTCGAGGGCGACCTCGCAGGCGGCCGCCGTCATGAGGACGGTGAGGGAGAGGGCGACGAGCCGGACGAGGACGCCGTAGAACCGTACGGCCCTTGGCTGGTCCTCGGTGGGCGGGCGCATCCAGTGGGCCAGGTTGGCGACCATGAAGGGCAGCAGGAGGAGCCACAGGGCGCGGGCGCCGTTGCCGGAGGTGAGGTTGGACCAGCAGTACGCCTCGGGGACGGGCCGTTCGTCGTACCGTTCGGGGTGGTCCTCGGCGTCCGTGTCGTCGGCGCGGCGGTGCATGGCGGCCGTGGCGTCGCCGGTGACCCTGACGGTCCTGGGATCGTCGAGCATGGCCTGAGGGGTGGCGCCGCCGACGCCATGGACCAGCAGTTCGAGGGCGGCACCCCCGCTCCGCGGGGCCGGTGTGGCAGGGGGCACTTCGGTGACTCGCTCTCGTGGTGGGAGGATGCGCGGCAGCAACAGAATCGCGGATGGCCGTGCGCCCGTGCAGGTGGTCTCACGGAATCCGACCCCAATCCCCTCTGGAAGGACCGGCCCGGCGGTGAGTGACAATCAGAATCTCCTCGCGGAGCAGCGGCGCGCCCTGATCCTCGACGAGGTGCGGCGGCGCGGCGGGGTGCGGGTCAACGAGCTCACCCGCAGGCTGAACGTGTCGGACATGACGGTGCGCCGGGATCTGGACGCGCTGGCCCGGCAGGGGTTCGTGGCGAAGGTGCACGGGGGTGCGGTGCCGGTGGTGGAGCCGAGCACGCACGAGCCGGGGTTCGAGGCGAAGTCGTCGCTGGAGCCGACCGCGAAGGAGGACATTGCGCGGGCGGCCGCGGCGATGGCCGTGCCGGGCAGTGCGATCGCCCTGTCCGGCGGGACGACGACGTACGCGCTGGCGCATCAGCTGCTGGATGTGCCGGACCTGACGGTGGTGACGAACTCGGTGCGGGTGGCGGACGTGTTCCACACGGCGCAGCGCCCGGGCTCCTCGGGCGGCCCGCGCCCGGGGGCGGCGACGGTGGTGCTCACCGGCGGGGTGCGCACGCCGTCGGACTCGCTGGTGGGGCCGGTGGCCGATCAGGCGATCGCCTCGCTCCACTTCGACGTGCTGTTCCTGGGGGTGCACGGCATCTCGGTGGAGGCGGGCCTGTCCACGCCGAACCTGGCGGAGGCGGAGACGAACCGCCGCCTGGTCCACTCGGCCCGGCGGGTGGTGGTGGTCGCGGACCACACCAAGTGGGGCACGGTGGGCCTGAGCTCGTTCGCCCGCCTGGAGGACGTGGACACCCTGGTGACGGACGGGGGCCTGTCGGCCGAGACCCGCGCGGAGATGTCGGAACACATCCCGGGCCTTCTGATCGCGGGCGAGGACGACACGGTCTGACAGCTGTCCCAGGCCCACCCCGACCGCCTGTACGCCCGCGCGCCCCCAACGAGGGGGCCGAGCACGATCGACCGTCGGCGCACGCTCAAAGCGCCCCGGTGGGGGTCCCCCCGGCGAAGCCAGGGGGAGAACCGAGCTCCTACAAGAGGGCCACCGCCTTGAAGAAGGTGTACGAGAAGGTGCCGCCGGGCTCCGCCGTGCGGTGGAGGTCGGTGATGCCGCGGGCCCAGTCGGCCGGGGTGGTGAGTCCGGCGGCGAGGGCTTCGTCGCGTACGGAGTTCACCATGGCGATGAACGTGCCGCGGGTGAAGCCTTCGACGAGTGCGGGGCGGTCGGCGTCCGCGTAGACGGTGCGGGGCCGGACGGAGATGTCGCGGTAGCCGGCGCCGGTGAGGAGCGAATGCAGTTCGCGGCCGATGAGCGCGTTGCCGCCGCCTGCGGCCTGGAGGCGCACCTGGCAGTCGATGGCGGCGTGGGCATGGGCCGAGTCGGGGTGGAAGAGGGCCGATCCGTGGTCGCCTTCGATGACGGTGAGTGTGCCGCCGGGGCGCAGCAGTCGCCGTAGCCGCCGCAGGGCGAGGGCCGGGTCGGTGAGGTGTTCGAGGACGAAGCAGATGAAGAGGTGGTCGAAGGATCCGTCGGGGAAGGGCGGTTCTCGCTCCGGCGCTGCGTCTGGGCTGGGTGCTCGCCCCGGCTCCGTTGCGGGAGGCCCTGCTGGACGCCAAGCGCTACGCCGACCTGGGCAGTGCGCTGCTCCCTCAGCTCGTTCCGGCGCGGCTGATGGAGTCGGGGGAGCTGGAGCGGCACCTGCGGCTGGTCCGCGCCCGGCACCGGCGGCGCAGGGACGCGATGGTGGCCGCCGTCGCCGCGACGCTGCCGGGCGCGGTGGTGTACGGCGCGGCGGCGGGCCTGCATCTGACCATCACCTTCGGTGATGAGGGGCTGTCGGACACCGGTCTCGCGGCGGCCGCTCTCGCCGCGGGCGTCAAGGTCCAGCCGCTGTCGTGGCACTGCCGGCGCCCGCACCGGCCCGGCCTGGTACTCGGGTACGCGGCGAGCACCCCGGGTGAGATTCAGGACGGTGTCGCCCTGATCGGCGAGGCACTGTCAGGGCTGTGAGCGCTGTCAGGACTCTCGGGGCTGTCCCGGCCTACGATCATCAGGTGAGCGTCTTCGTGGTCGAACGGCGTACGGCGATGAGTGCGGCCGAGGCGTGGGAGCGGGTCACCGACTGGTCGGCCCACGCGGCGGGCGTACCGCTCACCCGGGCCCGGACGGTCACGCCCGGTCCTCCGGGCCTGGGGAGCCGCTTCGTGGTGCGCACCGGGGTGGGGCGGCTGGGTGTCGACGATCCGATGGAGGTCGTGCGCTGGGAGCCGCCCTCGGCGGGGCGGCCCGGGGTGTGCAGGCTGGCGAAGCGGGGGCGGGTGGTCCTCGGCCGGGCCGAGATCACCGTGTACGCGGAGGGGAGCGGCGCCCGGGTCGTGTGGGAGGAGGCGCTGCGGTTGCGGGGGCTGCCCCGGCTTTTCGACCCGGCTCTCCGGAGGGCGGGGCGGCTGCTCTTCGGGCGGGCGCTGGCGGGTGTGCTGGCGGAAGAGGCCAGGGCACAAGACATCTGACGGCGCGACAGTTATCGTGTGCGGGCCCCGCACCACCCCTTCCGCCTGGAGGTACGGTCCATGGCACGCCGACTGAGCCCCGTGGAGCTGGACTTCGTCGAGACGGCCCCCGTGCGGCTGGTCTTCACGGCGGAGCTGGCCGCCCCGCCCGACGCGGTCTACAAGGCGCTGGCCGACGACGTGGAGGACTGGCCGTCGTGGTTCGGCGCGGTGGTCTCGGCGACGCCGACCGGGGGCGGGGCGGGGCGAGCGGTCCGGCTCCGGGGCGGCACCCGCTTCCAGGAGACGATCATGGCCAGGGAGCCGGGTTCCCGGTACGCCTACCGCGTGGACGAGAGCAACGCCCCGGGCGTGCGGGCCATGCTGGAGGAGTGGCGGCTGGCCCCCACCCCGGAGGGGACCAGGGTGCGCTGGACGATGGCCGTGGACGGGCCCGCCGCGCTGCGGACGGTCATGAGGGTGCTGCGCCCCGGGGTGGGCCGGTCCTTCCGGGACGCGATGCGCGGCCTGGAGCGCCGCCTCGCGTCCCGTACGGCGGGCCGCTGAGCCGGCGACGTCACTCGGGCCAGGCGCCGGTGGCCAGGAACTCCTCGATCGCGGCCGTGTAGGGCGCGATGTCGAGGCCCTGTCCGGCGAGCCAGACGTCGGAGTAGTACTTGTCGAGGTAGCGGTCGCCCGGGTCGCAGAGCAGGGTGACCACGCTGCCCTTGCGGCCCTGCGCGACCATCTCGGCGACGATCTTCAGCGCGCTCCACAGCCCCGTGCCGGTGGAGCCGCCGGCCTTGCGGCCGATGGCCTTCTCCAGGGCGCGTACGGCGGCCACGCTCGCCGCGTCCGGCACCTTCATCATGCGGTCGATGGCGCCCGGGACGAAGGACGGTTCCATCCGGGGGCGGCCGATGCCCTCGATACGGGAGCCGCAGTCGCTGGTGGCGAGCGGGTCGCCCTGCGTCCAGCCGTCGAAGAAGCACGAGTTCTCCGGGTCCGCGACGCAGACGCGGGTGTCATGCTGCATGTAGTGGACGTAGCGGGCGATGGTGGCCGACGTACCGCCGGTGCCGGCGGTGGCGACGATCCAGGCCGGTTCCGGGTACCGCTCAAGCCGCAGCTGCTGGTACATCGATTCGGCGATGTTGTTGTTGCCGCGCCAGTCGGTGGCCCGCTCGGCGTAGGTGAACTGGTCCATGTAGTGCCCGCCGGTGCGCTCGGCGAGGGCGGCGGACTCCTCGTACATGGTGCGCGAGTCGTCGACGAAGTGGCACTGGCCGCCGTGGAATTCGATGAGCCGGCACTTCTCGGGGCTGGTGGTGCGCGGCATGACCGCCACGAAGGGCACGCCGATCAGCTTGGCGAAGTACGCCTCGGAGACGGCCGTGGAGCCGCTGGAGGCCTCGATGACCGGCTTGCCGGGACGGATCCAGCCGTTGCACAGGCCGTAGAGGAAGAGCGAACGGGCCAGCCGGTGCTTGAGGCTGCCGGTGGGGTGGGTGGACTCGTCCTTCAGGTAGAGGTCGATGCCCCATTCCTCCGGGAGCGGGAAACGCAGCAGGTGGGTGTCGGCGGAACGGTTGGCGTCGGCATGGACCTTGCGCACCGCCTCCTTGAGCCAGGTGCGGTACTCGGCGTCGCTGCGGTCCACGTCGATGGTGGCCATGGCCTCGCCCCGGATGGCGTGACTGCTCTTCTCGGCGGTGCTCATGGGTCCGTCTCCTGCTTCTGTTTCGCTCCTGGTCCCCTACAGCGACCATAACCCCCTCACCTGCACAAACGTTCACTTTGACTCTCCATAGGGGGCGCTTGGAGGCCGTCGTGGGCCGCGCCGGGGGTCGGATATCGGACAGCTGGGCGCCGCCCCCTGGCTGAGACGCGCGAAGGCGGGCAGACTGGCCGAGAGCAATCGGTCGAAGGGGGCACAGAGTCATGTCGGAGCCCGAGTTCAGCGCGACGCGCGTGCGGATCGAGCGGTGGCCCCGCTCCCTGACGCGGGCCGGCGAGGTCCTGATCAAGGACGGCAGGCTGGAGCTGCTGACCAGCTCAGGGCGGGAGATCGACAGTGCGCCGGTCCGGGCCGTACGGGCGGGACGCCCGTGGTTCGCGGGTCCGGACGAGACGGTCGCGACCGTCAACGGCAAGCGGTACCGCCTGACGATGGACGATCACGACAGCCACGGCACGGCCGAGCCGGTGGGCCGCTTCCTCGCCGCGGTGCGGCGCGCGGGCGGCGAAGGAAGCTGAGCGGACGGGGGCGGGCGGCCGTGGTCAGGCGCGCCCGCGAGCTACGGCGCCGCGCAGGGCCGAGCGCGTGGACCCGTACACGAACCGACGACACGTATGGCGCCGATTCGCGCACGTACGAACGCGTTGCAACGCCTTCGACGGGCTGATGGAACGGCTGATTCAACGCAACCGGACCTGACCGGACAGGGCCGAGCCCGACCGAACGCGCCGGGGTAACGCGCCGGTCGCGCCTCACGCGCCCCTGTCGCCGCGAGTTGCGCGACGGTCACTCCTGGTTCACGCTGGAACGACCTCACTCCGGGTTCACCGGCGACTACGCTGCGACCCAGCCTCCGCCGGTATGCACCGCAGGCAGCCAAGCAGGATCCGATCCTCGTCTTCTTCCGGACCAATTTCGGGGAGTCGCAGCCGTGATCAGCGAACCAAGCAGGCACTGCACGGTGGAGCTGCAAGCCCTGCCGTCGCGGATCGGTCAGGTCCGCAGAATCGTTTCTGCACACCTGCGCTACTGGCATCTCGATGCGTTGATAGACCAGGCGGCGCTGGGTGTCACCGAGTTGCTGACCAATGTGCACCGGCACGCCCAGCCGGACAAGACCTGCACGGTCGAGATCGAGCTGCTGCTCGACCGGTTGACGGTCTCCGTCCGTGACCACGATCCCCGGCTGCCGTCGGTCCATGCGACCGACGGCCTGGAGACCTCGGGGCGCGGGCTCGCGCTCATCGAGGCGGTCAGCGAGAGCTGGGGCGTACGGCCGCAGGACGGCGGCGGGAAGGTCGTCTGGTTCACCCTGACCGCTCCCCCGCACCTGATGGCGGTACCCGCGACGACCCCGGCCACGCAATCGGTGACGCCTGAGGGCGCGTTGAAGGCGGCGGCCGCGACCCGCGGGCCCTTCGCCGAGTCGGACGACGCCCCCTTCGGCGCCCCGGAGAAGGCTCCCGCACGCCATGCCCGCCCCCGGCCGGCGACGCGGTCGGCGGTCGCGGGCTGACCTCACGGACGACGCGCGCGACGGTCGCCCGGCACCCCCCCTTCGGGCGGGTGCCGAACTGCTCGTCGAGGACGGACAGCCGGCGCCAGTACTCGTCCTCGCCGATCTCACCCGCCGCGAAGCGGTGCCCCAGCAGAGCGATGGGCGACTGCTCGTCGGGGACGGCGCGCGGGCCGGGGCGGCCGCGGCGGCGCGCTCGCCGTGGAGGCGGTTCTCGGGGGCGGTGGCTCGCCGTACGAGCGGATCCGGGCGTACCTGCTGCGCGAGCGCGATGTGCTGCGCGGCTGCCCCGTCGGGCGGCTCACGATGGACCCGGAGGTCATCGCGGACGACGCGCTGCGGACGCCGGTCGAGGAGACCGTCGACTGGCTGCGCGGGCGGCTCGCCGAGCTGGTCCAGGAGGGCGTGGACGCGGGCGAGTTCGACGCCGGGACCGATCCCCGGGAGACCGCGGCGACGATCGTGGCGACCGTGCAGGGCGGCTACGTCCTGGCCCGCGCGTCCGGCTCGTCCACCGCCTTCGACAGCGCGGTCCGCGGTTTGCTCGCGCTGCTCGCGCCCGGCCGTGCGGCGCAGTCCACCACCGACGCCTGAGGGAGCAACGGCCACACATGCACGCCATGCAGTACGAGATCACTCTGCCCGCCGACTACGACATGGACATCATCCGCAATCGGGTGGCGACCAGGGGGCACCTGCTCGACGACTTCCCCGGCCTCGGGATCAAGGCGTACCTGACCCGGGAGCGCGGGGTCGACGGGTCGCCGGTGAACCAGTGCGCGCCGTTCTACCTCTGGACCACCCCCGAGGGCATGAACTCCTTCCTCTGGAGCCCCGGATTCCAGGGCGTCGTCCAGGACTTCGGGCGCCCTGAGGTGCAGCACTGGACCGGGCTCGCGCACGAGGAGGGCCCGGCTGCCGGGGCCGTACCCCGGGCGGCCACCCGGCGGCGTGAGCGGTTGGCGCCCGGGGAGGCGCCCGTCGACGCCGTGGAGCGGGCCCTCGCGGAGCACGCGCGCGTGACGGGTCTGGACAGCGTGG
Source organism: Streptomyces purpureus (assembly GCF_014648195.1). Classification (GTDB taxonomy): domain Bacteria; phylum Actinomycetota; class Actinomycetes; order Streptomycetales; family Streptomycetaceae; genus Streptomyces; species Streptomyces purpureus. The sequence goes on from NZ_BMQQ01000023.1 coordinate 106,190, forward strand.
CCGCCGCGGCCGTGGCGATCGATCCCCGGCGGTGGGAGCTGGTCCACTTCACTCTCTGGGCCGGGGCGGCCCCCGACGCGGCCGGAGAGGTCTTCCAGGTGCTCCACGTGTCCGATCCCCACCGGGGCGCGCTGCCCCGCGGCAGGCAGTGGTGAGCACCGCGGAGGGGGCCGGGGCGGTCCGCACTCGGAGCTGCTCTGCGGGCGGGAGGGGATGGCGCGGAGCGCGCGGTCCTCGGTCATCTGGGCCGCTTCCCGGACGGGGCCGTCCAGCGTGAGGCGGCGAGGGCGGGCGCCTACCTGGCCTTCGACGGGCCGTCACGGGCGCACCACGGCACGGACTGACGGCTGCCCGAGGCGCTTGCGGCGCTGGCCGAGGCCGGGTTCGCGGACCGGCTGCTGCTGGGCGGGGACACGACCGTGCCGGGCACTCCGGGCACGCCCCATCTGCTGGGCGGGCTGCGCCCGCGCCTTGAACTCACCCTCGGGAAGGAGCTGGTGGAGCGGATGCTCCAGGTGAATCCGGCGCGGGCGCTGTCCCTCGCGCCGGTCAGTCCACCGGTACGAGCGTGAGGTAGGCAATGCCGAGGACCCGGCGGTAGCCGTTGAGCCAGGTGGAGCGCTGGCGGTCGACGCGGGCCCGGGTCTCCTCGGCCGAGGGGTGGGCGGGGTTGGCAGCGAGCCAGACCTCGGTCGCCTCGCGGTAGCCGGACTCGAACTCCTCCCATTCGTCGTCGGTCGCCGTCTCGATCCGCGCGGGCCGGAATCCGGCCTCGATGGCAAGGTCGACCAGAGCGCCGAGCACGAGGTGGTCTCCGCCCTGCGCTCCGGGCCACATGCCGGCGAGCTCTTCCTGGGTGGGCGGGTGCTGCCAGAACCCCTCGCCCAGGACGACCCGGCCGCCGGGTGCCACGAGCCGGCGCAGTTCCCGCAGGGCGGCGGCAGGGTCGTGCGGCCCGTCGGGGTCGCACAGCGCGTGACTGGAGCCGAGGCACAGGACCAGGTCGGCCGGGCCCTGACCGGTGCCGAGGGCGGACTCGGCGACGAACGTGACGCGGTCGGCAAGGCCGCGCTCCTTGGCGAGCTCCCGGCCGTGGGCCAGGTCGCCGGTCTCGATGTCGATGCCGGTGCCGCACGCGTCCGGCGCGGCGGCCAGGACCCGGAGCAACACCTCTCCCCAGCCGCAGCCGATGTCGAGGACGGTGGCGGGCCGCCCGGCGGCGAGCCGGTCGATCAGGCGGGTGGCGCGGGCCTCGGAGAGCGGGCCGTGGAAGGTCAGATGGCGGCCGAGCGCCGGAGGAAGATCATCAGTGGTCATGAGGGCGCACACTAGTTCCCCTGGCGCCCCCCTGCCCAGCGAATTCGCGAGCGACGTGGGGGACTTCACGGGTGGAACTCCTCCAGCTCCCCCGCCGTCAGGCGGCGGGGCGGCCCAGGGCCGCCAGCGGGTCGTCGAGGACGGGCTGCCAGGCGAGTTCGGCCGCGCCGACCAGGCTGTTGTGGTCCAGGGTGCACGGCAGGATCGGCACTCCCCCGCTGCGGCCCCACAGGCTGCGGTCGGCGACGACGGCGCGCAGTCGTTCCGGGTCGGCGTCCAGCAGTTCGCGGTGGAGGCCGCCGAGGATGATGCGGTCCGGGTTGAGGATGTTCACGAGTCCGGCGAGGCCGAGGCCGAGGCGGTCGATGAGCTCCTCGGTGGCCGCCCGTACACCGGGGTCGGCGGGCCGGTCGCGGAGCAGGTCGCGGGACTGCTGGAGCAGGGAGACCTCCGGTCCGGGGGTGCGGCCGGCGGCGGTGAGGAAGGCGAGCGGGTCGGTCTCGACGTCGAGGCAGCCGCGGCTGCCGCAGTGGCAGGGGCGGCCCTCGGGGTTGACGGTGAGGTGGCCGACCTCGAGCGCGAGTCCCGAACTGCCGGTGTGGAGGCGGCCGTCGAGGACGAGCGCGCCGCCGACGCCGCGGTGTCCGGTGGCGACGCACAGGAGGTCACGGGCGCCCCGGCCGGCGCCGTGGCGGTGTTCGGCGAGTGCGGCGAGGTTGACGTCGTTGCCGGTGAAGGCGGGCCCGTCGATGCCGGCGGCGCGTACCCGCTCGGCGAAGATCTCGCGGACCGGGGCGCCCGCGGGCCAGGCGAGGTGGAGTGGATTGAGGGCGGTGCCTTCCGGTTCGGCGACGGCGGAGGGCGCGGCGAGTCCGGCGCCGACGCAGCGGCGGCCGCTGGCGCGGAGCAGGTCGGCGCCCGCGTCGACGACCGCGCCGAGGACCTGGGCGGGGTCGGCGGAGACGGTGACACAGCCGGGGGCGGTGGCCACGATCTGTCCGCCGAGGCCGACGAGCGCGGCGCGGAATCCGTCGGAGTGGACCTGGGCGGCGAGCGCGACGGGGCCGCTGTCGTCGACGGCGAGGCGGTGGGAGGGGCGGCCCTGGGAGCCGGCGGCTGCGCCGGGGTTGTGGTCGACGCGGATGAGACCGAGGGCTTCGAGTTCGGCGGCGACGGCGCCCGCGGTGGCGCGGGTTACACCGAGCTCGGCGGTGAGGACGGCGCGGGTGGGCGCGCGGCCCGTATGCACCAGTTCGAGCGCGGGGCCGAGTGCGCTGCGGCCTCTGTCCAGCCGTGTCCGAGTCGTCGTCGCCTTGCCGTTCATGGGGGCGAGTCTCCCATGATCCGCACCCGCCACGGCCCGCGCGGGGTGCTGCCGCGCTCCGAGACCGCCAGCTTGTCCGGATCGGTGTTCCACCTCTATTCTGACTTTGTGCCGCTACTAAACAAACTCAGGTCGGCCGCCGCGGGGGGACCCGGCGGAAACCCCGCCGCACCCGCCCTCGCTCGCCTTCGCACCGCTCTGACCCTCTTCTTTGCCCTCGACGGCTTCCTGTTCGCCGGCTGGGTGGTACGGATTCCGGCCATCAAGGAGCAGACCGGGGCCTCCGCCACCGGCCTCGGCCTCGCCCTCCTCGGGGTCTCGGCCGGCGCGGTGGTCACGATGACCTCGACCGGGCGGCTCTGCCGCCGCTTCGGCAGCCACGCCGTCACCGTCGCCGCCGCCACCCTCATGTCGCTGAGCATCGCCCTTCCGGCCCTGACCGGCTCCACGCTCGCCCTCGGCCTGGTCCTGCTGGTCTTCGGCGCGGCCTACGGCGCCGTCAACGTCAGCATGAACAGCGCCGCCGTCGACCTGGTCACCGCGCTGCGCAGGCCCGTGATGCCCAGCTTCCACGCCGCGTTCAGCCTCGGCGGCATGGTCGGGGCCGGGCTCGGCGGCCTTGTCGCCGGGCCCCTCAGCCCGACCGCGCACCTGCTCGCGCTGACCTCCGCCGGTCTGCTGCTGACCGCGGCGGCCGGTCCCGTGCTGCTCCGTGAACCCGCGCCCGTCACCCCGCCCCGGGCCGACGCGCCCCCGGCCGGCCGCCCGATGGACGGGCGCACGCGCCGTCTGGTCGTCGTGTGCGGGGTGATCGCGCTGTGCACCGCGTACGGAGAGGGGGCGATGGCCGACTGGGGCGCGCTCCACCTGGAGCAGGACCTGCACGCCCACCCCGGCCTCGCTGCGGCCGGGTACGCGCTCTTCGCCCTCGCCATGACCACGGGCCGGCTGACCGGTACGGCACTCCTGGAGCGGCTCGGGCAGACCCGGACCCTCGTCGCCGGCGGGGCGACCGCGGCCGCAGGCATGCTGCTCGGCGCGCTGGCCCCGACCGTATGGGCGGCGCTGCTCGGCTTCGCGGTGACCGGGCTCGGGCTGGCGAACATCTTCCCCGTCGCCGTGGGGCGCGCGGGCGCGCTGGCCGGTCCCGCCGGGGTGGCCACCGCCTCGACCCTCGGATACGGCGGCATGCTGCTCGGGCCGCCCGCGATAGGGTTCCTCGCCGACCTGTTCTCGCTGCCGCTCGCCCTGACGACGGTGGCGGCGCTGGCGGCGGGTGCGGCGCTGATCGGGTTCGCGGCGCGCACGGCGGTCTCCACACCGGCTCCGGTGGCCGGGTCCGGCTGAGCAGGAGTACTCAGACGGACGGCGGGCGGGCCGCCGCACGATGAACCCGGCCCGTCCGCCTCACCGTCCGGTCTTCCCGGCCGGAACCCCCAGGGAGCACGATCCACCGTGGCACTGCGCCTGCTCCGCGCCTTCGCGCGGACGACCTTCGGCAACTGGCTGTCGCTCAGCTACCTCGGCCTGGTCACGCTGACGGTCCTGATCGGACTGGGAGACTCCGACGGCGCCGCCTTCGGCGCCGGCATGCTCGCCCTGTTCCTGTCCGCGCCGACGAGCGCGCTGCTCTTCACCCTGCAGGGCATGCTCGGCGACTGGGCCGAGTCCGCTCCGGCCGTCCACTGCCTGTTCCTCTTCTCCTACCTCTTCCAGGCCTTCGTCCTCGGGCGGATCGTGGCCCTCGGACGGGGGAAGCCCGGTCAGCACGAGCTGCCCCTGAGGTCGGGGCCACGCTGGCAGAATCCCGATCATGGAGATATCTGAGCACCTCGCGGCCCTCGACCGGGAAGGCCGGGCGCTGGCCGAAGCGGCCGCGTCGGCGGGACCGGACGCCCCCGTCCCCACCTGCCCCGGCTGGCGGGTACGCGACCTGCTGCGGCACACCGGCATGGTGCACCGCTGGGCCACCGCCTTCGTCCGGGACGGCCACACCGACTACCGGCCCGACGGCGGCGAGCCGGACCTCGACGGGGACGACCTGCTCGCCTGGTTCCGTGAGGGCCACGCGCTCCTGGTCGACACGGTGCGAGCGGCCCCCGACGACCTGGACTGCTGGACCTTCCTGCCGACCCCTTCCCCGCGGGCGTTCTGGGCCCGCCGCCAGGCACACGAGACGGCCGTCCACCGCCTCGACGCGCAGTCGGCGCTCGCCGAAGGTCCCCGACCCGTGGACGCCACCCTGGCGGCGGACGGCGTCGACGAGCTCCTGAGCGCCTTCCACGCCCGCGACCGCAGCCGGGTGCGCACGCCGGAACCGCGGGTCCTGCGCATACGGGCCACGGACACCGGTGACGTATGGACCGTACGGCTCTCGGCGGATGCCCCGCGGACCACCCGTGACGCCGAGGGACCCGCCGACTGCGAGCTGAGCGGACCGGCCGGGCGGCTGTACGCGATGCTGTGGAACAGGCTGCCGCAGCAGGCGGTGACGGTGACGGGCGACGCCTCGCTCGCGCGGCTGTGGCGGGAGACGTCCGCCATCACCTGGTCGTAGCGCCTACCGGCTTCACGGGGGGGGACGAGAGACTGCGGGGGCGGCTCTCGGGCGGCGGGGACGTGAGACCGCGGGCGGCTCTCGGAGCTCGGGGGCCTCAGGGGCCGTTGCCCAAGGCAGGACCGCCGCCCCGATCGCGCCCCGGGGCCTCGGGGGCCGTCCACCCGAGGCAGGACCGCCGCCCCCGCTCGCGCTCGGGGGCCCGGGGGCTGTCCACCGCAGGCAGCACCGCCGCCCGCTCAGCCCTCCAGCATCCGGGTCAGGACCGCCCGCTGGAGCGGCTGCACCTCGGCGTGGCGTGCCCGCCCGGCGTCCGTGAGGGCGACCCGGACACCTCGCCGGTCCTCGCCGCACATGCCGCGGACCACGAGCCCGCTCTTCTCCAGCCGGCCCACCAGGCGCGACAGCGCGCTCTGGCTCAGATGCACCCGGTCCGCCAGCTCCTGGACGCGATAGGACGTGCCGCCGTCGGCCGGGGCCGCCTCGGCGAGCACGTCGAGGACCTCGAAGTCGCTGGCGCCGAGCCCATGGCGGTGAAGCTCGCGGTCGAGCTCGCACATCGTCCGGGCGTGCAGCGCGAGGACGTCCCGCCACTCCTGTACGAGCGCACGCTCGGACTTCTTCGCTGCCATGCGGGCACGTTAGCAGAGATCGGCCTCTTTGTTGCACGGGAATTAAATGCGCTTACATTGAATGCACGTGCATGTACTGTGCTCCGCATGACCTCTCCGCTCAACGTCCCCGCCACACAGGCACGCTGGAGCCCCCGCCTGTGGGGCACCCTGCTGGTGCTCTGCGCCGCGATGTTCCTCGACGCCCTCGACGTCTCGATGGTCGGCGTCGCCCTGCCGTCGATCGCCACGGACCTCGACCTGTCCACGTCGACCCTGCAGTGGATCGTCAGCGGCTACATCCTCGGGTACGGCGGACTGCTGCTCCTCGGCGGCCGTGCCGCCGATCTGCTCGGCCGCCGCCGCGTCTTCCTGATCGCCCTGGCCGTCTTCGCGGTCGCGTCCCTGCTGGGCGGCCTCGTCGACTCCGGCCCGCTGCTGATCGCCAGCCGCTTCATCAAGGGCCTCAGCGCCGCGTTCACCGCGCCCGCCGGCCTGTCCATCATCACGACCACGTTCCAGGAAGGCCCGCAGCGCAACCGCGCCCTGGCCATCTACACCACCTGCGCCGCCACCGGCTTCTCCATGGGCCTGGTCCTGTCCGGCCTGCTCACGGAGCTGAGCTGGCGCTGGACGATGCTGCTGCCCGCCCCGGTCGCGCTCCTCGCGCTCATCGCCGGCATCAAGCTCATCCCGCACAGCGAACGCGACAACACCCACCGCGGCTACGACCTGCCGGGCGCCGTCACCGGCACGGCCGCCATGCTGCTGCTCGTCTTCACCGTCGTCCAGGCACCCGAGGTCGGCTGGACCTCCGCCCGTACTCTGCTGTCGTTCCTGCTCACCGCCCTGCTCCTGGCCACCTTCGTGATCATCGAGCGGCGCAGCGCCAACCCGCTGGTCCGGCTCGGCGTGCTCCGCTCCGGTCCGCAGGTACGGGCGCAGCTGGGGGCGATGGCGTTCTTCGGCTCGTACGTCTCCTTCCAGTTCATCGTGACCCAGTACATGCAGTCACTGCTCGGCTGGTCGGCCCTGCAGACCGCGCTCGCCTTCCTGCCGGCGGGTGTGCTGGTGGCGCTCTCCTCCACGAAGATCGGCGATCTGGTGGACAGGTTCGGCACGCCGAAGGTCATCGTGACCGGGTTCGCGCTGCTCGTGGCGGGATACGCACTCTTCCTCCGGGTCGATCTGCACCCGCGGTACGCGGCGGTGATCCTGCCGTCCATGCTGCTGCTGGGCGCGGCGTGCGCGCTGGTCTTCCCGTCGCTCAACATCCAGGCCACCAACGGCGTGGACGACGACGAGCAGGGCATGGTCTCGGGCCTGCTGAACACCTCGATCCAGGTCGGCGGCGCGATCTTCCTCGCCGTGGTGACGGCGGTGATCACCGCGGGCGGCGGGGCGGAGGGCGCCTCCTCCCCGCAGGCGGTGCTCGACCACTACCGGCCCGGGCTCGCCGTGGTCACCGGCATCGCCGTGGTCGGCCTGCTGATCACGCTGCCGGGCCTGCGCCGTCGGGCCGCGGCACCGCAGCCCTCACGGGTGGTCGCCACGTCCGCCGGGGTGCCGACCGCCGAGAAGGTCGTCGTACGGGACTGAGAACCCCGGGTCCTGACGGGGGACGCGCGGCGGGGGGCCGGAAACGGCCACCGGCCGCGCGCGCCCGCGCGTGAGGCGCCCAGGAGCGACCACGGCACCAGCAGGGCACCACCGGCCGCGCGCGCCCGCGCGTGAGGGGGCTGGTCGCCGGGCGGTCCGGGCGCTTCATGGTCCAGGCGCTTTATGGTCCGGGGGCGGGCGGCGTGAGGCCGTCCGGAGGCGGGGCGGGGCCGGGTCAGCCCAGCCAGCCGGGGCGTACGAGCCCCGACTCGTAGGCCATGACCACGAGTTGGGCCCTGTCGCGGGCGCCGAGCTTCACCATCGTGCGGCTGACATGAGTCTTCGCGGTGAGGGGGCTGACGACTAGGCGGCGGGCGATCTCCTCGTTCGACAGGCCGATCCCGACGAGCGCCATCACCTCCCGCTCCCGCTCGGTGAGTTCCCCGAGTCCCCGTGGATCGGCCGGGCCCTTGGAGCGGGCCGCGAACTCCGCGATGAGGCGGCGTGTGACACCGGGCGACAGCAGGGCGTCGCCCTCGACCACCGCCCGTACGGCGCGGAGCAGTTCCTCCGGCTCGGTGTCCTTGACGAGGAATCCGGAGGCGCCGGAACGGATCGCCTCGAAGACGTACTCGTCCAGTTCGAAGGTGGTCAGCATCACCACCTTGACCTCGGCGAGCGTCTCGTCACCGGTGATGGCGCGGGTCGCCGCCAGCCCGTCCAGAACGGGCATCCGGATGTCCATGAGGACGACATCGGGGCGCAGTTCACGTGCGGCCGTCACGGCCACCGCGCCGTCGGCGGCCTCGCCCGCGACCTCGATGTCCGGCTGGGCGTCGAGCAGCGCCCGGAAGCCGGCCCGGACCAGCGACTGGTCGTCGGCGAGCAGCACTCGGATCACGGCGTCTCCTTCGGCGTCAGCGGCAGGAACGCCTCGACCCGGAATCCGCCGTCCGGGCGGGTGCCCGCCTCGATCGTGCCACCGAGCGCGGCGGCCCGCTCCCGCATCCCGGCCAGCCCGTTGCCGCTGCCGCCCGCGTCGGCGGCCGTGGCCGGTCCGTCGTCGTCGATCCGCAGCGCGACCTCGCCGGGTGCGTAGGTGATTCGTATCCGCGCGGTCCGCGACCCGGAATGGCGCACCACGTTCGTCAGCGCCTCCTGGACGATCCGGAACGCGGCGAGATCGGCGCCGGGTGGCAGCGCGACCGGCGTCCCCACGTGGGCGACGTCGACGGTGAGCCCCGCGCCCGCGGCCTGGTCGACGAGCTCGGGCAGCCGGTCGAGACCCGGGGCGGGGGTGCGGGGTGCGTCCCCGGCCCTGCGCAGGGTGTCGAGGACCTGGCGGACCTCGCCCAGGGCCTCCTTGCTGGCCGACTTGATGGTGGTGAGGGCGGCCCTGGCCTGCTCGGGATCGCTGTCGAGCAGCGCGAGGCCCACCCCCGCCTGGACGTTGATGACGGCGATCGAGTGCGCGAGTACGTCATGCAGTTCGCGCGCGATCCGCAGCCGCTCCTCGTCCGCGCGGCGCCGCTCGGCCGCCGCCCGCTCGGCCCGCTGCTGCGCCCACTGCTCCCGGCGTACGCGTACCAGCTCGGCGCCCGCGAGGATGGCGGCGACCACGGCGGCGATCGGGATCTCCTGCCCCCAGGGGGCGGCGTCGTCGCCGGCGGGCGGAAGGTGTCGGTAGAGCCAGTGCGCGATCAGCAGATGCCCCAGCCACAGCAGACCCAGCGCCCACCAGGCGGCCCTGCGGTGGCCGTGCACGATCGCGGCGAACACCGCGACGGCGACGACGGCGAAGACCGGGCCGTACGGATATCCGCCGCCGAAGTAGACGAGCGTGAGGGCGGCCGCGCCGAAGACGACCGGGACGGGGTACCGGTGCCGCAGCACGAGCAGCCCCGAACCGGCGAGGAGCAGCGTCCTGGCGAACAGATCGAGCGCCTCCCGGTCGGGCTGCCCGCGCGCGGCGAAGCCTGAGCCGACGAGAACGAAGACGGCGATCAGGAGGGTCGACCGCCAGGGCAGCCGACCGCCCTGCTCCCGCACCGCCCAGCGCCACGGCCGCGGCGGTCCGGGGCGAGCGTGATCATGACGTCCGTACCCATCGTCCATGCCGGCCACGCTAGCCGCGGGCGGCCCTGGGGGGCGTCAGCCGGACGTGGTGGGCGCGGGTACTCCCTGGGGAGTACGAGCGGGGGGCGGCGGCGTGGCGCCGGGCGTGGGCGGCCGCCGTGGCGCCGGACCGGAGACCTTCCCGGCCGGGGATCCGGTGCCCCCGAGCCGGGAGCGGCGCCAGGCACCGTGGC
>NZ_BMQQ01000024.1:0-64414 GCF_014648195.1 Streptomyces purpureus
GGTGCAGACGACGAACGAGTAGCCGATGTCGGACCAGCCGTTGCCGTCCATGTGGGAGTCCTGAAGGGAGCGGACATGGGCGGCGCAGCGGTCGTGCGGACGGTCGGTGTAGTGGCTGCCGAGGTAGTGGATCTTGACCCCGCGGCGCGGCCGGGCGTACGGGGTCGCGCCACCGGGTGTGCGGTACGCGCGGGCTCCCCACGCGGACCGCCGGATCAGCTTCATGAGGCCTCCAGGGCAAGAGAAAAGCCCCGGCCGGACGGCACGGGGCTGGGGGACCGGGAGCGGTGGGGCGTGCTCAGCCGGGGGCTTCGGCGGTGAAGCCGATGGGGGTCTTCGGCGGGCTCTTGGGCGCGGCGTCGAGCAGGCGCTGGGCGGCGGCTTCGGCTTCCTGGAGCTTGCGGACCGAGTTGCCCTTGATGTGGATGTGCACCTGCCGGTCCCCGGATGTCACGGTGATGCGCATCGGTGGCCTTTCTGCGGAGAGTTGGGATGTGCGCCCGCACGACAAAGGCCCCCGGAAGATCTCCGGGGGCCTTGTAGGTCGACGGGCACAGATGTGCTGCTGCGCCAAGTGTGACGCCGGGTGCGAACGTTTGTCCAGCGACTGGCTGTCTGGCAGATGCCCGTCAGGTGCCCCTCAGGGCGTGGTGAAGACCGCTGAGAGGTGGGCGGACAGGGCCGCCAGGTCGGGCGGGGAAGAGCGCGCCCCCAGATAGCCGTCCGGCCGGACGACGAACGCGGTGGGCCCGTCGACGGCGTAGAGCCGGGCGAACTCGCCCTGGGAGTCGCGGTAGACGGGCAGATGCCCGCCGTCCGGCCCGGTCGCGCCGTCGGCGAGGACCAGACAGGCGTCCAGCCGGTCCCTGGCCATGTTCTGGGCTGCCGCGACGAGTTGCGTGAGATCGCCGGCCTCCCCGTCCACGTAGAAGAGCAGCACGTACTCGCGGTCGCGCAGGACGTCGTACAGGCGCATGGGGAAGGTCGCGAGCTCCGTCGTCAGGCCGGTGCAGTCGGGGGCGCGGTCGCCGGGCCGCGGCCCGGGCGTGTCGGCGGACGGGCCGGTGAGGGGGGAATCGCGGTAGCCGACGAGGAGCTGCGCCTCGCGCAGCATCACCGTGCCGGGGTCCTCCTGGTCGGCCTCGATGCCCTGGCGCGCGTGCCGGACGGTACGGCCGACGACCTCCTCGCCGACGGGCCGGCGCTCGGCGTCGTAGCTGGCCGTCAGGGCGGGGCCGGCGGCGCCCTCGACGGCGAGGGCGAGCTTCCAGGCAAGGTTCCAGGCGTCCTGGATGCCGGTGTTCATGCCCTGCGCGCCGGTCGGCGGATGGATGTGCGCGGCGTCGCCCGCGACGAAGACCCGGCCCTCGCCGTAACGGTTCACCAGCCGGTGGCTGATGCGGAACACCGAGGACCAGCGCAGTGTCGACGCCGTCGTGGGCTGCGGCGAGAGCCGGTCCAGGACGGCCTGGATGTGGGGCAGGCCGGGCACGCGTCCGCCTTCCAGACCGTGGGCGATCCGCTCTCCGCCCTCCGGACGGTTCTGGGCGGCGGACGCGGCGGACAGTTCGGGCGGCACCAGCATCGACATGCGGTAGCGGCACCGGCCGGGCAGCGGGATGCACACGAGCACGTCGTCGACGGCGCCGCCCTCGTCGACGTGCGTGGCGCGCAGCCCGTACCCGTACGGCAGGTCCCAGTCGACCTCCACGTCCCCGAGCATGTACTCCTCCGGGAACGCGTCACCCTCGAAGGTCAGGCCGAGCGTCTTGCGGACGAGGGAGTGCGCCCCGTCGCAGCCGACCAGATACCGCGAGCGGATCTCCTCCTGCCCGCCCTGCGCGGTGGTGACCTGGCTGGTCACCCCGTCCGCGTCCTGGGTGAACGACACGAGCTCGACCCCGCGCTCGATACGGGTCCCGAACCGCGCGAGATGCTCCTCCAGCAGCCGCTCGGTCTCGTACTGCGGCAGTGCGGCGAAGGTGTACGGCACCTCGGGCGGCAGCCGGAGGTCGATCCGGCCCCGCTCGGCGCCGTTCACGTAGAGCAGCTGCCCTCGCATCGGCACGGCGGCCTCCAGAGCCGCCCGGACCAGCCCCATCCGGTCCCAGACCTCCAGGGTGCGGGGCTGAACGCCGACGGCCTTGGCGTACGGAAGCCGCGCCCCGAGCCGATCGACCACCCGACAGCCGACCCCACGCCGCCGCAGCTCCCCGGCCACGGTCAGCCCGACGGGCCCGGCCCCCACGACGAGCACATCGACCCGATGATCCCGCTCGGAGCGCACCACAGCCCTCTCCCACCGTCGCCCCCGCCGCACGGATCCCCTTTCATCGTGCGCCCGACAGGGGCGGGCGGCCACTGCGGGGCGGAGCGGCTCGCGGTCGGTCCTGCCACTCGTCCGTATGTCCGCCTGGTCACCGGGCAAAGGGAAGAGCGCGTGGTCGGGACCGTAAACCGACCACGCGCTCTAGCTTGGGGAGTTGTTGCCGCCCGACGGTGCGAGGCTGGCGCGACAGGACGTTCGCGCCGCCGGGCGGGGTACTGGGGCCCGGATACGGGCCGTCGCTGGGACCGCGGCAGCGGCGACGGGTTGGCCGGGTCCCTTCCTTCAGGTCAAGAAGGGGGCCGGCACCCTTACCACCGCACTGGCTCGCACGCCGCCGCGGTCCTCACGCCGTCCGGACCGCCGGCCACCCCTCATCCGGGCCGGGGTCCGGACTGCGTACGAATCTTGACCTCCCGTCAGGATCCGTACGCGGTCCATGGAGCGATCAGTCCTCGCGCAGGGCGCGGACCGCCTCCTCGACACGCTTGCCGTAGTCCGGGTCGGCGGCGTGGAAGTGGGCCAGGTTCTTCTCGATGACGTCCTCGCGGGAGACCTGGGACAGGCCGCCGGCGATGTTCGCCACCAGACGCTTCTTCTCGTCCTCCGACATCAGGCGGTAGAGCTCACCGGCCTGGAAGAAGTCGTCGTCCTTGACGTGCAGCGGGGCCTCGTGGGTGCCCGTCCAGCCGCTGATCGCCAGCGGGGCGGAGAGGGCCGCGTCCGTCTGGGCCGGGCCGGAGTACGAGTTGGGCTCGTAGTTCTTGTCGTGGCGCGAGCCGTTGCGGGTGGCCATGAAGCCGTCGCGGCCGTAGTTGTCCGCCACCGCGGCCTTGGGGGCGTTCACCGGCAGCTGGGTGTGGTTCACACCGAGGCGGTAGCGGTGCGCGTCGGCGTACGCGAACAGTCGGCCCTGGAGCATCTTGTCCGGCGACGGGCCGATGCCCGGCACGAAGTTGTTCGGGGAGAACGCGGCCTGCTCGACCTCGGCGAAGACGTTGTCCGGGTTGCGGTCGAGGACCAGGCGGCCCACGCGCTGCAGCGGGTAGTCGGCGTGCGGCCACACCTTGGTGAGGTCGAACGGGTTGAAGCGGTAGTTCGCCGCCTCGGCCGCCGGCATGATCTGCACGTACAGGGTCCAGGAGGGGTTCACACCGCGCTCGATGGCCTGCAGCAGGTCGGTCTGATGGCTGTTGGCGTCCTTGCCGACGAGCTCGGCGGCCTGGTCCGCGGAGAGCGAGCGCACACCCTGGTTCGTCTTGAAGTGGTACTTGACGAAGAAGGCCTCGCCCGCCTCGTTGGTCCACTGGTAGGTGTGCGAGCCGTAGCCGTTCATGTGGCGGTACGACGCCGGGATGCCGCGGTCACCCATCAGCCAGGTCACCTGGTGCGTGGCCTCGGGGGCGTGGGCCCAGAAGTCCCAGACGTTGTCCGGCTCCTGCTTGCCCGTGAAGGGGTCGCGCTTCTGGGAGTGGATGAAGTCGGGGAACTTGATCGGGTCCTTGATGAAGAACACCGGGGTGTTGTTGCCGACGAGGTCGTAGTTGCCCTCTTCGGTGTAGAACTTCACCGCGAAGCCGCGCGGGTCACGGACGGCGTCCGCGCCGCCGAGCGAGTCGGCCACGGTGGAGAAGCGGATGAAGAGCTCGGTCTTCTTGCCGATCTCGTTCAGGAAGTCCGCCTTGGTGAAGGCGGTGACGTCGTCGGTCACCTCGAAGAAGCCGTACGCACCGGAACCGCGGGCGTGCACGACGCGCTCCGGGATGCGCTCCCGGTTGAAGCGGGCCAGCTTCTCCAGCAGGTGCTGGTCCTGCAGCAGGAGAGGGCCACCGACGCCGGCGGTGGCGGAGTTCTGGTTGTCGGCGACCGGGGCGCCGGACTCGGTCGTGAGCACGCGCTTCGACATGGAGACCTTCCGTACGGGAGCTGCACTGCTGAGGGTGCCAGGAGCGTAAGTACGTCCCGAACCTCTCGTCAACAGTTTGTTGAAAATGAGGTGTGGTGTTCCGGTCGGCGGCGGCGCCTGGGCGCGACAGGACAGGTGTCAGCGCCGCCGCCGACCGGAAATCTGTGGATCAGACCTGCGAGCCGGAGAGCCGCTCGACGGCGCGGAGCAGGGCCGAGTGGTCCAGGCCGCCGTCGCCCTGCGCGCGCAGGGAGGCGACCAGCTGGGCAACCACGGCGCCGACCGGCAGCGCGGCACCGACGTTGCGGGCGGCGTCGGTGACGATGCCCATGTCCTTGTGGTGCAGGTCGATACGGAAGCCGGGCTTGAAGTCCCGGTTGAGGAAGTTGTCCTTCTTGCGGGTCAGGACCGTGGAGCCGGCCAGACCGCCGTTGAGGACGTCCAGGGCGGCCTGGAGGTTCACGCCGGACTTCTCGAGGAAGACGACAGCCTCGGCGCAGGCCTGGATGTTCACCGCGACGATGAGCTGGTTGGCGGCCTTCACCGTCTGGCCGGAGCCGTGCGGGCCGCACAGGACGATGGTCTTGCCCAGGGCCTCGAGGATCGGCAGGGCGGCGTCGAAGTCCGCCTGCTCGCCACCGACCATGATCGACAGTACGGCCTCGATGGCACCGGCCTCGCCGCCGGAGACCGGGGCGTCCAGGACCCGCAGGCCTTTCTCGGCGGCGTTCTTGGCCAGGTCGACGGAGGTCTGCGGCGTGATCGACGACATGTCGATGATCAGCGCACCCGACCTGGCGTTCTCCAGGATGCCCTCGGGGCCGTAGGAGATGGCCTCGACCTGCGGGGAGGCGGGCACCATCGTGATGATCACGTCGGCGTCCTTGACGGCCTCGGCGATCGAGCCGGCGGCCGTACCGCCGGCGGCGGCCAGGCGCTCCAGCTTGTCCTGCTCAAGGGTGAAGCCGGTGACCGGGTATCCGGCCTTGATCAGGTTCTCGGACATGGGCGAGCCCATGATGCCGAGACCGATCCACGCGACCTTGGGGAGATTGCTCATGATGAGGGTGCCTCTCAAAAAACTGGTGGTACGGGAAGAAGTCAGCGGGCGGCGCGGGCCTCGGCCGGGAGCCACTCGAGGGACGCGGCGGCGTCGGCGGCCTTGTACTCCAGGCCGACCCAGCCGTCGTAACCGGCCTTCTTGAGCTCGTCGAGGAGCTGCTCCAGGGGGAGCTCGCCGGTGCCCGGCGCGCCACGGCCCGGGTTGTCGGCGATCTGGACGTGCCCCGTCTTGTCGGCGTACCGCGCGATGGCCTGGCCGACGTCCTCGCCGTTCATCGACAGGTGGTAGATGTCGAGCAGGAACTTGGCGTTGCCGAGTCCGGTGGCCTCGTTGACCTTGTCGACGACCTCGATCGCGGCCTCCGCGCTCACCAGCGGGTAGAGCGGGGATTCCGGCTTGTTGAGGGTCTCGATCAGGAGGATCGCCCCGACCCGGTCGGCCGCGCGGGCCGCCAGGACCAGGTTCTCCAGGGCGAGCTCGTCCTGGACGGCCGGGTCGACACCCTCGACCCGGTTGCCGTAGAGCGCGTTGAGCGCCTTGCAGCCGACCGAGGCGGCGAAGTCCGCGGCGATGTCGATGTTGGCGCGGAAGCGCTCCGACTCCTCACCGGGGACGGAGACCGCGCCGCGGTCCGGACCGGGCAGCTGCCCGGCGTAGAAGTTGAGGCCCACCAGCTGGGTGCCGGCGTCGTCGAGCGCCTTCTTGAGGGCGTCGAGCTCGCTCTGGGCGGGCGTGGCGGTGTCGATCCAGGGCCACCACAGCTCGACCGCGCCGAAGCCCGCGGCGGCGGCGGCCGCAGGGCGCTCCAGCAGCGGGAGTTCCGTGAAGAGGATCGAAAGGTTCACATCGAAGCGCTGGTCCGTGTATCCCATGAGGGGTTCGGCGCTCCTTCCGTATTGCGGAAGTTCGTTTCTGCTTAACGGAAGATTGCCTGGAGTGGGGGAGGGCTGTCAAGAGCGGCCCACAAAACGGCGCACAAGAAAGGCGCCTTCCGGGCGTGGCCCGAAAGGCGCCTTGGAGGCTTGTACACCGCTACAACCTGCTACAACGCGTCCACGGCGCTCACCTTCCAGCCGCCGGACGTACGTGCGAGGGTCATCCGCACCCGGTTCAGGTCGACGCGGGGACCCGACACCTGGGTGCTCGTGGTCACCTGGTTCACGAAGAGCAGCACGACCGCCCGGTCCGGCGACGCCGACACCACCGACACGGCCGGGTCACCGCCGCCCGGCGGCTCCACCACCGTCGCCTTGACCACGCCCCGGTACTTCCGCGCGGTCGGCGCCACCACGCTCGTGGTGGTCCTCCGGTACTCGTCCCGGAACGCGCCGGTGAGGTGGCCGCGTGCCGCCGCGAAGTCCCGGTCCAGATGCCGGTGGTCGTACGACAGGACGACGGGCGCCGCCCGCCGCGCGGCCGCCGCCGCCTCGGCCCGCGCCCGCTCGGCCTCCCGCCCGTCCCGGTACTCCAGCGCCAGCAGGACGGCCGCGACCAGCCCCAGCATGGCCACCAGCGCCAGGAGGGCGCACAGCAGGCCCCGCCTCCGTCCGGGCGCCCGTGCCGGCGCCTCCGCCGCCTCCTCGTCCGCGCCCTCCCAGCCCGGTGCCTCCCAGTCCGGTTCCGGCGCCCGGCCGGCCGGAGGCGGGTCCTCGGGGCGGAGGGTGCGGCCGGCCACCACGGCCGGCACACCCCCCTCGGGACGTTCGGTGCGCTCGCTGCGCTTCGCGGCCGCGCGGGCGGCGGCCGACAGGGAGCGGCGGGCGGGGGAGCCGGCGCCGCCCCGGCCTCGAAGACTCGTGTTCGCCATCAGAAGGGTCCTTTCAGCCGACTCGGCCGGATCAGCCGACGAACTCGACGTCGGACGTCAGCCAGCGCCCGCCCTCGTGGACGAGGTCGAGCTGGAGCCGGTACGTACGGGCCTGCCCCTGCGGGGCGGCGGTATTGGTGACCTTGCTGTCGGCGACCACCAGGACGCGGGCGCTGCGGTCGTCGGCGCGGGTGATGCCCGCCTCCAGGACCTGGCCCTGGGACACCGACTTGTTCGCGGCCACCAGCTTGGTCAGCTCGGCGGTCTGCGCCGCGAACTGGTCCTTGAAGTCACCGGTGGCGCCCTTCAGCACGTTCGCGCTGTCCCGGTCGTAGTGCCGGTAGTCGAGCGAGGTGAAGTTGAGCGCCGACTGGCGCGCCGCGGCCAGGATGTCCTGGCGCCGTTGCTCCTCGGTGCGCTGCTCGTACACCTGGAGCGCCAGCCACCCGGACAGGGCCGTCACGAGGAGGGTCACCCCCGCCAGCGTCGCGGACAGCGCCCTGCCCCGGCGGGCGGCCTCCCGCAGGCGGCGTATCGCGGAGGCGAACGGCGCGCCTGTCATGCCATGGGTCCGACGAGCAGCCATTGCCACGAGTCCTTTCCGAACACACTCTGTTCACCGCCGGTCGAGCCGATCTCGACGGTCGTTCCGTCCGGCCCGGCCGCCCTGCCGGTCGCCGGGTCGTAGGGGGTGACGTGCGCGGCCGGGTCGGCGCCCCGGCCCGCGCGGGAGTCCCCCGAGGGGCCGGGCGCGTGCTGCGCGCCGCGCACGGACGTGGCGGCGCCGCGCGGGGCCGAGCAGCGCGCGGCGGTGTTGGCCGGCCGTTCGGCGGTGTCGGCCGGGTCGCGGCGCTGGGTCCCGTACCCCTGCCGGCACGCCGGCGGGTCGTCCTGGCCGGCGACCAGCCCGAAGTGGGTGGTGCCGTCGCCCGGGATCACGGTGTAACTGCCCGCCACCACCACGGGGAACGTGACCAGCGCCTGCTCCACCCCGGGCAGCCGGGCCACCGTGATCTGGCCGCCGCTGATCAGGTTGCCGAGCAGGACCGGCAGGTGGGGCCGGGTGGTCGTCAGCAGCGAGTTCACCTCCTGGGCCGCGGGCGCCCCGGCGCCGATCAGCCGCCGGATGTCGCCGTCGCTCGACTTCAGCTCGGCAGTCAGCGCGGCCAGGTCCTCGGAGAAGGAGCGGATCGCCGAGCCCTTGTCGGCCTGCGTCTTCAGGACCGTGCGCGAGTCCTCGATCAGCGACACGGTCTGGGGCAGCGAGTCGGACGCCGACTCCACGAGCAGGTTCCCCGAGTCCACCAGCCTGCTCAGCTCCGGACCGGTGCCCGAGAAGGCCTTGCCCAGCTCGTCGACCGTGATGCGCAGGTCGTCCTTGCCGACGGAGTTCACCAGCCGGTCCAGGCTGACAATCAGGTCCGTGGCGGGCAGCGGCACGCGCGTGTCGCGGCGGGCGATGGTGGAGCCGTCTCCCAGGTAGGGGCCGCCCGAACCGCGCGGCTGGAGGTCGACGTACTGCTCGCCGACCGCCGACCGGTTGGCCACCACCGCCAGCGTGTCCGCCGGGATGCGCGCCCCGTCCTCGATGTCCAGGACCACCGTCACCCCGTCGCCGTCCGTCAGCCGCAGCTCGCCGACCCGGCCGACCGGCACCCCCCGGTAGGTGACCTCGGCGCCCTTGAACACGCCCCCGGAGTCGGCGAAGTCGGCGTTCACGGTGTAGCCGCGGTCCAGGAGGGCGTCGACCAGCCCCGTGTACTCGGCGCCGACGTACGACACGCCCACGGCCGTCACGGTGGCGAAGGCGACGAGCTGGGCCTTGACCGTACGGGTGATCACAGCAGCATCCCCTTCAGCATCAGCTCCGCGAGGGAGACGTTCGTCCCGGCCGGGATACCGTCCCGCTCCCCCGCGGACGCGGACATGTGCGCCACCGTGCACACCGGCGGGCAGAGCGGATCGCCGTCGTCCGAGGGGCGGGAGGGCCCCGGTGGCGGCGGAACCGGCTGCGGTACGCCCGGGACGTCCGGGGCCTTCGGGTCACCCGGGACCTCCGGCACGGGAACCCCGGGCACCTCGGGCACGCCCGGCACCTCCGGAAGGCCGGGAGCGTCCGGGACACCGGGCAGAGCCGGGATCCCGGGCTTGGCCGGCTGGTCGCGGAGATTGCCGTAGATGCTCGCCAGGTCCAGATCGGCGGTGATCTTGAGGTTGACGTAGTCGCCCTTGATGGCGTCCACGGAGTTGCGCGGGAACGGATACGTCGTCAGCAGCTCCAGCGCGTTCGGCAGATCGTCGCCCGCCTTGTTGAGCTGCTCCAGGATGGGCCGCAGCGCCCGCAGGTTGGCGACCACGTCGTCACGCGATGCGTTGATCACCTTCGTCCCGGTCGTGCTCAGCGCCGACAGGGACGTGAGCATCGCGGTCAGCTTGGTCCGCTGGTCCGCCAGCACCTTCAGCGCCGGCGGTACGGTGTCGACGGCGGCCGCGATCGTCTTCTTCTCCGCCGCCAGGCGCTTGGAGAGCCGGTCTATGCCGCTCAGGGCGCGGACGATCTCCGTGCGCTGAGCGTCGAGCCCGCCGATGAACGTGTCCAGTTCGCCCAGCAGCGCCTTGACCCGGTTTTCCCGGCCCTCCAGGGCCTTGTTGAGCTCCGTGGTGATCGTCTTGAGCTGGGCCACGCCGCCACCGTTGAGCAGCGCCGACAGCGCGGACAGCACCTCCTCGATCTCCGGGTTGCGGCCGCTGCGGGACAGCGGGATGCGTGCCCCGTCCTTCAGCCGCCCGGCGGGCGCCACGTCCACGGGCGCGGACAGGGCCACGTACTTCTCGCCGAGCATGCTGGTCTGGCGCAGCTCGGCGACCGCGTTGCCCGGCAGTTTCACCGAGTCGTCGACGCGCAGCCGCACGCGCGCGTGCCAGCCGTCCAGTTCCACCTTCTCGACCGCGCCGACGGTCACGTTGTTGACCTTCACCGCCGACTGCGGCACCAGGTCCAGGACGTCCCGGAACTCGACCGTCACCCGGTACGCGTCGCCGTCGGCGGCCGCGCCGCCCGGCAACTGCACGTCGTGCAGCCCGTCGAAGTCGCAGCCCGTCAGCAGCAGCGAACCGGCCGCCGACCACACCGCGACGGTCACCCGGAGGTGCCTCATACGTCCTCCTCCAGGATTCCGCCCAGCGTCCGGTCGACCGGGCCGGTCCCGGCGGCCGGCGCGGCGGGCGGCGCCGAACCCAGCTCCGGAAGGGAGGCGAACAGCTTCTTCAGCTCGGCGCAGTCCGCCGCCTTCGCCTCGCCCGTCGTGCTCAGCAGCGAGCACAGCAGCGAGGCCGGGTCCTGGGGCTGGTCGGGGTTGTTACGGGTGTCGAGGGTCCCGGAGGACGGGTTGTAGGCGTTCTGAAGGTTCGACAGCCCGGTCGGCGCCACCTTCAGCACCTCCGCCAGCGCGGCGCGCTGCGTCACCAGCACCTTGGTGACCTTGGACAGCCCCTCCACGTTCGACGTCAGGGACTTCTTGTTCTTCCGTACGAACTCCGACACGTCCGCCAGCGCCACGCCCAGGTGCCGCAGCGTCGCCGCCAGGTCCTTGCGCTCGGCCGCGAGCTGGTCGGCCACCTTCGACAGGCTGTCGTTGAACGACCGGACGCTCTTGTCGTCGGCCGCAAGCGCCGCCGTGAACACCTGGAGGTTGCGCACCGTCCCGAACAGATCCTGGCGCCCGTCGGACAGCGTCGTCACGGCCAGGGACAGGTCCTCCACGGTCTGGTGCAGGTTCGCGCCCTGCCCCTGAAGGTTGTCCGCGCTCACGCCCAGCAGCCGGGACAGCGAGCCGTCCTTGTTCGCGCCGCGCGGGCCGAGCGCATCCGCCGTCGTGCGCAGGCTGTCGAAGACCCGGTCCAGCTCGACCGGCACGGCCGTGCGGTGCTCCGGGATGACGTCGCCGTCCCGCATCCGCTCGCCGCCCTTGTACACCGGCAGGAGCTGGACGTAACGGTCGCTGACGACCGACGAGTTGATGATGGCCGCCCTGGCGTCCGCCGGGACCTCGCGCCCGGCGTCGTACTCCAGCGTCACCTTCACCCGCTCGCCCTGCGGGGTGATCTCCTTGACCTCGCCGATCCGCACCCCCAGCACCCGCACGTCCGAGCCTGGGTAGATGCCGACCGTCCGGGGGAAGTACGCCGTGATCCGGACGGGCTCGGCGGTGGGCCACAGCACCACGGTGGCCGTGGCGACGACCGCGAGGGCGACGACGACCGCCACCGCCCGGCGCGCCTTCGTACCCGGCGCCTTCAGGCGCGGCACCTTCACGCGTGGCACTTTCACGACGAACCTCCCGTGCGCGGGACCACCGGAGCGGCGACCATGTTCTGGATGTAGCTGTCGAACCAGCGCCCGTTGCCGAGGGTGTTGGTGAAGACCCGGACGTAGGGGGCCATCAGCTTGATGGAGCGGTCCAGGCTCGCCTGGTTGCGTTCGAGCATCGCCACCACCTGGTTCAGGCCCTTCAGCGCGGGCCCGATCTCCTTGTTGTTGTCCTTGACGAGCCCGGACAGTTGGATCCCCACGGCAGCGGAGCTCTTGAGCAGCGCGTGGATCGCCGCCCGCCGTCTCGCGATCTCCGTGAACAGCTTGTCGCCGTCCTTGACCAGCCTGGAGAACTCGCCCGACCGCTCGGCGAGCACCCCGCTCACCCCGTTGGCGTGGGCGAGGAGCTCGCGCAGCGCCTGGTCGCGGGAGGCGACCGTACGGGAGATCCGCGACAGGCCCTGGATGGACGCCCGCACCTCGGCGGGGGAGTCCTCGAAAGTGGTGGAGATGGTGTCCAGGGCCGTCGCCAGCCGCTCGGTGTCGACCTGCTCGGTCGTGTTGGTCAGGTCACTGAAGGCCGCCACGACGTCGTACGCGGGTGTCGTCCGGTTCAGCGGGATCTCGCTGCCCGGCCGGAGCTGCCCCGGCCCCTTCGGCTCCAGCGCCAGGTACTTGGCGCCGAGGATCGTCTTGATGCGGATCGCCGCGCCCGTCCTCGTACCGAACGCGGGATCGCCCTTGACCCGGAACACCACCTTGACGTGGTCGCCGTCCAGGTCCACCTCGTCGACCTTGCCGACCTTCACTCCGGCGATGCGCACCTCGTCGCCGGGCTTCAGGCCGCCCGCCTCCGAGAAGGCCGCGCTGTACGTCTCGCCGTCGCCGATCAGCGGCAGGCTGTCGGCGTTGAACGCGGCGACGGTCAGCAGCGCGAGCGCGGTCAGGCCGGCCGCCCCGATGGTCACCGGGTTCCGGTCGCGGAACGGAATCATGCGGGGCCGTTTCATGCGCACCTCGCCCGGGCGACGTGGAGCTCGGGGGTGATGACCTCCTTGGTCTTCGGCAGCACGATCCGGCCGTCGAAGTCACAGAGGTAGAAGTTGAACCACGAGCCGTACGAGGCGGTCCTCGTCAGCTTGTTGAGCTTGTTCGGCAGCCGCTTCAGCACGCCCTCCACGGTCTTCTCGTTCTCGTTGAGCGTTCCGGTCAGCTCGGTCAGCTCGGCGATGTCGGCCTTCAGCGGCGGCCGGGCGTCCTCGAGCAGGCCGGACGTGGCCTCCGTCAGGTTGTTGATGTTCACCAGCGACTCCCCGATGGGCTTGCGGTCCGCCGACAGCCCCGAGATCACCCTCTGGAGCTGCTGGATGAGCCCCGAGAAGCGGGCGCCGCGCTTGTCGAGCGTCGCCAGCACCGTGTTGAGGTTGCTGATCACGGAGCCGATCAGTTGGTCCCGGTCGGCCAGCGTGGTCGTCAGGGAGGCGGTGTGCGCGAGGAGGCTGTTGACCGTGCCGCCCTCGCCCTGGAGCGTCTTGATGATCTCGGTGGCGAGCTGGTTGACGTCCTTCGGGCTGAGCGCCGCGAACAGCGGCTTGAACCCGTTCAGCAGCGCGTTCAGGTCCAGCGCCGGCTGGGTGCGCGACAGCGGGATCGTCCCGCCGGGCGGCAGTCGGGTGCCGTCGCCCGCGCCTTCCGTCAGCGCGATGTACCGCTGCCCGACCAGGCTGCGGTAGCGGATGACGGCGCCTGTGCTGCTGAGCAGAGGACGGTCCTCGGTGACCGTGAACGTGACCTCCGCCAGCGTCCGGTCCTTGATGGCGATGTCCTCCACCTCACCGACCCGCACGCCCGCCACCCGGATGTCGTCGCCCTCCTCCAGGCTCGTCACATCGCTGAACACGGCCTTGTAGGTGTGCTCGGGCGTGAAGGAGATGCTGACGATGGTGCCCGCGAGCAGCGTCGTCGCGAGGATCGTCACTACCGCGAACAGGCCGAACTTGATCAATGGAGCCGCCGTGCTCCGTGCGCTCTTCGTCCGGCTCATGCGACGCTCACCGCCGTCCCCCGGGCCATCGGGCCGAAGAGCAGGGTCGCCACCGCCGGCACCTCGTCGGCCGGTACGCCCATGACGGGCGCCACGAGCGAGCTCACGGCCCGCTGCTCGGCCGCCGTGGCGGACGACTGGTGGGCGACGGGCCCGTCGCCGGGGCGCACGTCACGCGTACCGTCGTCGAGCTTGGTGTGCCCGGCCGGGACGCCGGGGCCGGGAAGCCCACGGCAGTCGGGGCCCGACCGCTCGCGGTAGCGAGGCTCCTCGCCGGGCTCGTACCCCGGGCGGGGGCGGACGATTTCCAGGGTGATGCGCATTTCTCCGCCTCTGAAGGTCTCTTCCGCCGCCTCCTCCTGCCTCACCAGGCCCTTGAGCAGGCACGGGTACTCCGGTGCGTACCGGGCGAACAGCGCCAGCGTGGGGCGGGAGACGCGGCCCAGGGTGATCAGCCGTTCGCCGTTCTCGTCCAGGTACGCGTCGGCGGTGCCCGACATGGTGGCCGCGGAGGTGAACAGGGCGGCGAGCTGGTCCTGCTTCTCGACGAGGGTGCGGCTGGTGGTGATGGTGTTGCGCAGGATGTTCATCAGATCGGGCGCGGCATCCCCGTACACCTCGGCCACATCGGCGAACCGCGAGATGTTCTCCTTGATGGACGGCATGTGCGGGTTCAGCTTGCTCAGGTAGTCCTCGACGCGTACGAGGTTGTCGCCGATCCGGTCGCCCCGGCCCTCCAGCGCGGTGGCGAACGCGGAGAGCGTGGCGTTCAGTTCGGCGGGCTTCACCGTCCTCAGCAGCGGCAGCAGGTCGTTCATCAGTTGCTGCACCTCCATGCCGGCCCTGGTGCGGTCCTGGCTGATGACGTCGCCGGCGCGGATGGGGCGCGCCTGCGAGCCCGGAGGGGCGACGAGATCGACGTACTTCTCGCCGAACAGCGTCTTCGGCAGCAGCCGCGCCCGGACATCGGCCGGGATGCGCGACACGTGCTCCGGCTTGAGGGCGAGGTCCAGGGTGGCCTTCTCGCCGTCGGCCCGCACCTCGCGGACCTCGCCGACCAGCAGCCCGCGCAGCTTGACGTCGGCGCGCGGCTCCAACTGGTTGCCGAGCGTGCCGGCCTCCAGCGTGATCCGCACGACGGACGTGAACACCTGCTGGTAGACGGCGACGGACAGCGACAGCAGCAGGGCGAGGGCGGCGATGAAGACCACCCCGTACAGGCGCAGTTTCACAGGCGTACGCATCGGCACCTACCCCGCAATCCGTACCGTCGTGCTGGCGCCCCAGATCGCCAGGCTGAGGAAGAAGTCAAGGACGTTGATGGCGACGATGGAGGTGCGCACGCCGCGGCCCACCGCGACACCGACCCCGGCCGGGCCGCCGCTCGCGTAGTAGCCGTAGTAGCAGTGCACCAGGATGATCACGACGGCGAAGACGATCACCTTGCCGAAGGACCACAGCACGTCCACCGGTGGCAGGTACTGCTGGAAGTAGTGGTCGTACGTGCCCGCCGACTGGCCGTAGTAGCCGGTAGTGATGGTCCGGGCGGCGAAGTACGAGGACAGCAGCCCCACCACGTACAGCGGGATCACCGCCACGAAACCGGCGATCATCCGGGTGGTGACCAGGAACGGCAGCGAGGGGACACCCATCACCTCCAGCGCGTCCGTCTCCTCGCTGATCCGCATCGCGCCCAACTGGGCGGTGAACCCGGCCCCGACGGTCGCCGACAGCGCGAGCCCGGCCACCAGCGGGGCGATCTCCCGGGTGTTGAAGTACGCGGACAGGAACGCCACGAAGTTCGACGTGCCGAGCTGGTTGAGGGCCGCGTACCCCTGGAGCCCGACCTCCGTGCCGGTGAAGAAGGACAGGAACGCGATGACCCCGACCGTGCCGCCGACCACCGCGAGCGCGCCGCGCCCGAAGCTCACCTCGGCCAGCAGCCGCAGGACCTCCTTCTTGTAGCGGCGCAGGGTGCGGCCGGTCCAGGCCAGCGAGCGGCCGTAGAAGACGAGTTGGGCGCCCAGCTCCTCCAGGCGGTGCAACAGAGCCATGCGTCAACCCCTCTGCGGAACGAGTTGGAAGTACACGGCGGTCAGTACGAAGTTGGTCACGAACAGCAACATGAAGGTGATCACCACGGACTGGTTCACGGCGTCGCCGACGCCCTTCGGCCCGCCCTTCGCCGTCAGCCCCTTGTACGAGGCGACGATCGCCGAGATGGCGCCGAAGACCAGCGCCTTGAACTCGGCCGCCCACAGGTCGGAGATCTGCGCGAGCGAGGTGAAGGAGGCGAGATACGCGCCGGGCGTGCCGTTTTGGAGCACGACGTTGAAGAAGTAGCCACCCGCGACGCCGACGACGGAGACCAGGCCGTTGAGGAGGACCGCCACCACCATCGACGCCAGGACCCGGGGGACGACGAGCCGGTGGATCGGGTCGATCCCCAGCACCTGCATCGCGTCGATCTCCTCGCGGATCTTGCGCGCCCCGAGGTCCGCGCAGATCGCTGTGCCGCCCGCGCCCGCGATCAGCAGCGCCGTCACGATCGGCGACGCCTCGCGCAGCACGGCGAGCACGGAGGCCGCGCCCGAGAACGACTGGGCGCCGAGCTGGCGCGTCAGGCTGCCGATCTGGAGGGCGATGACCGCGCCGAAGGGGATCGAGACCAGGGCGGTGGGGAGGATCGTGACGCTCGCGATGAACCAGGCCTGCTGGATGAACTCCCGCACCTGGAACGGCCGCCGGGGGAGGGTGCGCAGGACGTCCAGGGTCATCGCGAAGAGGCTGCCCGACTGCCGCAGGGCGCCGATGGGGGAGAGGCTCATTTCGCCACCGCCTCCTGCTCGCGCCGGGCGATGTCCTTCCAGCGGTCGGGCCGGTCGATCCCGGTGCTCGGCAGCAGCCGGGGCGTCATGACGGCCGGTGCGGCCACCTCGTCGATCTGGGCCAGCTCCTGCTCGACCTGGGCGGCGTCCTTCTCCTCCGCCATGCCGATCGGCCCCTGCATGCGCCCGTTCAGGAACTGCCGTACGACCGGCTCCTCGCTGGTCAGCAGCTCCTCCCGGGGCCCGAACATCACCAGCTCACGCCGGAACAGCAGCCCGATGTTGTCCGGCACCTGGCGGGCGGAGGCGATGTCGTGCGTGACGATCAGGAAGGTCGCGTCGATCTGGGCGTTGAGGTCGACGATCAGTTGGTTCAGGTACGCCACCCGCACCGGGTCGAGGCCCGAGTCCGGCTCGTCGAAGAGGATGATCTCCGGATCGAGGACCAGCGCCCGTGCCAGCCCGGCCCGCTTGCGCATACCGCCGGATATCTCGCCGGGCAGCTTCTCCTCGGCACCGATCAGCCCGACCATGTCCATCTTCTCCAGGACGATCCGCCGGACCTCGCTCTCGGGCTTGCGGGTGTGTTCGCGCAGCGGGAAAGCGATGTTGTCGTACAGGTTCATCGACCCGAACAGCGCGCCGTCCTGGAACAGCACGCCGAACAGCTTGCGCACCTCGTACAGGTCGTGCTCTCGCAGCTCGGTGATGTCCTGGCCCGCGATCACGATCGACCCCCGGTCGGGCTTCAGCAGCCCCACCAGCGTCTTGAGGAACACCGACTTGCCCGTGCCCGAGGGCCCGAGCATGACCGAGATCTGCCCGGCGGGCAGCGTCAGCGAGACGTCCTGCCAGATGACCTGGTGGCCGAAGGACTTGGTCAGCCCTTCCACACAGATCTCGACACCCATCCGGTTCACCCTTCAGCCGTGGAGCAGCTCCGACATCTGCTCTACGGGGAGGGGCGGCCCGTCCGTCGCGACGAGTCGCAAGTTTTTTACCGGGCGGAAACCAGGGCGGAAACCGGGCCGGGTCACCGACCTCCGGAAGGCAGGCCGACGGAGGGCTCGCGGGGATCGGGTGCGCCGGCCGGGAGCGGCGGTGAGGGTGCCGGAGGCGGCGTCGGCGACCGGGGCACGGGCGGCGTGGGCGCCGGGGGTATGGAGGGCGCGGCCGGCGTCGATGGGGTGTCGAGCGTGGTGACGTTCCCCGACGGAAGGTCCGGTACGGAGGGGAGGACCACCTTCGGCACCTCGGGCACCTGCGGCACCGCCGGCACCTCCGGTACCGGCGGGACGGCCGCGTCAGGGAGCGGCGGCAGTGGCGGGAGGGACGGGAGCGCAGGGTCCGGGAGCAGCGGGGACGAGGACGGGGCGCCGCTCCGGGTGCCCGGCGGCGCGGGCCGCCGTTCCCAGGCCGCCGGGGTGTCCGGGGACGCGAATGGCGGGCGGGCGCCGTCGGTGGTACGTACGTCGGCGGCCCCGGACGTGGCCGGGGCGACGGCGGGCGGGGCCCAGTCGTGGGCGTACGGCACCACGAACCCGGCCACGGCGATGGTGGCCGCTGTCGAGGCGGCGGCCACCACCAACTGAGTGCCGCGCGGCCGGCCGCGCCCGCACAGCCACAGGGCCAGTGCCAGCGTGGCCGCCAGGGAGTTGCGCAGCGTGCGGCGGGCCCGGGCGAGCAGGGACTCGACGGTCCGGTAGCTCAGGCCCATCTTGCGGGCGACCTGGCCCACGTCGAGGTCCTCGGACTTGAGCCAGAGCGCCTCCGCCTGCCGCGCGGGCAGCTCCCCGCTCCGTACGGCAAGCCACTTCGCCTCGGCCCGGTCGCACACC
Source organism: Streptomyces purpureus (assembly GCF_014648195.1). GTDB lineage: Bacteria > Actinomycetota > Actinomycetes > Streptomycetales > Streptomycetaceae > Streptomyces > Streptomyces purpureus. Next base: position 18,125 of record NZ_BMQQ01000024.1, read on the forward strand.
AGCTCGTCCACCGGCGCGGGGCCGGGCGGCACCAGCGCGGCCGCCCGGCCGGGGTCGGCCTCGCGGTGGACCTGCCGGTGGCGGTCGACGCACAGCCGCATGGTCACCGTGGTGAGCCAGGCGCCGAGGCGCTCGTCGTCGAGGTGCGGCTGCTCGGCGGCCCGCAGCATCGCCTCGTGTACGGCGTCCTCGGCGTCCTCCAGGCTCATGGACCTGCGGCGGGCCACCTTGAGCAACTGCTCGCGGTGGCTCCACGCCCGCTGCCAGCGGTCACCGTCGGACGGTGCGTGCCTGTCCGTAGCCATGAGGGCCCCTTCGCGCTCACCCGCCGGTCCCTGCCGCCCGGCGGACCGCGACATTACCGCTGGGTATCCGGAGTTGTGGAGGGGGCGGCGGCCATCGAGTCCTTACCGTTGCCCACGGGCCTACCAGGCAGGACGTCCTCGACATCCGGAACCGGAAGCGCAGGTTCCGTAGGGGTGCCCGGCCGCGTCGTCGACGGCGACGGCGACGGCTTCGGCGACGACGAGGGCGACGGCGACGGGGAAGGGGCGGCCGTGGGCACGGGCTTGCGCGACGGCTCGGCCGAGGGCCGGGCACCGCGCCCGTCGCCACCGGAAGCTGAACCGGAACCCGAACCCGGGCCGGCCGGCCGCGCGGGCGCCTTCGACGGCGTCTCGGGGTGCGCCCCCGCCCCAGCCACGTCCGGGACCACTCGGTGGCCTTTCAGGAAGTACGCGAACCAGGCCTTCACCGTCCGCAGGTAGGCGGACGAGTGGTTGTAGCCGAGGATCGCCCGGTCCAGGTCGTACGGGTCGGACAGGTTCCGCCCGCCCGCGCACAGGTAACGCCCCGCCGCGAGCGCCGCGTCGTGGATGTTGCCGGGGTCGGCCACCCCGTCCCCGTTGGCGTCGGCGCCCCAGACCGCCCACGTGGACGGGATGAACTGCATGGGGCCGACCGCCCGGTCGTACACCGCGTCCCCGTCGTACGCGCCGCCGTCCGTGTCCCGGATCAGCGCGAACCCGTTGCCGTCCAGGTGCGGCCCCAGGATCGGCGTCAGCGTCGTACCGTCCGCGCCGACCCGGCCACCCCGGGCCTGCCCCGACTCCACCTGGCCGATCGCCGCCAGCAGTTGCCACCGCAGGCCGCAGCCGGGCGCGCTGTCCGCCAACCGCTCCTCCGCCCGCCGGTACGCGGTGAACACCGTGGCCGGCAGCGTGCCGCCACCCGTCGCCGCCGCGCCCGCCTCCGACGTCCGGCCCGCCGCCACGCGCCGCCCCTTCTCCGCCGCGTCCACGCCCGGCGTCCGCAGCGGCGGCAGCTCCGTGCGGTACGGCGAGTCGCCGGAGACGCTCGACCCGGGCACGGCCGGCACGGTCTCCCGGGCCGCCGAGGCCGACGCCCCCGGTGCCTGCGACGCGCTCAGCGCAGCCATCGCCGCCGCGGCGGCCACCGTTCCCCGGACCGCCCTGCCTCTGTGCGCTGCTTTCATGGCGTACGCCCCTCCCTGTCGACATGTGCGACCGTCCTGGTCACCTCCTCTACGGGCCGGTAGCCCCCGTCCGTCGCACGCGGGTGCCGCGATTGCATACCGTGGGGGCATGCAGCGACTGAGAGTGGAGTTCACGACAGAGCCCTTCGACCTCGACGAGGCACCGGCCCACGCCGTGGTGGCCCGTGAGGTCATCCAGGGGGCCGATCTCGACGCCGTGGACGTGGGTCCGTTCGGCAACACGGCCGAAGGCGGCGCGGAAGCGGTGCTCACCGCGGTCGACGCCCTCCTCCGCCAGGCCCTGGGCGCGGGCGCCACCCGGGTCTCGCTGCAGGTCAATGTGATCGGGGAGGACCAGAAGTGACCGAGCCTGGAGATCACCCCCTGGTCACCGCGGTGAAGCCGCTGGTGGACGCGATGGGCGCCCAGATTCTGCTGCCGGAGCAGGCCGCGGCCGACGACGTCGTCCTCGCTTGGGAGGGCGAGGACGTCCTCGCCGTACGGCTGCCGCAGCTCGCCGACTCGCTGGACCACATCCTCGCGGCGATGGAGCGACGGCACGGCAAGCCGCTGTCGGAGCTGGACCGCAAGACCAAGCAGGCCGTCGTACGTACGCTGGAGGCACGCGGTGCCTTCTCCGTCCGCCATGGCGTCGAGACGGTGGCGGGCGCCCTCGGGGTCAGCCGCTTCACCGTGTACAACTACCTGAACAGGGAGAATGCGGCGAAGAGTGAGTAGCTGAGCACGCTCCGCGGTCGGCCCCCGTCCAGATGTCGGGACGGCGGCTTCTGTGTCACCGAAGTTTCAACAAAGTGTTGACGGAGCGTTGGGCGAGGGCGTTAGCTATCCGCAGCCCGTCCAAGCACAGGAAAACAGCCACGGAGGCTCCCGTGACTTCAGGTTCGACTCCGGGCCTCGCCCGGTTCAACACCCTGGCGGAGAGCGACGCCGTCGCCGCGCTCCACGAGGTGTGTTCCAGCTCGGCGTGGGGGAGCAAGATTCTCGCCCAGCGCCCGTACGCCACCGCCGAAGCCCTCTTCCTCGCCAGCGACGCCGCCATGGCCGAGCTGTCCGCCGGGGATCTGGCCGACGCGATGGCGGGCCACCCGCCGATCGGTCGTCCGAAGGCAGGGGACCCGACCTCCTCCCGCGAGCAGAGCGGGATGGCCGGGGCCTCCGAGGAGCTCAAGGCCGACATGCTCGAACTCAACCTGGCCTACCAGGACAAGTTCGGTCATGTCTTCCTGATCTGCGCCACCGGCAGGACCGGCGAGCAGATGCGGGACGCGATCCGCGAGCGGATCGGCCACACGGCAGACCAGGAACGGGAGATCGTCCGCACCGAGCTGGGCAAGATCAACCGCATCCGGCTGACCCGTCTCGTAGAGGAAGAGAGCGCATGAGCACGGAAACCACCGCCTCGGTGTCCACGCACATCCTGGACACGAGCATCGGCCGCCCCGCCGAAGGCGTGGCCATCACGCTGTCGGCCCGTAGCGGCTTCGACGCGGAGTGGGCCGTGCTCGGAGGCTCGGCCACCGACGCGGACGGACGCTGCAAGGACCTGCCGGCCCTGCCGGAGGGCACCACCCACGTACGCCTCGACTTCGAGACCGAGGCGTACTTTTCGAAGAAGCAAGCCGAGGCGCAGCAGGACGCCCCCCGCGTAAGGGACAGCGGTGCGTTCTTCCCGGAGGTGGCGATCACGTTCGCCGTCAAGCCGGGTGAGCATTACCACGTACCGCTGCTGCTCAACCCGTTCGGCTACTCCGTTTACCGAGGGAGCTAGCAGACATGCCCACGATTCTCGGCCAGAACCAGTACGGCAAAGCAGAGAACCGCGTCGTCAAGATCACGCGGGACGGCGACACCCACCACATCAAGGACCTGAACGTCTCAGTCGCCCTCTCCGGCGACATGTCGGACGTCCACCTCTCGGGTTCGAACGCCAACTGCCTTCCGACCGACACCACCAAGAACACGGTGTACGCGTTCGCCAAGGAGTACGGCATCGAGTCCGCCGAGCAGTTCGGCATCCACCTCGCCCGTCACTTCGTGACGAGCCAGGAGCCGATCCACCGGGCACGCATCCGCATCGAGGAGTACGCCTGGGAGCGCATCGAGACCTCCGAGGCCAACTCGAAGTTCATCGGCTCCGACGACGTCAAGCACTCCTTCGTCCGCAAGGGCCAGGAGACCCGCGTCTCGCAGATCACCTACGACGGCGAGAAGTGGGAGGTCATCTCCGGCCTCAAGGACCTCATCGTCATGAACTCCACCAACTCGGAGTTCTGGGGCTACGTCAAGGACAAGTACACCACCCTGCAGGAGGCGTACGACCGCATCCTCGCGACCCAGGTGTCCGGCCGGTGGCGCTTCAACTGGACCGACGACGAGCAGCGCATGCCCAACTGGGAGCGCTCCTACGCCCAGACCAAGCGGCACATGCTGGAGGCCTTCGCGGAGACGTACTCCCTCTCGCTCCAGCAGACGCTGTACCAGATGGGTTCGCGCATCATCAACCACCGTTCGGAGATCGACGAGGTCCGCTTCTCGCTCCCGAACAAGCACCACTTCCTGGTGGACCTGGAGCCGTTCGGTCTGAAGAACGACAACGAGGTCTACTTCGCGGCGGACCGTCCCTACGGTCTGATCGAGGCCACCATCCTCCGGGACGGTGCCGAGCCGCAGATCCCGGTCGACATGACCAACCTCTGACGCGGGACTGAGTACGTCCCCGCCCGCCCGCAGTCGGGCGGGGACGTACCAGACCGGAGGGAACTTCCATGGCAACGCCCGCAACACCCGCATCGGGGCCGGCACCCGAAGGCCCGTGTCACGCCCCACCGGTGAGCCCGGTGGACGTCCACCCCGTGGACGAGAAGCTGCCTGCCTCGCGGCTCATCCCCGCCGCGCTCCAGCACATCGCCGCCATGTACGCCGGCGTGGTCACCCCTCCGCTCATCATCGGACAGGCTGTGGGCCTCGACGCGGCCGGGACGACCCGGCTCATCGCGGCCGGCCTGCTGATCGCCGGACTCGCCACGCTCCTGCAGACCCTCGGGGCAGCGGGCTTCGCGGGCAACCGGCTCCCGTTCGTCAACGCCGCCTCCTCCGCCGGTATCGCGCCGATGCTCGCCATCGCCGAGACCAGCGCCCCCGGACACCAACTCCCCGCCATCTACGGCGCGGTGATGGTCGCCGGAGTCTTCTGCCTCGCCGTCGGCCCCTTCTTCGGCCGCCTCCTACGCTTCTTCCCGCCCCTCGTCACCGGCGTCGTCATCACCCTCATCGGGGTGACGCTGATGCCCGTGCCCGTCGGCTGGGCCCAGGGCGGCAACCGGGAAGCCGCCGACTTCGGAGCCATGAAGTACCTGGCCCTGGCCGGCTTCACGCTCGTGGTCATCCTGCTCTTCCAGCGCTTCGGCAAGGGCTTCGTCAAGCAGATCGCCCTGCTGCTCGGGCTCTTCATCGGCACCCTCGCCGCGATCCCGTTCGGCATGGCGGACTTCAGCGCCCTGCGGGCGGCGCCCACCGCGGCGCTGCCGGCCCCCTTCGCCTTCGGCGCCCCCGAGTTCCAGCCCGCGGCGATCCTCTCGCTCTGCATCGTCATGCTCGTCCTGATGACCGAGTCCAGCGCCGGCATGCTCGCCCTCGGCGAGATCTGCGAACGCCGCACCGACGGCCGGACCATCACCCGGGGCCTGCGCACCGACGGCATCGCCACCCTCCTCGGCCCCGTCTTCGGCGGGTTCCCGACCAGCGCCTTCGCCCAGAACGTCGGCGTCGTCAGCCTCACCAGGGTGCGCAGCCGGTACGTCGTCGCCGCCGCGGGCGGGGCCCTGCTCGTCCTCGGCGCCTTCCCCGTCCTCGGCGCGGTCGTCTCGACCGTCCCGATGCCCGTCCTCGGCGGCGCCGGTATCGTCCTCTTCGGCTCCATCGCGGTCAGCGGCATCCGCACACTCTCGGAAGCCGGACTCGACGACAGCTCCAACATCATCCTGGTGGCCGTCGCACTCGGAGCGGGCATCATCCCGCTCGCCGCTCCCACCTTCTACGCCGATTTCCCCGCCTGGGCACAGACCGTGCTCGGCTCCGGCATCAGCGCCGGAGCACTCGTCGCGGTCACGCTCAATCTTTTCTTCCACCATCTCGGCACCCGGAGCCGTCACCCGGCCCCGGCACTCAAATCCTCCTAGGGTCCTGCCGTGCCCAAACCACCCAAGAGGAATGAAGGAAGCACCGCCATGGCAGCACCTTCGGCAGCCCAGCGCGTCATCATCGAGAACTGTGCGATCGCGACCGTCGACGCCAACGACACGGAGTACGCCTCCGGTCACATCGTCGTCGCCGACAACAAGATCGAGTCCATCGGGGCCGGCAAGGCAACCGAGGGCCTCGAGAACGTCGTCCGCCGGATCGACGGCACCGGCCACCTGGTCACGCCCGGCCTGATCAACACGCACCACCACTTCTACCAGTGGATCACGCGCGGTCTGGCCACCGACCACAACCTCTTCAACTGGCTGGTCGCGCTCTACCCGACGTGGTCGCGCATCGACGAGTCGATGGTCCGCGTCGCCGCACAGGGCTCTCTCGCGATGATGGCCCGTGGCGGCGTCACCACCGCCATGGACCACCACTACGTCTTCCCGAAGGGCTCCGGCGACCTGTCCGGCGCCATCATCGGTGCCGCCCGCGACATGGGCGTCCGCTTCACCCTGGCCCGCGGCTCCATGGACCGCAGCGAGAAGGACGGCGGCCTGCCGCCGGACTTCGCCGTCGAGACGACCGAGGGTGCGCTCATCGCCACCGAGGAGACCGTCAACAAGCACCACGACGCCTCCTTCGACGCGATGACCCAGGTCGCCGTCGCCCCCTGCTCCCCCTTCTCCATCTCCACCGAGCTTCTCCGCGAGGGCGCCGCCCTCGGCCGCCGGCTCGGGGTGCGCATGCACACCCACGGCTCGGAGACCGTGGAGGAGGAGAAGTTCTGCCACGAGCTCTTCGGCATGGGCCCGACCGACTACTTCGAGTCCACCGGCTTCCTCGGCGAGGACGTGTGGATGGCCCACTGCGTCCACATGAACGACTCCGACATCGAGGCCTTCGCCCGGACGAAGACCGGTGTCGCCCACTGCCCCTCCTCCAACGCGCGTCTGGCCGCGGGTATCGCCCGCGTCCCCGACATGCTCAAGGCCGGTGTCCCGGTCGGCCTCGGCGTCGACGGCACCGCCTCCAACGAGTCCGGTGAGCTCCACACCGAGCTGCGCAACGCCCTGCTGATCAACCGCCTCGGCGCACACCGCGAGGCCGCCCTCGACGCCCGCCAGGCCCTGCGCCTCGGTACGTTCGGCGGCGCCCAGGTCCTCGGCCGGGCCGACTCGATCGGCTCCCTCGAGCCGGGCAAGCTCGCCGACTTCGTGCTCTGGAAGATCGACGGCCTCGGTCACTCCTCGATCGCCGACCCGGTCACCGCGATCGTCTTCGGCGCGGCCGCCCCGGTGACAGCCTCGTTCGTGAACGGCAAGCAGATCGTGGAGAACAACCGGCTGCTGTTCGCGGACGAAGAGGCGATCGCCCGCGACGCGCGTGCCGAGGCCCAGCGTCTGGCGCGGATCACCGCCCAGGCCTGAACCCCCAGGTAGTCCGGTCGAGGGGGACGGCCCTCGACCGGCGGCCATGGACCCGAGCGGGGCCCATGGCAGCCGCGCCGGGGGGTGCCGTACGAAAAGAGGTACGGCGCCCCCCGGAACGGTGACTCGTGTCCACGTAGCCACGGGGCACGAGTGGATCCGTGCGACCACCGCACCCCCCACCTGCACCATGCACCACTTAGCACCACCTCCCTGACACCCGCGTCACCGCCGACGTGCACCCGACCGGAGGAACCGCCGTGGCCGCAACGCCCAGGTTTCGTAAAGATGCAGATGCCCCAGCGGACTCGTCAGAAGGCCGGAAGCACCCGGTCGACGAGACGCTCCCGCCCCTGAAGATGTTCACCAGCGGCCTCCAGCACGTGGCCGCCATGTACGCGGGCGTGGTGGCCCCGCCGATGATCGTGGGGCCCGCCGTGGGCCTCAGTGCCAAGGACACCGCGTTCCTGATGGGGGCGAGCCTCTTCACCGCGGGCATAGCCACCCTGCTCCAGACCCTCGGCTTCTGGCGCGTCGGCGCCCGGCTGCCGTTCGTCAACGGAGTCTCCTTCGCCGGCGTGACTCCCATGATCGCCATCGGCAGGGACCGTGGATACGACGGCATCGCCGTCATCTTCGGCGCGATCATCGTCGCCAGCGTCCTCGGATTCGTCCTCACCCCGTACTTCTCCAAACTCGTCCGCTTCTTCCCGCCCGTGGTCACCGGCACGGTCATCACCTTGATCGGTGTCTCCCTGCTCCCCGTGGCCTTCAACTGGTCCCAGGGCGGCAACTCGACCGCCTCCGACTACGGGTCGATGAAGAACATCGGCATGGCGGCCCTGACGTTCGTGGTCGTACTCGCCCTGCGCCGACTGCTGCGCGGCTTCCTCCAGCAGATCGCGATCCTGCTCGGACTCGTCATCGGCACGCTTGTCGCCATCCCGCTCGGCATGACCAACTTCGACGCCATGAAGGGCGCCGATGTCGTCGGCTTCCCCACCCCCTTCCACTTCGGCGCCCCGCAGTTCGAGATCGCCGCGATCATCTCGATGTGCATCGTCATGCTGGTCTGCATGACCGAGTCGACCGCGGACATGCTCGCCCTCGGCAAGATCGTCGACCGTCCGGCCGACGAGCGGATCATCGAGGGCGGACTGCGCGCCGACACCCTCGGCAGCGCCATCAGCCCGCTCTTCAACGGCTTCATGTGCAGCGCCTTCGCCCAGAACATCGGTCTGGTCGCGATGACCAAGGTGCGCAGCCGGTTCGTCGTGGCCGCCGGCGGCGGCATCCTCATCCTGCTCGGCCTCTGTCCGATCGCGGCCTCCGTGATCGCGCTGGTGCCGCTGCCGGTCCTCGGCGGCGCCGGCATCGTCCTGTTCGGCTCGGTCGCCGCCAGCGGCATCCAGACCCTGGCCACCGCCGCGCTGGAGAAGGGCGAGAACGCCCTGATCGTGGCCGCCGCCGTCGGCATCGGCCTGATCCCGATCGCGGCGCCGTCGTTCTACCACGCCTTCCCCAAGGACCTGCTGGTCGTCCTCGACTCCGGCATCAGCACCGGCTGCGTCGTGGCGATCGTCCTCAACCTCGCCTTCAACCACCTCGGCAAGCGCGGCGAGGGCGGCGAGGAGGCGGCGGCACCGTCCGAACCGTCCCCGGCGGCGGTGGCCGTCCACTGAGCACACGGCGACCCCCGGCTGCCGGTCCCCACCTCGACGGAGGCGGTGACCGGCCGGTCGTCGTTCTCATCAACCCCAACTCCTCCCGGCCGACGACGGAGATGATGGCGGCGATCGCCCGCCGCGCCCTTGGCGAGGCGTACGAGGTCCACCCGGTGACCGTGCCGGACGGGCCCCCGATGATCGTCACCGAGCCCGCGCTGGCCGCCGCCGTGCCGCACGTCGTGGCGGCGGGCCTCGCCGCGCGGGCCGAGGGAGCCTGCGCGGCGATCCTGGTCGGCGCGTTCGGCGACCCGGGCGTCGAGGAACTCCGGGCGGCCACGGACGTGCCCGTGGCCGGCCTCGCCGAATCCGCCCTCACCGAGGCCGCGGCTCAGGGCGCCCACTTCGGCATCGCGACGACCACCCCCGGCCTCGCGGCCTCGATCGCCACCGGCGTCGACCGGCTGGGCCTCACCGACCGCTACACCGGCCTGCGCCTGACGGCCGGCGACCCCCAACTCCTCGCCGCCTCACCGGAACTGATGCGGGAACGCCTCGCCCTGGCCGTCGAGGCGTGCCTTGTCCAGGACGCCGCCGACACTGTCGTCATCGGAGGCGGCCCGCTCGGCGACGCGGCGTGGTGGCTCCAGACCCGCTTCGCGACACCGGTGGTGGCCCCGGTCCCGGCCGCCTGCCGCCGGATCGCCCGCGCCCTGAGCGCCCCGCCGCCGACGCCGTCCGGCTGAGCCGGAAATGGCGTCGGGTGTTCATCGCCCCGGCTCCCAGTCCGGGCGGCGTCCGCTGAGGCCGATCACGCGGTCCAGGAGCGGGGCGTCGTCAGGGACCGGGACCACCGGGGCGAAGATCCCGCCGCGGTCCGGGTCGTCCGGGTCCGGGGCGAGCAGGGTGCGGGAGGACTCCAGGGCCGCCCGGTCCGTGATCCGGTACTCCTGGCCCGTGGCCCGGGCCAGGTCCCAGCCGTGGACGAGGAGTTCGTTGAGGGCGACCTGGCCGGCGACCGCCGCCGGGAGGTCCACACCCCCGGCCTGGGTGTCGCCCTCCCAGGCCGCCGGGTCGCGCCAGGCCTCGACCAGCTCGTCGAGACGGCGCGGCAGGGCCGTCCGCCAGTCGTCCGCGAGGACCAGGGCGGCCGAACCGGGGTCCGTGGCCGTATTGGCGCCCAGGTCCTTCCGCGCGGCGTCGCGGAAGGCCGCGCTCAGCCCGACGACATGGGCCAGCAGGTCCCGAACCACGTAGTCGGGGCAGGGCGTGGGGTCCCCCAGCCGTTCGTCGCCGACGGCCGCCGCCACCCGCGCCACCTCATGTGCGACCGGTCCCAGATCAAGCATCTGTGTCTCCATGAATGTGCAGACCTCCTGTCGCCCCCGGATTCATCGCCGCTCCCCACCACTGTCGGCCCCCTCGACCCGCTCCGCGCGTCTGCGGCACTCCCCGGCCAGCTCCGGATAGGCCGCCGCGATCGCCTCGTACAGCCTCCGGCGCAGCAGCCGCTCCGCCTCCGCCCGCCCCGTGGACCCGAACAGCCCGTCGAGCAGCGCCTCGTACCGGGACAGCGCGTGCATCAGATAACTGACCTGCCATCCCACGAGCGCCCCCGGCTTCACCCCGCCCCGGTCGCCCAGCGCTCTGCGGTGCCCGACCGCGCGCCGCTCCAGCTCCGGCCCCGGCAGCCGCGGCACCCGGATCGGCTCCGCCCGGATCGCCCCCAGCACCGCGGCCCGGCGGCGCTCGGCCGCCACCCGGACGGCGGGGGAGCCCCGCCCCGACGCGGTCGGTTCGCGCGGGAACTCCGGCGTCCGCTCCACCGCCTGGACCCGCGCCACCAGATACAGCCTCACCGGCGCCGGCGACCAACGGCGCGGACTGCGGCCCAGTACGTCCGGCTCCCCGAGCAGGTCCCGCACCATCGCATCGGTCCAGCCGCGCCCGCGCAGCCCGGCGAGAGACACAAAGGTCGTACGGTCCGTCATGATTCCCCCAGTTGTCATCGACGGAGAGTGACGAATCCAGTGAAGCGCACGCCACTGACAACGCCGACTTCTCATTGGGGGCGCCCGCGCTCTTGAAGTGGGCATGACCTTGGGTGTCCCATAGGTCTGGACCATTCAAGGTGAGTCGAGGAAAGCGGAGGCCCGACCGTGACCCGAGCCGCCACCGTGACCGCCACCACCGTCGCGGCCCTCCTGCTCCTCCTCGGCGGCTGCTCGGCGGGCGAGGTGAAGGACACCCAGAAGCCGTCCACGCCCCAGCGCCTCACCGCGCAGGCCGGCAGCGCCAGTTCCGTCCACGTCATGTGGGAGGCGGCGACCGACGACACCGGCGTCACCGCCTACGAGGTCTTCCAGAAAGGGGTCAAGGTCAAGACCCTGACCGGAGGCCGCACCATGGTCGACATCGAGCGCCTCGCACCCTCCACCGCGTACACCTTCACCGTCCGCGCGCTCGACGCCGCCGGAAACCGGTCACCGCAGACCGCCGCCGTCACCGTGACCACACCGGCTGCCGCGCCCGAGGACCGCACCGCACCCACGGCGCCTCGCCTGCTGCGCGGCGCCGCCAACGGCCGGAACGCGGCGACCCTGACCTGGGCGCGGGCCACGGACGCCACCGGCGTCACCGCCTACGACATCTACCAGGAGGACTCCCGCGTCCACAGCGTCACCGGGAACGTGACGACCGCCCGGGTCACCGGACTGCGCCCCGGCACGGTCTACAGCTTCACCGTCCGGGCCCGCGACGCCGCCGAGAACTCCTCGCCCGACAGCAACCCCGTCGACCTCACCACCGCCGCCGCGCCGGGCGCCCCGCCCGCGACCGCGCCCACAGGTCTCAAGGCGACCGCGCGCCCCGGCGAGATCGTGCTGACCTGGACACCACCCGAGACCGGCGCGCCGGTCAAGGAGCACCAGCTCCATCTCAACGGCGCGTTCGCCACCACCATCGTCTGGGGCGCGCAGCCCCCGCCCGGCCCGGTCACGTACACCCTCACCGTCACCGACCCGCCCGGCACCCGCTACAGCGTCAAGATTCGCGCCCGGCTCCCGGACGGGCGCTGGGGTGACTTCTCCGCCCAGCGGACCGTCGTCGTCACGGGCCGGTGATTCCCGGCCGGTGCATCACGGCCGGTGCATCACGAGCCGGGCCACCGTCGCCGCGTCACCCGGCAGGACCAGGCGGCCGGTGGCGTCACGCGGCGCCGTGAACCCGTCAGGACAAGGGGGCCAGATACATGCCCGAGGTGCCCGCGCCCGGGGTGTTGCGGCAGGCGTGCCGCGTGGTGGACGCGGCGTAGGCCAGGGCGAGGCAGCGTCCCAGGGCGAGCTGGCCGAAGTGGTTGGGGTGCATCGACTCCTGCACCGGGCCCTGCGTGCCGTCGCTGTCGATCCAGCGCACCCACTCGCTGGTGGCGGCCGACGCCGGCCTGGTGGCCGTCACCTGCCGGCTCGCCGAGGCGCAGACCTCACGCCCCTGGAAGGCGCCCCGCAGATCCAGGAAGCCCGTCCCCTTGGCCGTGGCGACGCCCCTCAGCCGGTCGGCGAGCTGCGGTACGAGCTGGTCGCGCGCCCAGTCGGAGTCGCCGTCCCAGAAGGGGCAGCCGCCGGTGGTCACCCGGTCCCAGCCGCTCTCGGAGTAGCGGTTCTCGGCGCCGCGGGGGAGGGGCGAGGGGTAGGACTGGAGCACGATCCGGTACGAGGACGGGGCCTGCCCGGCGGCGGACATCACCGCGCGGATCTCGTCGACGGCCTTGCCGACGCCCGCCATCGCCGGGCCGATCCTGGCGTCGACGACGGGCTGCTGGTCGTCGTGGCAGTACGAGTACCAGATGATGTAGTCCTTCGCGCAGGCGGTGATGATCTCGGTGAACCCGAGGTCGTTGCCGCCGACGGAGAGGGCGATCAGCTCGATGTCGTGCGTCGCGGCGACCGCGGCGAGCCGGTCGGCCTGCGGCGCCTCCCCGCGGTAGGCCTTGCCGCCATGCGCGGTGCGGAACACGTTCTCCGTACGCGCCCCGGAGCAGGCCAGGTTGACCAGTACGTCGGCGCGCCCCGCGAGGGCGGAGACCGGCGCGGAGTCCGAGCGGTGGCATCCGTTGACCGAGGTGTCACCGTACACACGCCTCGGGTCGTATCCGGCGCCGGTCCAGGCCCGGTCGGTGCCGTCCCGGCTGCCGCTGTCGGTGAGGCTGTTGCCCTGCCAGCGCCCCGCCTCACCGGAGATGAAGCTGTCGCCCATGGTGACGACGGCGGTGGGAAGTGCGGAGGCCGCTGCGGTGCTGTCGGAGACGGTCGATGCGGTCGATGCGGCCGAGGCAGCGGAGGTGGCCGAAATGACGAGCGGCAGTGCGAGAGCGGCGGCGAGCCACCGGGACATGCGTCTGGTGCGGAATCCGGGCATGGCTGTGCTCCTGCGCGAATGCATGGGGGCATGCGGGGGGTGGGGAACAGCCTCCGGCGCCGGTGGCATGGCGGAATCTGACACGTGCCGGCTTGTTACCGCTAGGTAGCGGAAGATTTCGGTTTGATCACGCCGCCCGTCCGTTCGGTCGGCGTATTCGAGCGAAGCAGAGGATGAGACAGCTCCGCCCCCTGGCGCTGTGCGTGCGCCAGGGGGCGGAGACTGCCGGACGAACTGCCGCTCGGCTGCCGTGCGTTCAGCCGACCAGCTGTTCGTAGGCGGGCAGGGTGAGGAAGTCCTCGTAGTTCTCGTCGAGGGCGACCCGCAGGAGGAGGTCGTGGGCCTGCTGCCAGTTGCCCTGGCCGAAGGCCTCGTCCCCGAGCTCCTCGCGGATCGCGGCCAGTTCCTCGGCCGCGACCTTGCGGGCCAGCTCGGGGGTGGCGCGCTCGCCGTTCTCGAAGACCACGCCCGCGTTGATCCACTGCCAGATCTGGGAGCGGGAGATCTCGGCGGTGGCCGCGTCCTCCATCAGGTTGAAGATCGCCACCGCGCCGAGGCCCCGGAGCCAGGCCTCGATGTAGCGGATGCCGACCTGGACCGCGTTGCGCAGGCCGTCGTACGTCGGCCTGGCGTCGAGGGAGTCGATGGCGATCAGGTCACCGGGGGCGACGGACACGTCCTCGCGCAGCCGGTCCTTCTGGTTGGGCTTGTCGCCGAGGACCGCGTCGAAGGAGGCCATCGCGATCGGGACCAGGTCGGGGTGGGCGACCCAGGAGCCGTCGAAGCCGTCGTTCGCCTCGCGGTCCTTGTCGGCCTTGACCTTCTCGAAGGCGACCTTGTTGACCTCGGCGTCCTTGCGGGACGGGATGAAGGCCGCCATGCCGCCGATGGCGTGCGCGCCGCGCTTGTGGCACGTACGGACGAGGAGTTCGGTGTACGCGCGCATGAACGGGGCCGTCATCGTGACCGCGTTGCGGTCCGGGAGGACGAACTTGGCGCCGCCGTCACGGAAGTTCTTCACGATCGAGAAGAGGTAGTCCCAGCGGCCGGCGTTGAGGCCCGCGGCGTGGTCCTTCAGCTCGAAGAGGATCTCTTCCATCTCGTACGCGGCCGTGATCGTCTCGATGAGGACGGTCGCGCGGACGGTGCCCTGCGGGATGCCGACGTAGTCCTGCGCGAAGACGAAGATGTCGTTCCAGAGGCGCGCCTCCAGGTGCGACTCCGTCTTCGGGAGGTAGAAGTACGGGCCCTTGCCCAGGTCGATCAGGCGCTGGGCGTTGTGGAAGAAGTAGAGGCCGAAGTCGACCAGTGCGCCGGGGACGGGGCGGCCGTCGAAGCGCAGGTGGCGCTCCTCGAGATGCCAGCCGCGCGGGCGCATCACGACCGTGGCGAGCTCCCCGGCCGGCTTCAGGGCGTACGACTTGCCGGTGCGGGCGTCCGTGAAGTCGATCTTCCGCTCGTAGGCGTCGATCAGGTTGAGCTGGCCGAGGACGACGTTCTCCCAGGTGGGCGCGGAGGCGTCCTCGAAGTCGGCGAGCCAGACCTTGGCGCCCGAGTTGAGGGCGTTGATGGTCATCTTGCGGTCGGTCGGGCCGGTGATCTCGACCCGGCGGTCGTTCAGGGCCGCCGGGGCCGGCGCGACCTTCCAGCTGTCGTCCTCGCGGAGCTGTGCGGTCTCCGGGAGGAAGTCGAGCGTGGAGGTGCGGGCGATCTCGGCGCGGCGCTCGGCCCGGCGGGCGAGCAGCTCGTCCCGGCGCGGGGTGAACCGCCGGTGCAGCTCGGCCACGAAGGCCAGGGCCTCGTCGGTGAGCACTTCCTCCTGGCGGGGGAGCGGCTCGGCATCGACGACGGCCAACGGGGACGGCGCTGGTGCGGACATGAACTGTCACTTCCTTCAGCGGACTTCAGGGGCGGTGCTGGGGTCGTGCTCCGCGGCCGCCGAGCGTCGTCAGACGGCACGCAGTGCCGCGGGCGCCGAGATACGGCCGCGAGCGCCGTCTGAGGACATCGGGCGCTCCTGAGCAGTGGATACTAGTTTCCTCATGGTGGAAGTTCAATGGTTTGTTGATGTCGAGATTCTTCGGGTCGACAAAACCTGGCTCTGAGTGCCACCTCGTTCACTCAAGGTGCTCCATCCCGTCCAGCCGCGCCAGGTCCTCGGGACGGTCGATGTCGAAAGGCTCGGCCACATCCGAACAGTCGACCAGCGTGATCGCATCCCGGTGCGCTGTCAGATAGTCCCGCGCGCCCTGGTCGCCGACCGCCCCCGCGCCGATCTCCGCCCACCGGTCCGCGCCGAACAGCACCGGATGGCCGCGCCTGCCGTCGTACGAGGCGGCCGCCAGCGAGTCCGGCGAGCGGTACGCGGCCCGCACCCGCGCCACCGCCTCGGCGCCGATACCGGGCTGGTCCACCAGGCTCACCAGCGCGGCCCCGGCCCCCGTCCCGGCGAGCGAGGCGAGCCCGGCCCGCAGCGACGAGCCCATGCCCTCCTCCCAGCGGGGGTTGTCCACCAGCACGCACCCGGCGAGGGAGGCCCGCTCCCGTACGAGATCGGCGGAGGCCCCCAGGACCACATGGACCACCTCGCAGCCGCCCTCGCGCAGCACACGCACCGCGTGCTCCACGAGCGGGCGGCCCCGGTGCTGGAGCAGCGCCTTGGGGCGTCCGCCGAGCCGCCGCCCCCCGCCGGCCGCCAGCAGCAGCCCGGCCACGGGCCGGGCGCCGGGCGGTGACATGTCCGGTGTCACCCCACGCTGTGCCATGTCGGGTGTCACCCCACGCTGTGGCGCGTCGGACGTCACGTCAGGCTGTGCCCTGTCGGATGTCGGTGTCATGGGTGACTGCATACCGCACACCCGCAAATCCGTCCGGTTTCTGTCCGCGGAGTGGCGTCCACACCGCGCCGTGGCGTTAACTTGCCCGCGCACAACGATGTGCGAGGGGGAGAGAGCCGTGTTGCGGAGCATGGGGCAGAGGCGTGTGACGGGCAGCGACGAAGACCCGAGAGTGGCGGAGCTGAGCGCTGCGGTCTCCCGGCTCCGCCGTGAACTGGCCGGGCACCGCGCCGAGTTCGCCGACCGTGGCATCGCCGAGGACGAGCTCGCCGCACTCGCCGCCATGGCGCTCGGCGGAGTGCCCGAAGTGCGCCGGATGCGCCGCTCCTTACTGCTCATCGTCGGGTCGATCGGCTCGGTCAGCGCGCTGCGCGACGGGCTGACGGAGGTCCGCAACGCCGTCGAACTCTTCGGCGAACCCCCGCGCCGGCCCGACGACGGGACGCAGCTCCCTACCGTCTGATCAGCCGCCGGGCCGTCGCCGTCGCCACCGCGGCCGTGCGCGAGTCCACCCCCAACTTGGCGAAGATGTGGACCAGGTGGGACTTCACCGTCGCCTGGCTCAGGAACAGCCGCTTGCTGATCTGCTGGTTCGACAGCCCCTCGCCCACCAGCTGGAGGACCTCCAGCTCCCGCTTCGTCAGCGCCTCCGCGGGCGTCCGCATCCGGTCCATCAGCCGGTGCGCCACCGCCGGAGCCAGTGCGGACTGACCGGCCGCAGCGGTACGGACCGCCGCCGCCAGCTCCTCCGGCGGCGCGTCCTTGAGGAGATAGCCGCTCGCCCCGGCCTCGACCGCCGCCAGGATGTCCGCGTCCGAGTCGTACGTCGTCAGCACCAGCACCCGTGGCCCGCCCGCCCGCGCCGTGATGGCGGCCGTCGCCTCCGAGCCGTGCATCCCCGCCCCGAACTGCAGGTCCATCAGGACCACGTCCACACCCCCGCCGGCGGCCAGCTCCACCGCCCGCTCGGCCGTGGCCGCCTCCGCGACCACCGTGAAGTCCGGCTCGGTGTCCAGGACCGCCCGCAGACCGGCCCGTACCACCGGATGGTCGTCGGCGAGCAGAAGACGGACGGTCATCAGGAAGCCTCCCGGTGTGCGCCGGTGCGGTCCGCGAGGGTGCCGTCCGGCCGGCTGCCGGAACCGGCGGTGTGCAACGGCAAGGTGACGGCGACGGCCGCACCCTGGCCCGGCGCCGACTCGACCGTGAACGTGCCGCCCAGCGACTGGGCGCGCGAGCGCATCGCGGGCAGCCCGAACCCGGCGTCCGACGAGGCGACGACCGCCTCCGGCCGGAACCCCCTGCCGTCGTCCACCACGTCCAGCGTCACCGACGCGTCCATGAACGTCAGCGTGATCTCGGCGCGCGAGGCGCCCGCGTGCCGGACCGTGTTCGCCAGCGCGGACTGGGCGATCCGCAGCAGCGCCACCTCGTACGGCGTGGGCAGCTCCACCGGAGTGCCGCTGAGCGAGAAGCGCACCCGCGGCCCGGGACCCGGCTCGCACAGCCGCTCCAGGGCCCCGGCCAGCGAGCCGTGCTCCAGGTCCGGCGGCGACAGGGCCCGTACGAACCGCCGCGCCTCGGCGAGATTGTCCTGCGCCGCCTGCCGGGCCCGGGCGATGTGGGTCGCCGCCGGGGAAGCCGCCGGCAGCGTCCGCTCGGCGGCCCGCAGCAGCAGCTGGATGGACGAAAGCCCCTGTGCCAGGGTGTCGTGGATCTCCCGGGCGAGCCGCTCGCGCTCCGCGAGCGTGCCCGCGTGCCGTTCGGCGGCGGCCAGTTCGGCCCGGGTCGCGATCAGCTCCTCGATGAGCCGGCGGCGCCGCTCGCTCTCCCGGTACAGCGCCTGGTAGCCGAGGACGGTCGCGACCGCGACTGCCGCGCCCAGCAGCGGACCGATGAAGACCCCGGGGTTGAGCGGCCGGCCGTGCCCCACGTACGAACCGATCGCGGCGGCCGCGGTGACGGCGGCGGCCGGCAGCGACCAGCGCGCGGGCAGCAGATGCAGCTGGAGGAAGTACAGCGGGAACGCCACCCACAGGGCGTCCGGCGTCAGCCACAGCAGCACAAGCCAGGACACCCCGAGCGCCGCGAGCCAGAGCGCGGCCGCCCGCCGCGTCAGACGTACGGCAGGCAGGAGCGACCCGGCCGCGTACACCGCGCCGGTCACCGCCGCCACCGCCAGGACCGCCCCGGCGTCCGGAGCGCCGTCGCCCCACGCCCGTACCACCGCCAGCGCCAGCAGCCCCGCCATCAGCAGATGCAGACACAGACGCAGGGCGCGCAGGGCAGGGGTGAGGGTGCGGGGATCCATGGTCCGTCCAGGGTAGGCCGGAGCCGACAATCCGGACTCAACCGAAAGTTTGATTGCGGAGCCATCCGTGGCGCGATGCCGCCGCCCGTCCAGGCACAGGAGTCTGGTCACCATGTTCGTGGCATGGAGAGATCTGAGATTCGCCAAAGGGCGGTTCACCCTGATGGGAACGGTGATCGTGCTGATCACCCTGCTCGTCGGGCTGCTGTCCGGGCTGACGGCCGGGCTCGCGCGGGAGAACATCTCGGCGATCACGGGGCTGCCCGCCGACCGTCTCGCCTTCGCCGCGCCCCCCTCCGGTCAGTCGGTGTCGTTCACCAATTCCTCCCTCACCGAGGACGCGTGGCGGAGCTGGGCCGGACGGCCGGGCGTGCGGGCCGCCGCGCCGATCGGCATCCGTACGCTGAACGCCTCCGCCGGGGACCGTACGGCGGCGGTCTCCGCCTTCGGTACCGAACCCTCGGCGCGGATCGCGCCCGGCAGCTCGAAGCTGGGTCCCGGAAAGGCGGTGCTCTCCGAGTCGGCCGCACAGGAGCTGGCGGCCGGGGTCGGGGACCGGGTACGGCTCGGCCCGCTGGAGGCGACGGTCTCGGCGGTCGCCGGAGACGCCTCGTACAGTCACACACCGGTCGTCTGGACCTCCCTCGACGACTGGCAGCGGCTCGGGCACAGCGGCACCATGCCCAAGGAGCAGGCCACCGTCATCGCCCTCACCCTCGCGAACGGCTCGGACGGCTCGGACGGGGTGGACCTCGCGGCCGGTGACCGGGCCGCCGGCACCCAGACGCGGACCGTCGACGAGGCCCTCACCGCCATAGGGTCCTACCAGGCCGAGAACGGCTCCCTGCAGCTGATGCGCGGCTTCCTCTTCGTCATCTCCGCGCTGGTCATAGGCGCCTTCTTCACCGTCTGGACGATCCAGCGCAGCGCGGACGTGGCCGTACTGAAGGCGCTCGGCGCCTCCACCCCGTACCTCCTCAAGGACGCGCTCGGGCAGGCGGTGCTGATGCTCGCGGCGGGAACGCTGCTCGGGACGGCGCTCGCCGTCGGCATCGGCGCGGTGGTCAGCGGCGGCGACGTGCCCTTCGTCCTCGAACCGCTGACCGTGCTCGGCCCGGCCGCCGTGATGATCGTCCTCGGCGTGCTGGGCGCGGCCCTCTCCATCCGGCGGATCACCGCCGTCGACCCGCTGACCGCACTCGGGAGCGCACGGTGACACTGCACCTCGACGACGTGACCCTCACCTACCCCGACGGCGACGGACGCCTGACGGCCCTCGACTCCGTCTCCCTCAAGGTCCCGGCCGGCACCCTCACCGCCGTCGTCGGCCCGTCCGGCTCCGGGAAGTCGAGCCTCCTGGCGGTCGCCGCGACGCTGGTGAGCCCCGACCGCGGCCGGGTCGTCGTGGACGGTACGGACACCGCCGGCCTCGACCGGGCAGGCAAGGCCGCGCTGCGCCGCGAACGCATCGGGATCGTCTTCCAGCAGCCCAATCTGCTGCCTTCGCTGACGGTCACCGAGCAACTGGAGGTGATGGCCCATCTCTCCGGCCGCCGGACGAAGGCAGTACGGGACCGGGCCCTGGCTCTCCTCGACGGGGTCGGCCTCGCCGACCTGGCGGCTCGCCGCCCGCACCAGCTCTCCGGAGGGCAGCGTCAGCGCGTCAACATCGCGCGGGCGCTGATGAACGACCCCGCGGTGCTGCTGGTCGACGAGCCGACGAGCGCCCTGGACCACGAGCGGGGAGCCGCCGTACTCGACCTGCTGGTGACGCTCACCCGGGAGCGGGGAACGGCCACGGTCCTGGTGACACATGACCGTGCACACCTGGAGCGGATGGACCGGACGGTGAGCGTCCAGGACGGCCGGCTGTCCGAGCCCACGGTCGAGCGGAGTTGAGGACCGCCCGGAACGGAGGGCGCGCAATGGGCACCGCTCCGGGCCCAGGACCCCGGGGCCAGGACCTCACGATCGGCCGGGGCCGATGCCTCCCAGGCCGGGACCCACGCCCGCGTCCGTCAGACATGAGTAAGGGCCCCCGGCCTGGCCGGGGGCCCTTCCATGCACGCTCGTCGGCCTGGCTCAGCCGTTGTTGTTGCCCGAGGTGTTCACCAGCGCCGTCGACAGCTCCCGCGCGACCTCCTGGAGGATCGGCACGATCTTCTCCGTCGCCGCCTCTGTCACCCGGCCCGCCGGGCCGGAGATCGAGATGGCCGCCGCGGTGGGGGAGTCGGGCACCGGCACCGCCAGGCAGCGGACTCCTATCTCCTGCTCGTTGTCGTCCACCGCGTAGCCCGTGCTGCGAACCTGCTCCAGAGCGGCGAGGAAGCCGTCGGGCGTCGTGATCGTCTTCTCCGTGGCGGCGGGCATGCCGGTACGGGCCAGCAGCGCCCGTACCTCCTCCGCCCGGGTGTGCGCGAGGAGCGCCTTGCCCACGCCGGTGGAGTGCGGCAGCACGCGCCGGCCGACCTCGGTGAACATACGCATGGAGTGCTTGGACGGCACCTGGGCGACGTAGACGATCTCGTCGCCGTCGAGGAGGGCCATGTTCGCGGTCTCGCCGGTCTCCTCGACCAGGCGGGCGAGATAGGGACGGGCCCACGTGCCCAGCAGCCGCGAGGCGGACTCGCCGAGCCGGATCAGCCGGGGGCCGAGGGCGTAGCGGCGGTTGGACTGCTGGCGTACGTAGCCGCAGGCGACCAGCGTGCGCATCAGCCGGTGGATGGTGGGCAGCGGAAGTCCGCTGCTGGCGGAGAGCTCACTGAGCCCGACCTCGCCCCCGGCGTCGGCCATCCGTTCCAGAAGGTCGAAGGCGCGCTCGAGGGACTGGACGCCACCGGTGGAG
Source organism: Streptomyces purpureus (assembly GCF_014648195.1). Classification (GTDB taxonomy): domain Bacteria; phylum Actinomycetota; class Actinomycetes; order Streptomycetales; family Streptomycetaceae; genus Streptomyces; species Streptomyces purpureus. The sequence goes on from NZ_BMQQ01000024.1 coordinate 39,329, forward strand.
TTACCGGTGGATTTGGCGTCGGTGGTGCTGGCGCTGGACGTCGGCACGTCAAGTCCTTTCGGGGCAGGCGGGCAAGTCAGCAGCCTACCGGGCCGTTCCTCCGGACACACGGCCCCGGTACCGGCGTCCGCGCCGGTCAGGGGGGTGTTTGTCCGGTGTCGGCGGCCGCTCGCGGCGGTACCGGCCTTCCCGCATGTGCGGAGCTACGTTCTACTGTACGAAATTTCCATTCCACTTCATGGAAACGTCCAAGAGCTCGGTCGTGCGGGGCGCGAGTCGGGCGGATGCTGGATCTGCGTCCTTGACGCCGCGCGGTCCTAAGTGAAGACTCCTTCAACAGTTCGTTGAATTTCTGCTGGATGAGAGGGGCACGGGTGTCCGACCTCGACGTGAACCTGGTACTGCGTTCGACCCGCGTCGTCACCCCCGGGGGGACGCGCGCCGCATCGGTCGCCGTCGCCGACGGAAGGATCGCGGCCGTACTGCCGTACGACGCCGAGGTGCCGGCCGGCGCCCGCCTGGAGGACTTCGGCGACGACGTCGTCCTGCCCGGCCTCGTCGACACCCATGTGCATGTGAACGACCCCGGCCGCACCGAGTGGGAGGGCTTCTGGACCGCCACCCGCGCGGCCGCCGCCGGTGGCATCACCACCCTCCTCGACATGCCGCTCAACTCCATCCCGCCCACCACCACCGTCGACCACCTGCGGACCAAGCAGGAGGTCGCCCGGACCAAGGCCCACATCGACGTCGGCTTCTGGGGCGGCGCCCTGCCCGACAACGTCAAGGACCTGCGGCCGCTGCACGACGCGGGCGTCTTCGGCTTCAAGTGCTTCCTGTCGCCGTCCGGGGTGGACGAGTTCCCCTCGCTCGACCAGGACCAGCTCGCCCAGTCCCTGGCGGAGATCGCCGGTTTCGACGGGCTGATGATCGTGCACGCCGAGGACCCGCACCACCTCGCCGACGCGCCCCAGAAGAGCAGCGAGAAGTATGCCGACTTCCTCGCCTCGCGCCCCCGCGACGCCGAGAACACCGCGATCGAGAACCTGATCGCCCAGGCCCGCCGGCTCGGCGCCCGCGTCCACGTCCTGCACCTTTCCTCCTCCGACGCGCTGCCGCTGATCGCCGCCGCCAAGCGCGAGGGCGTCCAGGTCACCGTCGAGAGCTGTCCGCACTTCCTCACCCTCACGGCCGAGGAGATCCCGGACGGCGCCACCGAGTTCAAGTGCTGCCCGCCGATCCGCGAGGCCTCCAACCAGGACGCCCTGTGGCAGGGCCTGATCGACGGCACGATCGACTGCATCGTCTCGGACCACTCGCCGTCGACCGCCGACCTCAAGACCCCCGACTTCGCCTCCGCCTGGGGCGGCATCTCCTCCCTCCAGCTCGGCCTGCCGGCGATCTGGACCGAGGCCCGCCGCCGCGGCCGCACCCTCGACGACGTCGCCCGCTGGATGTCCACCGCCCCGGCCCGCCTGGCCGGCCTGCACCGCAAGGGCGCGATCGAGGCCGGACGCGACGCCGACTTCGCAGTCCTCGCACCCGACGAGACCTTCACGGTCGACCCGGCCGAGCTCCAGCACCGCAACCGCGTCACCGCCTACGCCGGCAAGACCCTGCACGGAGTCGTGAAGTCCACCTGGCTGCGCGGTGAGCGCATCGCCGACCACGGCAGCCTCGCCGAGCCGAGCGGCCGGCTCCTCGAAAGGAACAACTGAACCATGACGTCGATACCGAGCTTCACCGGTGACGCCAGCCCCTACGGCGGCGGCGACCCGTACGCCGACTACCGCACCGCCGACTTCCCCTTCACGCAGTACGCCGACCTCGCCGACCGGCGGCTCGGCGCGGGCGTGATCGCCGCCAACGACGAGTTCTTCGCCGAGCGCGAGAACATGCTCAAGCCGGAGGCCGCGGAGTTCGACCCCGAGCACTTCGGGCACAAGGGCAAGATCATGGACGGCTGGGAGACCCGCCGCCGCCGTGGTGTCTCCGCCCAGCAGCCGCACCCCACCGACGAGGACCACGACTGGGCGCTCGTACGCCTCGGCGCCCCCGGTGTCATCCGCGGCATCGTCGTCGACACCGCGCACTTCCGTGGCAACTACCCGCAGGCCGTCTCCGTCGAGGCGACCTCGGTCGCGGGCTCCCCGTCGCCCGAGGACCTGCTCGCCGACGACGTCAAGTGGGTGACGCTCGTACCCCGTACGGCCATCGGCGGTCACGCGGCGAACGGTTTCTCCGTCGACGTGGAGCAGCGCTTCACGCATCTGCGGGTCAACCAGCACCCGGACGGCGGCATCGCCCGTCTGCGCGTGTACGGCGAGGTCGCCCCCGACCCGGCGTGGCTGAACGTGCTCGGCACCTTCGACCTCGTGGCCCTGGAGAACGGCGGCCAGGTCGAGGACGCCTCCGACCGCTTCTACTCCCCGGCGACCAACACCATCCAGCCGGGACGCTCCCGCAAGATGGACGACGGCTGGGAGACCCGCCGCCGCCGTGACAAGGGCAACGACTGGATCCGCTACCAGCTGGTGGCCGAGTCGGAGATCCGCGCGGTCGAGATCGACACCGCGTACCTCAAGGGCAACAGCGCGGGCTGGGCGTCGCTGTCCGTGTCGGACGGCTCGGACAACTGGACCGAGGTCCTGCCCCGCACCCGCCTCCAGCCCGACACGAACCACCGCTTCGTGCTCGGCACCCCGGCGGTCGGTACGCACGTCCGGATCGACATCTACCCCGACGGCGGCATCTCCCGCCTCCGTCTCTTCGGCTCCCTCACGGCCGAGGGCTCGGCGCGGCTGACCGCACGCCACCAGGAGCTGGGCGGGTAACGACACCCCGCCCGATCGCGCGAGGGCGCACCGGCCCGACAGCACCGGTGCGCCCCGCGCGACTTTCACCGTTCGGCGCGTACCCCGGGCGCTGGCGGGTGTCGGACGGCGACCCGGCCGCAGGGCGATGACTTTTCCCGAGCGGTGGAGTCGGAGCTTGTGAGACACGATGGACCGGAGAGAAAGGCACCTGTCATGGCCAAGCTCACCCTCACCCAGTTCCTCTCGCTCGACGGCGTCTACCAGGCACCCGGCGGCCCGGACGAGGACCCCAGCGGCGGGTTCGACCAGGGCGGCTGGACCGTGCCGTACGCGGACGACGACTTCGGCGCCTTCATGGACGACGTCTTCTCGCGGCCCGCCGCCTTCCTGCTCGGCCGCCGCACGTACGAGATCTTCGCGAGCTACTGGCCCAGGATGACCGACCCCGACGACCCGATCGCCTCCAAGCTCAACTCCCTGCCCAAATACGTCGCGTCCACCACCCTGAGCTCGGCGGACTGGGCGGGCACCACGGTCCTCGGCGGGGACCTCGTCAAGGAGATCTGGGCGCTCAAGGAGCGCACCACCGACGGCGAGGTGCAGATGCACGGCAGCGGCGGCCTCGCCCAGTCCCTGATGGCGCACGACCTCATCGACACGCTGCATCTGCTGGTCTTCCCCGTCGTCCTGGGCAAGGGGCGCCGGCTGTTCGCCGAGGGCACGCAGCCGACCGCGTTCCGGCACACCGACGCCAGGACCACCGGTTCCGGCATCGCCGTCCACACCTACGAACTGGCGGGCCGGCCCGCGTACGGCTCCTACGTGTAGGAAACATCTGGCGCCCCGACCACGCCGCGGGTACGGTGATCGTCCCCGTGCGAGCCGCCGAAGTCTCCACCTCTTCCGACGTGTTGGAGCAGGCCCGCCGTGTCCACGATCGCCGCGTCCGTACCGCTGCCCGCCCCCCGCCGGGCCTGGCTCACCGACCTGCCCGTCCTGCTCGTCGCGGTCGTCTGGGGCGCCAGCTATCTGGCCGCCAAGGGCATCACGACCACCCACACCGTCGTCGCCGTCCTCGTGCTGCGCTTCGCCGTGGTCCTGCCCGTCCTCGTGGCGGCCGGGTGGCGACGGCTGCGCGCCCTCAGCGCCGCGCAGTGGCGCGGGGCGGGACTGCTCGGGCTCGTCCTCAGCGGGATCTTCCTCCTGGAGACGTACGGCGTCGTCCACACCTCGGCCACCAACGCCGGGCTCATCATCAGCCTCACGATGATCTTCACACCGCTGGCCGAGGCCGCGGTGACCGGCGTCCGGCCGCCCCGTGCCTTCCTCGCCGCGGCCGCGCTCTCGGTCGCCGGAGTCGTGCTGCTCACCCAGGGCGGCGGGTTCACCACCCCCTCGCTCGGCGACCTGCTGATCCTGCTGGCCGCCGTCGCGCGTACGGCGCACGTCCTCGCCATGTCCCGGATCAAGGCCGTCCAGGGCGCCGACGCCCTCTCCCTGACCACCGTCCAGCTCGGCGGCGCGGTCGCCGTCTTCGCGCTGCTCGCCGCCGTCCCCGGCACCGGCGCCTCGCCGTGGGCGGTGGCCGTCGGCTTCGGCCCCCGTGAGTGGGCCGGGCTGCTCTTCCTCTCCGTCTTCTGCACGCTCTTCGCCTTCTTCGTACAGATGTGGGCCGTGCGCCGCACCTCGCCCTCCCGGGTCAGCCTGCTGCTCGGCACCGAACCGCTGTGGGCGGCGGCCGTCGGCATCGCCCTCGGCGGCGAACACCTCGGCGCCGTCGGCCTGTTCGGCGCGGTGCTCGTCCTCGCCGGCACCAGCTGGGGCCGCCGGGCCGCCGCCACCGCCTAGCGACCCCGCGACCTCAGGCCTTCGAGGACCGGTCGGCGATCATCAGCATGGCGAAGCCGAGCACCGCGAGCACGATGTGCGCGAAGAGTTCACGGCCCTGGAGGAAACCGATGTGGTCGGTGAGGAAGCGGGTGAAACCGAAGATCGAGAACCATCCGTCGGTCAGCTCCCGCAGCACCCCGGCACCGCCCACGATCAGCAGCGCCATGCCCACGAGCTCCAGAATCTTCTTCATGGACCGAGCGTGATCCACCGCGACCGGCCCGCGCGTCCTGCCTCGGAATGCGGCGCCGGGCCGAAAGTATCCGCTGCCGGTGGCCGTGTACGACTTTGGTAGCTTCCCGCCGCCACGAGCCCGCCGGACGCCCCCCGCCTGCGTAACTTTGTCGACATGACGCGTACGGAATACCCCTGGCTGCTCCCCTCGGCCATGGCGGACCCCCTCGACCCCGAACTGCCGGGGGACCGGGCCGGCGGACGCGGCCGAAGCCGCCCGCGCCGGACCGTACGCGACTGGATCGTCGACACCGTCGGGTTCGTCCTCGCCGCCTTCATCGGGCTGCTCTCCGTCGAGGCCAGCGAGCAGTACGGCAACTCGGACGTGATCACCTTCGCCGACCAGCTCGTCGGCGCCGCCGCCTGCTGCGCCCTGTGGCTGCGCCGCCGCTGGCCCGTCGGTCTCGCCCTGATCCTCTCCGTGACCCAAACGATCGCCCCCTCGACCGGCGGCGCCCTCCTCGTCGCCCTCTTCGGCGTCGCCGTGCACCGGCCGTTCAAGCAGGTCGCGCTCGTCACCTCGGCAGCCCTGGCGAGCGGCGTCGTCCAGGTCTTCGTCCGGCCCGACCCGACCGTCCACCCGGTCCTCGGCGTCGTCATCGCCGTCCTGCTCGTCCTGCTGGTCACCGGCTGGGGAATGCTCGTACGCGCCCGGCGCCAGCTCGTCGTCGCGCTGCGCGAACGGGCCCGCCGCGCCGAGGCCGAGGCGGAGCTCCGCGCCCAGCAGGCCCAGCGCGCCGCCCGCGAGGCCATCGCCAGGGAGATGCACGACGTCCTCGCCCACCGCCTCACCCTCCTCAGCGTGCACGCCGGCGCCCTGGAGTTCCGGCCCGACGCCCCCACCGCCGAGATCGCCCGCGCCGCCGGAGTGATCCGCGACAGCGCCCACGAGGCCCTCCAGGACCTCCGCGAGATCATCGGCGTGCTGCGCGCCCCCGGCGACCAGGGCGAGGGCGACCGGCCGCAGCCCACCCTCGCCACCCTCGACGCGCTGATCTCCGAATCCCGGCAGGCCGGCATGACCGTCGCCCTCGACAACACCGTCGGCGACCCGGCCACCGTCCCCGCCGCCACCGGCCGCACGGTCTACCGCATCGCCCAGGAGGGCCTCACCAACGCCCGTAAACACGCCCCCGGCACCGAGGTGACCGTCACCGTACGCGGCCGGCCCGGCGAGGGGCTCACCGTCGGCGTCCACAACCCCGCGCCCACCGGCCCCGTGCCCCACGTCCCGGGGTCGGGCCAGGGCCTGATCGGGCTGACCGAGCGCGCCACCCTCGCCGGTGGCCGGATGGACCACGGCGCCGCCCCCGACGGCGGGTTCGCACTCCACGCCTGGCTACCGTGGCCGTCATGACGATCCGGCTGCTCATCATCGACGACGACCCGCTGGTCCGGGCGGGCCTCTCCTTCATGCTCGGGGGCGCCGAGGACATCGAGATCGTCGGCGAGGGCTCCGACGGCGCCGAGGTCCCGGAGCTCGTCGCCGCCCACGCCCCCGACGTCGTCCTGATGGACATCCGGATGCCGCGGGTCGACGGACTGACCGCCACCGAACGGCTGCGGGCCCGGCCCGATGCCCCCGACGTCGTCGTGCTCACCACCTTCCACGCCGACGAGCAGGTCCTGCGCGCGCTGCGGGCAGGCGCGGCGGGGTTCGTCCTCAAGGACACCGCCCCGGCCGACATCGTGGCGTCCGTACGGCGCGTGGCGGCCGGCGACCCGGTCCTGTCGCCCGCCGTCACCCGGCAGTTGATGACCCATGTCGCCGACACCGCCGAGCACCCCCGCAGGGCCGCCGCCGGCGTCCGGCTCGCCGAACTCGCCCAGCGGGAGCGGGAGGTGGCCGTCGCCGTGGGCCAGGGCCGGTCCAACGCCGAGATCGCCTCGGCCCTTTACATGAGCGTGCCGACCGTCAAGACCCATGTCTCGCGCATCCTCGCCAAGCTCGGCCTCAACAACCGCGTCCAGATCGCGCTGCTCGTCCATGACGCGGGCCTGCTCGACGACGAGAGCGCGTGAGGCGGCCCGGGCCGGCCCGGGCCCCGTCGTCGATCTGAAGGCGCGCGGCGGCGGGTCGACCGCGGACCCCCACCCGTGACCCCGACCCGTGACCGTCAGCCGGTGACCTTGCCGACCGCCGGCCCGGCGTCCGCCCGTACCTCCGTGATCGGCACCGGGCGGCGGTCGCGGCGCGAGCGCTCGCACGCCTCGGCGATCCGCAGCGCGGTGAGGGCCTCGCGCCCGTCGCAGGGGTTGGCCGCCTGGCCGCGCACGAGCCGGACGAAGGTGTCCAGCTCCGCCTCGTACGCGGGGGCGAACCGCTCCAGGAAGCCCGGCCAGGGCTTGTCGGCGGGCGCGGGCCCCAGCGGTTCGACGGAGGTGAGCGGGGTGCGGTCGTCCAGCCCGACGGCGATCTGGTCCAGCTCCCCGGCCAGCTCCATCCGTACGTCGTACCCCGCGCCGTTGCAGCGGGTCGCCGTCGCCGTGGCGAGCGTGCCGTCGTCGAGGGTGAGCAGGACGGCGGCGGTGTCCACGTCGCCGCTCTCGCGGAACATCGCCGGGCCGGCGTCCGAGCCGGCCGCGTACACCTCGGTGACCTCGCGGCCGGTCACCCAGCGCAGGATGTCGAAGTCGTGGACCAGGCAGTCCCGGTACAGGCCGCCCGAGAGCGGCAGATAGGCCGCGGGCGGCGGCGCCGGGTCGGAGGTGGCGGCGCGGACGGTGTGCAGCCGCCCGAGCCGGCCCGACCGTACGGCCTCACGGGCGGCCCGGTAACCGGCGTCGAACCGGCGCATGAAACCGAGCTGGAGCTCGGTGCCCGCCGCCTCCACCGCCGCCAGCGCGCCGAGGGTGCCGGGCAGGTCGAGGGCGATCGGCTTCTCGCAGAAGGCCGGCAGCCCGGCGCGGGCGGCGCGGGCGATGAGCTCGGCGTGCGCCGCGGTCGCCGAGGTGATCACGACGGCGTCCAGGCCGTCGGCGAAGAGCGCGTCGACGCCCGGCGCCACGTCCACACCAAGGGTTTCGGCGACCCGCGCCGCGCGGGCCGTGTCCGCGTCCGCCACCACCAGCGACTCCACCGCCTCATGACGGCTGAGAACGCCCGCGTGGAAAGTTCCGATACGTCCCGTTCCGATCAGTCCGATGCGCATGGCCCCAAGGTGGTGCCGAGCAGTCGTCATGTCAAGAGTTTGTCCTGACAATCGAACTTCACGACTTCCCGTCAACATGCGCGGCGACTAGGCTCGGCCCGTGCCCCAGCAGCCGCAGCCGCTTCCCCTCCGCGTGGACCGTACGAGCCCCGTCCCGCTCTACTTCCAGCTGGCCCAGCAGCTGGAGGCGGCCATCGAGACCGGGGCCCTGACCCCCGGCACCCTGCTCGGCAACGAGATCGACCTCGCGGGCCGGCTCGGCCTGTCCCGGCCCACCGTCCGCCAGGCGATCCAGTCCCTGGTCGACAAGGGCCTGCTGGTGCGCCGCCGTGGCGTCGGCACCCAGGTCGTCCACAGCCAGGTCAAGCGCCCCCTGGAGCTCAGCAGCCTCTACGACGACCTGGAGGCGGCCGGCCAGCGGCCCGCCACGATCGTCCTGGCCAACCGGATCGAACCGGCCACCGCGCCGGTCGCCGCCGCGCTCGGCATCCCCCAGGGCAGCGACGTGCGGTACGTCGAGCGGCTGCGCTGCGCGCATGACGAGCCCATGGCCCGGCTGCGCAACCACCTCCCGGCCGCCCTGCTCGACCTGGACACCGAGCTCCTGGAGGCGACCGGCCTGTACCGGCTGATGCGCGACGCCGGCATCACCCTGCACAGCGCGCGGCAGACCGTCGGCGCCCGCGCCGCGACCCCCGCCGAGGCCGAGCTGCTCACCGAGAAGGAGGGTGCGCCGCTGCTGACCATGGAGCGCACCACCTTCGACGACACCGGGCGGGCCGTCGAGTTCGGCTCGCACGTCTACCGGGCCTCGCGCTACTCCTTCGAGTTCCAGCTTCTGGTCCGACCGTAGGTTTCGGTCAGACCGTAAGAATGTTCTGACAAATGCATTGACGCGTTCGCATCAGAGTCGTAGAACCGGAACGGCATGACCGATACTGCAGTGCACACAGCAGGGCAAGCGGGACAGCGGAACAGCAGGAGGGGCGCGTCGTGACCAACGCTCGGACAGGGGTACGTGCGATCGGCGCGGTACTGGCGGCGACACTGCTCGCGGCCGGACTGACGGCCTGCAGCAGCACCGGAGGCAAGCGCGCCGAGGACGCCCGCAAGGCGGCCGCCGCCGAAGGCCGGGCCGCGGTGAACACCCCACGCTGGACCTTCGCGATGGTCACCCACTCGGGCGACGGCGACACCTTCTGGGACATCGTCCAGAACGGCGCCAAGCAGGCCGCCGTCAAGGACAACATCAACTTCCTCTACTCGCACAGCGACGAGGCCAAGGAACAGGCCCAGCTGATCGACGCGGCCGTCGACAAGAAGGTCGACGGACTGATCGTCACCCTCGCCAAGCCGGACGCCATGAAGGCCGCCGTAGCCCGCGCCGTCAAGGCCGGCATTCCGGTGATCACCGTCAACTCCGGCTCCGAACAGTCCAAGGCCTTCGGGGCGCTCACCCACATCGGCCAGGACGAGACCGTCGCCGGTGAGGCGGTCGGCGACGAGCTCGACGAGCGCGGCCGGAAGAAGGCGCTGTGCGTCCTGCACGAGCAGGGCAACGTCGGCCACGAACAGCGCTGCGCCGGAGTGAAGAAGACCTTCGGCGGAGAGCTCCAGAACCTCTACGTCGACGGCACCAACATGCCCGACGTGAAGGCCTCCATCGAGGCCAAACTCCAGGCCGACCCGGCCATCGACGCCGTCGTCACCCTCGGCGCGCCCTTCGCGGACGCCGCCGTCCAGGCCAGGAAGACCGCAGGCAGCAAGGCCGAGATCGACACCTTCGACCTCAACGCCAAGGTCGCCGCCGCCCTGAGCGCCGGCACGCTCGGCTTCGCCGTCGACCAGCAGCCCTACCTCCAGGGCTACCAGGCCGTGGACCTGCTCTGGCTCTACCGCTACAACGCCGACGTCCTCGGCGGCGGCCGCCCCGTGCTGACCGGCCCGCAGATCATCAACGACAAGGACGCGGCCAAGCTCCAGGAGTACGCGGAGCGGGGGACCCGATGAGCACCACCGCACCGCCCGCCAAGGACGCCATCGACGAACGGCTCCTGCACACCTCGCCGCTGCGCCGGCTCCTCGGCCGCCCGGAGCTGGGCTCGGTCGTCGGCGCCGCCGCCGTCTTCCTCTTCTTCTCACTGGTCGCCGACAGCTTCCTGCGCGCCGCCAGTCTCGGCACGGTGCTCTACGCCGCCTCCACCATCGGCATCATGGCCGTCCCCGTCGCCCTGCTGATGATCGGCGGCGAGTTCGACCTCTCCGCGGGCGTGATGGTCACCAGCGCGGCGCTCGTCTCGTCGATGTTCAGCTTCCAGATGACCGCGAACGTCTGGGTGGGCGTCGGCGTCTCGCTCCTGACCACCCTGGCCTTCGGGTTCTTCAACGGCTTCATGCTGACCCGCACCAAGCTGCCGAGCTTCATCATCACGCTCGGCACGTTCCTGATGCTGACCGGCCTGAACCTCGGTCTCACCAAGCTCATCAGCGGCACGGTCTCCACCAAGACCATCGCCGACATGGAGGGCTTCACCTCCGCCCGATCCCTCTTCGCGTCCGAGCTCGTCCTCGGCGGCGTCGCCCTCAAGGTCACCATCCTGTGGTGGTTCGCCCTGGTCGCCCTCGCCACCTGGATCCTGCTCCGCACCCGCTTCGGCAACTGGATCTTCGCGGTCGGCGGCGGCTCCGACGCCGCCCGCGCGGTCGGCGTCCCCGTCGTGAAGACCAAGATCGGCCTCTACATGGGCGTGGCGTTCTGCGCCTGGATCTCCGGCCAGCACCTGCTCTTCTCGTTCGACGTCGTGCAGTCCGGCGAGGGCGTCGGCAACGAGCTGATCTACATCATCGCGGCCGTCATCGGCGGCTGCCTGATCACCGGCGGCTACGGCTCCGCGATCGGCTCCGCCGTCGGCGCCTTCATCTTCGGCATGACCAGCAAGGGCATCGTGTACGCGGAGTGGAACCCGGACTGGTTCAAGTTCTTCCTCGGAGCCATGCTCCTTCTGGCGACCCTGCTCAACGCCTGGGTCCGCAAGCGCGCGGAGGCGACCGCATGACCGCCCGGCAGACCCCGCTCGTCGAACTCGACGGCGTCAGCAAGTACTACGGCAACATCCGCGCCCTCGAAGGGGTCTCCCTGGAGGTCCACGCGGGGGAGATCACCTGTGTGCTCGGCGACAACGGCGCCGGCAAGTCCACCCTCATCAAGATCATCGCCGGGCTGCACGGCCACGACGCGGGCACCTTCCGCGTCGAGGGCGAGGAGACCTCCCTCGCCAACCCCCGCGACGCCCTCGACCGGGGCATCGCCACGGTCTACCAGGACCTCGCCGTCGTCCCCCTGATGCCGGTCTGGCGCAACTTCTTCCTCGGCTCCGAACCGACCAAGGGCGCCGGCCCCTTCAAGCGCCTCGACGTCGACCGCATGCGCCGCACCACCCACGCGGAACTGCTGCGCATGGGGATCGACCTGCGCGACGTCGACCAGCCGATCGGCACCCTCTCCGGCGGTGAACGCCAGTGCGTGGCGATCGCCCGCGCCGTCCACTTCGGCGCCAAGGTCCTCGTCCTCGACGAGCCGACCGCCGCGCTCGGCGTCAAGCAGTCCGGAGTGGTCCTCAAGTACGTGGCCGCCGCCCGCGACGCGGGACTCGGCGTCGTACTGATCACCCACAACCCCCACCACGCCTATCTCGTCGGCGACCGCTTCGTCCTGCTCAAGCGCGGCAGCATGTCCGGCAGCCACACCAAGGACTCCATCACCCTGGACGAGCTGACCCGCCAGATGGCCGGCGGCAGCGAGCTGGAGGACCTGCGCCACGAACTCGAGCGCCCCTCGTCGTCGTGACCGGCGCCGGAGGGTACCTGGCAGAATCGAACCGATGAGTACGTACCGCGACCTCAACAACCGAGGCTCCGCCCGGGCCACCGTCCTGCGGACCGTCGGCACCCGCGAGCGGCGCTCCCATCTCACCGCCCCCCGGGTCCCCACCGTCGGCATCGACATCGGCGGTACGAAGGTGATGGCCGGAGTCGTCGACGCGGACGGGGTCATCCTCGAGAAGATCAAGACCGAGACGCCGGACAAGTCCAAGAGCCCCAAGGTCGTCGAGGACACCATCACCGAACTCGTCCTGGACCTCTCCGACCGGCACGACGTGCACGCCGTCGGCATCGGCGCGGCCGGCTGGGTCGACGCCGAACGGGCCACGGTCCTGTTCGCCCCCCATCTGGCCTGGCGCAACGAACCGCTGCGCGACGCCCTCCAGGCTCGGCTCGCCGTCCCCGTCATGGTCGACAACGACGCCAACACCGCCGCCTGGGCGGAGTGGCGGTTCGGCGCCGGCCGCGGCGAGGACCACCTCGTCATGATCACGCTCGGCACCGGCATCGGCGGCGCGATCCTCGAAGGCGGCCAGGTCAAGCGCGGCAAGTACGGCGTCGCCGGAGAGTTCGGCCATATGCAGGTCGTCCCCGGCGGACACCGCTGCCCCTGCGGCAACCGCGGCTGCTGGGAGCAGTACAGCTCCGGCAACGCCCTGGTCCGCGAGGCCCGGGAACTGGCCGCCGCCGACTCCCCGGTCGCGTACAACATCATCGAGCGGGTCAAGGGCAACGTCCCGGATATCACGGGCCCGCTCATCACCGAGCTGGCCCGCGAGGGCGACGCCATGTGCGTCGAGCTGTTCCAGGACATCGGCCAGTGGCTCGGCGTCGGCATCGCCAACCTCGCCGCCGCCCTCGACCCCTCCTGCTTCGTGATCGGCGGCGGCGTCAGCGCCGCCGACGACCTGCTGATCGGGCCCGCCCGGGACGCCTTCCGCCGCCACCTCACCGGCCGCGGCTACCGCCCCGAGGCGAGGATCACCAAGGCCCAGCTCGGCCCCGAGGCGGGTATGGTCGGTGCGGCCGACCTCGCCCGGCTCGTCGCGCGCCGCTTCCGCCGCGCCAACCGCCGCCGGGTCGAGCGGCACGAACGGTACGAGCGCTACGCCCAGGCCCTGCGCAACGGCAGCGCCGCCCGCGTCACCCGTACCACCAGCACCGACGGCAACACCCAGGACCCCACACCATGACCGTGCCCCACCAGACGACGTCCCCCGACGCGGACCCCGCCGGCAAGCCTCCCGAGGGCCGGCGCCGGATGATCGGACGCCGCTGGCTCACCGCGATCGTGATCGTGCTCCTCATCGGCATCCCGGCCGGCTACCTCGTGGTCTCCGCCGAACAGAGCCGTGACAGCGGCCGCGACAAGGAGGCCGAGTCCTCCGCCACCGGGCTGCGGGACTACTGGCCCTCCCTGATGAAGCGCCGCATCTTCGAGGTCCCCATCCCGGCCGGCTCCAGCCGCGTCTCCTACTTCGAGACCAGCAACTGGAAGTCCAGCCGGCTCTACGTGCAGTTCACCACCAGCGCCGCCAACCTCGACGACTTCCTGCTGCACGTCGGCTCCAGCCGTGACCGGCTCGAACCCGGTGAGGTCACCATCACCGGCCGGGACGCCGACGTCGTCGGCTGGCACTTCCCGGACGCCCACGACTGGGCCGGTACCACGATCCACCGCGAAGATCCACGGCCCACACAGAACATCACCGTGGACTTCACCGATCCTGCCGCACCGCGCGTCTACGTCGTCTCCACCACCACCCCCTGACCCAAAGCCGCAGGTCGGCTCATTACCCTGGCGCGCGTGAGTGAGACGCAGACGCCCCCGGCTCCGACGACGCCGACCCAGGATCAGCAGGCCCAGGACCTCCCTCAGGCATCCAGGACCCTGCAGTACCGCAGCGACGGCCCCGACGACGCCCCGGTCCTCATCCTCGGCCCCTCGCTCGGCACCACGCTGCACATGTGGGACCGGCAGATACCCGAGCTGGCGCGCCAGTGGCGGGTGATCCGCTTCGACCTGCCCGGCCACGGCGGCGCCCCCGCCCACCCCGCGCGTTCCGTCTCCGGCCTCGCCGACCGGCTGCTCGCCACCCTCGACGAGCTCGGCGTCCAGCGCTTCGGCTACGCAGGCTGCTCCATCGGCGGCGCCATCGGCATCGACCTCGCCCTGCGGGCCCCGCACCGGGTCGCCTCCCTCGCCCTGATCGCCGCCTCGCCGCGGTTCGGCACCGCCGACGAGTTCCGCCACCGGGGCGTCATCGTCCGCACCAACGGCCTCGACCCGATGGCCCGCACCGCCCCCGAGCAGTGGTTCACCCCGGGATTCGCCGCCGCCCAGCCCGCGATCGTCGAATGGGCCGTGCAGATGGTCCGCACCACCGACCCCGGCTGCTACATCGCCGCCTGCGAAGCCCTGGCCGCCTTCGACGTACGGGTCGACCTCGGCCGCATCGGTGTCCCCACCCTCGTCCTGGTCGGCTCCGAGGACCAGGTCACCGGCCCCGCCGAGGCCCGCACGCTCGTGGCCGGGATCCCGGACGCCCCTCTCGCCGTCGTCCCGGGCGCCTCCCACCTCGCCCCCGTGGAGCAGCCCGCGGCCGTAACCGACCTGCTGGTCAGCCACTTCGCGACGGCGTGGGTGGACACCCTGCCCGCGATCCCCGCGCCCCCGCCGATGCCCGCCCTCTCGGCCCCCGCCGCCCCCGTCGCCGAGATCGCGCCCGCCCCGGAGCCCGTCCCGCACGACGCCGCCGGCGGCCGCCCCGACCCGTACGACGCCGGGCTCAAGCTGCGCCGCGAAGTCCTCGGCGACGCCCATGTCGACGCCGCCCTCGGCACCGGCGACGGTTTCACCGCCGACTTCCAGGAACTGATCACCCGCTACGCCTGGGGCGAGGTGTGGACGCGCGACGGCCTCGACCGCCGTACGCGCAGCTGCATCACCCTCACCGCCCTGATCGCCGGCGGCCATCTGGAGGAGCTCGCCCTGCACACCCGCGCCGCCCTGCGCAACGGCCTCGCCCCCGCCGAGATCAAGGAAGTGCTGATGCAGACGGCCGTCTACTGCGGGGTGCCGGCGGCGAACAGCGCCTTCCGCGTGGTCCAGCAGGTGATCAGGGAGGAGACCACCCCGCGAGGGTAGGGTGACGCCCGTACCGGCGTCAGAGGTGGGATTCCATGAAGCTGACCAAGAAGTCGCACGCGTGCGTCCGGCTGGAGAAGGACGGGCGGACGCTCGTCATCGACCCCGGCACCTTCAGCGAGGAGGACGCCGCCGTCGGCGCCGACGCCCTTCTGGTCACGCACGAGCACATCGACCACTTCAACGAGGAGCGGCTGCGGGCCGGTCTGGAGTCCAACCCCGGCGCGGAGATCTGGACGCTGAGGAGCGTGGCGGAGAAGCTCTCCGCCGCCTTCCCCGGCCGTGTCCACACGGTCGGCCACGGCGACACCTTCACCGCCGCCGGGTTCGACGTCCAGGTCCACGGCGAACTGCACGCCGTCATCCACCCGGACATCCCCCGGATCACCAACATCGGCTTCCTGGTCGACGGATCGGTCTTCCACCCGGGCGACGCCCTGACCGTCCCCGAGCACCCCGTGGACACGCTGATGCTCCCCGTCCACGCCCCCTGGAACAAGATCTCCGAGGTCATCGACTACATCCGCGAGGTCAAGCCGAAGCGCGCGATCGACATCCACGACGCGCTCCTCACCGATCTGGCGCGCCCGATCTACGACAACCAGATCGGCGCCCTGGGCGGCACCGAGCACGGCAGGCTGGCGCCCGGCGACTCGACGAGTCTGTGACTGTCACACCCCACCGTTAGGCTGGCGGACATGCGCATCGCCACCTGGAACGTCAATTCGATCACCGCCCGGCTGCCCCGGCTGCTCGCCTGGCTGGAGAGCAGCGGCACGGACGTGCTGTGCATCCAGGAGACCAAGTGCACCGCCGAGCAGTTCCCCACCGACCAGCTGCGGGAGCTGGGCTACGAGTCCGCGGTCCACGCCGACGGCCGGTGGAACGGCGTGGCGGTGGTCTCCCGCGTCGGCCTCGACGACGTCGTGGGCGGCCTGCCCGGCGGCCCCGAGTACGACGGCGTCCAGGAGCCCCGGGCCATCTCCGCCACCTGCGGCCCCGTGCGCGTCTGGTCGGTCTACGTGCCCAACGGCCGCGAGGTCGCCCATGAGCACTACGCGTACAAGCTGAACTGGCTGGAGGCGCTCCAGGACGCGGTCGCCGGGGACGCGGCCGGTGAGCGCCCGTTCGCCGTGCTCGGTGACTTCAACATCGCGCCGACCGACGACGACGTCTGGAACGCCGCCGCCTTCGAGGGCCTCACCCACGTCACCGCGCCCGAGCGGGCCGCGCTGGCCGGACTGCGCGAGCTCGGGCTGAGCGACGTGGTGCCCCGCCCGCTCAAGTACGACCACCCCTTCACGTACTGGGACTACCGCCAGCTCTGCTTCCCCAAGAACCGCGGCATGCGCATCGACCTCGTGTACGGCAACAAGCCGTTCGCCGACGCGGTCAAGGACAGTTACGTCGACCGCGAGGAGCGCAAGGGCAAGGGCGCCTCCGACCACGCCCCCGTCGTCGTCGATCTGAACGTCTGACGACCGCCCGGAGTGGAGGGCGCGCCCTATGGTGCGCCGCTGCCCGGGGTGCGACGCTGGGCTGATGAACATCCCATTCCTGGACGCCTGGCGCAGGCGTCATGAGCCCAAGGCGGCGCCGTCCCTGGTCTCCGCCTTCGACCGCGATCCCGACGGGGTGGCGGAGCTGCTCGCCGAGTGCGAGCTGCTGCGGGCCAGGGTCCAGGAGGCGGGGATCCAACTGGACGACACACCCTCCTCGTTGGAGGCGATCGACCAGCTGCCGCCGCGCTGGCGCGACGACCAGGAGGAGCTGCCCTGGTTCGGCAACGACGCGGGCCTCTACCTGGGCACGGTCATGGTCCGTACGGTCGCGGGGGCGGCCTGGCACGTCCGGGAGGACGGCCAGCCGGTGGTGAGGCTCGCCTCGGGGCGGGAGATCAATGTGGTGGCGGCCGGTCTCGACTGGGCGACGACCGGTTCTCCGGAGCTGTCGCAGACCTACGCCGAGGCCGCCGAGAACTGACCTCGGCGGCCCCCGGCCCACCCCACCCGGAGTAGAAAACACCCCTTTGCAGTAAATACGGCTTATGTCCCTTTTATGCGTGTCGGGTATGAAGTCCCTTTTCGGAGTGGATAGTTTGCGCTGACCTCGACAGAGCCGACAAGGGGGCAGGCAGCAGCGTATGGAGTCAGGCCCGCCCGGCAGCAGCCGGTGATCACTCCGAGCGCAGCGGCACCGACACGTACGACGGGTCGGCCGGCGGCGAGGAGAAGGTCAGCTGTGCGCCGGTCGGGTTGTGCTCGATGTAGAGCGGGTCGACGGTGTCCACGACCAGGGCGAGCCGGTGGCCGGCCGGAACGTCGTAGGCGGTGGAGAAGAGCTCGAGGTCCACGGTGAACGGCTGTCCCGGGGTCTTGCCGTGGAAGGTGTACGGCGCGTTGCTGACCAGCTTGCCGAGCCCGAGCGGGCCCACGTCGTAGAGGTAGGCGACGAGGGTGCCGCTCTCCTTGGTGGCGGTGACGGTGGTGTGCAGCTTGGCGGTGCCACGCACCCGCTGCACCTGGCCGGAGCGCTCGGACTGCCAGACGGCGGCGAAGGGGCGGGGGAGCAGCGGGATCGACGCGACCGGGGGAAGCTTGAGGAACTGGTCGAGGGCGTTGGAAAGCATCACCACCCCGCCGTTGGCGCCGGAGTCGACGTTGGCCCACACCCGCTGCGATCCGCCCAGGGCGATCTTCCGCTCGTTCGCGCCGACCGACTTCCAGTCGGGGTAGCCCTCGTAGCCGCCGGTGGAGCGGGACTTCAGCTGGACGGGCTGCTCGCGGTCGATGCCGTTGTCCACGCCCTTGAGGTGGTGGTCGAACCAGCGGTGGGCGCTGGTCCAGGTGTCGTTGGGCAGCCCGAGCAGGCCGGTGGCCTCGGCGGTGGCGTGGTCGCCGGGGCGGAACTCCAGCCGCTTGGGGCCGGTGAGCTTCTCGTAGAACGAGGCGTACTGGTTGGGCGGGAAGATGGTGTCCCCCCAGGCGTTGCCGAGCATGACGGCGGCGCCGTTGGCGTTGAGCCGGTCCAGATGGGTGACGACCGAGCGCTTCTTGCCCCACTCGATCATCTCCTGCTCCTTGGCGAGGTTGGAGGAGACGAAGTCGCCGAGGATCCGCTGGAGTTCCGGGCTCGGCCGGCCGGTGAGGTAACCGGCGCCGCCGAGCAGCCCGGCGGCCTGGAGGTGCTGGGTGCGGCCGCTGTAGATGGAGTCGATGAGGTCGGCCCAGCCGCTGAGCGCCACCACGGCCTTGATCCGCTTGTTCTGGGCGGCGGCGAGCAGGGAGATCCCGGCGCCGTAGGAGACGCCCGCCATGCCGACCTTGGCCGGGTCGGCGGGGGTGTGGGCCAGCGCCCAGTCGATGACCTTGGAGGCATCGGCTATGTCCGGAGGCCCGGCGACTTCTATATGGCCGCCGGACTGCCAGAAACCGCGGGAGTTGTAGCTGACCACCACATAACCGGCGTCGGCGAGCTTCTTCGCCTGGGCGAGGTACTCGACCTGCGGCATGGCCCAGCTGGTGGGCAGCACGATCACCGGATACGTACGCGAGCCGTCGGCGCCGGCCGGAGTGACGACATTGGCCTTGAGGACCGTGCCGCCGTCCCCGGCGATGTCGACGAACCGGACGCCCGGGACGGCGGAGGCGTCGGCCGCGGTGGCGGCGGGGGCGAGACCGAGCGCCGTCCCGGCCACCAGGGTGGCCGACACGGCGCCGATCGACGCGGTACGCAGGGCCTTGCGCGGGTGTCCCACGGGTCACTCCTCACTCGTGTCACTGAAAAGTGACCCGACGGTAACCTCGCGGGCTTACCTGAGGTAACTCCCCAGTAAGTTACGCCCGGGTAACGATTCGGGGGCGGGATTCCGCCACGCCCCTCACCGCGCCGCTCACTTCAGCGCGCTCTTCGCCTGCCACTCGGCCCACGACACGTTCCACTCGCCGTAGCCGTTGTTGATCGCCTGCGTGCCCTTCGCGTCGTTGCCCGTGATCTCGAACGGGTCGCCGACCTGCACCGTGTCGTACACCCACTTCGCGTTGGCGTCGCTCATGCCGATGCAGCCGGAGGACTTGTTGGCGCTGCCGAAGTAGGCGGAGTTCCACGGCGCCGCGTGCGCGTACATACCGGACCAGGTCAGCCGCATCGAGGAGTCGACCATCTTGTCGTACGCATCGCCCAGACCCACCGTCTCGGAGCGCATGTTGATCGTGCCCTCCTTCGACATCAGGACGGTCTTGCCGCGCCAGGACGCCTTCTCGCCGCCGGGCGTTCCCGCCGACATCGGCAGGTCCTTGATCTCCTGGCCGTCCCGCACCACCTTCAGCCGGTGGTTGTCCAGGTCCACCTTGACGACCTGGTTCTTGCCGACCGTGAAACCGGTGACGTAGTCACGGACGAACCAGCCGCCGCCCGAGTCGATGCCGTTCAGCTCCGCCTTCAGCGTCACCTTCGTGCCGGACTTCCAGTACTCCTTGGGCCGCCAGTCGACCCGGTCCTTGCCGGACCAGTCCTGCATCCAGCCCCAGGAACCCTCGGTGTTGTTCGAGGTGGTGACCTTCAGCGCCTTCTCCACCGCCGCCTTGTTCTTCACCTTGTGGTCGAAGACGATCGACAGCGGCTGGGCGATCCCGACCGTGGTGTTCTTGCCCGGCGCCAGCGTCAGCTTGTTGACCTGGTCGGCCGCGGCGGTCGCGAAGTCCGCCTTCGCCGTGCCGCCCTTGTCGTCGCGGGCCTCCACCGTGTAGCCGGTGCCGGGGGCCGCCGGACGGGCCGAGGTCCAGCTGCGGCCGTCGGCCGCCAGCTTGCCGTCCAGCTTGCCGCCCTGCGAGTCCACCACCGTGACCTGCTGGAGCTTGCCCTCGGCCAGCGAAACCTTCACCGGCTCACCGGCCTTGGCCCCCTTGCCGGACGGGCTCACCGAGATCTTCATCTCCGGCTTCGCGCCCGGACCGGCGTTCTTGCCGGACTCCGTGTCGCCGCCCCCGCACGCGGTGAGCGCCAGGGCGAGCAGCGCGGTACCGGCCGTCGCGGCGGTACGGAACGAGGTGCGCGGGCGTATACGGCTCAAGGGGACAACCTCCGAATCGATCTTTCTCGACAACGAAGAGTGCGAAAGCATGAGCGAGGTTGCGTACGCCCCGTGGTTTTTCCACTACTTCTCTGTGACAAGTCCGACAGTGGCGCGGCGCCCGCGCCGTCCCTAGCCTCGGGGTGTGGAGAAGACCACCGGAACAACCCAGCTGACCCTGCGTCTGCGCCGCCGTGTGGAACTCGTGCCTGTGGCCGCAGTGGTGACCGCCGTCGCCTGGGCCGTCGCCACCGCCGCCGTCGCCGGCGGACCCAACGGCGCCCTGGCCGGGGCGCTGATGGCCCTGGTCGGTATCGCCCTCGCCGCCTACGCCGTCACCTTCGCCGGATACGTCGTACGCCCGCTCCGCCTGGACCTCGACCCCGGCGGACTGACCGTACGCCTGCCCACCTGGCCCGCCCGGATCGTGCCCTGGGCCTCCGTGACCGGCGCCGCGGCGCTCGCCCTGCGCACCGGATCGACCGTACGCACCGTGGTCGTCGTCGACCTGGCGCCCGGCGAACGGCACCTGCCCCGCACCTGCCGGCCCGCGGCCATGTACCGCAAACTCGCCCCCGCCCTCGGCCGCCCGGGCCGCACCGGCCTCTGCTTCGAAGGCCAGATCTTCGACATCGAACCGGCCGAGCTCCTCGCCGCCCTGCGCGCCCACGCCCCCGCCGCCGTCCCCGTCGAGGACCGTACGGCGCAGCCCCTGCCGACCCCCTGGCAGTACTGAATGACCGCGGCCACCGGTCTCCCCGACGTGTACGACCCCCGCCGCTACGCCACCGGACTCCCGCACGACGCCTTCCGGGAGCTGCGCGACCACCACCCCGTGGCCCGGCAGGAGGAGTACGAGGTCCTCGGCTGGCCCGCCGGGCCCGGCTTCTGGGCCGTCACCCGGCACGCCGACGTCGTCCGGGTCCTCAAGGACTCCACCGCCTACTCCTCCCACCTCGGCGCCACCCAGATCCGCGACCCCGACGCCGCCGACCTCCCCTTCATCCGGCGGATGATGCTCAATCAGGACCCGCCGGACCACGGCCGGCTGCGCCGCCTGGTCAGCCGCGCCTTCACCCCCGGCCGGATCGAGCGCTTCGAGGCCACCGCCCGTGCCCGCGCCCGCGACCTGCTGCGCGGCGCCCGGGAGACCGGGCCCACCGTCGACCTGGTCACCGCCGTCACCGACGACTACGCCCTGCTCAACCTCACCGACGTGCTGGGCGTGCCCGCGAGCGACCGTGGTCTGCTGCTGCGCTGGACCGAGCGGGTCATCGCCTACCAGGACCCGGACGAACCGCCCGTCCTCGACGAGCGGGGCCGCCCGGTCAACCCCCGCTCACCGGCGATGCTCGCCGAGATGTTCGCGTACGCCCAGGAACTCGCCGCGTACAAACGCCGCCGCCCCGGCGACGACGTCATGACCTCGCTCGCCGCCTCCCCGCTGGCCGACGCCGAACTGGAGATGTTCTTCTTCCTGCTGACCGTCGCGGGCAACGACACCGTACGCAGCGCGGCCCCCGGCTCCCTGCTCGCGCTGGCCGAGCACCCGGGCCAGCGGCGCCGGCTGGCCGCCGGTGAGGTGGCCGTGGACAGCGCCGTCGACGAACTCCTGCGCTGGCACCCGCCGGTGCTCTCCTTCCGGCGCACCGCCGCCCGTGACACCGAACTGGCGGGCCGCCCGATCGCCGCGGGCGACAAGGTCGTCGTCTTCCATGCCTCCGCCAACTACGACGAGCGGGCCTTCGCCGACCCCCACCGTCTCGACCTCGGCCGCACCCCGAACCCGCACGTCTCCTTCGGGGACGGCCCGCACGTCTGCCTCGGCGCCCACTTCGCCCGCCTCCAGCTGCGGGTGCTGCACGAGGAGGTACGGCAGGCCCTGCCCGACTTCGAGCTCGCGGGCCCGCCACGACGGCTGGTCTCGAACTTCATCAACGGCGTCAAGTCGCTGCCGGTGCGGTTGCCGCCGAGCGGGCCTCGGCCGTGACGTCGGCGACCAGCTCGACCACGTCGGGGCCGTAGGCATCCGAGTTGACGACCTTGAGCAGGAGGACGAACGGGCCCGAGCCATACTTCCGAGCCAGCTTCTCGTGGTGACGAGCCATGTAGCGGGCAGCGGCCCGGTTGGCGACCGCCGCCTGACCGCAGAAGAGGAAGACCGGCCGTCCGCCCTCGCCTCCGACGAGCCGCGCGAGGATCACGTACTCGGCCGCTCCGTTCACGAGGCGGTACACCTCGCCGCCGACGGTGAACATCCCCCGGTCGGCGACCGGATCCTCCTCCACGTTCATCGTCAGGCCCGGCAGCAGCGACGACAGGTGGGCGGCCGTCCGCCGATTCGAGTAGGGACCGCCGACACAGAACTCCGCGCGATCCCCCAGGCCCTGCCGGGCCTCGTCGTGCTGGACTATCTCCGGCCGCGCCCCGCAGTCCTTGATCAGGGCCGAGAGTTCGAGCAAGGCGGAGACGTCGACGTTGTGCACCGCCCGATCGCTGCCCGCTCTGCGGTTCACCACGAGCAGGCACTCGGAGCCGTCGCGCAGCCCGAAGAACGCCTGCTTGCGGCGGAGGGCGCGACGCCACAGACAGGTGCGGGCCAGCCAGCCCAGGGCGGCGCTGACCCCGGTCGCCAGCACACCGAGGACGAGATTGCGCAGGTCTTCATTCATGGGCGCGCATGCTAGCGGGGGCGCGGACCGGTGTTCGAGGCGTGGTCATGACGCGGGCGGCGCGCGGCGGTTACGCTGCGCGGACGGTCGTCGACTGGAGGTACGGATGCGTCGCTCCACCGCACGGTTTGTCTCGGTTCTCGCTGCCGCCACGACGGCTCTGTCGGTGGGTGCGGCGGCTCCTCCCGCGGCCGGGAAACCATCCTCGCCGCCCGTGAAGGAGCCGGTGGCCGTCGGCTACGGCGGGGCGGTCGCCAGCGTCGACGCCGACGCCTCAGCCGCCGGCATCGAGGTGCTGCGGCGCGGTGGCAACGCCGTGGACGCGGCGGTCGCCACCGCGGCCGCGCTCGGTGTCACGGAGCCGTACTCGGCCGGCATCGGCGGAGGCGGCTATTTCGTCCACTACGACGCGAAGACGCGCACGGTCCACACCATCGACGGGCGTGAGACCGCCCCGCGCTCGGCCGACGCCGCCCTCTTCGTCGAGAACGGCAAGCCGATCCCGTTCGAGGAGGGCCAGACCAGCGGCCTCGGCGTCGGCACCCCTGGCACCCCCGCCACCTGGCAGAGCGCCCTCGACGCCTGGGGCAGCCGCCCGCTGCGGCAGCTGCTGAAGCCGGCGGAGAAGCTGGCCCGGGACGGCTTCACCGTCGACGCCACCTTCCGCGCCCAGACCCAGGCGAACGAGGCCCGCTTCCGGGACTTCCCCGCCACCTCCGAGCTGTTCCTGCCCGGCGGCGAACTCCCGCGTGTCGGCTCGGTGTTCACGAACCCCGACCTGGCCCGTACGTACGCCACGATGGGCCGGCACGGGGTGGGCGCGCTCTACCGCGGCCCGCTCGCCCGGGACATCGTCGACACGGTCCGCAAGCCGCCGGTACGGGCGGGGGCGACCCGCGTCGTCCGCGCCGGCGACCTCGACGAGCGCGACCTCGCCACGTACCGCACCAAGCGGCAGGCGCCGACGAAGGTGTCGTACCGCGGCCTGGACGTCTACAGCATGGCGCCCTCCTCCTCGGGCGGCACCAGCGTCGGAGAGGCGCTCAACATCCTTGAGCGGACCGACCTTTCGGCCGCCTCGCAGGGCCGCTATCTGCACCGCTTCATCGAGGCGAGCCGGATCGCGTTCGCCGACCGGGGACGCTGGGTCGGCGACCCGGCGTTCGAGGACGTACCGGCCCGGGAACTGCTCTCGCAGCGGTTCGCCGACAGCCGGGAGTGCCTGATCCGCGACGACAAGGCACTGACCAGCCCGCTCGCCCCGGGCGACCCGCGCGACCCGGCGCCGTGCGCGGCGAGCGGGACGGCCGCGCCGACGACGTACGAGGGCGAGAACACCACGCATCTGACCACGGCCGACCGCTGGGGCAACGTCGTCGCCTACACCCTGACGATCGAGTCGACGGGCGGCAGCGGCATCACCGTGCCGGGCCGCGGCTTCCTGCTCAACAACGAACTGACCGACTTCTCCTTCGCCCCGGCCAACCCGGCGGTCCACGACCCGAACCTGCCGGGACCGGGCAAGCGTCCGCGCTCGTCGATCTCGCCGACGATCGTCCTGGACTCCCACGGCCGGCCGGTCCTGGCGCTCGGTTCGCCCGGCGGCGCCACCATCATCACCACGGTCCTGCAGACCTTGACCGGCGTCCTCGACCGGGGCCTCCCCCTGGTCGAGGCGATCGCGGCGCCCCGCGCCAGCCAGCGCAACCAGGCCACGACCGAGCTCGAACCGGCGCTGTGGAACAGCCCGTTGCGCGCCGAACTGGAAGCGCTCGGCCACGGCTTCCGCCAGAACCCGGAAATCGGCGCGGCAACGGGCGTCCAGCGCCTCCCGGACGGCCGCTGGGTGGCCGCGGCGGAGAAGACCCGCCGCGGCGGCGGCTCGGCGATGGTGGTCCACCCGGCGGGCGTGCGGTAGCCGGGCGGGGGCGAGGCCGGTCCGCTTGGGCCGTGCGGCGGTTGGTCGGTGGTTGTGTCTGGGCTGCGGGGCCGTGCGGTAGCCGGACGGGGCGAGGCCGGTCCGCTGCCCGTGCGGCGGTTGGTCGGTGGTTGTGTCTGGGCTGCGGGGCCGTGCGGTAGCCGGACGGGGCGAGGCCGGTCCGCTGCCCGTGCGGCGGTTGGTCGGTGGTTGTGTCTGGGCTGCTGGGCCGTGCGGTAGCCGGACGGGGCGAGGCCGGTCCGCTTGGCCCGCGCGGCGGCCGGTCCGTGGTCGTGTCTGGGC
>NZ_BMQQ01000024.1:64454-112947 GCF_014648195.1 Streptomyces purpureus
CGCTGCCCCCCCCGCCGCGCCGGACGGCGGTCGGGCGCGCGCTCCTAGAGCGACGTCAGGATCCGGGGGCCGTCGTCGGTGATTGCCACCGTGTGTTCCGTGTGGGCCGCGCGGCTGGCGTCGAGGGTGCGGACCGTCCAGCCGTCGCGGCCGGTGTAGTGGTCGTCGCCGCCGCCCGCGATCAGCATCGGCTCGATCGCGAGCACCATGCCGTGGCGCAGCACCATGCCCCGGCCCGGGCGGCCCTCGTTGGGGACGCCCGGGTCCTCGTGCATGGTGCGGCCCACGCCGTGGCCGCCGAAGCCGTCCGGGATGCCGTAGCCCGCGCCGCGGCAGACCCGGCCGACGGCGTGGGCGATGTCGCCGATCCGGTTGCCGACGACCGCCGCGGCGATCCCCGCCGCCAGCGCGGCCTCGGCGGTCTCGATCAGCCGGGTGTCCTGTGGGCGGGCCCGGCCCACCGTGAAGCTGACCGCCGCGTCACCGACCCAGCCCTTCAGCACGGCGCCGCAGTCGATGCTGACCAGATCGCCGTCGCGCAGCGGCTCGTCGCCCGGGATGCCATGCACGATCGCGTCGTTGACGGAGACGCAGACCGTGGCAGGGAACGGCACCGGCGCCCACTGCGGGCGGTAGCCGAGGAAGGGCGATTCCGCGCCCGCGGCGGACAGCACCTCGCGCGCCGCCGTGTCCAGGGCACGCGGGGTGACCCCGGGCGCCGCGGCCTTCCGTGCCGCCTCCAGCGCCTGGGCGACGACCCGGCCGGCGGCCCGCATCAACTCCAGGGACTCATTCGTTTTGATCTCCACCATGCCAATTATTATACCGGTATTAGAATGGTGGACATGGTTCGTACTCCCCTCACCCCCGAAGAGCGCGAACGCGGCGAGCGCCTCGGCGCCCTGCTGCGCGAGGCGCGCGGCGCCCGCAGCATGGTCGAGGTCGCCGCGGCCGCCGGGCTGTCCGCCGAGACGCTGCGCAAGATCGAGACGGGCCGGGCCCCGACCCCCGCCTTCTTCACCGTCGCGGCACTGGCGGGGGTCCTCAGCCTGTCCATGGACGAGCTGGTCGTACGGGCGTCACTCCAGCCCGTCTAGACGGAGACGGCCAGCTGCACCCGGCTGTTGCCGGGGGCGCTCGAGCTCGTCGAGGGGCGCGAGCGCGAGATCGGCGCGCCCGATCCTCCCCGGCCCGTCGAGGACCGTCCCGACCGCCGTCCGGTACCCACCGGTGCGCGCCGCGTCCGCGCTCAGGTCCAGCGGCGGCACCACCATCAGCCAGTCCAGCTCAGGCCCCGCAGTGGACAGCAGCGCGAACTCGTTTACGTACCCCTGGGCGAACGCCCGCCACGCCCCGGGGAGTTCGGGCGCGTCCATCAGCCGCACCCCCGGTGCCGTCTCCGGCGTGGTCGCGATGCCCAGCGTCACCAGCCGCCGTACGCCCGCTCGCACCAGCCCCTCGGTCCTGCGCCCGGGCCCGCGAGCACGTCACCGACGCGAACGGGCGCGCGAGGCGTACGGAGCCGGTGAGTAGGCTCCGGCCATGAGGACCGAGGAGCTGCGGCGCCGCCGCTATGTCAGTCTCA
Organism: Streptomyces purpureus; assembly: GCF_014648195.1. GTDB lineage: Bacteria > Actinomycetota > Actinomycetes > Streptomycetales > Streptomycetaceae > Streptomyces > Streptomyces purpureus. The sequence goes on from NZ_BMQQ01000024.1 coordinate 66,040, forward strand.
CCACCTACCGCAAGAACGGCACGCCCGTCGCCACCCCGGTGTGGTTCGCGCTGGACGGCGAGGAACTGGTCGTCTGGACCCGCTCCGACTCCTGGAAGGTCAAGCGTCTGCGGAACGACCCGCGGGTCGTGGTCACCCCCTGCGACGCGCGCGGCCGCATCGCGCCCGGGGCGCCGAGCGCGGAGGGCACCGCCAGGCTGATGGCGGCCTCGGAGATGCGGGCCCTGCGCAGGCTGCTGCTGCGTAAGTACACCTGGCAGTTCTGGCTCGTCGACATCCCCGCGACGATCGCCCGCGGCGGCAAGCGGCCTCACACCGGCATCGCCGTGACGTTCTGACACCGCGCCGCGCCCGAAAACTCCCCGTAGCCGTGGCGTAACACGCCTGCGGTCCAATGCCTGCGTCGGGGGACGGCTTGAGACGGCGTGGGGCGGCTTCGGCGAGGCGGGCGGGCAGGCGTGGTCAGGATGACGGAACATCAACTCCCGGTGGAAATCGAGGAGTTCAGTCGGACGCTACGGGAGCTGGCGGGCCTGCTCGACCCGGCGAGCGGCTGGTACGGCGTGTTCGCCGCACGCGATCCGCAGGGCCTGCGGGCCTGCTTCGACGGCATCGAGATCCTGCCGTGGGACGTGGTCGAGGCACTGCTCCAGGACCTCGCGGGGCTGCGCGCCGAGGGCGAAGTGGCCGCCTTGCGGGTACGGGCGCGGGCACTGCACGCCGAGGCCGCCGCAGTCCACGACCGGCGCCCCGGCGGCCGTGCGGCGCTGGGGGAGCGGCTCGCACTGATGGAGGGCGAGCGGGACCGGGCCGCGCGCCGCGCCGGGGAGCTGGCCGCCCTGCTCGCCGCGGCCGTTCCCGACGCCGATAAGACGGGCCTCACCCACGACCTCGCCTGGGCCCACGACGACCAGGCCCGCGCCACCGCCCGCGTCGCCGAACTCCGTTCCCGCCTGACGGCCCTGGACCGCGAGCCGGGCGAGCCGGGGGTGGGTGGGCCCACCGGCCTGGGATCGGCCGCCGGGCATGGAGCGCGGAATCCGGCCGGCCAGGACCCGTCGGGGGTGGATTGGCACACGGACCTGGGCCCGGCCGCCGGGCCGGAAGCGGGACCGGCCGGACAGAGCCTGCCGGGGGTGCGTGAGCCCACCGGCCTGGGACCGGCCGCCGAGCCCGTAGCGCCGAATCCGGCCGGCCAGGATCCGGACGAAGGCCCCCAGCCGGGCGTCCAGGGGCGCCCCCGGTGGGTCCGCAGCCGTCTCGCCGCGCCTCGCCGCCCCCGGGGCGCCCGGTACGCCGGGATCGAGGAGGCCGAGGCGCCCGGCACAGGGCACGGGGTGGCGGCGGTACCGGTCGGCGGGGGCGCGCCGCGCGGGGCGCGGTTCGGCGGCGCCGAGGAGGCGCGGCCCGAGCCGGTGGTGCCCGAGCGCCCCTCGCCGGAGGACCGCGAGGCCGCCGCCCGTACCGTCGACGCGCTGCGGCGGCTACGGGCCGAAGGGCGCGGCGGAGAAGCGCACGCCCTGCTGTGCGAGGCCGCCGCCCGGCCGCCCGGCACTCTGGGACCGCTCGCGGAGGAGCTGCACCGCGCGGGGCTCGGCGCCGACTGGGCCACCCTGCTGTGGGAGGCGTCCTCGCTCCCGCCGGAGCGGTTCGCCGCGGCCGCCGGAGTGCTCGCGGACGCCGGACGGGCCGAGGACTGCGGGCAGTTGCTGCGCCAGGGGATCTCCCGGGCCCCCGACGAGATCGGCGCGGCCGCCCTCGCCCTGGACACCGGCGGCCATTCCCGTGAAGCCCGCCTCCTGCTCACCGCGGTCGTCCAGGCGCGGTCCGCCGAGGACGCCGCGCGGCTCGCCGCCGCCGATCCGCACCGGCTCGTACCGCAACTGCTCGACGCCGCCCGCGCGGTGTCCCCGGCACGGGAACGCGACCTCGTCCACGCCCTGCGCGCCAGAGGCCTGGTCGGCGACTGACATGCCCGTACGTGTCGGTGTGTGTCCGATGTGGACCACTCGGGTATGAAACATGATCGACTGCGCTGGTTCCCGGCGGCGGTCTTGCTCCGGGGTGTGACGGGGCTTACGTTCTCCTCCTACGCACCCGCGTCTACGTGCGTAGAGGCTCATCGACGCCGCGCCGAAGGAGCAGCTCATGGCCAACGTCGTACGCGCCGCCCTCGTCCAGGCGACCTGGACCGGCGACACCGAATCCATGATCGCCAAACATGAGGACCACGCCCGCGAGGCTGCCCGGCGGGGCGCCAAGGTCATCGGTTTCCAAGAGGTCTTCAACGCCCCGTACTTCTGCCAGGTCCAGGAGCCGGAGCACTACCGCTGGGCCGAGCCCGTCCCGGACGGTCCGACCGTGACCCGGATGCGAGAGCTCGCCCGGGAGACCGGCATGGTGATCGTCGTCCCCGTCTTCGAGATCGAGGGCGCGGGCTTCTACTACAACACCGCCGCCGTCATCGACGCCGACGGCACGTACCTCGGCAAGTACCGCAAGCACCACATCCCCCAGGTCAAGGGGTTCTGGGAGAAGTACTACTTCAGGCCCGGCAACGCCGGCTGGCCCGTCTTCGAGACAGCCGTCGGCAAGGTCGGCGTCTACATCTGCTACGACCGGCACTTCCCCGAAGGGTGGCGCCAACTCGGCCTCGGCGGAGCGCAGTTGGTGTACAACCCGTCGGCCACCTCGCGCGGCCTGTCCGCACACCTCTGGCAGCTGGAGCAGCCCGCCGCCGCCGTCGCCAACGAGTACTTCATCGCCGCCATCAACCGCGTCGGCCAGGAGGAGTACGGCGACAACGACTTCTACGGCACCTCGTACTTCGTCGACCCGCGCGGCCAGATGGTGGGGGACGTCGCCTCCGACAAGGAGGAGGAACTCGTCGTCCGCGACCTGGACTTCGACCTCATCGAAGAGGTCCGGCAGCAGTGGGCCTTCTACCGCGACCGACGGCCCGACGCCTACGACGGGCTGGTGCAGCCGTGAGCAGCCTCTTCGAGCGCCACCGCGCCGTCGCCCCCGACTGGCTCGCCCTCTACTACCGCCACCCCATCGAGATCACCCATGGCGAGGGCCGGCACGTCTGGGATGCCGACGGCAAGAAGTACCTCGACTTCTTCGGTGGCATCCTCACCACCATGACCGCCCACGCCCTGCCGGAGGTCACCAAGGCCGTCTCCGAGCAGGCCGGGCGGATCATCCACTCCTCCACGCTCTACCTCAACCGCCCCATGGTCGAGCTCGCCGAACGCGTCGCCGCCCTCTCCGGCATCCCCGACGCCCGGGTCTTCTTCACCACCTCCGGCACCGAGGCCAACGACACCGCCCTGCTCCTGGCCACCGCCTACCGCCGCTCCAACCAGATCCTGGCGATGCGCAACAGCTACCACGGCCGCTCCTTCTCCACCGTCGGCATCACCGGCAACCGTGCCTGGTCCCCGACCAGTCTGTCCCCGCTCCAGACGCTCTACGTCCACGGCGGGGTGCGCACCCGCGGCCCCTACGCGCAGTACTCCGACGAGCGCTTCATCGACGCCTGCGTCGCCGATCTGGAGGACCTGATCGGCCACACCCGCGACATCGCCGCGCTGATCGCCGAACCCGTCCAGGGCGTCGGCGGCTTCACCTCACCGCCCGACGGGCTCTACGCGGCCTTCCGCGAAGTCCTCGACCGGCACGGCATCCTGTGGATCGCCGACGAGGTGCAGACCGGCTGGGGCCGTACCGGCGACCACTTCTGGGGCTGGCAGGCGCACGCCGAGAACGGCCCGCCCGACATCCTCACCTTCGCCAAGGGCATCGCCAACGGCATGTCCGTCGGCGGCGTCGTGGCCCGCGCCGAGATCATGAACTGCCTGGACGCGAACTCGATCTCCACCTTCGGCGGCTCCCCGGTCACCATGGCGGCCGGTCTCGCCAACCTCACGTACCTCCTGGACCATGACCTCCAGGGCAACGCCCGCCGCGTCGGCGGCCTGCTCATGGAGCGGCTGCGCGCCATCACCGCGGGTGTGGACGGTGTACGGGAGGTACGCGGCCGGGGCCTGATGATCGGCGTCGAGCTGACCCGGCCGGGCACCGACGTGCCCGACCCCGACGCGGCCGCCGCGGTCCTGGAGGCCGCCCGCGAAGGCGGGCTCCTCATCGGCAAGGGCGGCGGACACCACACCACCGCCCTGCGCATCGCCCCGCCCCTGACCCTCACCGTCGCCGAGGCGGAGGAGGGCGCCGCGATCCTCGAAGAGGCCCTGCGCGCCGTGTAGTCGCCATCCGACAGGGGAGTCACCCATGTCCACCCGTACCCTCATCCGCGGCGGACTCGTGATCACCGCCGCCGACGAAATCCACGCCGACGGCCCGATCGACGACGGCCGCATCGCCGCGCTCGCCACCCACGGCTCCGACGTGGCCGAGAGCTGGACGGCCGCGCGGACCATCGACGCCACCGACAAGTACGTCATCCCGGGCGGCGTCGACGCCCACACCCACAGGGAACTGCCCTTCGGCGGCACCTACCCCTCCGACACCTTCGAGACCGGCACCATCGCCGCCGCCTGGGGCGGCACCACCACCATCGTCGACTTCGCGGTGCAGAGCGTGGGCCACTCGGTACGCGAAGGGCTCGACGCCTGGTGCGCGAAGGCGGACGGCAAGTGCCCCGTCGACTACGGCTTCCACGTGATCCTCTCCGACGTCAACGAGTCGTCGCTCAAGGAGATGGACCTGCTCGTCGAGGAGGGCATCACCTCCTTCAAGGGTTTCGTTCGGTCGCGTGACCGGGGGTGTTCTAGCGGAGTAGGCCGTGAGGCGCGGCAGGCGCGCGGGAAGCGGCATGAAGGGCGGGCTGGGAAATGACTCGGACTCTGATTACCGGTGGTCTTGTGATCACGGCCGCGGACGAGCTGCACGCGGATGTGCTGATCGAGCATGGTCGGGTGGTGGCGTTGGCGGCGCCGGAGACGCAGGAGTGGACGGCGGACCGGGTGATCGACGCGTCGCAGAAGTATGTGATCCCGGGTGGGGTCGATGCGCACACCCACATGGAGCTGCCGTTCGGCGGTACGTTCGCGTCGGACACGTTCGAGACGGGGACGAGGGCTGCGGCGTGGGGCGGGACGACGACGATCGTCGATTTCGCGGTGCAGGTGAAAGGCGAGTCGCTGCATGCCGGCCTGAATGCCTGGATGGAGAAGGCGGACGGGAACTGTGCGATCGACTACGCGTTCCACGTGATCATGTCGGACGTGAACGAGACGACGCTGCGGGAGATGCCGAAGCTCATCGAGCATGGCGTTTCCTCGTTCAAATTGTTTATGGCCTATCCCGGGGTCTTCTTCTCGGACGACGGCCAGATTCTCCGCGCGATGCAGGTGGCCGGCGATGCCGGTGGGCTGATCATGATGCACGCGGAGAACGGCATCGCGATCGACGTCCTGGTGGAGCAGGCTCTGGCGCGGGGTGAGACCGATCCGCGCTATCACGGGGAGGTTCGCAAGGCGCTGTTGGAGGCGGAGGCGACGCACCGGGCGATCCAGCTGGCCCGGGTCGCCGGGGCGCCGCTGTATGTCGTCCACGTGTCGGCGCAGGAGGCGGTGGCCGAACTGGCGGCGGCCCGGGACATGGGGCTGCCGGTCTTCGGCGAGACCTGCCCGCAGTATCTGTTCCTGTCGACGGACAACCTGGCGGAGCCGGACTTCGAGGGCGCCAAGTACGTGTGCAGCACGCCCCTGAGGCCGAAGGAGCACCAGGCGGCCCTGTGGCGGGGGCTGCGGACGAACGACCTCCAGGTGGTCTCCACCGACCACTGCCCGTTTTGCTTCGTCGGCCAGAAGGACCTGGGCCGGGGCGACTTCTCGAAGATCCCCAACGGTCTGCCGGGTGTGGAGAACCGCATGGATCTCCTCCACCAAGCGGTCGTCGACGGGCACATCAGCCGCCGCCGCTGGATCGAGATCGCCTGCGCGACTCCGGCGAGGATGTTCGGCCTGTATCCGCAGAAGGGCACGATCGCGCCCGGCGCTGACGCCGATGTGGTGATCTACGACCCGCACGCGACGCAGACGCTGTCCGCGGAGACGCACCACATGAACGTCGACTACTCGGCGTACGAGGGGAAGACGGTGACCGGCCAGGTAGAGACCGTTCTCTCGCGGGGTGAGGTCGTCATCGACCAGCGCAAGTACGTGGGGCACGCGGGGCGCGGGGTGTTCGTGCCGCGCGGTCTTTGTCAGTACCTGGGCTGAGTAGCCCGGGGTCTCGTCGTACCGACTCGAACTTGGAGGTCCCGCGTGGACTTCGGACTCGTCCTGCAGACCGACCCGCCTGCCTCGCAGGTCGTCGGCCTGATGCGCAGGGCGGAGCGCAACGGCTTCCGCTACGGCTGGACCTTCGACTCCGCTGTGCTGTGGCAGGAGCCCTTCGTCATCTACAGCCAGATCCTGGCCAATACCACCAAGCTCCACGTGGGTCCGATGGTGACGAACCCGGGGACGCGTACGTGGGAGGTGACGGCCTCCACCTTCGCCACCCTCAACGACATGTTCGGCAACCGGACCGTGTGCGGCATCGGGCGTGGCGACTCCGCGATGCGCGTCGCCGGCCGCAAGCCCAACACCCTGGCCCGCCTGGGCGAGGCCATCGACGTCATCCGCGAGCTGGCGGAGGGCCGCGAGGCGACGGTCGACGGCAACCCGATCCGCATCCCCTGGATCAAGAACGGCAAGCTCCCGGTGTGGATGGCCGCCTACGGGCCGAAGACCCTGGCCCTGGCTGGGCAGAAGGCCGACGGGTTCATCCTCCAGCTCGCGGACCCGTTCCTGACCGAGTGGATGGTCAAGGCCGTCCGGCAGGCCGCCGCCGACGCCGGCCGCGACCCCGGCGCCCTCACCATTTGCGTCGCCGCCCCCGCGTACGTCACGGCCGACGACTCGCCCGAGGCCCTGGCGCACGCCCGTGACCAGTGCCGCTGGTTCGGTGGCATGGTCGGCAACCACGTCGCCGACCTCGTCGCCAAGTACGGCGAGCACTCGTCGAGGGTGCCGGAGGAGTTGACCACTTACATCAAGGGCCGGCAGGGCTACGACTACTCACACCACGGCCGCGCCGGGAACCCGTCCACTGACTTCGTTCCGGACCAGATCGTCGACCGCTTCTGCCTGCTGGGACCGGCCGAGGCGCACATCGAGAAGCTGCGGGCCCTGCGCGACCTCGGGGTCGACCAGTTCGCCGTCTACGACATGCACGACGCGAGGGAGGCGACGATCGACGCGTACGGCCAGCGCATCATCCCGGCACTATGCGACTGACTGCCGCGTCCGCGCCCGTCCAGTTCGCATCCTTGGCGACCTGGTCCGTGTCCCAGACCTCGAAGGTGAGGGAGAACTGCCGGGGGCTGACCGAGCTCGTGGTGCTCGGCGTCGGCCCGCGACTGGGGATCATCACGCCCACCGTGTTCGCCATGCTCGTGGTCATGACGCTGGTCACCACGGTGCTGACAGCGCCCGTGCTCACCCTGATCGACCGCGTGGCCGCCCGGCAGCGGAGCACCGTTCTGAAGGGGCCGGAAGCCGAGGCCCGATGACTGCACGCCCCCGAGTTCAACCGCGTACGTGGGGACGGGGAGTTACCGATGCGGGCGGCTACGGGACAAGAAGGTGAACCGTTCCGGGTTGGGTGGAGACTCGAGCCCGTGTGGGAGGGATTCGAGCCCGGCCCTCGCGGAGGCACTGCAGCGCGTCGGGCTGGCTGGGCGGCACAAGGAGACGGTCCACCGCCTCAGCGGTGGCGAGCCGCAGCGTGTGGCCCTCGCCCGTCTCATCGTCCAGCAGCCGAAGCTCGTCCTCGCGGACGAGCCGACCGCCGCTCTGGACCGTGACAACACCGCGATGGTTCTGGACTCGCTACGGGAAATGAGCCGAGCCGGGTGTGCAGTGGTGATCGCCACACATGACGACACCGTCCGTGATGCCTGTGACAACGTGTTCGCCCTGGGCACGCCGCTCGTGTCCAGGTGAGTCCGACAGCGGGGGAGGCGTCGGCCGCCGGCGGGGTGGGAAACGATCTCTGCCGGCGCCTTCCCAGGCAATTGACAGAGCGTAATGATTGCCGGTGGACAGCAATGCGAACGCATGTGTCCCCCTGCCAGCATGGGCGTGCCGAGAGGTGTCTCCGCCGCACCTCGCACATCGGGAGGAACTGCCTGTGAGCACCGACAACAACCACGAGCCGGTCTTCGTGCGCTCCAAGTGGGGCACCAGCCGCTACGTCTACAACCCGAACAACCCGGCCGGACTCGCGCTGATCGTGCTCTCGGTGCTCTTCGCCATCGGCGGGATGTACTCCATGCGGTCTTCGTCCGAGTGGAGCGAAGACGAGCTGCGGGAGGCGGTGCACCAGGCGGCCAGGACGCTGGACGACAGCTCCACGTCCCAGACCGAATGGACCGTTCACGTCGACTACGGCCCGCGGATACGCGACGCGATCGCGAGGACCGGTGCCGGCCCGCGGTACGGCGTCGACGTGTCGGAGGTGGAGGACGACGCGCACGTCTACGAGATCACCGCCGACGACGCCGACGCGGCTCACTGCATGACGATCACCGAAGCACCGGAGCCGATAGTCAACCACTACCGCACCGTGCGTCTGAACGTGTCGGTGACAGACCGTGCCTGTTGAACCGGCCTTCTCATCGTCCGGTTGACGGACCGGCCACGCCGGCCGGGGCCGGTTCGAGGTGGCGGTGGACGCGGCGCAGGAGGGAGGCGAGCGTGACGCGTTCCTCTGCGCTCAGGGGCGCCAGGATGTCGTCGTCGGTCGATGTGATGTCCGCGCTGAGGTGGGCCAGGAAAGATCTGCCCGCCGGTGTCAGCCGTACGACGACCCGGCGCCGGTCCTCCGGATCGCGGTCGCAGGCGAGGTGGTCCGACTTGACCAGGTCGTTGACGATCTTCACCAGGTCGCTGGCGTTCATGTCCAGGCGGGCGGCGAGGACGGTCTTCATCTGCGGGCCGAGATCGGCCACCATCGCCAGCACGGTCAGGTGCCACAACCGGAGGTTGTGCGCGGTCAGCCGGTCGCTGAGCCGGCGGCGGGCGCCCTTGCCGATCGCGTACATCAGATAGGCGTTGAGGTCGAGCACGCTGGGCGGTGTCATGCTCAGGGACGGCGGGCCGGAGGACCTGGCGCCTGAACCGTCGTTCGTGTCGGGGGCGTGATCGGGGGTGTCATCAGGGGGGCCGCCCGTGAGGGCATCGATGGTCAGGTCGGCGCTCGCCAGCGTCCGGAAGACCTGTGCCCAGTCGGTGGGCATGCTCGATATGCCGAATAACGCGAACCTCGTTCCCGAAGCGTCGTGCGCCGTACCGGAGATGACGGACTCTTCCACTGTTCTCTTTGCTCCCCGTGCGAGTTAGGTGAACCTAACCTAGTCATTTTCCAAGTGTGCCGGCGTCCCCCAGGACCGTCCGGGGGACGCCGGAGTTCGAATGTCCCGGCTGTCAGGCGCGGCTGGTGAGGTAGCCGCCCATGGAGGTGAAGTACTCGGTCGCGGGCAGCTCGTGGCCGTCCTCGGTGCGTACCCGGGTGATGGCCAGGCCGTGGTTGCGGCCGGTGCGGGCGTCGGCGCCCGCGACGATGACCACGCCCTCGCCCTCACGGTAGAAGATGCGGCCGGGCGTGCCTCCGTACCGTCCCTCGGACACGGTGGCGGCCAGGATCTCCAGGCGCTTGCCCCGGTGGAAGGTGAAGGCGCTCGGGTACGGCGCGGACTGGGCGCGGACCAGGCGCTCCAGGACGTCGGCCGGCCAGTCCCAGTTGATCCGGATGTCTTCCTCGGACCGCTTGTGGAAGAAGCTGGCCTGCGCGCGGTCCTGCTTGGTGAACTCGGTCTCGCCGACGGCGATCCGGGCGAGCGCGCCGACGGTGACCGGGGCGATGAGGTCGACGGTCTTGTGGAACAGGTCGGTGGCCGTGTCCTTCGGGCCCACGGGGACCGCCCGCTGGTCCACGATGTCGCCCGCGTCGAGCACCTCGTCCATCATGTGGGCCGTGACGCCCACTTCCTGCTCGCCGTTGATGAGGGCCCAGATGATCGGCGAGAAGCCGGCGTACTTGGGCAGGAGCGAGTCGTGGATGTTCAGCGTGCCGTGGCGGGGCAGCGAGTAGATGTGCGGCGGGATCCAGGTGCGCCAGTTGTTGGCCACGATGATGTCCGGGTCGGCCGCCTTCAGGAGGTCGAACAGCTCTTCGTCGTCAGGGCGGTTGCGGATGATGACGGGGACGCCGTGCTCCTCGGCGAGGTCGGCGACCGAGTCGCTCCAGATCTTCTCGTAGGCGTGCTCGCTCTTGGGGTGCGTCACGACCGTCACCACGTCGTGCTCGGAGTCCAGGAGGGCTTGCAGGGTGCGGTGACCCCAGGTCTGGTAACCGAACATGACGACCCGCATGGGGTTCCTCCTCAGAAGAGCGAATGACCGCGCCAAGTAAAGCAAGCCTTACCTAACGATGCAATGGGCTCTACTTTCAAGCCTGTTCAGGGCCGAAGGTCTGGCGCATGTCCGATTTGCCCGGTCGACAGGTTGGTGCAGGTCAGGTTAGCTTTACCTAAGTTCGGCTGCTTGGCGGTAACGGCGGCTCGGTGTCCTGTTCTTTTCAGCCACGCCTGACAGGTGGCTGTCCCGCACGATGGGAGTGACATGTCACAGGCTCTTCCTGGCGACGCACCTTTGATCCACGACCTCATAGGCATCGGTTTCGGACCGTCCAATGTGGCCATGGCGATCGCGCTCAGCGAGCACAACGCGCGCGTCGGAAGGCAGGAAGCGGTCACCGCCCACTTCTTCGAGCGTCAGTCCGGCTTCGGCTGGCACCGCGGCATGCTGATCGACGACGCGACGATGCAAGTCTCCTTCCTCAAAGACCTGGTGACGCTCCGTAACCCGTCCAGCGAGTACACCTTCCTGCGCTACCTGCAGAGCAAGGGCCGGCTGATCGACTTCGTCAACCACAAGAACCTCTTCCCGCTCCGGGTCGAGTTCCACGACTACTTCGAGTGGGCGGCGGCGAAGGTCGACGACATGGTCTCCTACGGCCACGAAGTCGTCGCCGTCGAGCCCGTCGTACGCGACGGGGTGGTGGAATACGTTGATGTGACGGCCCGTTCAGGGTCCGAGACGGTGGTCCACCGTGCCCGGAACCTGGTCATCGGCACCGGGCTGCGCCCCCTCATGCCGGAGGGCGTGGAGCGTACGGACCGGGTCTGGCACAACTCCGACCTGCTCGCGAAGGTGGAAGGCCTGCAAGGCGCCGAACCCGAGCGCTTCATCGTGGTCGGCGCCGGCCAGAGCGCCGCCGAGAACGTGGCCTATCTGCACCGCCGTTTCCCCGGCGCGGAGGTCTGCGCCGTCTTCTCCCGGTACGGCTACAGCCCCGCCGACGACAGCAGCTTCGCCAACCGCATCTTCGATCCGGCGGCCGTCGACGAGTACTTCACGGCCCCCGACGACATCAAGCGCAGGCTGATGGACTATCACGGCAACACCAACTACTCCGTGGTGGACATCGACCTGATCGACGACCTCTACCGCCAGGCGTACCAGGAGAAGGTCCTCGGCACCGAGCGGCTGCGCTTCCTCAACGTCTCGCGGCTCACCGGTGTCACCGAGACCGAGGACAAGGTCCGCGCCACCGTCACCTCCCTGGTCACCGGAGAGGAGAAGGAGCTGGACGCCGACGTCGTGGTCCTCGCCACCGGCTACAGCCCGGCCGATCCGCTCGGCCTCCTGGGCGAGCTGGGGGACCGCTGCCACCGCGACGGGCAGGGCCGTGTGCGGGTCGAACGGGACTACCGCGTCATGACCGACGCCGGCCTGCGCTGCGGCATCTACCTCCAGGGCGGCACCGAGCACACCCACGGCATCACCTCGTCGCTGCTCTCCAACACCGCGATCAGGGTCGGCGAGATCCTGCAATCGGTGCTCGACCGGGGGCTGGGCCGCGTCCAGGGCGCATCCCGCCCCGTCGCCGACGGCATCGGCTCCGTCCGCTAGAGAGCCTCCGCCAGCGAGCCTCCTCCAGAGAGCCTCCAAGCCCCCAGGGTCCCCCTGGCCAGCCCCCCACTCGCCCGGCCCCAGGCAGCGCCGTCGTGCACGGCGGCCGTGGCACGCACCGTGAAATCCCCGTGAAAGGAACACCCGTGTCCACTGGTACGCGCCCCGCTCTGACGCGGTTCATCAGGCAAGTCCCACGCGTGGCTGTCGCAGCCGTCGCCGCGCTCACTCTGGCCGCCTGTGGGGGCGGCGGCGAGAAGAAGGAGTCGAAGTCGTCGGGTGAGGGGGGCTCCGGCTCGTCGTCGGCCGCCTTCTCGGTGACGGTGGAGCACAAGTACGGCTCCACGACGATCGACAAGGAGCCGAAGCGGGTCGTCACGCTGGGGCTCTCGGACCAGGACGCCGTGCTCGCGCTCGGTGTGAAGCCGGTCGGAGCGGTCGACTGGTTCAAGGAGCAGCCGTACGGCAAGTGGCCCTGGACCAAGGACAAGTGGGGGTCGGCCAAGCCGCAGATCGTCGGTGAGCGTGACGAGTACAACATCGAGAAGATCGCGGCGCTGAAGCCGGACCTCGTGATCGCCCAGTACTCGGGCATGAAGAAGGAGCAGTACGACACCCTCTCCAAGTTCACCAAGGTCGTCGCCCAGCCCAAGGGGCTGCCCGACTACGGCGCCTCCTGGCAGGTCATGACCCGTCAGATCGGCAAGTCCCTGGGCAAGGACGCCGAGACCGAGAAGCTGATCGCCGGCATCGACGCCCGCTTCAAGGCCGCCCGCGACAAGAACCCCCAGTTCGCCCAGAAGACCCTCGCCGTCGCCGACAGCTTCGAGGCGGGGAAGTACTCGGCGTTCACCAAGACCGACCCCAAGTCCATCTTCTTCTCCGAGCTCGGCTTCAAGCTGAAGCCCGAGATCGACACCCTGGCCAAGCCGGGCTGGAACGTCGCCGAACTCAGCGCCGAGAAGCTGAACGTGCTCGACGTCGACCGGGTCGTGTGGGTCACCTCCAGCACCGACGCCAACAACCGGATCAAGGCCGAGCCGCTCTACAAGAACCTCAAGGTCCACCAGGAGAAGCGCGACCTCTTCGTGCCGTACCAGGACCCGGACATCGGCGCGGCGTTCTCCTTCAACACGGTCCTGTCGATTCCCTACGCGATCGACGAGATCGAGCCGCTGCTGACGGCCATCAAGTAACACCACACCGCTGACGCGGGGCGGGGGAGGACGACGCCGTCCGACGGCGTGCCGGGGCGGCCGGCACGCCGCCGCCGGAAGTCCTCCCCCGCAGCCGGTTGTCGGCCCCGCCCCATCACCGCCGCACCACCAGGGAAAGGCCATACGTACGATGTTTGACGTCGAGTCGGACCGGACACCCGCACCCGGGCTGCCCGTGACGGGTGGGCAAACCGGCATCTGGCTGGCCCAGCAGCTCGAGCCGGACAGCTCCGCCTACAACATCGTCTTCGCCCTGGACCTGCGTGGCGCCGTCGACCTCGACCGGCTCGCCGCCGCCGTGCGGCAGGCCGTCGGGGAAGCCGAGTGCCTCCATGTGCGCATCACGCCGGGGGAGAGCGGACCGCGCCAGACACCCGTCCCCGTCACCGTCGACGTGCCCGTCGTCGACCTGCGCGGCGCCCCGTCCCCCCAGGACGCGGCCGCCGACTGGATGGCCGCGGACCGGGACCGGCCCGTCGACCTGGCCCACGACCCGATGTTCGCCCAGGCCCTGCTGCGGCTCGCGGACGACCGTGTCTGGTGGTACCAGCGGTACCACCACATCGTCCTCGACGGCATGGGCGTCGCGCTCGTCACCCGCCGGGCCGGCGAGATCTACACCCTCGGCGAGAAGGCCCCCGCCCGCCCGGACTGGTCCCTCTCCCGCCTGGTGGAGGCAGACCTCGCCCACCAGGCCTCGGAGAGCCACGCGGCGGACAGGGCCTGGTGGCGCGCGCGCATGGCCGGCCGCACAGAGCCCGCACGCCTCGTCGAGCGCACCCCGTCCCTCATGGCACGGCGCCTGCGGCGCTCGGTCGAACTCTCCGCCGAGGACACCGGCCGGCTCCGCGCCGCCGCCGACCGCGCCGGCACCCGGACCTCCCGCGTCCTGATCGCGGCCGTCGCCGCCTACCTGCACCGGGCGGGCGGTGAGCAGGACCTCGTACTCGGCCTGCCGCTGGCCGCCCGCCAGGACGACGTCTCGGCGGCCGTCCCCGGCATGGTCTCCAACATCGTCCCGCTGCGGCTGACCGTCGGACCCGGCACGACCGGGGCCGCGCTCGTCGCCGAGGTGCACGACGCGGTCGCCGACGCCGTCGCCCACGGCCGCCACCGCGCCGAGGAGATGGCCAAGGACCTTGGCCTCGTCGACGGCGTCCCGGAGCTCGTCGGCCCCACCGTCAACATCCTGCCCCGCGCCGAGGACCTGCGCTTCGCCGACCACCAGGCCGAACTCCGGCCCGAATGGCTCGGACCCGTCAGCGACCTGGCCTTCAGCTTCGGCGAGATCCGCGGCGGCGGTGTCACCCTGCACCTCGACGCCGACGCGGCCGTCTGCGACGAGGAGACGCTGCGCGCCCACGAACGCCGCTTCCTCGCCCTGCTGCACGCCCTCACCGAGCATTCGGACCGGCCCGTCGGCCACATCGAACTCACCTCCGGTCCCGAACGCGCCCGCCTGCTCGACGAGTTCGGCGTGTCCCCGCGCGAGGTGCCCGAACTGTCCTGGCCCGCCGCCTTCGAAGCACAGGTACGCCGCTCACCCGACGCCGTCGCACTCGTGCACGAGGAGCGTGAGCTGACGTACGCGGAGCTGAACGCCGCCGCCAACCGGCTCGCCCGCCTCCTCGTCTCCCGCGGCGTACGCGCCGAGGACGTCGTCGCCGTCGCCCTGCCGCGCTCCCCGGAGCTCGTCGTCTCGCTGCTCGCGGTGATGAAGGCGGGCGCCGCCTACCTCCCGCTCGACGCCGACCACCCCCAGGACCGGATCGCCTACATGCTGTCCGACGCCGGGGCGCGGACCGTCATCACCGTGCGGGAGCTCGCCGGCGAACTCCCGCAGGCACCGGGCGTCACCCACCTCCTGCTCGACGACCCGGCCACCGCCGGCAGCGGCGCGACCCTCGACGACACCGACCTCGGAGTGCCGGTCGCCCTGGACCAGGCGGCGTACGTCATCTACACCTCCGGCTCGACGGGCCGCCCCAAGGGCGTCGTCGTCCCCCACGACGGCGTCGGCAGCCTCATCGCCACCGCCACCGACCGGATCGGCATCACCGCAGACAGCCGCGTCGTGCAGTTCGCCTCCGTGGGCTTCGACGTGACGGTCTGGGACCTGATCATGTCGCTCTGCGTCGGCGGCCGCGTCATCGTCGTGCCCGCCGAGCGCCGCGTCGCCGGCCCCGCCCTCACCGACTACATCGCGCGGCACCGCGCCACGCACATGATCCTGCCGCCGTCCCTCGTCTCCGCGCTGCCCCCCGAGTGCGAACTGCCCGACGGCGCCGTCCTCGTCGTCGGCACCGAAGCCGTGCCCAGCGAGCTCATCGCCCGCTGGGCCGGACGGGTCAAGGTCGTCGTCGCCTACGGCCTCACCGAAGCCAGTGTCAACTCCACGCTGTGGCCCGCCGTCCCCGGCCGCCCCGGCCCCGCCCCCATCGGCCGCCCGGACCCCAACACCCGCGCCTACGTCCTCGACACGGCCCTGCGCCCCGTCCCCGTCGGCGCCGAGGGCGAGCTGTACGTCGCCGGGCGGGGCCTCGCCCGCGGCTACCTGGGCCGGCCGGGGCTCACCTCGGAGCGGTTCGTCGCCGACCCGTACGGCGAGCCGGGCACCCGTATGTACCGCACCGGAGACCGGGTCCGCTGGGGCGCCGACGGCAACCTCGAATTCCTCGGCCGGGCCGACGGCCAGGTCAAGATCCGCGGCCACCGCATCGAACCGGGCGAGATCGAGAGCGCGTTCATGGCCTGCCCGGGCATCGCCCAGGCCGCCGTCCTCGTCCGCGACGACCACCGCGGCGTCAAGCGGCTGGTGGCCTACCTGGTCGGCGACGGTGAGCTGGCGGACACCGAGGCCGCCGTGACGGCCGCCCGCGCCCGGGTCGCGGACACCTTGCCGGAGCACATGGTGCCGTCCGCCGTCGTCGTCCTCGACGGGCCGCTGCCGCTGACCCCCAACGGAAAGCTCGACAGCCGCGCCCTGCCGGAGCCGCGCTGGACGGCCGTCGGCGGGGCCGACGCACCCACCACCCCGGCGGAGACCCGGCTCGCCGCGCTCTTCGCGGACGTCCTCGGTCTGCCGTCGGTCGGTGTCCACGACAGCTTCTTCGAGCTGGGCGGCGACAGCATCGTCGCCATCCAGCTGGTGAACCGGGCCCGCGAGGCCGGGCTGACGATCAGCCCGCGTGAGGTCTTCCGGCTCCGTACGGTGGCGGCG
This sequence comes from Streptomyces purpureus, assembly GCF_014648195.1. Lineage (GTDB taxonomy): Bacteria > Actinomycetota > Actinomycetes > Streptomycetales > Streptomycetaceae > Streptomyces > Streptomyces purpureus. Next base: position 82,527 of record NZ_BMQQ01000024.1, read on the forward strand.
CTCGCCCGGGCCGCGGGCGAGGTGGCAGGCCCGGCCGCGGTGGCCCCGGTCGCACTGGACGAGGACGCCCTGCCCGTCTCCCCGCTCCAGGAAGGTTTCTTCTTCCACGCGGAGTTCGACGCGCAGGCGGCCGACCTCTACGTCGTGCAGGAACTCCTCGACCTGGACGGCCATGTCGACCCCGAGCGGCTGCGCCGGGCCCTGCAGCAGCTCCTGGACCGGCACGCCCTGCTGCGCGCGTCCTTCCGCCAGCTGCCCGGCGGCCAGGTCGTCCAACGCCTCGCCGACCGCGTGACCCTTCCCTGGCGGCAGGCAGACACCTCCGAGACCGGGATCGACGACCTCCTCGCCGCCGACCGCGACGAGCGGTTCGACCTGGAGCGGCCGCCGCTGCTGCGCGCCACCCTGATCCGCGACGGACGGCGCCACCGGCTCCTGCTCACCCTCCACCACATCATCGCCGACGGCTGGTCCGTCTCCGTCCTGCTGCGCGAACTCGCCGCCGCCTACCAGGGCGACCCCCTGCCCGAGCCGGCCGCCCCCCACCCCTACCTGTCCTGGCTCGCCGCCCGGGACAAGGACGCCGCCCGGGAGGCATGGCGGCAGGCCCTCGCCGGTGTGGACGGCCCGACCCGGCTGCCCGCCCTCTCCCCGGCGACGGAAGGCACGCAGACACCGCCCAGGCCCGAGCACGTCGACACCCGGCTGCCCGACGACTTCACCGCCGAACTGACCGCCTACGCGCGGACCCACGGCCTCACCCTCAGCACCGTCGTGCACGGCACCTGGGGCCTGCTCCTCGGCGCGCTCACCGGCAGCGGCGACGTCGTCTTCGGCACCACCGTCTCCGGCCGCACCACAGAAGTCGCCGGCCTTGACAACGCCGTCGGCCTGTTCATCAACACCGTCCCCGCCCGGGTGACCCTGCGCCCCGACGAGACCCTCACCGACCTGCTGCGCCGCGTCCAGGACGAGCACACGGCGCTCCTGGACCACCAGCACCTCGGCCTCGCGGACATCCAGCGGACCGCGGGCGGCGGTGAACTCTTCGACACCCTCGTCGTGTTCGAGAACTATCCGACCGGCGACCTGTCGGCCGGGCAGCAGCCGGGCGCACTGCGCATCACCGGCGCCGAGGTCTCCGACGCCGTGCACTACCCCCTCGCGCTCGTCGTCGAGCCGGGCGACGGCCTGCTGCTGCGGTTCAAGCACGACGCGGCCCGCATCGACCAGGTGACCACGGCCGTCCTCGCCAACCGGTTCACGGCGCTGCTGCGTACCCTGATGACGGAGCCCGACCGCACGGTCGCCCGCACCGGCCTGCTCACGGGCCGGGAACACGAACACCTCACCGAGCGGAACGCCACCGCCCACCCCGTGCCCGACGCCACCCTCGCCACCCTGATCACCGCGCAGGCCGCCCGTACCCCGGACGGCACCGCCGTCGTCTTCGAGGACACCACGCTCACGTACGCCGAACTCGACCGGCGGGCCGAGGCGCTCGCCCGGCGGCTGCGGGCACGCGGAGCCGGGCCGGAGAGTTACGTGGCGGTCGCCGTGCCCCGCTCGGCCGAGCTGATGGTCGCCCTCCTCGGCGTCCTGAAGTCCGGCGCCGCCTACCTCCCCGTCGACCTGGACTACCCCGCCGACCGCATCGCCTTCATGCTCGGCGACTCGGGCGCCCGTACCGTCGTGACCACCGCCGAGGCCGCCGAACGGCTGCCCCGCGTGGAGGGCCTCGACCGGCTCGTGCTGGGCCGGGCGGACCAGGAGGACGGCCTCCCCGACACGCCCGGGCGGCCGGCCGGACCCGACCACCCCGCCTACCTGATCTACACCTCCGGCTCCACCGGCCGCCCCAAGGGCGTCGCCGTCACCCACCGGGCCATCGTCAACCGGCTCGCCTGGATGCAGGGGGAGTACCGGCTCGACCCCGACGACCGGGTGCTCCAGAAGACCCCGTCCAGCTTCGACGTCTCCGTGTGGGAGTTCTTCTGGGCGCTCAACCAGGGCGCCACCGTCGTCCTCGCCCGCCCCGACGGCCACCGCGACCCGGCCTACCTCGCCGAACTCGTCCGCGCCCGGCGGATCACGACGATGCACTTCGTCCCGTCGATGCTGGCCGCCTTCACCCAGGTCATGGAGAGCGCCACAGCCACCCCCGACTGGGCGGCGAGCCTGCGGCGGGTGTTCTGCAGCGGCGAGGCGCTCACCGGTGCCGAGGCCCGGCGCTGGTGGGAGCTGACCTCCCGCTCCGCAGGCGCCCCCGTACCCCTGCACAACCTCTACGGCCCCACCGAGGCAGCCGTGGACGTGACCCACCACCCCTACGACGGCGGCAGCGAACTCGCCGTCCCCATCGGCCGGCCCGTCTGGAACACCCGCCTGCACGTGCTCGACCCGTACCTGCGCCCCGTGCCCGACGGCGTCCCCGGCGAGCTGTATCTCGCCGGTGTCCAGCTGGCACGCGGCTACCACGACCGGCCCGGCCTGACCGCCGAGCGGTTCGTCGCCGACCCGTTCGGCGAGCCCGGCACGCGGATGTACCGCACCGGCGACCTGGTGCGCCGCCGTGCCGACGGCGCCGTCGAGTACCTCGGCCGCACCGACCGCCAGGTCAAGATCCGCGGCAACCGCATCGAACTGGGCGAGATCGAGGCCGCGCTGGCCGCGCTGCCGGGCGTCGCCCGCGCCGTCGTCGTCGTCCGCGACGGCGCGCTCGTCGGCTACGCCGTCCCGGCCCCCGGCACCCGTACCCCCGACTCCGAGGCGCTGCGCGCCGCGCTCGCCGAAGCGCTCCCCGCGACCATGGTGCCCAGCGCCTTGGTGACGCTGGACGAGCTGCCGCTGACCCCCAGCGGCAAGCTCGACCAGAACGCCCTGCCGTCGCCCGAGATCACCCCCAGGGCCGGCGGGCGGGCGCCCCGCAACGAGCGGGAGAGCGCCCTGTGCCAGATATTCACCGATGTGCTCGGCGTCCAGGGGATCGGCGCCGACGACGACTTCTTCGTCCTCGGTGGCGACAGCCTCACCTCGATCGCCGTCGCCACCAGGGCCCGGGAGAGTGGATTGACCATCAGCCCGCGTGACGTGTTCCAGCACCGGACCCCGGCGGCGCTCGCCGCCGCCGCGCCGGACGCCGCACCCGAGCCCGCACCTCCCACGGACGCGGTGACCGTCTCCGCGGCCGACGCCGGCCAGGCCGCGGCCGCCCTGCAGGCCGTACTGGCCCAGCAGGCCCTGTCCGGCGCGGCCGTCGACCCCGCCCTGCGCGCACTCCTCGACCAGCTGACCGCCGCCGCCCCCGAGGAGCCGCCGGCCCCCCGGCCGCTCGGCGGCCTCGACCTCACCCCGGAGGAGACCGCCCGCGTCGAAGCCGCCGCCGGACTCCCCGTCGCGGACATCTGGCCGCTCTCCCCGCTCCAGGAGGGCATGTACTTCCACGCCACCTACGACGCCGGCGACGCCCTCGACGTCTACCTCTCCCAGGAGACCCTCGACTTCGACCACCGCGTCGACGCAGGCCGGCTGCGCGCCGCCTGCCGGGCGCTCCTTGAACGCAACACCAGCCTGCGGGCCGGATTCGCCGGCGACGGCCTGCCCCGCCCGGTGCAGTTCATCGCGGACGGCGCCGAGATCCCGCTCGTCGAGGCGGACCTGTCCGGCCTGCCCGCCGACGAGCAGCGGGCCCGGACCGAGGAACTGCTCGCCACCGACCGGCGCCGGCGCTTCGACCTGACCTCGCCCCCGCTGTGCCGGCTGCTCCTGATCCGGCTCGGCGACGGCCGGGACCGCCTGGTCGTCACCCACCACCTCATCCTGTGGGACGGCTGGTCCGCGTGGCTGTTCCTGGAGGAGCTGTTCACGCTCTACGAGCGGTCCGGCGACGCCACCGGGCTGCCTGCCCCCGGCTCGTACCGCGACTACCTGGCCTGGCTGGACGACCAGGACAGCGAGGTGGCCCTCGACGCCTGGCGCCGGGTGCTCGCCGGCTACGACGAGCCGACCCTGGTCGCGCCGTCCGGCCGCGACAGCGGCCCGGTGATCCCTGCGGACTTCGACGCCGTACTGACCGAGGAGAGCAGCGACCGGCTGCGCACCCTCGCCCGGCGGCACGGCCTCACCCTGAACACCGTCCTGAACGCGGCATGGGGTCTGGTGCTCTCGGCGACGACCGGCCGCGACGACATCGCCTTCGGCACCGCGGTCGCCGGACGGCCCGCCGACGTACCGAACGTGGCCGGCATCATCGGCATGTTCCTCAACACCATCCCCGCCCGGGTCGCCTTCACCCCCGACGAGCCCCTGCTCGACCTGCTGCGGCGGATGCAGTCCGAGCGGGCCGCCGTCATGCCGTACGAGTACGTGGGCCTCGGCACCCTCCAGCAGGCGACGGGCCACCGCCGCCTCTTCGACACCCTCTTCGTGCTCCGCTCGGCCGACGGCGAGGACCGTGCCGCCGAGCTGCGGCAGCGGCACGGCATCACCGCCGTCTCCAACGTGGACGGCACCCACTTCCCGCTCACGCTGATCGTCACGCCCGAGACCCGGCTGCGCGTCACCCTCGCCGCCAGGCCCGACCTGTTCGACGCCGACCACGCGACCACGATCCTCACCCGCTTCACGGCCGTCCTCGACCGGCTCGGCGAAGCCCTCGCACAGGCCCCCGACTCGGCCCGCACCGCCGACGTCGACCTGCTGCTGCCGGCCGAGCGCGCCGCCCTCGTCTCCGCCTGGGCGGCCAGCCGCGAGCCCGTACCGAACGAGACCGTCGCCGACATGCTCGCGGCCCAGGTCGCCCGCACCCCGGACGCGGTGGCGCTGGTCTTCGGCGAGCGCGCCCTCACGTACGCCGAACTGGACGCGCACATCAACCGGCTCGCCCGGCTCCTGCTCGCCCGGGGCGCCGGCCCGGAGAAGGTCGTCGCGCTCGCCCTGCCGCGCTCCATCGACATGGTCGCCGCACTCTTCGCCGTCCTGCGGGCCGGCGCCGCCTACCTGCCGCTGGACCTCGACCACCCCGCCGACCGGCTGCGCCTCATGGTGGAGGACACCGGCCCGCTGTGCCTGGTTTCCACCACCGCCGTCGCCCCCGCCCTGCGCGGGGACGCCGGACCCGCCGCGCCCGAACTCCTCCTGGACGACGAGGCTGTCGCCGCCGAGCTGGCCGCGCTGCCGGACGGTGAGATCACCGACGCCGAACGGCCCGGGTTCACGCACGACGTACCGGACCGTCTGGAGTACCCGGCGTACGTCATCTACACCTCCGGCTCGACCGGCCGGCCCAAGGGCGTCGTCACCCCCTACCGGGGCCTGACGAACATGCAGCTCAACCACCAGAAGGAGATCTTCGACCCGGCCATCGCCTCCGCGGGCGGACGACGGCTGCGCATCGCGCACACCGTCTCCTTCGCCTTCGACATGTCCTGGGAGGAGCTGCTCTGGCTCGTCGAGGGCCACGAGGTCCACGTCTGCGACGAGGAACTGCGCCGCGACGCCGAGGCGCTGGTCGCCTACTGCGACGCCCACCGCGTCGACGTGGTCAACGTGACCCCGACCTACGCCCAGCTCCTCATCGAGGAAGGGCTGCTCGACCAGGACGAGACCGCCGGCAAGCACCGGCCGGCGCTGGTCCTGCTGGGCGGCGAGGCCGTCCCCGACACCGTCTGGGACCGGCTGCGCCGCACCGAGGGCACGTACGGATACAACCTGTACGGCCCGACCGAGTACACGATCAACACCCTCGGCGGCTCCACCGCCGACAGCGCCACCTCCACCGTCGGCGTCCCCATCCGCAACACCCGCGCCTACGTCCTCGACACGATGCTCCGGCCCGTCCCGCCCGGCTGCCCCGGCGAGCTGTACATCGCCGGCACCGGCCTCGCCCGCGGCTACCACGACCGGCCAGGGCTGACCGCCGAGCGGTTCGTCGCCGACCCGTTCGGCGCCCCCGGAGAGCGGATGTACCGCACCGGCGACCTCGTACGGCAGCGCCCCGACGGCCTGCTCGACTTCCTCGGCCGTACCGACGACCAGGTGAAGATCCGCGGCTACCGCATCGAACTGGGTGAGATCTCCACGGCCCTGTCGGCACACCCCTCCGTCGCGCACGCCGCCGTCGTGGTGAACGAGGCCACCGGCACCAAGCGCCTGGTCGGCTACGTCGTACCGGAGGAGGGCGCCGAGCCGGGCGAGGCGCTGACCCAGCGCCTGCGCGACCACCTCAAGGCCGGCCTGCCCGACTACATGGTCCCCTCCGCGCTCGTCACCGTCGCGACCCTGCCGCTGACCGTCAACGGCAAGCTCGACGTCAAGGCCCTGCCGGCCCCGGACTTCGCCGGCGCCGGGACCAGCCGCGCGCCACGCACCCCGCGCGAGGAGACGCTCTGCGCCCTCTTCGCCGAGGCGCTCGGCCTGCCCGAAGGCAGCGTCGGCATCGACAGCGACTTCTTCGAACTGGGCGGCCACTCACTGCTGGCCACCCGCCTCGTCAGCCGGGCCCGTACGGCGCTCGACACCGAGCTCGCCATCCGGGACCTGTTCGAGGCGCCCACCGTCGCCGAGCTGGCCGAGCGGGTCTCCCGCGCCCAGGGCGCGGCCCGCCCCGCCCTCACGGCCGGCGAACGGCCCGGCGAACTGCCGCTGTCCCACGCCCAGCAGCGGCTGTGGGTCATCCAGCAGATCGAGTGCACCTCGGCCGCGTACAACTTCCCGCTGGTCATGCGGGCGCACGGCGCCCTCGACATCGAGGCGTGGAGCGCCGCGCTCGCCGATGTGACGGCCCGTCACGAAGCGCTGCGCACGGTCTTCTTCACGGCGGCCGACGGCCAGACCTACCAGCGCGTCCTCCCCGCCGAGCAGGCATGCCCCGTGGTGGAGCGCGTCACGGCCACCGAGGACGAGCTGCCCGGCATCGTCGACGCGGCCGTCAACCGCCCCTTCGACCTCGCCGCCGAACTCCCGCTGCGGGCCACGATCGTGGAACTGGCCCCCGAGGATCACGTCATCGTGATGCTGCTGCACCACATCACCACCGACGAATGGTCCGACCGGCCGTTCCTGCGGGACCTGGCGGCCGCCTACGCGGCCCGCCTCGGTGGCACGGCCCCCGACCTGGCGCCGCTGCCCGTGCAGTACGCCGACTACGCGCTGTGGCAGCAGCGGCTGCTCGGCGAACCGGCCGACCCCGAAAGCCTGGCCGCACGCCAGCTGGAGTACTGGCACACGGCACTGGAAGGCGCCCCCGAGGAGCTGGAGCTGCCCACCGACCGGCCCAGGCCCGCCCGCCCGGCGTTCACCGGCGCCGAGCTGGACCTGGCCTTCGACGCGGAGGTCCACGACGGGCTCAAGCGGCTCGCCCGGGAGACCGGCGCCAGCATGTTCATGGTGGTGCACGCGGCCGTGGCCGCCCTGCTGCACCGCATGGGCGCGGGGCACGACATCCCCCTCGGCTCGCCCATCGCGGGCCGGAGCGACGAGGCGCTGGACGACCTGGTCGGCTTCTTCGTCAACACGCTCGTGCTGCGCACCGACCTCAGCGGCGACCCCAGCTTCACCGAACTGCTCACCCGGGTCCGTGAGACCGACCTCGCCGCCTTCTCCCACGCCGACGTGCCCTTCGAGGCCGTCGTCGAGAAGCTCAACCCGACCCGCTCCCTCTCCCGCAACCCGCTCTTCCAGGTGATGGTCGGCTACCACGCCCGCGGCGGCGACGAGCTGGAACTCCCCGGCCTCGCAGTGGAGTACGTACCCTTCGCGACCCGCACCGCCAAGTTCGACCTCGTGTTCAGCTTCACCGAGCACACCCCCGCCGACGGCGGCGCCGGCTCCCTGAACTGCCGTCTGGAGTACGCCACCGAGCTCTTCGACCAGGAGACCGCCGAGCGGCTCGGCGACCGGCTCGGCCGGCTCGTCGCGGCCCTCGTCGCCGCCCCCGGCCGCCCCCTGTCCCAGGCGGAGATCCTCACCCCCGACGAGCGGCAGCTGGTCGTCGAGGGCTTCAACGGCACACCACGCGAGGTCGAGGAGAAGACGTTGCCGGCGCTGTTCGCCCAGCGGCTCGCCGAGCGGCCGGACGCCGTCGCCGTAGCCGAGCGCGCCCGCTCGGTGACGTACGCGCAGCTCGACGCCCGTGCCAACCGCATCGCCCGGCTGCTCGCCGCGCACGGCGCGGGCGCCGAGAGCGTGGTCGGCGTGGCCGTGCCCCGCTCCGTGGACATGGTCGCCACGGTCCTCGCCACGCTCAAGCTGGGCGCCGCGTTCCTCCCGCTCGACCTGGTCCATCCGGCCGACCGCCTCGCGTACATGATCGAGGACTCGCGCGCCGCCCTCGTGGTCGGCACCGAGCCGGTCGCCGGGAAGATCCCCGACGCGGCGGGCGTCCCCGTGGTCCTGCTCGACGCCCCGGACACGGTCACCGCACTGGACACGCTGTCCGACGCACCCGTCGACGCGGAGCCGGCCGCACTGGACCAGGCCGCGTACGTGATCTACACCTCCGGCTCCACCGGCCGGCCCAAGGGCGTGGTCGTGCCCCACGAGGGCATCTCCAGCCTGGTCGCCACCGCCGTCGACCGGATGGGGCTGCGATCCGACAGCCGCGTCCTGCAGTTCGCCTCCATCGGCTTCGACGTCTTCGCGTTCGAGCTGTCGATGGCCCTGTGCCACGGCGGCCGGCTCGTCCTCATCACCGACGAGGCGCGGGTCGCCGGTCCGGCGCTCACCGACTTCCTCGCCGACCAGCGGATCACCCACATGATCCTGCCGCCGTCGCTGGTGTCGGCGCTGCCGCCCGGCTGCGAGCTCCCCGAGGGCTCGACCGTCCTGGTGGGTACCGAGACCGTACCGCCGGACCTCTTCGAGCGGTTCGGCGCCACGGCCGACCTGATCTGCGCCTATGGGCTCACCGAGGCGACGGTCAACTCCACGCTGTGGCCGGCCCGGGAGCACGGCGGCACCCCCTCCGGCCGGGTGCCGATCGGCCGTCCCGACCCGAACACCCGCGCCTACGTCCTCGACGAGCACCTGCGGCCCGTCCCGCCCGGTGTGGTCGGCGAGCTGTACGTCGCCGGACGCGGCCTCGCCCGCGGCTACCTCGGCCGGCCCGGTCTGACGTCGGAACGTTTCGTCGCGGACCCGTTCGGGAAGCCCGGCAGCCGGATGTACCGGACCGGTGACCGCGCCCGCTGGCGCGCCGACGGCAACCTCGACTTCCTCGGCCGGGTCGACACCCAGGTCAAGGTCCGGGGCTTCCGTATCGAACTCGGCGAGATCGAGGCGGCGCTCGCCGGGCACCCCTCGGTCGCCCAGGCCGCCGTGCTGCCCGACCGCGACGGCGACATCGTCCGCCTGATCGGTTACGCCGTACTGGAGTCGGGAGACGCCAGGGAGGCAGCCCCGCAGGAGCTGCGCGCCCATGTCGCCGGGCAGCTGCCCGAATACATGGTCCCGGCGCTCGTCGTGCCACTCGACGGCCCGCTGCCGCTGACCCCCAACGGCAAGCTGGACCGCAAGGCGCTGCCCGCGCCGGACTGGTCCGCCATGACGGGCGATGCCCGCCCCGCCACCGGCACACAGGCCCGCCTCGCCGCACTGTTCTGCGAGATCCTCAAGCTGGACAGCGTCGGCGTGCACGACAACTTCTTCGCGCTCGGCGGCCACTCCATGGCCTCCATGCGGCTCCTGGGCCGGATCCGCGCGGAGTTCGGGGTCGAGCTCAGCATCCGAGATGTCTTCGACGCGCTGACCGTCGCCGGTGTCGCCGGCAAGCTGGAGGGGGCGGCGGCCGCCCGCGTGGCGCTGCGCCCCGCCGGGGACCGTGAGGACCCGCTGCCGCTCGCGCCCGGCCAGCGGTGGCAGTGGGAGACCTACCGCCGTGGCCCCGGCTTCGACCACGCGCTGGTCCTGCGCTCCCCGGGCGGCCTCGACACCGGCTCGCTCGCCGCCGCGCTCGCCGACGTCGTGGCCCGCCACGAGCCGCTGCGCACGGCGTTCACCGAAGGCGACGGCACGGTGCACCAGCGGCCCGCCCAGGCTCCGGCCCTCGCCGCCGAGGAGTGCGCGGACCTCGACGCCCGGCTCGCCGAACTCGCCGGCCAGGCACCCGACCTGGAGCACGAGGCGCCGCTGCGGGCCCGCCTGCTCACCGCCCCGGACGGCAGCCACGCCCTGATGCTGACCATGCACTACCTCGCGGTGGACGAATGGTCCGTGGTCCCGCTCTTCCGCGACCTCACCACGGCCTACACGGCCCGTACGGAGAGCCGCGCCCCGCTCTGGGAGCCGCTGCCGGTCACGTACGCCGACTACACCCGCTGGGCCCACGAGGTCCTGGGCGACCTCGGCGACCCGGACAGCCGGGGCGCACAGCAGCTCGCCTACTGGCGGCGGACGCTGGCGGACGTCCCGGCCCGGCTGGCCCTCCCGGCCGACGGCCCGCGCCGGGCCGCCACGGACACGGGCCGACGGCCCGCGGACCACGTCGGGTTCGTCCTCGACGAACGGCTCCACGCGGACGTGGACCGGCTCGCCCGGGCCACCGGCACCAGCATGTTCATGGTGCTGCACTCCGCCCTCGCGGCCCTGCTCACCGCCCACGGCGCGGGCACCGACCTGCCCATCGGCACGATGGTCGCCGGCCGCACCGACGACCAGCTCGCCGACCTCGTCGGCTGCTTCCTCAACACCGTCGTCCTGCGCACCGACACGGCCGGCGACCCGACCTTCGCGGAACTGCTCACCCGCGTCCGGGAGACCACGCTCAGCGCCCTGGACCGGCAGGAGGTCCCCTTCGACGAGGTCGTCCGGGCCACCGGACTGCCCCCCGAGGGACCGCAGGTCATGGTCGTCCACCACGAGCAGGCCGACCTGGAGAAACTGGAAGGCGGCGTGGGCTCCCTGGAGGCCGTACCCACCGGCTCCGCCCGGGCGGAACTCACCCTGAGCTTCTACGAGCCCCGCGGCGAGGGCGTCGTGCACTGCGGACTGATCCACGCGACCGACCTGATCGGCGCCGCCAAGGCGCGGCAGCTCGCCGACGAACTTCTGGAGCTGCTGCGCACCGTGGTGGCCCACCCCGAACAGCCGCTGTCCGAGCTGTTCACCGCACCGTCCAAGAGGAGTGACAACGCATGACGACCAACCCGTTCGAGGACCCGCAGGGCGCGTTCCTGGTCCTGGTCAACGACGAGAACCAGCACTCGCTGTGGCCCTCCTTCGCGGAGGTCCCGGCCGGCTGGCGGACCGCCGCCGGCCCGGACACCCGCGAGATCTGCCTCGCCTACGTCGAGGAACACTGGACCGACCTGCGCCCCGCGAGCCTCGCCGCCCAGCAGGACTGACGCGGCAGAAGTCATACGAAAGCCGCCGCCCGCAGAGGCTTCTCCTCTGCGGGCGGCGGCTTCTTTGGGGGCTTGGGGCCTAGCACACGCCTTGGCCGGAAGTCTGGCGGCTGTCGGACCACGCCGCCCACAGCGCCGCGTACCGGCCGCCCGCCGCCACGAGTTCGTCGTGGGTGCCGGTCTCCACGATCCGGCCCTCGTCCAGGACGACGACGCGGTCCGCCGTCGCGGCCTGCGGGAGCCGGTGGGCGACCATCAGGCCCGTACGGCCCTCCAGAGCCTTCGAGGCGGCCTCCTCCAGCACCCCCGCGCCCGCACTGCCCGCGTCGGCCGTGGCCTCGTCCAGGATGGCGATGGGCGGGTCGGCGAGGACCAGGCGGGCCAGGGCGAGGTGCTGCGCCTGGGTCACCGTCAGCCGGTGACCGCCCTCGCCGACCACCGTGGCCAGACCGTCGGGCAGGGCCTGCGCCCACTCCAGGGCACCGACATGGGCCAGCGCTTCGCGCAGCTCCTCGTCGGTGGCGCCGGGCCGCGCCAGGCGCAGGTCCTCGGCGAGCGGGCCCGCGAAGACGTGCACCTCCTGGCTGATCAGCGTCACGGCCCGCCGTACGCCCGACGGGCCCAGCTCGCGGACGTCGACACCGCCCAGCGAGATCGACCCGCCGCGCGGCTCGTGGACACCGGCGATGACCTTGGCCAGCGTCGTCTTGCCGGCGCCGCTCGCGCCCACCAGCGCCACCCGTTCGCCGCTGCGCACCTCCAGGTCGATGTCGAAGAGCACGGGACGGTCGTCGGCGTACGCGTGGCTGAGGCCGGTCACCTTCACCGCGCCGTCGACCGGGACGCTCCCGCCCCGCGGCAGCCGCTCGGCAGGGAGGTTCGAGACCCCGGTCAGGCGGGCGAAGCTCGCGCCCGCCGACTGGGCGTCGTCGATGAGGAACAGCGTGGCGTTGATCGGGTTGAAGAGGCTGTGGAAGTACAGCGCCGCCGCGGTGGCCGTGCCGATGCTCACCGAACCGTTGTCGACCAGCCAGAAGCCGGTGGCGAGCATCGCGGCCAGGCCGATGAACTCGGCCAGGTTCAGCCGGGAGAAGAACCCGGTCACGATGTGCAGGCCGCGCACTGCCAGATCACGCGCCGACGCCGAACGGTCCGTCAGAAGCGCGGTGTGCGTGTCGTTCAGCCGGAACGCGCGGACGGTGCGCACACCGCCGATGCTGTCGAGCAGCTGGTGCTGGAGCGCGCCGGTGGCGACGCGGTGCTCGGCGTACACCGGCGCGGCCCGGCGCAGGTACCAGCGCACGGACAGCACCTGCACGGGCATGGCCAGCAGGGCCGCGAGCAGGAACCGCCAGTCCAGGACGGCGAGTCCGACCATGGTCAGCACGATGGTGAGGGCGGAGCGGGTGAACTCCGGCAGCGCCTGGCGCACCGATTTGGCGATCATGGACACATCGCTGGTGACCCGGGAGACCAGGTCTCCCGAGCCGGCCGCCTCGACCCGTTCCAGGGGCAGCCCGAGGGCCCGCTCGATGAACCGCTCGCGCACGGAGGCGAGGACGGTCTCGCCGAGCCGGGCCACGAGCGAGCTGCCCACGGCGGCCGCGGCGCCCCGGGCCAGCGCCACCACGACGAGCAGGACCAGCGGCAGGGTCAGGGCCTGGGAGCCCCGCCGCTCCACCACCAGGTCGACGATGTGTCCGAGCAGGGGAGCGGTCAGCAGACCGATCGCCGTTCCGGTGACGAGGACGGTGACGGCGCCCACGGCCAGGAGCCGGTGCCCGCGCAGGATCGTACGGAGCGCCGCGAGGCTCTCCGTGCCGCTCGCGGTCGGGAGGAGCGCCCGGTCCGGCCGGTCCGTGCTGGTTCCGCTCATGGCCGTTTCCGTCTCTTCCGTCGTCTCCGTCGCGGGGGTGCCCGGCCCTTCCGGGCGGGCTTCGTACGTGGCGGTCATGCGAGCACCGCCGCGCGGTACGTCTCGTCGGCGGCGACGAGTTCGGCGTGCCGGCCGTCGACGGTGACGGTTCCCTCGTCGAGGACCACCACCCGGTCGGTCACCGCGAGGAGGGCCGGGCTGGTCGTGATGAGGACCGTGGTCCGCCCCCGCCGGACGTCGCGCAGCCGGGCGGCGATACGGGACTCGGTGACGGTGTCCACGGCGGTGGTCGGGTCGTGCAGGACGAGCACGGCGCGATCGGCGGCGAGCGCCCGGGCGAGCGCGACCCGCTGGCGCTGGCCGCCGGAGAGGGACCTGCCGCGTTCGGCGAGCAGGGTGTCCGCGCCGTCGGGCAGCAGCCGGGCGACCTCGTCCGTCGCCGAGGCGGCCAGGGCGTCGTCGACCGCACTCGTACCGGCGTCGGCCGCCCCCGCCCGTACGTTGTCCAGCAGGCTGCTCTCGAACAGGTCGGCGTCGTGGTGGGCGACCAGGACCGAGCGGCGCAGCCCGTCGGGGTCGAGCTCGGTCAGGGGAACGCCGTCGAGCTCGACCAGGCCGTCGGACGGGTCCGCCTCCCTGGCGAGGGCGAGCATCAGGTCGTTGGCGGCCGCCGGATCACGGGCGACGACGCCGGTGAGGCTGCCGGGGCGGAGGTCGAGGTCGACCCCGCGCAGCGTGCCGAGGGTCAGCCCGCGCAGCCGGACGTGACCGGCGCCGGACGGTGTCTGCTGCCCGCCCTCCACGGCGGCGGGGGAGGCCAGCACCTCGGCGATCCGGCGCGCGGAGGCGCGTCCCTGCGCGAACTCGGCGTTGACATAGGCGAGCAGCTGGAAGGGGCCGAGGAGGAACTGGGCGAGACCCACCGCGGCGACCAGATCGCCGACGCTGATCGAGCCGTCCATGGCCAGATAGGCGCCCACGATGCCGATGACCGCGATGAAGACGCCCGTCAGGGCCAGGACCGCGCCCTCGTGACCGGCCCGGCTGCGGGCCGCCCGCAGCGCCGCGGCGAGCGAGTCCTGACTGGTCGTACGGTAGCGGGCGACGGCCGCCGCCTCGGCTCCCATGCCCTTGAGGACACGCAGCCCGGAGACCAGGTCGGCCGCGACGCCGGAGGCGTGCGCGGCGCTCTCCTGCTCCGTCTCGCTGCGGCGTTCGAGAGGCCGGCTGATGCGGTGCCCGAGCCAGAGCAGCGGGGGAATGCCGAGCAGGACGAGCAGCCCGAGCGGTACGGAGATCCTCAGCAGCGCGACGGCGCTGATCACCAGGGCGGCGGCCGCGGCGCAGCCGTACGCCAGCACGGTGGCCACCGAGCCCACGCGGCGGGCGTCGTTGGTGGCGATACTGGTCAGCGCGCCCGGCAGCCGGTTCGCGTCGGCGCCGCCCCGGGGGTCGAGCACCCGGGCGCCGAGCTCCAGCCGGAGCCGGTGCGCGGCGTGTTCGCCCGAGCCCTCGGCGATCCGGGCGCTGGTGCGGTAGCAGGTGGACAGGACGAGGAAGAGCGCCGCGAGCACCAGGAGCCAGCGCAGCAGGGCCTGCGAGGAGCCGGTGGCCACCGCCGTGTCGATGGCGGCGCCGATGACCACGGGCACCAGGGCTTCACACCCCTGGTGGGTCATGCCGAGCAGGGACGCGGAGATCACCCGCCTGCGCTGTCCCCTGATCGCTCTGCGGAGGACGTGGCCCCCGGTCGGTCCTCCAACTGGCATGTGGCCCTCCGCCTGGAGATCTGAGAAAAGTTAGGTAAGGCTACTCTAATCAGGTGCGCTCATCGTGTCCTCGCCCCGGGCCCGCGGAGAAGGTCGTTCCGTCGTCTACTCCCGCTGCGGGCCAGCGCGTTGACCGACTATCCACGTTCGGTTAGCCTCGCCTAAGTTGCAAGCCTCTTCCGCGCCTCACATCGCACGCGGTACGCCTGAGTCACCGTCAGGGGGAATTGTCGTTGCCGGTCGAAACCCAGGCGGTGGTGGAGGACCAGGCCGTCACCGCTGCCGGCCCGCGGCCGGGCCGGTCCGCCACGGCTCTGCGGGGAGCGGGCCTGCTGGCCGTGCTCGCCGCCCTCGTCCTCGTCGGACTGCTCGGCATCTGGGTCGGCACCCGGGGAATCCCGTTCACCTCCACCTGGAGCGTGCTGTGGAACCCCGACGGTTCCGAAACCTCGATCATCATCCATGACTACCGCGTCCCCAGAACGCTGCTCGGGCTGCTCGTCGGCATGGCCCTCGGCCTCTCCGGCGCGCTGATGCAGGCCCTGACCCGCAATCCGCTCGCCGAGCCGGGACTCCTCGGCATCAGCCTGGGCTCCTCCGCCGGAGTCGTCGTGGCCATCGCCTTCCTCGGCGTGGGCACCGTCCTCGGCTACGTCTGGTTCGCCCTCCTCGGCGCGGCCCTGGCCTCCGTGGTCGTCTACACACTGGGGTCCTCGGGCCGCAAGATCGCCACCCCCGACCGGCTCGTCGTCGCCGGCGCCGCGGTGACCGCGGTGCTCTACGCCTTCAACTCGGCCGTCCTGCTGCTCAATCCCAGGGCCTTCGACCAGTTCCGGTTCTGGACGGTGGGCTCCCTCGCGGGCCGCTACTACGACGTCGTGTACGTGATCCTGCCGTTCGTCGCCGTGGGGCTGCTGATCGCCCTCACCCTCGCCCCCTCGCTCAACGCCCTGGCCCTGGGCGACCAGATGGGCCGGGCCCTGGGAGTCAACGTCACCAGGACGCGGGTGCTGGGAGCCGTCGGCGTCATGCTGCTCTGCGGCGCGGCGACCGCCGCCGCCGGCCCGATCGCCTTCGTCGGACTCGTCGTTCCGCACATCGCACGGTTCGTCGTCGGCCCCGACCAGCGCTGGGTGATGGCGTACTCGATGCTCCTCGCCCCCGTCCTGCTCATCGGAGCCGACGTCCTCGGCCGCGTGCTCGGAGCGCCCGGCGAGATCCAGGTCGGCATCGTCACCGCGTTCGTCGGGGCGCCGGTGTTCATCGCGCTGTGCCGCCGTCGAAAGCTGGTCATGCTGTGAGCGACGTACGGAAGGCGGACGTCTCCACCGCCAAGAGCTCCCCGGACTCCGGCCGCGGGCCGGCCCATCGCCCGCGCGTCGTCAGCGGCACGGTGCTGCGCACCCGGGGCGGCGCGCTGTCCGTACGGTTCCAGGGCCGGACCGTTGCCGTCACGGCCGCCCTGCTCACCGTCCTCGTCGCCGTCATGCTCACCACGCTCACCACCGGCGACTTCGAACTGACCGTCGGCGAAGTCCTCCAGGCCGTCTTCGGCAACGGCTCCGGCGGCGCCGACTTCATCGTGAACACCCTGCGCATGCCCCGCCTGCTGACCGCGCTCTGCGTCGGCGCCGCCCTCGCCGTCAGCGGCGCCATCCTGACCAGCCTGACCGGCAACGCGCTGGGCAGTCCGGACATCATCGGCTTCACCAACGGCTCGGCAGTCGGGGCGCTCGTCGTCATCATCGTGCTGCACGGCAGCATGACCCAGATCGCGCTCGGCGCACTGATCGGCGGCCTCGCCACCGCGGCCGCCGTGTACTTGCTCATGCTCGGCCGCGGCCTGCAGGGCTTCCGCCTGATCGTCATCGGCATCGGGGTGAGCGCGCTGCTGCTCGCCGTCAACTCCTACCTGATCACCCGCGCGACCTTCCAGGAGGCCCTGGAGGCCCAGGCGTGGCTGATCGGAAGCCTTGGCAACAGGGGCTGGCAGCACGCGAACGCCATCCTCCTCGCCGTCGCCGTGCTCCTCCCGCCCGCCTTCTACTTCTCCCGCCGCCTGTCCATGGTGGAGATGGGCGACATCACCGCCATGGCCCTCGGGGTCAACGTGGCGCGCACACGCGCGGTGCTGCTCCTCATCAGCGTCGCCCTCGCCGCCTTCGCCACCGCGGTGACCGGCCCCATCTGGTTCATCGCGCTGGCGGCGCCCCAGCTGGCCCGGCGGCTGACCCGCTCGTCCGGCCCCGCGCTGCTGCCCGCCGCCGTCATGGGCGCCCTGCTCCTGGCCGCGAGCGACCTCGCCGCCCAGCGCCTGTTCTCCCCGGCGCTGCTCCCGGTGGGCACGGCCACCGGCACCATCGGCGGGCTGTACCTCATCTGGCTGCTGATCACCGAGTCGCGAAAGAGCCGCGCATGACTGGAACGAACGCCCCGACACCCCGGCTGCGCGCCGAGGACCTGACACTCTCCTACGACCGGCGGACCGTCGCCACCCACCTCGGCGTCGACATCCCCGACCACTCCTTCACCGTGATCATCGGGCCGAACGCCTGCGGCAAGTCCACCCTCCTCAAGGCACTCGCCCGGATGCTCAAGCCGAGCGAAGGCCAGGTGTACCTCGACGGCGCGGCCATCGCCTCGTACCGCTCACGCGAGGTCGCCCGCCGGCTCGGGCTGCTCCCGCAGTCCTCGACGGCGCCCGGCGGCATCACCGTCGGCGACCTCGTGGCGCGGGGCCGCTACCCCCACCAGGGACTGCTGAAGCAGTGGTCCGCCGAGGACGAGGCCGCCGTTGTCGAGGCGATGCGCCAGACCGGCGTCCTGGAACTCGCCGACCGGCCCGTCGACGACCTCTCGGGCGGCCAGCGCCAGCGCGTCTGGCTCTCCATGGTGCTGGCCCAGCAGACCTCCATCCTGCTCCTGGACGAACCCACCACCTTCCTCGACATCGCCCACCAGGTCGAAGTCCTGGACCTGTGCGCCGAGTTGCACGCCCGCAAGGGACACACGGTCGTGGCGGTGCTGCACGACCTCAACCAAGCCTGCCGCTACGCCACCCACCTCATCGTCATGCGGCCGGGCGGCACGGTCGCCGCGGTGGGCGACCCGGCCACCGTCATGACCGCCGAGCTGGTCGAGGACGTCTTCGGGCTGCCCTGCCGGATCATCGACGACCCCGAGACCGGCACACCCCTGATGGTGCCGGCCGCGCCCAGGCGCCACGAGCCGCAGGACGGCGACGGCTCCACCTCCGTCGCCGGCACCGTGATGGCCGAAACCCGTTAGGACGGACTGTCCATGATGCTCTGTACGAGGCTGACGAACGCCAACATCCTCACCATGGACCCGGACCACCCGGTCGCCCGCGACCTGGGCATCTGGCAAGGCCGGATCGTGGGTCTGGACGAGGCCGTGACCTCGCTGCCCGCCCGGGAGGTCGTCGACCTCCAGGGCGCCACCGTGCTCCCCGGCTTCATCGACAGCCACGTCCACCTGGCGTGGACCGGACTGAAGGCGAGCTCCCCGAGCATCGCCGGACTCCACAGCGTCGACGACGTCCTCCAGGCCGTCGAGAAGGCCGCCTCCCGCAAGGGCGCGCCCGGCCAGTGGGTGCACATCGGCGGCTACGACCAGCGGGCCCTCGGGCGCCACCTGACCGCTGCCGAGCTGGACCGCGTCAGCCACGGCCGCCGGCTGTTCCTCATGCATGACTCCGGCCACGCCTGTGTGGTCAACAGCGCCGTCCTCGACCTCCTCCCGGACGGCGTCCCCCACGACAACGGCCTCCTCGTCGAGGCCGCCATGGGGGCCGTACGGCGCCTGCGCCTGCCGTACTCGCAAGCGGAGCTCGCCGACGCGATCGAGCACGCCGGCCGCGCCTGCCTCGCCGAAGGCATCACGGCCTGCGCCGAGGCCGGAATCGGCGGCGGCCTGCTCGGCCACAGCCCCGTCGAGCTCGGCGCGTACCAACTCCTGCGGGACCAGGGCCGGCTGCCACTGCGGATCCAGGTCATGCCGGGCGGCGACACCCTGCGGCCGGTCGGCGCCCACGAGCACGACGGCATCCCTCGCGGGCTCGACCTCGGCCTGCGCACCGGCTTCGGCGACGACTGGCTGTCCATCGGCGCGCTCAAGATCTACACCGACGGCGGCATGATGGCGCGCACGGCCGCCCTCACCGAGCCGTACGAGGGCATGACCCACACCGGCCAGCTCCAGGACGACCCCGAGCGCCTCACGGACCTCGTCGTGGACGGCCACCTCGCGGGCTGGCAGCTCGCCGTCCACGCCATCGGCGACCGCGCCGCGGACCTCGCCCTGGACGCCCTGGAGCGCGCCCAGAAGCTGCGGCCGCGCCCCGACGCCCGCCACCGCGTCGAGCACGCCGGGCTGATCCGCCCCGACCAGCTCGCGCGCTTCGCCCAGCTCGGCGTCAGCGCGGTCGTCCAGCCCAACTTCCTGCGCTACTTCGGCGACGACTACGCCACCGTCATGGGCGAGCGGCGGGCCCCGTGGATGTACCGCGGCCGGGGCTTCCTCAACCACGGTGTGACACTCGTCGGCAGCTCCGACCGGCCCGTCACGGACGGATCCCCGCTGCGCGCCGTCCAGTTCATGGTCGAGCGCGCGTCCGCGTCCGGCCGGCTGATCGGCCCCGACGAGGCCGTCACCGTCGACGAGGCCCTGCGCGCCTACACCGTCGCCGGCGCGTACGCCTGCCACTGGGACGACAGCGCCGGCACCCTCGCCCCCGGCAAGCGGGCGGACCTGGTGGTCCTCGGCGACGACCCGCGGCGCGTCGATCCCTCCCGGATCGGGGACATCGAGGTCGTGACGACGCTCGTGGACGGCCGCGACACGAAGGAGACGTGGACGACGCCCCTGTAGCCAGGGGGCGCCGCAACTGGGCCCAGCGGCTTGGAGATTCACTTAGGTAAGGCTAACCTTAGTTTTACCGTTCCTGGAGGTGCCTCGGCGATCCGGCCGCCCCTTCGCGCACGGTGGAACCAAGGAAGGAACGCCTTGATCACGGCCCCGCCACCCCTCGCCGCCCTCCATGTGCGCCCCGCCCGCCCCGGCGACGCGGCCGCCCTCGCCGCCCTGTCCGAGCCGTTCGTCCGCTCGGGCGCGCTGCGGGAGCGGCCGTTACGTCTCTACGCCGCCCACACGGCCGACTTCCTCGTGGCCGAGGCGCACGACGGCTCGCTCGAAGGCTGCCTCGGCTTGCGGTTCCACCCGGCCGCGGCCCCCGAGGGGCGTCCCGCCGGGGTCCTCTACAACTTCTGCGTCGCCCGCCGACGGCAGGGCAGCGGCCTCGGCGCACGGCTCCTCGGCGCCGCACTGGCCAGGGCGCGGACCCAGTCCCTCGCCGCCCTGTTCACCGCGACCACCGGCAGCGGGCGTCTCTTCGTGCGGTACGGCTTCGCCCCGGCCCCCCTGAGCGCGGCCCCCGCGGCATGGGCGCGGGCCGTGGACCCGCGCCGCGGGGCGCGGGTCCTCGCCCGTACGCTCTGACGGCCGCAAGGACCTCTCAGGGACCGGCCGGGGGCCCGGACGGCACGTCGTCCGGGACGACCGTCGTCCCCGGGCTCTTCTCGGAGAGGACCGCGTCCAGCACCGCGTGCGGCACCCGGCCGTCGAGGACCTGGGCCCGGCCGACCCCCGCCCTGACGGCCCGCAGGCAGCCCTCCATCTTCGGGAGCATCCCGCTCGCGAGCCCCGGAAGCAGCGCCCCCAACTCGGCGGCGGTCAGCCGCTCGATCACCTCCGCGCTGCGCGGCCAGTCCGCGTACAGCCCCTCGACATCGGTGAGGACCACCAGCCGGTCGGCGCCGAGGGCGACCGCCAGCGCCGAGGCAGCGAGATCGGCGTTGACGTTGTACACCTCACCGTCCGTGCCGCGCGCGACGGGGGAGACGACCGGGATACGTCCCTGGTCCAGCAACGCCCGTACGGTGCCCGCGTCCACGGCCACGATGTCGCCGACGAGACCGATGTCCACGAGCCGCCCGTCCACCCGCGCCGGGCGCCGTACGGCGGTCATCGTGTGGGCGTCCTCGCCCGACAGGCCCACGGCGAAGGGCCCATGGGCGTTGATGGCGCCGACCAGCTCTCGCTGGACCCGCCCCGTCAGCACCATCCGGACCACGTCCATGGTCTCCGGGGTGGTCACCCGCAGACCGGCCTCGAACCGGCTCTCCAGCCCGAGCCGGTCGAGCATCGTGCTGATCTGCGGGCCGCCGCCGTGCACCACGACCGGCATCAGGCCGGCGTGCCACAGCTCCACCACGTCCCGTGCGAACGCCTGCTGGAGCGTGTCGTCGACCATGGCGTTGCCGCCGAACTTGACGACGACCGTGCGGCCCTGGAGCTCCTCGCGCCACGTCTGGTGCCCGGCGCGCGGACCGGCCTCGGTCACCGGCTGTTCCACGGCTGTACGCATGTGTGTCCCCGCTTCTCTCATGTCGCTCTCCAGTAGCCGAGGGCGTGCAACCGCTCCTTGGGCAGGGCGAGTTGCTTGCGCGCGAAGGTGGCCAGCGAGCGTGTGGTCGTGGTGTCGCAGGCGATCCAGAGATAGGAGCCGTCGTCCAGGAGGTCCGGCAGCGCGCTCCGCACGGTGTCCACGAGGTGGGCCCCGCCGTCCCGTCGTGGCACCCGGACGACCTCGTGGTGCGCCGAGCCGGGCCGTGGCGGGCGGTCGTCGTCCAGGGGATGGGCCGTCTCGAACCATACGGTGGCGGGAGTCAGCGGCATCGCGTCGAGCAGCGAGTCGACGGCGGGCCGGGACGCCGGATCGCCCACGACGAGCAGCTGCGACGGCAGGGGGTCCGGCACGGCGAACTCCGAGCCCTGGACGGTCGCTTCGACGGTGTCGCCGGGCCGCGCGGCCCGGGCCCAGTCGCTGGCGCAGCCGGCGTGCAGGACGAAGTCCACGTCGAACGTGCCGGCGGACGGGTCCGGGTTCACCAGGGTGTAGCCGCGTTGATGGGGCCGGCCCGCGTTGTCGAACCAGAGGCGGACCCACATCGTCGGATGGGTGCCTGTCGCCCCGAGCATGCCCCCGTCGGAGAAGGAGAGCCGGTGGAGCCGGTCGGAGATCCGCTCGTTGTGCCGGACCGTGAAGGTGAAGTCCTTGCCTCGCATGAGCTTGAGGACGGCGCCCTGCCAGCCGTGTCCCATGTCGTTGTCCCCCGGGGGTGGTTGGAGTGGATGCGCGATGAGGTGCCCGTCAGGGGCGGGTGGACGTGTGGTGCCGGTGCGGGCAGTCGCGGGGCGCGGTGAGGAGCTGCCGGATCCGCTCGCCGGCCTCGGCGGCGTCGCGCGCGGGCGCCGGGAAGAGCAGCCGGACGTCGCAGTGTCCGACGGGGTACTCGCAGCGCAGGGTGATGGCGTGACGGTCCAGCGCGTACGGCAGGGCGCGGACCATGCCGTACGGCAGCCGCGCCCCGGCGAGCCCGACCAGATCGTCCATCAGCTCCTCGTGCGCATCGACGAGGTGGGTCAGCATCGCGGCCTCCTCGACGGCGAGAGGGTCGGGCTCGGCCAGGGTGACCTCGTCCAGGCCCACGTCCACCGCGCCCGCCGGTGTCCGGAGCCAGACGCGCGCGGTGTCCAGCCGCAGGGCGCCGCCGTCCGCCGGGGCGAGCCACCCGGAGACCGTCACCCTGGCCCGGACGCGGTCACGGACCGCGCTGGGCGCGATGTCGGTGAACTCCAGCAGGGCGGCCAGGCTGCCGCGCGGCGACTCGGCGGCCTCCCGCCCCAGCGGGCTGCCGGCCGGCGGGTGGAGCGTGATCTGCCCCTGTGCGCTGACGGAGTGCATGCCGATCAGGTCGTAGTCCTGCCCGGCGGTGGTGAGGGACAGCGAGACCGCGCGGGCCAGAACGGAGCGCACCCGCTCCGCGGGGGTCGGCTCAGGCAGGGCGGTGGCGGCGTGAGTGCTCAACGGGACTCCAGGCGGACAGCGGACGTATTGAGGTAAGGCTAACCTTACTTTTGTCGGCGCGGTAAGAGGTGAGCGGGGTCCGCTCTCGGGCCGGAGCGAGGGGGCTGACACCTTCCCTACTCTCCAGTAGGCTCCCCGCCATGGCGACGACCCTTCACGGACTGGCGCGGCACGCAAGCGATCTGACGGAGGGTCACATCACCTCCGTGGAGCTGGTCAAGGCGTCCCTGGACCGGATCGCGGCCACCCAGGGCACCCTCAACGCCTTCCGGCTGACCAGGCCGGAGGAGGCGCTTCGCGAGGCCGAGGAGGCCGACCGGCGTCTCGCGGCGGGGGAGCGGGCCCCGCTGCTCGGCGTGCCCGTCGCCGTCAAGGACGACACCGACGTCGCCGGCCTGCCCACCGCCTTCGGCTGCGCCGGCGACCTGCCACCGGTCTCCGCCGACGGTGAGGCCGTTCGCAGGCTGCGCGCCGCCGGAGCCGTGATCGTCGGCAAGACCAACTCCTGCGAGCTCGGCCAATGGCCGTTCACCGAAGGCGCCGCCTTCGGCGCGACCCGCAACCCCTGGTCGACCGAGCACACCCCCGGCGGATCCTCGGGCGGGTCGGCCGCCGCCGTCGCGGCCGGGCTCGTCCCCGCGGCCCTCGGCTCCGACGGCGCCGGCTCCATCCGTATCCCCGCCGCCTGGACCCATCTCGTCGGCATCAAACCGCAGCGCGGCCGGGTCTCCACCCATCCGTACACCGACTGCTTCGAAGGCCTCACCGTCAACGGCCCCCTCGCCCGGACGGTCGCCGACGCGGCCCTCCTCCTCGACGCCGTCAGCTCCACCGACGGCACCGCCGCCAAGCCCCTCGACGCCTCCGCCGCCGCCCGCCGCGACCCCGGACGGCTGCGAATCGCGCTCGCCCTGCGCGCGCCGTTCACCGCCACCCCCACACCGCTGCACCCGCAGATCCGCGCCGCCGTGCTGGCCCTCGCCGAGGCGCTCGCCCGCCTCGGCCACACCGTCGAGGAGGCCCGCCCCCGCTACGGACTGATCGGCCTCAGCTTCCTGCCCCGCGCCACCGCCGGGATCGCCGCCTACGCCGACCGCCACCCCGACCCCGCCCTGCTCGACCCCCGCACCCGCAGCGCCACCCGCACCGGCCACCACCTCGGCGGCCGGATCCTGCGCGCCGCCCGCGCCCGCGAGGGCCGCCAGCACGCCCGGATCGGCGCCATCTTCGACACCTACGACGTCGTGCTCGCCCCCACCACGGCCGCCCCGCCGCCCCGCATCGGCACCTTCGACGCGCTGCCGGCCTGGCGCACCGACCTGACGATGGCCGCGGCCTGCCCGTACGCCTGGCCCTGGAACGTCCTCGGCTGGCCCGGCGTCAACGTCCCCGCCGGATTCACCACCGACGGCCTGCCGGTCGGCGCCCAGCTGCTCGGCCCCTACGGCGGGGAGGAACGGCTCATCTCGCTCGCCGCGCAACTGGAGGACGCACTGCGCTGGTTCGAGAAGGCCCCGCCGCTTCCCGTCGCCATCAGCCACTGACGCCCGCGGCCGCGGTGGCGCACATCCGGGGGCGCCCCCACGCTGCCGTCGGACCGCCGTCGCCCGGTCAGGCGCCCCCATTGGGCCACCGGCCCGGGCGCGTCCGAGCTGCGGGACGGGACAACGGGCATCTAGGGTGAACAGGTGCAAATCGTACTCCGTGCGGCCGCGACGGCCCTGGCCCTGGTCCTCGTCCCGCCACCGACCGGAGCCGGGGCCCGTACCGCCCGCCTCGACGCCGTCGTCACCCCCGTCACCGCGGCCGAGCTCGGCGCCTCCTACCGCCCCGGCTGCCCGGTCCCGCCCGAGCGTCTGCGCCGGATCACCATGAACCACTGGGACCTCGCCGGGGAGGTCCGCCGCGGTGAACTGATCGTCCATCAGGACGTCGTCGCCCCGCTCGTCACCGTCTTCGGCAAGGCCTTCGCCGCCCGCTTCCCCATCCGCCGGATGCGGCCCGTCACCGAGTACGGCGCGAGCGACCCCGCCTCGATGGCCGCCGACAACACCTCCGCCTTCAACTGCCGCTCGGTGACCGGAGACGCGACCCGCCTCTCCCAGCACGCCCACGGCGACGCCGTCGACATCAACCCTCTGGAGAACCCGTACGTCGACCGCAAAGGCACCGTGCACCCGCCCGACGGAGTCCCGTTCCTGGACCGCGGCCGGGCCGTCCCCGGCATGATCCTGCCCGGCGACGTCCTCACCACCGCCTTCGAGGCCATCGGCTGGCAGTGGGGCGGACGCTGGAGCTCCGCCCCCGATTTCCAGCATTTCTCCGCGAACGGGCGCTGAACGGCGGATGACCGGGCGATACGCCCCGCACCACCCGGATTGTCAGCGGCCCGTGCTTAGCTGGACACATGATCGATGAATTCCTTGACCTGCCCGCCGGTGCCCTCTCCGACGTCGAGGACGCCGTCCGCAAGGCGGCCGCCGCCGAGATCATGCCCCGCTACCGGCAGCTGGCCACCCACGAGATCGTCGAGAAGAACGGCCCCCACGACCTGGTGACCGTCGCCGACCGGGCGGCAGAGGAGCATCTGACGGCCTCGCTCACCGCGCTGCTGCCCGGCTCCGTCGTCGTCGGCGAGGAGGCCGTGCACGCCGACCCGACGGTCTACGACGCACTGCGCGGCGAGGCCCCCGTCTGGATCGTCGACCCCGTCGACGGTACCCGCCAGTTCGTCCACGGCGAGCCCGGCTTCTGCACCCTGGTCGCCCTCGCCCGGCGCGGCGAGGTCCTCGCCTCCTGGACGTACGCGCCCGCCCTGGAGGAGATGGCCGTCGCCGTCCGGGGCCGCGGCGCGCTGCTCAACGGCGAGCCGATACGGGCCGGCGCCCCCGCCCCCGGCGCCCCGCTGCGGATCGCCACCTCCCACCCCGACTACACCACGCCCGAGCAGAAGCACGCCCTGCTCGGCCTGTCCGTCGACGGCGTCAGCCCCCGCCCCTGCGGCTCGGCCGGCCTGGAGTACCTCTCCGTCGCCCGCGGCGACCTGGACGCCGTCGCCTTCTCCTGGGAGTACGCGTGGGACCACGCGGCCGGCCTCCTCCTGGTCACCGAGGCGGGCGGCGCCCATCTGACCTCCACGGGCGAGCCGTTCCGCATCATCGGCGGCAACACCCTGCCCTTCACGGCGGCCCGGGACGCCGCGACCGCCCGGAAGGTCGTGGAGCTGCTGACGGTGTGACAGGGCGCACCGCCTGACGGCGTGTGGGACGGCGGCAGCGGTGTGGCCGGATGACGCCGGGCCGCCGACACCCGCCCGCCCCCGCCGGAATATCCTGGGAGTCCTGGCCACCGGCTGACGAAGGAGTCCGAAGGTGACGTCCATGCTCGATGCCGTCGTCGTGGGGGCGGGACCCAACGGACTCACGGCCGCGGCCGAACTGGCCCGCCGGGGCCACAGCGTCGCCGTGTTCGAGGCCCAGGACACCGTCGGAGGCGGGGCCAGGACCGAGGAGCTCACCCTCCCCGGCTTCCGCCACGACCCCTGCTCCGCCGTCCATCCGCTCGGCATCGGCTCGCCCGCCTTCAAAGCCATGCCGCTGGAGCGCTACGGCCTTCAGTGGCTGCACCCCGAGCTGCCGATGGCCCACCCCTTCGACGACGGCACCGCCGCCGTGCTCTCCCGCTCCGTCTCCGAGACCGCCGCCTCCTTCGGCGCCCGCGACGCCGGGGCGTACCGCCGCCTGGTCGCCCCGTACCTCGGCAAGTGGGACATCCTCGCCCGGGACTTCATGTCCCTGCCGCTCACCGCGCTGCCCCGCGACCCGTTCACCCTCGCCCGTTTCGGGATCGACGGACTGCCGCCGTACGGCTGGCTGGCGCGCCGCTTCCGCGACGAGAAGGCCCGCGCCCTCCTCGCCGGACTCGTCGCCCATGTCATCGCCCCCCTCAACGGCCTCGCCACCGGCGCCGTCGGCCTGATGTTCGCGCTCGCCGCGCACGAGAACGGCTGGCCGATGCCGCGCGGCGGCTCCCAGTCCATCTCCGACGCGCTCGCCGGCCTCCTGAAGGACCGCGGCGGCGTCGTCCACACCGGATTCGAGGTCAAGCGGCTGGACGACCTGCCGCCGGCCCGCGCCTATGTCTTCGACACCTCACCGACCGCGCTGGCCCGCATCGCCGGCCTTGGCGGCGCCTACGACCGCTACCGCTACGGCGCCAGCGTCTTCAAGATCGACTACGCGCTCGACGGCCCCGTCCCGTGGACCGCCGAGGCCCCCCGCCGCGCCGGGACCGTCCAGGTCGGCCCCACCGCCGCCGAGATCGGCGCCGCCCTCGACCAGGCGTACCACGGCACCGCCCCCAAGGCCCCCTTCCTCATCACCGCCCAGCCCAGCCTCGTCGACCCCACCCGCGCCCCCGAGGGCAAGCACGTCTTCTGGGCGTACGGCCACGTCCCCAATTCCTGGGAGGGCGACCTCACCGAAGCGATCGAGCGGCAGATCGAGCGCTTCGCCCCCGGCTTCCGCGACCGCGTCCTCGCCCGCGCCACCGCCGGACCCCCGCAGCTCGCCGCCCGCAACGCCAACTACGTCGGCGGCGACATCGCCTGCGGCGCCGCCAGCGGCCTCCAGCTGATCCTGCGGCCGAAGCTCTCCCTCTTCCCCTACAGCACCCCGCACCCCGCCGTCTTCATCTGCTCCTCGGCGACCCCGCCCGGCCCCGGAGTCCACGGCATGTCGGGCCACAACGCCGCCAAGGCCGTCTGGCGCCATCTGCGAGGAGGCACGTCATGACCCAGAGCCCGCCCGTCATCACCCTGGTCCACGGCGACATCACCGACCAGCACGTCGACGCCATCGTCAACGCCGCCAACTCCTCCCTGCTCGGCGGCGGAGGCGTCGACGGCGCCATCCACCGCCGGGGCGGACCGGCGATCCTCGAGGACTGCCGCAAGCTCCGCGCCTCCCACTACGGCCGCGGGCTGCCCACCGGCAAGGCCGTCGCCACCACCGCCGGGCGGCTGCACGCCCGCTGGGTGATCCACACCGTCGGCCCCGTCCACTCCGTCGTCGAGGACCGCTCCGACCTCCTCGCCTCCTGCTACCGCGAGTCGCTCAGGGTCGCCGGAGAGCTCGGCGCCACCTCCATCGCCTTCCCCGCCGTCTCCACCGGCATCTACGGCTGGCCCATCGACGACGGTGCCCGCATCGCGGTGCGGACCGTACGCGAAGCCGCGCCCGCCTCCGTCACCGACGTACGCTTCGTCCTCTTCGACACCCACGCCTATCGGGAATTCGAAAAGGCCCTGGCAGCCGAAAGGTGATGTCGCTTTTCCGCCAGCCGCGGAGCGGCGCGTCCCCGAAGCTGGACCCATGCATCCCGCCATGCACACCGACAGAGAGCGCTGCGTACGAGCGGTCCAGTCCAAGGACGCCCGCTTCGACGGCGTCTTCTTCACCGCCGTCCTGACCACGGGCATCTACTGCCGCCCCAGCTGCCCCGTCGTACCCCCCAAGCCCGAGAACATGGTCTTCCACCCGAGCGCCGCCTCCTGCCAGCGCGCCGGGTTCCGCGCCTGCAAACGCTGCCGCCCCGACACCAGCCCCGGCTCTCCCGCCTGGAACGCCCGCGCCGACACCGTCGCCCGCGCCATGCGGCTCATCCAGGACGGCGTCGTCGACCGTGAGGGCGTCCCCGGCCTCGCCGCCCGCCTCGGCTACTCCACCCGCCAGATCGAACGCCAGCTCCTCGCCGAGCTCGGTGCCGGCCCGCTCGCCCTCGCCCGCGCACAGCGCGCCCAGACCGCGCGGCTGCTCGTCGAAACCACGGCGATGCCGATGGCCGACATCGCCTTCGCCGCCGGGTTCTCCTCCATCCGCACCTTCAACGACACCGTCCGGGAAGTCTTCGCCCTCGCCCCCGGCGAACTGCGCGCCCGCGCCACCCGCGCCCCGGCCGGCGTCCCGCAGACCCCCGGCGTCCTCACCCTGCGCCTGCCGTACCGCGCGCCCCTCAACCCCGACAACCTCTTCGGCCACCTCGCAGCCACCGCCGTCCCCGGCGTGGAGGAGTGGCGCGACGGCGCCTACCGCCGCACCCTCGCCCTCCCGTACGGCCACGGCATCGTCGCCCTCACCCCCACCCCCGACCACATCGCCTGCCGGCTCTCCCTCACCGACCCCCGCGACCTCCCCATCGCCATCAGCCGCTGCCGCTGGCTGCTCGACCTCGACGCCGACCCCGCCGCCGTCGACGACCAGCTCCAGACCGATCCGCTCCTCGCCCCGCTCGTCGCCAAGGCACCCGGCCGACGCGTACCACGCACCGTCGACGCCGCCGAATTCGCCGTACGGGCCGTGCTGGGCCAGCAGGTCTCCACCGCCGCCGCCCGCACCCACGCCGCCCGCCTCGTCACGGCCCACGGCACCCCCGTCGACGACCCCGAAGGCGGCCTCACCCACCTCTTCCCCACCCCGCGGGCGCTCGCCGCACTCGACCCCGAGACCCTCGCCCTGCCGCGCAGCCGCCGCACCACCCTGGTCACCCTCGTCCAGGCCCTCGCCGACTGCACCCTCGCCCTCGGCGTCGACAGCGACTGGGCCGAGGCCCGCGCCCGCCTCGCCCAGCTGCCCGGCTTCGGCCCCTGGACGATCGAGGTCATCGCCATGCGCGGCCTCGGCGACCCCGACGCCTTCCTCCCCACCGACCTCGGCATCCGCCGCGCCGCCAAGGACCTGGGCCTGCCCTCCACCCCCGCCGCGCTCACGGCCCGCGCCGCCGCCTGGCGGCCCTGGCGGGCGTACGCGGTCCAGTACCTCTGGGCGACCGACAGCCACCCCATCAACCACCTTCCCGCGTAAGGACTCCTCGCGATGCCCCGCCAGCACACGGTCGTCGGCAGCCCCTACGGCCCCCTGACCCTGGTCGCCACCGACGGCGTCCTCAGCGGCCTCTACATGACCGCCCAGCGACACCGCCCCGCAGAGGAGACCTTCGGCAGCCCCGACCCCGGCGCCTTCGACGAGACGATCAGCCAGCTGGAGGCCTACTTCGCCGGCGAGCGGCGGGAGTTCGACCTGCCGATGCGGCTGCACGGCACCGACTTCCAGCGCGCCGTCTGGGAGCAGCTGCGCACCATCCCGTACGGCGAGACCCGCACCTACGGCGAACTCGCCGAAGCCCTCGGCAAGCCCAGCGCCTCCCGGGCGGTCGGCTTGGCCAACGGCAAGAACCCGATCGGCATCATCGTGCCCTGCCACCGCGTCATCGGCGCGAGCGGCAGCCTCACCGGCTACGGCGGCGGCCTCGACCGCAAGCAGCGCCTGCTCGCCTTCGAGGCCGGCGCCCCCGAGCAGGCCCTCTTCCCGCTCTAGTGGGTGTCTTGTGGATCTTGCCGGGCTCGGCCTGATCCACAAGACACCCCCTAGTAGTGCTTTGTTAGCGGGTCTTGTCACATTGGGTGTTCGGTAGTTCGCTGGTTGTATGAGGG
>NZ_BMQQ01000025.1:0-15415 GCF_014648195.1 Streptomyces purpureus
TCGCAGCACTTCGCCCCGCCGAGCTCACGCTCGACGGGGCGAAGTAGAACCAACCCCCGAATTCGCCAACAGCATCCCCTTCGGACCGGGGGGCGTTGTCGATCTTCGCTCAGAAAGTCGCTACCGACTGGTAGTCCCCCCGTTGCCTACCCGCCAGTATTGAACGCGAGCATGTCAACCACTGAGCCGGTCGACCACTCGGGAGCCCCCATGCCCGTCATACCTTCCATCCCCCTCCGCAGACGTACCGCCGCCGGAGCCACCGCCACCCTCGCCCTGACCGCCGTCCTCGTCGTCGGACCCGCCCCCGCCGCCTCCGCCGCCGACCCGGACAGCCACTCGACGTCGGCCGCGGCCATCCACGACATCGACTACGGCACCTGGCGCCGTGACGTGGCGACGGTCGTCGCCGAGGCCCGCCCGTACATCGAGGCGCGCTCCGAGGACGCCGGCCGCGAGAAGCAGGCGATCGTCCTCGACATCGACAACTCCTCCCTGGAGACGGACTTCCACCCGTTCTGGGAGCTGCCGACCCCGGCCATCCCCGAGGTCCGCGAGCTGGTCCGAGACGCCCACGAGCGCGGGGTCGCGATCTTCTTCGTCACCGCACGGCCGGGGATCATCTACTCCCTGACCGACTGGAACCTGAAGCAGGCCGGCTACCCGGTCGACGGTCTGTACGTGCGCTCCCTGCCGGACCTGTTCGGCGAGGTCAGCGCGTACAAGACGGAGAAGCGCGCGCAGATCGAGGCCAAGGGCTACAAGATCATCGCCAATATCGGCAACAACACCTCCGACCTCGTCGGCGGCCACGCCGAGCGCACGTTCAAGCTGCCGGACTACGGCAAGCTCTCCTGACCCCCCGAAAGGCCGTGAGCGGCTGATCGGCGAAGGGCCCCGACCACCTCCCCACGGTGGCCGGGGCCCTTCGTCGTACGAGCGGCTAGGCGGCGAACCGCTGGTTCGCGGAGCCGTCGCAGGTCTGGAGCCGCAGTGGCTCCTTCGCCGCGCCCAGCGTCGCGCACAGATGCGTCGCGGCGGCGGGGCGCAGGGTGCCCGACTCCCGGACGAAGCGCTGGTTGGCCGCGCCCGAGCAGTTCCAGACGACGAGCGCCGCGCCCGGCTGGTACTTCGCCGCGGGTACGTCCAGGCAGCGGTCCTGGGTGAGTTCGGTGTGCAGGGTCCGGCGGGCGGGGTCGTACCACCAGTCCTGGTTGCGGCCGCCGTGGCAGTCCCAGCCGAGCACGCCGGTGCCGTTGGCGGAGGTGGCCGCGTTGACGTCCAGGCAGGAGCCGGTGGCCGCGTTCTTCAGGGGCCGGTAGACGTCGTCCCAGGCGTGCGGGAAGAGGGTGGGCTTCCCCGTCGAGTCGACGTCGGCGCAGCTCGCCTCGCGCAGCCCCGAGGTGTAGAGCTGGGTGAGGCAGGACGCGAAGGCGGCGTGTCCGCGCGCGTTGGGGTGGAAGGACTGGCGGACGGAGTTCTCGTCCGGCGTCCCGGGCTTGGAGAGATCGATGTAGAGGCCGCGCGCCCAGGGGTCCTCCATGCAGACCTCGTGGCCGTGGAAGAGGCGTGAGTTGTCGAGGTAGACGGCGCCGGTGTTGCGGGCCGCCTGGCGCATGCCGGCCTGGAAGGCGGGGACGGCGGTGTTACGTCCCCAGACCGTGTCGGAGTCGTAGCCGAGGCCGCCGCAGGCGATCTTGCCGGGGAAGCCGGGGTTGTCGCGGAAGTCGGGGCCGATCGGGCTCGGGTAGCCCATGACGACCATCTTGTAGTCGCCGTCGGCGTACCCGGCGTCGCGCATCACGGTCCGCAGGTCGCGGACGGTCTGCTCGACCTTGGGGACGAGGCCGTCGACGCGGGCCTGCCAGCCGGGGGCGTACTTCGGCTCGCAGGGCCCCTGGAAGGTCAGATAGCGGGTCACGCAGTCGGTCATGACGGGGCCGAACTGGAGGTCGTCGTTGGCCCCCGCGACCAGGAGCACCAGTTTGATCCGGGTGTTGCGGGCCTTGATGGCGAGGCTGTCGCTCTGGACGAGCTCGTCGGCGTACTGCTTGGCGCCGCCGATCCGGATGTTGCCGGTGTAGGCGCCGGAGCAGGAGACGTTGTAGGTGACGTCCGCGGGGATTCCGGTGCGGTGGATGGCCGCGTCGGGCGAACGGTGGCACCAGTTGGTGGGACCGTTGGTCGGGGGCTCGTACGTGCCGACGCCCTCGCCGGAGATCTCGCTGTCGCCGAGCGAGATCAGCCCGGTCTTGCGCTCGGTGAGCGGGCGTTCGGAGGGGTCGCCGTAGAGCTTGGTGGCCTCCGCGGCCCGCATCGCCTCCAGCTCGGGCGGCAGCGGGACGGATGCGGCCCGGGCGGCCCGGGCGGTTTCGGCCGCCTGGGCCGGAGCGGTCGTCAGGATCCCGCCAAGTGCCGCGGCGAGCACGGCCGTGGCGGCGACCGTGCGACGAAGTGCGTATCTGTGCCTGGTGCGCGTCATTGCGCCTCCTGGATGTGGGGTTACCCACGGTTTTTACTGGCCGGTACGTGGCTTGGGAATAGCCGGAACAAGACAAGTGCTCACCTTTTACAGGAGGTTGAGGAAGATGAGCGATATGAACGGGTACCGGACCGAGCGGGACTCCATGGGTGAGGTGCGGGTTCCCGCGCACGCCAAATGGCGAGCCCAGACCCAGCGGGCGGTGGAGAACTTCCCGGTGTCCGGGCAGCGCCTGGAGCGCGCCCACATCAGAGCCCTGGCCCAGATCAAGGCGGCCGCCGCCAAGGTCAACGCCGAACTCGGCGTACTGGACAAGGACATCGCCGCCGCGATCGCGGACGCCGCGGCCGAGGTCGCCGACGGGCGCTGGGACGACCACTTCCCGGTGGACGTCTTCCAGACCGGCTCCGGCACCTCCTCGAACATGAACACCAACGAGGTGCTGGCCACCCTGGCCACCGAGCGCCTGGGCCGGGAGGTCCACCCCAACGACCATGTGAACGCCTCCCAGTCGTCCAACGACGTCTTCCCGTCCTCCATCCACATCGCCGCGACCGCCGCGGTGACCCATGACCTCATCCCGGCGCTGGAGCATCTCGCGGCTTCCCTGGAGCGGAAATCGGCCGAATTCTCGGGAGTGGTGAAGGCCGGTCGTACACATCTGATGGACGCCACACCGGTGACGCTCGGTCAGGAGTTCGGCGGCTACGCGGCCCAGGTCCGCTACGGCGTCGAGCGGCTGACCGCCTCGCTCCCCCGGCTCGCCGAACTCCCTCTCGGCGGTACGGCGGTGGGCACCGGCATCAACACCCCGGCCGGATTCTCCGCCGCGGTGATCGACGAGGTCGCCCGGGCCACCGGACTGCCCCTGACCGAGGCCCGCGACCACTTCGAGGCCCAGGGCGCCCGCGACGGGCTCGTCGAGACCTCCGGGCAGCTGCGCACCATCGCCGTCGGCCTCACGAAGATCTCCAACGACCTGCGGTGGATGGCCTCCGGCCCGCGCACCGGACTGGCCGAGATCAACCTCCCCGACCTCCAGCCCGGCTCCTCGATCATGCCCGGCAAGGTCAACCCGGTGATCCCCGAAGCCGTCCTCATGGTGGCCGCCCAGGTCACCGGGAACGACACCACCGTCGCCACCGCCGGCGCCGCCGGGAACTTCGAGCTCAACGTGATGCTGCCGGTGATGGCCAAGAACCTCCTTGAGTCCATCCGGTTGCTCGCCAACGCCTCCCGCCTGCTGGCCGACCGTACCGTCGACGGCATCACCGCCAACGCCGAGCGGGCCCGCGAATACGCCGAGTCGTCACCGTCCGTGGTCACCCCGCTGAACAAGTACATCGGCTACGAGGAGGCCGCCAAGGTCGCCAAGAAGTCGCTGGTCGAGCGCAGGACCATCCGCGAGGTGGTCCTCGACTCCGGCTACGTCGAACAGGGGCTTCTCACGGTCGAGCAGCTGGACGAGGCCCTGGACGTGCTGCGGATGACCCACCCCTGAAACCACCCCGGCCGCACTCTGACCGAAAACGGCCGGTCAGCCACCCGACCCCCGGTCGCATCCGTGATCTGAATCGCAGCGACCGGGGGATCGTGCTCCTAAGATCTGCCCATGACAGCAACGGCAGGTACGCAGCGCTGGGCGCCCGGGGAGCAGATCCTCTGGCGCTATCGCGGCAACGCCCCGGACCAGCGGGCCCAGGTCCACATCTGCCGGCCGGTCACCGTCGTCCAGGACACCGACGACCTGCTCGCGGTGTGGATGGCCCCGGGCACCGAATGCGTCAAGCCGGTGCTCGCCGACGGCACCCAGGTGCACGACGAGCCGCTCGCCACCCGGTACACCGCGCCCCGCACGACAGTCCGGGCGCGCTGGTTCGGCACGGGCGTGCTCAAGCTGGCGCGGCCCGCCGATCCGTGGTCGGTGTGGCTGTTCTGGGACCGCGGCTGGGAGTTCCGCAGCTGGTACGTCAACTTGGAGGAGCCACGGATCCGGTGGTCCGGGGGCATCGACTCCGAGGACCATTTTCTCGACATCTCCGTCTATCCCGACCGCAGCTGGCTCTGGCGCGACGAGGACGAATTCGCCCAGGCGCAGCGGGTGGGGCTGATGGACGCGGCCCGCGCGAAGCGGGTGAGGCGGGCCGGTCAGGACGCTGTCGCGCAGATCAGAGCGTGGGGAGCGCCCTTCTCCGACGGCTGGGAGAACTGGCGCCCCGACCCCCGCTGGAGCGTGCCCGAGCTGCCCGCCGACTGGGATCGCACCCCGGCGCACACGGCACCATGAGACCCTTGATGCGCCCCCGGGGTGCAAACGTAGGATCGTCCTCCGCAACGCCGTGACGTATCAACCGCTGTGCACAGAGCAGGACCTGACCGCCAATCATCCACGAGGGGGAGAGCCGTGCCGGATGTGTGCCCGGAACTCTCACCCCCGGGGTTTAGCCTCCGCGAAGGCGCGGCATCGGCTGACCAAGCGATTGCATCGCACAACCGGCCCGGACGGACGGAATTCCACGCGTGACGGAGCATCCCACCTCCCACGAAGGCCGGCAGCCGCTCGCTGCACGGCCGCAGGAACGCACCCGGCCGCGGCAGGAGGCGCGCCCCGCGCCCGCCGCCGCGTCCCCCGCCGCCGCGCCCGCGGCGGCGGCTGTGCCCGCGCCGGCCGGACCGGCGCCGCAGGACCCGGCCGGCGTGGCGCGCCGCGAGGGTGACCGGCTGCGTTTCGTCGGGGCCGCCACGCGGCGGATCGCGCGGGGGATAGACCTGGACGAGATCGTGCTCGGGCTGTGCCGGGCCACCGTGCCGACGTTCTCCGACGCGATCCTGGTCTATCTGCGCGACCCGCTGCCGGTGGGGGACGAGCGGCCGGTGGATCCGTTCGTGCTGCGGCTGCGCCGCACCGACCGGCTCCGCTTAGCGGATGTCGACCCCGACCTGCTGGCGGGCGGGCTCGGCGTGCCGCTGCCGGTGTTCGACGACACCGATCTGACCCCGGCTTCCGAGCTGTGCGAGGTCCGCGCGGGCGGGGCGCTCGCCGAGGTGCTGCGCGGGGTGCGTCCGGTCTTCGGCGACTCGGCTGCGGCTCGCGCGGCGCTGCCCGAACTGCTCGGCGCTGACCGGGTGGTGCCCACCGGCCACCGCGCCATCCTCGCCCCGCTGCGCGGCCGGCGCCGGGTCATCGGCGCCGCGGTGTTCCTGCGCCGCCCCGACCGGCCCGCCTTCGAGCCCAACGATCTGCTGGTCGCCGCCCAGCTGGCGACCCACACCGCGCTCGGCATCGACAAGGCCGTGCTGTACGGCCGTGAGGCGTACATCGCCGACGAGCTCCAGCGCACGATGCTGCCGGACTCGCTGCCGCAGCCGACCGGGGTGCGGCTCGCCTCCCGCTACCTGCCGGCCGCCGAGACGGCCCGGGTGGGCGGTGACTGGTACGACGCGATCCCGCTGCCGGGCAGCCGGGTCGCGCTGGTCGTGGGTGACGTGATGGGCCACTCGATGACCTCGGCCGCGATCATGGGCCAGCTGCGGACCACCGCGCAGACCCTCGCCGGTCTCGATCTGCCGCCGCAGGAGGTGCTGCACCACCTGGACGAGCAGGCGCAGCGGCTCGGTGAGAACCGGATGGCGACGTGCATGTACGCGGTGTACGACCCGGTCTCGCACCGGATCACCATCGCCAACGCCGGGCATCCGCCGCCGATACTGCTCCACCTGGGCGGCCGCGCCGAGGTGCTGCGCGTCCCGCCGGGCGCGCCGATCGGCGTGGGCGGGGTGGACTTCGAGGCGGTGGAGCTGGACGCGCCGGCCGGTGCGACGCTGCTGCTGTACACCGACGGTCTGGTCGAGTCGCGGCTGCGTGACGTGTGGACCGGGATCGAGCAGCTGCGCGAGAGGCTGGCGGCCACCGCCCAGCTGACCGGCCCCGACCATTCGCCTCCGCTGGAGGCGCTCTGCGACGACGTGCTGGACATGCTCGGGCCCGGGGACCGGGACGACGACATCGCGCTGCTCGCGGCCCGGTTCGACGGGATCGCGCCGAGCGATGTGGCGTACTGGTTCCTGGAGCCGGAGGACGCGGCGCCCGGTCGGGCGCGGCGGCTGGCACGGCGGGCGCTGGCCCGCTGGGACCTGGAGGATCTGACCGACTCGGTGGAGCTGCTGATCAGCGAGG
Source organism: Streptomyces purpureus (assembly GCF_014648195.1). Lineage (GTDB taxonomy): Bacteria > Actinomycetota > Actinomycetes > Streptomycetales > Streptomycetaceae > Streptomyces > Streptomyces purpureus. Next base: position 6,660 of record NZ_BMQQ01000025.1, read on the forward strand.
TCGTCACGAACGCCGTGCGGTACGCGGAGCGGCCGGTGACGCTGCGGCTGTTGCGGACCGATGTGCTGCGGTGCGAGGTCGGCGACGACTCCCCGCAGCTGCCCAGACAGCGCCGGGCGCGGGACACGGACGAGGGCGGGCGGGGGCTTTTCCTGGTGAACCGGCTGGCCCGGCGGTGGGGGGCGACCCGGCTGTCGACGGGCAAGGTGGTGTGGTTCGAGCTGGCGGCCCGGTAGGTCGCGTACGGGCTTGCCGTACGCGACCGGGTCGCGGCACCCGGCGAGTAGCGCAGGGAAGAACGCATGAAGGCCGGACCCCGTGACGGGGTCCGGCCTTCATGCCGTACGGGACGCTACGAGCGCAACGGGCGGTCGCCGTCCGCCGGGTCGGGCTCGATGGGCGGCTCGATGGGCGGTGTCGTCGGCGACTTGGTCGGGATCGGCGGCTTCGAGGGCTTCTCGGGCCGGGACTTCGACGGTGTCGGGTCGGGCGACTCGCTCTCCCGCTCGCGGCTGCGCGAGGGGGTCGGCGTCGACGGGGTCGGCGAGCTCTCCTCGCTCTTCGACGGCGACGTGGTCGGCGACGGGTTCGGCCTGGCGGTGGCGGACTCGTCGACCTCGAGGTCGAACTCCGCGTCCGAGCCCCCGTCGAGGGCGCCGGTGGTGTAGGCGCCCCAGATCCGGGCCGGGAAGCCGCCGCCGTTGGCGCGCTTGCCCTTGTCGACGGTGTCCGTCAGGGTGACCTGGCCGGTGCCGTCGGGCTTCTCGCCGAAGAGGGCGACGGCGGTGACGAGTTCGGGGGTGTAGCCGACGAACCAGGCGGAGCGGTTGTTCTCCGAGGTGCCGGTCTTGCCCGCGGCCTCGTAGTCGCCCCCGGCCTGCCGGCCGGAACCGTCCTCGACCACGCCGGTCATGGCGAAGGTGGTGGTGTCGGCCGCCTCGCGGCTGATGACCTGGCCGCCGATGGGGTCCGGCAGTTCGACCGTACGGTCGCGGCGCTCGGCGGACTTCACGACCCGCGGCGTGACCTTCTTGCCGTGGTTGTCGAGGGTGGCGTAGGCGCCGGCCATGTCCAGTGTGGAGGCGCCCATGGTGCCCAGCGACATGGCGGGCTTCTCCGGCCAGCCCTCGCCGTCACGCATGCCGAGGTCGAGGGCGGTCTTCTTCACCTTGGCCGGGGTGACGTCCACGATCATCTGGGCGTAGACGGAATTGACCGAGCTGTTGGTGGCCTTCTGGACGGTGATCGGGCCGTAGCTGCGGTCGTCCTCGTTCTCCGGGGCGAAGGCGGTGTCGCTGCCTTCGACCGGGCGCTTGCTGGTGCCGTCGTAGATCGTGTTGAGGCCGATCTTCTCGCCGTCCTGGGTCTCCGAGCCGTTCTCCAGGGCGGAGGCGAGCACGATCGGCTTGAAGGTGGAGGCGGGCTGGTAGTCGCGCCGGGTGGCGTTGGAGAGCCAGTGCTCGGTGGCGCCGACGCCGCCGTAGAGGGCGACGACGCTTCCGGTCCTCGGGTCGACGGAGCTCGCGCCGGCCTGGACGACCGTGTGGGACTTGTCGCCCTTGCGGTCGAGCTTATCCTCCAGCTCCTCGTCCACGGCCTTGACGAGGTCCTTCTGCCGCTTCTCGTCGATGTTGGTGGTGATGGTCCAGCCGCCGGCCTTGATGTCCTTCTCGGAGACACCGGCCCGCATCAGCTCCTGGTTGGCGGCCTCGACCAGATAGCCGGTCTGGCCCTCCATGCCCGGCGCCGCCTTCGGCTTGTGCGGGACGGGGAACTTCATGCCCGTGCGCTCGGTCTTGTCCAGCCAGCCCTCTTCGACCATGTTGTTGAGGACGTAGTTCCACCGTTCGGTCACCAGTTCGCGGCTGGTGGGGGTGGCGGTGGTCCAGTCGTACTGGCTGGGGGCCTGGAGCAGCGCGGCGAGGTAGGCGCCCTGTTCGACGGTGAGCTTGGGGGCGTCGACACCGTAGTAGGCCTGGGCGGCGGCCTGGATGCCGTACGCGCCGCGGCCGTAGTAGCTGGTGTTGAGGTAGCCGGCGAGGATCTCCGGCTTCTGCTTCTCCTGGTCGACCTTGAGGGAGATCACCAGCTCCTTGAGCTTGCGGGTGACCGTCTGGTCCTGGTCCAGGTAGTAATTCTTGACGTACTGCTGGGTGATGGTGGAGCCACCCTGCTTGCCCTTGCCGGTGACCGTGTTGAAGACGCCGCGGGCGGTGCCCATGATGTCGACGCCGGAGTCCTTGTAGAAGGTCTTGTTCTCGGCGGCGACGAAGGCGTCCTGGACCTCCTTGGGGATCTTCTCCAGGCCGACGATCTCACGGTTGATCTTGCCGGTACGGGCGAGGATCTTGCCGTTGCTGTACTTGTAGACGTTGCTCTGCATGGTCGCCTCGATGTTGGCACCGGGGACCGGGACCAGCAGGTAGACGACGTACAGCGCGCCCATCGCGAGCAGGCAGAGCACGAAGAAGGTGCCCAGCACCTTCTTCCAGGTGAACAAGCGGCGTATGCCCCCGCGGCTCTTCACCCGGCGCGTTCCACGCTGCCGGGCCCGTCGCGATTCCGCTCGGCCCATTGCTTCGTTGCTCCCGCTCGTCGTCTGCCGTCGTCTGGTCGTATGCAGGCGTATGCCTTCGGATCAGCCTAAGAAGTTAACACCGTCCTCTAAGGACAGATCTGGACAGATCCGACTTATGCGGAGGTGACAATCAGCACGCACCCCCAGGGAAACCGACGACCAGGGGCCCCAGAAGGTTGCCTGGAGCGGCAAATCTCCATGGAACCAAGGGGCTTGAGCCCTCTGCCGCCATCGGAAAATGTGCTATCACTATGACAGCACTCATCAGAACGGGGGCTCCATCCATGACCACATCCCTGCCCACACCGGCCAATCGGACCGGCATAACGGACATTTCTTCGGCGCCCGCGATCCGGGAGACCGAGGCGCACTCCATCCCCGGCGGCCTCGGCCTCCTGCTGACCGTCATCGGCGCCCTCGGCGGCGTCGCCATCGCGATCACCGGCGTGGTGGCCGGCGCGGGGGGCAGCTACGGCCTCGGCGTCGCCCTCGTCCTCCTCGGCATGGTCACCTGCTTCACCTCGGTGTTCTGCATGACCGGGGTGAAGATGGTCGCGCCGGGCGAGGCGCGGGTGATCCAGCTCTTCGGCCGGTACGTCGGCACGGTCCGCACCGACGGCCTGCGCTGGGTCAACCCGCTGACCTCCAGCAACAAGGTCTCGACCCGGGTACGCAACCACGAGACCACCGTCCTCAAGGTCAACGACGCCTACGGCAACCCGATCGAGCTCGCCGCCATCGTGGTCTGGAAGGTCCGGGACACCGCCCAGGCACTCTTCGAGGTCGACGACTTCCTCCAGTTCGTCGCCACCCAGGCGGAGGCGGCGGTCCGCCACATCGCACTGGAGTACCCCTACGACGCCCACGACGAGGACGGCCTGTCGCTGCGCGGCAACGCCGAGGAGATCACCGAGAAGCTCGCCGAGGAACTGACCGCCCGCGTCGAGGCGGCCGGCGTCCAGATCGTCGAGGCGCGCTTCAGCCACCTCGCGTACGCCCCCGAGATCGCCTCCGCGATGCTCCAGCGCCAGCAGGCCGGGGCGGTCGTCGCCGCCCGCCGGCAGATCGTCGACGGGGCGGTCGGCATGGTCGAGATGGCGCTCGACCGGCTCGCCGAGCGGGACATCGTGGAGCTCGATCCGGAGCGGAAGGCGGCCATGGCCTCCAACCTGCTCGTGGTGCTCTGCGGCGACCGCGCCGCCCAGCCGGTCGTCAACACGGGCACTCTGTACCAGTGACGAACGAGGCCCCCCGGCGGAAACAGGTCCTGCTCCGACTCGACCCGAAAGTCCACGACGCGCTGGCGCGCTGGGCCTCGGACGAACTGCGCAGCGCGAACGCACAGATCGAGTTCCTGCTCCGCCGGGCCCTCGCCGAGGCCGGCCGCCTCCCGGACGACGCCCGCCCGATCCCCCGGCGGGGTCGCCCCGCGAAGGAGTCCCCGCCGCCCGCGGAGTAGCCGGGCACACCTGGCTGGAAATGGGCGTATACATCGCAGGTATACACCCCATGTACAGTGGCCGTCATGTCAATCGGTCACACCCTCCTCGGGCTCCTCGAAACCGGCCCACGCCACGGCTACGACCTCAAACGCGCCTTCGACGAGAGATTCGGGCACGACCGGCCGCTGCATTACGGCCAGGTCTACTCGACGATGTCGCGGCTGCTGAAGAACGGGCTGGTCGAGGTCGAGGGGGTCGAGCCGGGCGGCGGACCGGAGCGCAAGCGGTACGCCATCACCGAGGCCGGGGTCACCGATGTCGCCGACTGGCTCGCCCAGCCCGAGAAGCCGGAGCCGTACCTCCAGTCGACCCTCTACACCAAGGTCGTCCTCGCGCTGCTCACCCACCGCAGCGCCGCCGACATCCTGGACACCCAGCGCACCGAGCACCTGCGGCTGATGCGGGAGCTGACCCGGCGCAAGCAGGACGGCGACCTCGCCGACCAGCTCATCTGCGACCACGCGCTGTTCCATCTCGATGCCGATCTGCGCTGGCTGGAACTGACCGCCGCCCGGCTCGGCCGGCTCGCCGAGGAGATCGGCGCATGAGCGGCGCGCTGCTGTCGGCCGAGGGGCTCGACAAGACGTACGGGCGGACCCCCGCCCTGGCCGGCGTACGGTTCTCGATCCGGGCGGGCGAGGTCGTCGCCGTGATGGGGCCCTCCGGCTCCGGCAAGTCCACGCTGCTGCACTGCCTCGCCGGCATCGTCCGGCCGGACGCGGGCACCGTCCGCTACGACGGGCGCGAGCTGACCGCCCTGTCCGACAGCGCGCGCAGCGCCCTGCGCCGCCAGGACTTCGGGTTCGTGTTCCAGTTCGGCCAGCTGGTGCCCGAACTCAGCTGCCTGGAGAACGTGGCGCTGCCGCTGCGGCTGAACGGCGAGCGCCGCAAGGCCGCCGAGGCCAAGGCCCGCGGCTGGCTGGAACGCCTGGAGGTCGAGGACGTCGCCGGCCACCGGCCGGGCGAGGTCTCCGGCGGCCAGGGCCAGCGGGTCGCGGTCGCCCGCGCGCTGGTCACCGCCCCGCGCGTGGTCTTCGCGGACGAGCCGACCGGCGCGCTGGACTCCCTCAACGGCGAGCGGGTGATGACGCTGCTCACCGACGCGGCCCGGGAGACCTCCGCCGCGGTCGTCCTGGTCACCCACGAGGCGCGGGTCGCCGCCTACTCCGACCGGGAGGTCGTCGTACGGGACGGCCGGATCCGGGACCTGGCAGGGGTGGCATGAACGTCCGCACCTGGGCCCGTGACCTGACGCTCGGGGCGCGGTTCGCGGTGGCCGGCGGGCGCCGCGGCTGGATCCGTACCGCACTGACCGCCGTAGGGGTCGGGCTCGGCGTGGCGCTGCTGCTGGTCGCCGCCTCCGTGCCGGACCTGATCCAGAACCGGGCCGACCGCTCCGACGCACGCGCGATCTTCACCGGCGGCGAGGCGGCCCCCCGCTCCGACCGCTCGTTCCTCTACGTCGAGCCGGGCACCGTCTTCCACGGGGACCCCGTCCAGGGCGTGGTGGTACGCGCCGAGGGCACGCACGCCCCGGCGCCGCCGGGCGTGGCGAAGCTGCCGGCGCCCGGCGAGATGGTGGTCTCCCCCGCCCTCGCCGAGCTGCTCGCCTCCCCCCGCGGCGCACTCCTGAAGGAACGTTTCCCCTATCGGATCACCGGGACCATCGACGAGTCGGGCCTGATCGGCCCGCGCGAACTCCTCTACTACGCCAGCAGCTCCACCCTCTCCACGGCCACCGGCGCCGACCGCGGCGACAGCTTCGGCTACTCCGCCTCGCGGGAACGGCCCTTCGGCGGCTTCCTGCTCCTGATCACGGTCGTCACCTGCGTGGTCCTGCTGCTGCCCGTCCTTGTCTTCATCGCGACCGCGGTCCGCTTCGGCGGTGACCGGCGCGACCAGCGGCTCGGCGCGCTGCGGCTGGTCGGCGCGGACACCGCCATGACCCGGCGGATCGCCGCCGGTGAGGCGCTGGCCGGGGCGCTGCTCGGACTCGTCGCGGGGGCCGGGTTCTTCGTCCTGCTGCGCCAGGTCACGGGCTGGGCGACCGTCTGGAACCTCAACTTCTTCCCCTCCGACGTGGTGCCGTCCCTGGCGCTGATCGCGCTGATCGCGCTGGTGGTGCCGGTGTGCGCGGTGGTGGTCACGGTCGTCGCGCTGCGCGGCATCTCCATCGAACCGCTCGGTGTGGTCCGCGAGGCGACCCCGCGCCCGCGCCGCCTGTGGTGGCGCCTCGCGCTGGTCGCCGTGGGCCTGGCGCTGCTGCTGCCGCTGGCCGGGCAGATCGCGGTCTCCGACACGTCGATCGCCACGTACCAGGTCGCGGCCGGGGCGGTGCTGGCGCTGACGGGTCTGACCACGCTGCTGCCCTGGCTGGTGGAGGCCGCGGTCAAGCGGCTGCGGGGCGGGCCGACCGCCTGGCAGCTGGCCACCCGCAGGCTCCAGTTGAACAGCGGGACGGCGGCCCGCGCGGTCAGCGGCATCGTCGTCGCGGCGGCCGGCGCGATCGCCCTGCAGATGCTCTTCCACTCCATCCAGAGCGACTTCATGCGTCCCACCAACATGGACACGGCGCGCGCCCAGCTGGAGACGCGGATGACGGCCCGCGACGGCTCCGAGGCCCGGAAGATGATCGAGAGGTTCTCGGCGGCCAAAGGCGTCGAGGGAGTCATCGGGATCATCAGCTCGGGCGCGGAACGCGTCGGAGCCCCGGCCGGGGACCGGGGGTTCCTGTCCTCCACCCAGCTGACGGTCGGCGACTGCCGCTCGCTGCGGGAACTGGCGCACCTGCCCTCGTGCCGGGACGGCGACGTCTTCATCGCGCTGGGCCACGGCGAGGACGCCCCCGACGACGACTACGTCCGCGAGACCGCCCGGCCGGGCGTCCAGGTCAATCTGCGCCCGGACTACGACCACCCCGGCAAGGACCCGGTGCTGTGGCGGATCCCCGCCTCGGCCCGTACGGTCGACGGGCGGCTGGACCCGATGGGGGCCATGCAGTTCGGGATCCTCGCCACCCCGTCCGCGATCGATGTGACGCGCCTCGACGAACCCGCCGCACAGGCCATGATCCAGGTCGACCCGGGGGTGCCGGACGCCGCCGAGCACGTCCGTAACGCGGCGGCGCTGATCGATCCGACGATGCGGGTCCGCACGCTGCAGAACTTCGAACGGGACGCGCAGTACGGCAGCGTACGGACCGGGATCTTCGTCGCGGCGTCGGCCACGATGGCGCTGATCGCGGTCTCCCTGCTGGTCGGCTCGGTGGAGCAACTGCGCGACCGCAGGCGGCTGCTGGCGGCCCAGGTGGCCTTCGGCACGCCCCGCACCACACTGAGCTGGTCGGTGCTGTGGCAGACCGCCGTCCCGATCACGCTCGGCCTCGCGCTCGCGACCGGCGGCGGGCTCGGGCTCGGCGTCGTCCTGCTGAGGCTGATCGGCAAGCAGGTGACGGACTGGTGGGTCTTCCTGCCGGTCGTCGGGGTCGGCGCGGCCCTGATCGCGGTGGTGACCCTGCTCAGCCTGCCACCGATGTGGCGGATGATGCGTCCGGAGGGCTTGCGTACGGAGTGAGGACGCGTACGGGCAGTTCGACGAGGGCCTCCCGCAGGGCGCCCGCGAACTCCTCGAACTCGGCCTCCCGCGCCGCGCCCGTCCGCATCGACAGGGCGATCCTGCGCGAGGGCGCCGGATCGGCGAAGAAGCCGGTCAGCAGCTGGTCGTTGCGGGCGGTCTCGACCTTGACCGCGGTCCGCGGCAGCAGGGTCACCCCGAGGCCGCCCGCGACCAGCTGCACCAGCGTCGACAGACCGGCGGCGGTCGTGGTGACCGGCGCGCCACCGTCCCGGCCGGCCTCCCGGCAGATGTCGAGGGCCTGGTCGCGCAGGCAGTGCCCCTCGTCGAGCAGCAGCAGCTTCAGCTCGCGCAGCGCCTCACGGGGGATGTCGGCGCGGCCGGCCAGACCGTGCCCCTCGGAGGTGACCAGGACGAAGTCCTCGTCGAAGAGGGGAAGTTCGACGACGCCGGGCACGCCGAGGGGGACGGCGAGCAGCAGCAGGTCGAGCCGGCCGGCGCCGAGGCCTTCGAGCAGCGAGGAGGTCTGTTCCTCGTGGACCTGGAGGTCGAGCTCGGGGTAGCGGTCATGGACGAGCCGCAGCACGGTCGGCAGGAGATACGGCGCGACGGTCGGGATCACACCGAGCCGCAGGACCCCGGTGAAGGGCGCCTGCGCCGCCTCGGCCTCCTCCATCAGCTCGCCCACGGCGTCGAGGACCGCCTTGGCGCGCACCGCGAGGCGCTCGCCGGCGGTCGAGAGCAGCACCTTGCGCGTCGTACGCTCGAGCAGCTGGACACCGAGTGTCTCTTCGAGAGCCGACACCGCGCCCGACAGGGCGGGCTGGCTCATCCCGATGGCGGCCGCGGCATCCCGGAAGTGGAGATGGTCCGCGACCGAGACAAAGGCTCTGAGCTGGGACAGGCTGGGCTGTTTCACACGCTGTGACGACACGACTGATAACCACCTTCGATCAACACGACGCAGTCTAGCCGTTTCACTGATCAATGCACGCCGTGCAAGGAGAGCGCGTGTTCACTGTCGGTGACAAGTTCCCCGCGTACGACCTGACCGCCTGTGTGTCGCTGGAGAGCGGCAAGGAGTTCGAGCAGATCAACCACAA
>NZ_BMQQ01000025.1:15445-16175 GCF_014648195.1 Streptomyces purpureus
CCCTACGGTCGGTGGAGTCCGGCCGCGATTGGAACCAGGCCGCAGGCCCTCTCCTCGCCGCTCCCACCTCAGCCGCCTGAACACGAAGGTCCCCACGTACCGCACGCGGGGACCTTCCGCGTATCGCTCAGGCAGCCTGGACGACCGCGAGCGCACAGGAGCACTGGCGCGCGACGTTCCTCGCCCCCGTGCGGGACAGCATCACGGCCGCCGGCAAGACCGCAGTGGAAGCCGGGCGTGCGCTGCGAGCACCACATCGACGTGCCGCCGTGACCGTATTCGTAAGGGTCAGGTCATTCGTCAACGGCGCCTCGACCGTCATCGTCAGGTGCTTGCCGTCATCCGGGACGAGCGAGAACGTCTGCGGCGTGCCGGCGGAAGCAGCGCCGAGCCAGTTCGTGAAGTCCCCAACCCCCTCCACAGCGCGAGGAGCCTGCCCAACTGGGGGCTTGCTGATGGCCTCGCTCTGCGACAGCTCATGACGGCGCATGGGTGGCGTACATGTTCTATTCTCGGGGTGCCGCCTCCGCTTATCGGACTCACCTATCAATCAGAGGCGAATCTGCGATTTTTCCTCTCGATCTCCCATGTGTCAGGGTGGGAATCCGTCCAACCCAACCCTCACTCGGAGGTAGCAAGTGCTCACTGTCGGCGACAAGTTCCCCGCGTACGACCTGACCGCCTGTGTGTCGCTGGAGAGCGGCAAGGAGTTCGAGCAGATCAACCACAA
>NZ_BMQQ01000025.1:16201-111696 GCF_014648195.1 Streptomyces purpureus
TCCTACGAGGGCAAGTGGCGCGTGGTGTTCTTCTGGCCGAAGGACTTCACCTTCGTCTGCCCCACCGAGATCGCCGCCTTCGGCAAGCTGAACGACGAGTTCGCCGACCGCGACGCCCAGATCCTCGGCGTCTCCGGCGACTCCGAGTTCGTGCACCACGCCTGGCGCAAGGACCACGCCGACCTGCGTGACCTGCCCTTCCCGATGCTCGCCGACTCCAAGCACGACCTGATGCGCGAGTGCGGCGTCGAGGGCGAGGACGGCTTCGCCCAGCGCGCCGTCTTCATCGTGGACCCGAACAACGAGATCCAGTTCACGATGGTGACCGCCGGCTCCGTGGGCCGTAACCCCAAGGAGGTCCTGCGGGTCCTGGACGCGCTGCAGACCGACGAGCTGTGCCCCTGCAACTGGAACAAGGGCGAGAACACCCTGGACGCCGGCGCCCTCCTGGCCGGTGAGTGACCATGGCGCTCGATGAGCTCAAGTCCGCGATACCGGACTACGCCAAGGACCTGAAGCTGAACCTCGGCTCGGTCATCGGCAACAACGACAAGCTCTCGCAGCAGCAGCTCTGGGGCACGGTCCTGTCCTGCGCCATCGCCGCTCGCTCCCCCAAGGTCCTGCGCGAGCTGGAGCCCGAGGCCAAGGCCAACCTCTCCGCCGAGGCGTACACCGCCGCCAAGTCCGCCGCCGCGGTCATGGCGATGAACAACGTCTTCTACCGCACCCGGCACCTGCTGTCGGACCCGGAGTACGGCACGCTCCGCGCGGGCCTGCGGATGAACGTCATCGGCAACCCGGGCGTGGAGAAGGTCGACTTCGAGCTCTGGTCGCTCGCCGTCTCCGCCATCAACGGCTGCGGCCAGTGCCTCGACTCGCACGAGCAGGTGCTCCGCAAGGCCGGTGTGGACCGCGAGACGATCCAGGAGGCCTTCAAGATCGCCGCGGTGATCCAGGCGGTCGGCACCACCCTCGACGCCGAGGCCGTCCTGGCCGAGTAGCGGCTTCGTACGAAGGAGCAGGGCCCCGGGACTTCATGTCCCGGGGCCCTGCTCGGTTCGGTTCCGCCGCGTCACTTCTTCAGTTTTGCCATCAGGGCGCGGGCGTCCTCCATGAGGAACTCCTCGATGCCGCTGAGATCAACGTCCTCGGTCGGCTCGGCCGGCGGCTTGCCCTCGCCGCCCTCCTCCATCTGGACCGCGACGATGTACAGCGAGAACACCGCCTGCCCGTCCAGTACGTCCACCTCGGCGCTCCTGCCGCTCTCCGCGTCGTACGGGGTCTTGAACGCCGCCTCCCCCAGGCCCTCGACCCGCTCCCCTGCCTCGTCGCCCGGGAATTGCTCCAGCACCGCCTCGAATTCGGGGCCCGGGTCGGTCACCTTGTGCAGCTGGTACGACACCAGCACCTCGAAGTAGTTGTTCTCGGGCCCCAGCTTCAGTGAACAGGTCGCCCGGTCCAGCGCCGGATGCTCCTCGGTCTCCGGGCTGGTGGCGGTCACCTTCTTGCCGAGGGCGGTGGAGACGGCCTTCAGGTCGGTCTCCAGGCAGAGGTTACGGGTGGAGCGGTAGCCGCCGAGGTCCACGCCCCGGCTCTCGTACGCGTACAGCCCGCCCGCCCACAGGGCCGAGGCGACCGCCGCGCCGCCCACCGCCCACAGCCACGGCCGGCGCGGCCGGGGGGCCGGCGGGGTCTCCGTGCCGAGGGTGTCGGGGGCGGCGGGGCCGCCGGACGCGGTGCGGGGCTCGGGGAAGGTGACGTCGCCGACGAGTTCGGGCTCGGATATCACTCGCCGTTCCTTTCGGGCGAGCCGGGAGGCGGGGTCGGCGCCACGTCGAGCGCGGTCGCGCCGTGCGGCTCGGGCGCGGACCGAAGCGCCTGCTCCTCGCTGTACGCGCGGAGGTAGCCGACGACGGTGTTGGTGACCGCGACCAGCGGCACCGCCACGACCGCGCCGCCGATCCCCGCCGTCAGACCGCCCGCCGCGACGGCGAGGACGACCGCGAGGGGATGGACCCGTACCGCCCGGCCGAGGATGAACGGCTGGAGCACATGGCCCTCGATCTGCTGCACGGCCAGCACCACGACCAGCACCATCAGCGCCGTGAACACGCCCTCGGTCACCAGCGCGACGACGACCGCCAGCGCACCGGAGACCACCGCGCCGACCAGAGGGATGAAGGAGAACAGGAAGATGAAGACGGCCAGCGGCACGGCCAGCGGCACACCGAGGAAATAGATGCCGACACCGATGAAGATCGCGTCGATCAGCGCCACGACCACCGTGCCCCGCACATAGGCGGTGAGCGTGCGCCAGGCCCGCGGCCCCGCGCCCGCGACGCCCGGCCGGGCCTGGGCGGGCACCAGCTTGAGCACCCACTGCCACACCTTCTTGCCGTCGTAGAGCAGGAAGAGCGTGGAGAACATCGCGAGCAGTATCCCCGTCAGCGCCTCGACGACGACGGTCACGCCCTGGAGCCCGGCGGAGGTGATCTGCTCGGTGTTGGCACCAATGGCGTCGCTGAGGTTCTTGGCGATGTCGTTGATCTGCTGCTCGGTCACATGGAAGGGACTGTTGAGCAGCCAGCGCTTGAGCTCCTCGATACCGTCCCGGACCCGGTCGGAGAGCGTGTCGACGTTGTCCATGACCTGCCACACCACGAACCAGCCGACCAGCCCCATCACGACGAAGCCCAGGACGGCGGTGACGGCGGTGGCCAGACCGCGCGGCAGCCCGTACCCGCGCAGCCGGGACACGGTGGGCTGGAGGATGGCGGTGATGAGCAGCGCGGCGACGAACGCGAGGACGACGAGCTGTACCGAGCTGATGGCCTTCATCAGCACCCAGAGCGTCCCGGCCAGGACGAGCAGCCGCCAGCCGGCTTCGGCGGCGACCCGCATGCCCCAGGGGATGGCGGCCGCGGGATCGGGGCGGGCGGCGACGGCCGGCGCGTAGGCGGGCGGCGCCGGGACCCGCCCGGCTTCGCTGCCGCCTTCGGTGGAGGGCAGCTCCTCCGGCGCGGGGACGGCGGGGGGCTTCGCGGGGACGGGCGGGACGGGGAGCTCCTCCTCCTCGGCCGCGGCGCGTCGCTCTTCCAACCGCTTGCCCATGCGTGACAGTCCGGCGCCCAGCCGCTCCAGCCACCCTGGCAGTCTCGCCATGATCTTCCTTCTTCCCCCTGCCATCTCCCCGGAACCGTACACGCACGGAGCCCCTCACCGTAGGACGGCAAGGGGCTCCGGGAAGTTGAGCTTGGGCCTAGTACCAGTGGTTGGCCTGCCAGAACGACCACGCGCCGCAGGGGCTGTCGTAGCGGTTGTTCATGTAGTTGAGGCCCCACTTGATCTGGGTGGCCGGGTTGGTCTGCCAGTCGGCGCCCGCGGAGCTCATCTTGTGGCCCGGCAGCGCCTGGACGAGACCGTACGCGCCGGAGGAGGCGTTCTGTGCCCGGTAGTTCCAGCCCGACTCGCGCTCCACGATGTTGCTGAAGCACTGGAACTGGTCGCCGGGGATCATCTGGCGGGCGATCGCCTTGACCTCGGAGATGCTGTAGGAGCCCTGCGCGGAGAAGCTGGACGCGTCACGGACGGAGTCTCGGTTGGCCCGCTCCTCCTTCTCCTTGCGCTCCTTCTCCGCCTTCTCCGCGGCTTCCTTCTTGGACTTGGCGTCCTTGGCGGCCTGCAGACGGGCGGCTTCCTCTGCGGACTTCTTCGCGGCCGAGTCGGCCGCGGCGGCCTGTGCGTCGGCCTGCTGCGACAGCGACGAGACCTGAATCTGCGCCTGCTCGCCGCCGGGAATGTCCGCCAGAAGCGTCGTGTCGGCAGCGGCTGCCTCGAAGTTGTCGCCATTGGCGTCCAGGGCCTGCGTGTTGCCCGCGGCAACACCCACGACAGCGCCGACAGTGGTGACCGCAGTGGCAGATGCCACCGCGAATCCCCGGACCGAGATCCGGCTCACACGGTTTCCTTCCAGCATCGCCCGCACGGGTGACCTCGCGGGCGAAATCGTGCCCCTTGCGCTGGTCTTCGACGTACTTGGGTCACTGAAGACACGGGCCCGTGGTGCTGTGGGCGGCATACGGCTGACGTTTGTTGAGTTGTGTGGTGCGACACCCTGAGGGTGCACGTGTGCCGTATGCGGGGCCTGACGGAAGCAAGACTCTGCCGGAAGCCGATACCGCGAGGCAATTCTGTCTCGCGTGGGAAAGCTCACACCTCATCGACCCCAGGGATTTCGCCGAATCGGCGCGCAAAAGGGCGCCGCCCGGCTAAGCTGCTGCGCTTCGCCGGGCGACGCCAACTCCCAAACGGGAGAAGGAAGGTCAGATCTGGCCGTCCTCCAGCATTTCGGTCACGAGCGCCGCAATCTGGGACCGTTCGGACCGGGTGAGGGTGACATGCGCGAAGAGCGGATGCCCCTTCAGTTTCTCGACCACGGCGACGACTCCGTCGTACCGGCCGACCCGGAGGTTGTCCCGCTGGGCCACGTCATGGGTCAGAACGACCCGGGAATTGGCCCCGATCCGGGACAACACGGTCAGCAGGACGTTCCGCTCCAGCGACTGCGCCTCGTCCACGATGACGAAGGCGTCGTGCAGGGACCGGCCACGGATGTGCGTGAGCGGCAGCACCTCCAGCATCCCGCGGCCCAGCACCTCCTCGATCACCTCACGGCTCGCCACCGCCGAGAGCGTGTCGAAGACCGCCTGCGCCCACGGGCTCATCTTCTCGGCCTCGGTGCCCGGCAGGTACCCCAGCTCCTGCCCGCCCACCGCGTACAGCGGACGGAACACCATCACCTTCTGGTGCTGCCGGCGCTCCAGAACCGCTTCCAGACCGGCGCACAGCGCCAGCGCCGACTTGCCCGTACCGGCCCGGCCGCCCATGGAGACGATCCCGACCTCCGGGTCGAGCAGCAGATCGAGCGCGATGCGCTGCTCGGCGCTGCGTCCGTGGATGCCGAACGCCTCCCGGTCCCCGCGGACCAGTCGGACGTTCCCCTCCGCCGAGATCCGGCCGAGCGCCTTGCCCCGCTCCGACTGGAGCACCAGACCCGTGTGGACGGGCAGCTCGGCCGCCTCCGGGACGTACAGCGTCTCCTGGTCGTAGAGGAGGTCGATCTGGTCGGCGGAGAGAGCCAGCTCGGTCATGCCCGTCCAGCCGGAGTCCGTGATGGCGAGCTCGGCGCGGTACTCCTCGGCGAGCAGCCCGACGGAGGACGCCTTGATACGAAGGGGAAGGTCCTTGGAGACGACCGTGACGTCGTACCCCTCGGCCTGGAGATTGCGCGCTACCGCCAGAATCCGTGAGTCGTTGTCCCCCAACCGGTAGCCGGCGGGCAGAACGCCGGGGTCGGAATGGTTGAGTTCGACACGGAGGGTCCCGCCCAGGTCCCCGACGGGGAGCGGGTCGTCGAGGCGGCCGTACCGCACCCGGAAGTCGTCCAGCAGGCGCAGCGCCTGCCGGGCGAAGTACCCGAGCTCGGGGTGGTGCCTCTTGGCCTCCAACTCGGTGACCACGACGATCGGGAGCACGACCTCGTGCTCCTCGAAGCGGGCCATCGCGTTGGGGTCGGCCAGCAGGACGCTGGTGTCGAGAACGTAGGTGCGCCTGTCGGACATGCGGCGCTTTGTGCTGGTCACCACGGAAGGACGTACCCCCTCGGCTGAGGTCGGGGAGCAACTGCGACGGCGTCGCAGGGGGATGGGGCCGGGCTCAGGCCACGATGCGCGGGCCGCGAGCCGGCCCACCGCTTCGTCCGCACTTGTCCTGCACGGTCGTCCTGGTGCAAAGGGCCTCCCGGGTGGGCGGTCTCCATGCCGCTCACTCTGCAGGTGGTATTCCCTCGAACAAGCTCAGCCATGCCATGGCATATGACGACGCGTTGGTGAACAGGCGGTGACCTGCACCGCAGGGTGCTCCCGGGGCCCCGTGGGACGCGGTTGATCAGACGTGATCAGGCGCCGGCCGGACGCCGATCCGATGCCCGGTCAGGTGCCGTAGCGCCGGTGCCGGGCGGCGTAGTCGCGCAGTGCGCGCAGGAAGTCGACCTTGCGGAACGCCGGCCAGTGGACTTCGCAGAAGTAGTACTCCGAGTGGGCGCTCTGCCAGAGCATGAACCCGGAAAGACGCTGCTCGCCGCTGGTACGGATCACCAGGTCCGGGTCGGGCTGACCGCGGGTGTAGAGGTGCTCGGAGATGTGGTCGATGTCGACGACCTCGGCGAGCTCCTCGAAGCTGGTGCCCTTCGACGCGTGCTCCAGAAGGAGGGAGCGGACCGCGTCCGCGATCTCCTGCCGGCCGCCGTAGCCCACGGCGACGTTCACCAGTATTCCCGTGTTGTGGTGGGTGGCCTGCTCGGCCTCCTTCAGCACGGACTGGGTACGGGCGGGCAGCAGGTCGAGGGTGCCGACGTGGTGCACCCGCCAGCGGCCGTCGGCCGCCAGGTCGCGGACGGCGTCCTCGATGATGCCGAGCAGCGGGACGAGCTGGGCCTCGGGCCGGTTCAGATTGTCCGTGGAGAGCATCCAGAGCGTGACGACCTCGACGTCGGTCTCGGCGCACCAGCCGAGCAGCTCCTGGATCTTGCTCGCGCCGGCCTTGTGTCCCTGCTCGGGAGTACCGCCGGAAGCCTTGGCCCAGCGACGGTTGCCGTCGAGGATGACACCGATGTGCTTGGGCACCTGGTCATGATCGAGACGGCCTTCCACCCGGCGTGCGTAGAGCCCGTACACCAGGTCGCGCAGGTTCACTGTTCCTAACCCCTCCATGCTGCGGCGGCCCCCCGAAGCCGCCACACTACTGCGCAGGGGTGGAATGCTCCCAGCCCGGCCCTGTCACAAGTCCGTGATAAGCAGAGATACGTGACTGAATCCCCGCACTACCGCGCCGCCGCCCAGCGTTACGACTCCATGGAGTACCGCCGCACCGGCCGCAGCGGCCTCAAGCTCCCGGCGATCTCGCTGGGCCTCTGGCACAACTTCGGCGACGACCGCGCGCTCGAGTCGCAGCGCGCGATCCTGCGCCGCGCCTTCGACCTCGGGGTGACCCACTTCGACCTGGCGAACAACTACGGGCCGCCCCCCGGCTCCGCCGAGCTGAACTTCGGCAAGATCTTCGCCGACGATTTCGCGCCGTACCGTGACGAACTGGTCATTTCGACCAAAGCCGGGTATCTGATGCACCCGGGCCCGTACGGCGAGTGGGGCTCGCGCAAGTACCTGCTGTCCTCGCTCGACGCCTCCCTGAAGCGGATGGGCGTCGACTACGTCGACATCTTCTACTCACACCGCTTCGACCCGCACACTCCGCTCGAGGAGACGATGGGGGCGCTCGCCTCCGCCGTGCAGCAGGGCAAGGCGCTGTACGTGGGCGTGTCGTCGTACAACAGCGAGCAGACCGCCGAGGCGGCCCGGCTGCTGACCGAGATGGGGGTCCGTCCGCTCATCCACCAGCCCTCCTACTCGATGATCAACCGCTGGACCGAGGAGGACGGGCTGCTCGACACCCTGGAGGAGGCCGGCATGGGCTGCATCTCCTTCGTGCCGCTCGCCCAGGGTCTGCTCACCAACAAGTACCTGGGCGGCATCCCTGCGGGATCGCGGGCCACGCAGGGCAAGTCCCTCGACCCGAACCTGCTCTCCGACGAGGTGCTGCGGCGGCTGCGCGGACTGGGCGAGATCGCCGAGCGGCGCGGCCAGACGCTGGCTCAGCTCGCGCTCAACTGGGTGCTGCGCGACGAGCGGATGACCTCCGCGCTGATCGGCGCGTCGAGCGTGGCGCAGTTGGAGGAGAACGTGGCGGCGCTTGCCGGATCGCCCTTGTCCGCCGAGGAGTTGAAGGAGATCGACACCTTCGCCGTGGACACCGAGGGCACCAACATCTGGGCCGGGCGCGGCTGAAACGAAAAAACGGGCCGGTCCGTGGGGGGGATACGGACCGGCCCGAGGGGGGGTTTCCACCATAACCCTTCGTAAGTGATGCTGTGTGCCACCGTGCGCCGCCAATACGCTCTGGAATATGCGCACCCCGTGGGAACACCGGCTTCCGGGCCGGTGAAACCGTCCGCGGCCCGGGCGTGGCGCACGGCGTGTCCCTCCCAGGAGGGACCCGGAGCCGGATGCGCCCGGTTGACGCAGAGCGAGGGGTCAGGCGGCGGGTTCCCCGGCCCGCTGGGCCGCCTTGGCCGCGAGGATCTGGGTCATGAAGGTGTCACCCCACAGGCCGAGCGGCTCCAGGGCCTTGTTGAGGGCCTCACCCAGCTCGGTCAGCGAGTACTCCACTCGGGGCGGCACCTCGCGGTAGACCTCACGGCGCACCACACCGTCCGACTCCAGCTCACGCAGCTGCTGGATCAGCATCTTCTCGCTGACCCCGGGGAGGTTCCGGCGCAGCTCGCCGAAGCGCAGGGTGCCCTCGTGGAGCGCCCACAGGATCATCGGCTTCCACTTGCCGCCGACGACGTCGACCGCCGCGTCGAGACCGCAGTGGTACACGACCTTGCCCTTGGCCATCGCCAACTCCTCAGCTGTCGCACGACACTTTCCGATTCGACAGTACGCCAGGGTTCGCGGGGATCGTCATCGGTCGGCCCTCGGTGGGGTGCGGCGCAGCAGGGTGATGCCGTCGCGGCGGGCCACGACCTGGTAGCCGTACTTACGCTGGGCGGCGGCCAGCTCGGCCTCCTGCTGTTCGATCGGATAGGGCCAGTGACCCGTCTTGTACGGCCAGGCCTCCGGGGCCTGGCGGTCGTGGACGATCCACTCGGTCGTGGGGGGCGGGAACCGCTTGAGGTCGTACCGGTAGAGCTTGCTGTCGACCGGGAAGGTCGGGAAGACGACGACCGTGCAGCGTGAGGTGAGCTGGGGGATCAGCCGGTTGGAGGCGGCGACGCTCGCTCCGTCCGGGATCTTCGCCAGCAGCGCCCGGGCGGCCTCGATGTGCGGGGTGGTGCGCCAGGTGGCCCGCTGGGCGAGCTGGGCCAGGGGGAAGGCCGGCAGCAGCAGGACCGTGACGCCGACGACGGTGAGCAGCGAGGCGCGCAGGTGGCGGGCGGCGAGGGGGTGGTCGCTGCGGCGCCAGACGGTGAGGGCGTCGATGAGGCCGGCGAAGACGATGGGCATGAGGACCGCGCTGTAGTGGAAGGCGGTGCCCCAGTGGAAGCCGTTCTGCGACAGCATCCGCCAGGCGAGTGTGGGGACGGCGAGGAGTGCGAGTGGGGAGCGCAGGGCGAGCAGTGCGGACGGGGCGAAGACGAGGACGAGGGTCATCGGCTTGATGTCGGGCCGCAGGGCGTCGAGCGGTGCGTGGGCGAGCAGGCTGAGGAACGAGCCGTGCTGGTCGGAGAGGTTCTCGCCGTGTGCGTAGGAGCCGCCGGGGTTGAAGGCGGGCAGCAGATAGGTGATCTCGATGTAGGAGCCGAGGAGCCCCGCGGCGGCGGTGGCGAGGCCGAGCAGGCGGGGGCCTTTGACGGCGATCAGGATGCCGAGGGCGGCAAGGGTGAGGCCGAGGTCCTCCTTGACGAGGAGGAGGGGGGCGGCCCAGGCGACGGCCGGGATCCAGCGTCGCTGGGCGAGTGCTTCGAGGGCGAAGGCGAGCAGGGGGACGGCGAGGGCGACCTCGTGGAAGTCGAAGGCGGCGGCGGAGGCGATGCCCCAGCTCAGTCCGTATCCGGCGGCGACGGTGTGGGCGGCGGGGCGGCCGAGGGCGCGGGCGGCCCAGCGGGCGAGGGGGACGACGGCGACGGCGAGGAGGGCGGACTGGGCGAGGAGGAGGCAGAGGGGTGAGGGCCAGAGGCGGTAGAGGGGGGCGAGGGCGGCGACGAGGGGGTGGAAGTGGTCGCCGAGGAGGTTGAAGTGCTCGCCGCGCAAGGGGACGACGGGAGCGCGGAGTTCGGCGTAGGCGCGCAGGGCCTGTTCGAAGATGCCGAGGTCGTAGCCGGTGGTGCGCATGAGGAGGTGGCGGCGTACGGCGACGGTGGCGTAGAGCGCGCAGAGGGTGGCGGCCCATCCCCAGGGGAGGAGGGCCGCCGGCAGCCGAGTGCCCGGACGTTTCGAGGTGGGGCGGGCCGGGGGCGGGGTGGTGCTGCCGGTCCCCTGCCTGGCCTCATTGTCTGGGATTGTCCGCATACGTCCGGATGTTATGCGGGACCGTCCCGGGGTTGGCGTCCTCGACTCGCCCTCAGGTCGGCTCATGTCCCCCTCAGCTAGGGCGTCGGGCTCGCGGCGAACGCGCCGAGCAGCAGTCCGGCGAAGGCGCCCGCGATCATGAACGGTCCGAAGGGGATCGCGCTCTTGCGGCCTGCCCTGCGCAGCAGCACGAGGGTGAGCCCGTAGAGGGAACCGAACAGGAACCCCGCGAAGGCGCCGAGGAAGAGGATGCTCCAGCCGTACCAGCCGAGAGTGACGCCCAGGGAGAGGGCGAGTTTGACGTCGCCGAAGCCGAGGCCGTTGGGGTTGATGAGGAACAGTACGAAGTACCCGGCGCCGAGGGCGAGTCCGCCGAGCAGGGCGGTCGGCCAGGAGCCCGCCTCGCCCGGGAGTAGTTCGGCGGCGCCGAGGAGCAGGGGCGCGGCGGCGGCGAGGGGCAGGGTGAGCTGGTCGGGGAGGCGGTGGACGCGCCGGTCGACGGTGGCGAGCAGGACCGCGAACGGGGTGGCGAGCAGCCAGACGGCCAGCTCGGGACGTGGCCCGGTGGCGGCGGCGA
The DNA here is from genome assembly GCF_014648195.1 of Streptomyces purpureus. Lineage (GTDB taxonomy): Bacteria > Actinomycetota > Actinomycetes > Streptomycetales > Streptomycetaceae > Streptomyces > Streptomyces purpureus. The sequence goes on from NZ_BMQQ01000025.1 coordinate 26,906, forward strand.
GGGCGGCGGAGGCGAGGGCCGTGAGCAGCGGGACGAGGACGGGGGTGCGGGTGGGCGGTTCCGCGGTGGTGGTGGTGAGAGGGCGTCCGGCGGGGACGGACGTGGTGCAGGTGGCGCACCGGGCGCGGCCGAGCCAGCCCCGGGCGGCGCCGGTGAAGGGGTGCCCGGCAGGGCAGGTGTCCCGCCACGGTTCGTCCGGCTCGACGGAGAGGCGGTACGCGGCACGGGGTACGAGCAGCCCGGTGGCGGCGCCCCACAGGGCGGCGAGGGCGATCAGCGTGACGTACACGGGGCGACCCTAGGCCGGTCGGCGGGCCGGGTCATGGGCCCAGGGGCCCACTGTGGGTGAAGCGGGGCCCAGAGCCGGGGTGGTGGCGCTACCTTCGTCCCCCATGGGGAACTGGCGAAATGGCATGGCCACGATGACGGTCCTGGAGCAGGGCGACGCTCAGGAGGACGTGGGTGCAGGCGGGGTGCCGGTGGAGGTCGCGGCCTCCTACCGGGCCCGTACGCGCGGCCTGCTGGGCCGGGACGGGATCGACGGCGCCCTGATGATCACCCCGTGCAACAGCGTGCACACCTTCAGGATGCGCTTCGCCATCGATGTGGCGTATCTGGACAAGGAGTTCCGGGTCGTCGACGTGGTGACGATGAAGCCGGGCCGGCTGGGCATGATCCGGCCGCGCGCCCGCCATGTCCTTGAGGCGGAGGCGGGCGCGATGGCGGGCTGGGGGCTGCGGCCGGGGGTGCGGGTGGCGCTCCGGCCGTAGGGCCGGGAGCCGCTAGCGGAGTTTGCCGGTCTGGGCCGTCAGGAGCGCGACGGGGATGGTGGGCGTGGCCGGGCCTTCGAAGTTCGCGGTGTAGAAGGTGGCGACGGTGGGGCCAAAGCGGACGAGGTGGAAGACCAGCGGCACGGCTTCGCCCTGGAAGTCGGCGGTGAGCTGGTAGGCGAAGCTGTCGTCGCCGGCCTTCGGGAGCGGGAGTTCCTTCACGTTCTTGTACGTGGAGGTGGTGGCGCCGTCGTGGGTGAGGAATCCGCCCGCGCAGGCGGTGGCGGCCGCGCGCACCCGGCTCAGGACGGTCGCGGCACCCTCGCCGTGGCTGGTGAGGAACTCGGAGACGGCGGGGCGGCCGTTCTTGACGCCGACGATCTGGCGGTACACGGAGGCCTGTGCGGCAGGCTCCAGTTTGCCGTTGAGGACGGCGATGAGCGGGGCGCACTCGGCCTTCTCGGCGATCTCGCCCTGGGCGGGCGGGCCCTCCATGGTGGTGACGGTGTAGCCGGGGACGTCGGCGGTGGCCAGGACGGCCTTGTCCAGCTGGGCCTTGGTCAGCGGGGTGCCGGTGGCGGGCGGGGCGGGGGGTGTGGAGGTGCCGGGCGGGGAGCTCTGCGAGGTGCGCGCCGGCTGCTGCGTGGGGCTGGACCCGGTGCTCGCCTTGCCGGTGTCGTTCTTCCGGTCGCCGTCCTCGCAGCCGGCCGTGAGCCCCAGGGCGAGCGCGACGGCCGCGGCCGCCGTGATGATCCGCGTGCTCCGTCGTGTCATGCGCCGCACGCTAACAGCGGGGTTCCGGCGCCCGCATGGGCCCAGGGGCCCAACGTCCCGTACCGGTCAGGGCGGGCCGGAGCCGAGGAGGGTGAAGGCGCCGTACGCCCCCGAGGCGAGGGCGAGCCCGGCGAGGACGGGGACGCGGACGCGGGTGCGGAGCCGGGCGAGGGCCACGGCGGCGGGGAGCAGCAGGGCGAAGGCGGGCATGATCAGGCGCGGCCGGGAGCCGAAGTAGGCCGCGCCGATGAGGGAGATGACGACGACCGCGACGGTGTAGACGAGGACGGGCAGCGGCTGCCTCTGGCGTACGCACAGGGCCACCAGCCAGCCGAGCAGGGCGAGCGCGGCGGCCAGACCGAGGGCGGCGAGCGGCGGCTGGTTCCAGATGAACCGGGCGAGCGCGGCGCCGCCGTCGACGCTGTTGCCCCAGGCGGCCTGGACGTCGAAGTAGGCGGTGGGGCTGTTCTCGCGGACGCCGACGTAGACGATGTACGCGAGCCAGCCGACAGGGGCGAGGAGGACTCCGGCGGCCGTACGGGCGCGGAGGCGGCGTTCCTTGACGACGCCGGCCAGGGCGGTGACCCCGAGGGCGGCGACGAGCGCGGCGGCGGAGGGGCGGGTGAGTCCGGCGAGGGCGCACAGGGCCCCGGCGAGGATCCAGCGGTCACGCAGGACGGCGTACAGGGACCAGGCGGCGAGGGCGGTGAAGAGGGTCTCGGTGTACGCCATGGACTGGACGAACGCCGTGGGATAGACGCCCCAGAGGACGGCGAGCACGACCCCGGCGTCGCGTCCGGCGATATGGGCCCCGACGGCGTAGATGCCCCAGGCGGCGGCGATCGAGGCGCCCCAGGCGACGAGGAGTCCGGCGGAGGCGGCGTCGAGCGGGAGGAGTGTGGAGAGCCCTCGTTCGAGGGCGGGCAGCAGAGGGAAGAAGGCGAGGTCGGAGTGGAGGCTGCCGTCGGGGAGGGTGGTGGTGTGCCCGTAGCCGTCTTCGGCGATCCGGACGTACCAGACGGAGTCCCAGCGGCCCTTGAGCAGGTGCAGTGCGTCCTTGCCGGCATGGGCGGCGGCGACGGCGAGAACGGCCAGGCCGGTGAGCCGTACGGCGGCGTACCCCCACAGGGCGGGGGCGGCGCGGGTGAGCGAGGGGGCCTGGGACATGCGGTCGATTATGTCCGGGGGGTGCGGGAGGGGACTTACGGCCAGGGGGTACGGCGGGGGACGCGGGTGCGCCACCAAGAACCGGTGCCTTCCGTCGTGTCGACCGTGAGCGTGCGGAACAGGGCGTCGATGCGGGCGGCGGCGGCGAGCAGCGGTGTGCGCTCGTGCTGCGGGCAGGTGGCGATCTCGCGCGCGAAGTGGTCGCGGGCAGCGAGGTCGTGTGCGTACAGCTCGGGGAGGTAGCGGCCGGACGGGGGCCAGTCGGCGGCCATCCGGCGCACCATCCGTTCCCAGATGGTCAGGGACACGGCTGCGGGGGTGGACAGGCCGGTGGCGTCGGCGAGCGGGGTGGGGACGGGGTACTCCCGCAGGATTTCGGCGAGAGGGGTGACCTCGGCGTGTGGGAAGGCGAGGGAGGGGGCCTCGACGGCGTCGACGGTGTGGACGGGCGGGTCGTCCTCGGTCGTGAGGAGCCGGACGCGGGTGACCAGGCCGCTCGGGTCGGCGAGCCAGTAGGTCTGGGGATCGATGCGGTCGTCCGGGTAGAGGACTCCGGCGCCGGTCCGGTGGGCGAGGGCGGCGGCCAGTCGGGGCTCTCCGGCGGAGGTGACGGTCGCGTCCCGGACGTCCCGTACCTGCTCGCCCTGCACCTGGATGTCGAGGCTCAGCGCGAGGTCGCCGCGCAGGTGGTGATAGGTGCACAGGACCGGGGCGTACCAGTCGCGGCCGTCCTGGTCGTCGTCGGCGTGGCGGAGGTCGACGTGGGTCGTGGGTACGTGAGCGGCGGTGGCGAGGGCCGCGGTGAGCACGGGCGGGTCGAGATGCCGGCTGACCAGCAGGTTGGCGATCATCATCGGTTCAGCGGTCCGGAAGGTCTGAGTCCCAACGGTCCGGGCCCGCGTGGTCGAGGACGGTCGTGGCCAGGGCGCGGGCGGTGTAGTCGATGTGCGGGGTGCCGTTGTCGAAGAGCTGGGAGGCGGCGCGGCGGGGTGAGTGGGCGATCCGTTCGGCGGCGGGGCGGGCGGTGTCCGGCAGGAGACGCATCTCGGCGAGCGCGCGCAGGGCGTCGAAGTGGTGCTCGTAGAGGTTGTCGGCGTGGGCGATCAGTGTGGCGAGAGGGCCTGCCGTGTCGTGCGTACGGCCCGTGACGCGCCAGAGCGCGGCGGCGGCCGCGGCCCGGGTCTCGCGTGATCCGGTCGTGAGGTGGGGCTCGATCAGCGGCAGCAGCTCCGTGGCGGCGGGGCCGAGCCGGCCGGCGACGTGCAGGGCCCAGCGCCCCTTCGCCTCGGCCAGTTGCCGGCGGGCGAGGGCGAGGGCGGGTGTGTGGTCGCCGGTCAGACGGGCGTAGGCGAAGGCCGCGCGGGTGCTGCCGTCGTGGGCGGCCTCGCGCAGGGTGCCGACCGTGGCGGGCGTGGCGGCGGCGCCGAGGACGGCGAGGGCGTCGGCCGAGTGCGGCAGGAGCCGGACCAGTGCGCTCTCGCAGTGGGCGACGAGCGCCGGGAAGGGGACGAGGGCGTCGGCCCAGGCGGCCCGGGGGCGGTCGGCGGCCTTGGCGGCGACCGGTTCGGCGGCGGCGCCGAACACCTCGACGGCCGCGGTGAGGACGGCGGCGGTCATGTCGTGGTCCGGGAGGTCGTCGAGCAGGCGCAGGACGTGGCCGAGGGCCTCGGGGGTGCGCAGACGTACGGCGGCGAGGACGGCGGCGACGCGCAGGTCGGGGTGGTCCGCGGCGCGGCGCGGGTCGAGGAAGGGGTCGAGGTAGGGGGCGTCGGCGCCGCCGGGGAGCTGGGCGGCGAGCCGGGCGACGGTCTGGAGCTGGTACGGATGCTCGATGCCGGCGGTGAAGTGGGGCAGCAGCTCGCGCTCGCGGTCCCGCCAGGTGGCGTCGACGTCCATGGCGAGGGGCAGGCCGCGGTCGATCCCCCGCAGGGCGGCGTCGGGATCGTCGAGGAGCCGGTCGCCGAGGGTGCGGTAGGGCGCGGGCCACACCTCTCCGTACTGCTGGACGGGGTGCTCGGCGTACGCGTCGAGCGCGGCGCCGACCAGGTCGGCGGGGAGCGGCAGGGCAGCGGTACGCAGCAGATCGGTGGCGGCGGCGAGCCGGACGCGCGGCTCCGGGTCGTCGAGCAGGGCCTCGTCGCGTACCGTCCGGGCCCGGTCGTCGAGGTCGAGGAGGCCGAGGGCGGTGGCGAGGTCGGCGCGTACGTCCGCGTCCTGTTCGATGTCGAACCGGGCGCGCAGCAGCGGCATCAGGGGCAGGGCGGCGAGCCCGGCGGAGGCGATGAGCCACACCATGGCCTGGCGTACGCCGGGGTCCTCGTCGGTGGCGAGGGGAAGCAGCGTGGGCAGGGTCTCGGCGACGGCGTGGTCCATGGCGGCCCGCTCCTCGCGGGAGGCCGCGCCGCCGGCGCAGCCGCCGATGAGCCAGAGCAGTCCGGTGCGGTGGCCGGGCCCGTGGAGAGCGAGGCGGGCGAGTTCGGGGAGGGCGGCGGCGCTGGCGGAGTAGATGTCGCCCTGATGGAAGAGTGAGGAGACGAGCTCCTCCATGGCCTGCTCGCGAACGGCCTCGTCGGCGGAGCCCATGGCCGTGAACAGGCCGGGTATGTCGTCGGCGGGGCCGTAGGCGTGCCTCAGGGCGGACCAGTCGGGGGGCTCGGTCACCCCTTGGGCCTGATCCGGGAGAAGGTGGCGGCCATGCGCGGGGGCAGGTGACGGACGATGTCGTGGCCGGGCTGTCCGGGGTAGGGCAGGTCGTTGAGGAACGAGGTCACGATCACCGCCTGGACCTCGGGTGTGTCGCTGCCGGTGCGCTCCTCCAGGAAGTCGAGGGTGCGGCGCCAGTCGGGTACGTCGGACTCCTCGCCGAGGAAGGCCTGGACGGTCTCCTCGACGACGTCCATGAAGAAGACGTGGGGCAGGACGCCGTTCTCGTTGAAGACGTGGGCTTCGTAGGCGTCGGCGAAGCCGGGGAGCTCGGCGACGAGCTCCTCGACGAAGCGCACGTCGGGAGAGGCGGCGGGGGCCGGGGCCGAGCCCCCCGGCGCGCCGGGCGCGGGGGGCTGGGGGGTGGTGCCGTCCGTCGGGGGCACGCCAGGGGTCGTCATCAGCAGTCCAGTCCGGGGTAGTTCTTGTGCCCCTTGTACTTGCCCTCGATGGCGTCGTCCAACGCCTTGATCAGCGTCCTGGCCAACTGCTCGTCCTCGGGCGTCCGGATGAGCGGTTGCTTGGCGGCGCCCTTGCGGGGCTTCCACTCGGTGGCGGTGAGGAAGTTCTTCAGCGAGTCCCTCATCTCCTTCGCCTTGCCGACGTGGTCCTTGCCCTCGACCTTGGGGCCGCCGTTGGCCTCGTAGTCGGCGGCGGCCATCGCGCTTCCGTCACCGATCTGGTCCGGGTGGCCCACCCCCTTGTAGAGGGTGTTGATGATGTTCTGCAGCTTCTGGTGCTGGGCGGTCGGCTTCGGCGCGCCGTCCTCGTTGTGCACCAGGATTCCGCTGGCCGCGGCCACCACATAGTACGTATGGATGTCGGCGACGGTCAGGTCGTGCGTGGTCTGCCGCTCGGTGAACCGTGAGACCGCGACGACCGGGAGCGCGACCCCCTTGTCGCTGCGCAGCGTGTCGCCGCGCCGGATCTCGCCGGCGTCGCGCCAGCGGCCCTGGTCCATGACCCAGAAGGGGTGGGTGTCGGTGACGGTGAGCACGGCCGGGCCGCCCACGGTACGGACGGTGAGCCGGGTGAAGTCCTTGTCGTCGTGGGTGGTGATGGCCTGCTCGACGGGGCGGGCGGCGGTACGGCCGGTGTACGGCTCGGTCGCCAGGACCTTGTCGCCGACCTGGACCCGCTCGATGGCGACGCGGCGGCCGTCGGCGAGGAGTACGGGCGTACCGGGCGGGAAGCTGTGCCGGACCGGGCAGGTGGTGGGCTTGTTGTCCGGCTTCTGATCCTCCTTCGGAGGATCCTTCTTCTCGGCGTCGAGCTTCCTCTTGGCGTCGTCGGCCTTCTTCTGCGCGTCGCTGACCTTGTTGCGGTTCTTGATGAGGTTCTTGAGGCTGTCGTAGAGGTCACCGCCGTGCTTCTTGAGCTTCTTGATGAGCTCGGCGGCCTTCTTCCACTTCCAGGGCGCGCCGTACTTCGCCGCGAGCTTGCCGATCGCGCCGCCGATGAGGCTGGTGAGGACGTTGATGAGCGTTTCGGTGCAGGCGCCCATGTCGCCCTTGGTGATGCAGTCGAACGCCGCCTTGATGCCGAGCTCCTCGGCGAGGATCTTGGCGAGTTCCTCGGCGGCCTGCTTGGCCTTGTCGGTGTCGGCCTGCTGCTGCTTCTTCGCGTTCTCCAGGTCCTGGAGGGCCTTTTCGTAGTCGATCTGGGCCTGGGACTTGGGCTGAGCGCTGCCGTTGTTGTCGGTGGCCGGGTTGGTGGTGCCGGGGTCGTCGCCCTGGGCCTGGGTGCCGTCGCCACCGTCACCCCCACAGTTGCCGCTGCTGGTGACCTTGCAGATCTGGGTGCCGATCTTCTGGGTCAGCTCGGCGCCGAGGCCGGTCGCCACCAGGGCGCCGACGATGGCGGTGACGATGACGACCAGGCCGAGGTACTCCAGGGCGCCCTGGCCGCGTTGCCCGTGCCTGAGGCGGCCGAGGCGGCCTCGCCCGCGCGGGCCGCGTCGCCGCGCGCGCAGGCCGAGCAGCCTGGCTTCCGTGCGCGGCCCGTGCCGGCGCCACCATCGATCGACCGAACGCACCATCCCCGTACGCGACATGGACACGACGCTAGGGGGGTGGCGTCGTTCCGTCTTGGGCCTGCGGGCCCAAGGCTGGGCCCAACGGCGGTTGAGGCCGGCGGTTTTCCACAGGGGGTGCGGGCGGGGCCGGGAGGCAGGATCGTTGGTCGCATGGCAGAACTGACGACGGTGGCCCGGGGCGGGGTGCTGCTCACAGCCCATGCGCTGGAGGCGGGCTGGTCCCCGGGCCGGCTGAGGAGCGCGCTGCGCCGCGAGGGGTGGGGGCGGGTCTGCCCGGGGGCGTGGGCGGCCCCGGGCAGACCCGTGGACTGGCTGACGCGCGCGAGGGCGCTGCAGGCGGTTCGGCCGGCGCTGGTGTGCAGCCACGGCTCGGCGGCGTACGTCCACCGGATCGAGGTGCTGGGCGACGGGCGGCCGCAGACGCGTTCGTCCCTCGTCGAGTGCACCTCGATGGCGAGGAGTGGCGGACGCCGTCAAGGCCTCCAGGTACACCGGGGCCCGCTCTCGCCCGGCGACTGGTCGCTGCGCAGGGGCCTGCGGGTGACGCCCCCGGCCCGTACGGTCGCGGACCTGATACGGCGCGGCCCACGCGAGGAGGCGGTCGTCGCGGCGGACTCGGCGCTCTCCCGCCGCGTGGTGGGCGGCGTCCGCCGCCCGGCACTCGTCCACCCCGACGAGCTGGGCACGGAACTCGCGGCCCGCCGCCCCGGCGCCCCGCGCGCCCGCCGGTGGCTGCGCCCGACGGACCCGGCGGCCGGTTCCCCGGCGGAGACCCTCGCCCGCCTGCACATGCACGACGCGGGGCTCCACCCCGAGTCCCAGCCGCTGCCCCACACTTCGGACGGCCGTGGCATCCGCCCCGACTTCCTCTTCCGCGCGGCGGGCCTGGTGGTGGAGATCGAAGGCCACCCCTTCCACGGCACCCGCGAAGCCCACGAACGCGACACCCGCCGCTTCAACGCCCTCCCGGACTGCCCGGGCGTCCGCCGCGTCCTGCGCTTCACGGCGACGGAGGTCTTCCACCGGCCGGCGGCCGTGATCGCCACGATCCGGGCGACGTGGGGCCGGCTGGGGGAGGCGGGGAGCTGAGGGTTCGGCTCTCCTTGCGGATTGGGGTGGGCCGGGAGCGTGGGGGGCCGGGTGGGTCCGGCAAGAAGTCCCGCGCCCGGCTCACCTCACGCTCGGCGGCGGGCCAGCAGCCACCACGCGGCAAGGCCGGCCACCAGGGCCGTACCGAGCCCGATGCCCGTCAGGCCGAAGGCCTTCATCGCAGGGTCGCCCGCGTCACGAGCCTCGTCCCCGAGCGCGAAGCCGGCCGCCTCCGCGTCCCCGTCGTACACGGGTCCCGCCCCGCCTTCGCCCTTGACGGAGATGTCCAGGGTCAGCGGTACGGCGCCGGGCACCGTACGGTCCAGGGAGACCTGCACGTAGTACCAGCCCTCGAACCGCATCGCCCGCGCCGCCTCCGACCCGCCCTCGGTGCGGTTGGCGTACGCCGCCGGAGCCGTGCCGAACCCGACCGATGCCGGTTTGCCGGTGTAGTTGTCCTTCTTGCTCTCGACCAGGCCACGGGCGGGGTTGTAGAGCTCGACCCGGAAGCCGTTGATGGCGGCGAAGCGGTCTGCACCGGGCAGGTTGGCCAGCTGCGCGTTGACGAACAGCTGCCGCCCCCACGCCACGGGAACCCGGTAGAAGCGGCTCTCCCCCGGCCTCATCTCGTCCCGCCAGACCCCGCCTTCCACCGCCGCCGCGTCGTTGAACCCCGTCCCCCCGGTGATCCGCCTCGGCTCCCCGCCGGCGGGCGCGGGGGGCTCGGTGCTCCAGCCGGTGGGAGCGGTGGGGACGGCGGAGCCGGGCTTGAGCGGCGGCTCGGCCTTGTAGGTGAGCTCCATCGGCCACCGCTGAGGAACCGTACGGCTTCGCCCTCGGCCTTCTACTTCAAGGAGATACTCGCCTGCCTTCTGGCAGGACCGCCCCGGCTCGATGCGCCGACTGACGTAGTCGGCGATGGGCCGGGCCGATTCGCCCAGGAACCCCAGGGTCGTCCCTTCGCTGCACGGCGTCCCGTCGGTTTTCGCCAACGAGATCCGGACGCCGTCGAGCACACCGACTTCGGTCCCTGGCAGTGGCGCGAGGACCGCCGAGAGATAGACGTTCGACGTTCCGTCCAGCCTGACGCGGTAGTACTTCTTCTGGCCGGTGACGGCGGTGTCCGTGTACGTCCCGGGCCCCTTGAGCAGGGGCCCTTCGCCGCTGGACGTCGCGCCGGAGACCGGCTGGGCATCCCGCGCCATGCGGTACGCGGGCACGTCGCCGGAAACCTCCGGGGAAGGGGTCGCCACCGCCGTGCCCTGGGCCAGGACAGCGCCCACGGCAACGGTCGCGGTGGTCACGCCCCTCCACACCATCACGCTCGCCCCGAAGTGACTCAGTTGCCCACGGTCCGGGGGAAGGTGACCTCCACCCGGCGGTTCTTCTTGCGGCCTTCCTCGGTCTTGTTGTCGGCGATCGGGTAGTCCTCGCTGTACCCCCGGATCTCGAACTTCTTCCCCGGGTCGAGGTCCTTGGCCAACTGCTTCTGGACCGCCTCGGCCCGCTGCTTCGACAGCGTCAGCCCGTGCTCGTACGAGCCCAGGTTGTCCGTGAAGCCGAATACGCGCACCGTGCTCGCGCGCTGCTTATTGATCTCGGCGGCGATGGCGGCGATCCGGGCGTTGGCCGCGCTGCTGAGCTTGGCGCTGTCCTTCCCGAAGAGCACCTCGGCCTGGAGGGCGAAGGTGACGTCGACGTTGGTGTCCTCACGTCGCTGTTCACCGCCCTCCTCCTCGACGACCTGCTTGATGTCGAGGACCTTCGCCGGAGCGAGCGTGGCCCCGTCGGGCAGCATGAGCTCCGGGGAGTTCGCGTCGATCTTTGGTGGTGGCGAACTCGAGGTGGAGCCGGGCGGATCGTCGGCGTAGGACGTACCCGCCGTGGCGACGGTGAGCGCGGAGGCGGTGATGACGGTGGCGGTCAGCACGGCGATGCAACGCCGGCGGCCGGCGACGGAGAAGTTGATGGTCGTCATGGCAGCCCCCGGTCAGGACAGCTTGATGGTGCCGGGGCGGAAGGTGGGCAGTTGAAAGACGACTTCCGTGGTGTTGGTGGGTGGCGCTGGGAACTGCATGAAGACGCTCGACTGCGCTCCCGGCGCCAGGCTGGACAGTCCGGTCGTTGTCAACGGCCGGCCGTCGGTGTCTCGCAGCACGTAGTACCGCTTCTTGCCGGCGGAGTCCACGAGGGTGGCTCCGCCGAGGGAGTTCCCGTGCTTCATGATCTCGGTTTCGTTACCCCTGAGCTGTGCGGTGATGGTGGCTGGGGCATCGGACGTGTTCTTCAAGGTGCCCTTGATAGTCAGGAACCCACCGGTGTCCCTCTGCGCTGAGTACAGGGTCAGCTCCAATCCCTCCTGCCCCTTCAACACCGCGAGCGTCTCCGTCGGCGCTTCGGTCTGCGGCTGCTTGCCGTTCCCGGAGCCCTGAGGCGTGGACGCTGTCGCCGCAGGCTTGTCCTTCTTGGGGTCACCTTCTCCACCGCAGCCGGATACGGCGAGGGCCAAGCCTGCCGCGATGACGACCACGGCAATCCCCCTGCGGGCCTTCGTTGCGTACCGAACACTCATGAAACGCGGTTCCTTTTCTCGTCGTTCGCTTGTCAGTCGGCCAGTCGGACAGTGAAGAGGTCAGCAGCGTCGGGAAGCTTCGGATGCTTCGGGTCGATCTCCCACGGAACACCGTCGCACGAGAGGCCGAGAATCGGCTTCGGGTCCTGGTCCGTGTCGTCGCCCGGCCCGTCGTCCTCACCCGGATCCGGATCCTCGGTCGGAGGCGGCTTCGGCGGGTCGAAGGTGCACCGGGGTTCGATGACGGCTTTGGCCTTGGCTGTGGCGTGCCGGTTCTCGGTCCCCGGGATCACGGACTCGCCGACGGTCCCGAGGGTGCGCACCTTGACGGTGAACCCTTCCTCGTCGTCGAACCGGGGGAGACGGTCGCAGCCGCCTTCGGTGAGCTCCGCGCCATTCCTGTTCGCGAACGATTCCGCCCGAAGGCACGCGGTGTACGTACCGAAGCGTCGGCCGTTGAGGAAGCCTTTCCACTCGGCTGGATTGAGGATGACCTCCAGCCAGCCGTCCCGCAGCTGTTCCCGAGCGTCCTGCGCCGCTGCGAGTGCTGCCGCGTCGGCCGCCGTCTGGGCGCCGTTGCGGGTCGCGGCCGCCTGTCCTACCGCGAAGTACGCGAACGCAAGAAAGAGCAGACCCCCCACCACAGTGATGTAGATGGGGAAGGCCTGCCCTCTGTCGCCGTTGTAGCGTCGGACTGCTACTCGCCGCCGCCACCACCGGTCAGCTCGGTGATCTTCTTGCCGATGGCGTCCTTGATCGAGGTACCGATGTCCGTACCCGTGATCGCCACCACGATCGCCACGACCACCACGATGATGCCCAGGTACTCGACCGCCGTCTGTCCCCGGTCCTTCGCCTCGTAGCGGGCCTTGACCCGGTCCACGGCGGTGTTCGTCCAGTGACCCACGTACACCTTGGCCGTGGTCGCGGACTTCAGCATGACGTCGCTCATGGTGTTCCCCTCCAGGTCCGGCCGACCGCTGGTCGGCCGACGCGTAAGTCTCTGTGGTGCCTCCCGCGGGTCCGGCTTCCTCCTGGCCGGTGCCGCTTTCGACACGAGAAACGTACGCCGGGACACCCGTCCCGCCAGAGGGTCCGTGGGCCCAAACCCGGGCCCAATCCAGGGCCCACCGCGATCGGTTGGCGTGGGTCATCGCGGCGCACCTCCGTGGGCGGTGCCAAGCCAGGCCGCGATGGCCTCGCTGCGGCTGACGCTGTGGAGCTTGGAGAAGATGCGGTTGATGTGGTTCTTCACGGTCTTCTCGCTGATGAAGCAGGTGGCGGCGATCTGCTGGTTGCTCATGCCGGACGCGATCAGGTCCATCACCTCCACCTCCCTCGAACTCAGGCCGTATGCCTCCCTGTTGCGCTGCGACGACTGTGACATGACAGGTTGCACATGCGAAGCATTTTGCTGAGACTGCAATGAATTCGAGACACTTGGCGCCTCCGGAGTGTGTGCAGACGCACTGTGCCCGCCAACCCGTGGTTGCGGCTCGTACGGGGGATGGCTCCCGCCCTCGTACGGCACCCCGGACGCGTACACCGCCCCCAGCCCCTCCGGCAGCGGGCCCGGAAGCGGGCCGCCCGGGGCCGGTTCCTGGCTGCGGACCTGGGCCAGGAGGGCGCTGGCCGCCGTCGCCGTGAAGTGGGCCCGGCCCTCCTTGATGTCGCGGATCGCGCTCACCAGTTGGTCGGCGGTGAACTCGCCGTGGACCAGATAGCCGCCGGCGCCCAGGCGCAGGGCCTCCTGGACGATGGAGCTCTCCCTGCTGTACGTCAGCATCATCACCGGCGCGATGCGTACGAGGTACGGCAGCGCGGAAATGCCGTCGACGCCGGGCATCCGGACGTCGAGGAGCACCACGTCCGGCTGATGCTGCTGCGCCGCCTCCAGGGCCTGGCGGCCGTCGGCCGCCTCCGCGACGACCTCGATGTCGTCGCGGCCGCCGAGCAGGACCGTGAGTCCGGCCCGTACGACGGGGTTGTCGTCGGCGACGACCACCCTTAAAGGGGCCGCCTGGGCCCATGGGGCCTGGGCGGGGTGCTGGGCCCCGGTGAGCTCCGAGCGGGGCTCGGGGGTGTACGAGGACGTGTGCTGAGAGACGTGGGACGACACCGAGCGCTGTCCGGCGGTGTGGGAAACGTCGTCCGGCATGGTGCGGCCTCCTCTCGCGTGGTGGGGACGGGTCGTTGAGTACGGGCAAGCGGGTCAGGGCAGGGGCGGTCCTGCCGGCGGGGGTGGGAGCGGGGGTGTGCCGGGGGTGAGGGCCCCGACGGGGAGTTCTAGTCGTACTTCGGTGCCCCGGGTCGCCCTGCCCCGACCGATGCGGATCCGGGCGCCGATGCCCGCCGCGCGTTCGACCATGCCCACCAGGCCGAAGTGGCCGGCCCGGCGGAGGTCGTCGAGGGTGGTTCCCGGGGGCAGGCCGCGCCCGTCGTCGTACACGCTGATGCGTACATATCCGTTGACGACCCCGGACGAGACCTCGACGTGGGTGGGGCGGGCGTGGCGGTGGGCGTTCTCCATCGCCTCGGAGGCGATGGTCAGCAGCTGGCGGGCGACCGCCTGGGGGACGGCGGGGACGGCGCTCTCGCCGACGGTCCGGTAGGTGGCGCGCAGGCCGCTTCGGCGGGCGAAGTCCTCGACCCGGGCGGCGAGTTCCCCGCCGATGTCCACGCCGCCGCCGGTGTCGGAGCGGCGGCGCAGGTCGGAGAGGAGTTCGCGGGATTCGGCGGCGGCGCGGCGGGCGGAGCGGGCGACGAGGTCGGCCTGGTGTTTGACGGTGAGGGGGTCCATGCGGTCGGCGGAGGCGGCGAGGCCGTCGGCCGCGAGCGCCAGGCCGTGCAGGGTCTTGGCGACGGAGTCGTGCATCTCGCGGGCCAGCCGGGCCCGCTCGCCCTCCACGGCCTCGGTGACGGCGAGGCGGGCGCGGACTTCGGTGAGCGCCTGGGTGGCGGTGCCGAAGCGCAGGAGGAGGTTGCGCAGGGTGACCCCGACGGCGCCGGCCACGACGCACAGGCCGGGCATGAGGGTGGATTCGCCGAAGGACGCGTCGATCTTGGGATCGGCGGTGTACAGCGCGATGAGGATGAGGGACTGGAGGCTGGCGAAGAAGGCGGCGCCGCGCCAGCTGTAGACGATGCCCGCGAGGAGGGGAGTGCAGACGCTGACGTATCCGAGGGGGCTCTGGGGGCCTGCGGTCACGAGGAGCAGGGAGCCGATGAGGGTGTCGGCAGCGAGCAGGGGCGGGTATTTGAGCAGGAGTGGGCCGAAGCGTTCCCAGTCCCGGAAGGGCAGGTACGAGCCCATGAAGGTGACCAGGACGGCGCCGCCGACGAGCTGGCTGGCCAGTCCCGGGGCGGCGTTGAGCAGGGCGACCGGGGCCGACAGGGCGATCATGGCGAGGCGGAAGCCGAAGACCTGGCGGCACATGGCCTGCAGCGCGCTCACCTGAATGTTCAGGGCGGGGGTGGGCGCGGGGGTGGGGCCCGGTCCTTCCACGTTCCCGACGACGTTTCCGACGCCGTTGCCGAGCCGGCGCGAAGACCCCGTCGAAGCCCCGAGCCGCAGCCTGGACCCCAGCCGGGCCACGGCTCCGAGTCCGAGCCGGGACCCCAGCCGGGACACGAGCCCGGCCCGGGCCCCCGGCCCCGGTGCAGGGCCGGACGCCGGACGGAGTCTGCGGATCGCCACGCCCGCCTCACTCCCCCGTGAACGAGCCGAAGTTGGTGCCCGTACCGAGGAAGAGGCCCGCGCCCAGCAGGATGACCGTCGCGGGGACCATCAGCGAGGTGATCACGAGGGTGGCCTTGGGTACGGCCTTGGCGGCCTTGCGGCGGGCGTTCTGGGCGTCGGTGCGGCGCATGTCGTTGGCGATCTGGATGAGGGTGTCCACGATGGGCGCGCCGAGCTCCTCGCCCTGCTGGAGCGCGGTGACGAACTGGGCGACCTGTTCGGAGTCGTTGCGCCGGCGCAGTTCGTCGAAGGCCTGGCGGCGGCTGACGCCCATGTCCATCTGGCGCAGCGTGATGCGCAGCTCGTCGGACCAGGGGCCTTCGTACTTCTCGGCCACCCGGTCGAGGGCCTGGCGGAAGCCGAGGCCGGCGCTGACGACGACGGCGAGGACGTCGAGGAAGTCGGGCAGGGTGCGTTCGATCTGGTCGCGGCGGACGCGGATGGCGGACCAGATGCCGACCTCGGTCCAGAAGGCGCCGAAGGCGAGGAGGAGCAGGGCGACGAAGACGCTGCCCTTGGAGAGCATGACCAGTCCGCCGAGCGCGCCGAGGAAGCCGTAGACGGCGCGGCGGGCGCCGTAGCGGTCGATGGTGAGGCCGCCGGGATTGCCGGCGAGGTCGATCTTGCGGCGGACCTCGTTGACCCGCTTGGGGCCCATGAGGCGCAGTACGGCGGGTGAGTAGCGCATGCCGAGGCGGTCGACGAGGGAGTCGACGGCGCCGGTGCGGGAGGACCCGATCTCCAGGGCGAGGGCGAGATCCCCGGGGAGCTTGGCCTCGGCGCGGTACATCCGGATTCCGCAGAAGACACCGGCCACCGAGAGGCCGGTGATCAGGGCGAGCAGCAGTTCCATGGGTCCTCCTCCCTCAGACGCCGGCAGGCGCTCAGACGTCGATCTTCGAGAAACGGCGGATGATGACGAAGCCGACCGCGTACAGCGCGAAGGCGACGACGACGGCGACCTGGCCGATGCTGGAGCCGGTCATCTTGTCGAGGGCGCCGGGTTGCATGTTGTCGATGAGGAGGAGCGAGCCGACGCCGATGACGGGGACCGAGTAGGCGGTCATGCTGACCTGCGACAGCTGGGTACGGACCTCGCGCCGGGTCTCCTTGCGTTCCTCCAGGGTCTCGGTGAGGTTGCGCAGGGAGCCGACGACGGTGCCGCCGGCGCGGTTGGACAGGACGAGGGTGGTGACCAGGACGACGAGTTCGCGTGAGGGCAGCCGCTTGGCGAGTTCGCCGAGCGCCTCGTCGATGGAGCGTCCGACGGCGAGCTGGTCGGCGACCTTCTTGAGTTCGTCGCCGGCGGGGGCTTCGAGTTCGTCGGCGGCCATGCTCAGGGCCATGCGCAGGGCGAGGCCGGCCTGGGTGGCGTTGGCGAGGATGCGGGAGAGTTCGGGGAGCTGGTTGATGAACTTCTCGATGCGCTTCTGCCGCTGCCAGTTGAGGAAGGCCATGGCGACGTAGATGCCGAGCAGTCCGCACAGGGGGCCGAAGAAGGAGGCCAGCATGGCCTGTCCGATCATCCACAGGGCGGCGACGGTGACCAGCATGTAGACGACGAACTCGCCGGGTGTGAGGTCGAGGCCGGTGGAGGCGATGCGCAGTTCCAGCTTTTTACCGAGCTGGGTGCGGCGCACGCGCCGGTCGATGGAGCGGAAGCGGCGCCGGCGGCGGCCGGGGAGGGCGATCTGGCCGGTCTGGGAGAGCCGTTCGACCAGGGCGGCGCGCTGGGCGGCGCCGGAGGAGTAGGCGTGGATGCCGATCACCCCCAGCACGCAGCAGAGCATGGTGCCGCCGATCGTCAGCAGGGCGAGGTTGTTCATGTCCGGCTCCCTACTGGGCTTCTCTGAGGGCGAGCTGTTCGGCGGTGGATGCGACGCCGAAGGCCTGCGGGATGGGCTGACTGGCCATGTAGAGCCGCTCGGCGACGCGGCGCGGCAGCGGGTGGTACTCGAAGTTGCCGTAGACCCTGCCGTCGGCGGCCATGGGCTGGGCGTGGAAGCGGCAGACGGTGGCGATGGCGAAGCGCTCCCGGCCGCGGGAGGCGAGGACGCCGATCTCGCTGATCTTGCGGGTGCCGTCGGCGTTACGGGTGAGCTGGACGATGACGTCGACGGCGCTGTTGATCTGGTCCTGGAGCGCCTCGAAGGGGATCTTCACCTCGGACATGGAGGCGAGGGTCTGCAGGCGCATGAGCGCGTCCTCGGCGCTGTTGGCGTGGACGGTGGCGAGGGAGCCGTCGTGGCCGGTGGACATGGCCTGGAGCATGTCGAGGGTCTCGCCGCCTCGGACCTCTCCGACGATGATGCGGTCGGGGCGCATGCGCAGGGAGTTGCGGACCAGGTCGCGGATGGTGATCTGGCCCTTGCCCTCGACGTTCGGGGGGCGGGTCTCCAGGCGGATGACATGTGACTGCTGGAGCTGGAGTTCCGCGGAGTCCTCGATGGTGATGACGCGTTCGCCTTCGGGGATGAGCCCGGAGAGCGCGTTGAGAAGGGTCGTCTTTCCGGTACCGGTGGCGCCGGAGACGATGACGTTGAACTTCGCCTGGACGAGGCCGGAGAGCAGGATCAGCATCTGCTCGTCCAGGGAGCCGAGGCCGATCATCTCGTGCAGGGTGTAGGCGCGCGGGAAGCGCCGGATGGTGAGGGTCGCGCCGGAGAGGGAGAGCGGCGGGATAATGACGTTGACGCGCTCTCCGGAGGGCAGACGGGCGTCGACCATCGGGTTGGCTTCGTCGACGCGCCGGTTGACGGTGGAGACGATGCGTTCGATGGTCTGCATCAGCTGGTCGTGGGAGGCGAAGCGGAGCGGGAGGAGTTCGACCCGGCCGGCGCGTTCGATGAAGATCTGGTCGGGGCCGTTGACCATGATTTCGGTGATGGAGGCGTCTTCGAGGAGGGGTTCGAGGACGCCGAGGCCAAGGGCCTCGTCGACGACGCGGCGGATCAGCTGGGCCCGTTCGACGGTGGAGAGGACGGGGCCTTCGCGGCTGATGATGTGGCCGAGGACGCGTTCGAGCCGGGCGCGCCGTTCGGCGGCGGCGAGCGCGGACATTTCGGCGAGGTCGATCTCCTCCAGCAGTTTGGCGCGGAAGGTGGCGACCAGATGGCCGTCCTCCCGCCCGCCGCTGTCCTCCTCAGGGGCGGTGATGCGTGCCCGCAGACTCATGGATCGTGTGCTCCTCAGTCCGTACGTACGTCCGGTGGTGCGACAGGGTCGGTCGGGGTGGGTCGGCTCAGTCGGCGGGGAGGGTCGCGGTTCTCGCCACGTCGCCCGGGCTGAAGCCGGGGATCACCGAGGGGATCCGTACGGTCGCCCTGGCCTCGACCTCGTCTCCTCCCCAGGGCCTCGCCACGCGCACGTCGACGTCGAGCCAGTCGCTCACCGCCTCCTCGCCGGCCCGCTTCGGTGACATGTCCGTCCCGTCGTGGGTGGCGGTACGGGCCGCGACCCGGGCCGCCGTTCCGGCCTGCTGGGCGGCGTAGGCGGCGAGCCCCATCTGTACGCCGACCAGGGCGAGCAGCAGCAGGATGGGGAGGAAGCCGAGGTATTCGACGGCGACCTGCCCGCGGTCGCCGGCGCGCCGCGTTCGCTTCTTCGGCCCGCTCATGTCAGTACCTCTCTTCCAGTACGGCGGAGGCCTCCGCCGTGACCGTGAAGGGGAAGTCGATGGCGCCGGGGAAGAGCACGGGGACCCGCAGGTCGACGGTGACGTCGACCATGTGGTCGGCCGCGTCGGTGGTGCACCGGGCCACGTCGTGGCGGATCCATGAGGCGGGGAGCTTTTCCCGGGCCGACTCCTCGCAGGTCGCCTGCCGGTAGGTGGCGTGGGTGAGGGCGGCGTCGCGGGCGGCCTCGTCAGCGGCGTTGCCGGCCAGCGTGAAGGTGTAGCCGACCAGCACGAACTGCCACAGCAGGACGAGCGTGAGCAGGATCAGCGGGGTGGTGCCCAGGAATTCGACGGCGACCTGACCGCGGTCCTGGCACGCCGCCCGGCGTACGGACTCGTGCCGCGCCGCCCGGCGTACGGACCCCTGCCGGGCCCAGGGGCGTGCGGACCCGCGCCGGACCCGTCGCCGTACACAGTCCCGTCCTGTCCCTGCCGGTACGCCCTCGTTCCGTACCCCCCGGCTTACGGACTCACGCCAGGCCCGGCGCCGTACGCCGTCCCTTCCCACCCCTCGGCGTATGTGCTCCACTGCCATCCCCCGCTGCGACATGGGTCAGCTCGCCCCCTCGTTCCTCGACGGGCGCCGGCGGAATCCCACGGAGCCCCGGTCGTTGCGCGCCTTTCCTTGTTTCTCCGGGCCCGCCGGTGCCTTCACCAGTCCGAGCTCGCCCGCCAGTCCCCACAGTGCCTGCTTCACCGTCGACTTGGCGTCCAGTTCATGCATCCTCCCCGCGTCCACCACACCCTGGAGCTCCTTGAAGGCGGCGGGGATCGCGATGCCCGCCATGCGGGTGCCGGTGATCTTCTGGATCAGCGGGGGCTGGATCTCGGTGGAGCGGTTGTAGCGGTTGACGAGGGTGAGGGTCTCCTCCGCCTTGCGGATCTGGAGGCGGTCCCACATCCGGACGATGCGTTTGGCCGCGCGGACCGCGACGACGTCGGGGGTCGTGACCAGCAGCGCGATGTCTGCCATTTCGACGGCCGCGGCGTTGGCGCCGTTCATCTGGGTGCCGCAGTCGACGACGACGACCTCGTAGCGGGAGCGCAGGGCGCTGATGATCTGGCGTACGGAGCGCTCGGAGACCTCTTCGCCGCGTTCGCCCTCGCCGGGGGCGAGGAGCAGGGCCATGCCCGTCTCGTGGGTGAAGACGGCGTCCTGGAGGACGCGCGGGGATATGTCGGTGATGGCGGCCAGGTCGACGACGGAGCGGCGGAACTGTACGTCCAGGTAGGAGGCGACGTCGCCGGCCTGGAGGTCCAGGTCCGCGAGGGCGACGGTGCGGCCGGAGGTGCGGGCCGCGAGGGCGAGCTGGACGGCGGTCACGGTGGTGCCGACGCCGCCCTTGGCGCCGGTGACCGTGACGACCGTACCGCCGGGTCCGGTGAAGACGTCGGCTCCGGCGCCGAGGTGGCGGCGGACGCCGACGGACCACTGGGCGGCGGCCTGGACGCGGTGGGCCAGCTCCTCGTAGCTGAGGGGCAGGGCGGCCAGGCCGCGGGCGCCGGAGTCCATGGCGGCCGAGAAGAGGCCCGGGCTGGCGTCGGCGGTGATGAGCACGACCCCGACGGCGGGGAAGCGCAGGGCCACCTCCCGGATCAGTTCCAGCGCCGGCACCGGACCGATCCGCTCGTGGACCAGCACGACTTCGGGCAACTCGTCGAGGGACTCCCCGGCCAGCCGGGCGAGGGTGTCGATGAGCTGGGTGGAGTCTCCGACCGGAGCCGCCGGCTCCGCGTCGGGCAGCTGGCTGAGCAGAGTGGTGACGGACCGGGCCGCGTCGGGGTCCCCGACGGCCGGGAGGATTCTGGTCGTCATCCCATCCTCACTTGTCCTTGTCGAGCGTGTACGTGCGGTCGCCGGGGCGGATGGTGGTGTCACTGCCGGGGGCGACCAGCGCGAGGCGGACATGCTGGGCGAACGACTCGGCGTAGGCGACGCGCTGGGTGTTGAGGGTGTTGAGGGCGAAGGTGATCGGTACGGCTTCGGAGCCGCGGCCGCCCCGGTCGTCCTTGTCGGGGTTGAGGGCGGTGAGCTTGCCGACGTCGAGGACCTTGGCGTTGTTGACGATGATCTTCGACTGGGCGGGTTCGCCCTCCCGCTCGCCGGCGAAGGTGGCGTAGATGTTCACCGTCGCGCCGGGCGTGATCTTGCCGGCCACACCGGTGGCGGCGTCGATCATGATGGCGATCTCCTGTTCGCCGGGCTGGAGGGCCGGGCGTTTGACGATCATGTCGTTCTGCAGGAGCGAGCCGGGCTGCAGCCGGGTGATGGCGATCTTGCCGTTGATGTCGGAGATGTCGGTGACGGCGTTCTTCGAGAGCCAGCGCTTGGGCATCGTGATCTTCTCGAACTGGCCGGTGTTGAGGGCCGTGTAGGGCACCACTTCGCTCTTGACGCGGTACGCCGACACTTCGGGGCCGACCTTGGAGTTCGCGTCGCTGATCACCGAGAGCACACCGGCGAAGGCACCGAAGGCGCACAGGACGGACAGCAGCAGGAGTATGACGCCGCGGCGCTGGCGGGAGTTCATGGCCGTACAACCTCGATCGGATGCCGTGAGCGGACAGGGGACGTACAGGGCACGAGAGGGACGAGGGGGCGAGCGGGCGCCCCTTCCCTATGGGACACGGGCGGGGAGCGTGTGGTTCTCGGCCGTGGGGAGCGGCGCCGAGCAGAAGCCGCAGCGGTCGCCTATGAGTTCCATGCCGCACCAGTGGCATTTCTCGCGCCGTACGGAGGCGACCAGTTGGTAGACGACGGAGATGTCCGGGAGGTAGGCGGCGAACTCCACCAGCTTGCCGGTGCCCCACCAGCGTGGCGAGTCGGCGGGGAGTGCTGCCTCCTGGACGCCCTGGACCTGCCAGCCGGGGGCGAGGACGGTGGTGGGCCAGTCGGACTGCAACTGGCCTTTGGCCAGCAGGAGCTGGGTGGCGAACTCCGGTCCGGCGAGGGGTTCGGCGTCCGGGCCGATCTTGAGGAGCTGGGGGTTGGGGGCGGCGAGTACGGCGAACTGCGAGCCGGGCATCCAGCCTTTGAGGTGCGCCTTGAGGCTGACGGGTACGCGGTCGAGCCGGGCGACGGAGTTGAGGACGGCTCCCGCGTAGATGTAGTGGGAGAGCAGCCGCGCCGCCGAGGCGACGACGCCGGGGCTGAAGTCGCAGACGGAGAGCTGTCGCAACTGCCGTACGAGGACGGCGATCCCGAGCGGCGGGAGGCTGGACTTGAGCAGGGCGACCCGGTCGCTCTCCATGATGGACCGGACGGCGTGCAGCCGCTGTTCGAGGGCGGGGTCGACCGACGACGGACACACCACGACGACGTATCCGTGCTGTTCCAGCAGGATCTGCATCTCGGCCAGCGCGGATTCCAGGGGCTGGACGTCCGGTGCCCGGAACACGGCTGCTGTGGGCGTCTGTTGGTCGGTCGGCGGAAGCACCAGGTCAGCACTGGTGACCGCAATCGCTGTCGGCACTTCTGGTTCCCCGTCCACTCCGGTCTCCGGGACTCCGGTGACCGCAGATCGTGTACTGCGCAGTGCGGCTGCATCTGCACTTTAGCCACGACTTACTGGCCGGTGAACACCCAATCTTTGACCCCAGGAACCAACCTGACCATCATTCGCCATCAAAGTCGGACAGAGCGGGCGGCACCTTCGGTAAACATTCGATCGCCCTCGTGATCCATTCGAAAGGTGAAGGCGAAACGAACGCCGAATTGCGCCGGTGAATCACCCCGTGAAGACGTTCCCCCGATGACGTTCATATGAATGCGGAATCACGCGTTCAGGTGGTTTGAAGTGCTCGGATCGATTGGGGCCCGGCCCAGGCGGAGTTGGGCCCCGCAGTGGGCCCGCGGGCCCATGCCCCGAGCCGTACGCCTCACTAGGCTCGCCGCCGACCAGCGGCCACAGGGGCACCCGCCCGGGGGTGGCCTTCGGGCTCGGCGGCAGTGACACGGAGGGCATCGGGATGACTGAGGGGGGCCGGATACCGCCGGCGCGGGGGCGGCTGCGGTCGGACCGGGGGGCCACCGCCACCGAGTACATGGGGACGGTCGTGGTGGTCGCCGCCGTCATCGGCGCGCTGACGACCACCGGCATCGGGGCACAGATCGCCGGCAAGATCGCCGCCGAGATCTGCCGGCTCACCGGCGGCGCCAACTGCGGCGGAGGGAACCAGAACACCGCCGCGCCACCCAAGGACGCCGATTTCGAGCCACCGCTCTGTCAGATCTCCGCCATCAGCGACAAGGCGGGCGCCAAGGCGAAGTTCCTGTTCATCGAATGGGGCCAGGAGTACGGCTTCCAGGAGCAGCGTTTCAAGGCGAAGACCGACATCAACAAAGACGGGGTGATCAACGACAAGGACGAGCTCGTCATGGTCACCTTCACCGATGCCGCGTCGCTCGGGGCGAAGAAGGACTTCTCACCCAAGGCCAAGATAGGCAAGCTCGGCTCGGACAAGATCGAACTGGGTGCCGGAATCAAGGTCACCAACGGAGACACCTGGGTCTTCGAGAGCGAGGAGGAGGCCAAACGCTTCCGGGACGACATCGAGAAGCTCAAGATGTACGAGATACGACGGAAGTCTCCCGGCGGCGCCGACGCCAGCGTCGGCGACAGCATCCTCTACCTTTTCGGCAAGGGTCCCCTCAAGGACGAGGAGGAGACCCGCGAGCGGATCGAGCGGGATCTCGGCAACAACCGGCAGATCAGCTACGGCAAGGTCGGTGTCGAGGGTTCGGCGGCCGGCGGCATCAAGATCTCGGCCGGGGACGACAAGAAGCTGAGCGCCACGCTGGGCGGCAACGCCAAGATCACCCCCGAGGTGACCTGGACGGACAACAAGTACAAGAACAACAAGTCCTACACCTACTCCGCCTCGATCGAGTACGGCACGAAGGTCGGCTACGAGGCGGGCGCGATCAACGGCGAGTCCTCCGCCAGCACCACCCAGACCGGCACGATCACGGTCACCAAGGACAAGACCACCGGGAAGATCATCCGTATCGACATGACCCGGACCGTCGAGAAGGGCGCGACCAAGGACGGCGCCAAGGTCAAGGGCGACAACGGCAAGAAGGACGACGACAAGAAGGACGGCAGCGTCGGCGGCAAGGGCACCGACACCCAGACCGGTATCGACGTCTACACCAACACCGTCACCTTCCCCACCGGCCCCGAGGGCGACGCCGACCGCGCGATCGCCGAGAAGTGGCTGGACGGCTACGGGGACAACACCGCGCCCTTCACCTACATGTTCGACGAGCACGCCCCCACCAAGCGGCCGGGCGCCGACGACCCCTTCGGCCGGCTGCTCTTCGACAAGGGCAAGTCCAGCAAGACGCGGTACACCGGCAAGACGGACGCGGCGGAGTACGGCTTCGATCTCAACCTGGGCCTCAGCCTCGGCTTCTCGGTCAGCACCGAGAAGAAGGAGGAGATGCTCAACGACGCCCAGTTCCTGGGCGCGCCCCGAGGCGACCAGCGGTCATATGTTCCGTACAGCTACTGTGCGAACTGATCCGGACGACCGTGCACGCGACCCGTACGACAGAAGTGGGGAAGCCATGATCATCAGGACCGGCCGGCGCGCCGTCGCGGCCTTCGGCGCCGCGCTCCTCGCGAGCGCCGTCCTCACCGGCTGCGGGGGCGAGGACGCCCCCGCGGCCGCGGTACCGCAGGGCTGGGGGGAGCTGCGGACAGCCGGGGTCGACGTCGCGTACCCCAAGGGGTTCAAGGAGCAGGGCGCGGGTGAGCGGAGCAAGTACAACGCCGCCGCGGCCACGCTCACCCAAGGCGGCCGGACCGTCGGCCTGATCACGGTCCAGCTGGACTTCACCAACGCCGACTCGGCCGAGGAGGCGGCGATCGGCGCCGAGGCCGGGGTGCAGCTGGGCTCCACGATCGAGGGGACGAAGGACGTCGAGATCGCGGGGACGGACGACGCCAAGCGGGTCGACTTCGCGTTCACCTCGAGCGGCGAGGAGAACACCCCGGTCGCCGGGACGCGGGTGCACGGCACGATCGTGACCGGCCTTGACTCCAAGGACGTGACGTTCGCGGTGCGGATCGACGCCCAGAAGGGTGTGCTCGACGACGCCGACCTGCGGAGGATCATCGAGTCGATCGAGGTGCACTAGGGATGCGGGTCGCCGGCGGTGAGTACCTCCTCTACGGGTTCCTGGCGGCCTTCTTCGGCTTCATCGCGGTGAGGTACGCGCTGCGGCTCACGACGGTGGTGCGGACGCTGCGCCGCGGTGTGCGCACCACCGGGGAGTGTGTGCGGATCCGCCGTCCGCACAGCGACTCCGATGTGCGGGAGTACCACTTCGCCTTCCGCACCGAGGACGGCAGGACCGTCGAGTTCGAGGACTTCACCGGCTGGGCGATGCGTACCGGCACCGCCGTCACCGTCACCTACGATCCGGCGGCCCCGGAGCGTACGGCGACCATCGCGGGCCGGGGCAGCTGGTCGCCCGTGCTCTCCAGCGCCGCGCTGGTGGCCGGCTGCGGGCTCGGCTTCCTGGTCTTCACCACCGTGCTGCTTTACGAGATCTTCGGCTGATCCCCTTCCCCCCACCTCGCACTCCAGGGATTCCCATGTCGTACTACGGACACCACCACTCGCCCGCCCGCCCCGCGGGGAAGCCGTTCTTCGCGCTGATGAAGGCGTGGGGGGCGGGCCTCGTGGTCCTGATGCTCACCTCGTACCTCCAGATCGCCCACTTCTACGAGACGTTCGCGACCCCGGAGCGTCTGGAGAGCTTCGGCGGTGTGCTGTGGCTGGTCCATCTGCCGAACGCGGTGTGCATCGCGCTGTCGGTGTGGGTGGCCGCGCGGGTGCACCCGGAGCCGTACCGTGACTCGCCCGTGCGGCACATGAGCGCGGCGTTCGCGGTGCCGGTGGCCGCGCAGCTGGTGTCGTACACGATCGCGGCGGGCCTGCCCTGGCGTGATCTGGGGGCGCTGAGTGTGGCGATGTCGCTCGCGGTGCTGGTGGTGGGGTGTGTGGCGGGGTACTTCGGGGACCGGCTGCGCGCCGACGGGTGAGGGACAAGGCGGCCGTTTCGGGTCAGGGCCTCCGCCGCGGCGGGGGCCCTTTCGTATACGGGCTGCCGGCAGAGGTCTTGACAACCCCATTGGTCTGGACCACCTTGTAGCCCCAGCGGTGGCCACCGTTTCCTCCCCTCCACACCCCCAACTCCCCCACCGGAGGCCGTCAGTGGACCGCACCACACACCCGCCCCACGCCCGTCCGCGCAGACGCGCGCATACCCTGCTCGGCGGCGCCCTGGCCCTCGCCGTCGGGTCCGGGCTCGCCCTCACCGGTGGCGCCGGGGTCGCGCTGGCCGCCGATGTGAACGTCGCCAAGAACGCCGGATTCGAGGCGGGCCTGAGCAACTGGAGCTGTACGGCGGGCAGCGGGGCGGCCGTCACCTCGCCCGTACGCACCGGCGCCGGGGCCCTCAAGGCCACCCCGGCCGGGCAGGACAACGCCCGGTGCAGCCAGGTCGTGACGGTGAAGCCGGGGTCGACGTACACGCTCAGCGCCTGGGTGCGCGGCGGCTACGCCTACCTCGGCGCGAGCGGCACCGGAACGACCGACGTGTCGACCTGGACGCCGGACAGCACCGCCTGGAAGCAGCTGACCACCACGTTCACCACCGGCGCCAACACCCGCTCCGTGACGGTGTACACGCACGGCTGGTACGGGCAGAGCGCGTACCACGTCGACGACGTGTCGGTCTTCGGCCCCGACGGGGGCGGCGGGCAGGACCCCGACCCGGTCGTGCCGCCCACGCCCGCCGGGCTCGCGGTCGGCGCGGTCACCTCCTCGTCCGTCGCGCTGAGCTGGAGCGGCGCCTCCGGCGCCACCGGCTACCACGTCTACCGCGACGGCACCCGGGTCCAGTCGGTGACCGGCACGTCGGCGACCGTGAGCGGGCTCGCCGCCAACACCGCGTACCAGTTCCAGGTCTCGGCCACCAACGCGGCCGGCGAGTCCGCGAAGTCGGCGGCGGTGACCGGCCGGACCAGCCCCGGCGGCCAGAACCCGAACCCTGCGGTGCCCAGGCACGCCCTGACCGGCTACTGGCAGAACTTCAACAACGGCGCCACCGTGCAGAAGCTGCGGGATGTGCAGGCGCAGTACGACATCATCGCCGTGTCGTTCGCCGACTCGACCGCCACGCCGGGCCAGATCGTCTTCAACCTCGACCCGGCCGTCGGCTACGCCTCGGTCGCCGACTTCAAGGCGGACATCGCGGCGAAGAAGGCCGCCGGCAAGTCGGTGATCATCTCGGTGGGCGGCGAGAAGGGCAACGTCACCATCAACAGCGACGCCTCGGCGACGGCGTTCGCGAACAGCGCGTACGCCCTGATGCAGGAGTACGGCTTCAGCGGGGTCGACATCGACCTGGAGCACGGCATCAACTCCACGTATCTGACCAAGGCGCTGCGCCAGCTCTCCGCCAAGGCCGGGGCGGGCATGGTGCTCACGATGGCCCCGCAGACGATCGACATGCAGAACACCGGCACCGAGTACTTCAAGACGGCGCTGGCGGTCAAGGACATCCTCACGGTCGTCAACATGCAGTACTACAACAGCGGTTCGATGCTGGGCTGTGACGGCAAGGTGTACGCGCAGGGTTCGGTGGACTTCCTGACCGCGCTCGCCTGCATCCAGCTGGAGGGCGGCCTGGACGCCTCGCAGGTCGGCCTCGGGGTGCCCGCCTCGACGCGGGGCGCGGGCAGCGGTTACGTCGACCCGTCGATCGTGAAGAACGCGCTCGACTGCCTGACCCGGGGCACGGGCTGCGGCTCCTTCAAGCCGTCGAAGACCTACCCGGCGCTGCGCGGCGCGATGACCTGGTCCACCAACTGGGACGCGACGGCCGGGAACGCCTGGTCCAACGCGGTCGGTCCGCACGTGCACAACCTCCCGTAACGCCAGGGGAGTTCCGGTGGCGCCGTCCCTGCCCGGGGGCGGCGCCACTGGCCGAACCACCCTCTTGACCGGAGCATGCCAACGGCCCATCCTGTGGCGGAACCGCACCATCACGTCGCACACCCCCACACTCCCCACCCAGGAGACAGCATGCGACTACGAATCCGCGGAAGAAGGTCCGCCACCCTCGCGGCCCTTCTGGCGGTCGCCCTGGCGGCGCCGCTCTCCGCCACCGACTCCTCGGCCGGATCCGGTCCGGTGACGGCCGCCGCGAGCTCCGCCGTGGCCGCCGAGGAGACGATCCGGCAGTACGAGATCCACGGCCCGTCCACCCCGGCCGAACGTACCGCCGTCGCCGCCACCGGTGTCTCCGTCGACGAGGCCGACGACCACGCGATCGTCGTCAGCGCCAACGAGGCCCAGCTGCGCAAGCTCAAGGCCCTCGGCTACGCCCCCAAGGCGCTGCCCGCCCCGCCCGCCCGCAACAGCGGCGCGGCCGTGAAGCCCATGGACTTCCCGTCGGCCGACTCGCGGTACCACAACTACGCCGAGATGAACACGGAGATCAACCAGCGTCTCGCGCAGTACCCGAACATCATGAGCAAGCGTGTCATCGGCAAGACGTACCAGGGCCGGGACATCGTCGCCATCAAGATCAGCGACAACGTCGCCACCGACGAGAACGAGCCCGAGGTCCTCTTCACCCACCACCAGCACGCCCGCGAGCACCTCACGGTCGAGATGGCGCTGTACCTGCTGCGGGAGTTCGGCGCGGGCTACGGCTCCGACAGCCGGATCACCAACGCCGTCAACAACCGCGAGATCTGGATCGTGCCGGACCTCAACCCGGACGGCGGCGAGTACGACATCGCCACCGGCTCGTACCGCAGCTGGCGCAAGAACCGGCAGCCCAACGCCGGCTCCAGCTACGTCGGTACGGACATGAACCGCAACTGGGACTACAAGTGGGGCTGCTGCGGCGGCTCCTCGGGCTCCTTCAGCTCCGAGACGTACCGCGGCAAGAACCCCGAGTCGGCCCCCGAGGTGAAGGTCGTCGCCGACTTCGTCCGCTCCCGGGTCGTCGGCGGAAAGCAGCAGATCAAGGCCGGTATCGACTTCCACACCTACAGCGAGCTGGTGCTCTGGCCGTTCGGGTACACCAACGCGGACACCGCGCCCGGCATGACCCAGGACGACCGCAACGCCTTCGCCGCCGTGGGCCGGAAGATGGCCGCCAGCAACGGCTACACCCCCGAGCAGTCCAGCGACCTCTACATCACGGACGGGTCGATCGACGACTGGCTGTGGGGCGCGCAGAAGATCTTCGGCTACACCTTCGAGATGTATCCGTCCGGCTGGGGCGGCGGCGGTTTCTACCCGCCCGACGAGGTCATCGAGCGCGAGACGAGCCGTAACCGCGACGCCGTGCTCCAGCTCGTGGAGAACGCCGACTGCATGTACCGATCCATCGGCAAGGAGCAGCAGTACTGCACCAGTTGACGGCTGTCCGTGGGTCTCTCTGTCCCAGTTCCGTCCCGGACGGGGAGACCCATGGAACACCCGCCCCCGCCGTGGCACTGTGGTGACGCAGGAATGCTGCGGCAGGGGGAGGTGCGGCATGGCTGGGGCACGCGTACAGCCGCTCGGCTCGGACGATCCGGAGCGGCTCGGTCAGTACCAACTGCTCGGCCGGCTCGGATCCGGCGGTATGGGCAGGGTCTATCTCGGACGGACCGGAGGCGGGCGGCTCGTGGCCGTCAAGACCCTCCTCGCCGAAGGCGTCGTGTCGGACACCGACCGCCGCCGCTTCGCCCGCGAGGTGGCGCTCGCCCAGCGGGTCAACAGCACCTACACCGCGCGAGTCCTGGACGCGGACGCCGCCGCCGAGCGCCCGTGGATGGCGATCGAGTACATCGCCGCCCCCTCGCTCGCCGAACTGGTCCGCACCGAAGGCGTGCTGCCCGCCTCGGCCGTACGGTGGGTGGCCGCCGGCACCGCCGAGGCGCTGGTCACCCTCCACCGCCAGGGGATCGTGCACCGCGACGTCAAACCGCAGAACATCCTGCTGCCGCTGGCCGGTCCCCGGCTGATCGACTTCGGCATCTCGCACGCCAGCGACATCACCCGCACCCAGCTCACCCTCGGCACCATCGCGTTCACCTCGCCCGAGCAGGCCCGCGGCGAGGAGTCCACGGCCGCCTCGGACGTCTACTCGCTCGGCGCGACCCTCTTCCATCTCGCCGTCGGCCGGCCGCCGTACCCGGAGGACGGCGACACCCTGCGGCTGCTGTCCCGGGTCCAGCGCGGCGAGCTGGACCTGACCGGCCTGCCCAAGGAACTCACCCCGCTGATCCGCCCCTGCCTCGCCGCCCGGCCCGAAGGCAGACCCAGCCCCGGGGACGTGCTCGACCAGTTCACCGCCTCCCTGTCCGGGCTGCCCCGCTCCCCCGGCGGCGGCCGCTGGCTGCCACCCCGCTGGACGGACCTGATCGGCGCGTACGAGACACAGGGCCGCCACTTCCAGAGCGCGCCCGGCACCGGCGGCCCCGACGCGCTCACCGTCGACCAGCGCACCGGCGCCGTACCGCCGCCCGGCCCCACCCGGATGTACACGCAGGACCGGGCCCGCGCCGACCGCGAGCGGCGCGAACGGGAGCTGCGGGCCGAGCGGGAGCGGGCGGCGGCCCTCCTGGCCGACCGAGCCCGCCAGGCCCGCGAAGAGGCCGAGCGGGCCCGCGCCCGGGCCGGCTCGTCCCCCGGTCAGGGCGCGCCGCCGCGCACCCCCGGGCCCGTACCCCGGCCGACCCCGGCCCCGCCGCCCACGCCGCCGTCCCCGAAGTCCGGCGTCACCGGCGGCACGGTCCTCGCCGTCCTCGTCGGGATCGCCGTGATCCTCTACCTCCTCAACAACGGCTCCGACTCGGACGGCACGAAGAGCTCAGGCAGCTCGGGCAGCTCCGGCTACACCTCGTCCAGCGGATACACCACATCCACCGGCGGCTCGTCCTCGAGCGGTTCGTCGTCCGGCGGCTCGTCCTCGGGCGGTTACCGCTACACCCCGCCGCCGAGCCCCACGCCCAACAGCGTCGACCTCGCCTACCGGAACGTCGACACCGGCGACTGCCTCAACACCTACGACAACGGCTACGGCCGCTGGTCCAGCACCACCCCGCAAGTGGTCAGCTGCGGCTCCCCCAACGCCTATCTACGGGTCACCAGGGCGAGCCAAGGGATCAACTTCGGCAGCTGCCCCACCGGCACCGGACGGCACTACCTGTACCACTCGGGATCGCGGTACAACTTCGCCACCTCGCTGTGCGTGGAACGGCAGTTCCACAAGGGCCAGTGCTTCATCGCCAAACGCAACGGCACCACCGTCACCGACTCCCGGCTGATGGGCGTCTGGAGCTGCAACGCGACCAAGGTACCCTCCGGCTACAACACGATTCTGCAGATCACCGGCTACTACAAGGCGCAGAAGTCCTATCCGAACGGCTTCTGTTCCCGCAGCCGGGACGACCGCAACTACTACTGGTGGTACGAGGTCGACGGGGGAAGGAACGTCCTGTGCACGACGACGGTGTGACGCTCGCCGCGATACTGGTCGCGGCCGCAGTGGGCTCGCTCGCCTGGCAGGTGCTGCGCCGCTTCCAGGCCCTCGCGGCCGCCCGGCGGCCATCGGTGGCGACCGGCGCGCCCTACGCCCCGGAGTCCGCCGAACCCCTGCTCGTCGCCCAGCTCGCGGACGGTCCGCGGCGGGTCGCGCTCACCCGGCTCTACCAGCTCCACGCCGCCGGATCGCCGCCCGGCAAGAAGGTGCCGCTGTCGGCTCTCGCCAAGGAGAACGAGACCGACGCCCTCGATCTGCGGCTGGTCGAACACGGCCTGCTGGGCCCCGCCCGGCCGCTGCTGCGCCGGCGGTTCGCCTGGCGGCTGCACATCGCCTTGTGTGTCGTGTGCGCCTTCCTCGGCACCGGGCTGTACGAGGAGCGCGGCGGCGCCGCCTGGCTCAACCCGCTCTCGTTCACCGCACTCGGGTTGTTCCTGGCCGGGCTCGTACTCGCCCCCCGGGGCCGTCTGCCCGTGGCCGGCCGGCGGACCCCGGCGGCAGACGAGCTGCTCGCGCGGCTGGGCGAGATCCATGGCCCGGTCACCGAATCCTCCTGGGCGGACAAGGCGGCCTGCGGGCTGCACGCCGACCCCGGCGGCATGCGGGTGGCGCTGTACGGAACGGCCGGGATCCGCGACGAACGGATGCGCGGCAAGGTCCGCAAGTCCCTGGCCGGCAACTCCTCGTCGGGCTGCGGCGGTGGCGGAGGCGGCTGCGGCGGAGGGTGCGGCGGCTGACCGGTCAGCCCAGCACGGCCAGGGCGTCGATCTCGACGAGGAGCCCGGCGGGGAGACCGACGTAGACGGTCGTACGGGCGGCGGCGGGGGCCTTGAGGCCCTGCTCCTCGAAGTAGGCGTTGTAGATCTCGTTCATCTCGGCGAAGTGGTCCACGTCCGTCAGATAGACCCGCATCATCATCACGTCGTCCCAGCCGGCGCCGCCCTCCTCAAGGACCGCCTTGACGTTGGCGAAGGTCTGGAGGGTCTGCTCCCGCAGAGTGGGCCCGGCGACGGCCGGAGCCTGCCCCTCCACCGCGGGCAGGAAGCCGACCTGCCCGGCGACCTGGAGGATGCTGCCCTTCTTGACGCCGTGCGAGAACTTCGCGGGCGGGGCGGTGTGGGTGGCGGGGGTGAGCGCGATCTTCTCGGTCATGGCAGGTCCTTCTTTTTGGGGCTCGGTTCGCCGGGCGGTCGTTCACTGGGGGCCCCGGCGCCCGAGTACTCGCGGCTGATGGCGTCCGCGGTGCGGCGCACCAGGGGGAGCAGGGTGAGGAGTTCCTCGGCCGTGACGACGACGTTCGGGGCCGACACCGACATGGCGGCGACGGCGCGGCCGTCGGCGCCGCGGATCGGTGCGCCGACGCAGTTGATGGACTCCTCGTGGCCACCGAGGTCGGTGGCCCAGCCCTGTTCGCGTACGGTCGCCAGCTCCCGGAGGAAGGCGGCCGCGTTCGGGATCGAACGGGGCGTGTACATGGGGTAGTCGAGCTTGTGCGCGAGGGCGGTGCGCTCAGGCTCGGGCAGGTCGGCGAGGAGCAGCTTGGCGACGGCCGCGACGGTGATGGCGACGGGCTTGCCGATGCGCGAGTACATCCGGACCGGGTAGCGGCTCTCGACCTTGTCGATGTAGAGGACCTCGCCCTCCTCGTACACGGCCAGATGGACGGTGTGGCCGGTCTTCTCGTTGAGGGCGACGAGGTGCGGGTGGGCGATCTCGCGGACGTCGAGGTTCTCGACGGCCTCCTGGGCGAGGGCGAAGAGCCGGGCGCCGAGACGGTAGCGGTGGTCCTGCTGGCGGAAGACCAGGCCGTGTTCATGGAGGGTGCGCAGCAGCCGCAGGGCGGTGGACTTGTGGACGCCGAGCCGTTCGGCGACCTGCCCGAGGTCCGCGGGGCCCTGCGCGAGCAGCGGCAGGATGCTGAGCGCGCGGTCGACGGTCTGGCTCATGGCGTACGTACCTCCTGGTCGGCCGCCGTCCAGCCGGGGCCGAGGTGCAGTCTGCCCCAGGCGTCCGCGTCGAGCGCGACGAGGCGGTCGGCGTGGGCGCGCCCGGGCGGGGTGCCCAGGTCGCCGGGGACGGTGAGGGCGGCGGCGGCCGCGAGGTGCCCGTGGCGGACCCGCGCCTTCAGGTCGAGGCCGCGGAGGGTGGCGGAGAGGAACCCGGCGGCGAAGGCGTCCCCGGCGCCGATGGTGGAGACGACGTCGACGCGGGGCGGGCGTTCGAGGTGGGTGACGCCGTCGGCGTCCTCGATGTCCGCGTACGCCTCGGGGCTCCGGTCGCAGACCTCGGCGCCGCCCTTGCCGAGCTTGAGGACGACGAGCCGGGGCCGGTGGAGGGCGTCGAAGACGGCCCGCGCGCCGGGCAGCCCCCACAGCCGCCGCGCCTCGTCGGCGCCGACGAAGACGAGGTCGGCGCGGTTGGCGAGGTCGAGCAGCACCTCGGGGGCGGTGCTGTCACGCCAGAGCGCGGGGCGGTGGTTGACGTCGAAGGAGATCAGGGGGCGGCCGGGCCGGGGCTCGGTGAGGTCGCGGACGAGGGCGAGGCAGTCGGCGGAGAGCGCGGCGGTGATACCGGTGACGTGGAGGATGCGGGCGCCGGCGACGGTGGCGTACGGGACGGTCGTCGGTGACATGGCGGAGGCGGCGGAACCGGCCCGGTAGTAGACGACTTCATGGGCGTCGGTGGCCCGGTCGGCGTCGGTGCGGAAGTAGACACCGGTCGGGCGGTGCGGGTCGCGCGCGACGGCGCTGACGTCGACGCCGTGTCCGGCGATCGTCTCGACGAGGTGGTCGCCGAAGCCGTCCCGGCCGACCCGGCCGACCCAGGCGACGCGGTGTCCGGCGGCGGCGAGGCCGCAGGCGACGTTGGACTCGGCGCCGCCGATCGCACGGGTGAAGGAGGGCACGTCGGCGAGGCGGCCGGGCCGGGAGGGCAGGAAGGTGACCATGGATTCGCCGAGGCAGACGACGTCGGGGCGCGAGGGCGGGACCCCGGCGGGCCCGGCCGTGCCGGGAACCCCGGCAGGGCGGGCGGGCCCTCCCCCGGGCGGGTGTCCGTTCACGCGCGCGCTCCCTGCGGCTCGGCTCCTGCTGCGGGCCATTGACCCCGCGTCGGCCCGGATGTTAGACAGCTCTCGGCAGTATGCGCAATGGCCGTTGCACATCACGCAACGCAGCGGCCCGAGGAGGAGGACTCATGCCCGACCTGGCGAGCGAGCGCGTCGACCACCGCTTCAAGGGCCTGCCCCCGGACGCCGACGGGTTGAGCGTCGGCGAACTCGCGGCCCAGCGCCGCAACCTCTTCACCGGCGGCTTCACCACGCCCGTCCTCGCCCTCTCCGCCGAGTCCGTCGAGCACAACCTCCGCCTCCTGGAGACGTACGCCGAGCGCCACGGTCTCGCCTTCGCCCCGCACGGCAAGACGTCGATGGCCCCGCAGCTGTTCCACCGCCAGCTGGAGTACGGCGCCTGGGGCATCACCGCGGCAGTCCCCCACCAGGTCCGCGTCTACCGCGCCCACGGCATCGACCGGATCTTCCTCGCCAACGAGGTCGTCGACCCGGTCGCCCTGCGCTGGCTCGCCGCCGAGCTCGACGCCCACCCCAACTTCCACCTCGTCTGCTACGTCGACTCCGTGCGCGGCGTCGAGCTCATGGACGAGGCCCTTCGCGCGGCGGGCGCCCGGCGCCCGCTGGACGTCGTGGTCGAGCTGGGCGCCGGCGAGGCCGGGCGCACGGGCGTGCGGACCGAGGCCGAGTGCGAGGCCGTCGCCGACGCCGTGGCGGCCACGGACCGGCTGCGCCTGGTGGGCGTGGCGGGGTACGAGGCCACGATGCCGGAGGCCGACGCCGAGCGCGTACGGGAGTGGCTGAACCGGCTCGTCGGGCTCGCGGCCGCCTTCGACAAGGCCGGCCGGTACGCGCCCGACCTGCCCGAGATCGTCGTCAGCGCCGGCGGCAGCGAGTGGTTCGACACGGTCGCCGACGTCTTCGCCGAGATCCCTGAGCTGTCCCGGCCGGTCCTGAAACTGCTGCGCTCGGGCGCGTACGTCTCCCACGACGACGGCCAGTACCGCGAGAGGACCCCCTTCAACCGCATCCCCGAGGAGGGCGCGCTGCACCCCGCGTTCCGGCTCTGGTCGCAGGTCGTCTCCCGGCCCACCCCCGAGCAGGCCTTCACCAACGCGGGCAAGCGCGACGCCGCCCACGACCTCCACCTCCCCGAGGCGCAGGTCGTGCGCGACGCCCGCACCGGCGAACTCCGCCCCGCCGAGGGTGTCACCGTCACCGCCCTCTCCGACCAGCACACCTGGCTGCGCACCGAGCCGGGCGCGGACGTGGAGGTCGGCGACTGGGTCGGCATGGGCCTGTCGCACCCCTGCACGTCCTTCGACAAGTGGCAGCTCATCCCGCTGGTGGAGGCGGACGGCACGGTCGTCGACTACGTCCGGACCTTCTTCTAGGAGCCCGCCATGGATCTGGTCCTGCGTGACGCCGAGGTCGTCGACGGCACCGGCGGCCCCTCCTACCGCGCCGACGTGGCCCTCGACGGCGGCCGGATCGCCGCCATCGTCAAGGAGGGCGCGGCGGCCGGCTGCCAGCGCCCCACCGCCCGGCGGGTCCTGGACGTCGAGGGCCTCGCCCTGTCCCCCGGCTTCGTCGACATGCACGCCCACAGCGACCTCGCCCTGCTCCGCGACCCGGACCACAGCGCCAAGGCCGCCCAGGGCGTGACCCTCGAAGTCCTCGGCCAGGACGGGCTGTCGTACGCGCCGGCCGACGACCGCACACAGGAGAAGATCCGTACGGCGATCAGCGGCTGGAACGGCGGCGCCCCCGGGGACACGGACGTCGACTTCGACTGGCGGACGGTCGGCGAGTACCTGGACCGGCTCGACCGGGGCGTGGCCGTCAACGCCGCCTATCTCGTCCCGCAGGGCACGGTCCGGATGTACGCCGTCGGCTGGGAGGACCGGCCGGCCACCGCAGCCGAGCTGGACCGGATGCGGGAGCTGGTCGCCGAGGGCCTGGAGCAGGGCGCGGTCGGCATGTCCTCCGGCCTCACCTACACCCCGGGCATGTACGCGGACGACGCCGAACTGACCGAGCTGTGCCGGGTCGTCGCCCGCTACGGCGGCTACTACTGCCCGCACCACCGCTCCTACGGCGCGGGCGCGCTCCAGGCGTACGAGGAGATGGTCGCCCTCACCCGCGCCGCCGGGTGCGCCCTGCACCTGGCGCACGCCGCGATGAACTTCGGTGTGAACAAGGGCCGGGCACCCGAGCTGCTCGCCCTGCTCGACCGGGCCCTGGACGCGGGCGCGGACATCACCCTGGACACGTATCCGTACACCCCGGGCTGCACGACCCTGGCCGCGCTGCTGCCCAGCTGGGCGGGCGAGGGCGGCCCGGAGGCGGTCCTCGCCCGGCTGCGGGACGAGGAGAGCGCCGAGCGGATACGTCACGCGCTGGAGGTGACCGGCTCGGACGGCTGCCACGGCGTGCCGGTCGAGTGGGACACCATCGAGATCTCGGGCGTCCAGGATCCGGCCCTCGCCTCCTGGGTGGGCGACACGGTCCAGGAGCTGGCCGACGCGCACGGCCGGACCCCGTGGGCCACGGCCCGTGAGCTGCTGATCGCCGACCGGCTCGGGACGACGATCCTCCAGCACGTAGGCCATGAGGAGAACGTCCGGGCGATCATGCGCCACCGCGTCCACACCGGCGGCTCCGACGGCATCCTCCAGGGCGCCAAGCCCCACCCCCGGGCGTACGGCACCTTCCCGCACTACCTGGGGCACTACGCCCGGGAGCTCGGCGTGCTGTCGCTGGAGGAGACCGTGCACCACCTGACCGGCCGCCCCGCCGCTCGGCTGCGGCTGCCCGACCGGGGCCTGGTGCGCGAGGGGCACCGCGCGGACCTGGTCCTCTTCGACCCGGCGACGGTGGCGGCGGGCGCCACGTTCGACGCGCCGCGCACCCCGCCGACCGGGATCCCGCACGTCCTGATCGACGGGAAGTTCGTCATCGAGGACGGGCGGCGGACGGACGTCCTGGCGGGGCGGTCGGTGCGCCGGACTCCGTAGACGGGCCGGCGGGCCACGGCTCGCGCCGCGCCCACACCACGCCCAGGGCGCACACCACCCCGGCGAGCACGAAGCCGTACGCGGGGGTGTGCCCGGAGGGCTGGGTCTCGTACACCAGCGCCGCCGACAGGACGGTCAGCAGCTGTCCGAGCCGGGTGTGCCAGGCCGTCGCGGCGACCACGGTCGTGCCCCACAGCACGTACCAGGGCTGCACCATCGGCGAGAGCGCGACCAGCACGAGCAGCGCGACGCCGAGGGCGTGCACGGGGTCGGGCCGGCGCCGGGCGAGGTACAGGATGATCGCCCCGGCGGCGAGCAGACCGGCCTTCTGCACGGCGGCCTTCACCGGGTCCGGGTCCGTGCCCAGCAGCAGCCGTCCCAGCTCGCCCAGGCCGAGTCCGACGTCGCTGGTGAGGGAGAGCGCGGTGTGGATGGTGGCGGCGACGCTCTGGGTGCGCAGCCAGCCGAAGCCGGTCCCGGCGAGGAGGGTCGCGGCGGCGGCGACCGCGCCTGCCACCAGCCCGGGCAGGACGAACGCCGTCGCCAGGCGGGCGGGCAGCGGCCCACGGGCGGCCCGTACGAGCAGCACGCCCAGGAAGAGCAGGGTCAGCGCGGCCGGGGACTTGACCATCATGGCGAGCCCGACGAGGCCGCTGCCGAGCACCCACCGGTCGCGCAGCGTCCACACGACCGCCCAGAGCACCAGGGCGGCCATCAGTCCGTCGTTGTGCATCCCGCCGACGACATGGATCAGGAGCAGCGGGTTGAGCGCGCCTAGCCACAGCGCCCCGGTGGGGGTGGTGCCGCGGGCCTGGGCGAGCCGCAGCAGGCCCCAGGCGATCAGGGCGAGCGCGGCCAGCGCGAGCAGGCGCATGCCGAGGACCGCGGGGACGAGGGTGCCGCCGGTGAGCGTGACGACCACCTGGGCGAGGACGAGGAAGACGGGGCCGTAGGGGGCCGGGGTGTCGGTCCAGTGGCCGCCGACGCTGGCGGCGGCGTCGCCGCCGAGCCCGCCGGGGTCGAGCACGGACGGCCCCAGGCGGTAGACGTCATGCCCTTCGAGGACCATCGCGCCTTGGGCGATGTAGCTGTACACGTCGGCGCTGTACAGGGGCGGGGCGAGCACCAGCGGCGCGGCCCACCAGCCGAGGGTGACCAGCGACTCGCGGACGGAGATCGCGGCACCGCCCGCGAGCAGCCGCCCGTAGCGCCACCAGGCGAGGACGAGCGCGGTCAGTCCGAGGGTGGCGAGGACGGTGGCGGCGACGGTGGCCGTGGAACCGTGGCGCACCCACAGTCCCCATGGCTCCCGGGCCGGGAGGGTTCCGGCGGCCCAGCCGCCCACGGCGACGGCGACCGCGCCGGCCGCGCCCAGCCGGCGGCACGCGGCGACACTCAACACCCACATGACAGGTCAACCTATCGGCGTACCGACGTGGGAGGCGCCAAGGGGCTTTCCCGGGGCCCGTGCGCCCGTCTTCGCCGGGGCCCGGGCGCGTCCCTTGTGTCCCAAAACACGAGGCGCCGCCGACCGGGCCCCCGTAAGCTCTCGGCATGCAGGTGATCCAGTCGACGAAGCTCGCCAACGTCTGTTACGAGATCCGTGGTCCGGTGCTCGAGGAGGCGATGCGACTGGAGGCCGCGGGCCACCGCATCCTCAAGCTCAACACCGGCAACCCCGCCGCCTTCGGCTTCGAGTGCCCGCCGGCGATCCTTGAGGACGTGCTGCGCAATCTGCACGACGCGCACGGCTACGGCGACGCGAAGGGCCTGCTCTCGGCCCGCCGGGCGATCATGAGCCACTACGAGACCAAGGGCATCCCGCTCTCCGTCGAGGACATCTACCTCGGCAACGGCGTCTCCGAGCTGATCCAGATGTCGATGCAGGCGCTGCTCGACGACGGCGACGAGGTCCTCGTCCCGGCCCCCGACTATCCCCTGTGGACGGCTTCGGTCTCCCTCGCGGGCGGTACGGCCGTGCACTACCGCTGCGACGAGCAGGCCGAGTGGATGCCGGACCTCGCCGACATCGAGCGGAAGATCACCGACCGCACCAAGGCGATCGTCGTCATCAACCCGAACAATCCGACGGGTGCGGTGTACGACGACGCGATGCTGCGCTCCCTGACCGAGATCGCCCGCCGGCACAATCTGGTGGTCTGCTCGGACGAGATCTACGACAAGATCCTCTACGACGGTGTCACGCACACCCCGACCGCGGCGATCGCGCCGGACCTGCTCGTGCTCACCTTCAACGGCATGAGCAAGAACTACCGGGTCGCCGGCTTCCGCTCCGGCTGGCTGGCGGTCTGCGGGCCCAAGGCGCACGCCTCCTCGTACATCGAGGGCCTGACGATCCTCGCCAACATGCGGCTGTGCGCCAACATGCCCGCCCAGCACGCGGTGGCCGCCGCCCTGCAGGGCCGGCAGTCGATCGAGGACCTGGTCAAGCCGGGCGGACGGCTCCTGGAGCAGCGCGACACGGCGTACGAGCTGCTGACCCGGATCCCGGGCGTCACCTGCGTGAAGCCCAAGGGCGCGCTGTACCTCTTCCCGCGTCTCGACCCCGACGTCTACAAGATCAAGGACGACCGTCAGATGGTCGTGGACCTGCTGCGGGCCGAGAAGATCATGGTGGTGCACGGCACCGGCTTCAACTGGCACGAGCCCGACCACTTCCGGATCGTGACCCTGCCGAACGCCAAGGACCTCGCCGACGCGGTCACCCGGATCGGGAACTTCCTGGAGGGGTACGGCCAGCCGTAACCCCTGCGGACCCCCGGCCCACCCCCTTAAGTACCGGACTCGGCTCAACTTTAGATTGAATCTAAGCTAGGATGGCTCCAGAGCTACAGGAGGCCGTCCCATGTACGAACCGATCCGCACGAAGTCGGTCCACCGGATGGCCGACGACGACCGCGACAGCTACCCGCACCGCTCCCGCGAGGAGGAGCTGGACATCCAGCTCGCCGGCCATCTCGCCGCGCTCCTCGCCGTCACCGACGAACTCGGCGACACGGCGGCTGCCGAGCGCATCGCCCAGCAGGTGGCCAGGCTGCGGGGCGCCCCGCCGGCCCGGCACGCCGGCCTGAGCGGCTCCGGGCGCACCACCCTGCACCGGCGCGCACACGCCCTCGCGGGCCGCGCCCTGGTCGTCGCCGCCTCCCGGGCGGACACCGCGGTGGCGATCCTCGCCGCCGAGCGCATGGACGCGCATGCCGCCGCGCTGACCGCATCCGATCTGGTCGGCGCCCCCTGACGGCCCCGGTCCGCGCGCCCGAGCGGCGCGCGGACCGGGTTGCCACCTCGCACATCCGACGCGCCCCGCACGGCACACCGTGCGGGGCGCGTCGCGCGCGTACCGGAGAGAAACAACCGGCCCCCGAAGCCGTGAGGGGGCTTCGGGGGCCGGTTCGTGTCGTGGCGGGCCGTCGTGACCCCACTGGTCAGGGCGGTTGTCGTGGGCAACCCGCCACGAGTCTCGGGGCGGGATCAGCCCAGGCGCTCGACCAGCGCGCGGTACTCGTCCCACATCTCCTTCGGCGTGTGGTCGCCGAAGGTGTTGAGGTGCTCGGGGACCAGGGCGGCCTCCTCGCGCCAGACGTCGGTGTCGACCTTGAGCAGGAAGTCCAGGTCGTCGTCCGACAGGTCCAGGCCCTCGGTGTCCAGCGAACCCTTGGCGGGCAGGATGCCGATCGGCGTCTCGACGCCCTCGGCCTTGCCCTCCAGGCGCTCCACGATCCACTTCAGGACGCGGCTGTTCTCACCGAAGCCGGGCCACACGAACTTGCCCGCGTCGTTCTTGCGGAACCAGTTGACGTAGTAGATCTTCGGGAGCTTGGCGGCATCGGCCTGGGCACCGACCTTGACCCAATGGGCCATGTAGTCGCCCATGTTGTAGCCGCAGAACGGCAGCATCGCGAAGGGGTCGCGGCGCAGCTCGCCGACCTTGCCCTCGGCGGCGGCGGTCTTCTCGGAGGCGACGTTCGCGCCGAGGAAGACGCCGTGCTGCCAGTCGAAGGACTCGGTGACCAGCGGGACGGCGGAGGCGCGGCGGCCGCCGAAGAGGATCGCCGAGATCGGCACGCCCTTGGGGTCCTCCCACTCCGGCGCGATGATCGGGCACTGCGAGGCGGGGACGGTGAAGCGGGCGTTGGGGTGGGCGGCCGGGGTCTCCGAATCCGGAGTCCAGTCGTTGCCCTT
The DNA here is from genome assembly GCF_014648195.1 of Streptomyces purpureus. Taxonomy (GTDB): domain Bacteria; phylum Actinomycetota; class Actinomycetes; order Streptomycetales; family Streptomycetaceae; genus Streptomyces; species Streptomyces purpureus. The sequence continues at coordinate 68,277 of NZ_BMQQ01000025.1, forward strand.
CCAGTCCGTGAGGTGACCCGGCGCCTCCTCCGTCATGCCCTCCCACCAGATGTCGTTGTCGTCGGTGAGCGCGACGTTGGTGAAGACGGCGTTGCCCCACAAGGTCTTCATCGCGTTGGCGTTGGTGTGCTCGCCGGTGCCGGGCGCGACGCCGAAGAAGCCGGCCTCGGGGTTGATCGCGTAGAGGCGGCCGTCCTCGCCGAAGCGCATCCAGGCGATGTCGTCGCCGATGGTCTCGACCGTCCAGCCGGAGATCGTGGGCTCCAGCATGGCGAGGTTGGTCTTGCCACAGGCGGACGGGAAGGCTGCGGCGACGTACTTGGCCTCACCCTGCGGCGGGGTGAGCTTGAGGATCAGCATGTGCTCGGCGAGCCAGCCCTCGTCGCGGGCCATGACGGAGGCGATCCGCAGCGCGTAGCACTTCTTGCCGAGCAGGGCGTTGCCGCCGTAGCCCGAGCCGTACGACCAGATCTCGCGGCTCTCGGGGAAGTGCGAGATGTACTTGGTGGAGTTGCACGGCCACGGCACATCCTCCTGGCCCTCCTCCAGGGGGGCGCCGAGGGTGTGGACGGCCTTGACGAAGAAGCCGTCGGTGCCGAGCTCGTCCAGCACGGCCTGGCCCATGCGGGTCATGGTGCGCATGGAGACGGCGACGTACGCGGAGTCGGTGATCTCCACGCCGATCGCGGACAGCGGGGAGCCGAGGGGGCCCATGCAGAAGGGGACGACGTACATCGTCCGGCCCTTCATGGAGCCACGGAAGATGCCCTTCTCGCCGGCGAAGATGTCCCTCATCTCGGCCGGGGCCTTCCAGTGGTTGGTCGGGCCCGCGTCCTCCTCCTTCTCGGAGCAGATGAAGGTCCGGTCCTCGACGCGCGCGACATCGGTCGGGTCGGACGCCGCGTAGTACGAGTTCGGCCGCTTGATCGGGTCGAGCTTGCGGAACGTGCCCTTGGCCACGAGCTCCCCGCACAGGCGCTCGTACTCGGCTTCGGAACCGTCACACCAGACGACGTTGTCCGGCTGCGTGATTGCTGCGATCTCGTCGACCCAGGAGAGGAGTCCCTGGTGGGTGGTGGGGACGGTGGTGGGAGCCGCGTTGTCGCGCGCCACGATTGCTCCTTGTTGAGGGGTTTTTTAGGTGTATGCCCCGTGGGGGCCGCGACCCGGATGCGTCGTAGCGCTCATCCGGTGCCGACCGCACTCATTTGATCATCCGACGTTCATGCGCATATGTCCAGGGGGCCGCCCACGTGAGCATCGCCACTCATACAAGTCCCCTACGATCGCGTCGCTACCATGCGGACCATGGATGCAGCCGTACCCGAAGTGACCGGGACCAAGCCCTCTCAGCCGCCTCTGGTGAAGCCCCGGCTGCGCGGCTGGCTGCACGCCGGCATGTTTCCGGCCGTGCTGATCGCGGGTCTCGTGCTCACCGCGCTGGCCGATTCCACCCGCGGCCGGGTCGCCTGCGGCATCTACGTACTCACCGCCTGTCTGCTCTTCGGTGTGAGCGCGCTGTACCACCGGGGAAACTGGGGCCCGCGCGCCACGGCGGTGCTGCGCCGGCTCGACCACGCCAACATCTTCCTGATCATCGCGGGGACATATACCCCGCTGACGCTCCTCCTTCTCCCCGACTCCACCGGCCGGATCCTGCTCTGGGCGGTCTGGGCGGCGGCGCTCGCCGGCATAGCGTTCCGGGTCTTCTGGGTCGGCGCCCCGCGCTGGCTCTACACCCCCTGCTACATCGCGATGGGCTGGGCGGCCGTCTTCTTCCTCCCCGACTTCCTGCGCACGGGCGGCATCGCCGTCCTCGTCCTGGTGATCGTCGGCGGCCTGCTCTACAGCGCGGGCGGCGTGATCTACGGAATGAAGCGCCCCAACCCCTCCCCGCGCTGGTTCGGCTTCCACGAGGTCTTCCACTCCTTCACCCTCGCGGCCTTCGTCGTCCACTACGTCGGCATCTCGCTGGTGGCCTACCAGCACGCCTGACCTGCACAATGACCGCCATGCTGCCCGCCGATTCCCGCGAACCGCTGAGCCTGCGCGAGCGCAAGAAGCTCAAGACCCGCACGGCGATCCGGAGGGCCACCTACCGGCTGCTCGCCACACAGGGGTACGACGCGACCACCGTCGAGCAGATCGCCGAGGCCGCCGAGGTCTCCCCCAGCACCGTGGTGCGCTACTTCCCGGTGAAGGAGGACATCCTCCTCACCGACGAGCACGACGCCGTCCTGGACGCCCGCCTGCGGGCCCGCCCCGCCGACGAGGAGCCGCTGGAGTCCCTGCGGGCGGTGGTGACCGAGGCGGTGCGGACGGCGCTGGCCCACGAGCCGGAGGAGACCCGGCTGCGGGCCCGGCTGATGGCGGAGGTCCCGGCGGTACGTTCCCGGCTCACCGAGACCACGGCCCGGACCGCCCAGCTGCTGGCCCGCGCCATCGCCGACCGCACCGGCCGGGCCGCCGACGACCTGGAGGTGCGGGTCTTCACGGCGGCGGTCCTCGCCGCCCTGCGGGAGGCCACCCTCTGCTGGGCCGAGCGCGGCCAGGGCGACGACCTGCTCGCTCTGCTCGACCGGACCGTCGACACCCTCAAGGGCGGCCTGTCCCTGTGAAGGCGCCCCGGACCACCTCCGCCGACCGCGGATGGTCCGGGCACCCCCACACCCCGTGCGGGCAGTAGTCCGTGAACGTCTGGTAGACGGGCCGGTGCCGGGCGAACCAGTCCAGCATGCCCCGTACGTAGTCCGGGTTGTCACCGTTGCGGAAGAGCCCCCACTCCGGGTACGAGACCGGCTTCCCGTGCGCGGCCGCGAACCGCACATGGTGCGCGAGCCCGTACTCCTCGGTGACCTGCCGCGCGAAGTCCGCTCCGCGCGGCTGGTCGTACGCGTCCAGGCCGATGATGTCGACGTACTCGTCGCCGGGGTAGCAGAGCGGCCAGGGGATCGCGTCCCGGCCGCGGCTCGCGGTGAAGTCGAAGCGGAAGCGCTGCCCGGCCACCTCGCGCAGCACCGTGACGACCCGCCGCCAGTACGCCTTCCACGCCTCCGGGTCGGGCCCGCAGCGATGGCTGTAGGTGGCGCCGTTCATCTCCCAGCCGAGGACGAGCACCGCCTCTTCGAGACCGTGCTGGACGAGCCGCTCCCCCAGCACCCGGAAGTGCCGGTCGAACGCCCCGTCGGCCCCGAGCCGCAGCCCCGCCCGTACCTCCGCGTCGGGCAGCCCGGCCTCGCTGCGGTCCCGCAGCGGCACGTTGAGGACGAACAGCCGCCCCGGCCGCTCCCGCACCCAGTGCGCCCACGGTCCGAAGAGCCGCTCGTGCCCCTCGATGTTGGACCAGAGATCGCCGGGCAGATACGTGTGCCCGACGGTCAGCGGCGCCCCGCCGAGCCACTCCCCCACCTCGGCGATCCGCCGTATCCCGGCCTCGTCTGAGCCGGTGAAGAAGCCGGACGGCACGGGCGGACGGCCGTCGCGGTGCCGGGAGTCCGGTGCGATCCGGCCCTGGTCGAGGCCGAACACGAGAAGGACCGCGAGCAGCACGATCGGCGCGGCCCGCGGCCCGGTGAGCACGCCCACCTCAACTGGTCCAGAAGTCCCACCAGCGGGTGAGGATCAGCATCCCGACGATCCCGATGTGGAGGACCGGCGGGACGAAGGCGAACTCCTCGAAGAACCGCCGCACCCCGGCGGGCGCGGGCAGCGCTCCGGTACGGACGTTGTGCGCCGTGACGTACCAGAACATGAGAATCGTGGCGGCCCAGGCCAGGCAGCACCACAGGCACAGCGAGTGGATCTCGTACAGCGACTGGTACTGGAGCCAGGCGCAGAAGCCGACACCGAAGAGTGTCCCGGCGTTGAGCCCCAGCCAGTACCAGCGCCGCGGGCGCGCCCCGGCGAGCAGGGCGGCGCCGATGGCGACCACCATGCCGTAGGTGACCAGGCCCAGCATCGGGTTGGGGAAGCCGAACACCGACGCCTGCGCGCTCTTCATGATGTTGCCGCAGGACACCACCGGGTTGAGGCTGCACCCCGGCCGGAAGTTCGGGTCCTCCAGCAGCTTGAACTTGTCCAGCGTGATCACCCATGCGGCCAGCACCCCGGCCGCGCCCGTGACCACCAGGAGCCATGCGAACGCGCGGCCCGCTCCCACGCCCTCGTCCCGGGCCCCACCCCGGGCGTCGGTGCCCCGCCGCCCGGACTGTCCCGGGATGGACGCCTCGTCCCGCACGCTCGCAGAGCTCATCGCACGACCCCCGTCAGCCCCGTACCCGCCGGACGGGCAGCATCACATGCGCACCGGCCGTCACGACCTTCTCGTCGGTCACGAAGGCCCGCAGCTGCTCCTCCGTGATCGCCTCTCCCGGCACCGCGTCGGGCCAGGGGAGCGTGGAGACGATGAGGAAGACCTGAGCGTTCTCGTGGGCGGCCTTCTCCCACTGCGCCGGCACCGAACACTGCACCTTCATGAACGGCAGGGTGAGCACCGCCTGTTGGGCCTCGACGAGGAGGTGGGCGGCGATCGCGGTCTCCTGGGCGGCGTTGACCACCCGGTCCCCGATCGGCAGGCCCATGCCCTCAAGGGCCGCCCGCATGGCCGCCTCGCCGGCCTCGGGACCGTCCCGGCCGTCACCGAGCGAATACACCATCAGGAACGGGACGATGGAGTCGTCGGGGGTGGGCCCGTTGGTCCACGGAACGATGGTGAGCGTGCCCAGCGGCGAGGCGCTGCGCTCGGCGGAAACTGAGTGGGGTGAGGTCATGCGTCCGGATGCTAGTGGTCCGGCGGGGGGCGTTCCGCGCCGATTTCACCCGATCGGCCGAGGCCGTGCGGCAATGCGCCCACCGGACACCCTGGTACGGATGTGCGCCGCAACGAATCGGCGGCAAAGTCGTTGGGCCCAAACAGGGCGTCGGTTGCGCCTCGTTGATATGCCCATATGCCGAGCACCACCGGCACAGGAGGTCACTCATGCTGTCGCGCCGGGCCGCGCTGCGCACCCTCTTCACCCTGGCCGCCGCCGCCTTCACCGGCGGAGCCCTGGCCCGCATCGTCACCACCCCCCGCCGCGCGGGAGCCGACGCGGACGCCGCACCGGCTCCGTTCGCCTTCGACGAGACGTACCGCGGCCGCCGCATCCAGGGCGGGCCGCTCACCCCGCGCGGCTCCGCGGAAGTACTGATCGACGGCCGGCCCCTGCATCTGATGCGGCGCGCCGACGGCAGCTATCTCAGCGCCGTCGACCACTACGAGTCGTGTGAGACCCCGCTGGCCGCGGCACGCGCGGCGGTGGACCGGCTGGGTTCGGCCCGGCTGTCGCCGGAGGCGGCCATTCATGGCGTACGGACCGGAGGGGGCCCGCGTGGTGTACACGCGTAAGAACCAGCGCGACCTGACCCGCACCGAGCGGCGGAAGTTCGTCGCGGCGGTGCTGGAGCTCAAACGCCGGGGCCGGTACGACGAGTTCGTCCGTCGGCACATCGACCACTACGTCGCGGACGGCGACGACGGTCTGCGGGTCGCGCACATGGCGCCGACGTTCTTCCCCTGGCACCGCCGGTTCCTGCTCGACTTCGAGCAGGCGCTGCGGGCGGTCGACTCCTCGGTGTCGGTGCCGTACTGGGACTGGACCCGTGACAACACCCCCGCCGCGTCCCTGTTCGGCGAGGACTTCATGGGCGGCAACGGCCGTCGCGGCGACCTTCAGGTGACGACGGGGCCGTTCGCCCTGCGCGGCGGGCAGTGGCCGATCAAGCACTCGATGACCGAGGACCGCTTCCTCACCCGTGACTTCGGCCGGCCCCGGGATCCGATCGAGCTGCCGACGAAGGCGGAGCTGGAGCGGGCGATGTCCGACCCGGTGTACGACACCGAGCCCTGGGACTCCACCAGCCGCTCCGGTTTCCGCAACCTCCTGGAGGGATGGGGGTCGGGGCGGGGGCGCTGGCTGAACCACAACCGGGTGCACCGCTGGGTGGGCGGGATGATGCTGAGCGGCGGCTCGGTCAACGACCCGCTGTTCTGGCTCCACCACTCCTTCGTCGATCTCCTGTGGACCCGCTGGCAGCGCCGCCACCCGCGCTCCGGCTTCCTGCCGGCTACCGCTCCGGGCCTCGGTTCGCCCGGCTATGGCCAGGTCGTGGCCCGCGACGAGAAGATGCCGCCCTGGAACATCACCCCGGCCTCGATGCTCGACCACAGCCGCATCTACCGGTACGCGGAGTAGGCCGCGGGGCCGGCAACGGCGAAGCCCCCCGGCTCGGTGAGCCGGGGGGCTGTGTGCGCCAGTGGGGGTGTCAGCCGCCGTAGCCGCCGTCGTGGCCGTCGACGTTCGCGCAGGTGTTGCCGAAGGCCGGGTTCAGGAGAGCGATGACGTTCACGGTGTTGCCACAGACGTTCACCGGGACGTGGACCGGCACCTGGACGACGTTGCCCGAGATGAGGCCGGGCGAGTTGGCGGCGACACCCTGGGCGCCGGAGTCGGCGACGGCCATACCGGCTCCGCTGAGGGCAACGGCACCCGTACCGGCGAGAACAGCGGCCGCCTTCGCGATGCGAGACATCAATAGCTCCTTGAACGTGGAAAGGTGACCGCGATGCGCGGTCATCACGCCCGTTCAACGCGGCTTTGGGGCAGGGGTAACGGTCTGCAGCCGAGATTCCTCGTCGACCTATGGGAGAGGCCCGCAAGTCCGGCGGAGCGCCCGCCGCTGGAAACGGTGGAACGAACTTTCGGACCTACGGGCCGAGGCCATGCGACAAGCCTTATGTGGAACGAGCAACGATCCTTCGGGTAGTGGGGAAGAATCGTGTCTTCATCTATTCCCCACATTCGAACCCGCTCCGCCGCCTCCGGTCGGTTACGGCACCAGGCCCAGGTTGGAGTCGAGGGTGCCTTGCACGTCCGGGGCGGCGAGACCGGCCTTCGGCGGCGCGTAGCCCGGCAGCCCCAGGTGCTCGGCCCGCGGGCCGGTGAGCGGTGCGACGACCTGGGCGCCCGGGGTCAGGAGGTCCATGTCCGAGCCCGGCGAGGTGAGCTGGGCGCGGCCCGGCTGGACCTCGTCGACCGTGTCCGGCGCCGGGGCCTCGATGACGGTCCGCGGGAGCTCGGTGGAGACCGGGAGCCGCGGCAGCGCGGCGCCGGGGACGGCCTGGGCCATGCCCTCGTGGAACTCGGTCGGCGCGCCCGGCATCGGCAGCGGAACGCCGGTGCTCAGGGTGGGCGCGTTCAGCGCGGGGGAGACCGATTCCAGGCCTTCCAGCGGCACGTTCACCGGCGCCTGGACGGCGGCCGCCGGCCCGGCCATGGCGGCGGAGGCGAGGCACGACACGAGAATTCCCAGACCGGCTTGAGATCGCAGGTTCATTACTGCGTACGCCCTTCACGAGCTTCGACTACGGTGCGGTACTTGCTGTGCCGTGTGAAACGAGCGCATCGCCGAGAAAGTCGCCAAATTCCCCCGCGTGCAGCAATGGTCTGATGAAAAACATATCGGCCCCCACCCCTGGAAGGGCGAAGGCCGACATGAATAGATGACCGGTCGGCGACGCGTAAGGGCGCCGCGGGAGGCGGGAGCGACAGGGCGCGCCTACTTGCCCGGGATGGGGAGACCGCCGACCAGCGGGACGTTCGGCTTGGACTCGTTCAGGTTGTCGGCCGTGTCGGTGACGGTGTTGACGACGGACCCGTCCGTGGTGCTGCTCAGCGCTTCGGTCGCGATCGGCTTGCTGGTCATCGTATCGAGGCCGCCGTCCAGGCTGGTGGGCACCGAGGGCGCGGCAAAGGCCGGGGCGGCCGCAGCCAGGGCCATCATGGAACCGGCGACGACCGCGGCAACCTTCGTGGGCTTCATGGAATGAGTCCTTCCTGGTACGTCTCTTCGGGAGCAAGTCACGTACGGCACAAGCCTCTTGGAGACTTCGGTACGTCGTTCTCCTTCTGTAACGAGCCCTGCGCGTGGCGGAAACCCCAAAGGAAGGTATTTCTCTGTACGGCACCCGAATGACGGGAGCCGGTCCTATTCTCTGAATTTCACAACATGATCGCGCCGGCCCGAGGGGATCCGGACCGGCGCGATGTGTGGGTTCGCCCGGCCGATGGGCCGGGGGGCAGCAGGGTCGGCCACCGGACATGCGAAAGGCCGGTGCGCCGCTTCCCTTTGCGGGGAATGCGGCGGCACCGGCCTTTTCAGACGGCGCTCGCGCGGCTGTCGTGAGCGGCGTCAGGCGTTGACGCAGGTGTTGCCGAAGGCCGGGTTCAGCAGGGCGATGACGTTCACGGTGTTGCCGCAGAGGTTGATCGGAACGTGCACCGGGACCTGGATCAGGTTGCCGGAGATGGCACCGGGCGAGTCGACGGCGGCACCATGGGCGCCGCTGTCGGCGACGGCGGCACCGGCGCCACCCGCGACGGACGCGGCGGCAGCCACGGACAGGACAACAGCCTTCGCGATACGGGACATGGAGAACCGCTCCTCGGGTGCGATCTTTCGATGAAATTGCGGGCTGTTTGCCCGATGCAATCAAGAACGCGCGACGGCGAGATTGGTTGCTCTCCCGAACGGGTGACGCGGATCGATGGTTAGCCTGACCGGGCAGTCAATGCTAACCGTCGCGGCATGTTGGAGTTATAACGTTCGCGAACACCGTTTCCGTGTCGCCCCGTCTCACTCATCAAAGCGGAGATCCTGCATGCGGAATTCAGTGGTTCTTGCTGAGCGTCACACGGACACCGCGCCGGAGCCGGCCGCCTCCTCGAACGACCTTACGAAATCAGGCCCCGACGATTTCGGTGTTAGTCAGATCGAGCGATTTCCTGCCCATCGCAACACCCTGGTGTGCGGCTCCAACGTTTCCGATCCGCGGACCTCACTGCGCAAGGGAGCCGATCGGATCAATGTCACGCTTACCGCACGGTCCTGACGTGCGCCCTCCACACCGGTCGGGTACCTCCGACCTCACGGCCCTGCATGTGGTCCAGCCCGTCGAGGGCGGAGTCGCGCGCGTCGTCGTCGACCTGGTCCGGGCACAGACCGCCAACGGGATGCGGGTCGCCGTCGCCTGCCCGTCAGGGACGCCGCTGGCCGCCGCGGTACGCGAGGCCGGCGCCGAACCGTACGCCTGGGAGGCCGTCCGCGACCCGGGTCCCGGTCTGCCCCGCGAGTGCCGCCGGATCGGGGAACTCGTCCGGCTGGTCCGCCCGGACGTCGTCCACGCGCACAGCGCCAAGGCCGGTCTGGCCGCCCGGGTCGCCGTACGGGGACGGATCCCGACGGTGTATCAGCCGCACGCCTGGTCCTTCGAGGCGGTCGGCGGAACGACCGCCGCCCTGGCCCGGCACTGGGAGCGGTGGGCCGCCCGCTGGACGTCGCGGATCGTGTGCGTGAGCGACGACGAGCGGCGTACGGGCGAGCGGGCCGGGGTCCGCGCCGCCTGGTCGGTCGTGCACAACGGCGTCGACGTGGCGCGTTTTGAGACCGAAACCGATCCGCCGATCGCCGCCTTCGACGGCCCGACCGTGGTGTGCGTGGGGCGGCTGTGCCGGCAGAAGGGGCAGGACGTCCTGCTGCGGGCCTGGCCGCAGGTCCTGGCCGAACTCCCGGAGGCCAGGCTCGTGCTGGTCGGGGACGGCCCGGACGGTGAGCGGCTGCGCGCCGCCGCGCCGCCGTCGGTGGTCCTCGCCGGCGCGGTCGACGACACCGCCCCCTGGTACCGCGCGGCGGACCTGGTCGTCCTGCCGTCCCGCTGGGAGGGCATGGCGCTCGCGCCCCTGGAGGCGATGGCGAGCGGACGGCCCGTGCTGGTGAGCGAGGTCGACGGGGCGCGCGAGAGCCTGCCGCCCGGTCACGCGCCCCACTGCCTGGTCCCGCCGGAGGATCCGGCCGCGCTGGCGGCGGCCATGGTCCGGCTGCTCGCGCAGCCGGAGCTGCTCCACACCCTGGGCCGCGAGGCCCGACAGCACGTAGTCAGCAGATTCGACGTGCGGCGCACCGGCGCGGCCATCGCGGAGGTCTACCGCGCGGTGGCCGGCTCGCCGTGCCCCGAGCTCAGAGAGCCGATTTCTCAGTGACAACGGAAAGCACCCTTCCCCCTTCGCCGGGGCACCTGTCGTCGACGGCGGGCCCGGCCCACGGCCTCACCTCGCTCGCGTCGGCGCGCGGTGCGTCCGACCGGCCGGTCCTGCCGGCGCTCCGGTCCGTGCCGGCACGGTCGGTCGCCTCCCCGCTGGTCGCCGTCGACTGCACGGCCGTACTCCTGGCGGCGATGCTGCTCGCCGAACCGCAGCGGCACGTCTGGTTCCTGGCCCAGCTGACGATCTCCGTCCTCGCGTTGAACGCGTACGCCGGTCTGCACCGGCCCGCCGCGATCTCCTCGGTGCTCGACGAACTGCCCGCCCTGGCCACCCGCGCCCTGGTCGCCTGGTGCGCGGCGGCGGCCGTCCTCGCCGCGTACGCGCCCGCCCAGGCCATCGCCCTGCCGGCGCTCGGCGCGGCGTACGGCACGCACCTGGCCGTGGTCTGTCTGTGCCGTGGGATGATCCACGGCCGCAGGCGGCGGGCGGCCCGGGCCCATCCGCGTTCGGCGCTGGTCGTCGGCGCGCATCCGGCCGCGCGGCGGCTGGCCACCGCGCTGGCCCAGCATCCGGAGTACGGGATCCGGCCCGTCGGCATCGTCGGCCCTCGCAAGAGCGGCGCCGCGCCGGAGGACGGCCTGGCCCTGCTGCCCGTGCTCTCCTCCCCCGAGGAGGTGCACCGGGCGATCATCCAGAACACCGTGCGGGAGGCGGTGTTCGTCGGGGACGACGTGCCGGGGCAGACCGGTCTCGTCTCACTCCTGCAGTACTACGGCTGCGCCACCTGGCGCATCGGGGACGCGGCCGGGGATGCCGGGCGGCGCCCGGCCATGAACGAGCACCTGTGGGGGTATGCCTGCCGGCGCATCACCCCGGTGCGGCCGCGGCGCGGCCGGACGGCCAAGCGGCTCCTGGACATCGCCGGCGCCGGTCTGATGCTGGCCGTCGCCGCGCCCGTACTGCTGGTGTGCGCGGCGGCGGTCCGGCTGTCGGACGGGCCAGGGGTGCTGTTCCGGCAGGAGCGGGTGGGGCAGCACGGGCGGCTGTTCACGCTGCTGAAGTTCCGTACGCTGCGCCCGTCCGACGAGACCGAGTCGGCGACGCGCTGGAGCGTGGCGAACGACTCCCGGATGAGCCCGGTCGGCCGGTTCCTGCGCCGCAGCTCCCTCGACGAGCTGCCGCAGCTGTGGAACGTGCTGCGCGGTGACATGAGCCTGGTCGGGCCGCGGCCCGAGCGGCCCTTCTTCGTCGCCAAGTTCAGCCGGATCCACACCGGGTACGCGGCCCGGCACCGGATGCCGGTGGGGCTGACAGGGCTCGCGCAGGTGCACGGGCTGCGCGGTGACACCTCGATCGAGGACCGCTGCCGCTTCGACAACCACTACATCGACACCTGGTCGCTCTGGCAGGACATCTGCATCCTGCTGCGCACGGCCGCCTCGCTGGTCCGACCGGCGGGGAGCTGAGGATGGCGGGGGGAGCGCTCGCGGCCCTGCCGCCCCGTCGGCCGGGGTGGGGCGGGGCGCGGGCGGCCTGGCCGCTGGTGCCCGTACTGGCGGTGATCGCCCTGCTGACCGTCCCGGCCGGGGATGCGGCCCCGGGCGGTTCGGCCGGTACGGGCACGGTGGCCGACGCGGCCTCGGGGCTGCTCGTCCTCGTCGCTCTGGTGCGGCTGGTGCGGGAGGGGGCGCGGCCGCTGACCCGGACGGCCGCGGTGGTGCTCGGGCTGCCGGTGCTCGGCATCTGCCTGGCCGCGATCACCTCGTACGATCCGGCCGCGAGCCTGCCCGGGGTGGCCCGGTACATCCAGGTCTTCGTCCTCGTCCCGGCCGCAGTGGTGCTCACCGTCCGCTCCCGGCGGGACTTCGCCGTGGTGGCGTGGGGTCTGGTGGGGCTCGCCCTGGTCCAGGGGGCGGTCGGGGTGACGCAGTATCTGACCGGCACCGGCGCCTCGTACATGGGTGAGGACATCCGGGCGGTGGGCACCTTCGGGCCGACCGATGTGATGGGCATGGCGACGGTCGTCGCCTTCGGTCTCGTGGCCGCCGTCGGGATCGGGCTCGGTACGGGCAGCGCGCGGGAGCGCACGGCGGCGCTGGTGTGCGCAGGGCTGCTGACCGTACCGCTGGTGCTGTCGTTCAGCCGGGGCGCCTGGATCGCCACGGTGCTGGCGTGTGCGGCGCAGCTGGTCCTGGGTGGGGTGCGGCGGGCGGGCCGGGTCGCGCTGGCCGTCGGGGCGCTCGCGGTGGTCCTGGTCGGCGGGCTGGGGATCGGCTCGCAGCTGGTGAAGGAGCGGGCGGCCAGCATCACGCAGGTGGCCGACGCGCCCGACCAGTCGGTGACCGACCGGTACACGATGTGGGCGGCGGCGGCCCGGATGTGGCGGACCGAGCCGGTCACCGGTGTCGGCCTCAAGGGCTTCGCGTATCACCGCGACAGCAACGCCTCGCTCGCCCTGTCGTCGGGCAGTGACACGGCGGGCGCGGGCCAGGCCTTCCAGCGCCAGGAGCTGCTTTCGCCGCACAACATGTATCTGCTGGTCCTCAGCGAGCAGGGCCTGCTGGGTCTTGTCGCGCTCGGGGGCAGCTGGGCGGCGCTGCTGGCGCTGGCGGTGCGGCGCCTGCCGGGCGCCCGCCGCGCCGGGCGGGGCGCGGACTGCGCGCTGGTCGCGGTGGGGCTGCTGCTGTGGCAGGTGGTCGACTTCGTGTACGCGGACATCGGCGGGCCCTCGACCGTGCTGACGGCTGTGGTGTTCGGCCTTGCGGCGTCGTGGGCGCTGGCGCCGTCGCCGGACGGCTGGGGGACGGCCCGTCATGGCTGACACGCGCCCGGCCGCCCCGCCCCGCCGCGGTGGCCGGTCCTGGGCGCCGTCCCAGGGGTTCCTGGCGAAGGCGGCGCTGATCACGGCGGTGCTGACGGCGGTCGGCTCGCTGCTGGGGCTCGTACGGGACCAGATCCTGGCGCACCTCTTCGGGGCGGGTCCGGACACGGACGCGTTCCTGGTCGCGTGGACGGTCCCGGAGTTCGCGTCGACGCTGCTGATCGAGGACGCGATGGCGCTGATCCTGGTGCCCGCGTTCAGCCGGGCGCTCGCCCAGCGGCACGCGGGCGGGGCCGTCGATCCGGTACGGACGCTGGTGCGGTCCACGCTGCCGCGGCTCGCGCTCGTCACGGGCGCGGTGGCCGCGCTGTTCGCGGCGGGCGCGCCGTGGGTCGTGCGGGCGCTGGCGCCGGGTCTGGCCGAGCCGGGGCTCGCCGTGGACTGCACCCGGCTGACCGCGACCTGTGTGTTCACCTTCGCCCTGGCCGGGTACTGCAGCGCGGCGCTGCGGGCGCACGGCCGGTTCCTGGAGCCGGCGGCGATCTACACCGCGTACAACACCGGGATCATCGCGACGGTGGTTCTGCTGTTCCGTGCGTGGGGGGTGCGGGCCGCGGCGGCGGGGGTGGCGGTCGGCGGGGCGCTGATGGTGGTGATCCAGGCGCCGTCGCTGGTACGGAAGCTGACGCGGCGCCACGCGGGCGACCCGGGGACGGGCGGGGACGGGCACCGGGTGGTGCTGGCTCTGGTCGCCCCCGTCATCGCGTTCGCGGCCGGGCGCCAGTCGCAGGTCCTCGTGGAACGGTTCCTCGCCGCGCCGCTGCCCTCCGGGGCGATCTCGCATCTGAACTACGCGCAGAAGGTCGCGCAGATGCCGATGATCCTCTCGCTCATACTCTGCACGGTCAGTTTCCCGGTCGTGGCGCGGGCGCTGGCCGCCGGCGACACCGCGCTGGCCCGTCGCCGGGTCGAGCGGGATCTGCTGCTGGCGGCCGTGGTGGTCCTCGCGGGCGCGGCGGCGGTGATCGCGGGCGCGCCGGCCATCGTCGACGTGCTGTTCCAGCGCGGCGCGTTCGACCGCTCCGACACCGCGGCGACCGCGGCCGTGATGCGGGTCTACGCGCTGGGGCTGCTCGGGCAGACCCTGGTCGGGGCGCTTGTGCGCTGCTACTTCTCCGCCGCGCGGCCGCTGTGGTACCCGGCGGCCGTGATGCTGACGGGGCTGGCGGCGACCGCGCTGACCGGTGCCCTGTGGGTGGGCCCGTGGGGTGTGCGCGGCATCGCCGCCGCGAACGCGCTCGGCATCACCCTGACCGCCGCGCTGCTCCTGGCCGGGATCCGCGGGCAGAGCATCCCGCTGCGCACCGGCGTGGTCTGCGCCGGTCTCGCCCGGCTGGGCCTGGCGGCGGCCGGTGCCTGTCTGGTCGCCCACCGCTGCTCGGCCGCCGTGGGCCGGCCGCTGCTCGCCGCGGTCACCGCCTGCGCGGTGGTCGCCGTCGTCTTCCCGCTCCTCGCCTGGGCCGTCCGGGCGCCGGAGGTCCCGTCCCTGATCCGCTCCGCTGCACGGAGGCTCGCTCATGTCCGCTGTCACGGCTCCCGACCGCTCCCGGACCGGGACGCGACGGACCCGTCGTCTGCTGCCGAGACCACCCCTGTGGGTGGCCATGTACCACGCCGTCGCCGACCCCACGGATGATCCGTACCGGGTGGCCGTCTCCCCGGTGACCTTCGCCCGGCAGCTGCACTGGCTCAGCGACCGGGGGCTGCGCGGGGTCGGGGTGGGTGAGCTGCTCAACGCGACGGCCAGGGGGCGGGCGGCCGGTCTTGTCGGGCTGACCTTCGACGACGGGTACGCCGACTTCCTGGACTGCGCGGTGCCGCTGCTGCACCGCCACGGCTTCACGGCCACGGTGTTCGTGCTGTCCGGCCGGGTGGGCGGCGCCAACGACTGGGACGAGCGGGGGCCGCGCCGGCGGCTGCTCGACGAGGACGGCATCCGCCGGGCGGCCGCCGCCGGGATGGAGGTGGCCTCGCACGGGCTGCGGCACGTGTCGCTGGCCGGGGCCGACGACCAGGTCCTCGCCGAGGAGACCGGCCGCAGCCGCGAGCTGCTCCACGAGATCACCGGCCGCGCCCCGGACGGCTTCTGCTATCCGTACGGGGACGTCGACGCCCGGGCCATGAACGCCGTACGCGACGCGGGCTACCGCTACGGCTGCGCCGTCAACCCCAAGGCACTGAGCGGGGTGTTCGCCCTTCCCCGGGTCCACATCGGGGAGCAGGACAGCGCCTGGCGGCTCACCGCCAAACGCGCCCTGCACGGGCTGCGCCGCCGCCACCCGGCCGATCTTCCCCTGCCCCGCCCCGAGCGGGTGGCCCGATGAGGACGCTGCACATCATCACCGGCCTCGGCATCGGCGGGGCCGAGCAGCAGCTGAGGCTGATGCTGCGCCATCTGCCGACCAGCAGCAGCGTCGTCACGCTGACGAACCCGGGCCCGGTCGCGCGCGGGATCGAGGCCGACGGCGTTCCGGTGATCCATCTGGGCATGGCCGGCAACCGCGACCTCGGCGCGCTGCCGAGGCTCACCCGCCTCGTCCGTCAGGGCCGCTACGACCTCGTGCACACCCATCTCTACCGGGCCTGCCTCTACGGCCGGATCGCCGCCCGGCTCGCCGGAGTGCGGCCGGTCATCGCCACCGAGCACTCCCTCGGAGACGCCCAGATCGAGGGCCGCCCGCTGACTTCCGGGGCGCGGGCGCTCTATCTGGCCGGGGAGCGGCTCGGCACGTCCACGGTCGCCGTCTCGCCGTCGGTGGCCCGGCGGCTCGAGGAGTGGGGCGTACGGCGCTCCCGTATCCATGTGGTGCCGAATGGCATCGAGGTGGCGCGGTTCGCCTTCGACCCGGCGGCGCGGCGGGCGGCCCGCGAGCAGCTCGGGCTCGCGCCGGACGCGTTCGTCGTCGGCGGCGTGGGCCGGCTCGCCGTGGGCAAGCGTTTCGACCGGCTCGTACGGGCCGTAGCGGCGCTGCCCGACGCGCGGCTGCTGCTGGTAGGCGAGGGCGACCAGCGCGAGGAGCTGCTGCGGACCGCCGGGGAGTGCGGGGCGGCCGACCGGGTGCTGCTGTCGGGCCGCTGCGAGGATCCGCCGCCCGCCGGGGCCGCCCCTGACACCCTCACTCTTCCGTCACTGCTCGCCGCGATGGACGTGTTCGTCTCGACCTCCCCGGACGAGGCGTTCGGTCTGGCGGTCGTGGAGGCGCTCGCCGCCGGTCTGCCGGTGCTGTACGTCGCCTGCCCCGCCGTCGACGACCTGCCGCCGGGCTCCGCGCCGGGCGCCCGGCGGATCGGCCCGTCGGTACCCGAACTGACCGCCGCCCTGCGGGAGGTCCGCCGCGCGGGCGGCGCCCGTCTCCCCCAGCCCGCGGCCGTGCGCCGCTACGACATCGCGGCCGGCGCCCGGCAGCTGATGTCGCTCTACGAGAACGCCGTCCACGGCACGCCCCTGCCCCACGAGGTGAGTTGCTCATGAAAGCTGTCCTGTCCCGGGCTTCGGCCCGGTGGCGCAAGCCCGGCCGTCGGTGGGTGGTGCCCGGCGCCGTCCTGCTCGGCGCGGCGGCGGGCGCCGGATACGGGCTGGTGCAGACGCCGCAGTACGCGGCGACCAGCTATGTGATCGTCGTGCCCGCCGAGAAGTCCGACCCGGCGGCGGCGGTCGGCTTCGCCACCGCCTACGGCCGGGTGGCCCTCGACCTCGCCGTCACCGGCGACGCGCCGGTGTGGGCGGGGGTTTCGGCCCGTACGCTCCGCGAGAGCGTGCAGACCGCGACCTCCCCGGACGCCCCGATGATCGCGGTCACGGCCCGGTCGCCGCAGCCGTCGAAGGCGGTCGCGATGGCCGACGGGGTGGCGCGGGCGCTGGTCGTCAACAGCACCCACGCCCAGGGCGGTACGGGCGTGAAGGTACTGCCGTTCTCCCGTGCCACCGCGCCGACCGCTCCCGTCTCGCCGTCCGCCCCGCTCGCCGCGATGGTCGGCGGCAGCGCGGGCGGGCTCATCGGCAGTCTCGCCCTTCTCGTACGGCCACGGCGTACGGGCTCCGGTGAGCGGTACGCGGCCGTGCCGGGTCCGGCCGGAGCGCAGAGCCAGGCGGCCGCCCAGGCGCCGCGACCGGAGACGGTGTGAGAGCCGCCGCGGCCGTGGCGGACGCCCCGTCGGTGCCGCTGTCGGTGACCGTGGTCCGTGACGGGGAGGCGTTCGGCGCGCTGGCCGAGGAGTGGGCCGCTCTGCACGCGCGGTGCGCGACGGCCACCCCGTTCCAGAGCCACGCCTGGCTCTCCTCCTGGTGGTTGTCGTACGGCGTGCCGGGGGCCCTGCGGGTGGTGCTGGTGCGCCGCGGGGGGACGCTTGTGGCGGCGGCCCCGCTGATGCGGGCGCCGGGGGTGCTGCCTGTGCTCACCCCGCTCGGGGGCGCGATCAGCGACTTCACCGATGTGCTGCTCGACGACGGCTGCCCTGAGGCGGCGGCCGCGCTCGCCGGGGCGCTGGCGGATGCGGCCCGGACGTCCCTGATCGAGCTGCGGGAGGTGCGGCCGGGGGCGTCGGTGGAGCGCGTCTGCGCGCACTGGCGCGGGCCGAGGCGGTGGCTAGCGGACTCCCGTTGCATGGAGCTGCCCGGCCTTCCGATGGACGAGCTGCTGGCGAGGCTGCCGAGCTCGACGGCGCAGCGGCTGCGCGCCAAGCTCCGCAAGGTCGACGCGGCGGGTCTGGAGGGGCGTGCGGTGGCGGTGTCCGAGGTGGAGGCCGCGCTCGGACGTCTCTTGGAGCTGCACCGGACGCAGTGGGAGGGGCGTGGGGTCAACGTCGAGCACACCCGGGCGCGCTTCGCCGAGCATCTGACCCGGGCCGTGCGGTCGATGGTGGCGGCCGGTGAGGCGCGGGTGACGGAGTTCCGGCTGGACGGGGAGGTGGTGGCGGTGGATCTCTCCCTGCTGTCCCCGCGGCTGTCGGGCGGCTATCTCTACGGCGCCGATCCGGGCCTGCGGGCGCGGAAGGTGGACGTGTCCGCGCTGCTGCTGCGCAACGGCGTGCGGGAGACCAGTGCGAGCGGCCGCGCCACGCTGAGCATGCTGCGGGGCACGGAACCGTACAAGAACCACTGGCGGCCCGAGACGGTCGTCAACCGGCGGCTGCTGCTCTCCCGCCGCCGGCTGGGGCCCGTCCTGCTGCTGCGCGCGGCCGGGGCGGGGGCCCGGCGGTGGGCGGCGGACCGGCTGCGGGACCGGGCCTGGGTGCGGCGGCTGCGCCGCGGCGGCGGAGGGTGACCTCCGCCGCCGCGGGTGGGCGCGGGCCGGTTCAGGGGCTTTCCCACCAGTCGTACCGGATGCAGAGCTTGCCGCCGATCCACTGCTCGATCCAGCTACCGAGCTCGATCGGCGTGCAGTTCACCGTGGGGTCGGTCGGCTTCGTGGGCGGCGTGGGCTTCGGCGTGACCGGAGGCTTCGGGGTCGGGGTGGGGACGGGGTTCGTCGGCGCGGGCTGCGGCTCGCGGTCGAAGAGCAGCGTCCGGAACACCTTCGACGACCGGGGGTTGTCGTCGCACTGCCAGACGCCGTGCGGGCAGTAGTCGGTGATCGTGTGGTACAGCGGCGGGTGCTTTTCCATCCAGTTCAGCATCCGCCGCATGTATTCGGGGTTGTCGCCGTTACGGAACAGTCCCCATTCCGGATAGGAGATCGGCTTTCCGTGCTCCTTCGCGAAATCCACGTGTTTCTGCAGCCCGTACGGCTCGGTCACGTGCTGGTCGAAGGTCGTGCCGGGCGGCTGGTCGTACGAGTCCATTCCGATGATGTCGACGACGTCGTCGCCGGGGTAGCACTCGGTCCAGGGAATGGCGTCCCGGCCCCGGCTCGGCGCGAAGTCGAAGCGGAACTTCTGGCCGGGGACGGCGCGCATGGTGGTGACGATGCGCTTCCAGTACGCCTTCCAGGCCGCCGGGTCGGGTCCGCACCGGTGGGTGTAGGTGATGCCGTTCATCTCCCAGCCGAGGACGAGGACGGTGTCCGCGGCGTCCAGGTCGACCAGGCGCTGGGCGAGTTTGCGGAAGTGGTGGTCGTAGGCGCCGCGCGCGCCGAGCTGGAGGTGGCGGCGGACTTCGGCGTCGGGGACCCCGGCCTCGTTGCGCTCCAGCATCGGGACGTTCAGCACGAACAGCCGGTCGCGCTGCTGGCCGCGCCACTCGGCCCAGCTCTCCAGGAAGCGGGGGGAGCCTTCGATGTTGGACCACAGGTCACCGGGGAGGTAGGTGTGGCCGACGCGCAGTTCGGTGCCGCCGAGCCAGCGCTCCAGCTGCGTGAGACGACTGACGCCCTGGGGGCCGTAGTGGAGGTAGGCGCCGAGTGCGGTGGCCACGGGTGGGGCGGGGTCCCGGGTCGTGGGTGATTCGGTGGCGTGGCTCGGAGAGGACGCGACGGAACCCGAGACAAGGAGACCGGCGGTGAACACCCCCAGCCAGGCGCTGGTTGTCCTTCGATGGCGAAATCCCATGGGTGCTCTCCCTCACAAGCCGTCACAGTCCGCTGATCTGATCCTCCGAAAGTATTCCTAATAAGCCGATCGGGAATGCGGTCTCGCCGGACAGTTGGTCCATCAGGGGATTTCATCGCCCGGTTGGCGGGGTGTCAGGGCATGACAAAGGCCGGTCCCGGATCACTGGTGTGATCCGGGACCGGCCTTGGAGCTACCCCCGGTGCGGGGCGCCGCGTCAGTCGCTGTTGATGCAGACGTTACCGTAGGCGGGGTTGAGCAGCCCAATGATGTTGATGCTGTTGCCACACGCGTTGATCTGGGCGTGGATGGGCACCTGGATGACGTTGCCCGACAGGAGTCCCGACGAGTCGACGGCGGCACCCTTGGCGCCCGCGTCGGCGACAGCGGGCGCGGCGCCACCCAGGGCCATGACGATACCGGCGACGGCGACAGCGGCCTTCTTGCACAGCATTTCGGCTGGTTCCTTTCCGCGGCGGAGGAAATCGCGGCTTTCGCGATTCCCGGTGCCTTGAGGCCCGTATCTCCGCTGCACACATCACAACGACCATGCCAGGAAAAGGGAATCTCGCGGCGCCCGCCGCACCGATTCACTCTTTTGACCGGAACGAATTCCTACGGACGGCGTGGCATTTGGCGGCGAGCCGCACGCGTATTCGGCATTCCGCGTGCGGCTTTCGGCGTTCGCCGGCGCTCAGGTCGACCGGGTGCCCGACAGGGTCCGGTCCAGCACCGCGGGATCCGTCGTCGGGGCGTCGCAGGTGAAATGCCGGCAGACGTACGCGGCCGGGGCGCCGTCGACCAGCGGACGGTCCTTCAGCAAGGGGAACTCCTCGCTGTCCGGGGTGCCGAAGGCGAGGACCGCGCCGGGGGCCGTACCGAGCATGGCCGTACGCCACAGCCCGCGCGCCCGCTCGTCGTCGGCCTCCCCCACCACGGCGACCTCCCGCGGGCCGTCGAGCAGCGCCTCGGCCACCGCGAGCCCCCAGCCGATGAACCGCGGCGCGCGCGGCCCGAGCGCCTTGACGACGGCCAGCGCCCCCTCGGCCGCGCTCCGGTGGGCCTCGGAGCCGGTGTGCGCGGCGTACGAGAGCAGCGCGCCGGCCGCGGCGGTCCAGCCGGACGGGGCGGCGCTGTCGGTGGGGTCCTGGGGACGGCGGATCAGCGGCTCGGCGTCATGGGCGGTGTCGTACAGCGCCCCGCCCTCGGCGACGAACTGGTCGAGGACGACGTCCAGCAGGAAGCCCGCGAACTCCAGCCAGACGCCCTCCCCGGTGGCCCCGGCGAGGGCGAGGAAGCCCTCGGCGACATCGGCGTAGTCCTCCAGGACGCCGGCGTGGGTGCCGGCCTGGCCGTCCTTGGAGGTGCGGGCGAGCCGGGCGCCGGTGTCCATGTGCAGACGTACGAGCAGGTCGGCGGCCTCGGTCGCGCGCTCGATCAGGTCCGGCCGGTCGAAGTAGGCGCCGGTCTCGGCGAGGGCTGCGACGGCCAGACCGTTCCAGGCGGCGACGACCTTGTCGTCCCGGCCCGGGCGTTCGCGCCGCTCACGCGCGAGGAACAGCCGGGACTTGATGAACGCGATCCGGTCGGCGTCCATGACACCTACGTCCTGCGGGAGTTGCAGCACGGAGGCGCCCTCTTCGAAGGTGCCCTTCTCGGTGACGCCGAAGTAGTGGGCGGCGTAGCGGGCGTCCTCGTCGCCGAGGACGTCGGCGAGCTGGGCCGGGGTCCAGACGTAGTACGCCCCCTCGACGTGCTTGCCCGTCCCGTCGTCGCTGTCGGCGTCGAGGGCGGAGGCGAACCCGCCCTCGGGCGTGCGCAGTTCGCGGACCATGAAGTCGGCGGTCTCCAGGGCGACCCGGCGGGCCAGGTCGCTTCCGGTGGCGCGCCACAGGTGGGCGTAGACCCGGCAGAGCAGGGCGTTGTCGTACAGCATCTTCTCGAAGTGCGGCACCACCCACTCCCGGTCGACGGAGTAGCGGGCGAAACCGCCGCCGAGCTGGTCGTAGATGCCGCCGCGAGCCATGGCCTCGCAGGTGTCGGCGGCCATCTGCAGGGCGCCCTCGGAGCCGGTGCGGGCGTGGTGGCGCAGCAGGAACTCGACGGCCATCGACGGCGGGAACTTGGGGGCGCCCCCGAATCCGCCGTGCCGGTCGTCGTACTCCCGGGTCAGACCGAGCAGTGCCTGCGCGAGCTCCTCCTCGTCGGGGACGCCCGCACCGCCGTAGGCCAGGGAGCGGCCCGCGAGATCGCGGACGATCTTCGTGGCGACCTCGGCGACCTCCTCACGCCGGTCCGTCCACGCGCTGCGGACACCTTCGAGCACCTGCCGGAAGGACGGCATGCCGTGGCGCGGCTCCGGCGGGAAGTAGGTACCGAAGTAGAAGGGCTCCCCGTCGGGGGTCATGAAGACCGACATGGGCCAGCCGCCCTGCCCGGTCGCCGCCTGCACGGCCTCCATGTAGACGGCATCGACGTCGGGCCGCTCCTCGCGGTCCACCTTCACGGGCACGAAGTGCTCGTTCATGAAGGCAGCGGTCTCCGTGTCCTCGAAGCTTTCGTGCGCCATCACATGGCACCAGTGGCAGGCGCTGTATCCCACACTCAGATAGACGGGCACATTGCGCCGGCGGGCCTCGTCGAAGGCGGCGCGCTCCCATGGCCACCAGTCGACGGGGTTGTCCGCGTGCTGCAGGAGGTACGGGGAGGTGGCGTCTGCGAGTCGGTTGGGCATGTTCCAATCCTGGCGCACCGGGCTGGGCCGTGCCCATCCGCCACGGGGGGTGCCCGGGCGGATACGCGAAGAGGCCCCGCTCCTCGCAGCGCATGCGAGGAACGGGGCCGCTCCACGGCTGTTCCGTCCGGTCCCGGCTGGTGGCCGGGACCGGAAGGCCCGAGGGCCGGGCCGAAAGCAGGCGTCGGCGTCAGTTGCCGGCGTTGCCGTTGCCCGAGAGGACCTCGCCCAGGATGTGCGACAGGGCGTTGTCGCCGTTCTGCGACACGGAGTTCTGGGTGCAGGTCTGGTTCTGCATCGGGTTGCCGAGGACGTCCTGGACGGCGACCGGGATGGCGATGATGCCGATCGGGACCTGGGCCTGAACCTTCTGCACGTCGAAGCAGTGCAGGACGCCACCGTTGATGAGGCCGAAGTTCGGGCTCATGTGGCCGCCGGTGGAGTTGCTGCCGATCGACTGCTTGGAGAGGTTGCCGGCAACCACCGCGTTGTTGCCGTCGTCACCGGCCGCCATCGCCTGGGTCGCAGTCGTCGCGGAGATACCGACGACGGAGGCCGCAACTGCCGCCGTGGCAAGAACCTTCTTGATCACGAGTCTTCCTTCTTGAGCTGGAGGCCCTCTGGATTGCTTCATTGCCGAAGCACGCTGCTCAACCGTCGCGGCGGAGATTGGTTCCGGGGCTTCACTCAGATGCCGCATTCGGCAGATCAACGCCACGAGGTGCGAAGGAACGTTGCGTCAGTCGCGATCGCGCAGGTCGCAGCGCGATTGTTGATCTTCTCGGCGGTGTGTCAGGGTGCGGGCCCCGACGACCTGGGAAACGAGGCCGGGCGGCTGCTGCGCCGGCCCGTCGCCGAGCCCACCGCCCTGCTGGGGCTGATCGCGGTTCGGCCCGTCACGGACGCCGTCGGCTTCGCGGCGCGGCTGCGTGAACTGCTGCACGCGGCGGTGCTCGTCGCGCGTGACGCCGACTTCGACGAGGAGGACGTCCCGGTGGCGTCCCTGCCGGGGTGGTTTCTCGATCTCGACGAGGCCGCCGCCGGCCGCTGCGTACGCGATCGCGGCGGAGAGCCGTGGAGCACCACCGAATGGATCTACGCCTTCGACCCGGAGCTGCGGGCCTGGTCGTGGTGGGACGCGACGGAGGGACCCGGCGGCCGGGTCCCGGTCTGGGTCGACACCCGCGGCGAGGGTCATCTCCCCATGGAGAAGCCGTGGTGGGCGGTGTACGCGGCCGGGGGCGAGGACGTGCTGCCCTCCACCCTGGAGGAGGCCGGGCGATGGCGGGAGTGGCGGACCCTCGCGCCGGAGGGTGATCCGCAGGACACTTGATCCGGCGTGACGCCGTCATGGCGTCGCGGCGGGGACTCGCGGAGGGGGACCACATGCGGGACAGCCATCGCGTGGAGGCCGAGCGTCTGTTGGTGCGCGCCGTGGAGGAGGAGGTGCGGCGCTCCGGGGGCCGCTCCGACTCGGCGGTGCTGCTGGCGCGCGGCCGGGCCGCGCTGGACAGCCTGGCGGCCGCGGCGAGCGAGGAGTACGCGGCGTATCTGCGGGCCCTGGAGGAGACGGAGGCCGGGCAGCTGACGCTGGCCGAGCGGCTGCGCAAGGAATCCGTGGGAACTCCTGCTGTGGTGACGGCCGTTGCCGCGGCCGCGGCCGTCGGCGCGGATGTGGCGCTCGGTACGGCCGCGGGGGTGGCCCTGGGCGCCGGCGCGGTCGTCGCGGTCGCGGGGGCGGCGGCGACCGTGGTGAAGGTGACCGCCTCGCACTGGCCGGCCGCGCACCGCAGGGCCGGGGCGATGAGCCGGCCCGGCGGGCCGGAGCAGCTGCGGCTCCAGTGGCTGACCGCCTTGGAGGTGCGGGGCATCCGGCCGTTCCTCGACCAGCAGCGGATGCTGCTCGCCACGAAGCGGACCACACCGAAGGGGCCGGCGCTGCGCGGCGCCGACAAGAGCGCGGAGGCACGGCGCCGTACCGTACTCGCGCAGTCGTTCGGTCATCTGCCGGATCCGGGCGGGCCGTTCGCGGGGCGGCGCCAGGAGCTGGCGCAGATCGCGCAGTGGGTGCACGCGGCGCGCGCGTCCACCGAGACGCGGCCGACGGTGGTGGTCCTGCACGGCGAGCCGGGCGCGGGCCGCACCACACTGGCCGTACGGGCCGCCCATCAGCTGCGCGACCAGTTCCGCGGCGCGTGCGTCGTCGACCTGCGCGGGGCCAGCCCCGGCGAGCAGCCGCTGCCGACCCGGGACGCGCTGCTGCATCTGCTGAACCGGCTGGGCGCCCCGCGTGAGCAGCTGCTGTTCCGGGAGCGGTCCTCGGCCGAGCAGCAGGTGCGCAGGCTGGGCGAGTTGTACCACCAGCAGCTGGCCGGGCTGCCGGTGGCGGTGGTGCTGGACGACGCGCGCGACGCCGGGCAGGTGCGCACCCTCATCCCCGAGCGTTCCGAGAGCCTGGTGCTGGTGACCGCGCGGGAGCCGCTGGACCTCGGGGCGGACGTCGCGGCCTGGGTGCACCACCTTCCGGTGGCGGCGCTGGACACGGCGGGGACCGAGGAACTGCTGCGGGCGGTGGCCGACGAGCCGGACGAGGGGCCGTACGACGCCATGGCGGCCGAGCGCATCCGGGAGCTGTGCGGCGGTCTGCCGCTGGCGCTGCGGGTGGCCGGGTCGGCGCAGGGCGGCCGTTCGCTGGGGCGGCTCGCGTCCTTGCTGGACCGGCCCGGCGGGCCGCTGGAGCGCGCCCTGTCCTTCCGGTACGCCACCGACCTCGGCGAGGACGGGCGGCGGCTGCTGCGCCGGCTCTCGCTGGCCGGGCGGGCGTCGCTCGGCGCGGCGGCCGCGGCGGCACTGCTCGGGCTCTCCGACGAGCAGGAGGCCCAGCGGCCGCTGCGGGAGCTGTGCCGGGCGGGGCTGCTCGACCATGTGCGCGGGGGTCCCACCGCGCCGCGCGGCGGCGGGGAGCGGTACCGGCTGCACGACTCCGTACGGGCCTTCGCGGCGGCCCGGCTCACCGCCGAGGAGGAGACGGCGGAGATCACGGCCGCGCAGGAGCGGCTGATCCGGAACTACGCGGAGCTCGCGGACTCGGTGATCCGGATGGTCGACGGGAAGATGTCGACCAGGGCCGGGCAGTTCGGCGGGCACGGTTTTCCGTCGCTCGACGCGGCGCTGCGCTGGCTGGACGACGAGTCCAGCTTCATCACGTCGGCGCTGCGGCACGCCGAGGGCGTGGACCAGCAGACCGTGCTCGGTCTGCTCGGCGCACTGTGCGACTACTGTCTGCTGCGCGGCGACCTGTACCGGCTGGGCGAGATCAACGAACTGACCGAGGCGGTGGACCAGGGGCTGCTGGTGCGCTCGGTGCAGTGGCGTACGGGCATCGCGGCGCGCCAGCTCGGCGAGCTCGACAAGGCCCGTACGACCCTGACCTCGGTGGTCTCGCTGTACCAGGAGGCCCACCAGGACGCCGGGGCCGCGCTGGCGCTCTGCTCGCTCGGCATCACGCTCCACCACCAGGGCCGGCTGGCCGAGGCGTCGGCGAAGCTGCGGGAGGCGCTGGAGCTCCAGGCGCCGGCCGATCTCGCCGCCGACCGGGCCTGGACGCTGCACGCGCTCGGCGGGGTCGAGCGCGACCGGGCCCGTCTCGCGGAGGCGCTGACGCTGCTGGGGACCGCGCTGGAGCTGCACCGGGAGGCCGAATCGCTGCACGGCGAGGCGTGGACCCACTTCCACCTGGGGCAGGTCTTCCTGCGCATGGGCGAGGCCGAGCGGGCCGAGGCGGAGCTGAACCAGGCGCTCGACCAGTACGACCGCACCCATGACGCACGCGGCGAGGCCTGGGCGCTCACCGAGCTGGCCCGGGCCCGCCTGGTGGCCGGCGAACCGGGCGCCGCGGTCGAGGGGCTGCGGGAGGCGCTGGCGCGCCACCGCGAGCAGGAGGACGCGCGCGGCGAGGCGTGGACGCTGTACTACCTGGGGCAGGCGCTGGAGGAGGACGGCGACCGGGACCAGGCGGTACGGGAGCTGGAGCGGGCGCGGAGCATGTTCTCGCGGATGCGGGACGTGTACGGCCTGGCCTGCGCCCGGCACCACTCGGGCCGGGTCACCCGCGACCAGCGCGCCGCCCAGACCGGCAACCTGCGCAACTCCGGCTTCGCCCGCCAGCTCCTGGTCGACGCCCGGGCCGACTTCCACCGCGTCGGGCCGGCGCACGGGGAGGCGTGGAGCTGCCTGGAACTGGCGATCATCGACGCGGGTAACGACCGCGCCCCGCAGGCGCTGGAGCTCTGCGACACCGCCGAGGCGCTGTTCCGCTCGTACGACGACCGCCGGGGCGCCGACTGGGCCCGCTTCCTGCGCTGCACGCTCCTGCCGTACGCCTCGCCGGGCGGGGTGGAGGTCGGCACGGTGGTCGCCGAGGAGGAGTTGTCCCGCCTGACCGCGGACCGCCACCCGAGCCGCGACGCGGCCCTGGAGGACTGCGCGGAGGCGTACCGCCTGCTCCTGGAGCGCGGTGTCCACCTGGAGTCGGGCTGGCAGGCCTGGCGCCTGGGCATGGTGCCGAACCGTGCCGCGCGCGAGGTGATGGGGGTGCCGGTGCCGGAGCCGAAGTGAGGACGGGGCGGGGGGGCCGCCGTGATCCGGGCCCGGCCCGGGTGGCCGGTTGCCGGGGCGGACCGGCTCCGGCCGCCGCGGGTACGTGCGACCGCGAGGCCGGACGGGTCCGGACCAGGACCGGCACGGCAGCGCGGGCAGGCCGCCCGGGCCCGGGTCGCGGTTGGCCGTGGCCCGCCGGGCCGGCGCGCGGGGCGCGGGTATGACGCGACCGCGGCCCGCGCGAGGGTACTGGTGCGACCGCACGCGGGTACGCCGCGGCGCCATGGCACCCGAGGGGTGTCATGGCGCCGCGGTGTCCGCTACGGCCGGCGGGGCCGAATCTGCCCGGCTTCGGAGGCGGGGCGAAGGGTCCGCTACGGCCGGGGGGCCGCCTCGCCCGGCTTCGGGGCGGGGGCCGAGGGGTCCGGGGCCTCCTCGAAGGTGACCCGGCCCATGTGGCGGTTCATCGACTTCATCAGGAGCCAGACGCCCACGGCCATCACCGCGAAGACGACGAAACCGAGGAGCCCGGGGGTCACCTTGTTCTCGTCGATCTCCTTGGCCAGAGGGACGAGCTGGGTCAGTGCCAGGTGTGCGCTCATGCTAGGCATTGTCCCGGATGCCCGCGAAGAGGTCGTCCTCGGGGAGGGAGGTGTCCACCAGGGACTTGGCGAGCTCGTACTCCTCGGTGGGCCAGACAGACTTCTGGATCTCCATCGGGACGCGGAACCAGCCACCGTCCGGGTCGATCTGGGTGCGGTGCGCGATCAGGGCCTTGTCGCGGGTCTCGAAGAAGTCGGCACAGGGCACGTGCGTGGTCAGCGTCCGCTCGGTGCGCTCGAACTCCGTCCAGCGCTGCAGCCACTCGCCGTACGGGGACTCCAGGCCCCGCGAGAGCAGCGCGTCGTGCAGCGCCTGGGTGCGCGGCCGGTTGAAGCCCTGGTTGTAGTAGACCTTCAGCGGCTGCCAGACCGGGCCGAACTCCTGCTCCGGGTACTTCTCCGCGTCCGTCGCGCCCCCGAACGCCACCATCGTGATCTTGTGGGTCATGATGTGGTCGGGGTGCGGGTACCCGCCGTTCTCGTCGTAGGTCGTGATGACCTGCGGACGGAACGCGCGGATCTTGCGGACCAGTTCACCGGCCGCCTTGTCGATGTCCTCCAGCGCGAAGCAGCCTTCGGGCAGCGGCGGCAGCGGGTCGCCCTCGGGCAGGCCGGAGTCGACGAAGCCCAGCCACTCCTGCTTGACCCCGAGGATCTCGCGGGCCTCGTCCATCTCCTTGCGGCGCACCTCGTGGATGTTCTCCTCGATGTACCTGTCGCCCTGGAGCTTGGGATTGAGGATGGAGCCGCGCTCGCCTCCCGTGCAGGTCACGACCAGCACGTCCACCCCCTCGGACACATACTTGGCCATCGTGGCCGCGCCCTTCGACGATTCGTCGTCGGGGTGGGCGTGCACGGCCATCAGGCGCAGCTGCTCAGTCAAGACTCGATCCTCAGTGATTCGTCGCATCGGGCAACTCTTATAGTGACGGAATCGGGGGCGGGAAAATTCCTGCTGTCCGTACGTCGAGAGGAACGATCATGAGCGCGGTGCGCGAGGGCCTGCCCGAGGCCCGTTACGGCCGCTCGGCGGACGAACGCGCCGACCGCAAGCTCAAGATCACCGGTTCCGTGCTCGGGGTGCTGTTCCTCGCGATGATCGGCTGGTTCGGCTACGACTACGTCGCCGGGCAGGTCGTCAGCGCCGAGGTGATCAAGTGGGACGTGGTGAGCGACCGCGAGGTCAAGGTCCATCTGGAAGTCCGTAAGGACAAGGACGCCAAGGGCTCGTGCACCCTGCGCTCGCGCGCGGAGAACGGCGCCGAGGTCGGCCGCAAGGACGTCCGTTTCGACCAGCCCGTCGAGCGGATCGACCAGATCGTGACGGTACGGACCACCTCCCAGGGCACCAATGCCGAGCTGGTCGGCTGTACCGCTGAGTAGCGATCACCCGGCCGGCGGTGCATCCACCCCGCTGACCTGGCGTGATGCAATTCTGATGGCTTTCGTCCTCCCCCTTTCCGCCGGGAATTGTTAGGCTCGTGGTTTCGCCCACTCAGGAAGGAACATCCTTCTGGGTAGGGCGATGCTTTGTATTCCCAGTACCTACGAGGAGCACCTGTGACCCAGACCAGCGACAACGTCACCTGGCTCACCCAGGAGGCGTACAACCAGCTCAAGGCCGAGCTGGAGTACCTGTCTGGTCCCGCGCGAACCGAGATCGCCGCCAAGATCGCGGCGGCGCGCGAGGAGGGCGACCTGCGGGAGAACGGCGGGTACCACGCGGCCAAGGAGGAGCAGGGCAAGCAGGAGCTCCGCGTCCGCCAGCTGACGCAGCTCCTGGAGCACGCCAAGGTGGGCGAGTCTCCCGCAGACGACGGTGTCGTCGAGCCCGGCATGGTCGTCACGATCGCCTTCGACGGCGACGAGGACGACCCGATGACGTTCCTGCTCGCCTCCCGCGAGTACGCGAGCGGCGACATCGAGACCTACTCCCCGCAGTCGCCCCTCGGCGTCGGCGTGCACGGCAAGAAGGTCGGCGAGGACGCGCAGTACGAGCTGCCGAACGGCAAGATCGCCACGGTGAAGATCCTCGACGCCAAGCCGTACGGCGGCTGAGCCTCCGCATCCCCCTGGCATCCCGGAAGGGCCGGACCGCGAACGCGGCCCGGCCCTTCTGCATGTACATGGAATGATGCGTTCTGGAGATCAATCGTGGACGGGGGAACACGCGTTTGGACCGCTGCGCGAGAGCGCGCCCCGGCGGATCGGCCCGTACGAGGTGCTGGCGCGGCTGGGGGCCGGCGGCATGGGCGAGGTGTCCCTCGGCCGCGATCCCGGCGGCTCCTTCGTCGCCGGGAAGCTCTTCGACGGCCAGATCGTCTCCGGTTACGCCCCTTGAGATCCCGGACCGGTCACGCCGTCGCCGAGCGGTACTTCCGTACCGCCAGCGTCCGGAACACCAGGATGATCAGCACCGACCAGATGATCGACGCCCAGACCGGATGCTGCATCGGCCAGGCGTCCGACGGTGAGACGCCGGGATTGCCGAAGAGTTCACGGCAGGCCTGGACCGTCGCGCTGAAGGGGTTCCACTCGGCGATGTGCCGCAGCCAGGGCGTCATCTTGCTGGAGTCCACGAACGCGTTCGAGATGAACGTGACCGGGAAGAGCCAGATCAGGCCGCCGGACGTGGCCGCCTCCGGGGTGCGGACCGAGAGGCCGATGAGGGCGCCGATCCAGGAGAAGGCGTAGCCGAGCAGGAGCAGCAGCGCGAAGGCGGCGAGCGCCTTCGGGATGCCGTTGTGGACGCGCCAGCCGACCAGGAGGGCCACGATCGCGAGGACGACGACGGTGAGTGCGGTCTGGACGAGGTCGGCGAGGGTGCGGCCGGTGAGGACCGCGCCGCGGGCCATCGGCAGGGCCCGGAAGCGGTCGATGAGGCCCTTGTGCATGTCGTCGGCGATGCCCGCGCCCGCGCCGGCCGTGGCGAAGGTGACGGTCTGGGCGAAGATGCCGGCCATCAGGAATTCGCGGTAGACGGACGGGGAGGTCGTGCCGCCGATGTTCATCGATCCGCCGAAGACGTAGCTGAACAGCACCACGAACATGATCGGCTGGATCAGTCCGAAGATGACCATCTCCGGGATCCGGCTCATGCGGATCAGGTTGCGCTTGGCCACCACGAGCGAGTCGGTGACCGACTGGGAGATGCCGCCGCGTGGTCCCGTGGTCGTGACGGCGTCGGTCACGGCGGTCACTTGGCCGCCTCCTTCCGGCTCTTCCTGCGGTCCTTGGCGTCCGTCGGCGCCTCGCCGTTCTCGTCCTCGGCCCGTTCGGCGGCGTGGCCGGTGAGGGAGATGAAGACGTCGTCGAGGGTGGGGCGGCGCAGGCCGATGTCGTCGATCTCGACGCCCCGGGCGTCCAGGTCGCGGATGACCTCGGCGAGGAGCTTGGCGCCGCCGGTGACCGGCACGGTCAGTTTGCGGGTGTGCTCCTCGACGGTGACCTCGCCGTGGCCGATGCCGGAGAGTCCGTAGCGGCCGAGGACGTCACGGGCCGGGGCGATCATCTCGTGGTCGTGGACGACGACTTCGACCCGCTCGCCGCCGGTCTGGGCCTTCAGCTGGTCGGAGGTGCCGCGGGCGATGACCCTGCCGTGGTCGACGACGCAGATGTCGTGGGCGAGGTGGTCGGCCTCTTCCAGGTACTGGGTGGTGAGCAGCAGGGTCGTACCGCCCGCGACCAGTTCCTGGATGATGCCCCACAGCGCCTGGCGGTTGCGGGGGTCGAGACCGGTGGTCGGCTCGTCCATGAACATCACGGGCGGCGACACGACGAGGGCGGCGGCCAGGTCGAGGCGGCGGCGCATGCCGCCGGAGTACGTCTTGGCGGTGCGGTCGGCCGCGTCGGCGAGGTTGAAACGTTCCAGCAGTTCGTCCGCCCGCTTCTTCGCCGCCTTGGCGTTCATCTGGTAGAGCCGGCCGACCATCTGGAGGTTCTCGCGGCCGGTCAGATACTCGTCGACGGCCGCGAACTGGCCCGAGAGGCCGATGGACCGGCGCACTTCGTTGGGGTGCTTGAGCACGTCGATCCCGGCGACCACGGCCTTGCCGCTGTCGGGCTGGAGCAGGGTGGTGAGGACTCGTACGGTCGTCGTCTTCCCGGCGCCGTTGGGGCCGAGCAGGCCGAGGACGGTGCCTTCGGGAACGTCGAGATCGACGCCGTCAAGGGCCCTTACGTCACCGAAGGTCTTGACCAGACCTTCGGCGTGGATCGCGCCTGGCATGTGGGTTCTCCCAGGGTGGCAGGTGCAGAGCGCAGGTGTTCTTCTGTGCCGGTCCTTCTGATCTCTGGGTTCTTCTGGGCGTTTTCTAGCCAAAGCTTAGGGAGGCGAGGGCACGCCCGCCCGTCAAATGGGTGACCTGAACCACACCGTAACGCGATACATCGCGACTGACAAGGGTCGCGTCGGCCCTCAGGCCATGACCGTGTACCCGGCCTCCCGCAGCGCCGCCGCGACCTCCGCGCAGTGCTCGGGGCCCTTCGTCTCCAGATGGAGCTCCACCTCGACCTCGGTCAGGCCAAGGCGCGGATCGGTCCGCACATGCCCCACGTCCAGGACGTTGGCGTCGACCACCGACAGCACCCCCAGCAGATTCGCCAGCGCGCCCGGCCGGTCCGTCAGCCGCAGCCGCAGCGACAGGTAGCGCCCCGCCGCCGCCATGCCGTGGCGCAGGATCCGCTGCATCAGCAGCGGGTCCACGTTGCCGCCGGAGAGCACCGCGACGACCGGCCCCCGGAACGCCTCCGGCTGGGCCAGCAGCGCCGCCACCGTGCTCGCCCCGGCCGGCTCGACGACCAGCTTCGCCCGCTCCAGGCAGAGCAGCAGCGCCGACGACAGGGCGTCCTCGGAGACCGTACGGATCTCGTCGACGAACTCCTCGACCAGCGGGAACGTCACGTCCCCGGGGCGGCCCACCTTGATGCCGTCCGCCATCGTCTGCGGTGACTCCAGCGCCACCGGACGGCCTGCCTTCATCGAGGGCGGATAGGCCGCCGCGCCCGCCGCCTGCACCCCCACCACCCGCACGTCGGGCCGCAGCGACTTCACCGCGACCCCGATCCCGGCCGCCAGACCGCCGCCGCCGACCCCGACGACGATCGTGCGCACCTCCGGGCACTGCTCCAGGATCTCCAGACCGACCGTGCCCTGCCCGGCGATGATGTCGGGGTGGTCGAAGGGGTGGATGAAGACCGCGCCGGTGTTGTGCGCGTACTCCTCGGCGGCGGCGAGCGTCTCGTCGACCACATGACCGTGCAGCCGGACCTCTGCGCCGTAGTCACGGGTCGCCGCGACCTTCGGCAGCGGGGCGCCGACGGGCATGAAGACCGTGGAACGGACCCCGAGGAGCGAGGAGGCGAGCGCGACGCCCTGGGCGTGGTTCCCGGCCGAAGCGGCGACGACCCCGGCCGCCCGCTCCTCGGGCCGCAGCCCCGCGATCCGTACGTACGCGCCGCGCAGTTTGAACGATCCGGTCCGCTGGAGGTTCTCGCACTTGAGGTGGACAGGGGCTCCCACCAGGCGGGACAGGTAGCGGCTGCCTTCCATCGGCGTGAGGCGGGAGACCCCCGAGAGCATCTTCTGGGCCCCCCGTACGTCATCGAGGATCAGGGGGTGCAAGGGGCCAGTCCTACGGAAGGTCATGACATCAAGTCTCGCAGCTCACCGGGTACGGGGCCGCCCGGCCACCGGTCGCTCGCACGGGTTTGTGCAGCGCAGGTACGGACCCGCTCCGGTCCGCGTACTCTGTCCCCCACCAACCGACCACCGCACGAGAGAGCCCCCTTGCCATGCCCACATCTCAGGACATGACGACTGAGCTTGACCCCGGTCTCCTCGATGCCCTCCAGCACCAGGTGGCCGTCTTCGCCCGCCGCGCGGAGCAGACGCGTCTGGGCGGCACGGGC
Source organism: Streptomyces purpureus (assembly GCF_014648195.1). Lineage (GTDB taxonomy): Bacteria > Actinomycetota > Actinomycetes > Streptomycetales > Streptomycetaceae > Streptomyces > Streptomyces purpureus. The sequence goes on from NZ_BMQQ01000025.1 coordinate 101,568, forward strand.
CAGCTCCGCAACTCCATGGACCGGGCCGCCTATCTGCTCCTCAACCGGCTGGACCAGGAAGGCCCGATGGGCGTCAAGGCGCTCGCGGCCGGAATGGGGATCGACTCCTCGACCGTGACCCGGCAGGTCGCGCCGCTCGTCGACACCGGACTGGTCAAGCGCACATCTCACCCCGAGGACGGTCGCGCGGTCGTCCTGCAGCTCTCCCCGCGCGGGCAGTCCCGCCTGGAGGAGGTCCGCTCCTCAAGGCGCCAGCTGATGGCCCAGGTCACGGACGGCTGGACGGCGCAGGAGCGGGAGTCCTTCTGCACGCTGCTGACCCGCTTCAACTCGGCCCTCTCCGCCCGCCAGTCGGGCCTGCCGCCCGCGGAGCCGCAGACTCCGCCCGCCGGCTGAGACCCGGGCCGCACCGGGGCCGAACCGGGCCGTACCGACCTCTTGACCGGGTGCCTGCCGCTGGCCCCAAATGAGGACGTGCGAGAGCGGCAGGCATCCGATGAGCGCCTCCGTGCCCGGGAGTTCGAAGCCTTCGTCGCGGGCGCGGCCGGCCGGCTGCTGCATGCCGCGACCCTGCTGACCGCCGAGGAGCCGCACCGCAACCCCCGCGCGCGCCGCCTGCTGACGGCCGCCCTCGCGCACACCTACGCCGGCTGGGACCGGCTGCGCGGCGAGGACCCGTACGACCGGGCCCGCCAGGAACTCGCGATCCGTTTCGCCCGCACCGCCTGGCGCCGCCACCGCGGCCCGGGCGGCGGGGCGCTGTCCCGGCTCTCCCCGCAGGAGCGGCTGATCCTCGTGCTGCGGCTGTACGAAGGGGTGGCCGAGGAGCAGACGGCGGCGCTCCTCGGGCTGCCGGTGGAGAGAGTACGGGCGATCTGCGCGCGGGCCGTCAGCACGATGCGCGGGACCGGGCCGAGGGTGGCGCTGTGAGCGGGGGCAACCGGCGCGAGGAGGAGGTCCGGCGGATGCTGGACGGCCCGCATCCGCAGGTGCCGGCCGATCTGGCCGAGCGGGCCGCCGAGCGCGGTTCCGTGCTGCTGCACCGCCACCGGCTGGTGCGCCGCACGGGCTGGCTGCTGCTGTGGGCGGCGGCGGTGGCGTTCGTGGTGTGGGCGTCGGTGACGGAGCCGTGGGTGGTGCCGCCGGCGGAGACGTCGCCGCCGCTCGAAGGCTGGTGAGGACCGGTCTAGCCTGGAAGGAGCGGCACGCGTCCAGTCAGAGGAGGCCGCCATGACCAGGAAAGTCGCCGACTGCCGTAAGTCCCCGAGCGTCATGAACTGCACCCTCGTCATCGCCGGCGAGGAGGAGGAAGTCATCCGGGCCGCCACCGAACACGCGATCTCGGTCCACGGCCACGAGGACTCCCCCGAGCTGCGGAAGATGGTCAAGGAGTCGCTGGAGGACGAGAAGGTCAGCGCCTGAGCACGGGCCCCGCGCGCACCGGCCCCGGCCGGGGATCGTTCCCGGGCGCGGGGCCGGTGGTGAAGAGGGGGGCGGCTAGCCGAGCGCCTCGCGCAGGTCGGCCAGCAGGTCGTCGGCGTTCTCGATGCCGACGGAGAGGCGTACGAGATCGGCGGGGACCTCCAGGGCCGAGCCCGCCACGCTGGCGTGCGTCATCCGGCCCGGGTGCTCGATCAGGGACTCGACACCGCCCAGGGACTCGCCCAGGGTGAAGAGCTTGGCGCGGTTGCAGACCTCGACGGCCGCCTCCTCGCCGCCCTGGACGCGGAAGGAGATCATGCCGCCGAAGGCCTTCATCTGCTTCGCGGCGATCTCGTGGCCGGGGTGGTCCTCCAGGCCGGGGTAGAGGACCTGGGTGACCTTCGGGTGCTGGGTGAGCATCTCGGCGACGCGGCCCGCGTTCTCGCTGTGCCGGTCCATGCGCACGGCCAGGGTCTTGATGCCGCGCAGCACGATCCACGAGTCGAAGGGGCCGGCGACCGCGCCCATCGCGTTCTGGTGGTAGGCGAGCTCCTCGCCGAGCGTCTCGTCGGCCGTCACCAGCGCGCCGCCGACGACGTCGGAGTGGCCGCCCATGTACTTGGTGAGCGAGTGCACGACGACATCGGCGCCGAGGGCGAGCGGCTGCTGGAGGTAGGGGCTCGCGAAGGTGTTGTCGACGACCAGCTTGGCGCCGGCGGTGCGGGCCACGTCGGCGACGGCCGCGATGTCGGTGATGCCGAGGAGCGGGTTCGACGGCGTCTCGACCCAGATGACCTTCGTACGGTCGTTGACCGCCGCCCGTACCGACGCCAGGTCAGAGGTGTCGGCGACGGAGAACTCCACGCCCCAGCGCTGCACGACCTTGGCGAAGAGCCGGAACGTGCCGCCGTAGGCGTCGTTCGGGATGACCACGTGGTCGCCGGGGACGAGCAGCGTACGGAGCAGGCAGTCCTCGGCGGCAAGGCCGGAGGCGAAGGCGAGCCCGCGCCGGCCGCCCTCGAGCGCCGCCAGGTTCTCCTCCAGGGCGGTACGGGTCGGGTTGGCGCTGCGGCTGTACTCGTATCCGCCGCGCAGGCCCCCCACGCCGTCCTGCTTGTAGGTGGACACCTGGTAGATGGGCGGGACGACCGCGCCGGTCAGCGGGTCGGCGGTGTTGCCCGCGTGGATCGCGCGGGTCTCGAAGCTCTGGTGGGAGTGCTGGTCGCTCATGAGCCTGAGCGTAGTCCCGGTCACCGCCGGTTCCCGAGCCGTCCTGGACAATGGCGTTATGGAGATTCTCTGGTTCCTGATCGCGATGGCGATGCTGGTCGCGGCGCTCGGCCCCCTTCTGCGGCGGCGCCGGGGTGGTGGCATCCAGCTGGCCGCGCCCGGTTCGCCGGACGCCGCGGATCCGGGCGCCTACGGTTTCGTACGGCAGGAGGAGCTGGACCTCCGGCTGCCCGGCCCGGACCAGGACCTCGTGGACGTGCTGGACGTGGTGCAGCGCACGCAGGACTGGCGGGCCGCCTCCCAGCTGCTCGCCGGGACCCCCAAGGACGGCGAGGCGCGCTGGCAGCGGGTGCAGGCCTTCGCGGGCGCGGCGTCGCTGGAGCTCCAGCAGCAGCCCGGCACCGGTGGGGCGTGGCTGCGGGCGTGGCGGGCCGAGGCGCCGAAGGACGCGGGCGGGGCGGCCGTCCACGCGGAGTTCCTGGTGCAGCAGGCGTGGCGGTCGTCGACGGCCGGCACGGACGACTTCCGGATCATCCTCGAAGAGGCCAAGGCGGCCAGCGACCAGGCGGCGCTGCTCGCGCCCGGCGACCCGGTGCCGTACATCGTGGAACTGGCCGTCGCCCGTGGACTGGCCTACCCGCCCGAGCAGTTCGACCAGGTGTGGGCGAAGGTCATGGACCGGGCGCCGCAGCACATGGGCGCGCATCTGGCGGCGCTGCACTACTGGTGCGAGAAGTGGCACGGCTCCCGCGACGACGCGGACCGCTTCGCCCGCTCGGCCGCCGCCCGCGCCCCGCAGGGCTCCCTGCTGGCGGCGCTGCCGCTGTTCGCGGTCTACGAGCACCTTCCCGAGATCACGCTGGTGCAGGACTTCTACAAGACGGCGGTGGTGTCGCAGGCGATGGAGGGCGCGCTGTACGCGGTGCACTCGGCCCGCCCGGACGACCCGATGCTGGCGCATGTGCGCCACATGCTGGTGATGTTCCTGATCAAGGCGGAACGCTGGTCCGAGGCGATGCGGCAGCTGATCCACGTGGACGGCCACATCGGGGCGCTGCCCTGGACGGTCAGCCTGGACCCGGCCGCCGAGTACACGATCTACCGCAACCTCGCGGTGGCGGGGTACGAGGCGAACGGCGGAAGCCCGGCGACCCTGCGGCACTGACCGCCCGTACGGCGGGGCGTCCGGCCGACGGTACGGTCGGTCCGCCCCTTGTTCCTGTCCCGCCGCTTGTTCCAGTCCCTCCCCTTGGTCCAGTCCCTCCCCGAAGTGAGGAACCCTTCATGGGCAAAATCATCCCGATCATCATCATCGGTGTGGCGGTCTACTTCTGGCTGAAGAGCCGCCGCAGCGCCGCCTCGGTGAGCTCGGCACAGGATCCCGGCGGGGGCGACGGCCGGGGCCCGGCCGGGCGAGGGGACGGCTGAGCGGCCGAGGAATGCGGGACGGGCCTGCCGTGTTGTGCGGTACGGACCCGACTCCCCGAGGAGCCCCCGTATGTTCCTGTCCCGCACCCCCGTCCTCCCGACCCCGGAGCAGGCCCTGAAGGGCCGCGCGACCCCCGAGTTCCTGGTTCCGTCCCGGCACACGGTCCTCGGCAACCCGCTGCTCGGCCCGTACCCCGAGGGGCTCGAGGTCGCGGACTTCGGCCTCGGCTGCTTCTGGGGCGCCGAGCGGAAGTTCTGGCAGACCCAGGGTGTGTGGACGACCCTCGTCGGCTACCAGGGCGGCTACACCGAGAACCCCGCGTACGAGGAGGTCTGCTCGGGCCTGACGGGGCACACGGAGGCGGTCCGGGTCGTCTTCGACCCGTCCGTCGTCAGCTACGAGCAGCTCCTGAAGGTCTTCTGGGAGTCCCACGACCCGACCCAGGGCTTCCGCCAGGGCAACGACGTCGGCACCCAGTACCGCTCTGCCGTCTACACCCACTCCCCGGCCCAGGCGACGGCGGCCGAGGCGTCCCGGGAGGCCTACCAGAAGGTCCTGACGGGCTCCGGGCACGCCACGATCACCACCGAGATCCTCCCGGCGGAGGGCCGCCCCTTCTACCCGGCGGAGCCGTACCACCAGCAGTACCTCGACAAGAACCCGGGCGGCTACTGCGGCATCGGCGGCACGGGCGTCTCGTGCCCGATCGGGGTGGCGAAGGCGGACGGCTGACAGCCGTCAGCCCGCAGCGGAGGTGCGGCCGGGGGCGGCCAGGCCCGCCTCCCACGCCCAGGCCGCGATGCCGACCCTGTTGCGCGCCTTCAACTTCGCCTGAATGTTGGCGAGATGCGTCTTCGCCGTGCCGGCCGAGATGAACAGCCGGTCAGCGATCTCCGCGTTCGTCAGGCCCTGGGCGACCAGGGTGACGATCTCCCGCTCGCGGGCGGTGAGCGGATCGGCCGGCGGGGCCGCGGGCGGCGCCGTGAGGCGTTGCAGGAGGCGGACGGTGATCTGCGGGCTGATCAGGGTGTCGCCGGCCATCGCGGCACGTACCGCCTCGATCAGCAGGGCGGGGCCTGAGCGTTTCAGCAGGAAGCCGCAGGCGCCGTGGCGCAGGGCGGTGTGGACGTACTCGTCGAGGTCGAAGGTGGTGACCACCACGACCCGTGTCTCGGCGGCGAGCAGGCGGGTGACCTCCAGGCCGTCGAGGCGGGGCATCCGGATGTCGGCGAGGACGACGTCCGGCCGGAGCGTGCGGGCGAGTTCGACGGCGGCCGCTCCGTCCGCGGCCTCGCCGACGACGGTCATGTCCGGCTGCGAGTCGAGGATCAGCCGGAAGCCGTTGCGTATGTCGTCCTGGTCGTCGGCGATCAGGATGCGGGTGGTCATGGGGTCCTTCCGGGAGTGGGGCCGAGGGCCGGGAGGGTGGCGGAGGTCCGCCAGTGGCCGTCGGCCGGTGCGGCTTCGAAGGTTCCGCCGAGTGCGCGGACCCGTTCGGTGAGGGCGAGCAGTCCGCTGCCGCCGCGCGGGCGGGCGGTCGCGGGGCCGGGCAGCGTGTCGTTGGTGACGTCGAGCCGGACGTGGCGCCCCTGCCGTACGAGCGTGATGTCGACGCGGGCCGCGCCGGGGGCGTGGCGGCGTACGTTGGTGAGCGCCTCCGTCACGATCCGGTGGACCGTGGCGGCGGCCTCGCGGGAGAGGGCATCCGCGGCGTCCGGGGCGATGGTGAGCCGGGCCTCGGTGGCGCCGCTGTCGGCGAAGCGCCGTACGAGGTCGTCGAGTTCGGCGAGCGCGGGCAGGGCTTCGCGGGCCGCAGGGGTTCCAGCCTCCCGCAGCATCGAGACCGTACGGTCGATCGAGTCCAGGGCGGCGAGACCGGCCCGCTCGATCCGTTCGAGGGCGGGCAGGACGGCGGCCGGGTCCTGCGCGGCCACGAAGCGGGCCGCCTGGGCCTGGGCGACGATGCCGCTGATGTCGTGGGCGACGAAGTCGTGCAGGTCGTGGGCGAGGGTGAGTTGCTGGGTGCGGCGGGCGTCGTGCACGGCCAGGCGTTCGCGGCGCTCCCGCAGCCGGGGGTAGCCGCCCACGACGGCGGCGCCGAGCGTGGGCAGGGTCCAGAAGGCGCCCATGCCGACGCGTTCCAGGAATGTGACGCCGGGCAGCAGGGGCTGGGTCCACAGCGCGAGCGCGGTCGCCGAGAGGCCGACGCCGAGGGCCACCTCCCGTACGGGGGCCCAGCGGAAGGCCGCCGCCTGGAGCGCGAGAAGAGCGGTGGCCGCCGCGAACAGCCAGCGTGACCCGGCCTCCCCGGCGCCCTGGGCGCCGAGCGCGCTGACGGCGAGAAGCGCGGCGGCCACGGCGGCGCAGGCCCGGCCCGCGTACCGGCGCCACGCGCGGGGCCCGGCCGCCCCGGCGAGCAGGACCCCGGCGGCGAGCGCGGCGGGCAGACCTACGTACGAACCGGCCGCGGCCACCCCCGCGCACGCGACGGCGACCGCCGCCGTCCCCGCCACCACGTCACGTCTCATCGGGCCAGCGTAGAGAGCGGGGCGCGGGCGCGGGGATCCGCCGATCGGCAGAGGCGGGGCGGGCCGGGGCGAGCGGGGATCTGCCGGTCGGCCGATGGTGGGGCGCCCCGCTCCCGGAGGAAGCTGATCACGTCAGCACGACAGCAGCACCGTGCGGCATCAACTCAGCGATCATCAAAGGGAGTTCAGACGATGCGTCACTCGAAGACCACCTGGGGAGCGGCTCTGGGGACGGCCGCCATGATGGGCCTGCTCGCCTTCGCCGGCACCCCCGCGACGGCGAGCACCGCCGAGCCGACGGCGGCCGCCGCGGCGAAGCCGGTCAAGGAAGCGAGCCTCACCGGCTCCGCCACGATGGACCGGGGCAAGAACGGCGACCGCGTCACCTTCGCCTTCGACGCCCGTGGATTCGCCCCGACCGATGTCGGCGGCACCTCACGCGGCACGTTCCGCTTCACCCACCACAGTCCTGACGGCAAGAAGGGCGCGTGGTTCGAGGGCCGTATCGACTGCCTGCTCACCGGCGGCCCGGTCGCCACCGCCACCGGGATCATCGAGCGCACCGACCACCCGGACCGGCGGATCAAGGGCAAGCGGGTCGGGTTCACCGTCTACGACGGCGGCAAGGGCGGCCGGCACGACCGGGTCGGATACAGCTGGGCCGTCGAGGACATCCCGGACGCGAAGGTGCCGGTGTGTCTGAGCGCGGCGCCCTACGAGACCGCCAAGAGCGGCGACTTCACCGTCAATCACCTGCTGCCGCCCACCCCGAAGGCCGACCGGTGAGCGCGCGTATCGAGCAGGAGCCGCCGCGCTGGGTCGTCCGTACCGCGCAGGCGACCGCGCTGACCGTGCTGCCGAGCGGCCTGTGGCGGCTGGCCGCCGCGTTCGGCATCGACACCGGGTTCTCCGGCGGCTGGCTGGCCGACGTCCGGTTCGGCAGCTGGTTCTCCCTCTACATGATCACGCTGACCCTCGTCGCCGAGGGCCTCGCGCTGCTCACCATAGGTCTGGTGCGGCCCTGGGGGCAGGTGTTCCCGAACTGGTTGCCGCTGGTGGGCGGGCGGCGGGTGCCGACGGCCGCAGCCGTGGTCCCCGCGACGCTGGGGGCGAGCGTCCTGACCGTGATCGGCACGCTGGGGCCCCTCGGCTGGAACGGCCCGGAGAACATGGGGCACCCCGACTCCCCCGACGGCGTCGCCTACTGGGTGATGAGCCTGTGCTACCTGCCGCTGGTGGCCTGGGGTCCGCTGCTCTTCGTGGTCACGGGGCACTACTGGCTGCGCCGCCGCCGGGCCTCGCTCGGCCCGGCGGCGGTGGCGGCGGTGGCGGGGGCGTAGGCCCGCTCAGATCGTCGAGGTGTCGATGACGAAGCGGTAGCGGACGTCACCGGCGAGCACCCGCTCGTACGCCTCGTTGATCTGGTCCGCCCGGATCAACTCGATCTCGGCGCCGAGTCCGTGCTCCGCGCAGAAGTCCAGCATCTCCTGGGTCTCCCGGATGCCGCCGATCATCGAACCGGCGAGGGTCTTGCGCCCGCCGATCACCGAGAACAGGTTGAGCGAGACGGGCTCCTCGGGGGCGCCGACGTTCACCAGCGCGCCGTCCGTCTTGAGCAGCGAGAGGTACGCGTCGAAGTCGAGCGGCGCCGAGACGGTCGAGATCACCAGGTCGAAGGTGTTGGCCAGCTTCTCGAAGGTCGCCGGGGCGCTCGTCGCGTAGAAGTGGTCGGCGCCCAGCTTCAGCCCGTCCTCCTGCTTGCGCAGCGACTGGCTGAGCACGGTCACCTCCGCGCCGAGCGCGTGCGCGATCTTCACGCCCATGTGGCCGAGGCCGCCGAGGCCGACGATCGCCACGTTCTTGCCCGGGCCGGCCTTCCAGTGCGCGAGCGGGGAGTAGAGCGTGATCCCGGCACACAGCAGCGGGGCGGCCTCGTCGAGCGGGATGCCCTCGGGGATCCGCAGGGTGTAGTTCTCGTCCACGACGATGTGGGTGGAGTAGCCGCCGTAGGTCGGCTCCCCCTCCTTGTCGCGGGCGTTGTACGTGCCGGTCATGCCCTGGGTGCAGTACTGCTCCAGACCCTGCCGGCAGTACTCGCACTCACGGCAGGAGTCGACGAAGCAGCCGACGCCGACCCGGTCGCCGACCTTGTGGCGGGTGACCTGGGAGCCGACCTCGGTAACGATGCCGGCGATCTCGTGGCCGGGGACCATCGGGTAGATGCCCTCGCCCCAGCCGTCCCGGGCCTGGTGGATGTCGGAGTGGCAGATGCCGGCGTACTTGATCTCGATGAGGACGTCGTACGCGCCGACCGCGCGACGGGAAACGGTGGTGCGCTCCAGAGGGGCGCTGGGGGCGGGAGCTGCGAATGCGGCGACGTTCGTGGTCATGGCGGCAACCCTGCCGGTCGTCGCGGGGACCACCCAGCCCTCTGTGCGACGTACGTCCGGCGTTCCTACCACTGGCAGGGACAGGCACGGCCCGGCATCCACGCCTACGACCAGGAATACTTGGGACGCATGGACCAGCGTGCCGAACTCACCGAATTCCTCCGCTCACGACGGGCCCGGCTGAAGCCCGCGGACGTCGGGCTGCCGGAGTTCGGGCGCCACCGCCGGGTCCCGGGGCTGCGGCGGGAGGAGCTGGCGCAGCTGGCCGGGGTCTCCGTCGCGTACTACACGCGCCTGGAGCAGGGCAACGGCCAGAACGTCTCCCTGGAGGTGCTGGACGCCATCGCCCGCGCGCTGCGCCTGTCGGACACCGAGCGGGACCATCTGACGCATCTGGCCAAGCCGAAGCAGAAGAAGAAGCGCGGCTCGCCGACGGGCCGGCAGAAGCTGCGGCCGGGGCTGCAGTACCTGGTCGACGCCATGGACGGGGTCCCGGCGTTCTTCCTGGGCCGCCGGATGGACATCCTGGGCTGGAACCGGATGGCGCGGGCGCTGCTCGGCGACTTCGCGGCGATGGCCCCAGAGGAGCGCAACATGGCCCGTCTGGTCTTCCTCGGGTCCCACGCCCGCGACCTGTACCCGGACTGGGACGCCAAGGCGACCGAGGTGGTCAGTGTGCTGCGGCTGTGCGCGGGCTGCTACCCGGACGATCCCCAGCTGTCGGCGCTCGTGGGGGAACTGTCCGTCAAGAGCGAGGAGTTCCGCGCGCTCTGGGCGGCCCACACGGTCGCCGAGAAGGGCCATGGCATCAAGCGGCTGAACCATCCGCTGGTGGGCGAGCTGACCTTGTCGTACGAGACGCTGAGGCTGCCCGACGACCACGACCTGTCCCTGGTCACCTACCAGGCGGAGCCGGGCTCCCCGTCGGCGGACGCGCTGCGGCTGCTCGCGAACTGGGGTGTGGACGAGGTGGCCACCGAGCCGGCGTGACACCGGCTACGGCGCATGGAAAAGGCCCCCGGAGGGATCCGGGGGCCTTACTGATCGTTTCAAAATGAGCTGAGCCGTGGGTCTTGTGTTCAGCGATCTTGGTCGGCAGGGTGTCCGGGTGCGTGCTGATCTTGTTCCTG
>NZ_BMQQ01000026.1:0-12360 GCF_014648195.1 Streptomyces purpureus
CCCGGCCGGCCCGCTCAGTCGCGGGCGGCACCCGGCCGACGAACTGGAACCCCGCCGCGGCCGACACCCGGCCGGCCGGCTCGGCCGCGGGCGGCACCCGGCCGACGAACTGGAACCCCGCCGCGGCCGACACCCGGCCGGCCGGCTCGGTCGCGGGCGGCACCCGGCCGACGAGCTGGGACGCGATCGTCGCGGGCGCCGGGCCGGCCGGCTCGGTCGCGGCGCTGTGCCTGGCCCGGGCGGGCCACCGGGTCCTGCTCCTCGACCCCCAAGCCCCTCGACCCCCAGGCCCCCGCCCGCGAGACCCTCGGCCGGGACACCCGCTACGGCCGCGGGGAGCGGGCCCGTACCGGATCGGCGAGACCCTGCCGCCCGCCGCGCGGCCCCTGCTGCGCGATCTCGGGCTGCTGGCCGGGCTCGACGCCGACGGGCATCTGACCTGCACCGGCACCGACGCCGCCTGGGGCTCGGAGGAGCTGTACGGGCGCGGGCACGTCATGGACCCGCACGGCCACGGCTGGCACCTGGACCGCGTCCGCTTCGACGCGTTCCTGCGCGGCGCGGCCGAGGACGCCGGCGCCCGGCCCATGTGCGGCGTGGCGGTACGCCGGACCGGCTGGCCCGGGGCGTGGCGGCTGGTGGTGCGCGAGCGCGGGGTGGAGCGGGAGCTGGCCTGCGCGTGGCTGGTGGACTCCACCGGCCGGCGTGCGGTGATCGGCCGGCAGGGCGCCGTACGGCTGCGGCAGGACCGGCTCGTCGCCGCGTACGCCCTGCTGACCGGCCCCGTACCGGCCGACCAGGACCTGCGGACGCTCGTCGAGGCGGCGCCGGAAGGCTGGTGGTACACCGCGCGCGTGCCGGCCGGGCGGCTGGTCGCCCACCTCACCGACCTCGACCTGGTCGATCCCCGGCTGCGCACGGCCGCCGGGTTCCTGGAGCGGGCGGCCGGCACCCGGCACGTACGGACCCGGCTGGACGGCTACGCCGCCGGGCGGGTGCCGGACCCGCGGTGGGCGCCGGCCCATGGGCAGCGTCTTGCCTCGCCGGCCGGGCCGGGCTGGGTGGCCGCCGGGGACGCCGCGCTCGCGTGCGACCCGCTCTCCTCCCAGGGGATCCTGACGGCCCTGCACACCGGCGCCCGCGCGGCCGCGGCCGTCGACGGCTGTCTGCGCGGCGATGCGGGCGCCCTCGCCGCGTACCGCGCCTTCGTCGACGGGATCGCGGCGCGCTACCTCGTCCTGCACGCCAGGGCCTACGCCGACGAAGTCCGTTGGGTGTCGTCGCCGTTCTGGGCGCGGCGCCGCCCGGCGACGGCCGCGCTCCCCGGGGTCCTCACGCCGGGTTGAGGCAGATGTTCTGAGTGGTGCCGGCCATGGTCGCCCGGTCCAGGACGACGAGCCGGTTGACGTATCCCTCGCGCATGACGAGCAGCGAGTACGCCGACCACATGCCGTCGATGAGGGCGATGAACTGGGCGTTCGCGTCGAAGGTGGTGGTGTAGAACCCGTCCGTGATCCAGGACCAGGGCAGCAGTTGCTCGTTGGAGCAGTCCCGCAGGATCAGGGTGACGACCCAGGGGAAGTGGATGTCGGGGACGGTGGTGTCGCCCCGCTGGGACCCCAGCAGGGAGCCCTCCTCGAAGACCCCGCTCCTGCGCCCGCTGCCGGTGGCCTGTTCCGCGACCGCGGCGAACCGCTTGTGCATCGGGTTCCGCAGCCGCGCGGTCGAGCCGTGGCCCTCGGCCTGGCGCAGGGAGATCCGGACGAACGCGGTGAGCTTCACGGCGAGGTCGGCCTCGTCGTACACGGGGAAGAACTCGGGGGGCACACACGGCTCGTCCGGCAGGTTGTCGAGCGGCGGGAACAGGTTGTCGAGCGGCGGGAACCCGATCGTGGCCGGGTCCACCTCCTGGGTCTGCAGTTTCTTGAGGAGGTCCTCCCAGTCCACGATGGGCATGGGCAGGCCTCGGAGCTGGGCACCCAGCTCGTAGATGAGCGCGGTCTCGGGGTGGGCCGTCAGCAGTCGGGCCTCGAAGGACCCCTGGGACGCGCCGGCGTTCTGGTTCACCATCGCCAGCTCCTGATCGAAAGGTGTATTGGTTGGAGGGGGAGGGGCCCGCGCGCGCGGGGGTCGTCCGAAGCGGCGACGGTACGAAGCGGGTGTCCGAAGCAGCGGTCGTCCGAGGCGGGCCGGGCGGTGAGGACGCACCAAGGGCCGGGCAGGGCCGCCGACTTGATTGGTCTGCGGCGGCCCGCGCTGGGGCGCTTCTTGTGCGGTCACTCCCAGTCTCCCCCTGGGCGCCGGGTCCGGCAAACGCGGTCCGCGCCTGGGCGCCGGCCCGGCTCGGCGCGCCGCCTCCGGCCCGCTGTCGTACGGTGAGAAGACGCCTGTTCGGCTCGGTCGTGCCCGCCAACGCACCCTGGGAGAAGGGCAGATGTCGACCGTCACTCCTCCTCGCCCTCCTCAGCTGCGGCTGCTCGGCCAGTTCCGTCTGGAGTCCACCGCCGGGCCGGTCGATCTGTGCGGCAACGCGCAGCGGCTTCTCGCCTTCGTAGGGCTGCGCGGGCACGTCAGCCGCAGCGTCCTCGCCGGGACGCTGTGGCCGGATGCCACCGAGGAACACGCCCGGGGCAGTCTGCGCACCACCTTGTGGAAGCTGCCGCACGGCGACCGGCCGCTCGTGCGGTGCGGCGGGGAGTCCGTGGCGCTCACCGACGCCCTGCGGGTGGACGCCCGCGCCCTGGCCGAGACGGCGCTCAGCGTCGTACGCGCGGAGGCTCCGTCCCCGCACGGTCCCATGCCCATGGTCCTGCTGGGCGGCGGTGAGCTGCTGCCCGGCTGGGACGAGGACTGGGTGCTCGTCGAGCGTGAGCGGCTGCGCCAGCTGCGGCTGCACGCGCTGGAAGCCCTCGCCGACGGGCTGACCCGGCAGGGCAGCCCGGGTCTGGCCCTGGAGGCGGCGCTGGCGAGCGTACGGATCGAGCCGCTCCGGGAGAGCGCGCACCGGGCGGTCGTGGCGGCGCATCTGTCGGAGGGCAATGTGATCGAGGCCGTACGGCACTACCGCGCGTACCGGCTGCTGCTCCGGGACGAGCTGGGCCTGGAGCCGTCCGCGCAGCTCGCCGGGATGATTCCGGTGGCCCTTCGATGACGGCGCGATGACACGGCGCTGACGGCACCGGCCTACCCTTTCCAGTGGATAAAAGGGTGCAAAAGCGGCACGAAAGGGGCTATCCATGACGTCGCTTCTCGAATACCGGAGCAACCGGATCGTCGAACTGATGGAGGAGCCCGCCGAGCGCCGCGACGCCGACTGGCTGAAGGAGTCGCTCCAGCAGGCGATGATGCTGGAACTCGCCACCCTGCCCCCGTACTTGTCCGCGATGTGGTCCATCGAGCCCCAGAGCGGGGACGTGTTCCAGGCGATCAGGCGGATCGTCTTCGACGAGATGTCCCACCTCGGCCTCGCCGGGAACATGCTCACCACCATCGGCGGGGTCCCCCGCCTCGGCGACGTGCACACGGTGCCGAAGTACCCCGGGCAGCTGCCCGGTGGCGTACGTCCGTCGCTGAAGGTCTTCCTGAGCGGGCTGACGAAGGAGTCCCTGGAACTGTTCGCGAAGATCGAGGAGCCCGACGACCCGATCGCGGAGGCCCGCTCGCACACCTCCATCGGCGCGTTCTACACCGCGATCCTGGAGGCGTTCCAGGACCACCCGGAGCTGATCACCGGGGCTCACCAGCTCGAACGGCGCATGGAGCACCACGGCGCGGGAAACAGCCTCGCGCCGCTCACCTCGCTCGCCGACGTCGAGGCGGCCGTCGACGTGATCAAGGAGCAGGGCGAGGGCACCTCCGCCTCACCGGAGAACCCGCACGCCGGGCAGAGCCCCGAACTCGCCCACTTCTACGTCTTCCGGGAGCTCTTCCACGGCCGCAAGCTGGTCAAGGTCGCCGAGAATCCTGACCGGTGGGAGTTCACGGGGGACCCGATCGCGATGCCCGGCACCCGCCCGATGGGCACCGTGCCCGAAGGCGGCTGGGGAGCTCCCGGTCACCCGGCCCCCGACGCCGAGACGCAGACGCTCCTGGACAAGGTCAACCAGAAGTACAGCCAGATGCTGGACCTCCTGGAAAGGGCCTGGAAGGCGGAGGACACGACCACGGCGGAGGGATTCCTCGACGACGCCGTCGGCGAAATGGTCGGCCTCAAGGGACCGGCCCGGCTCCTGATGCTCCGCGAGGTCCCGGGCGGCGGCGGCAAGACCTACGGACCGGAGTTCCGGTACGTCGAAACGTAGGGCCGGCCGGCCCGGTGAGGAACGAGTGCCATGAGCGAACAGAGCCAGGGCCTGGGCTGGGGCGAGGGCCGCTTCGAGGTGCCGCCGGATCTGCCCCTCGACGGCAGCCCGGACCAGGAACCGGAGGACTTCCGCGTCCCCGCCTACCCACCGCCGGAGGAGAGCCGCGCGGCGCTGGAGCGGGCGAGCGGTCTGCGGGACACGCGGATCCGGGACGCCCAGGAGGCCGTCACCGCGGCCCTGTTCAACGATGCGCGCACCCGGTACGGGACCGGGGCGCCGCGGGCCGCCGACTCCCTGCTGGGGGTCGGCACCATCCAGGGCGTCGGCGCGGGCAGGACCGGCCCCGGCGAAGGGGCGCCCGGCGCGGAGGTCCTGAGCGTGTGCGTGGCGGAGCCGACACCGGCCGACCGGGTCCGGGAGCTCGTCGTCGACGCCTTCGGCGTCCGCGCGGCCGCGGACCTCCCCCTGCGGGTGGTGCACAGCGGCCTGATCCGGCTGCAGACCCACACCCACCGGCAGCGACCGGCGCCCGGCGGCATCTCCGTCGGCCACCACACCGGCGTGCAAGGCACGCTCGGGTTCGTCGCGAAGGGGCGGGCGACGGCGGACGCGAACAAGGTCTTCCTGGTCAGCGCCAACCACGTCATCGCCAACAAGAACACCGCCGCCTTCGGCTCCTGCATCGTCCAGCCGTCCCCCGCCGACGGCGGCCGCTGCCCCGGCGACCGGGTGGCGATCCTCGACCGCGTCCTGGAACTCGACCTGACCTTCACGTCACCGAACTACGCCGACTGCGCCCGAGCCTGGTGCTACCCCGGCGAGGTGGTGCAAAGCCCGTCCCAGGTCCACATCGTGCCCGGCTTCGGCCCCCAGCTCTTCGGCATCGGCAGCACGGCCCAGTTCCCCGTCGTCAACACGGTGGTCGGCAAGAGCGGCTGCATCACGCAGATGACCTACGGAAGGGTCGACGTCCCGTTCTGGAACGGCCTCGTCTACGACACGACCACCTCACCCCCCACGGCGCTCCCCTTCAACGGCCAGACCCTGATCGTCAGCCCCGGCTACGCCTTCTCCTGGCCCGGGGACTCCGGGGCGGTGGTGTGGAACTACGACGCGTCCGTGAACCCGGTCGGCCTGCTCATCGGCGGCAGCCCCACGGGCGTCTCGGTCTCCACCCCCTTGCCATGGGTCCTGGACTACCTGGACGTCGACCTGGTCTAGGTCCCTGGCTCGGGTACGGCCCGTCTGACGGGCCATGTGCTGGTACTGCGCCAGGTGCGTCAGGATGTCGTCCGCCGGCGCCGAGAGGGCGTGCCGGTGCTCGACGCAGGCGTAGACGTCGCGGCCGGCCCGGACGGCTACGAGTGCGGCTGGACGCTTGCCGCACTGCTCGCACGCGGTCGAATCGTTGGTCATCGGTTCCGTCCGATCGAGGGTCGGGGACTGTGCACGACGCCGGTCCCGCGCCACAGACGCCCGGTCGCGGACGTACGTGCCAGGTAGGCGCTGATCTCGTCCATGCCACTCCCGGCGGGCAGGGGATCGAGCCCGAGCGCGATGTGCACGCGCCGGGTGACGCGGGACAGCTCCCGCCATCGCGGTCCGGGCCACGGGACGGTCATGAGGTACTCGGGGTGGCCGTAGTCGAGCGCCACCGCCGCGTCACTCACGGACACAAGCCCACCCACCTGCGTCGCAGGCTCACGCCCCGACGAGAGACCGAGCCCCCGGGCCAGCCCGAGCAACAGGCGGAGGGGGTCCCGGGGTGACGCTCCACCGGCGAGCGGGTCGTACGCGATCAGCATGCAGGCCCGTGGCACGAGGCCTGCGTCGATCCAGGTGGAGACTGCCAGGTGCTCCAGGGCCGGCGGGTCAGGAAGACGTACCGAATACCGTGTGCTCACCGCTTCCGCCTCCGGGGGCATCGGTGCGACGAACCCGCCGTGAACAGAGGCTTCTCGTCCGCGCTCCGGCGGGATGCCTGGATCTCGTACGGTCCCCGGCCCAGGCTGCACTCGTCGAGCCTGCACTCGGACGACGGGTCCGTGCCGGCCCTCGGGGCGCTGGCGCCGGAGGGTTGGAGTGGTGAGGTCACCGGCCTTACGTCCTTGTCGAGTTCGGCCCAAACAAACGCGCGGTCTGGGGCACGGTGGTGGCCGTATCGGTCGGCATGGCCGAGGGCCACGAGGATGGCCTGCCTGCCGGCGCTGCTCAGGTCGTCGGGAATGGCGGCCTCGATCCGGATGTGGTGCACCTCGTCAGTGATGCTCGGCTTGGCCTCGATTGCCGCATTGAGCATGCAGACGATGGCCACCGTCCGGGTTTCCATGCTGGGCACAGCTCTCCCCTGTGATCAGCGCGTCACGTTTCGTGATGCTGAGTATTCAGCTTCAACCTGATGGGTTAGCTTTGTCAACATCGACTGGACCACCCTCGGAGTGCGCATATGCCCCGCGAAAAGCCTTACCTTGAGGTGGCTGACGCCTTGCGCGTTCGAATCAAGTCCGGTGAGTGGGCCGTCGGTGAAAAGCTGCCCAGCCGCGCCCGTATCGCCGACGAGTACGGCGTCGGCCAGTCCGTCGCACAGTGCGCCATGGAACGCCTCATCATCGAGGGCCTTCTCGAGGGCCGCGCCGGATCCGGCACCTACGTCCGTCGCCCGCGTGAACGCCTCCGAATGGTCCGCTCCCGCCACCGCGAGCGCCGCGGCGGCAGTCCCTTCCGCGCGGACATGCGCGAGCAAGGCAAGGCCGGCACCTGGGAGTCACGCAGCACCGCCCGAGTGCCGGCCCCGGAGCGGATCGCCGAGCGTCTCGCCATTGAGCCAGGTGACCCGTGCGTCCACACCCGCTATGAGTTTCTCGCCGACGGGCAGCCCGTTCAGCTGTCCGAGTCGTGGGAGCCGATGTCCATCACCGACGGAACTCCGATTGTCCTGCCCGAGATGGGCCCCCACGCGGGCGCCGGAGTGGTCGAGCGGATGCGGTCCATCGGTGTCATCGTCGACGTGGCAGTCGAGGTGCCGCGCCCGGCCCGCGCAACTCAGGAGCAGGCCAATCTGCTCGGCATTTCCGTCGGCGACCTGATCACCGAGATCGAGCGCACGTACTACACCGCCGAGGGGCGACCTGTGGAGACCGCCGACATCACGGTGGCCGACGTGCGATGGGAGATCGCCTACGAGATCGGCATCCAGCACGACTGATCTCAAAACGGGCCATGGGGGGCACTCGACGGCTCAGGGCACACGCGCGGTGGGCGTATTCGTGGCGCGGCGGCCCGGTCACGGTCGCGACGGCGCGGACGCACACGTCAGCCCCGGCCTCGGAGCAGTAGATGCACGGTCGGCTCATCCGAACGCCTCCGCTCGGAGCGGAGGCGGGACGCCACGAGTGGTCAGCAGGGTGAGGCACGCCTGCAGGGCCTTCGCCTCGGCGCGGGACAGGACGAGATCGCAGTGTCCCTGGGACCGGTCGACGGTCCACAGCTCCAGCGGAACGCGGACCTCGCCGGTCTCGGAGTCGCCTGTGGACGGTGCATCAGGGCGCAGTGAGGCATGCCAGGGCCGGGCCATGTGGTCCCCCTCGGAGTGACGATGACGGACCGTCACCGTAGAGGTGCTACCCGCGAATAGCGGGGACAGATTGTCCCCGTATCCCGGTCTGTCCCTGTCAGCCGGCCTCTCGCAACCCGATCCGTTCCGCGAGCTTCGCCGCCTCCGGGCGGAGCGCCCGCGGCGCGTCCCGCCACAGCTCGGCCACCGCGGTGCGGGCCGACGGGGTGAACGCGACCGTCTCGGCCCCGATCTCGTGCGCCAGCCGCATCACATGCAGTGCGGCCGTACGGTCACCACGCTGAAGGTGGCCGCGCGCCACCTCGACCCACAGGCGTGCCCGGCGCTCGACGGACGGCATCGCGTCGGGGTCGATCTCGTCTGCCAGAGAGAGCGCTTGACGGGACGTGTGCAGATCCACCGCCACCGACACCTCGTGGAAGTCGACGTTCGCCCGGCTGAACACCGTGCTGGGGTGGACGTATGCCGCGGGCAAGCTCTTCGCGACCTGGTCGCCGGCTTTCCAGAACCGCCACGCCGTCCCCGCCTCGGCCTGCCTCGCAGCTGTTACCGCGGCGTGCAGCTGAAGCGCACCGTACACACCACGCCAGTCGTCAGGAGCTGTCTCCAGGTGCGGCCGGAGGAGGTCGGCGGCCTCGGTGACGACGCGAAGTGCATCCTCCGGATACGCCGTCTCTCGCAGGATGTTCCCCATGTTCCACGCCGCCGCGCCGATGGCCGCCGGATCGTCCGCGTCCTGGGCCGCAGTCATTGCCCGGTCCGCCACCACCCACGCCAACTCTGGGGGTGCGAGGTAGGCGGTCGCCTGCCCTGTCAGCCGGTACACGTCGGACAGCGCGACCTGCGCCGCGCGCCGCTCGACACCCTCCGCTGTCCGTGCGACAGCCTCGGCGTGTCGGATGAGTGTGGGCAGCAGCCTGGCGACCTCGCTGCGGTTCTGGGGGGAGGCGTGCCACAGCGACCACGTCTGATCGATACGCCCTTGGAGCTCAGCGACGTCCACAGCGCTGTCCGCTCGGGTCGCGGACAGGCGCCGGGTCATCACGGCATCCCAGATCGCGGGCATCCCCGGGTGGTGCAGTCGGCCTGTGGGCACGGTCTGCCGGGCGCCCTCCGCGCCGGTGATGATCGACGCGTCCCGCAACTGCAGTGCCGCGGCCAGGCGAAGGATCAACTCATTGGAGCGCAGCTCCCGTTCGCCTGTCTCAATCTTCTTCAGCCAGTCCGGGCCACGACCGCACATGCCGGCCAGTACCTCGCGCGACATGCCGCGCGACTCGCGCAGCAACCCGACCCGTTCGCCGGTGGTGAGATCGCTGGGGATGTCCACGGGGCGCCCCTCTCCATGCCGTTTCGTGTCAGCGTACGGCTGGGAGAGCGACGCGGGGGAGCGTCTGCCAGAAACAGTCAGGGCAGGAGTCGTACGACGAAGTCGGCCCCTCCATCCGGAGCGGCCGCTACGCCCGCTCCCCCGGATCCAGCGGCGGCGACGTCACCCCGCAGTGCACCTTGCACTCCGGATGGCAGTCGGCCGCCGCGGGCCTTCGGACCGTGGCCCAGGCGAGGACCGCGCCCGCCGCGAGGATGGCGGCGCAGAGCGGCATCGCCCGGCGGAAGGTGGACCCGAACTCAGCCGCCGAGCGGTACGCCTCCGGGCCCATTCCGGCGAGCAGGGGCAGCGCGGCGACCGCGAGGAGGCCGGCCGCGCGGGCGGCGGCGTTGTTGATACCGCTGGCCAGGCCCGCGCGGGACACGTCGACCGAGGACAGGACCGTGGCCGTCAGCGGGGCGACCAGGACGGTCATGCCGAGGCCGAGGACGACCATCGCGGGCAGCACGTCCCCCGCGTACGAGGCGTCCTCGCCGACGCGCAGCATCAGCAGCATTCCGGCGGCGCACAGCAGCGGGCCGACGGTCAGGGGGATGCGCGGGCCGATGCGCTCGCCCAGTTCGCCCGCCTTCGCGGAGAGCAGCAGCATCAGGACGGTGGTGGGGAGCAGTGCGGTGCCCGCGGCCAGGGCCGAGTAGCCGGAGACGACCTGGAGTTGGAGGGCGGCGAGGAAGAAGAAGCCGCCGAAGGCCGCGTAGACGCACAGGGTGACGAGGTTGACGGCGGTGAACTGCCGGGAGGCGAAGATGGACGGCGGCACCATCGGATCGGGCCGTCGGCGCTCGACGAGGACGAACACCGCCCCGATCAGGCCCCCTGCGGCTCCGGCCCACCACGCCTCGCCGATCAGCGCGTACGTCACAAGGCCGAGGGACGCCGCCCCGAGGACCGCGCCGAGCACGTCGAAGCGACCGTGGGCCGCCGGGTCCCGCGACTCGGGTACGTGGCGCAGTGCGACCGGGACGCAGAGCGCGGCGAGCGGCACGTTGAGGAGGAACACCCACCTCCAGCCGGGTCCGTCGACGAGCCAGCCGCCGACGAACGGTCCGATGGCGGCGCCCACGCCCCCGAACCCGGACCAGAGGCCCACCGCGCGGGCCCGGTCGTCGGGGTGGAAGCTGGCCTGGATCAGCGCCAGCGAGCCGGGGGTGAGCAGGGCGCCGCCGATGCCCTGCAGGGCGCGGGCGGCGATCAGCAGCTCGGCGTTGGGGGCGAGCCCGCAGAAGAGCGAGGCCAGCGCGAACCACACCACCCCGACGACGAACACCCGGCGCCGCCCGTAGCGGTCGCCGAGGGCGCCGCCGAGGAGGATGAGCCCGGCGAGGGTGAGCATGTAGGCGTTGACGGTCCACTGGAGCCCGGCCATGTCCGCGCCGAGGTCCCGCCCGATGTGGGGCAGCGCGATATTGACGACGGTGGAGTCGAGCAGCGCCATGCCGGAGGCGAGCACGGTGGTGAAGAGGAGCCAGCGCCCGGTCGCCGAGGCCATCCGGATGTCCATAGCCGCATCCTCCCCGCGCCGGGGGCCGTCGGCGACCGCAGGCCGGACCCGCCCGGCCCCGGTACGCATCCTCCCCGCGCCCGGAGCCGTCGGCGACCGCAGTCACGGCCGCGGTCGCCTTCGACGCGGGCGGCAACCAGCGGCGCCGCGCCCGGCCCGCGCACGGCCCCCGCCCGCCCCGCCCTGGTGCGCGGGACATGGCGAAGGCCCGGCCCCGCGCCGTGGGACGCGGGGCCGGGCCCCAGGTGCCGCCTGGAGTTCCAGGCGCCGTACTACTTGATGCGGGTGCCGGTGGAGCGGAGCGCCGCGCACGCCTCGGTGACGCGCTTGGCCATGCTCGCCTCGGCGAGCTTGCCCCAGGTCCGCGGGTCGTAGGTGGACTTCTTGCCGACCTCGCCGTCGACCTTCAGGACACCGTCGTAGTTCTTGAACATGTGGTCCGCGACCGGACGCGTGAAGGCGTACTGGGTGTCGGTGTCGAGGTTCATCTTCACGACGCCGTTCTCCAGCGCGGTGGCGATCTCCTCGGCGGTGGAGCCGGAGCCGCCGTGGAAGACGAAGTCGAACGGGGACGCCTTGCCGAACTTCTCGGCGACACCGGCCTGGAGGTCCTTCAGCAGCTCGGGGCGGAGCACGACGTTGCCCGGCTTGTAGACGCCGTGGACGTTGCCGAAGGAGGCGGCCAGCAGGTAGCGGCCCTTCTCGCCCAGGCCGAGGGCCTCGGCGGTGCGGATGGCGTCGTCGACGGAGGTGTACAGCTCGTCGTTGATCTCGTGGCTGACGCCGTCCTCCTCGCCACCGGTCGGGGTGATCTCGACCTCGAGGATGATCTTGGCGGCGGCGGCCTTGGCGAGCAGCTCCTGGCCGATGGCCAGGTTGTCGGCGAGGGTCTCGGCGGAGCCGTCCCACATGTGCGACTGGAAGAGCGGGTTCTCACCGCGGGCGACACGCTCGGCGGAGATGTCGAGCAGCGGACGGACGTAGCCGTCCAGCTTGTCCTTGGGGCAGTGGTCCGTGTGGAGCGCGACGGTGATGTCGTACTTCTTCGCGACGATGTGCGCGAACTCGGCCAGGGCGACCGCGCCGGTCACCATGTCCTTGCTGTGCTGACCGCCCAGAAACTCAGCGCCACCGGTCGAGATCTGGATGATGCCGTCGCTCTCGGCCTCCGCGAAGCCGCGCAGCGCGGCGTGCAGGGTCTGGGACGACGTGACGTTGATGGCCGGGTAGGCGAACTTGCCTGCCTTCGCCCGGTCGAGCATCTCGTTGTAGATCTCGGGGGTTGCGATGGGCATCTGTCCGCTCCTTGTGATGTGCGGGGGTGCGATATGTGCTGGCCCTGACCTGGGGGCGACGTCATCGTCGCCCCTATCTTGGCACACGCGAAGGGTGGACCGTTTCACGTGAAACAGTCCACCCCTTCGCAAAACCGCAGGTCAGAGCGGGTGTCCCGGAGAGCGGACGACGCGCCCCAGGTCACGACTTGGTCGCCGTGAGCTCTCGGAACGCCTCACAAGACATCCGGCGTCCCACCTGTCACAGCGTCAGCTCAGACCGAGCTCGTCGAGCGCGTACGCGGAGACGTACGACA
>NZ_BMQQ01000026.1:12393-49561 GCF_014648195.1 Streptomyces purpureus
CCCCCGCCGTCCGGCGTCAGCTCAAGCCGAGCTCGTCGAGCGCGTACGCGGAGACGTACGACAGCCCGTCCGTCCCGGCGTCAGCTCAAGCCGAGCTCGTCGAGCGCGTACGCGGAGACGTACGACAGCCCGTCCGTCCCGGCGTCAGCTCAGGCCGAGCTCGTCCAGCGCGTACGCGTACAGGTACGGCACCCCGGCCGTCCCGCTGATCTTCTCCGCCGCTCCGGTCGCCCGGTCGACGATCGTCGCGACGGCCACGACCTCGGCACCGGCCTCGCGGACCGCCTCGACGGCGGTCAGCGGCGAGCCACCGGTGGTGGAGGTGTCCTCGACGACCAGGACCCGGCGGCCCTTGATGTCCGGACCCTCGACCTGGCGCTGCATGCCGTGCGCCTTGGCGGCCTTGCGGACGACGAACGCGTCGAGCGTCCGGCCGCGGGAGGCCGCCGCGTGCAGCATCGACGTGGCGACCGGGTCGGCGCCGAGGGTCAGGCCGCCCACGGCGTCGAAGTCGAGGTCGGCGGTGAGGTCGAGCATGACCTGGCCGACCAGCGGGGCCGCGGCGCCGTCCAGCGTGATCCGGCGCAGGTCCACGTAGTAGTCGGCTTCCAGACCCGAAGAGAGGGTCACCTTGCCGTGCACCACGGCCTTGTCCTTGATCTGCTGGAGCAGGTCAGCGCGTACGTCAGTCATGCCGGCCAGCTTAAAGCCGCCCGCTCACGCCCGCTCACAGCCGCCGCCAGGACCAGGTCGCGGCGATCTCCAGCGGTTCGAGCGGGGTGACGTACTGAGGGAGGGTGTTGAGGCCGTTCGGCGGACCGGTCTGCGGTTCGACGCAGAACGCCGCCTCCTGCTCGTCGAAGACGACGACCCATTCGGCGCGGCTGGTCACCTTCAGTTCGAGGCGCTCCGGCCAGATGAGGGTGACGTCGACCCCGTCCGGCATGCCGAAGCAGTCGTCCCAGGGGCCGGGCTTCGGGTCGATCCGGCGGCCGGTGGGCAGATGGTCGGCGCCGCGCTCCTCCTGCCAGGCGGGCGAGAAGTCGATCCGTACGGGCTCGCCGCCGCCGAGGGTGCGGTTGAACCAGGGGTGCCAGCCGGCCTGCGCGGGGAACGAGTCGCCGTACGTCTCGACGCCGAGCTGGAGCGTGAGCGCGTCCTCGGTCAGCTCGAACGTCTGGGTGACCCGGCCGGGGTACGGCCACGGCTCGCCGAGCTCGTACATGAAGGCGGCCTCGGCCTTGTCGGCGCGGGCCGTGCGCCAGGCGGTGTCGCGGCCCGTGCCGTGGATGGCGTGCGGCCCGGAGTTCAGCGGCATCTGGTGCTTCTCGCCGCCGTTGCGGAACTGGCCGAGCTCGATCCGGCCGCACCAGGGCACCATCGGGAAGCAGCCGTACCGCTCGCCCTGGCGCAGCAGCTCCGTGCCGCCGATCCGCAGGGACTCGATCCGGCAGCCGTTGTCGGGGTTGACGGTCAACTCGGCGTCGCCCGCCGTCAGTCGCGTCAGTCGCGTCTCGTTGTCGCTCACAGTCCGACCCTAGGTCAGGCCGGGCCGCGTCGCCGCGCGCCGGGTCCGACGCGAGGCCGGTTCGGCGCCGCCTTCAGCGACGGCGGCGCAGGGCCCGGCCCACCACCACGGCCGAGGCGAGGGCGAGGGCCGCGGCGGGCGCCATCCAGCGCAGTGTGGCGCCCGCGCCGGACGCCTCGGGGGCGGGGACGGGGGCGTACCGGCCGCGCGGCGGGGCGTGGTCGACCTCCTCCGCACTGCGGCCGATCATCGTGCGCCGGGCGTGCGCGGCCTCGGCCGGCGGCGCGACGGGCAGCTCCACCCGTTCGTCGTCGAAGTCGTCCTCGATGAGGGGGTCCAGGGAGGGCGGCGGTACGGGAGCGTCGTACACCGAGGGCTGCGGCGGCTCCTCGATGTCGGCGGTGGCGGCCAGCGCCTCCGCGAAACGGTCCAGGAGGCGGTGGCCGGCGGCGGCCGTCGCGTCGGCCGGAAGGTCGGCGAGCCGCCCCTCGGCCGTGGAGGTGCCGCTGAAGGTGAGGGTGGTGCCGCCCTCGGTCGGGGTGAGCCGGATCCGCAGCGCGACCTTCGCCGAGCCGCTGCCACGGGCCTCGGTGCCCTCGCCGGTGACGGCGAAGTCGTCGCCCCCGCCGGTGATCCGCAGGGCCCCGCGGTACGTGATGGTGTTGCCGCCGACCCGCAGCTTGAGCCGCCCGGTCAGCGGGTCCGCCGAGGCCTCGGCAGCCCGCTGCAGACCGGGCACGCAGCGCGCCACCCGCACAGGGTCGGCCAGCGTCTGACGAAGGGCCTCGGTCGGTACCGGAACGAACACCTCATGCTCCATGGAAGCGAGACTACTCAGCCCCACGCGCCACGTCTCCGCATCGGCGGGGCGGGTACGGCTGCGCCGGGCAGCCGGGGGCGTCACGGACGGCCGGGGCCCGCCCGGCCGACCCAGCGCCCAGCCGCCGCCCAGCCCCGGCACAGGGAAGCCGGTACCGCGGACGCACCCGCGCCGACGGCGTCACGGACAGCCAGGGCCCGCCCGGCCGGCCCAGCGCCCAGCCGCCGCTGCCCGGCTCGGGCACAGGGACAGCCGGTACCGCGGACGCACCCGCGCCGACGGCGTCACGGACAGCCAGGGCCCGCCCGGCCGGCCCAGCGCCCAGCCGCCGCTGCCCGGCTCGGGCACAGGGACAGCCGGTACCGCGGACGCACCCGCGCCGACGGCGTCACGGACAGCCAGGGCCCGCCCGGCCGACTCAGCGCCCAGCCGCCGCCCAGCCGCGGGCACAGGGAAGCCGGTACCGCGGACGCACCCGCGCCGGCGGCGTCACGGACGGCCGGCTCAGCGCCCAGCCCCGCCGCCCGCCCAACCTGTCCCCCGCTCAGTTCCCGTACCGCGGGTGCACCAGCGTCGAGGGGATCATGTCGTCCGGGCGGGTGCGGTCGGCGAGGCGGGCCGCGGTGCGGAGTGAGGCTGGGGTCAGGGTGCGCAGGCGGGGGGCGTCCGGGGCGAGGCCCAGGGTGGGGCGGGGGCCGGTGGTGGCGAGGATGAAGCCCCAGTCCGCGGGGGCCGCGCGGGTGCCGCCGGTGCGGTCCGGGCCGGCCGGGAAGCCGGAGGCCCGGCCCCGGGTTCCGTACGGGCGGGTCGCGAAGCCCGCCGCGCGCAGGCTCGCCTCGACCGTCCAGTACGTACGGGGTCGCGTGGTCAGCGGCCCGGCGTGGACGACGAGGCGGCCGCCGTCCGCGAGGGCGCCCGCGGCGAGGCCGTAGAACTCCGCGGAGTACAGCTTGGCGCTGGTGGTGATCCCGGGGTCCGGCAGGTCGGAGACGATCACGTCGTACGTGCCGGAGGCGGAGCGCAGCCAGCGGAAGGCGTCCGCGTACACCACCCGGGTCCGGCGGTCGCGGTAGGCGTGGCCGTTGAGCTTGGCGAGCGCCGGGTCGGTGCGGGCGATCCGGACGACGCCGGGGTCGAGTTCGACGACCGTCACCGACGCGGTCCCCGGGTAGCGCAGCGCCTCCCGCGCGGCGAGGCCGTCGCCGCCGCCCAGGATGAGCACGCGCGCGTGCCGGCCGCGCATCGCCGGGTGCACCAGCGCCTCGTGGTAGCGCTGCTCGTCGTGGCCGCTGACCCGCAGCCGGCCGTCGAGGAAGAGCTCGGGCGGCCCCGCCAGACCGCCGGTGACGACGACCTCCTGCATCTCGGTCTGGACGGCGACCCGCACCCGGTCCCCGTACACGGCCCGGCGCGCCGCCCCCTCGAACTCGCCCACATGGGCCGTGGCGGTGGCGAGGACGGCGAGGACGGTGGCGTTGGCGGCGACGACCAGCGCCCGCGAACGGGGCGTCATGTCCCGGCGGAACACCCACAGCACGAGCGCGCCGCCCGCGACGGCGTTGACCGCCCCGGTCAGCAGCGCGCCGGTGAGCTGCCCGAGCCACGGCAGCAGCAGGAACGGGAAGGCGAGGCCGCCGACGAGCGCGCCCACGTAGTCGGCGGCGAACAGCTCGGCGACGGTGCCCGCCGGGTCGTCGTCGGACGCGTCGTCGTCGGTCCGCCGCCCCCGGCCGCGCAGGCCGGCCTCCGGCCCCGACGTCCGCTGGATGAGCGACATGAGCAGCGGAATCTCCGCACCGATCAGTACGCCGATGGCCAGAGAGAACCCCACCAGGACGTACCGCGATTCACCCATCCAGGCGAACGTCGCGTACAGCACGAGGGCCGAACAGCCTCCCACCAGCGCCAGTGCCGCCTCCACCAGTCCGAAGCCGACGGCGGCCCGGCAGCACAGCCGCTTCGCGAGCAGCGAGCCGACGCCCATGGCGAAGACCATCACGGAGAGCACGACGGACGCCTGGGTGACCGAATCGCCGATCAAGTACGAGGCCAGCGCCACGAGTTCGAGCTCGTAGACCAGGCCGCAGGCGGCGCAGACGAAGACGGCAGCGAGAACCAGGGACCGCCCCGCCCTCGGCCGGACGGGCGGCCGCGCCACATGTGTGGATGGCATGGACATGGGCGGCTCGATCATGATGGTAACGCTACGTCACAGCCCCTTCACGGTTCGTCACCCACACGGGTGTTTGGCCCCACTCACACCCGCCAGGACGACCTTTTACAGAACGACCGGCATCCGGGCCCCGATCCGGGTCCTCGTCACCACCAACTGCCCTTCCTGCGGATAGGCGTGCCAGGTCCGCCAGCGCACCTGCCCTTCGTGGCGCTGCGCCAGCATCGCCGTGAAAGCGTGCGGCGAGCCCGGGAACGTACCGGCCAGACCGTTGGGATGGTCGGCGACGAGCGCGAGCAGCTCCTGCGCCCGGCCCGCGAACGAGCCCTGCGAGAGCGTCTCGACGCGCGCCGCGAACTCGTACTCCCACTCCCCCACCCGTTTCGAGACACCCAGCGGCAGCGGTGTGCTGCTGCCGGGCATGCAGGCGACGGTCTCCGAACAGCTGCTCTGCTCCTCCTCCAGCAGGACCTGGTGCGAGGCGCCCAGAAGTCGCAACTGAAGTTTGGCTCCGGTCAGTTCGAGGTCGAGTACGGCGAGGGCGGGCAGCGGGTCCCGCCCCAGCGCCCAGGCCAGATCGGCCGCGCGCGTGTCGGTATAGGACGTTTTCAGGGTCGTGAGCATGGGTCGGCTCCGCAAACAGGGTTTGACGGGGTGGACCGGGGGCGCCCCGGAGAAATGGATTCAACGGGAGTGGGGGTTCGCCGACTCGGGTCCACACAAGGTCCGAGGGCTGGATTTCCTCAACAGCGAGGGAATCATGAACTGCGGGAGAGTCACAGCGTTTTTACCCAACTTGCCGTGGTTTCCATCCCCTGGGGGGCTCCCCGGTTCATCTGTTCAAACAAATTCGGATCGCTTGACGACAACGGGTTTCAGCTCGGTCAACAAGGAGGCGCCCGACCGGAGTTCATCCCGTCCGGGCGCCTTCAGTGGTCGCGGACCAGCTGCCCCGTGTCAGCTGCCTCCGCCGCCGCATCCACCCCCACCGCCGCCACCGCCGCCACCGCCGCCACCGCCGCAGGACGAGCCGCCGCCGCAGGAGGAACTTCCACCACAGGACGAGCCGCCGGAACCGCCGGCCCACCAACTGTCACGTGCCCGCGACGAACGCCGCCGGCGGTTTCCACCGCGCGAGGCCGCCAGTCCGACGACCACGACCACGACCACGATTCCGATCACGAACGCTTCCATTTACGTCACCCCCGATTTCCGTGTGCCCGGTCGATGCCCTCGGCGCCGCGCGTTCAAATCCGAATTGAGGAAGTCCAGAGGTTCGGCGCCGTGGGTCTCACGACCGGTCGATCCCCCTGCGACGGACGGGTCAAAGCACACTTGAGGAAGTCCAGAGGTACGCCGGAGGATGACCCTCATGACAAGGCCACCGCTCAACCGCCGCCTCGCCGCGTTCGGCACCACGATCTTCGCCGAGATGTCCGCGCTGGCCGCGCGGACCGGGTCCATCAACCTCGGGCAGGGCTTTCCCGACACCGACGGCCCCGAGGAGATCCGGGAGGCCGCCGTCCGCGCCCTGCGGGAGGGCCGGGGCAATCAGTACCCGCCAGGACCCGGCGTCCCGGAGCTGCGCACCGCGATCGCCGACCACCAGCTGCGCCGCTACGGCATGGCCTTCGACCCCGACACCGAGGTCCTGGTCACCGCCGGCGCCACCGAGGCCATCGCCGCCTCGCTGCTCGCGCTCCTGGAGCCGGGCGACGAGGTGATCGCGCTGGAGCCGTACTACGACTCGTACGCCGCCTGCGTCGCCATGGCGGGCGGCGTCCGCGTGCCGGTCACCCTGCGCCCCCACGAGGGCCGCTACGTCCTCGACCTGGACGAGCTGCGGGCCGCCGTCACCGACCGCACCCGGCTCATCCTCCTCAACACCCCGCACAACCCCACCGGCACCGTCGTGACCCGTGAGGAGCTGGCCGCCGTCGCCGCCCTCGCGGTCGAGCGCGACCTGCTCGTCGTCACCGACGAGGTCTACGAGCACCTGGTCTTCGACGACGCCACCCACGTACCGATCGCCACACTGCCCGGCATGCGGGAGCGGACGGTCACCATCGGCTCGGCCGGCAAGACCTTCTCCTTCACCGGCTGGAAGGTCGGCTGGATCACCGCCCCACCGGAGCTCACCGCCGCGGTCCGGTCCGCGAAGCAGTTCCTGACCTACGTCTCCTCCGGGCCGTTCCAGTACGCGGTCGCCGAGGCCCTGCGGCTGCCCGACAGCTACTTCGAGGGGCTGCGCGCCGATCTGAGTGCCAAGCGGGACCTGCTGAGCGACGGCCTGGCGGAGGCCGGCTTCGAGGTCTTCCGGCCGGCGGGGACGTACTTCGTCACCACCGACATCCGGCCGTTCGGCGAGAGCGACGGCTTCGCCTTCTGCCGGGCCCTGCCGGAGCGGTGCGGGGTGGTCGCCATCCCCAACGCCGTCTTCTACGACGACCGCGAACAGGGCGCGCCCTTCGTCCGGTTCGCCTTCTGCAAGAAGGAGAGTGTTCTCCAGGAGGCGGTGTCCCGGCTGAAGGGGCTGTAGGCCGGTCGGATCTCGCTCCGGAACGGCCTTTAGCGCCGCCCGGAATGTGCCGATTGTCGGGTTGACCGATGACGCGCACAACCGGAGGTGCCCCCTGTCCGCCGAGACCCTCGATCACGCGGCGTCCGCCGGCGCGCGGCCCGTCCCCCGCTGGCGGGCCGCGCTCCACCGGGCCGCCCCCGCACTCGGGCTGTTCGCCGCCGCGCGGCTCACCGGCATGGTCGCCCTGGCGGCCTGGGCCTGGCACGTCGGACGCTCGCCACGCGCGCTGCTCGCGACCTCCTGGGACTCCCTCTGGTACACCCGCATCGCCGCGCACGGCTACGGCCGGACGCTGTACTGGCCGGACGGCATGGTCCAGTCCGATCTGGCGTTCTTCCCGCTCTACCCGGCGCTGGTGCGGGCCACGACCGCGCTGCTGCCGGTCGCGGGCGGGACGGCCGGTCTGGTGCTGTCCTGGGCCTCGGCGGGCGCCGCCGCCTGGGGGATCTACCTGATCGGCGAGCGGCTGCACGGCCGGGCCACGGCCACCGTGCTGGTCCTGCTGTGGGGCCTGCTGCCGCACTCGATCGTGCTGTCCATGGCGTACACCGAGCCGGTGATGACCGCCTTCGCCGCCTGGGCGCTGTACGCGGTACTCACCCGGCGCTGGCTGTGGGCGGGCGCCCTGGCCGCGCTCGCGGGGCTCTCCCGGCCCAGCGGGATCGCGGTCGCGGCGGCGGTCCTCGCGGCGACCGCGTACGAGCTCTGGCAGGGCCGGGGGCGCGGACGGCCGGGCCTGGCGGCCGTGTGGGCGGGGGCGGCGCTGGCCCCGCTGGGCTGGACCGGCTACGTCCTCTGGGTGGGCATGCGCACCGGCGACGTGCTCGGCGGCTACTTCGCCGTCCAGGAGGGCTGGTCGTCCCGGTTCGACCTGGGGATCGGCGCACTGCGGGTCGTACGGACCGTGGTGACCGCGCCCACCCACTTCGGCTTCGGCATGGCGATGCTGATCACCGGCGCGGGCGTGCTGCTCTTCGCCCTGATGCTGCTGGACCGGCCGCCGCTGCCGCTGCTGGTCTACACGGCCGTGCTGGTTCTGATCACGGTCGGCGGGTCCGGCTTCTTCGAGTCGAAGCCGCGCTTCCTGCTTCCCGCCTTCCCGCTGCTGCTGCCCCTGGCCCGCGCACTGACGAAAGCCCGGCCGAGGGCCGCGATCGTGGTGGTCGCGGCGCTGGCCGGGCTGTCGTTCGGTTACGGGGTGTACGCGCTGACGCTCGCCCCGATGGCGCTGTGAGCCTTCGGGTCCCTAGACCTCGTCGGGCTTGTCGTCCTCGGACGTCTCCAGGCCGAACTGCTCGACGAGCCACTTGTCGAACTCGATGGAGGCCCGCACCCAGCTGACCGTCGAGGAGACGAAGTGCTCCAGGGAGACGCCGGTGCCGATGAGCATCTGCGCCTCACCGATCAGCCGGAGGGTGGCGGAGCCGTCCTCGTCCTCGTGCAGGTGCGTGTAGACCTTGGGCCACAGGGTGCGGCGGTTCCAGTCGTCGATCGCGTCGAGGATCTTGACGCGGTCGTCGGCGGGGTGCGGACGGTCGTAGAACGTCCGCACCGAGAAGACCCGCTGGTCCTCCTCGCCACGGAACATGAAGTACGTCCGGAAGTCCTCCCACGGCGCCGCGAGGTCACCCTCGTCGTCGACGACGTACTTCAGCTCCATCTGCTCGAGCAGCTGCTTGACCAGGTCCTGGTCGGGGACCACGGGGCCCGCCGGTCCTGCGGCCTGAGGCTGGGGCTGTCCCCCGAAATTCGGAATCGAGGACGGGTCGATGCTCACCGTGAATTTCCCTTCGTACGGTTCCTGCCATCCTCCCCCATCCCGGGCGGTCGGTGGCAAGCCCCGGCCTGTGCGATCCGCTGCGGGCTGACAGGATCTCGTTCCCCTGGCGGACGTGGCGGACGTCAGGGGAACGGGACCGCGCCGGGGCGCGGGCGGGGCGTCACCCCGCCGCGCCCACGATCAGGCCGTCCTCGAAACGGTCCACCCGGACCGTGTCGCCGTCCCTGACCTCGCCCGCGAGGATCTCCTTGGCCAGCCGGTCGCCGATCGCCGTCTGGATCAGGCGGCGCAGCGGCCGGGCGCCGTACGCCGGGTCGTTGCCCTCGTCGGCCAGCCAGGCCAGCGCCTCGGGCGTGACGTCGAGGTGGAGCCGGCGCTCGGCGAGCCGCTTGGCGAGCCGGTCGATCTGGAGGCGGGCGATGTCGGCCAGCTCGTCCTTCGAGAGGGCGGAGAAGACGACGAGGTCGTCCAGCCGGTTGAGGAACTCCGGCTTGAAGGAGGCCCGTACGACCTCCAGGACCTGCTGCTTCTTCTCCTCCTCGCTGGTGAGCGGCTCGACGAGGAACTGGCTGCCGAGGTTCGAGGTGAGGACGAGGATGGTGTTGCGGAAGTCCACCGTCCGGCCCTGACCGTCCGTCAGCCGCCCGTCGTCCAGGACCTGCAGGAGGACGTCGAAGACCTCCGGGTGCGCCTTCTCCACCTCGTCGAGCAGCACGACGCTGTACGGGCGCCGGCGCACGGCCTCGGTGAGCTGGCCGCCCTCCTCGTAGCCGACGTAGCCGGGCGGGGCGCCCACGAGCCGGGCGACGGAGTGCTTCTCGCCGTACTCGGACATGTCGATACGGACCATGGCCCGCTCGTCGTCGAAGAGGAAGTCGGCGAGCGCCTTGGCGAGCTCGGTCTTGCCGACACCGGTCGGACCGAGGAAGAGGAAGGAGCCGGTGGGCCGGTCCGGGTCGGCGATCCCGGCCCGGGTCCTGCGGACGGCGTCGGAGACGGCCCGTACGGCCTCGCCCTGGCCGATCAGGCGGCGGCCGAGCTCGTCCTCCATGCGCAGCAGCTTCTGCGTCTCGCCCTCCATGAGCCGCCCGGCGGGGATGCCGGTCCAGGCGCCCACGACGTCGGCGATGTCGTCCGGGCCGACCTCCTCCTTGACCATGGTGTCCTTCGCGACCTCCTGCTCGGCCTCGGAGGCGGCCTCCAGCTCCCGCTCCAGGGCGGGGATCTCGCCGTAGAGCAGCTTCGAGGCGGCGTCGAAGTCGCCGTCGCGCTGGGCCCGCTCGGCCCGGCCGCGCAGGTCGTCGAGCCGTTCCTTCAGCTCACCGACGCGGTTGAGGGACTCCTTCTCCTTCTCCCAGCGGGCGGTCAGGCCGCGCAGCTCCTCCTCCCGGTCGGCGAGGTCGCGCCGGAGCTTGGCGAGGCGCTCCTTGCTGGCCTCGTCCGTCTCGTTCTTGAGCGCCAGCTCCTCCATGCGGAGCCGGTCGACGGAGCGCTGGAGCTCGTCGATCTCCAGCGGGGAGGAGTCGATCTCCATCCGGAGCCGGGAGGCGGCCTCGTCGACGAGGTCGATGGCCTTGTCCGGCAGGAAGCGGGAGGTGATGTAGCGGTCGGAGAGGGTCGCGGCGGCCACCAGGGCGGAGTCGGCGATCTGGACCTTGTGGTGGGCCTCGTAGCGGCCCTTGAGGCCGCGCAGGATCGCGATGGTGTCCTCGACGGTGGGCTCGGCGACCAGGACCTGCTGGAAGCGGCGCTCCAGGGCGGGGTCCTTCTCGATCCGCTCGCGGTACTCGTCGAGGGTGGTGGCGCCGACCATCCGCAGCTCGCCGCGGGCCAGCATCGGCTTGAGCATGTTGCCCGCGTCCATGGCGGAGTCGCCGCCGGCGCCCGCGCCGACGACGGTGTGCAGCTCGTCGATGAAGGTGATGATCTGCCCGTCGCTCTCCTTGATCTCGGAGAGGACGGTCTTGAGGCGCTCCTCGAACTCGCCGCGGTACTTGGCGCCCGCGACCATCGCGCCGAGGTCGAGGGCGACCAGGCGCTTGTTCTTCAGCGACTCGGGGACGTCGCCCTTCACGATCCGCTGGGCGAGGCCCTCGACGACGGCGGTCTTGCCGACGCCGGGCTCGCCGATGAGGACGGGGTTGTTCTTGGTGCGGCGCGACAGCACCTGCACGACACGGCGGATCTCGTGGTCCCGGCCGATGACCGGGTCCAGCCGGCCCTCACGGGCCGCGGCCGTGAAATCCGTACCGAACTTCTCCAGGGCCTTGTACTGGCCCTCCGGGTCGGGTGTGGTCACCCTGCGCCCTCCCCTGCTCTTCTCGAACGCGTCGAGCAGCCGCTCGGCCCGCGCCCCCTGCTGGGCGAGGACGTCGCCGGCCCGTCCGCCCTTGGCCGCGATCCCGATGAGCAGATGCTCGGTGGAGAGAAAGTCGTCGCCGAGCTCCTTGGCGCGCTTCCCGGCGTCGGCGACGACGGCGAGGAGGTCGCGGTCGGGCTGCGGCGGGGCGACGGTGGAGCCGGTCACCCGGGGCTGGGCGGCCAGCAGCCGCTCCGCCCCGGACCGTACCGCGGCCTGGTCGGCCTCGACGGCGGCGAGGAGATCGACGATGTTCTCGTTGTCCTGACCCGCCAGCAGCGCGAGGAGCAGATGGGCAGGGGTCAGATCGGGGTGTCCGTCGGACACGGCGCGGCTCGTCGCCGCGTTGAGCGCGTCCCGGCTCCTGTTGGTCAGCTCTGCGTCCACGTGCGCGGTCTCCTCCTCGTGACCCGGCCTCTGCTCGGCCCTTCGGCGTGCCCTCGGCACGCTCTCAGCATGTCTGACTCATCCAACGTACACAAAGTTGAGTCCATTCCGCTCAAGGTGTCGGAGGACGCCCTCCCGCGGGTAGGTTCCGGCCCATGGCCATCGACCCACGGAACCCGGACGACTCGTACCTCAGCTTCTGGCGGGAGTACCACATGTGCACGCTGACCACACCACGGCCGGACGGCAGTCCGCACGTGGTGGCGGTGGGCGTGACCTACGACCCCGAGGGCGGCGAGAAGGGCATCGCCCGGGTGATCACCAACAAGCACAGCCACAAGGTCGCCAACGTCCTGGCGGCCGGCCCGGACGGGGCACGGGTCGCGGTCTGCCAGGTGGACAAGGGCCGCTGGGCGACGCTCGAGGGCGTGGCGAGGATCCGTACGGAGGCCGAGGCCGTCGCGGACGCGGTGGAGCGTTACGCGGCCCGCTACGGCCGCACGCCGGCGCCCAACCCGGACCGGGTGGTCATCGAGATCGCGCTCACGCGGGCGATGGGACGGGCCTGACCGGAGCGGGCGTACGGAGACAGCACAGCGGCGCCATCGTGTTTCAGGTCCACGATGGCGCCGCTGTGTGGGGGAAGCACCTGAGCGATTTACAACGACGGGGGAACCGCTCAGGCACTGCGGGGGGTGGCGGTGGTGGTCTCGGGCTCGACCAGCTGGTGGTCGCGCTGGTCAAGGTTGACGAAGATCATGCCGTACCGGATGGCGCAGCGAACGGGCTGAGGCGCCCCGCGGGGCCGCCTCAGACACCGGTAGGCACGAACGTCCTCGTCCTGTTCACGGGCAACGATGATCGGCTCGCCGAAGAGGGTGACCATCAACGAGTCGCCACTGTGCGGAATCGCGGTGACGAGATCGATGAAGTGCCACCCGGACCGGTAGGCCGAAGCCATCTCACGCCGGAAGCGCGAGTCGTCGGGAACGTTCATGCGCCCACGGAAGACCAGCCGGGGTCGCTTTTCAGCGCGACCGACGCGTCGGGGGTTACGTCGGGGGCGAACGACCAGCCGGGGTCATGCGGCGCGGTCGCGGCGTTTGCGGGTGCTACCGACCAACCGGGATCCTCGACCGCCCCCAGAATCCCCCCCGCGGCAGCCGCGACGAAAGCGGCAGCGGCCACTGCGCGTATGAGTTTCTTCGTCATCACCGAGCAACCTCACTTGAAGGCAACGTCTCTTTCCAACCCCCGCGGCAACGACGATGGCTTACTCTCTCCGCTTCCACCACCTAAGCCATGCATCATGTTCCTGAGATGCAGGAGCCTGGGGGTGTACATATGCAGAAAAAACCGGACCAACCCGGGCACCCGCATTCGCATGCCGAACTGTGCAAGGAGGGGGCGGAGCTCTATGCCGGAGCGTTGCGCACCGGACGAATAGCCCGGTCAGAGGCGGCGAAGGCGCCGTGTCTGCTCGATCTGTCGCTGCTTCACCCCGACCCGGACGACGCGCAGTGGCTGCGCCCGGTTCCCCCCTCGGCGGCCCTCGCGCAATTGCTGCAACCGATCGAGCGGGAGATCCTGGAGCGCAGACGGCTCACCGTCGAACTCTCCGACGCGTTCGAGCCATTCATGGCCATCAGCGCCCAGGATCCGCCCACCACACACGCCATCACGGTCCTCGAAGGCATCAGCAGGATCAACACCACCCTGGACCGGGTGGTCGCGGGCTGTTCACAGGAGCTGCTGACCGTCCAGCCCGGCGGCGGCCGCCCCGCCCACGCGCTGAGCGAGGCCCTACGCCGCGTCAGACCCCTGCTGGGCCGCGGCATTCGCATGCGCACGCTCTACCAGCACACGGCCCGCCACACCGAACTCACCCTCGCCTACCTCGAACACGTCGGCCCCGAGGTCCAGGTCCGCACCCTGGAAGAGATCATCGACCGGCTCATCATCGTGGACCGCGAGGTCGCCTTCATCCCCGCCCGGCGCGACCGCCAGGTCGCCCTTGAGCTGCGCCACCCCGGCCTCGTCGAGTACCTCGTCGGCGTCTTCGACCAGTTCTGGCAGGTGGCCGTGCCGATCAAGGAGGAGATCCCCTACGATCTGCGCTCCGACGGCATCAGCGGCATCCAGCGCTCCATCGCCAAGCTGCTCGTCGAGGGCCATGTCGACGAGGCCATCGCCCGCCGGCTCGGCATGAACGTCCGCACCTGCCGCGCCCACATCGCCAAGCTCGCCTCCGCCCTCGGCAGCGGCAGCCGCGCCCAGCTCGGCTATCTCATCGCACAGTCCGGCATCCTGGAGCAGGATCACTGATCATGAACGACCACCTTCCCGGCCCGCCCCACATCCGGCTCGACCCGCGGGCCGGCACCCTCGACGTGTCCGGCCCCGGCCTGCCCGCCGTCCGGCTGGAACGCGCCGACGGCGCCGAGGGGGCCAAGATCGACGAGCACGTACCGATCGGCACCCGCGAGGCGGCCCGGCTCACCCTCACCGTGGACGGCGCCCCCGCGAGGATGCGCCCCGCCAAGGGCCGTATCTCCCGCAGGTCCTACCGCGTCGACGCCAAGGTCGGCGGCGCCCGCTACCGCCTCGTGCCCTGCTCGTACGGCGACAGCAAGCTGCTGAAGAACGGCCGCAAGCTCGGCGAGCTCGACTCCACCGGCGACGGCAAGGTCGCCGCCGACTGGGACGAGAACGCGAAGGTCCTCGCCCAGGACGTCGCCGTCGGCACGGCCCTCGCCGCCGCCTTCGGCACCGGCGCCTCGCCCTGGTGGGAGACCACGCTCGACGTCATCTCCGAGCTGATCCCCTGACGCACGACGCACACGACGAAGCCCCCTCCGCCGGAAGACCGGAACGAAAGGGGGCTTCGCCATGACAGCCTGGTCATGACAGCTCGTCATGACCCGGGGACTACTCGCCGCGCTTGGGACGCCAGACCACCAGCGCGCTCGCCTGCTGCACATCCGTGTACGGCACCAGATCGCGCCGGTACGAGGCGTGCACCTGCGCCTCGCGCTGACGCAGCGTCGCCGCCGCGCCCTCGACCGCCGCCGACAGCTCGGCCACCCGCGACTGGAGCGCCGCGACCTGGTTCTCCAGCTCGATGATGCGCTTGATGCCCGCCAGGTTGATGCCCTCGTCCTGGGACAGCGCCTGCACCTGCCGGAGCAGATCGATGTCCCTGGCCGAGTAGCGCCGGCCGCGCCCGGCCGTGCGGTCCGGGGAGACCAGGCCGAGGCGGTCGTACTGCCGGAGCGTCTGCGGGTGCAGGCCGGAGAGCTGGGCCGCCACCGAGATCACGTACACCGGCGTCTCGTCGGTCAGTTCATACGGATTACGGCTGCGCCCTGGTCGGCTGTCCATGACGTCAAGCTCCCTTCGCGGCCTGGAACAGCTCTGCCCTGGGGTCCTCTCCCGCGGTCGCCTCGCGGTACGACTCCAGCGCTTCCTTCGCCTTGTCGCCGAGCGTCTGCGGGACCTGCACCTCGACGGTGACCAGCAGGTCGCCGCGGGTGCCGTCCTTGCGGACCGCTCCCTTGCCCCGGGCCCGCATCGTGCGGCCGTTGGGCGTGCCCGCGGGCAGCTTCAGCGTGACCGCCGGGCCGCCCAGCGTCGGGACCTTCACCTCGGCGCCGAGCGCCGCCTCGTCGAAGGTGACGGGGACGGTGACGGTGAGGTTGTCGTCCTTGCGGCCGAAGACCGGGTGGGCGTCGACATGGACGACCACGTACAGGTCGCCGTGCGGCCCGCCGCGCTCGCCCGGCGCGCCCTTGCCGCGCAGCCGGATCCGCTGCCCGTCGGAGACCCCCGCCGGGATGCGGACCTGCATCGTCCGCGAGGACTTGGCGCGCCCGCTGCCGTGGCAGACCTCGCACGGCGTCTCCGCGATCAGGCCCCGGCCCTTGCAGTCCACGCACGGGTCGGTGAGCGAGAAGCCGCCGCCCGAACCGCGCGAGACCTGGCCGGTGCCGACACACGTCGGGCAGACCCTCGGCGTGCCGTTCTTGTCGCCGGTGCCCGAACACGCCTTGCAGGGCTGCTGGCTGGACATCCGCAGCGGGACCGTGGCCCCGTCGACCGCCTCGGTGAAGCTGAGCGTCACCTCGGACTCGATGTCCTGGCCGCGGCGCGGCTGGGTACGCGTACCCGCGCCGCCCGCGCCCCGGTTGAACAGTCCGCCGAAGACGTCCCCGAGGCCGCCGCCGAAGCCCCCGGCGCCGCCGGGGCTCTGGGCGCCGCCGAAGAGGTCGCCCAGGTCGAAGTTGAACGAGCCGCCGCCGGGCCCGGGGCGGAAGCCGCCGTTCCCGAAGAGCGCGCGGGCCTCGTCGTACTCCTTGCGCTTCTTCGGGTCGCCGAGGATGTCGTTGGCCTCGGAGATCTCCTTGAAGCGCTCCTCGGCCTTGGTGTCACCCTTGTTGGCGTCCGGATGGTTCTCGCGGGCGAGTTTCCGGTAGGCCTTCTTGATCTCGGCGTCCGTGGCGTCCTTGGGGACGCCGAGAACCTTGTAGTAGTCCTTCTCGACGAAGTCCTTCGTGCTCATCGACGTCCCTCCTTCCGGACGATCGTTGCGTCAGCCCTCGTCGGGGCCACCGCTCTCCTCGTCGGCCTTCTTCTCGTCCTTGGCGGACGGCGTCGCCCCGGGCTGGGGCTCGGCCACCGCCACGCGCGCGGGCCGGATGGTCCGCTCGCCGATCCGGTACCCCGGCTGCAGGATCGCCACGCAGGTCGTCTCGGTGACGTCCGGCGCGTAGCTGTGCATCAGGGCCTCGTGGATGGTCGGGTCGAAGGGCTCGCCCTCCTTGCCGAACTGCTGCAGGCCCATCTTGGCGGCGACCGTCTCCAGCGATTCGGCCACCGACTTGAACCCGCCCACGAGCTCGCCGTGTTCCCGGGCGCGGCCGATGTCGTCGAGCACCGGCAGCAGCTCGGTGAGGAGGCCCGCGACGGCGATCTCCTTGACGGTGACCCGGTCGCGCTCCACCCGGCGGCGGTAGTTCTGGTATTCGGCCTGGAGCCGCTGGAGGTCCCCGGTGCGCTCGGCGAGCGCACTGCGGGCCTGGTCCAGCTGGGCCGTCAGACCGGCGGTCTGGCTTGCGTCCCCGGCCGGGGCCGCCGGGCCCTCCTCCGTGGAGGGGGACTCGGCGGCTTCGGCGGCGTCGTCAGGGGTGGCGCCGGAGGGGACGTCAGGCTTCTCCTCGAAGCCCGGGGTCTCCTCCGTCACGCCTGGCCACCCTTCGGCTTCTCGTCGTCGACGATCTCGGCGTCGACGACATCGTCGTCGGCCTTGGCCTGGCCCGCGTCACCGGCACCGCCGGCGGCGGCCTGACCGGCCTGGGCATCGGCGTAGAGCGCCTGGCCGAGCTTCTGGGAGACGGCCGCGACCTTCTCGGTGGCGGTGCGGATCTCCGCGGTGTCCTCGCCCTTCAGCTTCTCCTTGAGCTCCGACACCGCCGTCTCGACCTCGGTCTTGACGTCGCCGGGGACCTTGTCCTCGTTGTCCTTGAGGAACTTCTCGGTCTGGTAGACCAGCTGCTCGCCCTGGTTGCGGGTCTCGGCGGCCTCGCGGCGGCGGTGGTCCTCGTCCGCGTACTGCTCGGCCTCCTGGCGCATGCGGTCGACCTCGTCCTTCGGCAGCGAGGAGCCGCCGGTGACGGTCATCTTCTGCTCCTTGCCCGTGCCGAGGTCCTTGGCCGTGACGTGCATGATGCCGTTGGCGTCGATGTCGAAGGCGACCTCGATCTGCGGGACGCCGCGCGGGGCCGGCGGGAGGCCGGTCAGCTCGAACATGCCGAGCTTCTTGTTGTACGCCGCGATCTCGCGCTCGCCCTGGTAGACCTGGATCTGCACGGACGGCTGGTTGTCCTCGGCCGTCGTGAAGATCTCGGACCGCTTGGTCGGGATCGTGGTGTTGCGCTCGATGAGCTTGGTCATGATGCCGCCCTTGGTCTCGATGCCGAGGGACAGCGGGGTCACGTCGAGGAGCAGGACGTCCTTGACCTCACCCTTGAGGACACCGGCCTGCAGGGCGGCGCCGATGGCGACGACCTCGTCCGGGTTGACGCCCTTGTTGGCGTCCTGGCCGCCGGTCAGCTCCTTGACGAGCTCGGCGACGGCGGGCATACGGGTCGAGCCACCGACGAGGACGACGTGGTCGATCTCGCTGAGCTGGATGCCCGCGTCCTTGATGACGTTGTGGAACGGCGTCTTGCAGCGCTCCAGGAGGTCAGCGGTCAGCTGCTGGAACTGGGCGCGCGTGAGCTTCTCGTCCAGGTGCAGCGGGCCCTCGGCGGACGCCGTGATGTAGGGCAGGTTGATCGTCGTCTCGGTGGAGGACGACAGCTCGATCTTCGCCTTCTCCGCGGCCTCGCGCAGACGCTGGAGAGCCATCTTGTCCTTGGACAGGTCGACGCCGTGCCCGTTCTGGAACTGCTTCACCAGATAGTCGACGACGCGCTGGTCCCAGTCGTCACCACCGAGGTGGTTGTCACCGTTGGTGGCCTTCACCTCGACGACGCCGTCGCCGATCTCCAGCAGCGAGACGTCGAACGTACCGCCACCGAGGTCGAAGACCAGGATGGTCTGGTCGTCCTTGTCGAGGCCGTAGGCCAGCGCGGCGGCGGTCGGCTCGTTGACGATACGCAGGACGTTGAGGCCCGCGATCTCACCGGCCTCCTTGGTGGCCTGACGCTCGGAGTCGTTGAAGTAGGCCGGGACGGTGATGACCGCGTCCACGACCTTCTCGCCCAGGTAGGCCTCGGCGTCGCGCTTGAGCTTCTGCAGGATGAAGGCGCTCATCTGCTGCGGGTTGAAGCTCTTGCCGTCGATGTCGATCTTCCAGTCGGTGCCCATGTGGCGCTTGACCGACCGGATGGTCCTGTCGACGTTGGTGACCGCCTGGCGCTTGGCGACCTCGCCGACGAGCACCTCGCCGTTCTTCGCGAAGGCGACGACGGACGGCGTGGTCCTGGCGCCCTCGGCGTTGGTGATGACGGTGGGCTCGCCGCCTTCGAGAACGCTGACGACGGAGTTAGTCGTGCCCAGGTCGATGCCGACCGCACGTGCCATTTCAATTCCTCCAGCTGACCTGACTTGAGTGGAACTGACTCAAGGATGCATGACCGCCCCCGATGCGTCAACAGACATGAGTCGGATCGACTCAACTTCCCGCCGGGTGCCTCACTCAGATCCCCCACACAGCCCCAGCTCAGCCCGGCTCGGCCCGGCCTCGCGGGCCGCGTCGCGGCCGGGGAATTCCGCTCACCCATGAGAGAGTCCGACCAGAGCCTGACACACGCGGACAAACATCCCACGATCGGGAGGTGCGGGGCATGACCGCCAAGCGGGCACTCGACCTGCTGGGCAGCCTCTTCCTGCTGCTGGTCCTGGCGCCGGCGTTCCTGGCCGTGGCCGCCGCGCTCGCCCTCTCCGCGCTGGGGGCCCTGGATCACCCGGACGGGGTGCTGCGCAGGGACGTACGGGCGGGTCTCCATGGCCGGGAGTTCCGGATGCTGACGTTCCGCACCGGCAGCCGCCTCCTGGCCCGGCTCCCCCAGCTAATCAACGTCGTCCGCGGCGAGATGTCCCTCGTCGGCCCATGCCCCCTCACGGCCGACGACGAGGGCTGCGCGGGGCAGGCGCGCCGGCGGCTGTCCGTACGGCCGGGCATGACCGGGCTCTGGCAGGTCAGCGGGCGCTCGGAGCTGCCGTGGGAGGAGATGACCCTGCTCGATCTCCACTATGTGGACCATCACTGGCTCGGGATGGATCTGGCGATTCTGAGCCGTACGCTTCCTGCATGGGCACGGGCGTCCGCACGGCCCATCTGAGCGGGCCCGGCGGGCCCCGTCCAAGGGGCGCGGCAAGGGTCGCCTGAGCGACACAGATCACCGCAGGCACGGCTACAGTGCGGCGGAATATCTGGGTACTCTCAGCACGGACTGAAATAAGTTACCGCTTAGTACGTTCTGCAGATTCCCGCCTCGCAGGCCCGAGGAGCCCCTCATGCAACTCGCCGCGATCATTGTGTCGCTGACCCTGAGCGTGGTCGGCGTTGCGCTGCTCGCCCGCGCCATCGGCCAGTTCGTCCGCTACTTCAAGCTGGGCCAGCCCGTGCCGGCCGGCGCCCGGACGGACAACCCCTACCAGCGCAGCGTGACGCTGGTCAGGGAGTTCCTCGGCCACACGCGGATGAACCGGTGGGGCATCGTCGGCTTCGCGCACTGGTTCGTCGCGGTCGGCTTCCTGACGCTGCCGCCGACGATCGTCACCGCGTACGGCCAGCTGTTCCAGGCCGACTGGACGCTGCCGGTGCTCGGCGGGTTCATCCCGTACGAGATGTACATCGAGTTCATCGGCGCGATGACCATCCTCGGCATCGCCACGCTGATCGTCATCCGCCTGCTGAACCTGCCCTCGCGCCCCGGCCGCAAGTCCCGCTTCGCGGGCTCGAAGATGGGCCAGGCGTACTTCGTCGAGTACGTCATCCTCATCATCGGCCTGGCCATCTACGTGCTGCGCGGCCTCGAGGGCGCGCTGCACCAGGTCGACCACTACGAGGCCGCGTACTTCGCCTCGTACCCGCTGGTCCTGGCCCTCGACGGGCTGAGCGTCGGCGCGCTGCAGAACCTGGTCTACCTCTTCGCCATGATCAAGCTGAGCACGACCATGATCTGGATGATCACGGTCTCGCTCAACACCAACATGGGTGTGGCCTGGCACCGCTTCCTCGGCTTCCCGAACATCTGGTTCAAGCGCAACGCGGACGGCGCCAGCGCGCTCGGCGCGCTCCAGCCGATGACCAGCGGCGGCAAGGAGATCGACTTCGAGGACCCGGGCGAGGACGACGTCTTCGGCGTCTCCCAGGTCGAGCAGTTCTCCTGGAAGGGCCTCCTCGACTTCTCCACCTGCACCGAGTGCGGCCGCTGCCAGTCGCAGTGCCCCGCCTGGAACACCGGCAAGCCGCTCTCCCCGAAGCTCCTGATCATGTCGCTGCGCGACCACGCGCACGCCAAGGCCCCGTACCTGCTGGCCGGCGGCGGCAAGACGATGGAGGGCGAGGAGAAGGCGTCCGAGGAGCAGCTGAAGGACGTCCCGGCCGCCGCCCTGGCAGAGGCCGAGCGCCCGCTGATCGGCACCGTCGAGGAGAACGGCGTCATCGACCCGGACGTGCTGTGGTCCTGCACGACGTGCGGCGCGTGCGTGGAGCAGTGCCCGGTCGACATCGAGCACATCGACCACATCGTCGACATGCGCCGCTACCAGGTGATGATCGAGAGCGCCTTCCCGTCCGAGGCGGGCACGATGCTCAAGAACCTGGAGAAGAAGGGCAACCCCTGGGGTCTGGCCAAGAAGCAGCGCGTCGAGTGGACCAAGGAGGTCGACTTCGAGGTCCCGATCGTCGGCAAGGACGTCGAGGACCTCACCGAGGTCGACTACCTGTACTGGGTCGGCTGCGCCGGCGCCCTGGAGGACCGGGCCAAGAAGACCACCAAGGCCTTCGCGGAGCTGCTGCACATGGCGGGCGTCAAGTTCGCCATCATGGGCGGCGAGGAGAAGTGCACCGGTGACTCGCCGCGCCG
Source organism: Streptomyces purpureus (assembly GCF_014648195.1). GTDB lineage: Bacteria > Actinomycetota > Actinomycetes > Streptomycetales > Streptomycetaceae > Streptomyces > Streptomyces purpureus. The sequence continues at coordinate 33,618 of NZ_BMQQ01000026.1, forward strand.
CCTGGGCAACGAGCCGCTGTTCCAGCAGCTCGGCCAGGAGAACGTGGCGATGCTGAACATGGCCTTCGGCGAGGACGACGAGGACGAGTCGACGAAGAAGCCGAAGTCCGCGAAGAAGATCGTCGCGACCTGCCCGCACTGCTTCAACACGATCGCGAACGAGTACCCCCAGCTGGGCGGCGAGTTCGAGGTCATCCACCACACGCAGCTGCTCCAGCACCTCATCGACGAGGGCAAGCTGATCCCGGTGACGCCGGTCGACGGTCTGATCACGTACCACGACCCGTGCTACCTGGGCCGCCACAACAAGGTCTACACGCCGCCGCGCGAGATCATGTCCGCCGTGCCGGGCCTGCGCCAGCAGGAGATGCACCGCCACAAGGAGCGGGGCTTCTGCTGCGGCGCCGGTGGCGCGCGGATGTGGATGGAGGAGCGGATCGGCAAGCGCATCAACACCGAGCGCGTGGACGAGGCGCTGTCCCTCAACCCGGACATCGTGTCGACGGCCTGCCCGTTCTGTCTGGTGATGCTGACCGACTCGGTCAACGGCAAGAAGAACGACGGCCAGGCGAAGGAGAGCCTGCAGGTCGTGGACGTGGCGCAGCTGCTGCTCGACTCGGTGAAGGCGAAGCCGGAGGAGGAGCCGCAGCCGGCGGAGGAGTCGGTCACCTCCTCCTGACGCCGTAGCGCTCCGGTAGGACCGAACAGGGCCCGTACGTCTCACGGCGTACGGGCCCTCTCGTCCCTCCGGCCCCTCCTCCCCTAGGGGATGTCACAGGTCAGCCGCAAAGGGGGCCGTCTTTCCCCTCGCCGGACATGGCGGACAGCGGGACCAGGTACGTTCGACGACGTGGCTGGATTCAGGATCGGACGCGGCCGGGACAACAACCGCACCCCGCAACAACAACCGCAGCAGGGCCAGCGGCCCCCGCAGGCGCCCTACGGGCAGCCCGCGGCGCCCCCGCCGCCGTACGGGCAGCAACAGCAGCCCCACTGGCAGCAGGGGCCGCACGGGCACCCTGGCGGGCACCAGGGCGGGCAGCCGTACGGCGAGCCGGAGTACTTCGGCGACCCCTACGGCCGGCCGCAGCAGCCCGGCGGCCCGCAGTACGGGCAGCAGTACGACCCGCGGCCGCCGTACGGCGCCGGCCCGGCCCACTCCTCGACGGCGAACACCCCGGGCCACACCCAGGCGTTCCGGATCGACGAGGACCCGTACGGCGAGGGCGCCACGTACCAGGCCGGCGCGGCACCGGCGGCCCCCGCGGGCCCGCGGCTGCCGTGGAAGAGCCTGCTGAGCGGCATCGTGATGCGCCCGGGCCCGACGTTCTGGCAGATGCGGGACCACGCGGTGTGGGGCACGGCGCTGGTCGTGACGTTCCTCTACGGCCTGCTGGCGATCTTCGGCTTCGACCAGGCGCGCGAAGAGGCCATCAACGCGACGATCTCGACGGCGATCCCGTACGCCCTGATGACGGGCGTCGGCTTCGTGATCGGCAGCCTGATCCTGGGCGCGGTGACCCACACCCTCGCCCGCCAGCTCGGCGGCAACGGCGCATGGCAGCCGACGGTGGGCCTCTCCATGCTGATCATGTCGATCACGGACGCGCCGCGTCTGGTCTTCGCCCTCTTCCTGGGCGGCGAGAACGGCCTGGTCCAGGTCATCGGCTGGCTGACCTGGCTGGCGGCGGGCGCGCTGTTCACATCGATGGTGAGCAAGTCCCACGACCTGCCGTGGCCGAAGGCACTGGGCGCGTCGGCGATCCAGCTGGTCGCGCTGCTGTCGATCATCAAGCTGGGCACGCTGTAGTACCCCTGACGATGCCGAAAGGGCCCGCCGAGTACGTCGTACCCGGCGGGCCCTTCCGCTTGCGCTTGCGCGGACTCAGGCGTCCAGCACCTGCCCCTCGCGCTTCACGACGGGCGGCTCGACGCTCCAGGGGAAGTTGATCCACTCGTCCGTCTTCTTCCAGACGTACTCGCACTTCACGAGGGAGTGGGACTTCTCGTAGATGACGGCGCTGCGGACCTCGGCGACGTGCTCGACGCAGAAGTCGTGGACGAGCTTGAGGGTCTTGCCGGTGTCGGCGACGTCGTCGGCGATCAGGACCTTCTTGTCGGAGAAGTCGATCGCGTTCGGCACGGGGGCGAGCATCACGGGCATCTCGAGCGTGGTGCCGACGCCGGTGTAGAACTCCACGTTCACGAGGTGGATGTTCTTGCAGTCGAGGGCGTAGGCGAGCCCGCCGGCGACGAAGACACCGCCGCGGGCGATGGAGAGCACGATGTCGGGCTCGTAGCCGTCGTCGGCGATGGTCTGCGCGAGCTCGCGCACGGCGCGCCCGAACCCCTCGTACGTCAGGTTCTCCCGTACATCACTCATTGCTCACACCTGCGTCCGATGGAAGTTCTTGTACGAACGGGAGGCCGTCGGCCCCCGCTGGCCCTGGTACCGGGACCCGTAGCGCTCACTCCCGTACGGGAACTCGGCCGGCGAGCTCAGCCGGAACATGCACAGCTGCCCGATCTTCATCCCCGGCCAGAGCTTGATCGGCAGCGTGGCGAGGTTCGACAGCTCCAGCGTGACGTGCCCGGAGAAGCCGGGGTCGATGAAGCCGGCGGTGGAGTGGGTCACCAGCCCGAGCCGCCCGAGGGAGCTCTTGCCCTCCAGGCGGGAGGCGATGTCGTCCGGCAGCGTGATGACCTCGTACGTCGAGGCGAGCACGAACTCACCGGGGTGGAGGATAAACGCCTCGTCGCCCTCCGGCTCGACCTCACGCGTCAGGTCGAGCTGCTCGACGGCGGGGTCGATGTGGGGGTAGCGGTGGTTCTCGAACACCCGGAAGAAGCGGTCAAGCCTCACGTCGATGCTCGAGGGCTGCACCATGGATTCGTCGTACGGGTCGATACGGACCCGCCCGGCGTCGATCTCGGCCCGGATGTCCTTGTCTGAGAGAAGCACGCCCCGAGGATACGCAGAGCGCGCGGGCCCGCCCCAATCGGACAGCATCCCGCGCGCCTCCACTACTCCCCGCTACGTACCGCTACCGCTGCTGCAGCTCACGGACGGCCACGGGCACGGCATGCCGCAACCGCGCACACCGCGGACACCGGATGAGCCGCCCGGGCCCGATCCGTCCGGCCCCGAGCTGCTGCATAGGAAACGAAGTGGTGGTGAAGACGTGCCCTTCGGCACAGCGGACAGTGCGCTCCATCGGGTCCATCAAGTCCCTTCCCCAGAAAACCGTGGACGAGATAGCCACATTAGGGGATGAACAGGACACCCCATCAAGCGCCCCGCCGCCCCCAACGCTACGCCCCAACACCCTTCCCCCGCACGCCCGTCGACCGCCTGAACAGCAGACAGGCCCCGCGGTGTTTTCCACCGAGGAGCCTGAGAATGAGGTACAGTGTGCGACGATGCGGTACCGCGATGGGTCCGCTGTGCGGGTGTAGTTTAATGGTAGAACATGAGCTTCCCAAGCTCAGAGCGCGGGTTCGATTCCCGTCACCCGCTCCATAGAGAAACCCCAGGTCAGCGACCTGGGGTTTGTTCGTCGTCTAGACCTTTTTTGTGGCGCGTGCCATTCGCGTGCCATAAGTGCTGTAACGGGGCGTCAGGTTGGGCCTCGAACTCACTCGCGGCCACCGCGCGCCGAACGGTCCCGAATCCCGAGACGCATTTCGGGTGACCTGCCACACACGTCGCAGGGGTACGGCCCCAGCTGTCTGCCGGGACCGCACCCCTGTGCGTCACCTCCGCCGTGCCGTTCCGGCAGGAGCTGCGAGCGGGGGAACGATCCTGTGCACGGAGGCGGTCGCGCTGGTGCCCGACCCACGATCCGCCGGCGTGCGCTGGCTACGGACGGTGGCGTCGATGTCGTCGGCGAGCCTGCGCTGGTGCTCCTTGGTGGAGTGCTGGTAGATCAGCTGGGCGCGCTCCGAGGACTGGCCCGCGCGGACCATCAGGTCCTTCAGCTTGGCGCCGGTGTCGGCGGCGAGGGTGTTGCCGGTGTGCCGCACCCGCCCCGACACAGCCTTCGCCCGCGAAGTCCACGCCGGGCTCTCGCCCGAAGCTCAGGAACTGGCCGCCCACCTCACCCCACTCAGCTGACACGGATCGCCCCTCGGGCCCAGGTCCACGAGGTCTTGGCCCGATCCGCGTAGTCGTCAGCCTGCGGAGGAGAGCTCCGCCGCACGTCGTGTCCCGAGAGTGAACAGCGACGGCGTTCCCTCACTGGACATCCGCCTCGTTCCCCAAGGGAACAAGGCGGCACCGGTGAGTCGGAAGCGCGGCCAGCCCGCACACGAAAGCCGTGCCACAACGTGCCGGTAGGAGCGGTGAAACAGCGGGCGACGAGGGTCCGCCGGAAGGAGGGCGACAGAGGTCAGCCTCTGATGGCGTCGAGCACCACCTGGGTGATCTGCTCTGGGTCGTCGGACATCGGCGAGTGACCGCAGCCCTTGAGTGAGACGTGCCGGGCGCCTGGAAGCAGTCGTGCCGCCCTGAGCGCCTGGTGGGGTGGGGTCATCAGGTCCCGGGTGCCCCAGCCGACCGTGACCGGGACTCCGGGGGCGAAGGCTCGGAGCCGGTAGGAGTGCGCCGCATGCCGCGTCGGCTCGAAGCCGGGCGAGCGGGCCAGGTTGCTCAGCGCGCCGACGGCTGCCGCCTCCGGGATCCGCCAGGGCCGGGCGACGAGCTGCCAGAAGGCAACGGTGCGCCCGATCGGGTGTCCGGCGATCCATCCGGGGCGTTCGACGAAGGCTCGTGCCATGGAGTGTGCGATGCGGAGCGAACCGAGAGCGTATGCGGCCTCGGGTCCGGTCCACAGCCCGATCGGGGACAGCGCGACGGCGCTCCCGACCGCACCGATGCGTGCCAGTTCGAGGGCGACGGCCCCACCCAGGGAGTTCCCTACGACGGGCGGGCGGGTGAGGCCGGCACCGGGGAGCCACTCCGCCACGGCGGCAGCCAGCGCCTCGACGGTGGGCGTGGTCCCTTCGGGGAGCGCGGGGCTGTCACCGAAGCCCGGGAGGTCCACGGCCACCACCTCGTACTCGCGGGAGAGCCGCTCCAGGACGGGCCGCCAGCCGTCCCGGTCGAGTTGGAGGACGACCAGCAGGGGCGGCCCGCTGCCGAGCCGCCGCGATGTCAGTGCCATGTCCGGCATATCCGCAGCGTATGAGGACGGCCGAGGACGCGCACCCGCACGCGAAGCACGAGTCTGCGTCTGTCCGAACGGTTCGGCAGGCATTCGGGAACCCCCACACCTAGGCTTGAAAGCAGAAACATCCCTGTCTCGGGGGCCCTCGGGATGGAGGCGCGATGCTACGGACACCGGTGTGCGGACTACTGGGCATCGAAGTGCCGATCGTGCAGGGGCCGCTCGGAGGGCCCTGGCAGCAGGGCATGCGGCTTGCCGCGGCGGTCAGCGACGCCGGTGCGCTGGGCAGCGTCCCCACCACGCTGCGCACGCCGGCGCAGGTACGTGACGACGTGCGCCGACTGCGGGATCTCACCGACCGGCCGTTCGCGCTGAACATGACCCGCCGCCCGTTCGACCCCGAGGTCTTCGGCGCGGTGATGGCCGAGGCCCCACCGGTGTTCTCCTTCGCGCTCGGCGAGCCGGGAGCCCTGGTGGCCCGCGTCCACGAAGCCGGCGCGGTCTTCCTGCAGCAGGTGACGACGGTCGAACAGGCCGTGCGCGCGGCCGAGGCCGGCGTCGACGTGATCAGCGCGCAGGGCACCGAATCCGGCGGGTTCTGCGGCGACGTCAGCACGATGGCGCTCGTGCCGCAGGTCGTCGACGCCGTCCGGCCGCTGCCCGTACTCGCCTCCGGCGGAATCGCCGACGGCCGGGGCATCGCCGCGGCGCTGGCCCTGGGGGCGCAGGGCGTGAACATCGGCACCCGGTTCCTGGCCTCAGCCGAATGCGAGGTCAGCGACGACTGGAAGGCGGCCATCGTCTCCGCCGCAAGTCAGGACGCCGTCAAAGTGACGTTCGTCGACCAGATCCTGCCCTCGCCGACCGAGGGCGGGTTCACGACCGTCCCCCGCTCACTGCGCACCCGGTTCGTCGAGGAGGGCAACGCCCGCCCCGAAGTGGCCGCCGCACAGGCCGGGGCGTTGCGCACCCGGGTGATGGCGTCGATGCGCGACGGCACGGCGCACGAACTGATCCCGCTGACGGGCCAGACCGCCGGCCTCGTCCAGGACATCGCCCCGGCCGCCGAACTCGTCCACCGGCTGATCACCGAGGCAGAGACGACGCTGCGCGCTCTCGTCGACCTGGTACCGGCGAAGAACAGCGCTGGCGTGGTCTGAGGCCGTGCCACAACGTGCCAGTAGGGGCGGTAAACAGCGGGCAACAAGGGTTCGCCAGAGGGAAGGCGGCAGACGCTCCTCAGCGGACGTTCTCGCAGGTCAGGAGCTGCATGCGGGCTCAAGTGCCGACTGATTCCCAAGCTTATAGCGCGGGTTCGATTCCCGTCATCCGCTCTTCTATGAAGCCCCAGGTCAGCGACCTGGGGCTTGCTTCTTTTCCAGACCTCTGTGAACCGTCCGGCCTTCAGTGGCTGGGGCGGATGTTCTGGTTGAGTCGGAAGAGGTTGCCCGGGTCGTACGTGTTCTTGAGTGCCACGAGGCGCGCGTACGTGTCGTCTCCGTAGGCGTCGCGGACTCGGTCGGTCTCCGGCGTGAAGTTGAGATAGGAGGCGCCCGTACTGAAGGGGCGCATGGCGGATGCGAACGCGCGGGCGGCGGTGATCATCCGGCTGTCGTCGGAGGGGTCCGCCCACATGCAGATCGGGTGGAACAGGTACCGGGCGTCACGGTGGGAGAACGCGGTCGTCCCGTCGGGCACCGCCGCGACGCCCTGCCCGATGCGGAAGATGACCATCTGACTGAGGGGTGCGCCGAGCACGGTCAGGTCGACGGCGTCCGCGAGGAACGCGTCGATCGCGTCGTCGCTCAGCTCCCGGATGTATTCGCCGCGCCAGTAGCTGCGGAAGCCTCGTGGCGCGGACGGATCGAGGGCCGCCTGGAAGGCGGTGTAGGGCACCGGGGCGATGAGGTCGACGACGGGGTGGAGGTCCTTGAGCGGTTGTACCGCGGCGACGCCTCGGCCGGCTTCGCCGACGTACAGGGCCGCCATACCCAGGACCGGGCGGCCGCGCAGCTCCTCGGGGACGAACGGCTCGGGCGGCGCGGTGAGCACGACGACGGCGGTCGCGAGTTCGTCGGGGGCTGCGTCGGCGCGGTCCCGCCAGCCGCGCAGTACCTCGGCGGCGCGTTCGATCGGGAACATCGTCAGTCCCGCGAGGACCGTCGGGCCGAGTGGGTGCAGCCGGAACTCGAACTCGGTGACGACGCCGAAGTTTCCTCCGCCGCCGCGGATGCCCCAGAACAGGTCCGCGTGCTCGTGCTCGCTCGCGCGGACCACTCTGCCGTCGGCGAGGACGACCTCGGCGGAGAGAAGGTTGTCGCAGGCCAGCCCGTGTTTGCAGGACGTCCAGCCATAGCCTCCGCCGGTGGTGAACCCGCCGATCCCGGTGGTGCTGACGCGTCCGCCGGGTGTGTGGAGTCCGTGCGCCTGGGTGGCGGCGTCGAACTCGCCCCACAGGACGCCGCCGCCGGCCCGCGCGGTCCGCGCTTCGGGGTCGACGGTGACGGCCTTCAGGCCGCTGAGGTCGATCAGTATCCCGTCGTCGCAGGTACTCAGCCCGGCCACGCTGTGACCTCCGCAGCGGACGGCCACGACGAGCCCGTGGTCCCGGGCGACGTCGACGGCCGCCGCGACGTCCGCCGTGTCCGCGCATCGGGCGATGACCGCCGGGTGGCGGTCGATCATCGCGTTGAAGACCTGGCGCGCCTCGTCGTAGCCCGGCTGCGCCTGCCGGAGCACCTGGCCGGTGAATCCCTGGCGTAGCGCGGCCGCCGGATCGGTGACGGTCATGGCTCCTCCTCGGGTCGTCTCGGACTTCAGAGGGTTCGATCATGGCCGGGAGGGCGTTCCGTGAGCGTTTCCCGGATCCGCTGTTCGAATGAGCGTGCCTGCTGGCGATGTGCCACCACGAGGGCGCGGTCGAGTTCTGCCGCGACTTCGTCGGCGGGAGCGCCGAGCGCTGCGAGGAGCGTCGCGCGCAGGCGTCGGATTTCGGCCTCCCAGAGTTCCGCGCCGCGTCCCATGGCCAGCGCCTCGTCGGCCAGCGCGAGGCCGGCCGCCGTCGTGCCGGCCGCCACGTAGTCCTCAAGGAGTACGCGCGTGGCTACGCCCGGCAGGCCGGGTGCCGGCGCCTGGACGCGTACCGCCTGCTCGCGCACGGCCCGCACACGCTCCAGTCCGCCGGCTGTCCGCCCGTCAAGCACGTCGAGGTGTCCCGCGAACATCTGGGCCGGCAGCAGGATGTGGGCGGGCGCGTCATCCGGTGTGTGGGCGTGGAGTATCCGGACACAGCGGCGTAGCCGCTCGGTGTCGCCGCGGTCCACGGCGAGGACCGCGGAGAACACCTGGACGGTCGCGCGGCTGTAGGCATGGGCGGACTCGGCGGCGGCGGCCCGCAGGGCGAGGTCCTGTTGGTGGTCGGCGTCATCGGAATGGCCGAGGAGCCACAGCGTGTGGGCCAGGCGCATCCGGACGAGCAACTCCGGGTCCTGTCCGTAGCGCAGCACGTGGGCCCGTCGCAGAGCAGGCCGGAAATGCCGCATCGCGGATTCGAAGTGGGTGCGCGCCGTGGTCAGGTGTCCGTGCCAGTAGGCGGCGATGCCCAGGATGTAGTCGCTCTCCACTCTCAGCACCTCGTCGTCGTCACGTTCGGCGCGGGCCCGCAGCCTGTCGCCGAACGCGCGCGCCGAGGCCCAGTCGCCGCGGGTCAGGGCCGCGAGTGCGAGGGACCACACCATGGGCGGATCAAGGGTGGTGCCGAGTTGCTCGGCCAGGCCCAGGGCGCGGGCGTGCACCCGTGCCATCCGCTGGGACCCGTAGCCCTCGAAGGCCACCAGCGGTGCCGGGAGCGCGGTGAGCAGGCGCAGCTGGAGGCGGGCGGTGACCGGCCCGGGTGGGAGACGGTCGGAGAGCTCCAGTGCGCGGTCGAGTGCCTGGACGGCGTCTTCGTGGGCGTGCAGCCACTGGGCGGTTTCCGCGGCCCGCTCGTACCAGCGGACGGCATCACCGGTCGCGCCGGCGTTGTCGTAGTGAAGGGCGAGAGCCGCTGGCGGCGCGTCCCCGGCCTGTTCAAGGGCCCGGGCGATCGCGAGATGAGCCTGGCGCCGACGAGGCGGGCCGAGCGAGGAGTAGGCGGCGTCGCGGATCCTGCCGTGGCTGAAGTCGTAGGCGCCCAGGCCGTGGGCGCGGATGATGCCGCGGTGCCAGAGTTCGTCCAGCACACCGACGAAGGTCTCCTCCGCGAGCCCTGACGCGGCGGCCAGGACGTCGGCGGTGAACGCGCGTCCGATCGCCGCGGCGACACCGGCGAGCGCGGCGGCGGGCCGTGACAGCCTCGCCAGGCGCCCCGCGATCACGGCCTGCACCTTCGGCGTGGCCGCGGGCGCGTCGGGCTTGAGCGCCTCGACGACGAACAACGGGTTGCCCTCGCTGTCGTCGTAGAGGCGCTGGGACTCGGCCGCTTCGAGCGGCGTGCCGGTGATGCGTTCGGCGAGCCGCGCGGTCTCCGTCCGGTCGAGCCGGTCGAGCTCGATCCCGGTGAAGCGCCCGCGCGCCTGGAGGGCGGTGGTCAGGCCGACGAGCGGGTGGCCCTCGTCGTATTCCTCGCGCCGGGCGGTGGCCGCGACCAGCAGCCGCGCGGACGGTGCCGCCCGCAGCAGGTAGTGGACGAAGCGCAGCGATGGCGCGTCCGCCCACTGCGCGTCGTCGAGAATCAGCAGCAGCGGCGCACCCGCGCCCAGCAGCGCCTGGCCGATCGCCTCGTACAGCCGCCGCCGCAGCTCCGTTTCCGGCAGCGGCTCGGGCGGCGGCATGCCGGCGGCCAGCTCGGGCAGCAGGTGCGCCAGCACGGCGAGGTGCGCCGGTTCCAGCCTGGGCAGGCGCGCAGCGACCGGCCGGGAGCGCAGCCAGGTGGTGGCGACCCCGTAGGCCATCGGGCCCTCGGCTGGGTAGGCGCGGGCCGGCACCGTCACCGCGCCGACCCGCGCGCGCACTTCGGCGACCAGCCGCGTCTTGCCCACGCCCGCCTCGCCGCTGACGAGCACCAGCTGCGCGTGTCCCGCCGCCGCCGTGTTCCATACGGCGGCCAACCGGGCCTTCTCCGCCTCGCGCCCGACGTACGGAGACGTACCGGAGGTCTTCACGCCGGCCTTGGACGACACGGGTGGACTGGGCGGTACTCCGGCCAGGAACGACTCGTAGAGGGAACGGGTCTCCGGCGACGGCTCGATCCCGAGCTCGCGCTCCAGCACCGTCGCGCAGGCATGGTAGGCGCGCACGGCACGGGCACGGTCCCCGGACGCCCGGCACAGACGCATCAGGAGCCGGTGGCTCTCCTCGCGGAGTGGATCGTAGGCGACCAGCCTCTCGGCCAAACGGATGGCCTCCGGCCAGCGCCTGGCGCACTCATGCCGAAGAGCAAGCTCGTCCAGCGCATCCAGGTGGAGACCCGCGAGCCGCTCCCGCTCGCCGAGGAGCCACTCGTCGTAGCAGCCCTCCAGCAGGTCACCCGCGTATGTCTCGACCGCCTCCTCGAGCCGCCCTGCCGCCAACGCCCGCTCGAAGTGCTCCACGTCCAGCCACAGGGGCGCCCCCGGGCGCCACTGCAGGCTCCGCGGCCCGATGTCGATCAGCCGGTCCGACTCGGGCAGCACGTGGCGCAGGGTATGCAGTACCTTGCGCAGGTTGGTGCGCGCCTGGCCTTCGGTCGAGTCCGGCCACAGCAGGAACGCCAGGTGTTGACGCGACTGCGGCGCGTCGCGGTGCAGCAGCAGGCAAGCCAGCAGCGATTCCGCGCGAGCGGAGTCCAGCGGCCCCAGCCGCCGATCTCCGACGCGGAGATCCATGCTGCCCAGCAGGCGCGCGTGCAGAACCTCGCCGTCCATCAGTCTTCTCCTGAACACCGGGTCCGGCACCGGCCCCGGGCCCTGCACCCGGGGACCCTCCACGGGTGCGCGGCCCGCCCTATCCCCCCAGGGATTGGTGCGGCGTCCACAGTCCCAGGCTGCGGCCTGCGAGCGGCTCACGCGAGCCGTCGAGCACTCCGGCCGCCACGGCTCCCTCGCATGTCACGGGTCGAAGTGAACGACGTCGGGCCCTTCTACGAGGTCGGAGGGTTCGGTGATCCGCTGGTCCTGGGCCCGGGTACTCCGCCCTCTCGCGCTGCGATTCCGTTCGGTCACGCAGGGAGGCGTAACGCGATCGATGAGGAAGATGCAGCTGTGCCGTGGATCAAGGGCTTCATGGGGGTCGTCGGGTGCTTGTTGTACATGGGGATGGTCGGCGCGGGCGCGGCGAGCCGACCCTCGCCTCCCCTCCGGTACGAGGGCAGGCTTCTTCTCCAGCAAGGGCGCCCCACGTGCGCCGCTCACCTGATCCTTCTTCGGACGCTCAGGCCGACCCGGACAGCAGCGGGGCCGCCCAGCGCGCGAAGTGCTCGATACCGCGCGGCTCACGGCCGGTCAGCTCCCGCACCCCACCCGTGGTGGACGAGTTGATGCCGTCACGCAGTGCCCCGAAGACGGCCACTACCTGCTCCGCCAGCCACGGCGGCATGCCCGCCTGAGCCATCCCGGCGGCAGCCGCCTCGTCCGGCACTGCCACGTACTCGATCGGGCGGCCGAGCGCATTCGAGAGCTGCCCTGCGACATCCCCGTAGGTGATCGCCTCCGGTCCGGTGAGGACGGAGGTCCGCCCGCCCCGCACCGCCGCGCTCAGCACCGAGGCACCCGCAGCGGCGACATCCCGTGGATCGATCATCGCGATCCGCGCGCCACCGGCGGGGAGGAAGAAGCGGTCGGCCTGCCGGATGGTCACGGCAGAACCGAGGATGTTCGACATCATGTGGCTGGAGCGCAGAACCACCGCCGGGACTCCTGATCCGCGCAGATGCTCCTCGATCCGGCCGTGCTGGTCGAAGAACGTCGTCGGAGACCCAGCCTCGGCGCCGATCGTGGACAGCATGACCACCTGCCGGACCCCGGCGCCCACTGCCGCGTCGATCACCTGTGTCCCGTACTGGACCTGCTGGGGGTGGTTCGCGCAGATCAGGAACAGCCGCTCGACACCTTCCAGGGCCTGGCGGACCGACGCCGGCTCAGCGAAGTCGCCCTGCGCCAATTCGACTTCCCCGCCGAGGACGGCAGCCGCACGGCCCAGGTCCCGAACGAAGGCCCGGACGGGAATCCCGTGCTCCCGCAGCTCCCCGACGACCTTCGAGCCGACGTTCCCCGACGCGCCCGTCACCAGCACTGTGGCCATCTTCACTCACTCCCAGGGGATCAGTCGTCGGCTTCTCAAAATACCCGAACAGCTACAAAACCAGACAAATCGCCACACATCTTAGGCTGGCAGGGCACAGGGAACCAGCCGGCTCGAAGAACACCTTCGGCGAGCCGTAGGTGCCCCGGACCACTGGAAGATCTCCTCGATCTCCTCCGCCGGGTGCTGCCGGCGGACCTCAAGCGCGGTCGGTTCACGATCGCGCCACTGGTGGAACCAGGACCCGGACACGCCCAGTTCAGCCCCCGCCGGAAAGCACATTGCCGGGCTCCGGCAGTGTCGGCGCGCGCAGACAAACGGCTCGGCCCCTGATGCGGCTGTCCGCGGCCTCGGTAGGGTCGCCCTCACGCCGGCGTCCGCTGTACGGCGTCATCAACCTCGGCACAGCTGCCCGCACGGCCGCGCTATGCCTGCACCCCAGGAGTCAGCCCCCATGACATGGCAGGGGATCGGCCTCGCGTTCTTCTCCCTCACGGTGCTGCCGGCGGGCCTGGCCATGGCCACGAACCGAGTCCCCAAGCGGCTGCGCCACCGACTGGCTCCTGTACGACCACGCGGCTGGGCCCTCCTGCTGGTCTATGCCACCGCACCCGTCAACGCGCTCCCCCGCGTAGCGGGCGCCTCCGCCGACATGACCCTCGGCTGCACGGCAGCCGGCGGTGTACTCGCCATCGCCGGCTACCTGGTTCTGGGCCTCACCGCCCGTACGCGTCAGGGCCGCCCTGTGGTGGTCCCGCGCGAGGGCTCCTGACCCCATGCCCGCAACAGCACCTCGGCCCGGCCGCGCGCGACGTGAGGCCCCATCGCTCACCGCCTGGTGGGCCGTGCTCACCCTGGCCCTCTGGCTCCTGGGACACGCGACAGGCCACCCGGCCGGCCTCGCGGCGAGCGCCTCGTTCGCCGCACTGATCGCTGCCATCGGCGAAACCGGCGACTGGGCCCGCCGACGTCGGAAGGCCCGGCGTCACCCACCGGAGAAGCGCGACGCCTCCACTGGCCCCTGAACGGAAGCCCAGTGCCACAACGTGCCAGTAAGGGCGGTAAACAGCGGTCACCAAAGGCTTCGCCGAGTCGACCGACACGAGGCCGCCAATAGCCGTTACCGCAGGTCAGACGGTGTGCACCCGCCCAAGTACCGGGTGCTTCCCAAGCTTATAGCGCGGGTTCGATTCCCGTCATCCGCTCCACGACAAAGCCCCAGGTCACAGACCTGGGGCTTGTTTGTTGTCTAGATGGGCAAAGCCGTAACACAGTTGGCCGCCGCCTTCTCGGCGGCTTACATTCAACTCGCCCTGATCCACGACGAAGGTGATCCGGCGATCCCTTCGGCCGAGGTTCTGCGGGACATGGCGATCCGAGCCGAGGGGGCAGAAGGCGACGCCTGACCCTGTGCCTCCCCATCGCGGGGACCACGCCACCCCGTCCGTCTGGTCGCTTGCTGCAGCAATCCTCCATGTCAGCGCTCCACCGACGGCGACGAGTCGCCGGCAATCCGCGCTACTCACACCGACCGCGAAGCACCACCGTGAAAGACGTGCCCCAACCGTGGCCTTGAGAACGGTCAACAGCGGTCATTCCAGGCGCTCAGACGCCGCAGCCACGCCCCTCGATACAGCCGATAGCCGCAGGTCAGAGGCCGTATCGACCACCCCAGCGGCGGTGATTCCCAAACTTATAGCGCGGGTTCGATTCCCGTCATCCGCTCGTGAACGAAGCCCCAAGTCAGAGACCTGGGGCTTCGTAGCTGTCCAGACCACCCCGGGGAGTGCTGGCGCTTTTGAAAACGGCCGCCCTGCTCGACGCCTTCCCGTTCCTGCTCAGTGGATCGATCTCCCCACCCCTAGCCCAAGCGGGTCAGCGGCGCATTCGTTTCTGCGGTGAACCATCGAGACCGGATGGCCTACATGCCGGGTTTCACGAGTTCCCCGACGACGTGCGCGGCCCCTACTGGTGGTGATCGGGAGGGCGATCCCTCGTCCGCCGCCCGAGGACGTCCCGCAGACAGGAGCCAGCGCATGGCAGCAAAGCGTTACAACCGGTTCACCTACCTCGCGATCGGTGATGCCCCCACCAGCCTGTACACCTTCGACGTGCTGACAGGGGATGTGACCAAGACCGATATGCCCGAGTACAACAACGGGTATGACGCGCTCGCCTACAGCTGGCCCAAGGGCCTCCTCTACGCGATGAGCAGGAAGGAACAGAGCACTCTGCTCGTCATCGACCCGTCGACGAAGACCATCACCCCGCAGAAAGTCACCGGCCTGCCCGAGAACAACTGGATGCTGGGGGCCGTGAGTCCGGACGGCAACAAGATGGTGATCTGCGGCCTGCCCAACACCAAGAGTGCGGTACTGGACCTGACCGCCAACCCCGTCACGGCAACCCTGCAGAACCCCCCGGGCACGGGCGGCTGGTACGACTGGGCCTACCACCCCGTCGACGGGCGCCTCTACGCGGTCGACGGGAAGAACGGCGCCCTGCTGTGGGCCGACCCGACCCGGAACCCTCAGAAGGTCGAACTCAAGGAGAACGTCTTCCCCAAGGCCCAGGCTGGCTCCTCCGGGTTCGCCAGCTACTCGGCCGTCTTCTTCGAGGAACACGGCCGGCTCTACGCCTTCGACAACGCCGGCAACGTCTACCGGGTCGACCTGCGGGCCTCGACACGGGAAAAGCCCATCGACTCCACTCTGATCGGCACCGCGGAGCGGGTGGGCCGGGGGAAGATCGACGTCGACAAGCTGGACATCCGGGACGCCGGAGGTGACGTCACGGAGCAGAAGCTGCCGCCCGCCTACGAGGCGATCCAGTTCGAACAGAAGCCTCGCCAGGAGAACCCCTGGGAGGAACCGATCAACGGCAAGCCGATGCTGGTCTACAGCTTCGAGGTGACGCTCACCGCCAAACTGACACAGACCGGCAAGCCCGTGCCGGTGAAGAAGTGGCGCATCCTTTTCGACGAGGTACCGGGCTCGGTGGTCAAGACCGAGGCGGCGAAGGTCACCAAGGCCCGCCAGGACCACCGGTTCATCCTGGACACCCCCGGTGACGACCACCTCATCGCGGCGGGGAAGAGCCTCAAGGTCCACCTGCGGCTGTACGTCCCCAAGGAGACACCGCTCGAAAAGCCCCTGAAGCTGGGCAACCTCGCAGCCCGACGCCTGGCCTGACCTCCGGCTGTTCCCGGAGTCGCGCGGCCGGGGCCCCCGCCTCCGGGCGGGGGCCCCGGGACGTCAACGCCTTCACGCACGCGCCGGACACCGTACCGCCATCACCAGGCTCGGGGTCACCGGTGAGCCGCTTCCAACCCCGTGCCACAACGTGCCAGTAGAGGCGGTAAACAGCGGGCAACACGGGGTGGCCGGAACGCTCCACAGCCGGTTTCCAGGGAGACGTTTCCCCAGGTCAGAGGCCACACTCAGGTCCAAGTACCGGGTGATTCCCAAGCTCAGAGCGCGGGTTCGATTCCCGTCACCCGCTCTTGAGAGAAGGCCCAGGTCA
>NZ_BMQQ01000026.1:49600-51498 GCF_014648195.1 Streptomyces purpureus
GCTTGTTTGTTGCCCTGAGCTCCCAGAGGGCGCAGCCGCTTCAGAGGGGGAGATCGTCGGGCAGGATACGGAACGCCTTGTGTCGTCCGAGGGGGCGTACGGCGCGGAAGTCCCGGCGGTCCAGGGTGAGGATTGCGGCTGTGTCGTAGTCCGCGGCCAGGGACACGTTCACCGCGTCCGCGAGATCAAGATCCAGCCCCCGGTAACGCGCGCGAACGGATTGGGCGACGCCCAGATGGGTCTCGGTGATCTCGGGCACCGAGACTCTGCCTCGGCGTATCCAGCCGCGAATGTCGTCGATCGCGCTCACCGCGGCCTCGCGGCCAAGTTCACGGGTGGCCACGTGGTCGAGCTCGGCAAGCAGGAGCGGAGACATGACCAGGAGCCCTGCGGCCATGATCGCCTCCTGCGCCGCCTCGTGCTCCGGATGTGTGGAGTCGAGCGCGGCCAACAGGCCGGATGTGTCGGCGATGACGATGATCACGCGACTGTGGCTCCAGAGGCGGCGTCACGCTGGACGGCGTCGGCGACGGCGTCACGGACCTCGTCCTTGGCGAGGGTGCGCCCCGGGCCCGCGAAGGTACGGGAAAACAGCGGCTCGTCCCACACGCGGTTGGCCATGGCGGCGAGGTGGATGCCCTGCCGGATGATCTCGGCTTCGCTTATACCGCGACGCTTGGCCGCTTCCTTGATGATCGCGAGGTCTTCCGGGTCGGCGTAGACGTTGGTGCGCTTCATGGACATGTACCAAGGCTAACCCATGTACCAGTTTGATGTACGTGATGGGCGCATGACATCCGGGCGGGCTCGACGACACTGTCTATCTCGGCGAACTCACCCACCAGCTCGTCACGACCCGCCGCGCCGCCGGCACGCAGCCGGAGACAGCGTTAGTGATCCGAGCCCGGCCCTTGGCCGGGGGCACCCGGATGCCCGACAGCCGCTGTCTACGCCTGCCGCGCCACTTCACGTGCGTCCGCTTCGGTCTCGCGACCTTCGCGAGGGATTGGAGGGCTGGGAAAGACCCCCGGCTCTGAGCAGCGCGTGCCACAACGTGCCAGTTGAGCCGGTAAGCAGCGCTCAACAAGGGGTCCAGCGAGGACGCCCGACGAGGACTTCCGGTAGCTGTTTCCGCAGGTCAGATACCATGTGGGCCGCCCAAGTGCCGGGTGATTCCCAAGCTTATAGCGCGGGTTCGATTCCCGTCATCCGCTCCATGACAAAGCCCCAGGTCAGCGACCTGGGGCTGTTCGCTGTCCAGACCTATCAGTGCCCGCGCCATGGGCGTGCCATAAATGCCGTAATGGGGCGTCAGATTGGGCGGGACACCGCGGTCATGTACGCCAGGCCCCGACGTTACAAGGCCCGTCAGCGGGCGGAGGCTGCGCGGATGGTTTCCAGGGCCAGGGCGCGGCGGGTCAGCTCGACCGCGATGTCCGGGCCTGCGGCTTCGGTGAGGTCGACGTGGGCCCGCCAGGGAGGCGCGGCCCCCTGCTTTTCCTTGAGGGTGACGGCGGGGTGGTCGGCGAGGTCGGCGCTCTGCTCGGGGGTGAGGAGGATTTCGGCGATGGCGGACCCGATGATCAGGTAGGCCACAGACCGGGCGCCGGCGGTGCTCGGGGAGATACGGATGTAGTGCTCGGGCTGTGAGGCGGCCGGGTTGTCCCTGCGCCGGTAGGCGACCACGCGGGAGGTGTCGACCACAGCGGTCAGGTACTCCCAGGACAGCAGGGCAGCGGCGGGATTCCTCACGGCCCGCTCCGCGATGACCGTGAACAGGGCGGCGCGGGTGTCGATGTCGGTGGCAAAGCTCGGGGTGTGCACAGGGAGGTTCCTTGATCTCTTGCGGTTGGGTTGGGGGTGGCGGCCGCCGGTGCTTGCTTCACCGGCGGCCGCCA
>NZ_BMQQ01000026.1:51528-54867 GCF_014648195.1 Streptomyces purpureus
CTGTGGCTGGTCCTGGTTACGCGGCCCGCCAGCGGGCGCGGTCCTCGCTGGGCTTCTTCGTGCAGCGCATGAGTGTTCCGGCCTTCGTGCGGCCGGTCGCGCCTTCGGGGGAGCAGTAGGAGCCGGGGTTGACCGTGCTGGCGCTGCCGCCGCCGTCGCTGCCCCCGCTGCCGGTCCCGCCGGTCGTCGTCTCCCGGGTCCGCGTGACCGTCGGCCGGGGCGCCTGCGTGGACAACTTCGGAGCTGGGGTCGGGGCATGGCTGCGCTGGCCGGTCTCCGCCGTCTGCGTACGGGTCGGGGCGGGCGAGGCGGGTGCGCTGGCCGGGGTCTGCGTGCTCCGCTCCGCCGTCGCCGTCGCCGTCGGCGTCGGCGACGGCGACGGCGACGGCGGGGTGGCGGGCGGGGTGGTCGGCGTGGTGGCCGTGGCGGTGACGGACGCGACGGGCTTCGGGGTGTTCTTCGTGTCGTCGGCCGCGACGCCGATGACCGCGGTGCATGCGGCGAAGAGGAACAGCAGACCCACGCAGCCGCCGCAGCCGATACCGATCTTCTTACCCGTGCTCATGCCTGCGGGCCGCTGGAGTGCGGCTCCCCGCACGGGTGACTGCTGGTGATGGTGGGGCTCGTACGTCAAGGGTTGTGTCTTTCTGGGCTTGGGTGGGGGGCCGGTCGCGGTGCGCGCCGACGGTACTGGTCCGCGGGGGTGCGGCTGGCAGCCTTCGGGGTGGGGTGCGGGCGGAGTGGTGCCGGGGGGCTACTGGCGTGCCGGGGTCATCCGTGCCGCCGCCAGGGCTGTGAGGGCGTCTGCTGCTGCCGCGTAGCCGGGTGCCGGGTTGCCTGCCCGCTCTACCGCAGCGCCCGCCGCGAGGTGTGGTGGCGGAGTACCAAGGAGAGGTTAAGCGCCGGTACCGGCACGTTTTGCTGCTGGGGCATTCTGCGCCGTATGGCGGCGGCCACGATCCGCTCTGCGGCGACCGTGACGACCCGCTGCAGATACGCCCTGGTGTGGCGGCAGTACCGTTCGATCACGTAGCGGCCGCCGAAGCGGCGTCCGGCGTCGGGGCGCAGGACCAGACGGCCGAGGGCGCGGTGTCCGATGGTGCGGTCGATGTTGCGGGCGTCGGCACCCCGGGGGATGAGGTCGTGCAGCTGGGGGGCAGGTGATCTCGTAGCACTTGAAATCGCCGCCGAACCGTTCGGTGATGGCGTCCACCGGTGACGCCGACGTGGTCGAATACGGCCGCGGCCAGGGTCATGAACCGGGTGCACTGTCCGAGCCGCCCCGTGCGCACGGGCTGCACCGTGCGCACGGAGCGGGCAAGCACAGGGCCCCATGCCGGCCGGTCGCGACAATCGCAGTCGTGGCATCAATGCCGGAGACCTTCCACCAGGCCCTGCAGAATGCGCTGGCCAGTCGGGACGCAATCAGCTCTCACGATCAGCACGAGGCGCCCCGAGGAGCGGCTCACACTCCGACTGGCCTGCAGAGCGTGATGTCCACGGTGGACGTGGATGTGGTGCAGATGCACCAGATGGGCAGCAGCTTCCGGATCGACCGTGAGGACCCGCGCTATCTGGCGGCCCTGGGGCAGATGCGGGACGCGGGTGTGTGGGACCGGATCGAGGACTGCCTCGCGGCGGCGTGGGAGCGACTGAGCGGCGCGGTTCCGGGGGTCAAGAGCGCCGAGACCGTGGATGTAGTCCTGGTCCTCGGTGACCCCGATGGCGCCCTGCTGACGGTCCGCAATGCCGGCTATCTCGGTATGGGGGGCATCCCCGGGGCGATCCAGCTGACCATGTGGCCAACCGCGACCAGCCTGGCGAAAATCGGCTCCGTCGCCGCGCACGAGCCCCACCACAACGTGCGCTACGCCAGTGTGGTCTGGAACCCGATGACGGTCACGATCGGCGAGCAGGTCGTGGGCGAGGGGCTGGCCGAGCCGTTCGTACGTGAACTGGCGGGCGAGTCGGCCATGGGGCCCTGGGCGACGGCGCTGTCCGGCCCGGAACTGGACGACGTCTGCGAGAAGGTCGCGGCCGGGATCGATGTGGCCGGGATGCAGAACCTGCCGGCCTACGTGTACGGCGACGCCACTGCACAGCACATGGGGCACCAGCCCGTCGGACTGCCTGACTTCGCCGGATACGCGGCCGGCCTCCGGATCGTGGACGCCCACCTGGCGGTCTCCGGTCTGACCGCCGCCCAGAGCACGGCGCTGCCGGCACACGACATCCTCGCGAACGCAGGCGTGCCGAGCAGCCCGTGAGACAACCCCGCGACAGGGCTACGACGGCCCCGGCCCGCCGGGCGCGATGCAGGACCCGACGGCCGGCGACCACGCCGATCAGCCCGAAGACCTGCGGAAGTGGTGGCACTCGGCGTCGCCGTGGCGCTGCTGATCACCGGCTCTCCGCGCGGCACCAGGCCGCGCGGCCCACTGCCCCGGCCTTCCGCGGCATCGATAGGGTCACCATCACGCGCCCGCCCGCCGTGCGGCGTCATCACCGCGACAGTCACCGGCTGCCCACACGGCCGAGCTGTGAATGCACCCCCAGGAGTCAGCCCTCATGACATGGCAGTGGATCGGTCTCACGTTCTTCTCCCTCACGGTGCTGCCGGCGGGCCTGGCCATGGCCGCCGGCCGAGTCCCCGAGCGTCTGCGCCGACGACTGGCTCCCGTAAGGACGCGTGGCTGGGCCCTCCTGTTGATCTATGCCACCGCACCCGTCAACGCGATCCCGCGCCTGCTCGGCGCTTCTCCCGACATCACACTCGCCTGCACGGCGGCCGGCGGCGCCCTCGCCGTCGCCGGCTGCCTGGTTCTGGGCGTCGCCACCCTTCTACGTCAGCGCCGCCCGGCCGCTACCCCGCGTGAGGGCTCCTGACGCCGTGTCCGCCACAGCACCTCGGACCAGCCGCGCGCGACGTGAGGCCGTATCGCTCACCGCCTGGTGGGCCGCGCTCACCCTGACCCTCTGGCTCCTGGGACACGCGACGGGCAACCCGGCCGGCCTCGCGCCGAGCGCCGCGTCCACCGCCGTACTGGTCGCCCTCGGCGAAACCGGCGACCGGGCCCGACGACGCTGGAAGGCCCGGCGGCACCCTCCGGGAGAGGTCCACGCCTCAACCGGCCCCTGAGCGGAAGCCCGTGCCACAACGTGCCAGTAGGGGCGGTTAACAGCGGTCACCAGAGGCTTCGCCGAGTCGACCGACGCAAGGTCGCCAGTGATCGTTCTCGCAGGTCAGACGGTATACACCCACCCAAGTACCGGGTGATTCCCAAGCTCAGAGCGCGGGTTCGATTCCCGTCACCCGCTCTTGAGAGAAGGCCCAGGTCA
>NZ_BMQQ01000026.1:54907-99004 GCF_014648195.1 Streptomyces purpureus
CCTTCGTCGTTGTCTAGACCTCCCGGGGGCTGGCGTGCCCTCCGCAGGTGACGGCAACGGCGCGGGGCCGGACGGCGCGGTCGGTCCACCATCGGCCGTGTCCGGTGGCGAGGGCGTGCTCGACGAGGGCACCGGTGCCGGGCGCCCCGGTCGGAAACGCCCGGGCGGGGGCCGGTGGTTGCTGGGCGGGACGAGGGATCACGGGTGTCTCCGTTACGGATGGCGGGGGCGGCCGGTCAGGGGACGGGCCGCCCCCGGGGTCAGCGCCGGCCGGCCTTGCGGCCGTGGTTCGCCCTCTTCTTGCGGTGGTCCTTCTTCATGCGGGCGCGCTTGGACATGGCAGGGTGCTCCTTCAGGCGGTGTGGCCGACGAGGAGGTCGGCGAGCTTGGTGAGGCGCTTGACGGTGCGCGGCTCCGTGGCGACGGGTGCTGGGGGGACACGCTGATCGCGGTCGTAGTAGGCGCCGTTGACGATCTCGGTGGCCGGGTCGCAGAGCCGTACGACGTGTGCGGCGCCCTCGGCCGGCGACTCGCCCTCGTGCGCGTAGAGCGGCATCAGGCTGGTGGTGCAGACGCCGGGGTGGACGGAGACGGCGGTGACGCGCGGGTCGGCGGCGAAGACGGTCAGCGCCAGCTGCGACTGGGCGTAGGCGGCGAGCCGGGAGTAGCGGCGGGTGCGGTTGGGGTCGTTCCACTGGATCGAGCCGGAGCGGTGGAGGGAGGAGGAGACATTGACCACCCGGCCGCCCGGCTCGCTGGTCAGGGCGGGTTCGAGCAGGTGCGTGAGCAGGTAGTGGGCGAGGAAGTTGACCTGGAACGCGATCTCGTTGCCGTCGGTGGTGACCGTGTGCCGCTCCGGGGCGGCCATGCCCGCGTTGTTGACGAGCACGTCCAGGTGCGAGTGCTCCGCCAGGACCCGGGTGGCGAGCCGCTCGACCTCCTCCAGGCGGGCGAAGTCGGCCCCGAAGGCGCACAGGCGGTCGGCGGGTACGTCCGCGAGGGTGACGAGCCGGTCGGCGGCGGCGCGCGCCTCATCGGCGGTACGGCCGTGCATGAGCACCGTCGCACCACCATCGGCGAGCAGCCGGGCGGCCTGGTAGCCGATGCCGGAGGTCGCTCCGGTGACGAGAACGGTGCGTCCGGACAGGGAAGAAGACATGGGTCGTCCAGGGATCTGGGAAGTGGTGGGGAAAACGGCGGGGCGCCGGACCGATCGCACGGTCCGGCGCCCCGGGTCAGGCGGACGGGCGGGCGTCAGCGCAGGGCGGACGCGCCCGTACGGCAGCGGGGCACGCGACGCGGCGGCGCCTGCTGAGGCGGCCGGTCGAGCTGGAGCCACGCGCTGTTCACGTGTCCCATCGAAGCCGTGGCCGTGGCCCTGGACAAGAGTGGATCCTCGTTTCTGACGTTCCCCTGATGGACTTCTGACGGCTTCTCAGCCGATGCCGGGGACGGAGGAGACGATCAGGTCGATCAGCTTGATGCCGAGGAACGGCAGGACGAGGCCGCCGAGGCCGTAGAGGGTGAGGTTGCGTCGCAGCAGGTCGTGCGCGGAAGCGGGGGTGTAGCGGACGCCGCGCAGAGCGAGCGGGATGAGGGCCACGATGATCAGGGCGTTGAAGATGATGGCGGAGGCGATCGCCGAGGTGGGGCTGTGCAGGCCCATGATGTTGAGCGCTTCGAGCCCCGGATGGGCCCCGGTGAACATCGCGGGGATGATCGCGAAGTACTTCGCGACGTCGTTCGTGATGGAGAACGTGGTCAGGGCGCCGCGGGTGATGAGGAGTTGCTTGCCGATCCGGACGATCTCGATGAGCTTGGTCGGGTTGGAGTCGAGGTCGACCATGTTGCCGGCCTCCTTCGCGGCCGACGTACCCGTGTTCATCGCCACGCCCACGTCCGCCTGCGCGAGCGCCGGGGCGTCGTTGGTGCCGTCACCGGTCATCGCCACGAGCTTGCCGCCGGCCTGCTCCCGTTTGATGAGGGCGAGCTTGTCCTCGGGGGTCGCTTCGGCGAGGTAGTCGTCCACTCCTGCCTCGGCCGCGATGGCCTTGGCCGTCAGCGGGTTGTCACCGGTGACCATGACCGTACGGATGCCCATGGCGCGCAGCTCGGCGAACCGTTCCCGGATGCCGTCCTTGACGACGTCCTTGAGGTGGACGATGCCCAGGACCCTGGGCCCGTCGGCGTCGTGGACGGCGACGAGCAGGGGCGTACCGCCCGAGGCGGCGATCGCGTCGGCCCAGGTGCGGGCCTCGGCCGGCACCGTACCGCCGTACATCTCCACCCAGTCGATCACCTGGGCCGCGGCCCCCTTGCGGATGTGGCAGCCGGAGCCGTCGCCCCAGCGCAGGTCGATGCCGCTCATCCGGGTCTGTGCGCTGAACTCGACGAAGCGGGGGTTCGCCGGCTCGCCCTCGGCAGGGGCGGTCAGGCCGTACTGCCGCTGGGCGAGGGCGACGACGGAGCGGCCTTCGGGGGTCTCGTCGGCGAGGGAGGCGAGCTGGGCGGCGTCGGCGAGGACGGCCGCGTCGACGCCGGGCAGGGGGACGAAGGCGGCGGCCTCACGGTTGCCGAGGGTGATGGTGCCGGTCTTGTCGAGGAGGAGGGTGTTCACGTCTCCGGCGGCCTCGACTGCGCGGCCGGACAGGGCGACGACGTTGCGCTGGACGAGGCGGTCCATGCCGGCGATGCCGATGGCGGAGAGCAGCGCGCCGATCGTCGTCGGGATGAGGGTGACGAGCAGGGCGACGAGAACGGTGGTGGACTGAGCCGCGCCCGCGTACCCGGCCATGGGCTGAAGTGCGAGCACGACCAGAAGGAACACGATGGTCAGCGCCGAGAGAAGGATGTTGAGGGCGATCTCGTTCGGGGTCTTCTGCCGCTCGGCGCCCTCGATGAGGGCGATCATCCGGTCCATGAAGGAGTGTCCTGGGCGCGAGGTGACCCGGACGACGATGCGGTCCGACAGCACGGTGGTGCCTCCGGTGACCGAGGAACGGTCGCCGCCCGCCTCCCGGATCACGGGCGCGGACTCGCCGGTCACGGCCGACTCGTCGACCGACGCCACTCCCTGGACGACGTCGCCGTCGGCCGGGACCATCTCGCCCGCCTCGACGAGGACGACGTCGAACTGCTTGAGGTCGGTCGCGGCGACGGCCTCGGTCGCCGCCCGGTCCACGTCCGTCCCGTAGCGCCAGTGGCGCAGGCGCAGCGCCACCGTGTCGGTCCGCGCCTTGCGCAGCGTCTCCGCCTGGGCCCGGCCGCGGCCCTCGGCGACGGCTTCGGCGAGGTTGGCGAAGATCACGGTCAGCCACAGCCAGACACTGATCGTCCAGGTGAAGACGGACGGGTCGAGCAGGGCCGACAGGGTGGTCAGGACGGAGCCGGCGGCCACCACGAACAGCACCGGATTGCGGACCAGCGCGCGGGTGGAGTTTGCGCAGGGCGTCCGGGAGGGACGTCACCAGTTGTACGGGGTCGAGCAGGCCGCCCTGGCCGGTCCGCCGGCGGCCGGACCGCCGGGGAGCGGGGTTGCGGGGCGGCGCGGGAAGCGGGGGCGCCTGCTGGGGCGCGGCGGAACGCATCGCGGGAGACCTTCTGGTAGCCCGGCCGTCCGTGCGGCGGCGGCCGGTGGACGAACGGACGGGCCACCCCATCCAGCGGCTCTGTCGAGGGCCGGTGCAGGCCGCCTGCGGACGCGGCAGGAGCCTTCTCATCCGCGGGGCGGTACCAAGGTGGGGGCCGTGGCGCGAGGGCACGGACGCCGGATGGGAGGACGTCCGCGCCCTCGCGGCCCGGGGACGGTCAGGCCACTGACGTCCACGGCACAGAGCGGCCGAGAAGGAACCTACGGGCTTCCCGGCGCGCGGTCGGCCTTTCGCGCACGGCTTTGACGGCGCTCTGACGGATCATGTCGAAACGCGTCAAAGCGGCGTCAGAATCGCTCGCGCCGACGGAAGAGGGTCGTCAACGCTCCCCCGGCGCCGGCGGCACACGCGGTTTCCTGAGCGGGTCGGATTCGGGCGGGGCAGCCCGCAGCACAGGGGAGTTGATCGCTGGTGAGCGAGGAGAACTGGGTCGGGCTCATGGTGGCCCTGTCACTGGTCGGCTATCTGGTGGCGGCTGTACTGCGACCGGGGAAGTTCTGAACGCCTCTCGGTGAGGTGCCTCGTGCCACCCGCCGCCCGCACCGGGGTACCGGGATAGGGTGACCGCCGCCGGTTCGTTGACGGGTTCGATACGCCCCCCGGCTTCGTAGCGGTGAGGCGAGGGAGGCCGACTGGTGGCCGGTCAGCTGACGGCGGTGCGGCGGTCGCTGTTCGCCGTGCATCCGGCCCGGACGCTGGTCACGGCCTTCGGCGCGGTGATCCTGCTGGGCGCGTTCCTGCTCATGCCGCCGGTGTCCTCGCAGGACGGAGGGGCGACCGGTTTCGTGACCGCCCTGTTCACGTCCACCTCGGCCGTGTGCGTGACGGGCCTGGTCGTGGTGGACACCGGCACGTACTGGAGCGGCTTCGGTGAGGGCGTGATCCTCGCGCTGATCCAGGTCGGCGGCTTCGGCATCATGACGATGGCCTCGCTCCTCGCTCTGCTCGTCTCGGGCAAGCTGCGTCTCCGGCTGCAGCTGACCGCCGCGGCGGAGACGAAGAGCTTCGGCATCGGCGACGTACGCCGTGTCCTGCTCGGCGTCGCCGGGACCACGCTCGCCGTGGAACTCGCCGTGGGCGGCTGGCTCGCGCTGCGCTTCCGGTTCGGCTACGACCAGCCCATCGCCGAGTCGGCGTACTCCGGGCTCTTCCACGCGGTCTCGGCGTTCAACAACGCGGGCTTCGGCCTCCACGTCGACAGCCTCACCCCGTACGCGCAGGACCCGTGGGTGACGCTGCCCATCGCCCTGGCGGTCATCCTGGGCGGGCTCGGCTTCCCGGTCCTGCTCGAACTGCTGCGGCACCGGACGCGCAGAAGGGTCACCGGACGCCGCACCTGGACGCTGCACACCCGGATGACCCTGCTGGCCACCCTCGTCCTGCTCCTGACCGGCACGGTCCTCACCTGCCTGCTGGAGTGGACCAATCCCGGCACGCTGGGGCGGTTCGACTGGGACGAGAAGCTCCTCAACGGGTTCTTCCACTCCGCGATGAGCCGCACGGCCGGCTTCAATGCCGTCGACATCGGCGCCATGCACGCCTCCACCCTGCTGATGACCTGCACGCTGATGTTCATCGGCGGCGGCAGCGCCGGCACGGCCGGCGGCATCAAGGTCACCACCTTCGCCGTGCTCGCCGCGGCCATCGCCGCCGAGGTGCGCGGCGAACCGAACTCCACCGTCATGGGCCGGCGCCTGGCCCCGCACGTCCTGCGCCAAGCGCTGACCGTCGCCCTGCTGGCCGTCGGCCTCGTGATCGGTGCCACGCTCGCCCTGCTGACCGTCTCCTCGGCGCCGATGGAGGCCGTCCTGTTCGAGGCGGTGTCCGCGTTCGGCACCGTCGGACTGTCCACCGGCATCACCGCCGACTTCCCGGACAGCGGACAGCTCGTACTGATCCTGCTCATGTTCGTCGGCCGGCTCGGCCCGGTCACCCTCGTCTCCGCGCTCGCCCTGCGCGAGCGGACCCGCCGCTACCAGCTACCCGAGGAGCGACCCGTCATTGGGTAACTACCTGCATCACCTGCGCCACCGCCGCCGCAAGCGGCTCGCCCAGCAGTACCCCGAGATGAGCGACCAGCGGGTCGCCGTCATCGGCCTGGGCCGGTTCGGCAGCTCCCTCGCCCTGGAGCTGACCCGGCGTGGCTGGGACGTCCTCGGGATCGACACCGACCCCGCGCTCGTCCAGCGCCACAGCGACACGCTCACGCACTCCGCCGTCGCCGACTGCACCGACCCGGAGGTGCTGCGCCAGCTCGGCGTGCACGAGTTCACCAGCGCCGTGGTCGGCATCGGCACGGACATGGAGGCCAGCATCCTGATCGCCTCCAACCTCCTTGAGGAGAACGTCCCCAACATCTGGGCGAAGGCGATCAGCCGCCAGCACGGCCAGATCCTGGAACGGCTCGGGGTCCACCACGTCGTGCTGCCTGAGCACGAGATGGGCGAGCGGGTGGCCCACCTCGTGACGGGGCGGATGCTCGACTTCATCGAGTTCGACGACGACTACGCCCTGGTGAAGACCGTCACCCCGGACAGCATCACGGGCGCCCCGCTGGGCCAGAGCGGGGTACGGACCAAGCACGGGGTGACCGTAGTGGGCATCAAGCGCCCCCACGAGGACTTCACCCACGCGACCGCCGAGACCGTGGTGATGAAGGGGGACGTCATCATCGTCACCGGCAAGACCCGCGCCGTGGAGGCGTTCGCCGAAATAAGCTGACGGCCGGCGGCTGCCGACGTGGTTCAGGTGGTCGCCTCCGCCGGCAGCTCCGGCCGGACCGGCTGGTGGGACGGCGTTTTGGGCAGGGCGATCACCATGGTCAGCCCGCCGCCGGGGGTGTCCTCGGCCGTGACGGTGCCGCCCATGGCCTCGACGAACCCGCGGGCGACCGCGAGGCCGAGGCCGACACCGGCACCGCGTGGTGCGTCGCCGTATCGCTGGAAGGGCTCGAAGACGCCGTCCTTCGCCTCGTCGGGGATACCGGGGCCGCGGTCGACGACACGCAGTTCCACCCTGTCGCCGATCGCGCTGGCGGACACCAGGACCGGCGTGCCGACGGGGTTGTACTTGACGGCGTTCTCGACGACGTTGGCCACGGCCCGTTCAAGGAGGCCCCGGTCCACCGTGACCATCGGCAGGGTCTCCGGGATGTCCAGGAGCACGCTGTCCTCCGGTACGCCGCCCAGCGCCATCGGCACGACCTCGTCGACGTCGGTCTCGCGGAACACCGGCATGACGGTGCCGGTCTGCAGCCGGGACATGTCGAGCAGGTTCCCGACCAGGTGGTCGAGCCGGTCGGTGCCCTCCTCGATGCCGGCGAGCAGCTCGGCCCGGTCTTCTTCCGACCACTCGACGTCGTCGGCACGCAGGGAGGTGACGGCGGCCTTGATGGCGGCCAACGGGGTGCGCAGGTCGTGGCTGACGGCGGCGAGCAGAGCCGTGCGGATCTTGTTGCCCTCGGCGAGCTTCCGGGCCTCGGCCGCCTCGCCGACCAGGCGCTGACGGTCCAGGACGACGGCGGCCTGGGAGGCGAAGGCGCCCAGGACACGGCGGTCCTCGGCGGGCAGGACCCGGCCGGTCAGGGCCAGGGCCAGGCGGTCGTTGACGGGCATGTCGACGTCCGCGTCCTCGGGCCGGGCGACCGGCCGTGCCGCGCCGACACCGCCCACACAGGTCCACGGCTCGACGTCGCTGGTCCGTTCGAGCAGGGCGACGGACTCCATGGCGAAGGTCTCCCGCACCCGCTCAAGGAGTGCCTCCAGGCTGGTGTCGCCACGCAGCACGCTGCCCGCGAGCAGGGACAGGGTCTCGGACTCCGCCCGCAGTCTGGCGGCCTGCTGGGTGCGGCGGGCCGCGAGGCCGACGACAGACGCCACGGACGCCGCGACGGCGAAGAACACGAAGAAGGCGAAGATGTTCTCGGGGTCGGCGATGGTCCACGTGTGGACGGGGGGCGTGAAGTACCAGTTCAGGAGCAGCGAACCGACGGTGGCCGAGGCGAGCGCCGGCCACATCCCGCCCAGCAGGGCCGCCGCGACGGTCACCGCCATGAAGAGCTGCATCTCGTTGGCCAGCCCCGTACCGCTGCCGAGCGAGGTCAGTGCCAGGGTGAGCAGGAGCGGTCCGGCCACGCCGACGAGCCAGCCCGCCACGAGACGCGGGCCCCCGAGGCGGCTGCGTTGCCGCTTGGGCAGCCCGCGACCGCGTCCGACGGCGTCGTGGGTGACGATGTGGACGTCCAGGTCGGGGCCCGACTCACGGGCGACGGTGGCGCTGACCCCGGGCCCGAAGATGTACTGCCACGAGCGGCGGCGGCTCGCGCCCAGGACGATCTGGGTGGCGTTGACCCCGCGCGAGAACTCGAGCAGCGCGGACGGGATGTCGTCGCCGATGACGTGGTGGAACGTGCCGCCGAGGTCCTCGACGAGGGTCCGCTGGACGGCGAGCTCCTTCGGCGAGGCCGAGGTGAGCCCGTCGCTGCGGGCGATGTAGACGGCCAGGACCTCCCCGCCGGCACCCTTCTCGGCGAGCCGGGCGGCCCGGCGGATCAGGGTCCGCCCCTCGGGGCCGCCGGTCAGACCGACGACGATCCGCTCCCTCGACCCCCAGATCGCCGAGACCTCGTGGTCCGAGCGGTACTGGTTCAGGTACTCGTCGA
Source organism: Streptomyces purpureus (assembly GCF_014648195.1). GTDB lineage: Bacteria > Actinomycetota > Actinomycetes > Streptomycetales > Streptomycetaceae > Streptomyces > Streptomyces purpureus. The sequence goes on from NZ_BMQQ01000026.1 coordinate 63,218, forward strand.
CCCGGTCGGCCACCCACAGCAGGGCGAGCTCCCGCAGCGCGGTGAGGTTGCCGGGCCGGAAGTAGTGCGACAGGGCCGCGTCGATCTTGTCCGGCTTGTAGATGTTCCCGTGGGCCATCCGCCGGCGCAGCGCTTCCGGCGACATGTCGACCAGCTCGATCTGGTCGGCGTGGCGGACGACCTCGTCGGGGACGGTCTCCTTCTGCCGTACGCCGGTTATGGACTCCACGACGTCTCCCAGCGACTCCAGGTGCTGGATGTTCGCCGTCGAGATGACGTCGATGCCGGCAGCGAGGAGCTCCTCGACGTCCTGCCAGCGCTTGGAGTTCCGCGACCCGGGGATGTTGGTGTGCGGGAGCTCGTCCACCAGGGCCACGGCGGGCCGGCGGGCCAGGACCGCGTCGACGTCCATCTCCGTGAAGGTGCTGCCCCGGTACTCGATCTCACGGCGCGGAATCTGCTCCAGGCCGTGCAGCATGACCTCCGTACGCGGGCGGTTGTGGTGCTCCACGAAGGCGACGACGCAGTCCGTGCCCCGCTCGACACGGCGGTGGGCTTCGGAGAGCATCGCGTACGTCTTGCCGACGCCCGGCGCCGCGCCGAGGTAGATCCGAAGCTTCCCGCGTCCCATGGGTGCGATCTTTCGTGTCGAAGCAGATGATTCCGTGGCAGACCGGAGAGGCACGCGGCCGGAGGCGACAGCCGTTCTCAGCCCTCGAAGCGGTAGCCCATGCCCGGTTCCGTGATCAGGTAGCGCGGGTGGGAGGGGTCCTTCTCCAGTTTGCGCCTGAGCTGCGCCATGTAGACGCGGAGGTAGTTCGTCCGGGTGGCGAAAGTGGGTCCCCAGACCTCCTCCAGGAGCTGCCGCTGACTGATCAGGCGCCCCGGGCTGCGGACCAGAATCTCCAGCAGGTGCCATTCCGTCGGGGTGAGACGGACCGCTTGGCCGCCGCGCCGGACCTTCTTGGCCGCGAGGTCGACCGTGAAATCGTCCGTGACGACGGTGAGCGACCGAGGCTCGTCCGCCGGCAGCACGCCGCCCGCGCCGTCCGGCGTGTTGCGCCGCACCGCGGCCCGCAGCCGGGCGAGGAGCTCGGCCATGTCGAACGGCTTGGTGAGGTAGTCGTCGGCCCCCGCCTCGAACGCCTCGACCTTCTCGTGGGTGGTGCGCCGGGCCGACAGGACGACGAGCGGCACACGGGTCCAGCCGCGCAGGGCCTTGATCACGTCGATGCCGTCCATGTCGGGCAGGCCGAGGTCGAGGACGACGACATCGGGTCTGCGCTCGGCGGCCAGCCGCAGCGCGGTGGTGCCGTCGGAGGCCGCGTCCACCTCGTACGCGCGCGCCCGCAGGTTGATCGTCAGGGCCCTGACGAGCGGCGGTTCGTCCTCGACCACCAGCACCCGGGTCATCGGGGGTGCCACCTTTCTTGTCGTCTCGTCGTTCACGGCATCGCCGTCGGGCACGGGGTCCGCCTATACGGGAACCGCCGGGCGGGAGGAGTCCCGGCCCCGGCGGTTCCCAGCAGGCTGCCGACGGGACCGTCAGCGCGCGGCCAGGTCCTTCAGCGCGAGGTTGAGCTTGAGGACGTTGACGTGCGGCTCGCCGAGGAACCCGGCCGTGCGGCCCTCGGTGTGGTCCTCGACCAGCTTCGTCACCTGCTGCTCGGACAGGCCGTTGACCTTCGCCACCCGCTTGATCTGGATCTCCGCGTACTCCGGGGAGATGTGCGGGTCGATCGCGGAGGCCGAGCCGGTGACCGCGTCCTTGGGGACCTCGGACTCCGGCACACCGTTGAAGGCGGCCACGGCCTTCTTGGTGTCGCCGACCAGCTTGGTCAGCGTCGGGTCGGACGCGCCGAGCTGACTGGAGCCCGTGGACAGCGGGTCGTAACCACTGTTGGACGGACGCGGCTGGAACCACTTCGGGTCCGGCCGGGGCACCTCGTTCTCGTCGTCCGGGTTCTTCTTCGGCAGGTCCCAGGTCTGGCCGATCAGCTCGGAGCCGACCTCCTTGCCTTCGACGTTCACGATCGAGCCGTTGGCCTTGTCGCGGAAGAGGCCCTGGGCGATGCCCGTGACCGCGAGGGGGTAGAGGACGCCGGTCACGACCGTGAGGACGAGCAGCATGCGCAGCGCGGCCCAGGCCAGGCGTCCCGTGTTCGCTACGGAGTTGTTCATAGCCGATCAGCCGATTCCGGGGATGAGGGTGAGGAGCATGTCGATGAGCTTGATGCCGACGAACGGGGCGACCAGGCCGCCCAGGCCGTAGAGACCGAGGTTGCGCCGGAGCATCTTGTCGGCGCTGGTCGGCCGGTACTGCACGCCCTTCAGGGCGAGCGGGACCAGGGCGATGATGATCAGCGCGTTGAAGATGACGGCGGAGAGGATCGCGGACTCCGCAGAGGCCAGGCCCATGATGTTGAGCTTGTCCAGCGACGGGTAGGCGACCGCGAACATCGCGGGGATGATCGCGAAGTACTTGGCCACGTCGTTGGCGATGGAGAAGGTGGTCAGCGCGCCTCGGGTGATGAGGAGTTGCTTGCCGATCTCGACGATCTCGATGAGCTTGGTCGGGTTGGAGTCGAGGTCGACCATGTTGCCGGCCTCCTTCGCGGCCGACGTGCCCGTGTTCATCGCGACACCGACATCCGCCTGGGCGAGCGCCGGGGCGTCGTTGGTGCCGTCGCCGGTCATCGCGACGAGCTTGCCGCCGGCCTGCTCCCGCTTGATGAGGGCCATCTTGTCCTCGGGGGTGGCCTCGGCGAGGAAGTCGTCGACGCCGGCCTCTTCGGCGATGGCCTTGGCGGTCAGCGGGTTGTCACCCGTGATCATGACCGTCTTGATGCCCATCCGGCGCAGCTCGTCGAAGCGTTCGCGCATGCCGTCCTTGACGACGTCCTTGAGGTGGATGACGCCCAGGACGCGTGCGCCCTTGTCGTCCTCCACAGCCACCAGCAGCGGCGTGCCACCAGCCTCGGAAATCCGGTCCGTGAGCGCCTGCGCGTCCTCGGCGACGGTGCCACCCTGCTCCTTCACCCACGCGACGACCGAGCCGGTCGCACCCTTGCGGATCTTCCGGCCGTCGACGTCCACACCGGACATGCGCGTCTGGGCGGTGAACTGGACCCACTCGGCGTGGGCCAGTTCGCCCTGGTGACGCTCGCGCAGGCCGTACTTCTCCTTGGCGAGGACCACGATCGAGCGGCCCTCGGGCGTCTCGTCGGCGAGCGAGGAGAGCTGGGCGGCGTCGGCGACCTCGGCCTCGGCCTCGGCGGTGCCCTTGACCGGAACGAACTCGGCGGCCTGACGGTTGCCGAGCGTGATCGTTCCAGTCTTGTCGAGCAGCAGCGTCGACACGTCGCCCGCGGCCTCGACGGCGCGGCCCGACATGGCGAGCACGTTGCGCTGGACCAGGCGGTCCATGCCGGCGATGCCGATCGCGGAGAGCAGCGCGCCGATCGTGGTCGGGATGAGGCAGACCAGCAGGGCGGTCAGCACGATCATCGAGGTCTGCTGGTCGGCGCCCGCGTAGATCGCGAACGGCTTCAGGGTGACGACGGCGAGCAGGAAGACGATGGTGAGGGACGCCAGCAGGATGTTCAGGGCGATCTCGTTGGGGGTCTTCTGCCGGGCGGCGCCCTCGACCAGGTTGATCATCCGGTCGATGAAGGTCTCGCCGGGCTTCGTCGTGATCTTGACGACGATGCGGTCGGAGAGGACCTTCGTACCGCCCGTGACGGCCGAGCGGTCGCCGCCGGACTCGCGGATGACCGGAGCCGACTCGCCGGTGATGGCCGACTCGTCGACGCTCGCGACACCCTCGACGACGTCACCGTCGCCGGGGATGATGTCGCCGGCCTCGCAGACCACCAGGTCGCCGATCCGCAGGTCGGTGCCGGGCACGCGCTCCTCGTTCGGGCCGATGATCCGGCGGGCGACGGTGTCGGTCTTGGCCTTGCGCAGGGTGTCGGCCTGGGCCTTGCCACGGCCCTCGGCGACGGCCTCGGCGAGGTTGGCGAAGACCGTGGTGAGCCACAGCCAGGCGGTGATCGCCCAGCCGAACCAGTCGCCCGGGTTCTTGATCGCCAGGACGGTGGTGACCACCGAGCCGACCAGCACCACGAACATGACCGGCGACTTGACCATGATCCGCGGGTCGAGCTTGCGCAGCGCGTCCGGGAAGGACTTCAGGAGCTGCTTCGGGTCGAACAGACCCCCGCCGACCCGCCCGCCCTCGGGCTTGTGCCCGGTGGGCACGTCCGCGTGCGGCGCCGGGCTCGTCGTGGTGGTGGACATGTCGTCCTCGTACTTCTCTACGTCGGTGGTCATGCCGCGAGCCCTTCGGCGAGCGGGCCCAGCGCGAGGGCCGGGAAGAACGTCAGACCGGTGATGATCATGATGGTGCCGACCAGGAGCCCGGTGAACAGCGGCTTCTCGGTCCGCAGGGTGCCCGCGGTCTCGGGGACGGGCTTCTGCTCCGCCAGCGAACCCGCGAGGGCGAGGACGAACACCATCGGCAGGAACCGGCCGAGCAGCATGCACAGACCGAGTGCCGTGTTGTGGAACTCGGTGTTGGCTCCGAAGCCGGCGAAGGCCGAGCCGTTGTTGTTCGAGGCGGAGGTGTAGGCGTACAGGACCTCGGAGAAGCCGTGCGCGCCCGTGTTCGTCATCGAGGCCTCGCCGTGCCCGGTGGCCATCGCGACCGCCGTGCCGATCAGCACCAGCGCCGGAGTGATGAGGATGTAGCAGGCCGCGTACTTCATCTCGCGGGTGCCGATCTTCTTGCCCAGGTACTCCGGGGTGCGGCCGACCATCAGACCGGCGATGAACACTGCCACGACCGCCATGATCAACATGCCGTAGAGGCCGGAGCCGACACCGCCGGGCGCGATCTCACCCAGCATCATGCCGAGCAGCAGCACACCGCCGGACAGACCGCCGAAGGAGTCGTGGAAGGAGTTGACCGAACCGGTCGACGTCATGGTCGTGGAGACCGCGAACAGCGACGAGGCGCCCTCGCCGAACCGCTGCTCCTTGCCCTCCATCGCACCGCCCGCGAGCTGCGAGGCGGTGCCGGGGTGGGCGTATTCGAGCCAGGTCACCAGGACGACACCGACGAACCAGATGGTGGCCATGGCGCCGACGATCGCGTAGCCCTGCCGAACGCTGCCGACCATCCTGCCGAAGGTGCGCGGCAGCGAGAACGGAATGACGAGCAGCAGGAAGATCGTCAGGAGGTTCGAGAAGCCGTTGGGGTTCTCGAAGGGGTGGGCCGAGTTGGCGTTGAAGTAACCGCCGCCATTCGTGCCCAGGTCCTTGATGGCCTCCTGGGAGGCGACCGCTCCGGGGCTGATGGACTGCGTCTGCCCGGTGACGGTGGTGACCTCGTGGATGCCGGCGAAGTTCTGGACGGCGCCGGCCGCGACCAGCAGAACCGCCGCGATCACGGTGATCGGGATCAGGATGCGGACGACACCGCGGACCAGGTCGGCCCAGAAGTTGCCCAGCTCGCCCGTACGGGAGCGGGCGAAGCCGCGGACCAGCGCCACGGCCACGGCGATGCCGACGGCGGCGGAGACGAAGTTCTGGACGGCCAGGCCGGCGGTCTGAGCGACGTGGCCCATGGACGACTCGCCCGAGTACGACTGCCAGTTCGTGTTGGACACGAAGGAGGCCGCCGTGTTGAACGCCTGGTCCGGGGTGATCGCGGCGAAGCCCAGCGACCCGGGCAGGTCGTCCTGGATCCGCAGGATCAGGTAGAGGAACAGCACGCCGATCGCGGAGAACGCGAGCACGCCGCGCAGGTACGCGGGCCAGCGCATCTCCGTGTCGGGGTTGGCGCCGACGGCGCGGTATATCCACTTCTCGACGCGCAGGTGCTTGCCGGAGGTGAAAACGGCGGCCATGTAGTCGCCGAGGGGACGGTGCACGAGGACGAGCGCGACGATCAGCGCGGACACCTGGAGCACGTCAGCAAGAACGGGGCTCATATCCGTACTCAGAACCTCTCCGGCTTGACGAGGGCGAGGACGAGGTAGCCCAGCAGGGCGACGGCCACGACGAGGCCGATGATGTTCTCGGCAGTCACAGCTTCGCCACCCCCTTGGCGATCAGGACCACCAGCGCGAACACCGCGATCGTGGTGACGACGAAGGCCACGTCGGCCATCGCATGCTCCTAGAAGAGGCTCGGAGAGGAACGGACACCCTGAGAAAAGCGCACCCGTGGCGCGAAAGCGCCCCCCGTTGACGGCGCCCATACGCCTCCGACGGCCCCCTTGACGGCATCCATACGGCGCAGTGCCCCACGTCACGCCCACGGCGGACGGCGGCGGTCTCGCCGCAGCAGCAGCCGCACGACGACGAACGTCGCGAGGACGAACACGGGCAGCAACGAGACGGCCACACCGATGGCATCCATGTCGATCGCACCCCACCCCGAAATCCATGGGCCGTCGGCCGATCAGCCGAAGCAATGGCATGCCCGTTCACCTCAGGGTGGCCCCCGTGAGCCTGGAGGCCAGAGAGGTTGACGCAGCTCTGACGCGTGGGACGCCAGGCCTGATGCGCTTCTGATGCGGAGGGCGGGAGCGAAGCGGCCGGCACCCACAGCCCGCGCGCCCTTGCTCATCCCCTCGGCCCCGGCACCGTCAGGTCGAGGACGGCACGGCGACGTAGACGAGGAACAGCAGCACCACTGCCTGGAGCACCCTGGCGCCCGAATTCACCCGATCATCCTCTTCCTGACGAGATTCATACGCTCTGCCCATTGCCGCCTTGGTGATCATCCGGCAGGACTCTCCTGCAATGCCACGCGAACAGCGGTCTGACCAGCCGCAGTTGCGACATCAACATGAATCAAGGGGGAGACCTGTGAAGAAGATCCTGGCGGCGATGGCGGCCTCCGGCGCCGTCCTGCTGGCGTTGGCCGCCGCACCCGCCTCCGCGGCGGACGAGCCGTCCGACAGCGGTGGCGGGTTCCTCACCCAGACCACGCTCAAGGACGCGGCGACCGTGGGGGAGCTGGCCCGCGAGCGTGCGGAGGAGGTCCACGCCCGGACGCCGGCGAACAAGCTGTGCACCGGCACCTGGACCCACGCCGTGTCCACCGTCACCTTCCAGCGGGCGTCCGGCGGCACCCTGGCCTGGGGCTTCAAGCTGTCCAACACGGCTCGCGCGAACCTCGGTTCGCCCGTCACGGTGACGATGCCGTACGCGTACGTCAACGGCAAGGCCGTCAACCCGCCGTACGGCCCGCACACCGCCATCAGCACGTACAACTTCCACGGCAGCATGAACAAGTACCAGTACGTCGGCGGCGGCTCCGGCACCATCGCCACCGGCAACAAGCTGACCTTCTACTGGTTCCTGAAGGGCTCCAAGCCCAACTCCGCCGCCGACCGTTACATCACCTGCCAGCCCGAAGCCCGGAAGCGCGTGAGCACCTCATGAACAGCAGCCGTACGCCCCGCCCCACCGCCCGCATCCTGGACGGCCGCCACGAACTCGTCGTCGACGGCCTGTCCAGGAAGCAGGATTCGTTCACACTCCGCTACACCGTCACGCCGCCCCTGCCTGAAGGAGACGACGCGTCGCTCGTCCTCCTGGCGCTGGAGGCCCGCGACGACGCCGGCAACGAGTACAGCGACTGGGGCGGGGCGTACGGCCTGAGCGAGGACGGCGCCCACACGGACGGCACGATCACCGGGCAGCCCGCCGTCGCCCCTTCGGCTCGCGTACTCACGGTCCGCCTCACCTTTCTGCGGGAGGGACGGGAGTACCCCTGCGAACTCGATCTGGAGGTGCCGGGGGCGCTCCCCGACCCCGGCTGACGACGCGGGCCTGCCGCCCGACCTCATGCCGCCTTCTGAACGGAGGGCTCGGGGGACTTGCACCGTGCTCAGCCCCGCCGGGGTACACCGCATCAAGGGGTGCACGTGCACAAGGCTACTGGGGGAGTTCGGAGACCGAGCCCTTGGATCCGACGCCACGATTGCGTCCGGGAAGGCGCCCCCGGGCCACACCGGCGTCCGCCCCCTGTCGCCCATCCACCCGCAGAAGCTTCGCCTACGCGCCCGCCCTGCGGCGCCATGCCCCAGCCGTGCCCTTCGGAACGGTGAACAGCGGTCAACGACTGTGCTCCGCGGCCCCCGGGAGGCGCCACGTCGGAGGATGTTTCCGCAGGTCAGACGCTCTGCACCCTGTCCGAGCGGCGGTGATTCCCAAGCTTATGGCGCGGGTTCGGCTCCCATCATCCGCTGCACTGCAAAGCCCCAGGTCAGAGACCTGGGGCTTTGATATCGGTAGGCGGATACTCCTAGGCCATGTAGCTGTGGATCGGCCAGAACTGCGGCGTCGGGGGCGGGCCCGAGGCGCCGGCGGCCTGGAGGGCCGGGGCGAGACGCTCGGCGATGAAGCGCTTCGCGTCGTCCTCCGATTCCCAGATCTCGATGACACGCCAACCACCGGTCGGGCTCGGACCGGCCGCGTGGAAGATGCCGCCCGCGGGCTTCTCCTGCATCCCCAGCTGCTCCCGGACCTTGTCGTATATCTCCTGCGAGCCGTGTGGATTGTCCACCAGCATGGCGATCGCCATCACTGCCTCCTCTTGGTCGGTCTTCCATTCCCCGAGTGGTCATGCGGCGCGCGGCAGAAGGGGCCTGCCGATCTCCGTCCGCAGCGCTTCCAGGAAGGCTTCGGGCTGCTCGAAGGCGGGGTCGTCCGCGGCGTTCTCGATCACGTGCAGCGGCCATCCGTATCGGGCGCTCGCGGCCTCGGCGACCTTCAGCCGCACCTGGAGGTCGTGCCGCCCGCAGATCAGGCTCGTGGGCACGGTGATCCGTGCCAGGTCGGCCTCAGGGATCGGCGTCATCGCGAACTCCGGCATGAGGCTGCGGAGAACGGGCTTCTGGCCGGGCGCGCGAGCTCGGTCGAGAGCGTACGCCTCCAGCAACTTCATACTGTCCCCGAGCTGTTCGCGCAGCCTGCCCAGGTCCGTCATGCAGGCCCCCATGAGCTGGTCCTGCGCACGCGGCGTAGGCCGCACGAGGAAGCGGGCCATGGCGAGGGCGAACCTGGGGGCGGGCCGGAACCGGCCGAGGCCGTACGTGTCCACCAGCACCAGTCGGGCGAGCCGGTCTCCGTGGTCGCAGGCGAATCGGGCGGCGATGGCGCCGCCGAGCAGATGACCGGCCACGACCGGGCGGGACGCGCAGGTCCGCTCGATCAGCTCGCCCAGCCAGGCGAGGACGCGATCCGCCTTCAACGGGCCTTCGCCCGCCTCGGAGGCACCGTGACCGGGCAGGTCGGGAGCGACAACGCGGTGCGTCGCCATCAGGGCCGGCATGACGCGCATCCAGGTCGCGGCGAACTCCCCGGGGCCGTGCAGGAGGACGATCGGTGGACCGTCACCGCCTTCCAGCACAGCGGTCGGGACACCGGCCAGGTCGATGCGTCGTTCCGTGGCGGGGAACCCGGCGAGGAGCCGCTCACGGATGCCGCTGTCGGTGTGGGAGTCGTTCATCGTCGCCACCTCCATCCGCTCTCAGCGTCCTCGCGGCGACCCGCACCGGCATCGCTCGGAATCACCAAAGTCCCGCCGTCCGAGCGCCTGGTGCTTTCTGACCACGCGGCTGAGGTCAGACGAGGTGGTGTTCGTACGCGAACGCGCTGGCCGCGGTCCGCGACGACACGTCGAGCTTGGCGAAGATGTTCTGGATGTGCCGGGCGACGGTGTGCTCGCTGATCACCAGGGCGGAGGCGATCTCTCTGTTGTGCTTCCCGGCAGCGACCAGGCGCAGCACGGCCTGCTCCCGCGCTGTCAGGCCGGCGATACTCCCGGGTGCGTGCCCGGAGAACTTCTCCGGCGCGGCGCCCCGGGTGATCGAGTCGACCCGGGCGACGTCCGGCGCGGCTCCGAGGCGCTCGAACACGGCACGGGCCGCCTCGAGTTCCAGGGCCGCCGTGTCGTCGTCTCCCAGAGCACGGCAGGCCGCGCCCATGCCCATGCGCGTCCGCGCGGTCTCGTACGGTGCTTCGAGTTCCTGCCACGCCTGCTCCGCGCTGCGGAGTGCGACAAGGGCGGACCGTACGTCACCGGTGGCGAGCTCGACCCTGCCACGGACGTCCTTCGCGATCACGGGCAGTGCCCCGCTCGGGTAGCTCTCGGCGATCGCCCCCAGCTCGTCGCAGGCGCGGCGCGCGGCCTCCGTGTCCCCCACGGCCAGCATGATCTCGACGCAGGCGGGCAGCAGCCTCGCCCTCCTCAACGGCTCGGTGGTCTCCGCGATCACCCGGTTGATCGCGCCGGTCGCGGCGCTCTCGTCGCCCTGGGCCAGCCGCAGCAGGGCCAGCCCGGGCTGGGGGTCCCCTCCGCAGCGGGCGGCGTCCCGGTACGCCTCCTCGGCCGCCGCGAGCTCGCCGCGCAGGCGGTGGATCTCGGCCTGCCGGTAGGGGGACTGGGCGGCCGCCCAGTCGTTCCGTTCCTGCCGGAACCGCTCGCCCGCCCGCCCCGCCTCCGCGAGGGCTTCCGGCCACGCGCCGTGCAGCTGCATGATCTCGGCCCGGTATACGAGGCACTGGCCGCTGAAGGCCACCATGTCGGGCTGCTGCTGACACCACGACGTCAGCGCCTCGGTCCACTCCTGGGCGCGGCGGAGCTCGTACACGGCGCGGCAGGCGTCGATCACCTCGCAGTAGATCACTCCGGTGAGGACGGGGGAGAGCGCCCCCGCGGTGACGGCCACCATGGCCTCGTCCAGGAGCCTGAGCCCCACCTCGACCCGCCCCTCCCTCACGCACGCGTGCCCCTTCTCTTCCAGGGAGAGGGCGAGGAGGTCCGTGTCCCCGAATCGTTCCGCGATGACGACCGCCCGGTCGGCCGTTGCGTAGGCGCCGGCGTAGTCACCGCCGGCCCGCTGCGCCATGACGGCCGACATGAGGACGTAGCCCTCCTCGGCGCAGGCGACCTCTTCGGCCTCGACGAGCCGCTGGGCCCGTCCGAACCATCCGGCCGCGCGGCCCATCTCCCTCCTGAATGCCAGATCGGCGCCCGCCCAGAAGGCGCAGCGCACAGCGCGCAGCGGCCGGCCATCCTCCAGGTACGAGCCGTACGCCCGCTCGAGACCGCTGACCATGTCCTCGTGGCGGCCGGTCATGTGGGCGGACGTGGCGAGGAGTTCGAGGTCCTCGGCGCCGAGGGGAGTCACGTGATCCGCGAGATCCAGAGCCTTGTAGGCGTCCGCCCACGCCCGTACGGCACAGGCTGCCCGGCCGCGCTCAAGATCGCCGGCCACAGACATGACGGCCCTCTTCCCTGCACTGCTTCATGGCGCCTCCAAGGAGCACCTCAATTTTATTCGACGCCCAGGAATAGATCCATTTACCCCCTTAAAGGTGAATTGCCCCGGTCATGAGGTGAGCAGCGCGCCTGGCGTGCCTGAGCGAAACATGGGGCGGGGACGGCACGGCACATGCCGATCTGGAGCGCAACAAGAGTTCCACCCGCGCCCGCGCCGCTACGTGCCAGTAGGGGAGGTGGACAGCGGTCACCAAGGGGGCCGACGAAGCAGTCGGATCGAGGCCGCCGACGGGCGTTTCCACAGGTCAGATGCCATGCGCAAGAACAAGTGCCGGGTGATTCCCAAGCTCAGCGCGGGTTCGATTCCCGTCACCCGCTCCACGAGAAAGCCCCGGGCCAGAGGCCGGGGGCTTTGTTGTTGTCCGGACCACGCGCGCAGTCCGTGATCCAGCGGGTGCCCCAGCGGTCGATGGAGGCGGCGGCGTGTCAGTACGTTGCCGTCGCAGCGGCCGCTGGTGTACGGCACCTGCCGCGGCGTACGCCGTGAGCCCTTCGTGGAGGCCGGTGGACGTAGGGGCAGGGCTGCGGCATGCTCACGCGGACGATGACTGTGCCCGGATGGGGAGGGGGGCCGACGTGCTGCGTATTCACTTCACCGCTGAGGACCTGGTCCGCGTCCGGGTTGCCGACAGCGTGGGCGTGATGGCGGAGACGTACGGCTGTGCCGTGCTGGCCCGGCAGAACCGGGGGGCGCTGCCCTTCCGCGGCTGGCAGAACGCAGTCCCGGGCGGGATCGACGCGGCCTCGGGGCCGTTGCGGGCGCTTGCCGGGGCGGGTGGTCCGAGGCTGGACCTGCACACACTCGCCGGAGGCTCGACAAGCGTGGAGCAAGGTGCCGACACCCTCATGTCGGCTTCACGCGCGCAGTTGCGCGGAGAACTGGAAGACCTCACGTTCTTGTCGGCCCCCTCCGCCGTGTGGGTGCGGAGCCTCGCCGACGGAGACACGGCAGCGAAGCAGCATCTGGTCGACGCCTTGACCGCCTGCCACCGCGCGGCTGTCGCCCCGCATGCGAGACGTATCCGTGCGCACCTGGACGGCGTACGCGCCGGGTACGCACGCGCCATGCTGGAGGGTGGGGTCCAACGGCTCATGGAGGCCGTCTGCGCGCCCCCGGAGAGCTGTTGGTCGCCCCCCGTCCTGACGATCAGGTCCCCACGCAACGCCGATGTCCACCTCGCCGGGCGCGGCCTCGTCGTCGCACCGACCGTGTTCCTCTGGCGCCGCCCGATCCTGTACTGGAACCCTCTGGACGAGGCCGCGGCCCCGGTGCTGAGCGTGCCCACAGTGCGGGACCCGGTGACGGGGGCCGCACTGTGGGCCGACGAGGCGGCGGGAGATCACACCTCCCTGGTGGCACTCGTGGGCCGTACCCGAGCCGCGGCCTTGACGATCGTGACCGACGGCGCGTGCAGTACCACGGAGCTCGCCAGGCACCTGGACGTCTCGGCCGCCGCGGCGAGCCAGCACACCGGCGTGCTACGGAACTCGGGGCTGATCACCACCCGCCGCCACGGGCCCAGTGTCCTGCACACCATCACGGAGCTGGGCGCCGAGCTGCTCACCACCACGGGCCGCAGGCGCTCTGCCCCTCGTCAACGGCACGTCCGCACGCCCTGAAGCGGAGGTTGGGGTCCGGGCTCGCCGCGTGCGCAGGGGTCCAGGGGCTCTGCCCCTCCCGGGTCAGCGTGAACGGGCCGCACTGGATCCAACTACGGCCGCCGTCACGGCTGACGTCCATCCAGTACTTGTCACCGGCCTTGGTGTAACCGGTGATCCTCGCCCAGCCGTGCTGGACCCCATTGATGTTGCCGGCACGCAGTTCGACCTGACGCCGGTTGTACGGGAGGGTGTAGCCGGTGGTGAGCGGGGTGCTGGTGACCGTCCACTTCTCGGTGGCGGCGTCGGGGGCGCGCCAGTTCTGGCAATCGGCGGGGGATGCGGCGGCCGGTGGCGCGGTGGTCAGGACCAGGGCTCCGGACGCCAGCGCGAGACAGGACAGGACCGTGGTGAAGGTGGCGCGGAGCGGTGTCGCCGGCGCGCGCCTGATGCTGGGGCGCATGGGTGTGACCTTTCTGGGGCGGAGGGGTGCGGAGGGGGTCAGATGCAGGTGGGGACGCCTGGCATCCAGGCGGGGCCTTGGAGGTAGATGTTGGTGATCCACCCTCCGTAGTCCGGGAGGTAGGACCAGGCGTCATTGGTGATGCCGTCCGCGGTGATCCGCTGGCCGCGGGCTTGGCAGCTCACCCGTACCGGTGTTCCGCCCTTGACCGTGGTGACCACGGAGCTTGCGGTGGTGGTGTTCTGGCGGACGTTGATCACGTCGCCCCATGTGGTGAACGTGGCCCCTGAGCCGGGTTGGGTGCCGGAGCAGGTGGGGACGCCTGGCATCCAGGCGGGGCCTTGGAGGTAGATGTTGGTGATCCACCCTCCGTAGTCCGGGAGATAGGCCCAGGCGTCATTGGTGATGCCGTCCGCGGTGATCCGCTGGCCATGCGTTTGGCAGCTCACTCGGACACGGCTTCCACCCCGGATGGTGGTGACCGGTGCGCCACTGGTCGAGGGCCCCCGGCGCACGTTGAGAACATCGCCCCACGTGGTGAAGAACCCGTCGCTGTTGCTTCCGCCGCTGATCTCGACGAGCGGCAACCGGTAATCGGTGTTCCTGACCATGGAGGCGCTGACGCCAACGGGAAGAGCAGTGTTGGGCTCCTGGTAGAAGACGGTGTTGTCCCCCGGGTCGTCGACGATCTTGAGGTAGCGATAAGGGGTGTACCAGCCTGTCCAGGCTTCCTTTCGATGCTTGACCGGGTATGCGCCGAAGTCGTAGGCCCAGTAGCTCGTCTTGCCGGCGTCGACCCACCGGTCGAACAGCTGGGTGTGCCGTTCCGCGTGAACGTCGCTGAAGTGCATGAGGAAATCGCCCGGCTTCAGCTCGTTCTTGCTGATCTTGCGGGAGACGTCGGATCGGGTGAGGCCCTCGCCCGGGGGCAAGGCGGAGAAGCTGTTCGTGGCGTTGAGTGCCATGGAGACGAAGCCCGCACAGTCCGTGCGGTAGTAGGAGGGGAAGCAGCCGCCCGTGATGGCGCTCCACCTGATGTCGACGCTGCCGACTCCGGTCAGGTAGCAGTCCTCCTGGCTGTAGGGAATGCGCTCTCTCAGCTGGTACCAGGCATGAGCACGCGTGATGACCTCGCTGCGCGACATCGCGCCACCGACGACCGCGCCCGGCTCCTCCGGAGCCGGAAGCGCGGACGCGGGCACGGAACCGAGGCCGAGCAGAGCGATGACCATGGCCATGAGCAGCGGGATGAGGGAAAGATGTGTGCGCCGAGTCTTCACGAGCGGTGTGGTGTGCACGAACCATCTCCTGTCGCGCGAGCTTCTCGGGGTGTGGCGGCCGGGCTTGGCCGACGGTGTGGCACGTTGGTGCCGTGGAGCGTGGAACAGGTCCGTTCCGTATACGGATGCGTCCGGTCGGGCCTTACGCGCGGGGCGCCTCATCGGCCGCCGACACCGATGCCGCACATCGGAACGCCGGGTATCGGCTCCCAGTCGCCGCCGTAGCTCACCGCATTGGCGGGAAGCCATCCCCAGCCGTTGTTCATGAAGCCGACATCGGCTTGCGTGTACAGCCAGTAGTTGTTGACGCCCGTGCCGTTCTTCGGATTCGTCCCGCCCATGCGCTGGCAGACGACCCAGTTGTGACCGGCGTACAGGACGCCGGCGCTGGCCGTGCCGCCGTTGGGGTCCTGCCGGACGTGCGAGGTGATCCATGTCGGGCAGACCGAGGTGGGGAACCGCCCTCCCAGGAAGTCGGTGACCGTCGGCCCCTGCCGGCAGGAGCCGCCACTGGCCTGTGCGGAGACGGCCGTGCCCAGTGCGAGCACGGCTGTGGACGCGAACAACGCCGCCAGTGCGGCGCGGCGTTGGAATCTGCGACGTTTGACCATGTGAAGTCCTCTTCGTGACCGCCGGCACACGGATACGGCCGGCGTACACCGCGCTTGGCCGCGGTGTGGGTGAACGAAGGCTCCAGGAGGGGGGTCAGGCCGACAACGCGGTTAGCTCGTCACTTAAAGGGCCTGGTCATGGGCGGCACGACAGAGGCAGCAAGGCTGGGCGTGAGAGTCGGCCCGCACATCGCCGCAGTGTGCTTCAGTAAGAGCCCGTGCCTCGGAGTGAGATGGATGCCGCGTCGGCGACGAAGTCCTTCTCCATGCGGGAGCCCCACCGGGCGTCGCTCGCGATCGCATAGAGCTGACGGGTCGTCAGCGGCGGTGAGGGGCGGTTCGCGGGGCCGAGCGCCCCGCAGGGGCCGTTGCAGGTAACCGCCTGGATCTGCACGCCGTCCGGGCGCAGGATGCTGACCGAATTCTGGATCTTGTTGCGGTCGTTGGGGTCGGCACCGTTGCCGGTGAAGTCGATGGACGTGATGTGGGCCCAGCCGCCGCCGGGGAGCGGGTGGTCGGCACAGGTGATGACCCGGATCGATGTCATCGGGGAGAGGTCCGCGCAACGCTGCGGCGCTGTACCGGAGTCGGCTGGGGCGACGTTGACGACGACGCTCGCCGGGCCGTGCCCGTCGTCGAGGGTCAGCCGGCCCTGCAGGCGGCCGTCCGTGTTGTGCCCCTCGTACCGCGACGTCTTCGCGGAATCCGGTACGAGAGCGAGTAGCAGGGCCACCATCGACTCGGCGGTCGTGGCCACAGGGCTGGACATCCGGAGGGCAGCGGGCAAAGGGCCGGGCGACCATACGGGACCGTCTTCCGACGCGTACGAGGGCTGCCCCCGCCCATCCGGGGCGCTCCCCTTCTGCTCCAGGCCGGGCGCACTGCCCTGCGGCGCCGGCGCCGTGCGCGTGGCGGACACGGAGGGGACGGGAGAAGCCCCTGGGGAGAGCAGGCCGGCCGTCTGACCCGACACGGCCAGCGTGGCCCCCACGCCGATCACTCCGGCCGCCAGCGCGGCGATGCCCGCGGGGATGAGCGACGCCCTCGGGCTGCGGCTTCCCCCGACGGAACCAGAACCCGCCCGCCCCCTCCGCCCTGCCGGGACCGCGGTGGGCGGGGTCGGCGAGTCGGCGTCCGCGCTCCGCGCCCCCTCTGCCTGCCGAGCCTCGGCCGTACGGAGCGCAAGACGCCCGACCAGCGCGGCTCGGGACTGCTCGTCACGGTCCAGGCAGGCGTGGACGAGGTCCCTCCACGCCTGCGGCAGCGTCGGTGGGAATTGGGGGAGCTGATCCGACGAGCGCACATGGGACGCTCGCGCTCCCGGAGTGGCTCCCGGGAACGGGTGACGGCCCCCGGTGAGGATCTGCGTGGCCAGAATGCCGAACGCCCAGATGTCCCGGGTGGCGCGCACCTCGACGCCGTAGGCGGTGGCGTGCGAGGACCACCATTCCGGGGGCAGGTAGTCCGGAGTGCCCAGGGGCTCGATGTAGGCATGGGTGCCGTCGAGCTCCGCCGCCAGACCGAAGTCGGCGAGGACCGCGCGCCCGTCCGCCATGATCAGGACGTTGCCCGGTTTCAGATCGGCGTGCACCCAGCCCTGCGCGTGCAGGGAGTCGATCGCCGTCGCGATGTCGGTGAGGAGCTGGTGCGCCTGCGGCAGGGGGGCTCCACCCGGGGCGGCGGAGAGGAGCTCCGCCAGGGAGGAGCGGGCTCGCTCCATGACGAGGGCGGTGACTCCGTCCAGGTGCGGATGCGCCGGATCGTGGATGACATGTACGTCGTGGATGCGCAACAGCCCCGGCGAGCTGACGGCGGCGGCCCGGCGCTTCTCCCTGGTGGCCATGGCCCGCAGCGTCGCCTGGTGCGCGGGCGTCAGCCGCCCGCCGGGCATGAGCTTGACCGCCGCCTCGGTTTCCCCCGAGCCGTCGGCTCGCCGCACCGCGTACACACTGCTCCAGCTACCCGACGCGATGGGTTCGGTCAGGCGCCACTCACCGATGCGGTAACCCTCCGGAGCCGCGACCGCCCAGCCCTCGACCACCGGGCCGCGTTCGTCCCCCCGGTTCTCCTCACCCGGCCAGGGCGTCGGCGCGGCCTCCGCATGCCCGCGGTGCTCCGGTGCGGAGCCTGGCGCGAGACCGTCCTGGCCCACTGCGTCACGTCCCGTTGTCGATCGTCGAAGTTGACCGCGCGCTGCACGATCACGGAGCAGTCCGCCCTGCTCCGGCGGCGAGCCCGAGTGCCGGGCGCCGGGTGCCGGGCGCCTGAGAGTCCCGGCGAACCCTCCCCGCGGCACGCGCACGCTACCCTGTTCGCCTCCAGCCCGGCCAGCGGCCTTCCACGCTTTGCGGCGGACGTCACGGCACGCCCGCACCGACGGCGGCCGGCCCACCCGGAGTACCCACTCTTCAGCGTCGCAGCGGGAGGCGTACGCGTACATCGACGTGAGGTGTGTCATGGCAACGGTGACGATCGAGCTGCCGAACCGAAGACCGGAAGGCCCCTCGCGGGTCGTTCCGCTCGCCTCCGGCCAATCGGCCGCCTTCGGCCGTGGCGCGCCCGGCACTCCGGTCGACATCGAGCTGCCTTTCAGCGGTGTGTCCCGGCTCGCCGGGACGATCACTGCGGTCCGCGACTTCTGGACCGTGAGCAACCTGGCCCGGTACTCCGCCTTCGTCATCGAGAACCTCGAAGGCGCCGGTGAGCATCTGACGGTGGCACCCGGCCGCCTCGACGCTCCCATCGCCTTCGAGATGTCCCGGCTGATCATCCCCGCCCAGGGCGAGCCCTGCGAGCTGAAGATCTACGCGCCCGAGCACAGGTTCGCACCCGCCGACACGCCCGCCGGCACACTCGGCGAGCCCACCGACGCGCTGTACTCCCTCGACCCCGCCGCCAAGTACTTCCGGGTGCTGGTGGCCCTGTGCGAGCACCGCCTGCGCGATCCGGCATCGGTACAGATCCCCACCACGACGCAGGTGATCACCCGCCTGTGCGCCCTGCCCGAGTACCGGGGTCTCACGGCGTCGGCCGTGAACTTCCACATCGATTACCTGATGAGCACCAAGCTGCGAATCCGTGACTCCACGAGGCAGCCCCCGGACGGGCGGCTGCATCGCCGCAAGGACGCGCTGGTGTCGTTCGCTCTCCGGTTCGGTCTCGTACGGGAAGAGCATCTGGCGTTGCTTCCGGAGAACCGGCCCTCGGTGCGCCGGGGCCCGGACCACCCGTCCGCGACAGGCTGACGGACGGTGCGGCCCGAGGGTCACCCTGCAGGGTTACAGGTACGCATGCAGCGCCAGGGTTCCTAGGCTCGCCCTCGAACAAGGCGGGGACGGCACGGGCGCTGATCGCGCAGTACGCGCCCACCACCACCGCCCCGAGCACCGCTGTGTGAGGAAACCGTGCTTCCACCGATGATTACCCCCGTGCGCCGCGGGCTCCGGGGCCGTGCCGCCGTCGTTGCCCTGACCGTCCTGTCACTCGGCGCCTGCACCGATGGCCACCGAACCACAGGGGATGCGGGCTCGGCCCACACCACCTCCTCACCGAGCGCTGCTCACGCGCCGTCCCCCGCCCCCAGCCCGTCCGGCAGCCCGGCTGCCCCCGCACGCTCCACCGGTCCACGCCCCGCGCAGACGTCGATGGCCGTGTCCCCGAGTTCGCCCCGTAGCGCCACAACCTCCCCAGCCGAGAGCGCACACACCCCGGCACCGTCCCAGCCGCCTCGACAGAACTTCTCGTACCGGGGCATACGGCTCACGCTCCCCGCCACCTGGGCTGCGGACGGCGGAGCGGCAAAGGACCAGATCTGCCTGCGTCAGGCCAGCGTCCACCCCGACGCCTGCCGAGGCATCGAGCTCCATGTCCAGGTGAGCTCCTCCCGCCCCAGCGGCGGCAGCATCACGGATCACCACCTCTCACCGCTCGACCTCGACCTGGACGAAGGCTGGGCGGTCGGCCAGCCGGGCTGCCGCGCCCCGGGCGCAAGCAGCCTCGACGCCGACACCCCGCCCATAGCGAGCCGCCTCACGCGTCGCGACCTGACCACCCTGGCGGACGGCCGCAGAGCCCTGCACCGGGAATGGCGGGTGACCTGTGCCAGCGGACGCTCCTTCACCGTCGAAGCCTGGTACCTGCCCCAGAGCAAGGTCCTCGCCTATGCCCGCGCTGTCCCCCTCGCAGAAAGAGACGTCTACGCCCGGATCATCGGCTCGATGGACCTCCGGGACTACCGCCGCTGAACGCAAGCCATGGGCAGCAGGTGAGAGCCGTCCACCGCTGCCGGGCCGGCCCGCAGACGCGTCGAATCCTCCCCACGGCCGGGCCGGCACCGCTGGACGATCGAGCGCAGGATGTCCTGGCTGGGCGGCTGCCGCCGCCTGCACCGCCGCCACGAGCGCAAGGCCGAGCGCTTCCTGGCCTTCGCCGCCATCGCGACCGCCGGAGACGATCATCAATGCCGCCACGAGGCAGGGTCGGTACGGCGCCGTCGACCAAGTCGTGCAGCAACAGCAACAGCCCTCCCCCCGCCCGGGAATGGCACCTTGATACCGCGCCCGACAGGTCGGTACAGGGAGTCTCGTAGGTGATCACCGTGCCGCATGGTGTTGTCGGTCCGCAGCGTCTCGGCGACCTCCTGGGGCGTGACGCCTCCGCTCACGTACCCGGGGTGGCCGATCACGACCGTGGCCGAGGCTCGAAGGACTCGTGCGGTGTCCCGCACGGTCGAGCGAGGTGATCACTCGATCGTGAGTTCCTCCGCTCTCGCGTGCGGTGTGACGCGATGCTCGAAAGGGCGGCGCGTGACCGGCGCCGCCTGGATGCGCAAGGGGTGGGGGAAATGGACATGACGCCGGAGGAGCCACGCCGCGGGGGCCTGGACGGGCGGGCGGTGTTGTTGGTGGCTGGGCTGGCCGATCTGGCGGTCAGTACCGTCGGTTCGGCCGTGGGGACGGTACGGGGGCTGCTGCGACGCTCGGACGGAGGGGAGCTGACGGCGGATGCCGGGGACGAGCTGGTGGCGCGTGGGCGGCTGGTGATGGAACGGTACGCCGCCGTGCCGCCGGCCCACTTGGAGATCCTCGCGCGGCACTCTCTGGCTCGTAAGGCCGCCGGTGGCGTCTGAGCGGTGGGAGGCGGCCGCGTTCAAGGCGCGTGTCGACGAGGTGCTGCGCCGGTTCGTCGCCCAGGAGGCGGACGGGTTCGCGGCGATCGATCCGCTCCTGGGTCCGGTGGCCGAGCAGCTGGAGGCGGCGGTCGCGGACGGCAAACGGCTGAGGGCGGCGTTCTGCTACTGGGGCTGGCGCGCCGCGGGACAGCCCGACAGCGACGCGCTGCTGCGGGCGGCGGCCTCCATGGAGCTCGTGCACGCCGCCGCGATCGTGCACGACGACCTCATCGACGACAGCCCGCTCCGGCACGGTCGCCCCACCGCCCATGTCGCCCTGCTCGCTGCCTTACGGCACCAGTCCCACGCCGAAACCTCGGCGCGGTCGCTGGCGATGCTGGTCGGGGACCTGCTGATGGCGCTGGCCGGGCAGTTGTTCGCCGCCAGTGGTCTGCCCGCCGCGTATCTCGCACGGGCCCGTCCGCTGTGGTCGGTGATGGCCCGCGAGCTGGTCGCGGGCGAATGCCTGGAGATCCTCCGCACCGGAGACGCTCCGGACACCGAGGCGTCGTTGAAGGTCGTCCGCTACAAGACCGCCAAGTACACCGTCGAGCAGCCCCTGCTGATCGGCGGCGCCCTGGCCGGGGCCGGCCCGCGGCTGCGCGAGGGCTACACCGCGTACGGGCTGCCGCTGGGCGAGGCGTTCCAGCTCAGGGACGACCTGCTCGGCCTGTTCGGCGACCCCGCACGCACCGGCAAGGCCAACGCCGACGACGTGCGCGGCCGGCGGCCCACGGCCCTGCTGGCAGAAACGTGGCGGCTCGCAAGCGGCGACGACCGGGAGGTGCTGAGCGATCTGCTGGGACGCGGCGAGCCGGACGGGGAAGACCTGGACGCGGTCCGTGCGGTGATGCACCGCCTCAAGGCACCCGACCGCATCGAAAACATGATCGGCGTACGGGTCGGGGAGGCCCTCGACGCCCTGCACGAGCTGGACGTACCGGCGCACTCCGCCGCTGCCCTGACCGCGCTGGCGCATTCGGCAGCGGTCCGCCTGTCCTGACCGCTCGTACCAGGACGGCCGCCGTCCCCACCCCGCCTGAACGCCGACGATCCTGTGCAAGACAAGGAGAGCCCCGCCATGACCTACACCGAGGCATCGATGGAAGCCCTGCGGCAGGCCGGTGACGAACTCGCCGACGCCACCGTCGCGACCCTCTTCGAACGCGGGGAAGTGGGCAAGTTCAACACCCTGATGCGGTACGTCTCCACCGCCGGGGCGCCCCTGCCGGACGGGCTGCCCGACGTCGCCCGGGAGTACTTGGCTGCGACCCGTGTCCCGCCGGCCTGGGTGGACTGGGCGGAGATGGAGAAGGCCCGGCTGTTCTTCATCGACAACAACGTGCACGTTTCCACCGCGCTGTCCTTCGCCGCCATGCCCGCCTGCTACGTCGTCCCGCACGTGGCGCGGCTGCTGTCGGCGACCCACGGGCTGAAGTACCCCTCCAAACGCATGGCGGAGACAGGTCAGTTCACCGTCTACCTGATGCAGCCCGACGCCTTCGAGGCCGGCAGCCGCTTCATTCCCGCCGCCCAGAAGGTCCGGCTGCTGCACGCCTCCATCCGCCACCACCTGAAGCGCGAGAACCTCTGGGACAGCGAAGCGCTGGGGGTGCCGATCTGCCAGGAGGACATGATCGGCGGGCAGATGTTCTTCTCCATCCTCGTACTGGACAGCCTGCACCGCCTCGGCATCCACATGTCGACCGAAGGCGCGGAGGCGTACTACTACGCCTGGCGCGTCGTCGGCGCCATGCTCGGCGTCGACCAGGACAGCGTCCCCAAAACCCTGGAGGAGGCCCGCCGGTTCCTCGACCTGTACATGATCCGGCACATGGGTCCCTCGGAGGAGGGCAGGCACCTGACCCGCCAGCTCATCGACCTCTACGAGGAGGTAGTGCCCGGCACCTTCTTCGACCCGATCGTCTCCGCCCTCATCCGCCACCTCACCGGCGACACCTGCGCCGACTGGCTCGGCGTGCCCAGCACCCGGTGGGACACCGTCGTCAAGGCCGTCCCCCACCTCCTCGGCGTACTGGAGACGATCGAGGACCACTCCCCTTTCGGCGCCTGGGCCCTGGACCGCCTCGGCCACCTCACCACCGTCTTCGAGCTGTCCTCACTCACCCGCGGCCGCGTCATGCACTACGCCATCCCGGACACGCTCAAGAAGGACTACGGCATCTCCGGCACGGTGCCCCCCACCCGCCGCTGGACTCCGCCGGCACCGACCGTCGGCGGCTGACCGCTCCCCCCGGACTGAAAGCCGAACAGCACTTGCCCTGGAGTGCGCTCCAAGTCGTAGAGTCCCGCGCACCAGGGCGGGGGCCAGGCCCGGCCCATGCCAACAGGGGGGTTCGGCAATGCGTTACCGCGTTCTCGGCGGGACCGGCATGGAAGTGAGCAGGTACTGCCTCGGGACCATGATGTTCGGCTCCGTCGGCAACCCCGGCCACGAGGACTGCGTGCGGATCATCCACGCCGCCCTTGACCAGGGCATCAACTTCGTCGACACCGCCGACATGTACTCCGCCGGCGAGTCGGAGGAGATCGTCGGCAAGGCCCTGCAGGGGCGCAGGGACGATGTCGTGCTCGCCACCAAGGTGCACTTTCCGATGGGGGAGGGTCGCAACCGCGGGGGCAATTCGCGGCGCTGGATCGTACGGGAGGTGGAGGAGAGCCTCCGGCGGCTTCGTACCGACTGGATCGACCTGTATCAGGTGCACCGCCCGGATCACACGACCGACGTCGAGGAGACGCTGGGTGTGCTGGGCGATCTCGTACGGGCGGGAAAGATCCGGGCGTTCGGGTGCTCGACGTTTCCCGCCGAGGAGATCGTCGAGGCCCATCATGTGGCCGAGCGCCGGGGGCTCCAGCGGTTCCGCACCGAGCAGCCGCCTTACTCGCTGCTGGCGCGGGGCGTCGAGGCGAGCGTCCTGCCCGTCGTTCAGCGGCTCGGCATGGGCGCGCTGACCTGGAGCCCGCTCGCCTCCGGCTTCCTCACCGGCCGCCACCGCAAGGGCCGGCCCGTCGACCTCGGCAGCGGACGGGCCGCGCTCACCCCGGCCCGCTTCGACCCCACGCTGCCGGTGAACGCGGCCAAGCTGGACGCCGTGGAGGAGTTCGTACGCCTCGCCGACCAGATCGGCTGCACGCTGCCCGAGTTGGCGGTGGCCTTTCCCCTGGCGCACCCGGCCGTGACCTCGGTCATCATCGGACCGCGTACGCTCCAGCAGCTGCAGGACGCGCTCAAGGGGGCCGCGCTCGTCCTCGACGACGCCACCCTCGACCGGATCGACGAGATCGTCCCGCCCGGCACGAACCTCTACCACCCCGACGGCGCCTGGCGCCCGCCGCACCTGGCCGACCCCGCGCGGCGGCGCCGCCCGTCGGCGGACGACCGGGCCGCGGCTTGATCGGGCCACCAACCAGGCACAGCGTGCCACGACGACGGCCGGCGCACCGGCCTGGTCACCGAGGCCCAGCTCACCGCCTTCCGCGCCACTTCCGCCTACACCGACCGGGTGCGGCTGCGCGACCTGCTCACCCCCACGGGCTGTCCGCCGCACCAGTGGGCCACGTCGGCCGAGACCGGGCAGGCGATCCGCGACGACCGGCCCGGCACCAACTCCCGTCGGGCGTCCGCCCCGCTCGGCTCGTTCGCGGAAGTCTGAGCGACGGACAGACACATCTCGCACGCGACAGATGAAGAGGGCCCGACCGGCGCACGCCGGTCGGGCCCTCTCCTCGTATGCCGTTTCGTACGTCGTTCCGACTCAGTGGTCGGAGTAGCTGAAATCTCCCACGGTCCAGGCGCTGACATCCTCGATCGAGACGCGGTACATCCCACCCGTCTCCGGGATCCCCACCGGCCCCTGGATGATCCGGGCGACGTGGAAGTGCAGATGCGTCGGTGGGCCGTCCTCCCCGGTCGGCTTGTCGAAGGCGTCGGCGAACTCGCCCAGCTCGGCCGAATCCGTCAAGACCTCCGTCACACGCTGTCGCCACGCCGCTTCGGGAGCCAAACGCCCCGTGATGACAGCCCCACCGGTGATCACCGTCAGGGACATCTGATTGCTCTGCCCGGACTCGACCTTGGCGGCGATGTCAACGAGCAACTCGTCAGGCTTCGACATGAGTGCCGATTCTATTCGCCAGGCCGTCCGGCCGTCATGAGCGTGAGCCGGCCCCTGCGGTTACCTAACCCGTGAGCCCACAAAATCTATGTTCGCCGGAGTAGACATTGGAGTGGGGCGCGGCTAAGGTTTCTGTCGTAGACAGGAATCAAGGAAGGCCCGGCGGGGGATGAACCGCCGGGCGGCAGTACCCGCAGGACGGTGCGGTGGTGGAGTTCCGAAGCCACGGCTGTTGGAGAACGGCGACGGGACTGACGACCGGACCGGGTGGCTCGCAGGTTCAGGAGCCACCGCGAGCAGTACCAGCAGTACGGAAGTGAGCAGTACCCAGCAGTACCGCAGTTTGTACGTCGGTTTGGATCAGGGAAGAAACGGAGGAGTGAAGCGCCATCAGGATCGCCCGGGAGAAGCATCGAGCCCGGGTACCGCAGGACATCGATAGGCAGGTGGTCTCCGGTCACGCATTCGCGATCCCCGCATCCCCAAGCCCCTACAGGGCGGCGATGCGGACACGGTAAGCCGACGCGACGCTGAGTCGGCAAGATGGTGCAGTTCCTTCGGGGCCCTGGTGCCGTTCGGCACCAGGGCCCCTCGACGCGTTCCCCAGAGAGGTGAGAATGACAGCAGACGACCCGATCGGCCGTCTCGAAGACGACGACTACCCCGCGTACACGATGGGGCGGGCGGCCGAGATGCTCGGCACGACCCCCGGGTTCCTTCGCGCCATCGGCGAAGCCCGGCTGATCACCCCGCTCCGCTCGGAGGGCGGCCATCGGCGCTACTCCCGCTATCAGCTGCGCATCGCGGCCCGCGCCCGGGAACTCGTCGACCAGGGCACCCCCATCGAGGCCGCCTGCCGCATCATCATCCTCGAGGATCAGCTCGAGGAGGCCCAGCGCATCAACGCCGAATACCGCCGCGCAGCGGCCGAATCACAGCCGCCGGCCACGGAGTAGGACGGGCCGGCGGACCGGGCCGCCGTTCCCGGCGACCGTCCACCCGGTTCGAGGTACGGGACCGAGCACCGGGGCCGGGTCGTTCGGCCGACCGAGCCCTCGCTCGCCCTGCCCCGCGCGTCCCGCTCGACAGGTTCCGCGCCGCTTGCGTGCATGCGCTCCCCGCCGAGTGAGGAGCTTCGGACGGCCGAGCACCTTCGTGAGCTGCCGCCTCGGCGCAGCCGTCCGCGCGTCAACCTCTACCCTGGGGCGCCAGGTGGACAACAGCGAAGTGGCGGAACGGAGCGTGCGGTGACCACGGGGGAAGCGAATGCCGGGGACCTCATAGGCCAGCTGCTCGGAGGACGCTACCGGGTGACCTCGGTGGTCGGGCGCGGTGGCATGGGCGTGGTCGCCCGGGCCGTCGACGAGCTGCTCAACAGAGAAGTCGCCGTCAAGGTCCTGCGGGCCTACACCGACGCCTCCCCGCACGAGCTGGCCGGTCTGCGGGTCCGGATGCAGCGGGAGGCGCAGGCCGCCGCGCGGATCCGGCACAGCGGGGTGGTCACGGTGCACGACGTGACCGAGGAGCGGGGTCTTCCCGTCATCGTCATGGAACTCGTCCACGGGCCCTCACTCGACGACGTGCTCACCGAGCGCGGCACGCTCCCGCCGCACGAAGTGGCCGCGATCGGCGCCAAGTTGATGGACGCGCTCGACGCCGCGCACCGCGTCGGCGTCCTGCACCGGGACGTCAAGCCGGGGAACGTGCTGCTGGAGCGCGGCGAGCGAAGCGAGATGGGGGTCCCCCCGGCCGGAGGCTGGGGGAGGGTCGTCCTCACCGACTTCGGCATCGCCAGCATGGACACCGCCGGCGACGACGCCATGGACAAGCTGACCCGCAGCGGTCAGATCGTGGGCTCCCTCGACTATCTGCCGCCGGAGCGCGCGCAGGGCAGGGAGCCCGGGCCCGCGTCGGACATCTGGTCGCTCGGCATGACGCTGTACGCGGCGGTGGAAGGCGCCGCGCCGTTCCGCCGTACGTCCGCGTGGTCCACCCTGGCGGCGATCGTCACCGAGCCGCTGCCGGAACCCCGGCAGGCCGGTCCGCTCACGCCCGTGCTGCGAGCGCTGATGGCGAAGGAGCCGGAGAGCCGGCCGACCGCCGACCAGGCACGCGCGATGCTGGAGCAGGTCGCCGCGGGCGGGACGGCGCACGTCGCACCACTCTCACCGCACGCCCCGCCCGCACCATCGGCACCGCAGGCGTCTTCGGTACGTACGCCGACCGAGGCCGCGATCCCGACACCGCCGCCCGGCTTCGGCCCCGCCCCGGCCCACCCGGCCGCCCACCCCGTCCACCCTCAGCCCGGCGCCCCGTACGCGGGACCCGGAGTCCCCGCCGGCGAAACGAGCCGCATCGCGGCCCGGCGCGCACGCCGCCGCGGCCGCACGCTCACCGCATCCGTGGCCGCCGTCGCGCTCCTCGCCGCGGGTGGCGGAATCACGTATGCCCTGACGGCCAGGGAAGACGCCCCGGCCACGAACGTCGCGCAGCCGTCGTCGCCCGGCGTCAGCTCGCCCGCGGACAGCCCGCAGCCGTCCGCGGGAAGCACCCCGTCGTCCGCCGCGTCTCCCAGCTCCTCCGCCCAGCCGTCTCCCTCCAAGGAGAAGGAAGAGGACCGGACGACGAAGGGCCCCACGACGAAGCCCAAGGACGACGGGTCGGCCACGGCGTCCACCTCCCCCAAGGCCACGCCCAGTTCGACGGTGAAGGAGCCCACACCGGTGTCGACGGCCTGCACCGGCTGGGCGCGCCAGAACAACAGCGACGGATACGGCTACGTGTCCCAGGGCACCCACCTCTACACCGGGCCGTACTCGGAGTGCTCCTATGTGACCGCGGTCAAGTCCGGCGTGAAGGTCCACTACCACTGCTACGTCACCAATGCCCACGGCAACAAGTGGATCTACGCCCGTATCGACGGCACGAGCACCGAGGGCTGGATCTTCAGCGACAAGTCCACCCTGAAGACCGGCTCATTGGTCCGCTGCTGAAGTCGCGAGGAGAAGAATCGTGAGCGAGTGGGACCTGTCGGCGTACGAGGGGATGTGGACCACCGAGCGGGACGACTGGGAGCTGCACCGGGCCGGTGACTCCTATCTGCCGGTCAGCAAGGGCGACCGGCCGATGGCGCACCTGATGTGCGACGACGATCTGGCGGAGCTGGTCGTCGCGCGGATGCTCGCGGCCGGGGTCACGGTGGTGGACGAGCCGGGCTGAGCCGGGGCGCCGCAGCCGCGGTCAAGGGCCCGGCTCAGGCGGTCAGCCAGCAGCGGCGGTCGCGGGCCACGGTGTGGACACGCTCCACCTGCGCGGGGTCGAGCGCACCCGACATCGGCCCCAGGGAAGCCACTTGGCGCTCCTGATAGACCCTCACCTCCAGCTGCGTGGGGACGACGTCCAGCTTGGACACGTCGACCCAGACCAGTACCGGCTGTACGGGTACGCGGAAGCCGCAGTGCCGTTCCAGCGCCGCGGCGACGCGGCGGGCCTCGGCGCGGAGGTCGGCAACGTACGGCTGGGGGTCCGCGCCGTCGATCCGGAGTGTGTCGTCACCGACCCACACCGCCTTCTCGGGGTGGTGCCTGGTGTGGATGGTGAAGACGCCGCCGGGGCCGATCAGCAGGTGCTCGAGGTCCGGCCCGTCGGGCAGCGGTACGGCGTGCAGGACGTGCCAGCCCCTCTTGGTCAGCCGGTCCAGCTCGGCGCCCACCCGCGCCTCGGCGGCCCGCCCGGGTCTGCGGCCCAGGACGCGGGCCGCGATCCGGTCGAGGAGGCCGGTCCCGGGGCGTTCGGCGGCCAGGTCGTTGTCCGGGGTGAGGGGCGGGAGGGAGTCGGGGATCGGCGCGGCCGTCGGGCCCGACTGGGGCGGACCGGGGTCCTGCCGGGCCAGGGCGTCCACCGCCGCGTCGCCGTACTTGCGGTCGAGGAAGGTGATCTCCCCGGTCGTACGGTCGGCCCAGGCGACAGCGGTGCCGTCCGGGAGGTTGACGTAGAGACGGTCGTGGCCCTGCCGCTTCCACGAGGTGACCCGCAGCTCGCGCATCGCACCCCCACCCCCCGGTCGCTCCTGTCGGCCGCGCCCCCCGCGGGCCGTCCCGCCATCGGAGCACCGGGGTGACAGCGCTCACAAGTGCGCATTGAGGGAAGGGGTTTGCTCCTCCCGCGGGCTCCGGCGCCTCCGCCCCCGGATCGGAGCGGGTCAGGGATTCATGGGGAGCGGGTCAGGTGTTCAGATGGCTGAAGGCCACTTCGAAGCGCTCGACCGAGACGATCCGCTGGCCCTCCCGTTGCGCGGTCTGCTCGCGGATCTCGTGGGCGCGTTCTTCGCTCGCCCGCATGGTCTGTTCGTCCTGCCACAGGGTCATCGACCTGGCCTGTCCGGTGGCCCGGTCGACGAGGTAGTACACCCCGACGAAGCCGGGAAGCTCCTGGACCTGCTGGACGATCGCCTCCGACAGCGCGGCCAGGTCTCCCTCGGGCGGGACCGGTGAACCCTGGTAGGTGCTCAGCCTTGCGAACATCGCCGACCATCCTTTCCACGACTCCCCCGCGTTCACGACCAGCGTGCTCCCGGTGACCGGAGGCCGCATGCCGAGCCGTGGCCGGGGGGCCGGAGGCCTTGGCGCTGCGGGCCCGGGGGCCGTGGGGAGCCGTGGTCGGGGAGCCGTGGTCGCGCCCGCGCGGGACAATGGGGGTGACGCCCTCGGGAGAGGCTGGTCGTCGTGCCGTACATCGCCGTGACTGCCCTGAGCCATGCCGGGCTCGTCCGCGAGCACAACGAGGACAGCCTGGTCATCGGCCCGTGGACGCTGTGCGGCACCGTCACCGAGAACCCGCAGACTCTTCTCTTCCCCCTCGGCACCCCGCTCGTCGTGGCGATCGCGGACGGGCTCGGCGGGCAGCCCGCCGGGGAGGTGGCCAGTGCGCTGGTCGTACGGCAGCTGGCCGCGCTCGGCCCGTCGCTGGACGGGGCGGAGGCCGTACGCGAGGCCCTGGACCTGTGCAACGAGGAGCTGTACGCGGCCGCGGCGGGCCGGCCCGAGCTGGCCACGATGGGGACCACGGTCGCCGGGATGGTCGTACGGGGCAGGTCGCCGCTCACGTTCAACGTCGGCGACAGCCGGGTGTACGACGCGTCCGGCGATAGGTTCCGGCAGGTCAGCGTGGACGACAGCCCGCCGCCGCCACCGGGACGGCGTACGACGTCGGCGGTGACGCAGACGCTGGGCGGCAGCACACGGCCCATCGCCGTCACGCCCCACGTCACGGCCCTGGAGACGGGCGCGGACGCCCCCCGCTGGCTCCTGTGCAGCGACGGGCTGACGGACCCGGTGCCGGACGAGGAGATCGGCGCCGTGCTGCGGGTGCACAACGACGGCCGGGCCGCCTTCGAGCTGTGGAAGGCGGCCATGGAGGCCGGCGGGCCCGACAACATCACGCTCGCGCTCGTACGCCTCGGTGAGTGAGGCCCGCCGGGAGCGCCGCCCGGGGTACGGCCGCACCGCGCCCCGGAGGCGTTCCCGCTCAGCCGGTGAAGGGCTCGGGGTCGAGGGCGGCCAGCCGCTCCGGGTCGGTGAGGATGTCCAGGGCCGTGACCTTTCCGTCGCGGATCGTGAACGCCATGAGGGAGATCGGACGGCCCTCCGCCATCGCGAGGACTCCGGCCGCCCCGTTCACCAGGGCCGGTACGGACGCCTCGGCGAAGCGGGCGAAGGTGATGGCCTGACCCGCCACCGCCGCGGCGCCGCGGATCAGCATGCCCGGGCGCAGGGCGCCACCGTCGGAGCGGGCCACGATGTCCGGGTCGAGGACCGCCACGAGGGCCTCGAAGTCGCCGCCGCGGGCGGCGGCGAGGAAGGCGTCCACGACCTCGCGCTGGCGCGGGACGTCGCAGTCGGGCGCCGGGGCCGCGCCCTGGACCCGGCGGCGGGCGCGGCTGGCGAGCTGGCGGGTGGCGGTGGGGGTGCGGCCCACGATGGGCGCGATGTCGTCGAAGGGGACGGCGAAGAGGTCGTGCAGGATGAACGCGAGCCGCTCGGCGGGGGCCAGCGTGTCCAGGACGACGAGAAGCGCGAGGCCGACGGAGTCGGCGAGCAGCGCCGCGTGTTCGGGGTCGATCACGTCCCCGGCGCCGACGACCGGATCGGGCAGCCGTACCCCCGGCTCGTCGAGGGGTTCCTCGCGGCGCGAGGTACGGGAGCGCAGCATGTCCAGGCAGATCCGGCCGACGACCGTGGTCAGCCAGCCGCCCAGGTTCTCGACGCCGTCCGTCCCGGAGCGGCTGAGCCGGATCCACGCCTCCTGTACGGCATCGTCGGCCTCGTTGAGCGAGCCGAGCATGCGGTAGGCGACCGCCCGCAGGTGGCTGCGGTGGG
Source organism: Streptomyces purpureus (assembly GCF_014648195.1). Classification (GTDB taxonomy): domain Bacteria; phylum Actinomycetota; class Actinomycetes; order Streptomycetales; family Streptomycetaceae; genus Streptomyces; species Streptomyces purpureus. The sequence continues at coordinate 94,215 of NZ_BMQQ01000026.1, forward strand.
CCTGGAATCGCTCAGCGAGAAGGGCGTCGGCGTAGGCCCGGTCCCTCGGCGTGCCGAGCTGCCTGGGCTCACCCGCTTCTCCTGGCTCCGTCGGCTCCCTGAGCTCGATGTGCTCGGGGTGCTCGGTGTGCTCCGTGGCCTCGGTGTGCTCGCTCGCGCCCTGCACGTCCCCCGGTTCCATCTGCCCTGTCCGCCCCATCCGTCGTATCGGTTCCATCTGGCCCTCTCCTCGCCCCCCGCCACCTTGACGGAGCCCGTCCGCCGAATGTGACGGGCGGCCCTCAGCCGGTCGCAAGCTGCTGCTCCAGGCCATTCAAGATCGCGTTGAGGCCAAAGGCGAAGGTGTTGTCGGGAGCCGCGTTGTAGTCCGTCCCGCTCGCGGACTCGATACGGGCGCGCAGCCGCGGGTACCCCCGCGCGATCTCCGTCGCCTCTGCCAGGCTCTCGGAGATCTGCGCCTCCGGGTCGCCGCCGTTACGGCTGAGCCTGCGGGTGAGGGAGATCGTGGCAGCGGCGCCCGCGGCGTTGCCCAGGACGAAGGTGAAGACGGTGGCGACGGCCTGGTCGGCCTCGGCGCCGGTGAAGCCGGCCTTCTCGTAGAGGCCGATCATGTGGTCGTCGACGCGCGACTTGGCCGGGCCGTACAGGAGATGAGCGGCGAGCGCCTGGAGCAGCCAGGGGTGGCGGGTCATCATCGCGTGCATGCTGTTCGCCATGGCCGTGGCGGCCTCGCGCCACTCCAGCGCGTCGATGTCGGGCAGTCCGACCTCCTTCCAGACCTCGTCACCGGCCAGCCGGACCAGGTTGTCCTTGTTCTTGACGTGCCAGTAGACGGCGGTCGCGGCCGAGCCGAGCCGGTTGCCCAGGGCGCGCATGTTGAGGCCGTCGAGGCCGTCGGCGTCCAGGAGCTCGATGGCGGCCTTGACGATCTGGTCTGCGGTGAGCGTGTTCTGTGCCATGACCCCACCATAGTTGAACTAAGTACAAGCGAGGCCCGGAAAGGACTTGCACTTAGTGCAAGTCGCCTTCTAAGCTGCACTTGCACTTAGTTCAAGCGGCCCGCACGAAGCCCTCGAAGGAGACCGGCATGTCCAGCACCACCACCGCCCTGTTCCAGCTCCTGATCGCCCTCGCCTTCATCTCCATCCCGCTCGTCCGGGCCCGCTACGGGGCGCGTGCCCAGAGCGCCGTCGAGAACGAGCTCGGCCGCCAGGGCGTGCGCACCACCGTGATGGCCGAGAACGGGATGCGGCTCGACGCCGGCGGCCACGAGACCTGGGCGCCGCTCGGCATCGCCCTCACGATGACCTCGCTGGCGGCCCTCAACCTCTTCGGCAACAGCTGGGGCGAGACCCTCTCCTGGTATCTCCAGCCCGTGGTACTGCTGATCAACTGCGTGATCCTCTACAGCAATCTCACCGCCACGGCCTCCGTCGCCGCCGCCTTCGCCAGGAGCGACGACAGCGAGCTCCGGCGGATCGACGTCAAGGCGATGCTCACCGCCGCCGAGCAGGGCTTCCCCCGCTGGGTCATGCCCTACCTGCAGAACATCCGCCACACCGTCGTCTTCGCCGGCTCGCTCGCGGTCCTCGCCCTCCTCGCCACCAGCTGACCCTCCGTCACCTCGCCTGGCAGGCCTGGAGTCGCCATCCCCGTCGCGGTCTGATCCACGGCGGCACGAGGCCGGGGGTTCAAGCCGTTCGTCGAAGCGGGGGATCCGGCCAACTCGGGGTGGAGAAAGCGTTTGCAGCACGCAGATCCTGGGAACACCCGTTCCCCATGCGTCACTTCTCGCCACTAATTGAGCACGTAACGTTACCGAAATCCATGGGGTCGATGTGTGTTTCGGCGACGTAGCCGCAAGACTCGCGTTCACCGATCAGGCACAAATTCGAGCGGAAGGATGCACACAATGCGAACCACCGCACGCTGGGCAGCGACGATTGCGCTGGCGGCCACAGCCGTTGGCTGGCCGCTGACCGCCGCCGTCGCCCAGCCTGCCCCCGCGCCCGCCTCCCTCTACGCCCCTTCGGCCCTGGTACTGACCGTGGGCCATGGCGAGAGCTCGGCCGACACGACGGTGGAGCGGGCCGTGACCCTCGCCTGCGAGCCCACGGCGGCCGGGACGCACCCGGACGCGGAGGGTGCCTGCGGGCAACTCCGTCAGTCCCGTGGTGACTTCGACAGGCTGCCCGAGAACACGGCGGGCATCTGCACACGGGAGTACAACCCCGTGGTCGTGACGGCGGAGGGCGTCTGGCAGGGCAAGCGCGTCTCCTACGAGCGCGTCTACGCCAACGACTGCGTACGCAAGTCCCAGGGTTCGCGCGTGTTCTCGTTCTGACACCTCCCCGCGTGGCACGTGCGATCCGAAGGCACGAGTCCGTACGCATGAGAGAGCCCCAGGCCGACGGCCTGGGGCTCTCTCGCGCCCACGCACACGAATCGAGCGCGGGGAATAAGGCGTTGGGGCGCTTGCCGTGGTTCGCGCCCTTCTTCTTGCGGGCGCGGCGCTTGTTGCCTCGTTTGGACATGGAGCACATCTCCCTGAATCGGGATTTTCCGGCCGTCGCCAGTCTAGGTTCGTGGGGACACACCCGCATCAGCAGCCCTTTGGGCGCCGTATACAGGCGGTATACAGTTTCGAACAGCGTTCAACTTCCGAGCGCGCGAGACATGGCGCTCGGCAACATAGGGGTGGGGGCCTTCGTGGCACTGTTCGGAAACGCGCACGCGATCGATCCCGCGGCGGCGCAGCAGGAGTACGCGCGGCTGCTGGGCCAGGGCGAGCAGGTGCACGCCGCGTACCTGCTGATCCGGGACACGATGCTCTTCACCGACCGTCGGCTGATCATGGTCGACAAGCAGGGGATCACCGGCAAGAAGGTGGAGTACCACTCGATTCCGTACCGCAGCATCACGCACTTCGCGGTGGAGACGGCGGGAACGTTCGACCTCGACGCCGAGCTCAAGATCTGGATCTCGGGGACCCAGATGCCGGTCCAGAAGACGTTCACCAAGGGCGTCGACATCTACGAAGTGCAGGGAATCCTCACGCAGTTCGTGGCCCGCTGACCCAACCGCGTTCGACTCGCACGTCAAAGGCCCCGGTCGTCGGACCGGGGCCTTCGGCTTACGTGGCCAGGGACAGCTGCGCGGATCGCCCGACGGGCCGCGGGGAAGCGGGCGTCGTGCCCCGATCGGGGCTAACGTCCCGGCGTGCGGCGGTCCGACCGGTTTGCCTTTGTCAACCGACTGGTAACTCACGCGACTGCAAAGCGACATTGCCGTACGCGAACTTCGCGGAGAGCTGCGGAGGACGCTGACCAAGTGTCATACTGGCGCCGCAGCCCTTCGTGCATCCCCCGTCGCGAAGGGCTGCTCATATGTCCGGACACACCAAGTCCCCCACGGGCAGGGGACTCCCCTCGTGGCCCCCTGTCCGCGTTTTTTCGAGTTAACAGTGGCGTAGAGTGTTTGCGCAAGTCCAGTTGGCCGCGGACGTGAACGTGGGGGTTCCAGTGGGAAACGGCGGCGAGCAGGCGCCTGAGCCGAAGCGCACGACCGAGCTGCCGACGGGGCCGGCGGCCGAGCCGGCGCCCGAGCTGACGACGTTGCAGCAGAAGGTCGAGTACATGGTGGAGAAGACCTTCCCGGGGCAGAAGGTCTCCGGCCGGTTCTTCGCCGATCTCGTCAAGGAGCGCGGGGGTTCCCTCTCGCACAGCTACTTCTCCAACATCCTGGCCGGGAAGGTGACCAACCCCTCCGAGGACATCCTCAAGGCGCTCGGCCTTGGCTTCGGGGTCGACTGGCGGTTCTTCAAGGAGGAGTCCGAGGTCGTCGACGACGTCGTGGCCGGGCTCCAGTTCCTCGCCAAGCGGCGTACGGGCGAGATCAGCGGGATCGCGGGGCGGGGGCTCGACGACGACGGACTCACCGCCGAGCTGCTGGAGTTCGCGCTCTCGCTCCTGGAGGAGACCAAGAGCCCCCGGCAGGACACCGACCAGGAGCCGCCGGCCTAGCTCCACGGGGCGCACAACAGCGCGCAACGGCGCACGTCGACGCCCATCGGCGCCCCGCACACCGCCCCCGCAGTGCGCCCCTTCGCTCGGTTCCCGCCCGTGGCCCCCGGCACGCGGCCCCCGAAAGGGCCCGCACGCGTGCCCGTCTCGTCGTACGCGTTGGCTAAAATCGCCGTTCGCATGTCACACACACGCGTGACGACGACCAAGAGGCCCCGATGTCCCTGCGCGAGCTGCGGAAAGAGTGCGAAGCCGGGCTGGCTGACCTGCCCCTCCCCGCCCCCTTCGACATCGCGGCGCTGGTGGCCAACATGGAGGCCGCCCGTGGCCGGAAGATCGTGCTGCGCGAACTGCCCGACCGGCTCGCGCGTCTCAACGCCGCCTGCGGCCTGCGGCTGAAGTCCGGAGACACCAGCCTCGTCCTCTACCGGCGGCGGCCCACCGAGTACCAGACCCAGCACGTCATCCTGCACGAGCTGTGCCACGAGTGGTTCGACCACGGCACCAGCCTCGACGCCGAGCAGCTGCGGCGGCTCATGCCGGTCTTCGACACCTCCCTCATCGGCCGGGTCCTCGGCTCCGGCGCGACGACCGTGCAGGCGCGGGCGCAGTACGACACCCACGAGGAGCGGATGGCCGAGTTCGGGGCCTCGCTCATACCCCGGATGGCGCGCGACGTCACCAGCGACGACATGGTCGGACGGCTCGCCAACTCGCTCTCCCGGCCCGTCGCCCACCGGCGCACGGGCCTCTTCAGACGTTCCCCCC
>NZ_BMQQ01000026.1:99031-106550 GCF_014648195.1 Streptomyces purpureus
GCCCCCCGGAATCTCCCCCGTCCCCCCACACCACCCCCTAGGAACCCTCACCATGAACGTCCTCGATCTCGCCGGCTACCTCATAGCCGGGCTGATGACGGCCGTCGCCCTGTGGCGCATGCCCGCCGCGCTCTGGGGCGACGAGGAGGACAAACGGCGCCGCGCCCTGTGGGGCTGCTACGCCGGATTCGCCGTCGCCCTGTGGACCAAGACCCACATCGTCCGCATCGGGCTCAACAACAGCCCCGTCACCGACCTCGCCGTCCTCATCAAGCACTACACGGCGACCATCGCGATCCTCGCCATCCTCAGCTACATCGTCGCCATCTACGGGCAGTACCCGCAGGGCGGTGACGTCCCCCGGCACGTACGGTTCGCGCGGATCGTGCAGCACGTCGCCACCAAGGCGTCGGTCGCCACGCTCATCCTGCTGACCGTGCTCTTCTTCACCGTCGTGGACCGGAGCATCCCCTCCGACCGGTTCGTCTCCGACCACGCCGGACAGTGGGGCGCCACGCTCTACATGAGCGTCTTCTACCTCTACCTCGGCGCCGCGTCCGCCGTCTGCGCCTACCAGTGGGCGCTCGCCACCGCCGACGCCCGCCTGCGCCATCTGCGGATCGGCCTCGGCATGATGACGGCCGCGATGTTCATCGGCGTCGGCTACACCGTCAGCCGCACCCTCTTCATGTGGGTCAGCGTCGTCGACCGGCCGAGCACCGCCTTCGCGCAGGGTTTCGACAAGGGCACCGAGGTGGCGCAGCTGGTGCTGTTCGCGCTCTTCGCGGTCGGCGCGTCCATCCCCGCGTGCAGCAAGGGCTGGCGCCGGGCCAAGCTCTGGCGGGCCCAGGCCCGGCTGCACCCGCTGTGGCGGGCGCTGATGACCGCCTTCCCCGACCAGCCCTTCGAGCCGCCCGCCTCCCTCGCCCGGGAGCTGCTGCGCTTCGACACCCCCGCCGACCTGGCCGTGGACCGCTGGGCCGCCGACATCGCCGACGCGGTCGAGAAGCTGCGGCACTACGTCCCCGACCGGCTGCTCCCGGCCGCCAAGAAGGCCGCCGCGGGTGACGCCCCGCTCGCGGACGCGTACTGGATCAAGGCCGCGCTCGCCGCGAAGGCGAACGGCGCCCCGGCCGGACCGGCCGCCGCGGTCGAGCCCCAGCACGCCACCGACCAGGACGGCGAGGTCGCCTGGCTGGTGCGGGTGGCCGCCGCGTACCGGAAGGTGGACGAGGCACGGGCCCGTACGCTCCTCGCCCCCGCGGCCGAGGACGGAGCCGATTCCCCCGCGGCCACGGAGCCGATCGCATGAGCGCCACCGTACGCAGCCGGCCCGACGACCCCGCACCGCTCACCCGTACCGCCCGCACCGCCCGTACGGTCACCGACGTCCTCCAGCCGCGCAACGTCCTGCTGGCCGGGATGCTCGGCATCGGGCTGGCCGCCGCCGGGCACTGGAGCGGAGTGCTGTGGGGCTTCCTCGGCGCGCTGTGCGCCGGGCTGATCCCCGCCGGGTACATCGAATGGGAGCGCGGGCGCGGCACCTGGGGCGACCGGCACGTCGTCGACCGCACCAAACGCGCGCCCATCTTCTTCGTGATACTCGGCTCGATCGGCACCGGATCCCTGGTCATGGTCCTCGGCCATGCCCCACCGGGGATCCTCGCCGCGATGCTCGCACTGTGGGCCATGACCGTATGCCTGCTCGCCGTCAACACCCTGTGGAAAATCTCGGTGGACTCGGCGGTCGCGTCTGCCGTGGTGGCTCTGCTATCGGTGGTGCACAGCCCCTGGTGGCTGCTCGCCTACCCGCTGGCCGTCGCCGTCTGCTGGTCCCGGGTCGCGCTCGGCTACCACACGCTCATGCAGACCGTGGCGGGCGCGTCGCTCGGGGCGGCGACCGCGAGCGCCGCGTTCTTCCTCTGACCACGGCCTGCCACCGCGCGCACCAATGGTGACATTCCTTACACATCAATAGAATTGAGGCATTCCTCCCCGCGACATGACCTGGAGGCTGTCATGGCGGTCGGCATGCTGATCGACAACCCGGAGGGCTCGCAGGAGCAGTACGACGCACTCCAGAAGCAGCTCGATCTGAGCACCATGCCCCAGGGCCTCATCTACCACTGCGCCGGCCCCAGCCCCGACGGCGGCTGGCGCGTCGTCGACATCTGGGAGTCCGAGGCGGACGCACAGCGCTTCTTCGCCGAGACGCTGCTCCCTGCCCGAGAGGCCGCCGGGCTCCCCGACCTCTCCGGGGAGCCGGTGTTCTGGCCGATCTACCACGCCCTCCCCTAGCAGCGCCGGCCTCTGCGGAAGGTACCCCCCGCGGGGGCCGGTCGGTACGTCATGACATGGGTCACAGAAGAAAAGGCTCCCTCGTGGGCAACTGCCGCGTTTGTACGGCTCTGTGCCCCGCTGAGGCTTGGATTCCGCGCCGGGGGTGTGCGATGGCCCGTGACATCCCGCTTGGGCCAGGGCGGTTGACGATTTACGATCACGCCGCTTCACCGCTTCACCCTTTCCGCTTTCTCTCTCCCGGAAGGCCCAGGTCTCCTGTTGAAGATTCGCCGCACCCTCGCCACGGCCGTGGTCGCCGCCGTGACGACGCCCGCCGTGCTGCTCTCCGTCACCCCCGCGTTCGCCGCCACCACCCCTGACGCGCAGCCGCAGGCCACACGGACGGCGACGGGCAAGCCCTCGCTCGCGGAGCTGGAGAAGGCGGCCGAGGCGGCGAACAAGGCCTACGAGGACGCCCTGGCGAAGTACGCCGCCGCCGAGAAGGCCTTCCGCGAGGCAGCGGCCGACGACGCGCCGCACTCCGTCGAGGACCGCATCGCGCGCAAGGCCGCCAAGGACGCGGAGGAGGCCAAGAAGACGGCCGACAGCGCGCTGGCCGCGGCCACGAACCACCTGCTGACCCTGGACCCCGAGGCCACCGCCGAGGAGAAGGCCGAGGCGGAGGAGGCCGTCGCCGAGGCCCGGACCGCCGCGGAGAGCGCCGCGACCGCGAAGGCCGAGGCCGACGCCAAGGCACGCGCCGCCGCCAAGAAGGCCGGCGACATCCGGGTCGCGGCCGCCCGCGACGTGGAAGCGGCGCGGCAGGCCAAGGAGAAGGCCCTCGCCCTCAAGAAGGCCGCGGACAAGGCGCTCGCCGACGCCCGCGCCGCCCAGGGCGGCGGCGACGACGAGGACGACGACCGCACCTGCGTCGCCGAGAAGGGGCTCACCTCCAAGGTGACCGGCCTCCCCTCCAAGGTCGTCGCCGGAACGACCGTCGCCTTCACGGTCCGGGTGACCAACGGCACGGCCAAGAACCTCGACTCCGTACAGCCGTACGTGAGCCTGCACGCGATGGACACCGCCGGCCTGAAGGACCTCGACGACAAGCTGCGCCTGCAGTGGTCGAGCACCACGTCGAAGACGTGGCGGACGGTCGACGCCAAGCACCCGATCGGCATGATCACCGGTCTGCGCAAGGGCGCCACGGCCGATGTGAAGCTGCGCGTCACGATCGACGCCTCGACGCCGAAGGGCGAGGGCGACGTCCTCGTCGCCTCCGAGTACGTCAACAAGGACGGCTCCTGCGGCGGGGCTCCCTTCGACGACCTGTACCGGTTCACGATCGCCCCGGCCGGCACCACCACCGGCAAGGTCGGTGACGCCGACAAGACCACCTCGACGACGCGGTCGGGCACCTCGCAGACCGGCGCGCAGGGCGGCCGGTCCACGACCACCGTCACCGCCACCACCACGTCCGGCAGCCTCGCCGCCACCGGCTCCGACGAGAACCTCTCGCGGCTCGCCCTCGCGGGCGGCGCTGCCGTGGTGCTCGGCGCCGGTGCGGTGCTGGTGGCCCGCCGGCGGCGCGGGGCGGGCGACGACGCGTAAAACGGGTATGTAAGGCATGACGAGCCGGGCTCCAGGACCGATCGGCGGTCCTGGAGCCCGGTCTCGTGTCGCCTAGCGGCCTTCGCGCGCCTCGAAGACCGTGAACGCCGCCTCCTGGCGCCACTGCACCGCCGCCTTCGGACTGCCCGCCAGGAACGCGGCGCAGGACGGACCGGGGCGGGACGTGCCCGGCCGTTCGGCGCGGCAGGGGCCGTCAGGGCGGTAGCCGTCGCGGGTCGGGTTGCCGGACCAGAGGCTGCGGCCGGGCAGGAAGGCGTACTCCAGGGAGGCCCGGGCCAGGTCCTTCAGCTCCGGGTAGCTCAGACCGTACGTCAGCGCCGCCCGCTCGTACTCGTGGCTGATGGTGATCCGTGAGACCCCCGGGTCGTCCGTCGCCAGCACGACCGGCACTCCGTGACGGCGGTACGTCATGAAGGGGTGCTCGGCGCCGAAGACGCCCAGGATCTGGGCGTTGCTGGTCAGCGGTGTCTCGACCGCCACCTCGCGGCGCGCCATCGTACGGAGCAGCTGCCGTGTCCCGTCCTCGTGGCGCAGGTCCACGCCGTGGCCGATGCGTTCGGCCCGGGCGGTGCGGACGGCGTCACCGATGTGGAAGGTGAGGTGCTCGGGCTTCACAAGACCGGGGACGAGTTCGCCCGCGTGCAGGGTGACATGGGCGCGAGGGTAGAGGCCGCGCAGGTGGGCGAGCATGCGCATGTGGAGCCGGTAGTCGCGCAACGCGATCGGCCCGTCCTCCGGCTGGAGGAGATTGACGGCGACATGGCGCGGGTCGCGTTCGGCCAGGCGCATCGCGAGGACCATCTGGGTGAAGACGTGCTGGGGCGTGGACTCACGCAGCACGTGCGGGATCCAGCGCACCGTCAGCGAGCAGCCCGGGTCGGGGGCGGGCGTGTCGCAGCGGGCGGAGGTGCGGAACTGCGCCTCGGCGGCGTCCGTCTCCCGCCGTGCCTGGGCGACGAGCCGGTCCATCCGGCCGTCGGCGAGCAGCGCGCGGTGCATCCGGTCCAGGTCGGGGTCGTAGCCGGTCCCGGCGGCGAGGGCGGCGGCCCCGGCCACGGCGAAGCCGTCCATGGTCTCCAGGTAGAACTGGTTGTGCCGGGCGAGGGTGCCCGCGACGTCCGCGAGCATCCGGCCGCGGTTGCCCCGGGTGGCCAGCGCGAACTTGCCGAAAGTGGCGAAGAAGTGGTCGTGGCCGGACTGGCCCGGCGGGAAGTCCTCCATCGACCAGGCCCGTACGAGCGCGTCCCGGAACGCCGGATCGGTGGTGGTGTCCACGGCCGGCCGCCGCCCGGGCCCGCACGGCGGCGCGACGGCGGTCATGGTGGCCTCGTCGACGCAGAGCCCGGCCTCCACGGCGAAGCCGATCAGCGTCTCGGTCCGTACGGCCCCGGCGAGGTGGTTGTGCAGGTCACCGCCCTTGGGCAGGGCCCTGAAGAACGCGCCCCGGCGGACCGGGTCGCCGACGAGGGCGTGCAGCCGGTCGTCGGTGCGGCGCTCGGCGGCGGTGGTGGGAAGGGGGCGGGTGACGTCCGGCCCTGGGGTGCGGGCCGCGGACGGAGGGGTCGCGGGCAGCAGGCACAGCACGGTGAGCGCCGCGAGGACGGCGGCGGAACGCTTCCGTGCGGCGCGCTTCACGGCGCGCTTCATTGGGGTGGTCACCCCACATGATCAGCAGGCACGGCCGGGGGACCGGCGGTTTCACGCCGGGGTGGCGCCCGGGTCACCCACCCGGCAGGACGCGGCACAAGGCGAGGCGAGACGAAACGTCTTGCGCGGGGAGCGGGCAGGGTTTACAGTCCTCACGTAGCAAGCGAGACGATACGTCTCGGGTCGCGCCTTGCTCGTTCATGTCGCCCACCGAAGGAACGCACTTGCACCCTGCCGCCCCCTCACCCGATACCCGCATCGTCCTGTCCGGTGTCACCAAACGATTCGACGACCGCGTCGTCCTCGACCAGGTCTCCCTCACCGTCCGGCCCGGCGAACGGATCGGCGTCGTGGGAGACAACGGCTCGGGCAAGTCCACCCTCCTGCGCCTGCTCGCCGGCGCCGAGACCCCCGACAACGGCACCGTCACCGTCCACTCCCCCGGCGGCCTCGGCCACCTCGCCCAGACCCTCGACCTGCCGCCCACGGCCCGCGTCCGCGACGCCGTCGACCTCGCGCTCGCCGACGTACGCGCCCTGGAACGGCGCATCGAGGAAGCGGAGACCCGGCTCGCCCGGGCAGGTGCCGACCCGGCGGCCGAGGAACTGGCCGCGTACGGCGAACTCCTCGCCGCCCACGACGCACGCGGCGGCCGCGACGCCGACCGCCGCGTCGACACCACCCTCCACCACCTCGGCGAACGCGCCGCGCTCGACCGGGACCGGCCGCTCGGCACCCTGTCGGGCGGGCAGCGCTCCCGGCTCGCGCTCGCCGCGGCCCTCGCCGCCGACCCGGAACTCCTCCTCCTCGACGAACCCACCAACGACCTCGACGACACGGCGGTCGCCTGGCTCGAGGACCGGCTGCGCCGCCACCGCGGCACGGTCGTCGCGGTCACCCACGACCGCGTCTTCCTGGACCGCGTCACCACCGCGATCCTGGAGGTCGACCAGGACCGGCGGACCGTCCGCCGGTACGGCAACGGCTACGGCGGCTACCTCACCGGCCGGACCGCCGCCCGCGCCCGCCGGGAGCGGGAGTACGAAGAGTGGCGCGCCGAGACCGCCCGGTACTCCGCGCTCGCCGAGTCCCACATCGGCCGGCTCGCGGAGATCCCCCGCAAGGTGCCACGCGGGTTCAGCGGCGCGGGCGCCTTCCGCGCCCGGTCCCGTACGCACGGCGCGATGAGCCGCATCCGCGCGGCACGCGAACAGCTCCACCGCCTCGCCGAACACCCGGTCGCACCACCGCCTCCCCCACTGCGGTTCACCGGCCGGATCCAGGGCCCGGCCACGGTACGGACACCGGGCACCGTGTCCGTACCGGAAGAGCCCGCGGACACGTACCTCGACGACGTCCGCGTGGAAGGGAGACTGCACGTCGACGCGCTGCGCATCGCCCCCGGCGAACGCCTCCTCGTCACCGGCCCGAACGGCGCCGGGAAGACCACCCTGCTCCGGCTTCTCGCCGGCGACCTCACCCCCGACTCCGGCACGGTCCGCCGGCCGGGCAGGGTGGGATGGCTGCGGCAGGACACCGGGACGACCGACGAGCGCCGTACCGCACGGGAGGTGTACGGCGACGAGGGGCCGAACGCCTCGTCACCCTCGGCCTGTTCGCGCCCAGCGACCTGGCCACGCCCGTACGGGCCCTGTCCGCCGGCCAGCGCCGCAAGCTGGAACTGGCCCAACTGGTGGGCCGCCCGGCCGACCTGCTCCTCCTCGACGAGCCCACGAACCACCTGGCCCCGGCTCTGGTCGAGGAGGTCGAGGCGGCCCTCGCACAGTTCACCGGCGCTCTGGTGATCGTCAGTCACGACCGCCGGCTGAGGGACGGCTTCCGGGGCAGGCGGCTCGAACTGGCCGCGGGAACCCTGGCCGCTGCCTAGTAGTGCTTTGTTAGCGGGTCTTGTCACATTGGGTGTTCGGTAGTTCGCTGGTTGTATGAGGGCTGGGGAGCT
>NZ_BMQQ01000027.1:0-34054 GCF_014648195.1 Streptomyces purpureus
ACCTTCGACGGCCGTCTCTCCGCAGCCCGTCAGTAACCCCAACCACCCTCGTTACACCGTTCGATTGACAGACCCCTTCCGCCGCATCTCGGCGGACGGAACTCCGGAGGCTTAGCGCGTACTGGGCTCTGTTCGGCGAGCTCCGAGTTCCGCGGCCGTTGGTTGGTCGATTCATCGAGGGCGAGTTGCGTCGGTAGGCGCAAAGCCTCTGGGGGCCAGGGCGTTTCGGCGCTGGCCCCCAGAGGGCGTCATGAGATCAAGTCGGGCTACGGAGCCACGGGCTGAGGACGTGACTCCGGAGGTGCTGGCCATCTCGAAGGACCCGGTGAGATGGGGGGCGGACTTGGCCCACCTTCCGAATGATCTTGCGTTGCCGGGTCTCACGGGTAGGGCTCAGGGGAGGTTACGCTCCCGCCATACGGCGTCCATTTCGGTGAGCGCGGTCATCGCGTGGGCGATGGTCTCGCGGGTGACGGGGCGGCCCGGAGCCTGGAACTGGGGGTCGTACCTGGCGAAGGTTCTGGTGCCCCGCGCCTGTGCCAGAGACGTCACGACATCGCACAGGAGATAGGTCGCGACCCTGCGCTGCCGCGCGTCTTCCTTGATGCGATCCCGGTGCTTGTTCCATGCCTGAAGCGCGGTGAGTTCGCCCATGATGACCAGGTCTGCGAGGTCAGGTGCCTCGACGCGCAGGCGGGCCAGGTGCTCCTGGCTGGCTTGTGCCCGGGCCTTGTTGGTGAGTGCGATCGTGTGGGCCTTGTCCAGACCGACAGTACGCGTGATGACCGGCTCAACGAGCTCGGGCTCGTGTCGCATGACCATGTCGGCCAGCTCCAGTCGGGCCGTGGGGACACCGGTCCTCTCACTGAGGGAACGCATCGCCTCCTCGCGGGAGAAGTGCTCGTTCGTCTTGGTGCCGGCTTGGGCCTTGGTAGCGATCATCGCGGCCTGTCCCGTGGTCAGTTTGCGCTGGCGGATGTTGACGGACAGGGCGAATCCGTCGGGATCATCGCCTTCGTAGGTGGTGAAGCGGGGTTCGACCCCCAGAGCCTTGCAGACGGCGAGTCGGTGGCGGCCGTCGAGGAGGATTCCATCGGGGCCGAGGACGATCGGGTGACGCAGGCCGTGGGTCCTGACCGACTCGGTTAGCTCGTGGAGCTCCTCGTCGGTGAGCGGCGGGAACATGGCAGCGGTGGGATGGAACTTCAGGGTGGTGCTCCTTGTGGTGTGGGTGTGCCGACAGCGCCGTGCGGTGCTGTGCGGCTTGGTGGGGTTGGGCGCGGGGCCCGGGCATTCAAATGGTCTGGGGAATCCCCGGTTTGGCTAACCGGGGATCGTCGGCTATGTGTGTCGGCCCTCTCACGGCGATCGCGTCCGGATCCGCCTGTGCGCCTTGGCCCGGAGAACGGCCACGGTGGCGGTCGGCAACATGAGCACAGCCGAGCTGTGCTGCGAGGGCTGACGTGTCCTGCTGGGGTGGAGCGCGGGTGTCCTGGCGAGATTTCAGGGGTTGTCAGCGTCGCGGGCGGTTGGGTCGGCCTCCGGGTGCTGCTGGCGGCTGTGCGGCGGCGGCCTGCTGAACGGTCACCGCCGTCGTGGTGCGGAGGCGAGCGGCTTCGGCGCGGAGGTTGGAGCTTGGGTTGCGGCTGGTGTGCTGGAGGCGGGTGATCAGGACGCGGGCGGGCTGGCGGGCTGTGGCCAGTTCGCGCTGAGCTGCGGCCTCCTTCAGAAGCTGGTGGGGTTGGTGGCCTCGGGCCTCCGCGTCGGTCAGCAGGGCGGCGAGGGCCGGCCAGCTGGAGTCGGTGAGGATTCGGTCGGCTTGGTCGGGGATGGCGGCGCGGACGTCGTGGGCGAGGATGCGGTGGGATTCTTCCTTCGGTTGACGCTGTTCGAGTACGACGAGCGTGGGGGTGAGGGCGTGGTCGGCGGCTGCCTGTAGGTGGTGGAGTGCTTGGCGGGCGGCGTCGGCTTGGTGGGAGTGGCCCTTGGCCTTGTGCCAGCGGTTGGCGATGATCCCGGCCCACAGGAGGGCGGCGATGAGGGCGGCGAGGGCGCTGCCGTCGGGGCCGGTGGCGGTGTACACGATGTCGCGGGCCGCGTTCCGGATGGTGTGGGCGGCGCGGTCTTCCGCACGGATCTGGGAGCGCTGGGCGCGTGCGAACGTCTTGGAAGCGGCCTGGAGTTCGGCGCGGAGGTGGGTGGGGGCTTTCTGGGCGGTGGCTTCGAGGAGTTCGCCGAGGGCGGTGATGTGTGCCTGGGCGTGGGTGTCGTCGGCGAGGTCGGTGCGGAAGCTGTCGAGGGATTCGGTGGCCCGGTGCCAGGCGGTGGTCGGGCGGTTGCGGCGGGCGGTGGGGTGTTCCTCGGGCTGGCCGGCTTCGAGGCGGGCCTGGAGTTTGGGGAGGGTGAGGTCGGGGGCGATCTTTCCGCCGGGGTGGAAGATCTGTTCGCCGTCCTTGTTGAGGTCGCCGGGGCGGCCAGCCGCGTAGCCGAGGAGGTCTCCGGAGGGGCCGCGTCGGGCCTTGATCGCGATGCCGTCGGCTTCAAGGTAGGCGAGGAGTTCCTCGGCGCTGCGGGAGTGGGGGATGGCGGCGCGGATGCGGTCCTGGAGCCATGCGCGGCTGGTCTGCTCCCAGCCGAGGCGCTGGGCCTTGTGCATCTCGGCCTGGGTGGGGGCGCGGGTGCCGGTGCGGTCGCCCTTCTTCAGGCGGCGCAGGCCGTAGTCCTTCTCGATCTGGCGGCAGGCGTCGCCGACGCGGATGCCGCTGTCGTGGAGCTTGGGGCGGCGGCCGTCCTCTCGGACGGTCGTGGCGAGGATGTGGATGTGGTCGTCCGCGTGGCGTACGGCGATCCACCGGCAGGCCAGGTCGTCACCGGGCGGGGTGATGCCGGCGGCTTCGACGATGCGCTGGGCGATGTCGGCCCACTCGGCGTCGGAGAGGCGGCGGTCTTCGGGGGCGGTGCGGACGGGGCAGTGCCAGACGTAGTCGGTGACCTTCTTGCCGAACTCGCTGTTCCGAAGATGGACAGGCTCGTCGAGGTAGCGGGCGAGCTGGGTGAGGGTGGCATCGGGGTCGCGGCCGGGGTCGGGCATGCCGAGCATGGCGAAGCCGGCGACGATGTGCGGGTCGGCGTGCTCGTCGTGGCGGCCGGGGCCGTAGAGGTAGGCGAGCAGGCCACGGGTGTTGGACCCGGCCGGTTTGATGGCGGCGATCACGCGGCCAGGTCCTTCCTGGATTCGGTCGGTTCGCGCAGGGCCTCGGCGATCAGCTCCAGCAGGCGGAGGAGCTCGTCGAGACGGTGGCGGATGTCGGACGGGGTCAGGTCGCTGTTCAGCGCGCGGGCGATCTGGTTGACGTTGACGCCGATCCGGTTGAGCTCGCGCAGCACCTGGGCGCGGAACATGTGGGTGCGACGGCGGTCCTCGGACAAAGGCAGGTTCGCCGTGAACTGACCAGTGATGAAGGCGAGGACGATGTCCGCGGCGAAGCCGGATTCCCCCTTGTAGCCGTGCTCGGCGGCGGCCTCCTGGAGGCCAGCGTGCTCGTCGCCGGTGAAGCGCAGCGGGCCGACGCGTACGGTCCGCTTGGTGCCGGTGAAACGGCGGATCGCCGGCTGGACGCTCTGCACCGCTCGCTCGCTGGCCGTCGGCTCGGTGGCGGGTGTGGGGCGGAGGATCTGCTGCTGGACGGCGTGGAGCTCGTCCGGGTCGGGGCCGCCCTCGGTCCCGACCTCCCGGTCCGGCGCCCCCTGGCGTCGGGCCGTCTCCGCCACCCCCGGGGCGGAGATCCCCGAAGACCGGCCTTGAGTCGGACTCGGGGTACTACTGGCTCCGCCAGGGGCCGCCCGTCCGAACGCCCGCTGCAAACGTCCCAGCAGCGTAGGCGACTTCGCCAGCGATGGCACTATGCCGGGGTTGTGATTGGTGCGGTGGGGGTCGTGCGTCACGATCGGGATCTCCGGGAGGGGGCGGGAGGATGGGCGAGGTGGTCGTCAGCCGTCGTGGGAGGTGCTCAGTTCGGCCTTGACGGCGCGGACGATGACGCCGGCGTGGTCGCTGGCGACGCTGTATCCGTCGTCGCGTACGGCCTGCTCCAGGAGGTCGCGGGACAGGCGGCCATGTTCGTCGTGGAGTCGGTGGGCGTAGTTGCGAAGAATCTCGTCGGTAGCGCGGGGCTTGTTGCCCGGCCGCTTCGGCTTCGACGTAGCGCGCTTGACCGGTGCGGTTCCAGAGCCGCTGCCCGTGGGCGGCGGAGACGCCTCTTGCAGGCGGGCTGCCCCTTCCGGCCGGGCTGTCGTTTCCGGGCCGGAGCGGGCGGTGGGGTTCGGGCGGGCGGATCGCGGGCGGGCGCCCGGGCGGGGTTCCTCGTCGTCCGGATCTGACAGGTGCGGGCGGGGTCGGTCTTCTGCCCGCCCATCCCCTTCTGCTCGCTCGTCGGCGTCCGCCCGGGAGTGGTCGGGCTGCGCTGCGGGCGGGCTGAAGGGCTGCCCGGCGGGAGTGGTCCAGCGCCCGGGCAGGTCGATGGTGGCCAGGGCGGCTGCTTGGCGGCGGGTAGCGAGCTGGCGCAGCAGCTGCTCGTTGCGGAGCGGGTCGGCGTCGATGCCGGAGCGGGCGAGGGCCTTGGACAGACGGCGCACGGTGCGTCGGCCCGCCCGTTCGGTTCGCTCCTCGGGCGCCATCTCGGCGAGGCGGGCAGCCAGGGCGACGGCCCGCTGTGTGGCCCGGTCGCGGATGATCTCGGCGGCGCCCTGGTCCTGCTCGACGATCCCCAGGCGGGCGAGCAGTCGCTCGCGGGCCTGCCGTGTGAGGACAGCGACGAGCCCGTGGGACGCGGCGTCGGGTGTCCGCTGGCGCAGCTCGATGCCCATGGCCAGGTGCCACAGCACGGCTGCCAGCACCGGGCCGGCGAAGGCGCGCACAGTGCCGCCGACCGGGCCGGACTCGGCGTAGGCGGGGATGGTCTGCATGGCGGTGATCACCCAAACCAAGGTTCCGGGCAGGCCGGCTGTCTGCCTCGGCCCGTGCAGGTTTTGGCGGGCCATCAGCGCCAATGCGAACAGGGAGAGTTCGGCGGCGGCGAACATCGCGGTGCGCTCGGCGGTGTTGCGCATGTCGAGGTAGTGGGCGGCGAACCGCCAGCTCGTGTCCGCGCTGTAGGCGGTGCACACCAGCGCTGCCAGGGTCGCAGCGACGACGGCGGCCGAGGGACGCCGCATCTGATCGTGGGTGCTGCGTCGGCTGCGTCCGCTGCGTCGGGCCCTCAGGCCCGCGAGCAGTGCGCTGGCGGCGACGGCCAGCACGGTCACGGGCAGGAGCGGACTATCGGCGTACGGGAGTGAAGCGGTGGCGAGTGTGTCGGGAATCGCGGTCGGCATGTACGGGGCTACTCCGAGGGAGGTTGAGGAGACGATCACGGCGTTCACGGAGGGGGCGTACACGCGGGCCCCCTTCTAAAGGGGGCCCCGCGCGTGATCGCTTCGGTGCGTGTACGGCGTGGGCGGTCGCGTGATCGCTCTACCTGCGGCTTTGCGGTGAGCGTGTGCGCTGTGAGCGGTTCACGGCGGTGTGCTGGCGCAGGGGCCGCGTGTACGGTCGCGTGAACGCTTTCAGAGGGTCGGTGCGGTGCTCAGCCGACGGCAGTGAGGTGGCGGGCGGAGGCGTAGTAGCGGGCCTGCTGGCCGCCTCCGGCCCCTCCGGCGATGCCGTCGGCCTTGGTGGCCAGGCCGCTGTCGACGAGGCGACCGAGGTGGCGTCGCGCCTTTTCGATGTCAGCTCGTTCAGGGTCGCCGCCGCCGATGAGGATGGTCGCCAGGTCGCGTGCAGTCAGCCCGTTGGGGGCGTTGCGCAGCAGGACGGCGGGGTCCTTGGTGGGGTCGACGGTGGTGGTGCCGCGCACGTGGTCGTGCGTGACGTCCAGGGGGCCGACTTCACCGGTGGAGGTCTTGAGGTGGTGCAGGGTGACGGCGGGGTCGCCTGCCCGGCCGGTGACGAACAGGACGCTGCCCGCGCCGGAGGTGAACCAGGTCGAGCCATAGACCTGGTCCAGGCTGGGGCGCTGGCCGCGCGGCGCGTCGGCGGTGGCCTTGCGCTGGTGGTGCAGCTCCGTGATCTCCACGCCGTTGCGAATGGCGCGCATGCGGGCGTTGTGGAAGGCGACCGCGAGGCTGTCGTCGACCATCGTGCTGACCGCGTCCTTGAGGCTGTCGATCACGATGGTGTCAGCCTGGTGGGCGGCGGCGAGGTCGGCCAGGAGGTCGGGCTCCTTGTCGAGAGTGGCGGGCAGCGGGCCCTCCCAGACCACGAGCCGCTCGCGCAGGATCTTCTCGTCGGTGGGGAAGACGCGGCGGGCCATGGCCTTGGCGATCTGCTTCGGCCGGTCCATCGCCAGGTAGAGCACGCGCCTGCTGGGGGCGACGGGCATCTCCAGGACGGTCTCCTGCAGGCCGATGCGGGCGAAGATCACCTGATGGGCCAGGGTCGTCTTGCCGACGCCTGGAGCGCCGACGATCATCAGGCTCTCGCCGGAGGCCCAGACGGTCTTCTCACGGGTGCCCCACAGGGGCTCGGTGTCCGCGCCGCTCTCTTTGACGAACGACCATCCGTTGGTGGCGAAGCGGGACAGCCGTCCCTGTCCCGAGGCGAGTGCGCGCTCGCGTTCGGCGCGTACTTCCGCTTCGACCTCGCTGCGGATCGCCTCGGGATCAGCGCCGGGTTCCTGGGCCTGCTGGAGGGTCCGTACGGCGGAGGTCATCAGGCGGCGTAGGTCGGCCTTCGCGCGGACGATCTCCGCGTGGTGAGCCGCGCTGCCGGTGCCGTAGGGCGCGTCCGCGAGCTGGAACACGTAGGCGTGACCACCGACCCGCTGCAGGTCGCCCTGCTGCTGGAGCAGCTCGGTGAGGACGATCGGGTCGGTCGGCTTGTCCTCACGGTGCTGGGCGAGGAGCGCCCGCCAGATGGTCTCGTGGGCGGGCCGGTAGAAGGCGTCGTCGCCCAGGATGGGCCGCACCGCGTCGATGACGTCGGCTTTGTGCATGCAGGCGCCGAGGACCGCGCACTCGGCGTCCACGTTGAACGGAGGCTCCGTTGGCGTGGGGCCGTCGCCGAAGTGGGATGGCGTCTGGGACGGCAGGGTCGTACCCTGAGGCATAGAGCTCCTCACCCGGCAGGCCATTACGGGGCGGCAACCCCGGCCGATGCCGGTTTCGATCGTTCAGGGATGGATGGTTGTGCGGTGGAGCCTCTACTTCGGCCCCGGTGTTCGTAGCACCGGGGCCGCTTGCGTGTGCGGATCCGTCCACCGCTGTACGGCGGACTACGACCATAGCCGAGATTTTCGGCAGCGCAACGCCTTGCATTTCACTCCGCAATGATGTTTAGTTGTGGACGCTGGCCCCAGTGGACCCGGTTGTCGCGTGAAGGGAGGTGCGCATGAGCGGTGAGGAAGGTGCGGAGCGCGCCGGCCCCAGTCGTCCGGTTCCGGAGGATCACGTGGCCGCGCGCATCAAGCTGGAGCGCGAGGTCCGCGGTTGGAGCACGGTGAAGCTCGCCGAGGAGATGGCTGCTGCCGGCCATCCGATCAACCAGTCGGCGATCTGGCGCATCGAGAGCGGCAAACCCCGTCGCAGGGTCAACCTCGACGAGGCGCTCGGCTTCTGCAAGGTCTTCGACCTCACCATGCAGGACCTGACCGGACCGCCAGGAGAACTGGCCACGCCCCGCATTCGCCAGCTCGCCAAGGAGTACGTCCAGATGACGCGGGAGTACCGCCAACTGCGAGCGGCGATCGACCGGAACCAGATGCACCTCCACGAGATCGACATGGAACTCAACGCCTACGGGGACAAGGGACCCGAGCAGAGAGGACAGGTCGACGAACTCCTCCGGCTCGAAGAACGGGCCTTGCAGAGGAGCATGCACCCATCCCGGGCGCACCTGCGAAACCAGGAGCAGCCACCCACCGGCGAATAGCCGGCCGTTGCCCCTCTCACGGCGCTACGAACGCCGAGAACCCCACGCGCGGCGACTCTCGTCGCCGACGATCACCCATCCATCCATCCCTGAACGACGCCACCGGCCAGGCCGACGGGAGTTGCCGCTCCCGCGACGCCGCGATGCCGGCGGGAGGAGCACCCCTTGCCGCAGCCCGCCCTGCCCATTTCCCAGATAGCCCAGCTCCTGGACGTCCCCGAAGACGCCCTGCGCACCCTGATGGCCGAGCGGCGATCCGCTGGCGACACGACCCTGGTCGCGCTGACCGTCGCCGAGGCCGCCCGCAGGATAGGCGTCGGCCGCACCAAGCTGTACGAGTACGTCTCCTCTGGCGAGATCGCCTCGGTCAAGATCGGCAGCTTGCGCCGCATCCCATCGGAGGCGGTGAACGACTTCCTGGCCCGCCGTCTGTCGGCGACCGACTTCGGGGCCGCCGCGTGACGCGAGCCTCTGCACCGAAGCCCCGCCAGCCCAACGGCGCC
The DNA here is from genome assembly GCF_014648195.1 of Streptomyces purpureus. Classification (GTDB taxonomy): domain Bacteria; phylum Actinomycetota; class Actinomycetes; order Streptomycetales; family Streptomycetaceae; genus Streptomyces; species Streptomyces purpureus. The sequence goes on from NZ_BMQQ01000027.1 coordinate 8,470, forward strand.
TCGTCGATCTATCTCGGCAAGGACGGCCGATGGCACGGCCGTGTCACCGTCGGGGTCAAGGATGACGGCACGCCTGACCGGCGCCACGTCGGCCGTAAGACCCGCGCCGAGGTCACCAAGCTCGTACGCGAGCTGGAACGGCAGCGCGACAAGGGCGCCGTCCGCAAGGCCGGTCAGTCGTGGACCGTGAAGACGTGGCTCACCCACTGGGTCGAAAACATCGCCGCCGCGCACGTCTCGGAGAACACGATCGACGGCTACCGCGTCGCCGTGAACCACCACCTCATCCCCGGCCTGGGCTCTCACCGCCTGGAGAAACTTGACCCCGAGCACCTGGAGCGCTTCTACAAGAAGATGCAGGACAACGGCAGCGCCGCCGGCACCGCCCACCAAGCCCACCGCACAATCCGCACGGCGCTGAACGAGGCCGTGCGCCGCCAGCACCTCACCGCGAACCCGGCCTCCATCGCCAAGGCCCCCAAGGTCGAAGAGGAGGAGGTCGAGCCGTACACGGTCGAAGAGGTCCAGCACCTGCTCGCCGAGGCCGCCAAGCACCGCAACACCGCCCGCTGGGTCATCGCGCTCGCCCTCGGCCTGCGCCAGGGAGAGGTCCTCGGCATGCAATGGGACGACGTCGACTTCGAGCTCGGAGTCATCCGCGTACGCCGTGGCCGGCTGCGGCCCCGCTACAAGCACGGCTGCGGAGACCGCTGCGGTCGCAAGCCCGGCTTCTGTCCCCAGAAGATCAACACTCGGCGCGAGACGAAGAACGCCAAGTCCCGCGCCGGCCAGCGCCCCATCCGCGCCCCGGACGAACTCCTCCAGCTCCTGCGCCAGCACAAGGAGGAGCAGGCCCGCGAGCGAGCCCGGGCTCGTGACCTGTGGACGGAGAAGGGGTACGTGTTCACCTCGCCCACCGGCGAGCCCCTGAACCCGAACACCGACTACCACAAGTGGAAGGAGCTCCTCAAGGCGGCGGGCGTCCGCGACGCCCGCCTTCACGACGCCCGCCACACCGCGGCGACCGTCCTGCTCATCCTCGGTGTCTCCGACGCGGTCGTCGACTCCATCATGGGCTGGGAGCCCGGCAAGTCCGCCCGGATGCGCCGCCGCTACCAGCACCTGACCAGCCGCGTCCTCAAGGACACCGCCGCCAAGGTCGGCGGCCTCCTGTGGGGCACGGAGCAGGCCGAGGGAAGCACTGCGCCGGATGTTGGCCAGAGTCCAGTACCCGCCGAGCTGATGGTCCACGTCGCCCGCCTCGGCGAGCGGCGCGTGCCCTTCCTCCACCGCGAGCACGCCGACGAGGTCGTCACACGGTGGAGCGAGGACTGGCCCGACCACACCGCCGAGGTCGCGGAATGGGACCGCTGGCGCTGGGAACACCAGGGCCCCGCCGGCGCGAGCGCCATCCGCGACCGCGTACCGGAACGGACCGTGGTCTTCCATGCCCGGGCCCTGTTCCTCCCAGGTGGCGAGCGTGCGGAGACTGGCGTCCCTGGGCAGTGGTCGGTGCCGGCCTGGGACTTCGAGACCGACCGCTACACCGACCGCGCCTCGGCCTGGCGCACGGCCCGACGACCCGGCACGGGCCAGGAGGTCGAAGCCCAGGTGCGAGGTACAGACAAGGCTGCCGTCGAGGCTGCCTTCGCCGAGGCTTGCGCACAGGCTGTGGACCGTGCTCGTAACCCGGGGAAGTACGGCGACACCGACGAGTGGTAGCGAGAAAGCGTGCAGCCGAGCCCTGACCAGTCTTGGACAGGGCTCGTCTCCGCGGCCGTCACGCTGGCGGCGACAGCTCCACGTCCAAGTCTGCTGCGAGCTGCTCAAGTTCGAGCAACGCACCGCGTAGGTCAGCGGACAGTGCGAGGGTCAGCTCCGTCAGGGACTTCGCCTCCGCCGCGTCCTCATCGTCCGGTTCGATCAGGCCGATGTCGAGATTGACGTCCTTCGTGGAGGCGAGCTCGGCACCGTCGAAGACCTGCAGGCGGCCCTCGGGCATCCGGCGGGCGATCGCCTCGGCGGTCTCCTCGCATTCGCCGACTCCGAAGACCCGCTTTTCGAAGTCCTCCAGATGTCCGGGCAGCAGCGGGTTCTGCTTCAGTGTGAAGCGGTTGCCGGTCCTCAGGTCGTACACCCACAGCTGCTGCGTGTGCGGGGGCTCGTCATCGCTGCGACGGGGCGGGGCGGCATCGAAGAACAGGACGTTCGCCTTCACCCCGCCCGCGTAGAAGATGCCGGCGGGCAGGCGCAGCATGGTGTGGAAGTTGTAGCGCTTGAGCAGCTCGCGGCGGATGCTCGTCCCTCGGCCACCTTCGAAGAGGACGTTATCCGGGAGGATTACGGCGGCACGGCCGTTGTCCGTGAGCAGGTTCGCGATGTGCTGGACGAAGTTGAACTGCTTGTTGGTGGTGGTTTCCCAGAAGTCTTTGCGGTGGTAGGAGGTGTCTTCGCGGCTGACCGAACCGTCGACGTTAGTGATCACGATCGACGACTTCTTACCGAAGGGCGGGTTGGCGAGAACCAACGAGGCGCGCTTGGAGGGAGGCTTGGCGAGGGCGTCCTCCACGTGGATAAGGGGTTTGCCGTCCGGGCGGCCGATCTTGTGGAGCAGCAGGTTCATCGCCGCGAGGCGAGCTGTTGCCGGGACGAGCTCGGTGCCCCAGATCGCGCCGTCGTCGAAACGGGCGGACTCCTCCGTGGACATGTCCTTGCCGTGCTCACGCACGATGTAGTCGTGCGCGGCGAGCAGGAAGCCGCCGGTACCGCAGGCAGGGTCGGTGATGATGTCTTCCGGGGCTGGCCGCATGCACCGCACGATCGACTCGATGAGAACACGCGGTGTGAAGTACTGCCCAGCGCCAGCTTTGGTGTCTTCGGCGCTGCGGGCGATCAGCGCCTCGTAGGCATCGCCCTTGATGTCCTTGCTGGCACCAAGCCACCGCTCCTTGTCAATCAGGTCGACGATGAGGCGACGGAGGTTGGCCGGGTTCTGGAGGCGGTTGCGGGCCCGGTGGAAGATCAGGCCGAGGGTGGTGTTCTGGCCCTTGTCCTGCTTACCGAGGTCGGTGAGCAGCTGGGTGTACCCCTCTTCCAGGGCGCTGCCTGTGAGGTCGAGCAGGTCCGCCCAGCCGCGAACGTGTTGCTTCTCCGGGTCGGGCACGTCCTCAGGGTTGGGCAGGACACGGCGTCGCCTGTCTTCCGGGAGGTCCTTGTCGGCCTCCTCGATCTCGGCGGCCATCTTGAGAAACACCAGGAAGCTGAGCTGTTCCAGGTATTCGAGGCTTGAGACGCCGTCGTCGCGCAGGACGTTGCAGTAGTTCCAGAGCCGGTCGACGAGACGGCGGGCTTCCAGCTTCACGCGGTGAACTCCATGGGCAGGGTGCCCTGTTCGCCCTCGGGGAGGGGGGTGTCAGAGGCAGGTGGCGCGTCCGAAGAGGCAGGCACATGAGGCTTGGCGCGGCTCTTCCGCTTGGTTTGTGTGGCTGCGCGCCGAGCGGCCTTCCGCTCGGCCTCGGCCGCCTCGCGTTCGGCGCGGATCCGCTTGAGGAGGTCCTCGGCGGATTCATCCTCGGGGTCTTGGTCGACGAGACGGCCGGCAAAAGCCTCGGTAAGGAGGGCGCGGCGGAGGGCGGCTGTGTGCGCGAGGCCCTTCTCGCAAGCGGTCGCAAGACGGTCCAAGCGCGCGAGGACTCGCTCGCCGAGTTCGACGAAGTCCGCCTGCTCCTGCTCATCGGCCGGGGGCACGGGGACCGGGAGCAGCTTGACCTTGGAGATGCTGATGGAGGCCAGGTTCACACTCTGCTTGGCGTTGGCCTCGAACCACGAGCGGGCCGCTGAATTCACGTACCACCCAAGGAGCTTGGGGTGGGTGGCCCTCTCCTGGATCCGAGCGCGGAACAAATGGTTTTGGTGGATGCAATCCTGGATCTGGTCTTCCCAGATCCAGCCACGTCCGAGCTTGTCCCTGTCGCCACCCTCGGTCATCAGAAGGTCGCCGTTGTGGAGGCGGAGCTTTGCGAGCGTCTTCGGCGCAACGCGCATTTTGGTTACCTGCGACAGCTTCAACTGGGCACGCTGGGCGTTGGCCACGCGCAGGTAAGACACTTCGGTCAACGCTGGATCATGCTCGCTTTTCGAGTCCTTGGTGACGCCACCGACGACATCGGCGATGTCTTGGAGCCGGGCCCAGCGCCACCCGGTGGCGAGTGGGGGCAGCGTCCCGTCTTTGACCGCCGGGGAGGTGGTGATAGGAGCGTGCTTTGGATCGGCGTCCCACGCAAGGACGCCTGTCGCCGCAGCGCTCATGATGAAGTCGCGGAGCTGCTCCAGCCGCCGCTCCGCGGTCCTCAATTTCAGCTCGGTCGCCTCCAGCCGCACGATTCGTTCCTCGAGGGCATTGGCGATGCGGCGTTGTTCCGAAGGGGGTGGGACAGGGAGGGGGATGGCCTTGAGGTCCGACTGGGAAATGTTCCTCATCGAGTCCGAGGTGCCGGTTGCCTTCGCAGCGACCGCCTTGCGCACAGTCGGAGATCTGAGCCAATAGATGAACCACTTCCGGTCGATACCGGAGCCCGGCTGGAAGCGGAGGCTCTTATCGCTTAGCAGCAAGCGGGGCCGCACTTCCTCGACGAGCACTGGAGCTCCTACGTGCTCGACGGTGTTGGCGCGGCTCACCAAGACGTCGCCGGCGCGGATCTCGTAGGCATCGTTTACGAGTGTTTCGTCGAGCAGGGCCTTGTTCTCGCCGGGACGAAACTCGCCCCACGTCATGGCGCTGACTTTTACGATGCCCCACTCGTCGGGACTGGCAGGACGAGGCTCGCACTTGAACGACTTACCCGCGTCGGACCCTACGAGGAGATCTTCGACGGTAGCCCAAGCCCATCCCCCTGGAAGCTCAGCCCTGTCGGCTTTACTTGGGGCTTGCGTGCCCGCCTCGCCGATCTCCACGCTCACGCGTCCCTCACGCACCCAGTTCCCGATCCAACTCGTCGATCAGCTCGTCCGGTGTTCGCGGATCGCCCTCGAACACCTCTCTGAACCTGCTCCAGCCGCCCTCTGCCCGGCACAGCGCATGCTGGTCCAACGCTTCCAGCGATACGGTCGCCGATGTGGCGACCACGCCCACAATGCGCCGCAGCCACTCCTGCTGTTCGTCCGTGAACGTCAGGCCCGCCGTCTCCTGACGTGCGAGCCACTCTTGGAAGCGAAGCTCCACGGTATCCCGATATGGCCGGAACTCGTTTCCGTCAAGTCCTAGCTCGAACCGCAGCACCGACAGCAGCTCGGGCAAACCTGCGCCCCGGCGTCGTCGTTCGCGGGCGATGCCCAGGTCAACGTACGCCTTCCACAGCTGCTTGTCGGTCCAGCGCTGTTGCGGCGGGGTGACCAGGCTCAGGACCTCCTCGATGCGTGTCCGGACCTCACCCAGCGGCCGTCGTTCGTCGAACGCGATCCGGAGGTCGGTGAACCGTTCCCGCCGGTCCTGCATGTACGCACGCCAGTCCTTGATCGTTCGCTCGGCGCGCATGAGGTCTGTCACGCCCTCGGCGATCACGCCGCCGTCGCGACTGAGGTGGTCGATCTTGATCCAGCGACGTGCCCTCGCGGCCTCCAGGAGAGCCTCGCGCAGCGCCTCGCGTTCCACGAAGGGACGCAGCGACTCGGCCAGCACAGCGTCGCCCACGCCGTTGGCTTCCCTGAGCGCTATATCGCCGTCCGCCACCGCTGCCCGCACCCGCTGCCCCGCCAAACGGTCTGGGTCGGTCGCCAGGACCAGGTCGGTCACCAGCTCGGTCAACTTTCGGCCGCCCGCGCTGCCCTCGATCTTGGTGAGCTGCTCTTCGTCCAGGCGCTGCCCGAGGCGGCTCAGGCGGCCGGCCAGTGTGGCGGCATCGTCCACGGACAGCGGACGCCCCTCGGAGCACGCCTTGAGCAACCGCTCCAGACTCGGCATCTCCGGTTCCCCGTCCCGCACGAGCGGCCGTGCGTCGACCATGGCGTGCTCGGTCACGCCCACCGTGTCGACGATGACGAAGCGGTCCTTGCAAAGTGCGTCCTCGGTGACCTTTCTGAGGTCCTCGGGACTGATAGTCCGCGCTCCGCGGCCCTTCATCTGCTCGAAGTACGACCAGGTCCTGGTGTCCCGCATGAAGACAAGGCACTCCAGAGCGGGGATGTCCGTACCGGTGGCAATCATGTCAACGGTGACGGCGATCCGGATCTCGGGCTTGTTGCGGAAGTCGCTGATGGCCTTGGCCGGCCGGGGCGTCTCACTGTTGATCTTCATGCAGAACGAGTCGTCGCCCTTGTTCCAGACCCGGCGCACCTCCTCCACGATCGCGTCTGCGTGCCTGTTGGTGGCGGCGAAGATCAGCGTCTTTGGCACCTGGGCCCGTGTGTGGAGAATCTCCCCGGTCTCGGGATCGATTTCCGGCGGGAAGATCTCGGTGAACAGCCGGTCCCTGAAGGTCTCGATGATCGTCCGGATCTGGCTGGGGGACTCCACCCGCGCGTTGAGCTCGAACGGCTTGTACTCGTCGTCTTCCTCCTGTTGCCGCCAATGCTGGGCGCGAGTCATGCGGTCCACATGGGCGAGGACAGTGTTCACCCGCTCGATCGTGCCGTCGGGCATGACAGCCTCGGTGGCGGCCGGGATTTTGGAGCCTTCGCGGGTGATCCGAGTCGAGATCCGGTAGACGTCGTAGTCGACGTTTACCTCGTCGGCGATGGCCTCTTCGTAGGTGTACTGGCTGACCAAGTTGTCCTGGAAGAAGGCGAACGTCGGCCCGATCGGGGTCGCGGTCAAGCCCACGATGTGCGCGTCGAAGTACTCCAGTACGGGCAGCCAGCTGCCGTAGATCGAGCGGTGACACTCGTCGATGACGATGAAGTCGAAGTAGTCGGGCGGAAGCTCGGCTGAGTAACGCACCTGGGGAAGGGCCGAGCCGAGGCCCGCGGTGCCGCTGGCCTCGAACTTCTTCGCCTCCTCGCTGCCCGGCTCGGGCTGCTTCCGGCCGGTCAGCTTGCACCACAGCCGCTGGATCGTGGTGATAACGATCTTGTCTGAGTCGGCGAGGCCAGCGTTGCTGCCCGACAGATGCTTGAGCGGGAACTCTTCGTGCAGCGGCATCTCCGAGCCCGCCGGAACGAAGTCGTGGTACTCCCCGAATGCCTGGTCACCCAGGTTGGTGCGGTCAACGAGGAACAGCACCCGGTGGGCGCGGGCGTGCTTGAGCAGGCGGTGGCTCGCCTGGACCACGGTGTACGTCTTGCCGGATCCGGTCGCCATCTGGATGAGAGCGCGCGGCCGATCCGCTGCAAGCGACCGCTCCAAGCCCTCGATGGAACGGCGCTGAGCGTCGTACAGCTGCCGCTGCGGATCGAGCTGGGCGGCGGGCAGCAGCCGCAGCCGGGCCCGTAGCGTCGGGGCCTCGGGATTGCGTCCGGCTTCTCGCTTCCAGCGGGCGACGGTGGCCGGCCGGGCCGGAGCGTAGACGTAGCGACTACGGGCCCCGCCCTCGGGCGCGACGCGGGAAGCTGTGCCGTCGAGGTGTTCGGCATCGAGGGCATTGCGGAAGCGCCAGACGTGGCCGTTGGTCGCGTATCGGAAGGGAAGGGGACGCCCCTGCCACGTGCGCTTGGGGTGCTGCTCGAACAGTGGACCGGCGAGTCGGTCGGCATCTGCAAGCAGCTCGTGCGGGTCGTCGGCGTCCTTGCCCGCCACGACGAGCCCACTGAGCTCCCGGTCGACGTAGAGGAGGTAGAGCAGGAGCTCAGGTCTGTCCGGGTGGTCGGTGCGGACAGCGGTCGCGTCCGGCCGGATATCGCGCTCGTGCGGGGTACACACGCGCCAACCGGCCTGACGCAAAACACTTTCGGCCCTGTGGTCCGCCTCCATGCTCGCAGCGCTCACGGCCCCTCCCCGTCGTTCGTCGCTCCATGCTGGTGATGCATCTCGACTCCGCCCAAGCCCCGCCTATTACATCAGCCGACGCAACGCGCGTACGGTGCGTGCGCCCCCTCCTGGAAGGCGACTGCCCGGATTCAGCCACAGACCGCGCCGCGTCACCGTCAGTGCGCGTCCGTACAGTGAGCGATAGATTGCGGCGGGCCAGGCGGCCCGGGCGGAACGGGGAAACCAGCGAAAGGGCGGCCCGGTGTATGTGACGAGGCTCCGGCTCGACGGCGTACGTGGGTTCCACGGCGCCCGCGCCTGCGACCTCGACTTCACGCGCCCGGACGGACGCCTTGCCGGTTGGACCGTACTTGCGGGACGCAACGGCTCGGGCAAGACGACCCTGCTGCGGACCATCGCCCTAGTGCTGGCAGGCCGACAGCGCGCCCATCAGCTGGACAACGAAGCCGAGGACTATCTGTCGCACGGCCAGTCCCGGGGCTCTGCCGAACTTTCCCTCCGCCCCGATGTTGAGTCCGACCTCGGGGCCACAGCAGCACCTCTAACGCTCGGCATGAAGTGGGCTCCTGACCGGGAGCCCCTTACACCGCACGATCAGCCACCGACCAGGGTGACCTTCAGCGTGAGGGCAGGTGCTAAGGACTCCCGCCTATTGTGGTCGCCCTCGCCCCCGTCGGGCTGGTTCCATGCCGCGTATGGTCCCTTCCGGAGGCTCGCCGGCACTGGGGTGTTCGAACGCAACGCGCAGAACCGCGACCGCGCCGAGGCCATGCGCACTCTCTTCGAGGAGGAGTCGGCTCTCACCGAGTCGGTCGACTGGCTGGTCTCCGTCCGTCTGCGCCAGCTCGAAGGCGAGACCGGGGCGGACCAGCTGATCGAAACGGTCCTCGCACTGCTGAACGACGAATTGCTGCCTGGCGGCTTCCGTGTCGAGGAGGTCACCTCGCGCGGACTGTGGCTGCGGCGTACCGACGGAGACGGACAGCTGATCGCGCTCCGGCGCATGAGCGACGGCCTACGGACCGTCGCCGCCCTCGTCCTGGACGTCGTACGGCAGATGCACGCCGCTTACGGAACCCTGGACCTCCGCCGAGATGGCGATCGTCCGTACCTGCCCCACCCCGGCATCGTCCTCATCGACGAGGTCGACGCCCACCTCCACGTCTCCTGGCAGCAGCGCATCGGCGAGTGGTTCAAGGCCCACTTCCCCGCCGTGCAGTTCATCGTCTCCACGCACAGCCCCTACATCTGCCAAGCCGCCGACCCGGGCGGACTGATCAGGCTCCCCGGGCCGAATGAGCAGGTCCCGCCCGAGGTAGTGGACGACGAGCTCTACGGCAGGGTCGTCTACGGGACCGGTGATGATGCGGTCCTGTCGGACTTCTTCGGGCTGGAATCGCCGTTCTCCCGCCGAGCTGAGGAGATGAGAGAGGAACTGGCAGACCTGGAGTACGAGGTTGCGACGGGGCGGGCCGACGCCGCAACGATGCAGAGGTTCCGTGAACTGCGCAGGAAGCTGGCCAGCTCGCAGTCCACTCGCTTGGACGAGCTCGATCTGGGGGCAAGGAGACGGGGGGCCAGCAGTACGTGATCAAACTCGTACGGCAGCGCCTGTCCTCCGAACTGGAATCCTCCCTCGTGAGGCTGACCCAGGAACTCGCGGGCACTCCGATAGCCGAACGTATCGAGCACGCCGACCGGATGTGGGACCGGAGAACCGTACGCCGGGACGTCTACCGGCCGGTGAAAGACGAGCTTGAGACCATGGCCCCGGGCCTGGACTGTTGCATGTACTGCGGCAACCACATGGCAGACACGGTCGACCACTTCGTTCCCAAGTCTCGGTGCGCGCTCCGGACGTTCTACTGGCCGAACCTTCTGCTCGCCTGCTCCACCTGTAACTCTCGGTTCAAGAGAGATCAGCACAGGAGCGATGGGCTTGTCGGCTCCCTCCTTGTGGATCCGACGCGCGACGACCCCATCGAGCATCTTGATCTACAGCTGGAGAGTGGCCTCTACCGCGCAGTCGAGGGTTCGAAGAAAGGCCAGTGGACGATCGACGTGTGCGGGCTCAATGAGGGTAAGCGCCCAAGGGCCCGGGAGGGTGCCTGGCGGAGCTTGGGCGGCGACCTCAAGGGGTGGGCACGTGCGCGGGACGAGGGCCGACCGGACGACATGCGCTTCCACCTCTGGCGCATGCGCGACCAGCCTTTCGCCGATGTCTGCTACGCCGCCTTGCACAAGGCCGTCTCCGAAAACGCCGGCGCCATCTTCGTGGATACGGACCCTCACGTCCTCGCCCTGCTGAGAGACGAGGAGCTGCGTGCGCTCCTCCTTCTGTGAGGGAGCGCACACGGGTGGCGGCGGGTGGTGGCGTCTCTGTTCCTGAGCGTGTGCCCCATGAGCCACGCCGCATCGAGCGGGCGCAGGGCCCGCAGACCAGGGGCGAACGGCAACTGAGACCAAAACTGAGACCACGCACGTCGAAGGGCCCCACCGCGAACGGTGGGGCCCTTCGACATCGTGCCCGGTGAGGCACTGGCGGAGGATACGAGATTCGAACTCGTGAGGGGTTGCCCCCAACACGCTTTCCAACTGTCCGCGCGGCCGTACGGGGGCGTTCACGGGGGTTCGCGCGGCAGGTCAGACGGGGTGCGCGTACGCCAGTGAACGGGGGTGGCCGTCCGCGCACTGGACAAAGACCAGGACAACGAGCGGCACGGCTCAGGCGGATTCGAGCAGGTGGCGCCCGTCATGGGCGCGCACGTGGGGCGTGACCGTGGAGCCCAGGGCGTCCAGCACGCGCACGGCGTAGACCTCACCCATCCACTTCTCGACTTCATCGGGAGTCAGCCACTCCACGGCCGTCGACTCATTCGACGTGCGCTCCACACCGTCGACCGGCCGGCACCGGAAGACGAGAGCCACGATGCCCCGGCTCATGTTCTTGTAGACGCCGGTCAGGCGCTCGACTGAGACGCGGATGCCCGTCTCTTCCAGCACCTCCCGCACCGCGCCGTCCTCGGGGCGTTCGTCCAGTTCGAGGACTCCCCCAGGGGGCTCCCACGTGCCGTTGTCCGCGCGTCGGATCGCGAGCACGCGGCCGTCATCGCGCACAACCACGCCAGCGACCGAGACCGAGTGAAGCGGCATTGACGCACCCTCCGGGTAGCGTTGCTTATGTACAGGAGCTTAGGAGGAACAGTAGGACATGCCCACGTCTTCCAGAGACTCGGGAAAACCAAAGTACCTACAGATCGCTGACGACCTGGTCCAGCAGATCAAGGAGAAGATCCTTGCCCCGGGGGATCAGGTACCCAGTGAATCTGACCTCATGAAGAAGTACGCCGCTTCTCAGGGCACGGTTCGCAAGGCATTCGCCGAACTGCGCGCCACGGGGCTCATCGAGACGCGTCACGGCAAGGGGTCGTACGTGAAGCGGCGGCCCCCTGTGCGCCGGAAGTCCTCGGACCGGTTCCGCCGGTCGCATCGCACCGCGGGCAAGGCCGCGTACCTGGCTGAGGCGGAGCAAGCGGGCAGTACGCCCAGCGTGAGCGTCCTGTACGTCGGGCCGGTCGACGCTCCGGAAGAGATCGCGGAGAGGCTGTCGGTTCCGGTCGGGGCAAAGGTGCTGGCGCGGCGCCGTCTCTACTTCAGTGACGGCACTCCGACCGAGGAAGCCACGTCCTACCTCCCGTGGGACATCGCGAAGGACATCCCGGAACTGTTCGAGGAGAACCCCGGTGGCGGCGGCATCTACGCCCGGCTGGAAGAGCATGGGCACAGGCTGCGGGAGCTCTCAGAGACCGTCCGCGTCCGTCTGGCCACCAAACAGGAGGTCGCTGCCCTGAGCCTGAGCCCCGGCTCACCCATCATCCACCTGACCCGGAATGCGGAATCTGAGGCGGGCCGCGTGGTCGAGGTCTGCGACACCTTCATGGCCGCTGACCAGTTCGTTTTGGAGTACCGGATCCCTGCTGGCGACTGAACAACCCGACTCCTGAGCTCCGGCCCGTCGCAGCAATTTCGCGCGGCGGGTTGACTCATGTACATGAGTTGGGCACTCTCTTACATGTCACTCCTACACATGAGTGCAGGAGTGCAGGAGTCCGTCGTGCCTGCTTACACGCGGTCCGAGCGGCAGGGGAGACGTAAAAGTCCGTCGTCTTCACGGATCGATCGGTGTCATCGGCTAAGCCGTTGGTCTGACCCTCGGGCGTAGACCCAGGGACCGGATCGGCGGGGATCCTGGTGATTGGGCTGCACCCGGTCCATGACAGGTAGCCATTCCAGGGAGATCGACTCAGCGAGTGACGACTGAGTGACGCGGTGACCGCGCGCCGTCCAAGGGAGGCGGAGCAAGGCGCATACGGGAGCCGCGAGACGACAGTGACGGGCTTTCCCGTCACTCGTCATGCGGGCAGGGCGCCGGCGTCTGGTCGGTGCCCTGCCCGTTTGATGAGGGCTTTCGAGTGTCCCCGCCCGCACCGCGGTGCGGGTTCTTTCCACGGCTTACGTCCCCGTTGAGGCACCTCCGGGACGCGTTCGGGCCGTTCCACTGTGAGGAGAGACCCCATGAAGTTGATCGTTGCTGGTCATCAGGCCGTCACCGACGCGGAGTTCGCGGAACTGGCGCTGGGCACCCCGGTTGAGCTGTGGCTCGGGGTGGAGGGCGAGAGTGACGAGGAGCGCGCGGCCCGTCTGGACGCGGCGCGGGACATCCTCGCCGACCCCGAGTACCGGGAGCTCCCGGACGAACTGATCCGCTTGGCCGCTCGGGTGGTCGAGGACCACCCGGACCTGTTCAACGTGGTCCCGCTGGCCCGCCCCGCCCGCCGCCGTCCGGTGCGCCGGGGGGTTGCGGCATGAGCGACGGTCTGACGCTGGACGGCCTGGCCGTGCCGCTGCGCGTGCTGCGCCTGCTGGCCACGGACTTCGGGCACCTGCCGGCACCGGCCGTGCATCTGTCCGGCATCTTCCCCAACCGGCTGGAGCTCTCGCTCCACGACGACCTGGCCGAGTTCGAGACGTGGCGCGATGCCCTGGGGATCGCCCCGGACGCCGTGAAGCACAGCACGCAGAGCGACGGTCGAACCCGCGTCCTGAAGGCGTCCGTCGAGTACGCGGGCGCTGAGCTGGAGTTGGTGGCCTACGCGCGCGTTCCCGACTACGTGCGCTCGCGGAAGTGGGCCTGATGTCGGCCGCGTGGGCAAGTGCTTCGACCCGACCGGCGCCCGCTACGGCGTCCCCACCTACCCCTGCGCCTGGCCCCGGACGGCCTGGCCACCCGCCGCCAGCTCCGCGCGAGCGGCTTACGGCCGGGCGGGCAGCCGATCGCGGCGCAGGTCATGCGAGTCAACCGGCGGGCCGGGGGCGTGCGGGTCAGCTACCTCGACCGCATCGACCTGGCCAAGCCGGTCCGCCCGATGACGTCGCGCAAGTGGGGGGCGCTGGCGCTGGCGATGCTCGCGCGGTGCACCTGCCCGCAGTGCGGGGTCACCTACAGCTACTGCCTGCCGACATCGCTCGGCATGTGCGTGCTGTGCGCCTTCCCCGACGACCAGAAAGCCGCCTGACCACCCCTGGATGGGCGGACACCTTCCGACAAGGAGAGAGCAGTGAAGCATCCCCCGGAACGGTCCCTGAGCAGGGGCCAGGCATGGATCCTCGGTGCCGCCGCGGTGCCCATGGTCGCCTTCGGCGGCTTGGGCGCGGTCGGCACCTACAGCAACATCACATCGGTGTTCCACCGGTCGGCCACCGCGCTCGGTGTGGTCGCCGCGGGTGAGGGCGCCACGCTCGTGCTCGCGCTGGTCCTGGTGGGCCTGACCATGCTGGGTCAGTCGGCCCCGGCGGCCGTGCGGGTCGGGCTGTGGACGCTGCCCGCGGTGGCCTCCCTGACCGGCGCCGCGGTCGCCAAGTCCGTGACGGAGGCGGTGGTGTTCGCCGTCACCCCGATGGCCATGTGCGTGTCCGCGGAGGGCATGGGCCTGCTGGCCCGCCGCATCGTCGTCTATCGCACCGGGGTGGACGCCGAAGCCCAGCGCCGCAACGCCGCGGTCATGCAGCGCCTCGCCTACCACCGGGCCCGCGCCGCGAACCACCCCGACCAGAAGGCGCGCAAGGGCTCGGAGCTGGAGTCGTGGAAGCTCGCCAAGAAGGTCGGTACGGGTGACGCTCTGCTCGGGGCGCACCTGGTCGGCGTGCAGCGCGAGCGGATGACGGCCGGCGCGGACGCCGCGCTTGCGGGCATGTTCGCCCTGCCCGTCACGGCCCCCGCCCCGGGCGTGACGGCTGCCCCCGAGCCGCCGGCGATCGAGGGCGTGGACGAGGAGGGCGTCACACCCCCCGTGACGGAGGAAGACACGCAGGTCACGGACGTGTTCGACACCGTTCCGGCGCAGGGCGTCACGCCCGTGACGGACGGCGTCACACCCCCCGTGACGCTGGAGGAGATCGCGGCCGTGGCGGGCGTGCCCGCGCCGGTCGCGGGTGAGCCGCTGTCGGATGCTCAGCTCGTGGTCGTCCTGCGGCACCTGCGTTACAGCGACGACCCGCCGCTGTCCTACCGCCAGGCCGTCGCCGCGTTCCGTGAGGGCGGGTTCGTGGGCGGGGAACAGCGGGTGCGCAAGGCGTGGGGATCGCTGATGTCCCACGAGGAATCCGAAGCCTGACCGCACGTCCGGCACACATCAATGACGGCCAGCCCACGGGTATTGGGCTGGCCGTCGTTGCGACTGCCGGAAGCAGTCGACCGCACCAGTGAAGCAGACCCGGTGAGCCCCGGCGAGCGGCACCTTCGCAGACCCGGCGCGCAGACCCGACGCGCTTCGATCCGCACAGCCCTCATCCACCCCTTTTCGTTCAAGGAGATTCGCCGTGTCGTTCCAGGCTCCGGCCTTGTGGCCCGAGGGTGTCATCGCCCGCTACGCCACCTACGCCGCCGAACTGCTGCAGGACGCGAACGTCACCGTGGACGTGACCACCGAAGACCTCCGGACCGCCGGACGCTGCCGGGGCTGCGGCACCTCGTGGGGCAACTACAGCTGCTACGAGCACACCGTCAAGAAGTGGGCGCAGGAGCACGCCGAGAAGTGCCGCGCGCTGCCCCGCCCCACCGCGTGAACGTCCCGCGCTCTTCGTCAATCATCCTCTCTCACCTGGGAGTTTCGCTGTGTCCAGCCGTACTCGTACCCGCAAGGTGAAGACGGCCGCGGGCGTCCACACCGTCCACATCCCGCGCCAGCGCGGACGCCGCGGCGCGCAGCCGTTCGTGGTCGTCGTCCCCGAACGGCCGTCCCTGACCCGTGAAGCGCTCGGCTTCCTGGGCCGCGGGCTGTGGAGCGTCCGCCAGGCGCTCGCCCCGACCGGCTTCGCGCTGCTGGCCCTGGGTGTGACCACGCTGCTGCACACCATCGCCTGGTGGTCCGGCCTGGTGCTCGCGCCCGTGGCCGTGGCGCCGGCGGTGTGGTTCGCCGTCGTGCAGCGTTCGCGCCGGGCGAGGGGTTCCACGCTGGCCTGGCGCACCTGCCTGGCCGTGTTCGCCACGCTCGCGTTCGCGTGGGCGGCGCTGGCGGCCGGGTTCGGCCCGTGGGCCGGTCCGCTGCCGCTGGTCTGGCTCCTGACGTGGCTGATCGCTCAGACCGCGTGGCTCATCGTCCGTCACACCCGCTGACCTCAAAGGGAGACTGCCTGATGGCTCAGACCACCAACGGCCAGCGTCGGCGCACCCCGACCAACAGCAATGGCGCGGCCAACAAGCCGAACAAGTTCGCCAACGCGGGCGCCGCCGCAGGCGGGTTCGTCGGCGCGCTGGGCGGCTCGATCGTCCCGCCGATCAACGTCACCGTGAACAACAACAAGAACGCCGCCCGTGGCCACGGCGGCCGGTCCGGCGCTCAGTCCCTGCTGCCCGCCCCGGAGTTCGGCTCCCCGGCGCAGGTCCGCAACTACTGCAACACCCTGCGTGCGGCGGCCGTGACGCTGTCCATCGAGGTGGCCATGGGCGCCGAGATCCTCAACGGCGTGCTGGCGGCCGTGCCGGATCCGGAGGGCCGCGCGTTCGGCTCGCGGATCCGGGCACGCAAGGTGTCCCGCAAGATGCGCAAGTCCGCAGACGCGCTGCGGGACGCGGCGAAGAACGCCGCCGCCTGCTACTCGACCTTCCAGCAGGAGTTCGAGGAAGAGATCAACCGCGTCCGTCACCGTGCCCGCAAGCCGCAGCAGCCGGTCATGGACTGGGCTCAGCAGTAAGGAGGTCGGGCAATGGCCCGTGATCGAAACACAGGGGCGAGTCATTACCCCGACGGCATGACCGGCTACGTCATGGACCCCCACGGCGGACCGGAGAACGGGAGCGTGCGCGCCTACCTGCTGCACCGGGCCAAGCCGCACATCCCGCCGTGGCTGGGCTGGGCCGCAACCGGCCTGGTCGGAGCGCTCGGGCACTGGCGGTGGCCGGACAGCGCGGCGGCCGGCGTCGGCCTGACCCTCGCCTCGGTGGCGCTGACCGGCGTCACCTGGGCCGCGGGCAAGTCGACCACCAAACAGCGCCGCCTGCACTCGGCTGTCACGGTCGCGTGCGGGTCGGCGTGGGTGACCGCCGCCTGCCTGGCCGGACCCACCGCCGGGCCGGTCGACGACCTGTACCTGATGGGCGGCCCCGCCGTGGCCCTGTCCTGGAACGTCCGCGTGGTCCTGCGCAACAACATCGAGGGCACCGCCGGAGGCAGCTCGGATGGTGGTCTGCTGGAGAAGGTGGGGCTTGCGCGGGCGCAGATCGGTGCGGCGAAGGTGGAGCCGAACCGGGTCACGGCGCCGCTCGCGCTGGAGCCCGGGGAGCAGACCAACGACGACGTGGCCAAGGCGCTGGCGCGGATCGCGTCCGCGCTGGACCTGCCGAAGTCCGCCGTGCGGTACTCGCCCGATCCGGACTCCGAACGGCGCGGGGACCTGGTCATCGTGCCCGAAGACATGCTGTCCGAGGTGGTGGAGTGGGAGGGCCCGTCGAACCTGGGTGGTTCGATCGCCGACCCGCTCAACCTCGGACGGTACGACGACGGCGCCGATCTGCTGATCTGGCTGCCCGGGGATCCGGACGCGGGCCGCAACTCCACGCACCTGCTCATCGCGGGCGGCACGGGTTCCGGCAAGGGCGACACCGCGCTGAACGTGCTCACCGAGATCCTGTCGCGCACGGATGTGGTCGTGTGGTTCTCGGACCCCAAGGCGTTCCAGGACTTCGCGCCTCTGCGGGCGGGTCTGGACTGGGGTGTTGAGGGCGGCACCCCGACGGAGGTGATGGTGGCGGGTGTCGAGGCCGCCATCCCCGCCCGGACGCGCTGGCTGGGTGCCCACGGCTACCGCCAGTGGGTCCCCGAGGCAGCGCAGACCCAGAACGACCCGGCGCACTCCTGCCGCGGCGACGGCCGGGCGTGCGGCTGTGAGGGCATGCCGTTCCTGGTCGCCTGGTTTGAGGAGGCCGCCAACACCCTGCGGGCACTCGGGGACGACGCGTTCACCGGCATCGCGCAGGAAGCACGGTCGGCGGGCATCTCGCTGGTGGTGTCGCTTCAGCGGCCCTCCTACGACCAGATGTCCACATCCACCCGCGCCTCCCTGCCGTCCGTGATCGCACTCGGCTGCGACCCGCGCGACGAGGGGTTCTCGCTGCCGGAGACGGTCATCGACGCGGGCGCCCACCCCGGAGCGTGGGGCAACCGGCGCCCCGGCTACTGTTACGTCGTCTCCCCCGGGATCGACGAGTCCCGCTACCCGTCCCCGGGCCGTACCCGGCGCTTCACCATCCGGGCCGTACCGGTCATGGAACGCCTCGCCGCGTGGGCGCAAGCCAACGGCGCGCACGCCGACCCCGTCACCGCCGGAGCGGTCTCCGGCGTCGCCGGACGCGCCTACACCGGCCGCACCACCACCGACGACAACGACGAGGCCCAGCCCGCTGTGGCGCTGCGGGCCGTCCGGGAGGAGGACGACGAGATGGAGCACGGCGGTCTGCTGGTCGATCCGGAAGACGCGTACATCGATCCTGAGCAGGAGTTGCCCGGCTCGGAGGAGGGCGACGACGCCCCGATCTTCGGTCAGGACACCGGTCGCAAGCCGACCCCGGAGGAGGCCCGCCGGCTGTTCGCCGACGCGCTCGCGGAGTTCGAGGCCGAGGGCCGCATGGTCGTGGGTCCCAGGGACTTCAAGGACTGGTGCGAGCGCCACAACCTGTCCCGCCCGTGGGTCTCCGGACAGCTCAAAGAGGCGTACCTGGAAGGCCGCCTGGAGCCGACCAACGCCACCGGCCGGTGGCGCATCGTCCCCGCCCTGACGGCCGCCTGACACCTGACACCGTCACGGCCACCTGACACCCAAACCCCTAGGCAAACCCGGTGTCACAAACGCGTGACGCCCCCGGCGTGACACCCCTGACACCCCGCCTGACACCCACCCGCACGGGCCCGCACCACACCTGTGGAGCGGGCCCGCGGCCGTCCCGAAGGGAGTGCTCGTGACCCACCGCGACCCGCCCGGGATCCTCGCCCCGCACATACCCGCCGACGCCTACCACCGCGCACAGGCCACCGGACAACCGATCGTCATGGTCGTCAACGACACCGGCATCCCGTGGCGGCGCTGCCTGTACCCCCTCGCCATCGCCGGGGCGGTCGTCATCGGCGGATGGGGACTGGTCGCCGCCCTGGCCTGGCTGCTCGACATCGCTGCCCACACCGCCACCGTCATCGCCGGCGCCGCCGGACCCATCGGCGTCGGCGGGATCACCCTCAAACTCACCCGCTCCAAGGGCTGACCGGACAAGGAGCCCCGCATGGGCATCAACCCGGACGAGATCGTCACCGTCGAACTGGCCTGGGACGACGACGGCTTGCCGACGACCTACAGCCGCGACATCACCCGCCGCCAGCTCGGAGAGCTGCTCTTGCAGTTCGACGACATGGCCGACGTGACCGAGACCAAGCAGGAGGCCGCCGCGTGACCCGTCGCCTGCCCCGACTGCGCATCCGCGTCACCGACTGGCCGCGCCGCGCGCTGGTCCTGACCGACACCCCCGACCCCGACTGCACCGACTGTGAGGGAGAGGGCGGCATCGAGCACGACTACGGCGACTACGAGACCGGCGAGTACGCGGGCACCGACTGGGAGCCCTGTACCTGCTGGGACGACACCCGCCGCTGGGTCGTGCTGCCCCTGCCCCGCCACCCCCGCGGACTGCGTCGCGACGACGACCGCGACCCGTGGGCCGCCAACGGCTACAGCAACGAACCCCCGTTCTGACCCAACGATTTCAGGAGACAGCATGTCGTTCGGAGAGACCCCGATCACCATCATCGGCAACCTGACCGCCGACCCCGAACTGAAGTTCACTGCCTCCGGCCAGGCCCTGGCCAAGTTCACCGTCGCCTCTACCCCGCGCACCTTCGACCGCGAGGCCAACCAGTGGAAGGACGGCACGTCCACGTTCTTCCGCTGCGCCGCCTGGCGCGCACTCGCCGAACACGTCGCCGACTCGCTCGGCAAGGGCTCGCGGGTGGTGCTGTCCGGCCGGATCCGCCAGCACGACTGGCAGACCCCGGAGGGCGAGAACCGCTCGATGCTCGCCGTTGAGGTCGACGAGATCGGCGCCTCACTGCGCTTCACCACCGTCACGATCAACGCCAAGCGCACCGGCGGCAACGGCGGCGCCGCTCCGTCCGGTGACCCGTGGAACACCGGCGACAACCGGCCCGAGCAGGGCAACGAACCGCCGTTCTAGCAACGCCCGGGGCGACCGCACCTCTCGCCAAAGACACGCGGTCGCCCCGGCCAACCAGTCCACCACCAACCCGTTGGAGGCACATCCCACATGCCCCTGCATCCCGCCGTGCCGCCGGAGGGCGGCAACATCAGCCTGTGCACCGGATCCGCCGCGCTGGACCTGGCCGTGGAATCCGTCACCGGCCTGCCCACGGTCCTGGTTGGCGAGAAAGACCCCGCCGCCTCCCGGCTCTTGGCTGCCCGCCTCCCCGGCGCCCGCAACCTCGGGGACATCACCGCCGTGGACTGGCCCGCGCTCGCCGCGACGGTACCGCGTCCGGCGGCGCTGACCGCCGGGTTTCCGTGCCAGGACATCTCCAACGCCGGACCTCGGGGAGGGATCGCCGGTGACCGCTCCGGACTCTGGAAAACCATCGCCCAAGCCGTTCGCCATCTTCGACCCCGCCTCGTCTTCCTGGAAAACGTCGCCGCCCTCCGAAGCCGGGGACTCGACGTCGTCGCCGCCGACCTGGCCGCGATCGGGTACGACGCGCGGTGGATGTGCCTACGCGCTGGAGATCCCGAAGTCGGAGCCTGCCACCGGCGCGACCGCTGGTTCGCCGTCGCGTATCCCACTGCTGAAGACCCCCACATCCCAACTCGGCAGGAACGGCGGACCGCAGCACCCGGACAAGCGCAAGGCGGGCGGGCACGGGCCGACGCTGGAGGACGAAGTGGTCTTCTTGCTGCCCCCGGCCGGGGCTTGAGGCTGCTGCCGACCCCGGCCGCGGCCGACGGCACCGGAGGCCCCGGGCTCTCGCCCAAGCGGCAGGGCGGGATGAACCTGCGCACCGCCGTGACCCTGCTGCCCACCCCGGCCGCGCGGGACTGGAAGTCCGGCGCCTCCAACCTCATCGGGACCAATTCGCGCCCGCTCAACGAGGTGGTCGTCAACCTGCTGCCAACCCCGACCGCCTCCCGCTACGGCCGCAACCGGTCCGCATCGGAGGGTGCGAGCTCGCGCCCGTCGATTGAGTACCTGGCCCGCGACCTGGCCGACGGCTCGCGCTGGGTGGCCACCAACGGCACCGACTACGGCCCCGCCATCCGGCGTTGGGAGCAGGTGCTGGGACGGCCAGCCCCGGAGCCGACCGAGCCGGGCACCAAGGGCAACCGCCGACTGTCCCCGGCATTCGTGGAATGGATGATGGGCGCCGATCCCGGCTGGGTCACCGGCCCCGACCTGGGCCTGTCCCGCTCCGACCAGCTCAAGATTCTCGGCAACGGCGTGGTCATCCATCAGGCCGCCCTCGCCTACCGCACCCTGCTCGCCGTCGACGTCCCCGACGCGGCACCCGTCCCGGCACAACTCGCCCTGGACATCGCCTGAAGACGCCCGGGGCGACCGCACCTCTCGCCAAAGACACGCGGTCGCCCCGGCCAACCAGTCCACAACGAACCTGTTGGAGGCATCCAGCATGACCCATCGCACCACCCTGCCGCGAGCACACCTGCTCGCCGCCGCCCTGGAAGCCGCCGCGCGCGGCTGGCAAGTCCACCCGCTCCTGCCCGGCGGCAAGGGCTCAGCCCTGCACGGCGAGCGCTCATGCCCGCGCACCGGCGAGTGCGCTGGCGGGCACGTGAAATGGGAGGCACGGGCCACCACCGACCCCGACCGCATCCACGCCGCATGGGGTACGGGCGCGTTCAACGTCGGTATCGCCACCGGGCCCTCCGGCCTGGTCGTCGTCGACCTGGACATGCCCAAGGACAAGAACGGGAAGGACAGTTCGGACGCGCCTTGCGGCGCGACGACCTTCCTGGCGCTCTGCGAGCGCGCCGGACAGCCCTGGCCCACCACCTACACGGTGCGGACGCCCTCCGGCGGCATCCACCTGTACTTCACCGCCCCACCCGGCACCATGCTCCACAACACCGCCAGCACCGTGGCCCCGTTGGTGGACACCCGGGCGTGGGGCGGGAACGTCGTGGCCGCGGGCAGCACCACCCCGCAGGGCGCCTATGAGGTTGCCGACAATGCACCCGTGGCGGCCCTGCCCGCCTGGCTCCTGCACGTCCTCCAGGCCCCGCCCGCGCGTACGGCAGCACCCGCCCCGCTCCTGATCCCCGGGCAGGCCACCCGCCGCGCGACCGTGGCACTGGAACGCGAATCGGCCACCGTCAGCCACACCCCCGAGGGGGGCGGCCCGCAAGGCGGCCGGAACAACCAGCTGATGGTGAGCGCCCGCGCCCTGGGACGGTTCGTCGCCTGGGGCGAGATCCCCCGGGACGTGGTGGAGACGGCTTTTCAGGCCGCCGGCGAATCGGCCGGACTCACCCCGGGCGAGTGCCGGGCCACCATCCGCAGCGCCCTGGACTGGTCCATCCGCACCGCCCGATCAAGGGAGGCCGTGTGAGCCCCCACCGCTGCGCTGAAAAGCCTGCGCACCCCGAACCGGGCCGACCGCGCCTGTCTGCCGCCGACCCCGACAAAGGCCGTGGCACGAAGGACGACGGCCGACAGGCCGTCCTTTCAGCCCTTCCCCCTGACCAGCACCCCAGCGTCCCGCCCTGCGGTGACGGGCGCTTCCCCGTGGCTTGGCTCCACATCCGCGCACCCCGCGGCGCCACCCCCACCGCCACCTCCAAGTGCCTGTGCGGCAGGGACCGCAGCGCCATCGGCCACAGCAAGGTGCACGCCCTGATCACCGACCACGAAGCCCACCGAGACCTCTGCCCGCTCCGCACCACCCAGGAAGGGAGGAACGCCGCATGACCAGCACCGAGGCGCTCACGTCGTCCATCGACGGCGCGGCCCTGCTCGATGAGGTCGAAGCGTTCCACCGGCGCTTCAACGTCTTCCCCAGCGAATCCGCCTACGTGGCGGTTGCTCTGTGGGACGCCCACGCGCACCTCATCGACGCGTTCGACGGCACTGCTCGCCTGGCGTTTCTCTCCCCGGAGCCTGGGTCGGGCAAGTCCCGCGCGCTGGAGATCGTGGAAACCCTCACCCCGAACGCCGCGATCACCGTCAACGCTTCCGCCAACGCCCTGTTCCGGCTGGTCGAAGCCACCGATGGACTTCCGACGCTGCTCTTCGACGAGATCGACACCGTGTTCGGCCCGAAGGCCGGCGACAACGAACCCGTCCGGGGGTTCCTCAACTCCGGCTACCGCCGCGGTGGCAGCTCGCTGCGCTGCGTCGGGGACGGCTCCAACCAGAGTGCCGGATGGTTCTCGTCCTACTGCGCCGTGGCCATGGCCGGACTCGGCTCCCTGCCGGACACGATCCTGACCCGCTCCGTCATCATCCGTATGCGCAAGCGCGCCCCGAATGAGAAGGTCTCCCCCTACCGGCGCCGCACCCACGAGAAGGAAGGCCACGCCCTGCGTGACCGGCTCGCGAAGTGGGCCGACACCGTCCGGGACGCCGTCGCCGAAGCCTGGCCCGAGATGCCCGAGGGCGTCACCGACCGCCCCGCCGACGTGTGGGAACCCCTGCTCGCGGTCGCCGACGCGGCCGGCGGGCACTGGCCCGAGCGGGCCCGCGCTGCCTGCCTAGAACTGGTGCGTGCCGCCCACGAGGGCGACGATTCCTCACTCGGCATCCGCCTGTTGACCGACCTGCGCGACAAGGTGTTCTGCGGAGCTGATCGCATGCCCACCGCGGTCATCCTCGAATGCCTGCTGAGCTTGGACGACAGCCCCTGGGTGGATCTGGACGACAAGCCCCTGAACGCCCGGACCCTGGCCCGGATGCTCAGCGCGTACGTCACACCGGCCAACAAGCCGATCAAGCCCCGCACCTTCCGCACCGCGTCGGGGACGCCCAAGGGCTACTACGCGGAAGACCTGGCGGACGCGTGGCTGCGGTACTGCCCGCCTCCCCCCGAGGAATCCGCAACAGCCGCAACAGCCGCAACACCGCAGGTCAGCGGGGGCGAATCTGTTGCGGACAGCCCGGACAGTATCCGCAACACGACCGCGGAAACCGCCACACTCCCGCTCCCCGTCGCTGGCTGATCAGCGCGGATTCGAAGGCGCCGCCACACCCAGGTGTGGCGGCGCTATCCGCAACATCACTGCTATCCGCAACAAATCCGAGCCTCTGACCAGGCATGTTGCGGTGTTGCGGCTGTTGCGGATCCCCCGAAGGGGCTTAACCGCACCGTCGTAAGACGAAGGAGAGTCCTCCGCATGGACACGGCCCACGTCGCCGAGGTCATAGACACCACCCTCGTTCTGCTGACCGTCGAAGAGGCCGCCCGCCGACTCCGGATCGGCCGCACCGTTTGCTACCGGCTCATCCGCTCCGGAGAGCTGGAGTCCATCACCGTCGGCACCCTCCGAAGGGTCCCCGCCGACGCACCCGCCGCATACGTCGCTCGTCGGCGCGCGGCTCAACGAGCCGCTTGACCGCGCCCGAGACGGTGGGCCTCCCCAACGGGACAGCCCGCCGTCTCGGTCTCCGTCTCGACAGCGAGGAAGCAGGAGCCTGCCTGTGGCAGAGAAAAAGAAGAAGGGCACCCGCCGCGCCAACGGCGAAACCGCGATCTACTTCGGGGCTGACGGCCGTTGGCACGCCCGTGTGCCGATGGGCTACAAGGACAACGGAGAGCCGTACCGCCGACACATCACGCGCCCGACGCGTGACGAACTGGTGGACGAAGTAAAGCGGCTTGAGAAGCAGCGTGACGCGGGTTCGGCGCGTCAGCCCGGCAAGCCGTGGACGGTTGAGAAGTGGCTCTGGCACTGGGTCGAGAACATCGCCATGCCGACCGTCAGCGAGAACACCTACGACGGATACGAGGTCGCCGTTCGCGTTCACCTCGTGCCTGGCGTCGGCAAGCACCGCCTTGACCGCTTGCAGCCCGAGCACCTGGAGAGCCTGTATCGCCGCATGCAGGCGAACGGGGAGCGCAAGGCCGGTACGGCTCACCAGGCGCACCGCACCGCCCGAACCGCGCTGGGGGAGGCGGTACGGCGCGGATACGTGGCGAAGAACGCCGCCGCGCTGGCGAAGCCACCCCGGATGGAAGAGGACGAATCAGAGGTAGAGCCCTACTCCGTCGAAGAGGTTCAGCGCCTACTGCTCGAAGCCAACAAGCGCCGGAACAGCGCCCGTTGGATGCTGGCGCTGGCGCTCGGACTGCGGCAGGGCGAGACGCTCGGACTGCGCTGGTCTGACGTCGACCTGGCCAACGAGTACCTGAAGCTGCGCAGGAACCGTTTGCGCCCCAGGTACAAGCACGGGTGCCCCGAAGCCTCACCATGCGGCCGGGCGAAGGCGGGGTACTGCCCGGACAAGGTGCAGGTCCGGCGCGAGACCAAGAACACCAAGTCCCGAGCGGGCCGCCGCGCTGTGCCCCTGCCTGGCCCGCTGGTCGCCATGCTCCGCGCGCACGCCAAGACGCAAGAGCGTGAGCGCAAGACTGCTGGCGACCTGTGGACCGAGTCGGACTACGTGTTCACCAAGCTGCTGGGTGGCCCCCTGAGCCCGAACACGGACTACCACGACTGGAAGCGGCTACTGGAAGACGCGAAGGTTCGGGACGGTCGGCTGCACGACGCCCGGCACACGGCCGCCACCGTCCTCATGCTGCTCGGGGTCCCAGCCCGTGTCATCGACCAGATCATGGGGTGGGAGCCCGGCACCTCCGACAGCATGCGAGCGCGGTACCTCCATGTGCCGGACGCCATGCTCAAGGACGTGGCAAAGAAGATCGCCGATGCCATCTGGGGACCGCCGGAAACACCCTCTGTGGACAAAAACCAGGACAACGGCGACTGAGGACAACGACGAAGGGTCCCGCTGGAGATCAGCAGGACCCTTCGTTTCGCCTGTTCAGGCGGCTGCGGAGGATACGAGATTCGAACTCGTGAGGGGTTGCCCCCAACACGCTTTCC
>NZ_BMQQ01000027.1:34083-78728 GCF_014648195.1 Streptomyces purpureus
GCGTGCGCCCTAGGCCTCTAGGCGAATCCTCCGCCGCAAACAATACAAGACGTTGAGGAGTGCTCGCGAACCCGTTCCCCGGGGGTCTCCTCCGAGGGCCCCAGGGGTGGTCGGAGGGCGGTTCGGATCGGGTACTCTGGGCGGAGCCCCTCACGTGGCGCTATCTGACTGAACTCCCCCAGGGCCGGAAGGCAGCAAGGGTAGGTCGGCTCTGGCGGGTGCGTGGGGGGCGCTTGCGTTTCCGGGGGCGTCCCGGTTGTCGGTGGGCGCCTATAACCTCGTAAGCGTGTCGTCTCTCGCGCTCTACCGCCGCTACCGCCCCGAGTCGTTCTCCGAGGTCATCGGGCAGGAGCATGTCACCGACCCGCTGCAGCAGGCGCTGCGGAACAACCGGGTCAATCACGCGTACCTGTTCAGCGGGCCCCGTGGCTGCGGCAAGACGACCAGTGCCCGGATCCTCGCCCGCTGTCTGAACTGCGAGCAGGGGCCCACCCCCACCCCGTGCGGGGAGTGCCAGTCCTGCCGGGACCTCGCGCGCAACGGGCCGGGGTCGATCGACGTCATCGAGATCGACGCCGCCTCGCACGGTGGCGTGGACGACGCCCGTGACCTGCGGGAGAAGGCGTTCTTCGGGCCCGCCTCCAGCCGGTACAAGATCTACATCATCGACGAGGCCCACATGGTCACCTCGGCGGGCTTCAACGCCCTGCTGAAGGTGGTCGAGGAGCCGCCGGAGCACCTCAAGTTCATCTTCGCCACCACCGAGCCCGAGAAGGTCATCGGGACGATCCGGTCGCGTACGCACCACTATCCGTTCCGGCTCGTCCCGCCCGGCACGCTCCGGGAGTATCTGGCCGAGGTCTGCGGCCGCGAGGGCATCCCCGTCGAGGACGGGGTCCTGCCGCTGGTCGTGCGCGCCGGTGCCGGGTCCGTGCGTGACTCGATGTCGGTGATGGACCAGCTGCTCGCCGGGGCCGCCTCGGACGGTGTGACATACGCCATGGCGACGGCGCTGCTCGGGTACACCGACGGGTCGCTGCTCGACTCGGTCGTGGACGCGTTCGCGGCCGGTGACGGCGCCGCGGCGTTCGAGGTCGTGGACCGGGTCGTCGAGGGGGGCAACGACCCCCGGCGGTTCGTGGCCGACCTGCTGGAGCGCCTGCGGGACCTGGTGATCCTCGCCGCCGTGCCGGACGCGGCGGAGAAGGGGCTCATCGACGCCCCCGTCGATGTGATCGAGCGGATGCAGGCCCAGGCGTCCGTCTTCGGGGCGGCCGAGCTCAGCCGCGCCGCCGACCTGGTCAACACCGGGCTGACGGAGATGCGCGGCGCGACCTCGCCCCGGCTGCAGCTGGAGCTGATCTGCGCCCGCGTGCTGCTGCCGGCCGCGTTCGACGACGAGCGGTCCGTGCAGGCCCGGCTCGACCGGCTGGAGCGGGGCGCCGGTGCCGGTGTGGCCGCCGCCTTCCAGCCCTCCGGTCCCGGGCCCGCCATGGGGTACGTGCCCGGCCCCGAGGCCCACGTCCAGGCCCCGCCGGTCCAGGCTCCGCCCGTGCAGGCCCAGCCTGTCCAGGCCGCGCCCGCCCCGGCGCCCGTACAGCCCCAGGCCCCGGCACCCGCCGTACCGCAGCCCGCCCCCGCCGCGCAGGAACCCGCCCAGCCCGCCGCCCCTGCCCCCGGGGCCTGGCCCGGGACCGCCACCCCGGGGGCCTGGCCCGGCGCGCGGACCCCCGGGCAGGGGGCACCGCAGCCCGCCGCCGCCCCGCGGCAGCAGCCCCCGGCCGCCCCGGCCCCCGCCCAGCAGCCGGCCGCCGCGACCGGCCAGGGCATGGCCCAGGGCGCCGCCCAGGTGCGGAACATGTGGCCGCAGATCCTGGAGGCGGTCAAGAACCGGCGCCGCTTCACCTGGATCCTGCTCAGCCAGAACGCGCAGGTGGCGGGGTTCGACGGGACCACGCTCCAGCTCGGCTTCCTCAACGCCGGCGCCCGCGACAACTTCGCGAGCAGCGGCAGCGAGGAGGTCCTCAAGCAGGCGCTGGCCGAGCAGTTCAACGTGAACTGGAAGATCGAGGCGATCATCGACCCGTCGGGCGGCTCCGCGCCCCCGCCGGCCACCCCCGGATACGGCTCCCGGCCCCCGGCCGCCCCCGCCGCCCCGGCTCCCGGCCCGCAGCAGCCCGTACAACCCCCCGCGCCCGCGCCGCAGCAGCCCGCGCAGCAGCCGTCCCGGCCGGCCGCCCCGCCCCAGGGGCAGCCGTCCCAGCAGCCGCCCGCCCAGCACCACGTGCCGCCGCCGGTCGCGCCGGAGGACGACACTCCGGAGGAGGACGACCCGGACCTCGTCGACTCCGCCCTCTCCGGTCACGACCTGATCGTGCGCGAGCTCGGGGCCACGGTGGTGGAGGAATACACAAACGAGTAGGCCCGTCCGTTCGGTGGCCCGCACAAAGATAACGGTCCCGCGCGGGCTACCCTGGCTGGCGTGAAGGTCCTCGTCATCGGCGGCGGCGCCCGCGAACACGCCCTGTGCCGCTCTCTCTCCCTCGATCCCGACGTCACCGCTCTGCACTGCGCGCCCGGCAACGCCGGAATCGCGGAGGTCGCCGAGTTGCATCCGGTGGATGCGCTCGACGGTGGTGCCGTGGCCCGCCTCGCGACCGAGCTCCAGGCCGACCTGGTCGTCGTCGGCCCGGAGGCGCCGCTCGTCGCCGGCGTCGCCGACGCCGTGCGCGCCGCCGGCATTCCCTGCTTCGGCCCGTCGCGGGAGGCGGCGCAGCTGGAGGGCTCCAAGGCCTTCGCCAAGGACGTGATGGCCGCGGCCAACGTCCCGACCGCCCGCGCCTACGTCTGCACCACCCCCGCCGAGATCGACGAGGCCCTCGACGCGTTCGGCGCGCCGTACGTCGTCAAGGACGACGGTCTCGCCGCCGGCAAGGGCGTCGTCGTCACCGACGATCTGGACGTCGCCCGCGAGCACGCGCTCGCCTGTGGCCGCGTGGTCATCGAGGAGTTCCTGGACGGCCCCGAGGTCTCCCTCTTCGCGATCACCGACGGCTCCACCGTGCTGCCGCTCACCCCCGCCCAGGACTTCAAGCGCGCCCTCGACGGCGACGAGGGCCCCAACACCGGTGGCATGGGTGCCTATTCGCCCCTGCCGTGGGCGGACCCGAAGCTGGTCGACGAGGTCATGGCGACGGTCCTCCAGCCCACCGTCGACGAACTGCGCCGCCGTGGCACGCCGTTCTCCGGTCTGCTGTACGCGGGCCTGGCGATCACCAACCGGGGCGTGCGGGTCATCGAGTTCAACGCCCGCTTCGGCGACCCCGAGACGCAGGTCGTGCTGGCCCGGCTGAAGACGCCGCTGGCGAGCGTCCTGCTCCACGCCGCGAACGGCACGCTCGACAACGAGCCGCCGCTCAACTGGCGCGATGAGGCGGCCGTCACGGTCGTCGTCGCCTCGCACAACTACCCCGGCACGCCCCGCACCGGCGACCCGATCGAGGGCCTGGACGAGGTCGCGGCCGAGGACGCGCCGCACGCGTACGTCCT
Organism: Streptomyces purpureus; assembly: GCF_014648195.1. Taxonomy (GTDB): domain Bacteria; phylum Actinomycetota; class Actinomycetes; order Streptomycetales; family Streptomycetaceae; genus Streptomyces; species Streptomyces purpureus. The sequence continues at coordinate 37,633 of NZ_BMQQ01000027.1, forward strand.
GCACGCCGGTACGAAGAAGGACGGCGACGCGGTCGTGAGCGCCGGCGGCCGTGTCCTGTCGGTCACCGCGACCGGCGAGGACCTGGCGCAGGCCCGCGAGCGGGCGTACACGGCGGTGTCCCGGATCCGTCTCGACGGCTCCCAGCACCGCACGGACATCGCACTCAAGGCCGCCGGGGCCTGATCCCCGTCGGGACGGAGCCCCCGGGAGGCGCGCGGGGAGCGCGTGGAGCGATCCGCCGGGCGCGCGGCGCGCTCACGCCCGCCGCCCGGATCAGCCGGGGGCTGACGCAGCCGAGCCCGGGGGTCCGCAGGCCTGGCGGCCCCGGCTCGCACGCGGCCCCTGGTCCGCGACCCGGGCTACCTGCCCTCGGCCTCGGTCCCGCGCACTGCCCTCGGCCCCCGCCCCCGAGCAGCCCTGATGTCCCAGGAGCCGCAGGGGGCACAGAGTTCGCACGGCGTCACCACCTTTACCCAGAGCCATTCCATCGAGTGACGGCTCGGCCATCCGGATGACGGCCGCCGACGCCCCAACTAGGGTGCGGCGCAGGCATTCCGGCACTTGGCCCACCGGCATTGCGATGTCAGTGGCGGGTGCCACAGTGGGGGAGTGAGCAATCCCGCCGCAGGCTGTCCGCCGCAGGGCAAGAGGGGGTGACGTCAGGCCGTGTCCGGTTCAGGTTCGGACCCCGGTATGGGGGAGGAGCTGGGCGCGCGTGCCGCGCGCGCCCGGGCTCTGGCCGTGCTGCGCGTCCGCAGCAGGGCGACCGCCGTCGCGTTGCTGCCCGCCGCCGTCGCCGTCGTGCTCCTGGTCGGCGGTCTCACGGGGCGTTTCGGCGGCGAGGGCTGGGACACCGTCCGCTGGGTGGTGACCGTGCTGGCCGTCGTGGTGCTGCTGGCCGCCGCGGCCGTCGCCGCGGTGATCGCCCGGTCCCGGCCGGCCGTCACTCCGACGGTAGAGATCACCGAGAGGTCGGCCCCGGATCTGTACCGGATGGTGCGGGACCTGGCGGACCGGCTCGACGTGCCCGCGCCCTCCGCGATAGCCCTGACGCCCGACTGCGACAGCTGGCTCGAGGACCGTACGCACCCGGCGACCCGCTCCGGCCCGGCGCCGGGCGGCGGCGCCGAGGCTCCCGTGCTGGTCATCGGCTCGCCCTTCCTGTGGTGGATGAGGGTCGGCGAGCTACGGGCGGTGCTGGCGCCGGTCGTCGCCGGTACGGGTCCGTCCGCGCACCCCGACATAGCCGCGGCCCGCCGTTTCGTACGGGGGCTCGACGCCGCGGTCGCCGTGCCCGACCGACCGGACCTCGATCCCGTACGGCGGCTGGGCGCCCGGTTCACCGGCTGGGTCGCCGCGATCCTGCTGCGGGGCTGCCGCGGGCACGCCGCCGAGATGGAGCGGGGGGTCGCCGTCGCCGGGTCCGAGCGTGCACAGGCTGTGGACTACGGCCTGCGGATCGTCGCCCAGGAGCAGGTCGGCCTCGCCTACGCGGGCTGGGACCGGCTGCTGACCCGGGTCGCGCTGCCCGCCTGGCGGATGGGCCGCTGGCCCTCGCGGCTGGACGCGGGCGTGGTCTCCGCGCTGACCGAGCTGTCGCGGCGGGACCGGCTGGCCGAGGGCTTCACGTCCCGGCTGGGTGAGCGGCCCGCCTGCGATCTGCTCGAAGAGCCCGGCGCGGTCGACGAGGCCACGTCCCTGCTCGCGGCCCGCCTCTTCCACGGCGGCCCGGCCGAGGCGGGCCCCGACTGGTCGCCGGTCGACTGGCAGCGCTATCCGGAAGAGGTCGTGGACCGTAAGTGGCGTACGGACGCCGCCCGGCTCCACCGGGTCCTCGACCGGCTCGGTGAGACCCCCGCCGCCGGCCCGGTCCGCGCGGCCGGCGGCCCCACGCTCGCCCGGGTGGTGGACCACTTGGCGGCCGCGCACGGCGGCGAGGCCGGGGAGGCCCTCGCCGCCCGGATCAGCGCCGAGGTGGCCCGCGAGGAGTCCACGCGGCCGCCGGTGGAGCGCCAGGGGCACGGCCCGGCCATGGTCCAGGGCGACCCGGACGGCCCGTACATCTTCGGTACCGACCCGCTGCCGCTGTTCCCCCTCCAGCCGCCCCGCAGCGGCCGTGAGCTGCTTGCCGACCACGTGACCGCGATGGTGTGCTGCGCGGCCGTCGACACCGCGGGCGCCGCGCCCGGTCTGGACTGGCTCGACGGGCCCGCCCTGCTGGTCGGCGGAGCGCGGCGGACGGATCTGACCGGCCGTGTGCTGACCCTGATCGAGGACGCCGACCCGGAGCCGCTGCGCAGCTGGCTCTCGGAGATCGGCGTCCGTGCCGAGAAGCCCGTCCGGCTCGTCTGACGACCGGCAGGGACAGGCACCACAGCCGTCCCCGCGCGCCCACCCGCCAAATGGAATCAAAAGTTCCGTTCTCGTCAATTAACGACGAACGGTGACGGAGTGCGTGCGTTATGTGATGTGCTGGGGAGCGCTACGGAAAGTGCGAGGACCCGCCAGAACCACGGGGGAGTCGAGGGAGGGGCGCCAATGGGGGCGGAGCAGATCCGGCGATGGGAGTCAGGGGCCCTGGCCCACGCCGTCACGGACCCCTTCGGTCAGGGCCCGCTGCCCTGGCTGCGCGGCAGCGAGCAGTACTTCGACGACACCGGGCAGGTCGTGCCCTGGTACGCCGACCAGAAGCTCGCCCGCGGCGGCAGCGGCGGCCCGCGCGCCGCCGACGACGTCCGCCGGCAGATCAAAGGGTTCGTCTCGGACGGCGCGGTCGCCCCCGGCGAGTCGATCGACTTCCACATCACCGTGGACCCGCCGCAGCAGTTCTCCGTCGACATCTACCGGATCGGGCACTACGGCGGCGACGGCGCCTGCAAGATCATCACGAGTCCGCGGCTCTCCGGCATCGTCCAGCCGCCGCCGCTCACCGCCGACCGCACGGTCTCCTGCCACCACTGGTGGCTCTCCTGGCGGCTGCAGATCCCGTCGTACTGGTCGATCGGCGCGTACGTCGCCGTCCTCACCACCGTGGACGGCTACCGCTCCCACATCCCCTTCACCGTCCGCGACGAGCACCCCGCCGATCTGCTGCTCCTCCTGCCCGACATCACCTGGCAGGCGTACAACCTCTACCCGGAGGACGGCCGGACCGGCGCGAGCCTCTACCACGCCTGGGACGAGGAGGGCCGGCTCCTCGGTGAGCGGGACGCGGCCACCACGGTCTCCTTCGACCGCCCGTACGCGGGCGCGGGGCTCCCGCTCCATGTCGGGCACGCCTACGACTTCATCCGCTGGGCCGAGCGGTACGGATACGACCTCGCCTACGCCGACGCCCGCGATCTGCACGCGGGCCGGATCGATCCGACCCGCTACCGCGGCCTGGTCTTCCCCGGCCATGACGAGTACTGGTCGGTTCCGATGCGCCGGACCGTCGAGGCCGCCCGGGACAACGGCACGTCCCTGGTCTTCCTCTCCGCCAACACCCTGTACTGGCAGGTCGAGCTGGGGCCGTCCCCCTCGGGCGTCCCCGACCGCCTGCTGACCTGCCGAAAACGCCGCGGCCCCGGCCGTCCCGCGCTGTGGCGCGAGGTCGACCGGGCCGAGCAGCAGCTGCTCGGGATCCAGTACGCGGGCCGGGTCCCCGAGCCGCACCCCATGGTCGTACGGAACGCTCAGCACTGGCTCTGGGAGGCCACCGGCGCCGGGGAGGGCGACGAGATCGCCGGCCTGGTCGCGGGCGAGGCGGACCGGTACTTCCCGCGCACCGCGCTCCCCGAGCACCAGGGCCGCATCCTGCTGGCCCACTCGCCCTACCGCGACGGCGAGGGCGCTGTGCGCCACCAGGAGACGTCCGTCTACCGGGCCCCGTCCGGGGCGCTGGTCTTCGCCTCCGGCACGTTCGCCTGGTCCCCGGCCCTGGACCGCCCGGGCCATGTCGACACCCGGATCCAGCGCGCCACGGCCAACCTCCTCGACCGCATCTGCAAGCGCGACTGAAGGCCCCCCCGGGACAGCGCCCGCGGGATAGCCCCGGAACAGCCCCGGACACCTCACGCGTCCCTCTCGGGACACCCCTGGCCCCCGGTCCGGCCGGCTCGGCCCGCGTGCGAGAGAATCGGAGACGTTCCTGGATCAACCTACGCGGAGGAACCGTGTCCGGATTCGTAGAAAAGCCCGAGCCGCTTCAGGTCCCGGGCCTGACCCACCTCCACACGGGCAAGGTGCGTGACCTCTATCGGAACGAGGCCGGCGACCTCGTGATGGTCGCCAGCGACCGGATCTCCGCGTACGACTGGGTGCTGCCGACCGAGATCCCCGACAAGGGCCGGGTCCTCACCCAGCTGTCGCTGTGGTGGTTCGACCAGCTCGCCGATCTCGTGCCCAACCACGTGCTCTCCACCGAGCTGCCGCCCGGTGCCCCCGCCGACTGGGAGGGCCGCACCCTCATCTGCAAGTCGCTGCGGATGGTCCCGGTCGAGTGCGTCGCCCGCGGCTACCTCACCGGCTCCGGCCTCGTCGAGTACCAGCAGACCCGCACGGTCTGCGGGCTCGCCCTCCCCGAGGGGCTCACCGACGGCTCCGAGCTCCCCGCGCCGATCTTCACCCCGGCCACCAAGGCCGCCGTCGGCGACCACGACGAGAACGTTCCGTACGAGGAGGTGGCCCGCCAGGTCGGCGCGGAGACCGCCGCCCACCTGCGCCAGAGCACCCTCGCCGTCTACAGCCGGGCCCGGGACATCGCCCGTGACCGCGGCATCATCCTCGCCGACACCAAGTTCGAGTTCGGCTTCGAGGCGACCGAGTCCGGTGAGCGGCTGATCATCGCGGACGAGGTGCTGACCCCGGACTCCTCCCGCTTCTGGCCGGCCGCCACCTGGGAGCCGGGCCACGCCCAGCCGTCGTACGACAAGCAGTTCGTCCGGGACTGGCTGACCTCGCCGGCGTCCGGCTGGGACCGCAAGAGCGAGCAGCCGCCGCCAGCCCTCCCGCAGGACGTGGTGGACGCCACCCGCGGCAAGTACCTGGAGGCGTACGAGCTGCTCACCGGCAGCCGCTGGCACTAGGACACGAAGAAGCCCCCGGTCGGATCGACCGGGGGCTTCTTGCATGGAGCGGACGACGAGATTCGAACTCGCGACCCTCACCTTGGCAAGGTGATGCTCTACCAACTGAGCCACGTCCGCATGCGCCGTAGCGCGGAGACCACTATACCCAACCTCGCTCGCGGGCGAGACGCACTGCCGTGTGCCGGTTCTCCGCACCGAGCTTCGCGGCCGCCGCGGAGAGGTAGTTCCGGACCGTTCCCTGGGAGAGCGAGGCCCGTTCGGCGATCTCCGCGATGGGGGCGCCGTCGGCCGCGAACTCCAGCACCTCGGCCTCCCGGGCGGTCAGCGGGGAGTCCCCGGCGGAGATCGCGTCGGCCGCCAACTCCGGGTCCACGTAACGGTTGCCGGCGTGCACGGCCCGGATGATCTCGGCGAGCCGCTGGGCGCTGACCGTCTTCGGCACGAAGCCCCGCACCCCTGCCGACAGGGCCCGCTTGAGGTGTCCGGGGCGGCCGTGACTCGTCACGATCATGGTCCGGCAGGAGGGCAGTTCGTCCCGCAGGGATGTGGCGACCTTCACACCGTCGGGGCCGCCGGGCATCTGCAGATCGAGGACGGCGACGTCCGGCCGGTGGGCGCGGGCCATCGCGAGCGCCTCCGCGCCCGAGGCCGCCTCGGCGACCACGACGAGATCGTCCTCCAGGGCGAGGAGCGCGGCGAGCGCGCCCCGGATCAGATGCTCGTCGTCGGCGAGCAGGACACGTACGGCCGTCACTCGGTCTCCTCCAGGTCGGCGGGGCGGTCGGGGCGCGGGATCCGGGCGGAGTCGGTGGGGTGCGGAATCCGGGCTGGTACGTCCGGGTCGGTTGGGTGCGGAATCCGGGCTGGTACGTCCGGGTCGGTTGGGTGCGGAATCCGGGCCGGTACGTCCGGGTCGGTTGGGTGCGGAATCCGGGCCGGTACGTCCCGGGCGGTGGGGTGCGGAATCCGGGCCGTCACGCGGAAGGTCCCGTCGGGGCCGGGGGCCGCCTCCAGCGTGCCGCCGACGGCCGCCAGGCGTTCCCGCAGCCCGGCGAGGCCCGAGCCGCGCCCCATCCGGCTGCCCCGGACGCCGTCGTTCTCGACAGTGAGCCGTACGCCCCCGGCCTCCTCGGCAAGGGAGATCGTGCAGCGCTTCGCGTCTCCGTGCCGCAGCACGTTCGTGGTGGTCTCCCGGACCACCCAGCCCAGCGTCGAGAGGATCCCGGGCGGCAGTTCGGGGTTCTGGGCGTCGACGGCGCAGTCGATGCCGGCCGCGTCGAGCACGCCTCGCGCGCCTTCCAGCTCCACCCGCAGATCGGCCTCGCGGTAGCCGCGGACGACGTCGCGGACCTCCCGCTGGGACTCCTGGGCGATCCGCTGGACCTCGGTCATCTGGTCGACGGCCTCGGGACGGCCGCGCCGGGCGAGCTGGACGGCCAGCTCGCTCTTGAGGGCGATCACCGCGAGGTTCCGGCCGAGGACGTCGTGCATGTCCCGGCCGAACCGCAGCCGTTCCTCGGCGACGGCGAGCCGGGCCTGGGTGTCGCGGGCGGTGCGCAGCTCCAGCATCACGTTGAGCACCCACAGCGAGATCCGGACGGTGAGGGCGAGCCAGCCGGTGAGCATGCCGGTGGTCAGGGCACCGACGACCACTTCCAGGCTGCCCCGGCCGGTCAGCGCCAGCAGCGCCCCGAGGACGGCCAGGGTGACCGCCTGGTGCAGGACGCTGATCCGGCCCCGTACGAGCAGGCAGTGGCCGCAGACGAACGGCATCACTGCGGAGCTGAGCATCATCGGCACCATGCCGGTCAGATCGACGCTCCCGGCCAGGACGAGCAGGCAGGCGGTGCTCGCCGCGGTGGCCGCCCCGGCGAGGACGACCGTGCGCCGGTCGATGGCGCCGAGACCCAGATAGGTGTTCATCGCCTGCCGCGTGAAGCGGTGGCAGAGCACTCCGTTGACGGCCGTGAGCAGCGGCGCGGCCACCGCCAGGACCAGCGGTCCGCCGCGGACGTCCCGGACCAGCTCGGTCATGAAGAGGACGAAGACCGAGGACCACAGCAGGAAATAGACGGTGCCCCGCGTGTAGATGTCCACCTTCGCCAGGCCGCTGCGACGGCTCCAGCCCTTCACCCGCACGTACGCTCCCCCGGTCAGCGTCGCGGCTCCCAGCGGAACCACCGCTGGACAGCAAACACCGAGATCACGGTCCAGGCCAGCGCGGTGAGCGCGGCGCCCAGGAGCTCCTTGGTGTCCCCGCCGCCGAGCCAGCCGGCCCGTACGAGCGTCATCACGCCGGTCAGCGGCAGCAGTTCGCACAGCGACGCGATCCGCTCGGGGAACACCTGAAGCGGCGCGAAGAGTCCCGAGCCCATCGCCGAGACCAGGAACATCGGCAGGGTGGTGAGCTGTGCGCTGTCGACGCTGCGGGTGACGGCGGAGGTCGCCGCGGCGAGCGCCGTCATCAGGACCAGGCCGAGCAGCACCCCTGCGGCGAGCAGGACGGGCCGCTGCGGGGCCCGTACGTCGAGCAGGGCCGCGCCGCCGGTCACCAGCAGCGCGCACTGGGCGAGGGCGAGGGCCAGGGACGGCAGCGCGATCCCGGTGAGGATCTCCCGGTCCGACGGCTCGCCGGTGCGCAGCCGCTTGAGGACGAGACCCTCGCGCCGGGCCACGTACGCCGAGACGAGGTTGGTGTGGACGACCATCAGCAGCACCATGCCGATGCCGCCGGTCAGCGCCGCCTCGATGACGCTCATGCCCGCCGCGCCCAGGTCGACCTGGTCCAGGGAGGACCTGATGACCAGGACCAGGGAGAGCGGCATCAGCAGCGCGACGAAGAGCGCGGTCCGGTTCCGTACGAGCAGGGTCAGCTCGGCCCGCCCCAGGGCGCCGAGGCGTGCGGTCGTGTTCGCCGCCATGTCACACAACCACCGTTTCGTGCCGCTGCGCCCTTGCGATGTCGAGGAAGGCCTCTTCGAGGGAGGCCGAGCGGGCGTCGAGCCCTTCGAGCCGTACGTCCGCCTCCCGCGCCCAGGCGAGCAGCGCGCCGAGCGTGTCCTGGAGTTCATGGGTACGGATCTCCACCTGGCGGCCGTCGGCGGCGGCCCGCAGGCCGCGCGGCAGCCGGGCCGGGGGGACCGTCTCGGGGAGGGCGAACCGGATCCGGGCGGGCCGGGAGGCGGTGACCTCGGCCGGGGTGCCGAGGGTGACGATCCGGCCCTGGTGCATGATCGCCAGCCGGTCGGCGAGGGCCTCGGCCTCCTCCAGATGGTGCGTGGTCAGCAGGACGGTCGTGCCGCCGTCGCGCAGCGCGCGGACCAGCTCCCAGGTGTCGCGGCGGCCCTCGGCGTCCAGGCCGGTGGTCGGTTCGTCGAGGAAGAGCACCTCGGGGCGGCCGAGCAGGGCGAGGGCGAGGTCGAGGCGCCGCCGTTCACCTCCGGAGAGCTGGCTGACGCGCACGCCCTGCCGGGCGGTGAGACCCACCAGCTCCAGGGCCTCGCCGGTGGGCCGCGCTCCGGTGGTGCAGCCGGCCCACATGCGTACGGTTTCGGCCACGGTCAGATCGGCCGGGAAGCCGCCCTCCTGGAGCATGATCCCGATCCGGGGCCGTACGGCGGCCCGCTCCCGGTACGGATCACGGCCCAGCACCCGTACAGCGCCGCCGCTCGGCGGGGCGAGGCCTTCGAGGAGCTCGACCGTGGACGTCTTGCCGGCGCCGTTGGTGCCGAGCAGGGCGAAGATCTCCCCCTGCGGCACGGTGAAGGAGAGGCCGTTCACGGCCTCGAACCCGCCGGTGTAGGTCCGGCGCAGCCCGTCCGCCTCGATCAGATCTGTCATGCGTCAAGCGTTCCGCGCGGGAGCGGGGCGGGTCAGTGCGTGCTGTCATCGCCCCCGATGACAAATGTCATCGGCCCCCATCGGCCCCGTTGGCCCCCATCGGCTTCCACCAGGCGGGAACACGACGAAGGCCCCGGTCGTGATGACCGGGGCCTTCGTTCTCTGAGCGGACGACGAGATTCGAACTCGCGACCCTCACCTTGGCAAGGTGATGCTCTACCAACTGAGCCACGTCCGCATGTGCGCCGCGGTTGGGCGGTGCGAACACCACTGTACCTGATCCCTCGACGAGGTCGGTAAGCGATGCAGAGCGGGTGACAGGAATTGCACACTGCGCCTTCCCCCTGGAAGGGGGATGTTCTACTACTGAACTACACCCGCACGCTGCGTCGGACCTGGCCTTTCGGCCGTGCCCTTCGGCGTGATCCAGACTCTAGCGGATCAGCGGGGGTGCATGGCAAATCGGGGACCGACGGAGGGTCAGGGGCCGGGCTCAACTGGCCTCGCGGAACGCCTCGTAGACCCGCTTGGGGATGCGGCCGCGGGCCGGGACGTCCATCTTGTGCGACTGCGCCCAGGCGCGGACGGCGGCCGGATCCGGTTCGAGGGAGGTGAAGGTGCGCTCCTTGGGGGCCTTGATCTCCTTGGCCGTCCGGCCGGCCCCGCCACCGGTGCTCCGCTTTCGCCCGGCCGCCATGTAAGGGGCCAGCGCCTTGCGGAGTTTCTTTGCATTGGCGGGATTCAGGTCGATCTCGTACGCCTTCCCGTCAAGGCCGAACGTGACCGTTTCCGCCGCTTCTCCGCCGTCGATGTCGTCGAAGAGTGTGACCACTACGCGCTGCGCCACGGATATCGGTCCTTTCCTGCGGCTCGCCGGGTCAGACTCGCCGAGGTGCGCGTCTGACGTGCGGCGATACCGGGTTTCCGGCTGTTGAGGGGCAATGCGGTGTTCCTCCGCATTCCTCTGCATTCATTTGTACAGCGGTTGGCGGCGCATTGCGAAGCTCCGTCAATTGCATCAGCGTGTCCCGCTCACTGCAATGGTCGGCGCGATATTTCACCGGGATTTTTCCTGCCTGCCTTTGTAGGGTCCTCCAGATATCTACTCGCGTAGATTTTGGAGACAGGTACGCTGAGGGAACCGCCCACGCAACACACCACCGGGAGTGCCAGTGGCACGCGTCGTAGTCGACGTCATGCTCAAGCCGGAGATCCTCGACCCGCAGGGCCAGGCGGTGCAGCGCGCACTGCCCCGCCTGGGTTTCAAGGGGATCGCCGACGTCCGTCAGGGAAAGCGCTTCGAGCTTGAGGTGGAGGGACCGGTCGATGACGCCGCCCTCGCCCGCATCCATGAGATGGCCGAAACGTTCCTCGCCAACACCGTCATCGAGGACTTCGTCGTGAAGGTGGAGTCGTGACCACTCGTATCGGAGTCGTCACCTTCCCCGGCACGCTCGACGACCGGGACGCCCTGCGCGCCGTACGGGTCGCGGGCGCCGAGCCCGTGCCGCTGTGGCACCGCGACAAGGACCTCCACCAGGTCGACGCGGTGGTCCTGGCCGGCGGCTTCTCCTACGGCGACTATCTGCGGGCCGGAGCCATCTCCCGCTTCTCGCCGGTGATGGAGACGATCATCGAGCAGGCGAAGGCGGGCATGCCCGTCCTCGGCATCTGCAACGGCTTCCAGATCCTCACCGAGGCCCATCTGCTGCCGGGCGCGATGCTGCGCAACAACCACCTGCACTTCATCTGCCGTGACCAGAAGCTGCGGGTGGAGAACGCGCAGACCTCCTGGACCGCCGACTACTCGGCCGGCCAGGAGATCTCCGTACCGCTGAAGAACATGGACGGTCGGTACGTCGCCGACGAGCGCACGCTCGACGAGCTGGAGGCGGAGGGCCGTGTCGCCTTCCGCTACCTGGACGGAAACCCGAACGGCTCGCTGCGGGACATCGCGGGCATCACCAACGCCGCCGGGAACGTCGTGGGGCTCATGCCGCACCCGGAGCACGCCGTGGAGCCGCTGATCGGCACGGGCGGCACCGACGGCCTCGGTTTCTTCACCTCGATCCTCAAGAAGCTGGTCACCGCCTGATGACTCTGGATATCGGAACAGCAGAGGGAGCGACCGAGCGCCCCGCCCGCGACGGCAGCACCACGATCGCGCGAAGGAGCGACCGAGCGTGACCCTCGATACCGTCAAGCACGCGACTGAGACTCCGGACGTCGAGCAGCCGTGGGCCGAGCTCGGCCTCAAGGAGGACGAGTACGCGCGGATCCGCGAGATCCTCGGCCGCCGTCCCACCGGCGCCGAGCTCGCCATGTACTCCGTGATGTGGTCCGAGCACTGCTCCTACAAGAGCAGCAAGGTCCATCTGAAGCAGTTCGGCGAGAAGACCCCCGAGAACGACGCCATGCTCGTCGGTATCGGTGAGAACGCCGGCGTCGTGGACGTCGGCCAGGGGTACGCGGTCACCTTCAAGGTCGAGTCGCACAACCACCCCTCGTACATCGAGCCCTACCAGGGCGCGGCGACCGGCGTCGGCGGCATCGTCCGCGACATCCTCGCCATGGGTGCCCGCCCGGTCGCGGTCGTCGACCCGCTGCGTTTCGGCGCGGCCGACCACCCCGACACCCGGCGCGTCCTGCCGGGCGTCGTCGCCGGCATCGGCGGCTACGGCAACTGCCTGGGTCTGCCCAACATCGGCGGCGAGGTCGTCTTCGACTCCTGCTACCAGGGCAACCCGCTGGTCAACGCCGGCTGCATCGGTGTGATGAAGCACGAGGACATCCACCTCGCGAAGGCGTCCGGCCCCGGCAACAAGGTCATCCTGTACGGCGCCCGTACGGGTGGCGACGGCATCGGCGGTGTCTCGGTCCTCGCGTCGGAGACCTTCGACGACACGAAGCCCACCAAGCGGCCCGCCGTCCAGGTCGGTGACCCCTTCCAGGAGAAGCTCCTCATCGAGTGCACCCTTGAGATCTTCAAGGAGAAGCTCGTGGCGGGCATCCAGGACCTCGGTGGCGCCGGCCTGTCCTGCGCGACCAGCGAGCTGGCCTCGGCCGGCTCGGGCGGTATGCGGGTCGAGCTGGACACCGTGCCGCTGCGTGACGCGACGCTCTCGCCCGAGGAGATCCTCATGAGCGAGTCGCAGGAGCGCATGTGCGCGATCGTGGCGCCGGAGTACGTCGACCGGTTCATGGAGATCTGCGAGAAGTGGGACGTCATCGCCACCGTCATCGGTGAGGTGACCGACGGCGAGCGCCTTGAGATCTTCTGGCACGGCGAGCAGATCGTGGACGTGCCCCCGCGCACGGTCGCGCACGAGGGCCCGGTCTACAACCGGCCGTACGCGCGCCCCGAGTGGCAGGACGCGCTGCAGGCGGACGACGCGGGCAAGCTGCCCCGGCCGGCCTCCGCCGAGGAGCTGCGGGCGCAGGTCCTCCAGCTGGTCGCGCACCCGAACCAGGCCTCCAAGGCGTGGATCACCGACCAGTACGACCGGTTCGTGCAGGGCAACACCGTCCTCGCGCAGCCCGAGGACGCGGGCATGGTCCGGATCGACGAGGAGTCGAACCTGGGCGTGGCCATGGCGACCGACGGCAACGGCCGGTACGCGAAGCTCGACCCGTACACGGGCGCGCAGCTCGCGCTGGCGGAGGCGTACCGCAATGTCGCCGCCTCCGGTGCCCGGCCGCTCGCCATCTCGGACTGCCTGAACTTCGGCTCGCCCGAGGACCCGGCGGTGATGTGGCAGTTCGCCGAGGCCACCCGTGGTCTGGCGGACGGCTGCTTCCAGCTCGGCACGCCGGTGACCGGTGGCAACGTCTCGCTCTACAACCAGACGGGCGAGGTCGCCATCCACCCCACCCCCGTGGTGGCGGTGCTCGGTGTGATCGACGACGTGAACCGCCGTACGCCGATCGCCTTCGCGGAAGAGGGCCAGCTCCTCTACCTGCTCGGCGACACGCGTGAGGAGTTCGGTGGCTCGGCCTGGTCCGAGGTGGTCCACCAGCACCTGGGCGGTCTGCCGCCGGCCGTGGACCTGGACCGGGAGAAGCTGCTCGGCGAGATCCTGATCTCGGCCTCCCGCGACGGCATGATCGACGCGGCGCACGACCTGTCCGACGGCGGTCTCGTGCAGGCGGTCGTGGAGTCGTGCCTGCGGGGCGGCAAGGGCGCGCGGCTCGTGGTCCCGGACGGCCTGGACGCGTTCACCTTCCTGTTCAGCGAGTCGGCGGGCCGTGCGGTCGTGGCCGTGCCGCGCAGCGAGGAGCTCCGCTTCACCGACATGTGCGGCGCGCGGGGTCTGCCCGCGACCCGGATCGGTGTCGTGGACGGTACCGAGGTCGAGGTGCAGGGCTCGTTCAGCGTCCCCCTGGAGGAGCTGCGGGCGGCGCACGAGGCGACGATCCCGGGTCTGCTCGCCTGATCCCCGCTGTATGACAGGAGCCCCTGTCCGGATTCGTTCCGGGCGGGGGCTTCTTCGTTCTTAGCTTGCACGTAATTACGTAAGTACGTAATCTCTAGTCATGGAGCTGAGCCATGGAGCTTGAGGAACGCCTCGCGGAACTGGAGCGGCGCATCGCCGCGCTGGAGCAGGCCCGGAGCGCCGCGCCGGAGGTCGGCGAAGGCGACTTCTGGGCCCTCGAAGGGCTGAAGGCGCAGCTCGCCGAGGTCGGGGCGGCCGACGGCGGCGTCCTGTTCACCGGAGCCGTACGGCTGCCCACCGGCGAGCGGTACGACTGGCAGTACGGCGCCCTCACCGAGGGCCTGCTGGCGGGGGACTGGTCCGAGGTGACCGACTCCCTCGCCGCGCTCGGCCATCCCGTACGGCTGCGGCTGCTGCGGGAGATCCTCGGCGGGCTGCGGACGGCGGCCGAGCTGGCCGAGCTGGCGGAGATCGGCACGACCGGCCAGATCTACCACCACCTGCGCCAGCTCACCGCCGCCGGCTGGCTGCACACGACCGGTCGGGGCCGCTACGAGGTGCCGGGGACCCGGGTCGTGCCGCTGCTCGTGGTGCTGACCGCCGCCCAGCCATAGCCCACACGCTCATCCACATTCGTCACTCAGGATTGTTCAGGGGGAAAGAGACATGACCGTACGGATATGCGCCTTCGTGCTCGTCCGGCTGCTGCTGGCGGCCTTCGTGGGCCAGTTCGTCCTGTCGTTCTTCGTGGAGCTGCCCTACCGGCACTGGCTCGCGCTCGGGGCCCTGGTGGGCGCCGTCGGCATCCAGGTCGCCCTGGCCCGCACCGCGCCGCGCCACGCGGCGGGGGACACGCCGGAGCCGGTCGAGGTCGACCCGCCGATGGCGGGCCGCTGGCTGGCGCTGAACAGCCCGGCCGACAAGGTGCCCAGCCACGGCACCCATCAGCTCGGGCAGACGTACGCGATCGACGCCGTGGCCGAGCCGGAAGGCACCGAACGCCCGGGCTTCCGCTGGCTCTGGCCCATCGCCCGGCGCAACAGCGCCTTCCCCGCCTTCGACGCCCCGCTCTACGCGGTCGCCGACGCCACCGTCGTCCATGCCGAGGACCGGCAGCGCGACCATCTCAGCCGTAACTCCCTGCTCGGGCTCCTCTATCTGATGCTGATCGAGAGTGATGTACGCGGCCTCACCGCGGCCCGCCGGATCACCGGCAACCACCTCGTCCTGGACCTCGGCGGCGGTACGTACGCCATGTACGCGCATCTTCGGCGCGGCTCGCTCACCGTCCGCGCCGGCGACCGGGTCACGGCCGGGCAGGTGCTGGCCCGCTGCGGCAATTCCGGCAACTCGACCGAGCCGCATCTGCACTTCCAGCTGATGGACGGGCCCGACCTGAACACGGCACGCGGCGTCCCCTTCCGCTGGCGCGGCGTCGGCGTGCCGGCGGGTGGGGAGCCGTTCACGGTGCCGGAGCCCGTGCGGGTCTGAGGGCTCCTAGCCCTGGCCCCAGAAGGCGTCGGACTCGTCGATGTCCTCGACGCATTCGTCGATGTCGGAGATCTTCCCGCCCACGAGGGTGAAGAAGAGGCCGCCGCGCATCTCGATGCCCCGGTCCCCGCGGTCGCCGTGCCACTTGTGCACCGCCATGACGTGGCCGCGGCCGTCCGGGTACGCGCCTTCCAGCTCGACCCGGAAGGTGCCGCCGGTGAGCTCCATGAGCTGCCCGTAGTGGGCGAGGACGTTGTCGGCGCCTTTGAAGTGCCCGGACATCTGGCTGGACCCGGGTGAGTGGTGGGTGCAGTCCGAGGTCATCAGCGACCGTATGGTCTCCATGTCCCCTTGCGAGAACGCTTCGTAGCCCTTGCGGACCAGGGCGGCGTCAGGGTGGTGGGTCATGACCGCTCGACCCCTCTCGTGCGTGTGGAAATGCTGACCCCTCCCTCCAGTCTCCGACTACCCTCGCCCCTATGCCACCGGCCAAGAAGCGCACCCGCAGCTACGACTCCGCGAAGATCCGGGACGCCGTTCTCGCCCAGTTCGGGCACGTACGGGACGCAGTGCTCACGCTCACGCCCGAGCAGCTCGCCGGGCCGACGCGGCTCGGCGACTGGACCGTACGGGAGCTCGCCGCGCACATCGCGATGGTGACCGGTCTGGTCGGCCGCTACCTCGGTGAGCCGGAGGCGGCGAAGCAGGAAGTGGCCCTGCTGGACTGGCCATTCGCCACGGTCACCGCGGCGGACACGGTTGACGACCAGACCAAGTCCTTCGCCCAGAGCGCCGAGTTGGCGGAGCTGTACGCACGCGCCGAGGCGCTCTACACCGCACGGGTCCCCCAGGCGTCCGACGACCGGCTCGTCACCATGCGTTTCGGCGGGATGAGGTTCGCCGACTTCCTGGTCACGCGGACCGTCGAACTCACCGTCCACACGGACGACTTGAACGATGCGACCGGGATCGGCGTCCCGTACGACAAGCAGGCGCTCGCGGCATGTGCGCGGCTGCTCGCGGACGCGCTCGCGGTGAAGGCGCCGGGCGGCGCGGTCGAGGTGCGGATCCCGCCGTACGCGGTCGTGCAGTGCGTCGAGGGTCCGCGGCACACCCGGGGCACCCCGCCGAACGTCGTCGAGACCGACCCGCTGACCTGGATCCGACTGGCGACCGGCCGTACGACCTGGGCGGAGGCGCTCGACGCGGCGCAGGTCTCGGCGAGCGGTGAACGGGCGGACCTGGCGGGCCTGCTGCCGATCCTGGGCTGAGCCCAAGGACGGGCCGGTCCGGAAGGTCGGGACCGGGGGCCTGCATGACGGCACCGGAAGAGAGCGGAACCGTCCTCCGCGATGCCCCGTCCCACCGGTATGCAGAAGCCGCACAGCACCGCCCTCGCCGCCGTGGCCCTCCTCGGGCTCCTCACCGCCTGTGGCACGCAGACCGGTTCCGGGAGCGGAACGGTCACCACCCCGCTGCCCGTCACCGGTACCGACTGGACCGTCGACAGCGTCACCGTCGACGGCCGGAAGACCGCCGCGCCGAGCGGCGCCCATGTCGAGATCGCGGCCAAGGGGGCCAAGGACGGGACGAAGGGCGAGGCCAAGGGCTCCAGCGGCTGCAACCAGTTCCGGGCCGACGTCGCCATCGGTGGCGACAGCCTCACCGTCACACCCGGCGAGACCACCGAGATCGGCTGTCCGGAGGACCTCCAGGCCTTCGAAGCGGCCCTCGGCAAGGCCTTCACCGGCACGCTCAAGGCCAAGCTCACCGACGGGAAGCTCACTCTCACCGGCAAGGAGGGCACCACCATCGCTCTGTCCGCCCGCCCGCCCCAGCCGCCGGCCCCGCTGGAGGGCACGAGCTGGAAGGTGGACTCCCTCACCTCCGGCGACACCGTCTCCTCCGTCCCCGCCGGCACGGAGGGCAAGGCCCACTTCACCCTCGGTACGGACGGCTCGATCCGCGGCAACCTCGGCTGCAACAGCTTCACCGCCACCACCAAGAAAGACGCCACGACCCTGACCGTCGGAAGGCTCGCCACCACCCGGATGCTGTGCCAGGGCCCCCGGGGTGAGCTGGAGAGCGCGGTGGGGCAGGTGCTCCAGGGCAAGATCACGTACAAGGTGGAGGGCAGGACGCTCACCCTCACCGCCGCGAACGGCAAGGGCCTGACGGCGACGGCGGCCCCCGCCGCCAAGTGACCTTCAACCCCGATAAGTGACTGAAGCGGGGGACCGGCAGGCGGTGAACGGGGGGCGTACGGGAGCGATCGGGCGGGGGCACGGAAGCAGCGCCGCGTCAGCCTCTTTCCCGGGCGCCCGCCGGTCCTTCAGTGTGACCGCCAGATCACCGAGAGCTGCGTGAGCCGACCGGCCCGGCCGCTGTCAAAGGAGTTTCGCCCACCGGACACCGTCCGCCCCGAAGTAGGTGCTGCGAACTGCGTCACACCCGCCGGACCGGCTCCCAGAACCCCCACCACCAGCCCTGTGCACCGTACTGACCTGGGCATACGCTTCCCGGGCGGGCCGGGTCACCCGTGAGCGCGCCGCGCGCCCGGCGGATCGCTCCACGCGCTCCCCGCGCGCCCCGGCCCCATCCCCAATTCGGACCAGTGGTCGATCTCGCCTACACTCGGTTGCGTGCCACGTGGTGACGGTCGACTCAATCACGATCTGCTTCCCGGCGAGAAGGGCCCCCAGGACGCTTGCGGCGTCTTCGGTGTCTGGGCTCCGGGTGAAGAGGTCGCAAAGCTCACGTACTTCGGGCTCTACGCCCTCCAGCATCGGGGCCAGGAATCCGCGGGAATCGCGGTCAGCAACGGCTCCCAGATCCTCGTCTTCAAGGACATGGGCCTCGTGTCCCAGGTCTTCGACGAGACCTCTCTCGGTTCCCTCCAGGGTCACATCGCGGTCGGTCACGCCCGCTACTCGACCACGGGCGCATCCGTGTGGGAGAACGCGCAGCCGACGTTCCGGGCCACGGCCCACGGCTCGATCGCGCTCGGCCACAACGGCAACCTCGTGAACACGGCGCAGCTCGCCGAGATGGTCGCCGACCTCCCCAAGGAGAACGGCCGCGCCACCCAGGTCGCCGCCACCAACGACACCGACCTCGTCACCGCGCTCCTCGCGGGCCAGCACGACGAGGACGGCAAGCCGCTGACCATCGAGGAGTCGGCCGCCAAGGTCCTCCCCGAGGTCCGGGGCGCCTTCTCGCTCGTCTTCATGGACGAGCACACCCTCTACGCCGCCCGTGACCCGCAGGGCATCCGCCCGCTGGTCCTCGGCCGTCTCGAGCGCGGCTGGGTTGTCGCCTCCGAGTCCGCCGCACTGGACATCTGCGGCGCCAGCTTCGTCCGTGAGGTGGAGCCGGGCGAGCTGATCGCGATCGACGAGAACGGCATCCGTACGTCTCGATTCGCGGAAGCGAAGCCCAAGGGCTGTGTCTTCGAGTACGTCTACCTGGCGCGTCCCGACACGGACATCGCCGGCCGGAACGTCTACCTCTCCCGCGTGGAAATGGGCCGCCGCCTCGCCAAGGAGGCGCCGGTCGAGGCCGACCTCGTCATAGCGACGCCGGAGTCCGGCACCCCGGCCGCCATCGGCTACGCGGAGGCCTCCGGCATCCCCTTCGGCGCCGGTCTGGTGAAGAACGCCTACGTCGGCCGGACCTTCATCCAGCCGTCCCAGACCATCCGCCAGCTGGGCATCCGGCTGAAGCTGAACCCGCTCAAGGAAGTCATCAAGGGCAAGCGCCTGGTCGTGGTGGACGACTCGATCGTCCGCGGCAACACCCAGCGCGCCCTGGTCCGGATGCTCCGTGAGGCGGGCGCGGCGGAGGTCCACATCCGGATCTCCTCCCCGCCGGTGAAGTGGCCCTGCTTCTTCGGCATCGACTTCGCCACCCGCGCGGAGCTCATCGCCAACGGCATGACCGTCGACGAGATCGGCAAGTCCCTCGGCGCCGACTCGCTCTCGTACATCTCGCTCGACGGGATGATCGAGGCGACCACGATCGACAAGCCGAACCTCTGCCGCGCCTGCTTCGACGGCGAGTACCCGATGGAGCTTCCCGACCCCGAGCTGCTGGGCAAGCAGCTTCTGGAGTCCGAGCTGGCCGCGGGCCCGGCCGCGACGGCCGCCGCCGACGCGCTGCGCCGCCCGTAAGACCCCCGCAGTACGACACGAAAGCTCTGAACCCATGTCTCAGACCACTGGTGCCAGCTACGCAAGCGCGGGCGTCGACATCGAAGCGGGCGACCGCGCCGTCGAGCTGATGAAGGAGTGGGTGAAGAAGACGCAGCGCCCCGAGGTTCTCGGCGGCCTCGGCGGTTTCGCCGGCCTCTTCGACGCCTCCGCCCTCAAGCGCTACGAGCGTCCGCTGCTCGCCTCCGCCACCGACGGTGTCGGCACGAAGGTCGACATCGCCCGCCAGATGGGCGTGTACGACACCATCGGCCACGACCTGGTGGCGATGGTCATGGACGACATCGTCGTCTGTGGCGCCGAGCCGCTCTTCATGACCGACTACATCTGCGTCGGCAAGGTCCACCCCGAGCGGGTCGCGGCCATCGTCAAGGGCATCGCCGAGGGCTGTGTCCTCGCGGGCTGCGCCCTGGTCGGCGGCGAGACCGCCGAGCACCCCGGCCTGCTGGGTCCGGACGACTTCGACGTCGCCGGTGCCGGCACGGGCGTGGTGGAGTACGACCGGCTGCTCGGCGCGGATCGTATCCGTACGGGTGACGCGGTGATCGCGATGGCGTCGTCCGGCCTTCACTCCAACGGGTACTCCCTGGTCCGCCACGTGGTCTTCGACCGTGCCGGCATGACGCTCGACCAGCAGGTGGACGAGCTCGGCCGGACCCTCGGCGAGGAGCTCCTGGAGCCCACCAAGATCTACTCGCTGGACTGCCTGGCGCTCACCCGTACGACCGACGTGCACGCGTTCAGCCACATCACCGGTGGCGGTCTGGCCGCGAACCTGGCCCGGGTCGTCCCGGACGAGCTGCACGCCACGGTCGACCGCTCGACCTGGGCCCCCGGTGCGATCTTCGACCTGGTCGGCAAGGCCGGTCAGGTCGAGCGCCTGGAGCTGGAGAAGACGCTGAACATGGGCGTCGGCATGATGGCCGTCGTCCCGGCCGACTCGGTCGACGTGGCCCTGACCACCCTCGCGGACCGTGGCGTGGACGCCTGGGTCGCCGGCGAGATCACCGAGCGTGGCGTGCACTCGACGGGTGCGACCATGGTCGGCGACTACGCGAGCTGACGCGGTCCGGCCCCTCGGGGCCGGACAGCACAGAAACCCGGTCCGGGTGGGCCCGGACCGGGTCAATGTGGATCAGCGCGAGGTCAAGCGCGACGCGGTGACGCCGCAGGACCGGACTCGTCGTCCTCGTCCTCGTCGTCGGTGTTGTACAGATCCGCGTACTGCGCGTACGGGTCGTCTTCCTCGTCGTCGTCCTCGAACGGCTCGCCATTCGGCGGCTGGCTCGAAGTCGAAGCGCCCAGCTCATTGGCCAGACGCGTCAGGTCCGTCCCGCCGCTGCTGTACTTCAGCTGGCGGGCGACCTTCGTCTGCTTGGCCTTTGCCCGGCCGCGCCCCATGGCTCGACCCCCTCGGTGACGGGGCTCGACGGCCCCAGAGTCTTGACACGCGTTCATGATTCGGAACGGGCTCTCCGCAGAGAGACCGGTCCGTAGGGCTTCAACGGTACCTGCTTCCGCGGTCATACGGTACGCCGCCCGCATCACGTGCCCGGCTGCAGAACCCTCGAGGAGCCCCGTCCTCGCTGGTCAACCGCGATTTTAACTCCTTCTTGGGGGCCGACCCGCCGACTGGCGTGAGCCATGTCTCGCTTTCGGCGAACGTGCGGGGGGCCGGCCCTGTCAAGCGGGAGGCCTGCCAGATCAGGCCCGGCGCGCCTCCGCCATCCGCTGCTCGGCGATCCGGTCGGCCGCGGCGGCCGGCGGAATCCCATCAGTCTTCGCACGTGCGAATATCGCCAGAGTGGTGTCGAAGATCTTCGAGGCCTTCGCCTTGCACCGCTCGAAGTCGAAGCCGTGCAGCTCGTCGGCGACCTGGATGACCCCGCCCGCGTTGACGACGTAGTCCGGGGCGTAGACGATCCCGCGGTCCGCGACATCCTTCTCGACACCGGGGTGCGCGAGCTGGTTGTTGGCCGCGCCGCAGACGATCTTCGCGGTGAGGACGGGGACGGTGTCGTCGTTGAGAGCGCCGCCGAGCGCACAGGGGGCGTAGACGTCCAGGCCCTCCGTGCGGATCAGCGTGTCGGTGTCCGCGACCACGGTGACCTGCGGGAACTTCTCGGTGATCCGGCGTACCGACTCCTCGCGGACATCGGTGACCAGGACCTCGGCGCCGTCCTCGACGAGGTGCTCGACCAGGTAGTGACCGACCTTGCCGACACCCGCGACACCGACCTTGCGGCCGCGCAGCGAGGGGTCGCCCCAGGCGAACTGGGCCGAGGCCCGCATGCCCTGGAAGACACCGAAGGCGGTGAGGACCGAGGAGTCGCCGGCGCCGCCGTTCTCGGGGGAGCGGCCGGTGGTCCAGCGGTTCTCCCGGGCGACGACGTCCATGTCGGCGACGTACGTGCCGACGTCGCAGGCGGTGACGTACCGGCCGCCGAGCGAGGCCACGAACCGGCCGTAGGCCAGCAGCAGCTCCTCCGTCTTGATCTGCTCCGGGTCGCCGATGATCACGGCCTTGCCGCCACCGTGGTCGAGACCGGCCATGGCGTTCTTGTACGACATGCCGCGGGAGAGGTTGAGCGCGTCGGCGACGGCCTCTTCCTCGGTGGCGTACGGGTAGAAACGGGTACCGCCGAGGGCCGGGCCCAGGGCGGTGGAGTGGATGGCGATGACGGCCTTCAGGCCGGAGGCGCGGTCCTGGCAGAGCACGACTTGTTCGTGGCCCCCCTGCTCCGACTGGAACAGGGTGTGCAGGACGCCGTCGGTCACATCGGTCACTGTGGTGACTCCCAAGTACGAAGCGGCGATTGAAGTCCCCCCTGCGGGTGGGGAGGGACCGGTTTGGCAAGAGGGTAAGTCCTACGGGTGCGTAGATCCGACCCAGTGCCGAGGATCACCCCCTGCCGGAGTACCCGCGTGGAAGGATTTGCGACATGTCGGTCGTCTCGTCGGTGCTCGTGCCGTACGCCGCCTACCTGCGGGTGTACGAGCCGCTCGCGGCCTTTCCGGAGCCGGAGCGCGGTCACTGGGCCCGCTACGCCCGGCGCCGGACGATCCCCACGGCCCAGGACGAACTTCGCCGGTCGCTCGCCGATTTGCTGCCCACGCCGCCGGTGGCCGTGCCGGTCCACGAGAGCGGTGACGCCTTCGTGGCGTATGTGGACGGGGTGGTGTGCGTCTGCCCCTGGCGGACCAGGCTGCGGGGGTGGCTGGCGCTGGAGGAGCTGGCGGGCCAGCTGCCGCCGCCGCTGCTGGACGCGGTGCTGCCGCCGGTGGTGCGGGGCCAGGCGGCGGCCGACTTCGAGCGCTGGCGCGAGGGCAACCCGGACGCCCGGCCGTGGATCAGGACGGCGGTGTGGCAGGTGCCGGTCCGGTGGTTCACGGTCTTCGCGGACGAGGAGCGGGAGTACGTGCCGGCGGCCGGGGCGGGGGCGCCGCCGCGGCTGCGCTACCGGACACCGATGGTCGAGGCGCGGCGCCGGCTGGCGCGGGCGCTGCGGACCCTGCGGGAGGCGTCGGTGGAAGGTCCGTTGACCGAGGGGCTGGTGGAGGTGGGCCGGTGGCTGGAAGAGTTCCATCCGCGCTCGCTGGTCGAGCTGGACTACGGCGGGCTTGTGCATACCCTCACGGATGAGCAGCTGGCGAAGGACCGGTCGGCGGCGGACGTGGCCGAGGGGATCGCGGCGCTGCGGGACGGTGACGGGCCCGGCGCGCAGGCGGCGTACGAGCGCCTCACGGAGCGGTGGCGGGCGATCCGGCACCGTCAGTTCGCGAACTGACGCCTCGTCGCCTTTCGGCTCGGGGCTTCGTTCGGGACGTAGGTCCCGATCCGGGCCTTTGGCTCAAGCGTGACGGACTGCACTAACTGTGCCCTTGCGCCCATCGCCCACCCTCGTGCCAAAATAGGACAAGGAGTCCGGGGAGGGTTCCTTCCGTCCTGCATTGGGACGGAATGCTCAGCATTGCACTCAATGGGGGGTCTGAGGACTCCTGATCGCTCTGTGACTGATCGTCACTGTGACGTGACTGTCCGCTATGGCATGGTCCATCGGCTTCCGCCGCTGATGAACACCTGAGAGGGCAATTCCATCGGTTTGGCCGACGTGGCTGGACAGATGGTGTAGTTGTAGTGCCGAGGACAAGCCGTTCGTCCTATAACCGACTCGGCTCGCGTCCGCCATTTCGGGCAACGCGGGTCAAGGTGCAGAATTTAGAGGAAAGAACCGAGAAGGTTCGGTTCTCCCGAGGAGGCCGCTCATGACCGCTCGCACCCCTGATGCCGAGCCGCTGCTGACGCCCGCTGAGGTTGCCACGATGTTCCGCGTGGACCCGAAGACGGTGACCCGCTGGGCGAAGGCGGGCAAGCTCACGTCCATCCGCACGCTGGGTGGACACCGTCGGTACCGCGAGGCTGAGGTCCGCGCACTGCTGGCGGGTATCCCGCAGCAGCGCAGCGAGGCCTGAACACCCCGTTAGACCGGGCGTAACGGGTCCCCCAACCCGACCGCCCGCCCTATAGCTCCATCGACGGTTGCCTGCCCCAACAGGTCTTCGTCATCGATCGCGCTGGACTCCGCCGGGTCCAGCGCGATCTTTTTTGTGCCCGCCAGGAGGCCGCCCCAGAGACGTGCAATTGCACATATTAAATGGGGCTCATGTAGGGAGGGTGTAAGCGGACACCTTTCCGAAACTCGTGCGGTGACTCCCGTCACACCGTCAAACTCTTGCCTTGGCTGGAGCCTGCCACTTAAGGAAGTTGGCGCAACCGGCCGTTGGTCATGGGCCGGTTGGACTTTCGTCCCCGGCGTCCGGCGGCGGCGCCACGGCGTCGTCGGTCTCGTCGGCGGGTAACTCCATGGCGAGCCTCAGGAGGCGGTGGCAGATGGGGCAGAGCCGGGTGGCATGGCCGTAGCGGGACGCGGCCGCCAGATGGGCGCGCAGCAGCGCGCGCGTCTCGTGCCTCGCAGTGGATGCCGCCGCCATGCGCGCACCTCCGGTGTGGGACCCCGCTTCCCTGATGTCTGGGGTACCGGCGGCAGATGACCCCGTCAAGGGACGGAACAAGAAGAAGGCCCGCACATGCGGTGCGGACTCTCGCACTTGCGGTCCTGACGGGATTTGCTGTGTCGATTCGCGGCTCCGCCGCGGGGCGCGGCCTCCGGGCGGTGCTGTCACACGCCGAGAGCCCGCACCAATCGGTACGGGCTCTCGTATCTGCGGTCCTGACGGGATTTGAACCCGCGGCCTCCACCTTGACAGGGTGGCGAGCACTCCAAACTGCTCCACAGGACCAGGTTTCGCAGCCGGATTCGTGCTTGGCTGCGAGAGAGACTGTACAGCAGGTCAGGGGGTGTGGTCGAACCCGATCGTGGTCAGGAGCCGACGACCGCGTCGATGGCCTTCACGATCCGCTTGTCCGAGACCGGATAGGCCGTGCCCAGCGCGTGGGCGAAGTAGCTGACCCTCAGCTCCTCGATCATCCAGCGGATGTCGAGGACCTCGCGCGGCACCGGCCGTCCCTGGGGCAGCTGCTCCAGGAGCCAGGCGTACTCGTCCTGCATCTCGTGGACCTTCTCCATGCGCGTGGTGTCGCGCTGGGCCCCCGTCGGCATCTGCTGCAGGCGGCGGTCCACGGCCACGAGGTAGCGCATCAGGTCCGGCAGCCGGCGCAGGCCGGTCTTGGTGACGAAGCCCGCCGGCATGAGCCACGCCAGCTGGTCGCGGACGTCCTGGACGTTGTTGAGGAGCACCAGGCTGTTGGTGGCCTTCAGGCGGCGCTCACAGGCCTGCCAGGCCGCCAGGATCTGCTGGACCTGCCCCACGGTCCGTACGGTCGTGTCGACGAGGTCGGCGCGGACCTTGTCGAAGAGCTTGCGGAACGATTCCTCGTCCCACGCGGGCCCGCCGTGGTCGGCGATCAGCTTGTCCGCCGCGGCGGTCGCGCAGTCGTCGAAGAGGGCCTGCACCGAGCCGTGCGGGTTGCGGGAGAGGGCGAGCTTCTGCTGGTTGCCGAGCTTGTCCGCGGCGAACTTCGCGGGGTTCACCGGGATGTTCAGCATGATCAGCTTCCGGGTGCCCTGCCACATCGCCTGGGCCTGCTCGGCCTCGGTGTCGAAGAGGCGTACGGCCACGGTCTCGCCGGCGTCCACGAGGGCGGGGTAGGCCTTCACGGGCTGGCCGGCCCGCCGGGTCTCGAAGACCTTCGTCAGCGTGCCGATCGTCCAGTCCGTGAGGCCTGTGCGCTCGATGGACTCGCCCGAGGGCCCCGCGGTCGCCGCGGCGGCCTTGGAGAGGGCCTGGCGGGCCTTGGGGCGCAGCTGGAGCTTGAGCGCCTCCAGGTCCTTGTTCTCGGCGAGCTTGCGGCGCCGCTCGTCGACGATCCGGAAGGTGATCTTCAGGTGGTCGGGGACGCGGCTCAGGTCGAAGTCGTCCGCCTCGACGGGCACGCCGACCATCCGCTTCAGCTCGCGCGCCAGCGTGACCGTCAGCGGCTCCTGGAGGGGGACCGCCCGCTCCAGGAAGCGGGTCGCGTAGTTCGGCGCGGGGACGTAGTGCCGGCGGATCGGCTTGGGCAGCGACCGGATGAGCTCGGTGACGACCTCCTCCCGCAGGCCCGGGATCTGCCAGTCGAAGCCTTCGTCCGTGACCTGGTTGAGGACCTGGAGCGGGACGTGGACGGTGACGCCGTCCGCGTCCGCGCCCGGCTCGAACTGGTACGTCACCTTGAACTTGAGCTGCCCCTGCCGCCAGGAGTCGGGGTAGTCGTCCTTGGTGACCCCGGCCGCCTTCTCGGTGAGCAGCATCTCCCGCTCGAAGTCGAGGAGTTCGGGCTCCTCGCGCTTCTTGTGCTTCCACCAGGAGTCGAAGTGCGCCC
Organism: Streptomyces purpureus; assembly: GCF_014648195.1. Classification (GTDB taxonomy): domain Bacteria; phylum Actinomycetota; class Actinomycetes; order Streptomycetales; family Streptomycetaceae; genus Streptomyces; species Streptomyces purpureus. Next base: position 63,558 of record NZ_BMQQ01000027.1, read on the forward strand.
CGGAGACGACGTGGTCGGGGATGCGCTGGTCGTAGAAGTCGAAGAGGGTCTCGTCGTCGACGACGATGTCCCGCCGCCGGGCCCGGTGCTCGAGCTCCTCGACCTCGGTCAGCAGCTTGCGGTTGTCGGCGTAGAACTTGTGGTGGGTGCGCCAGTCGCCCTCGACCAGGGCGTTGCGGATGAACAGCTCGCGGGAGACCTCGGGGTCGATCCGGCCGTAGTTGATCTTCCGCTGGGCGACGATCGGGACGCCGTAGAGCGTGACCCGCTCGTAGGCCATCACGGCCGCCTGGTCCTTCTCCCAGTGCGGCTCGCTGTACGTGCGCTTGAGCAGGTGCTGCGCGAGCGGCTCGACCCACTCGGGCTCGATCTTGGCGTTGACCCGGGCCCACAGGCGGGAGGTCTCCACCAGCTCGGCCGACATCAGGAACTTCGGCTGCTTCTTGAAGAGCGCGGAGCCCGGGAAGATCGCGAACTTGGCGCTGCGGGCACCGAGGTACTCGTTCTTGTCGGTGTCCTTGAGGCCGATGTGCGAGAGGAGACCGGCGAGCAGCGACACATGGACGTGCTGCTCGGGCGCGTCCTCTTCGTTGAGGTGTATCCCCATCGACTTCGCGACCGTACGCAGCTGCGAATAGATGTCCTGCCACTCACGGATCCGCAGGAAGTTCAGGTACTCCTGCTTGCACATGCGGCGGAAGGACGACGAGCCGCGCTCCTTCTGCTGCTCGCGCACGTACCGCCACAGGTTCAGGTACGCGAGGAAGTCGGAGGTCTCGTCCTTGAAGCGGGCGTGCTGCTGGTCGGCCTGGGTCTGCTTGTCGGCGGGCCGCTCGCGCGGGTCCTGGATGGAGAGCGCGGCCGCGATCACCATCACTTCCCGTACACAGCCGTTCTTGTCGGCTTCCAGGACCATCCGGGCCAGCCGCGGGTCGACCGGCAGCTGGGCCAGCTTGCGGCCGGTCTGGGTGAGCCGCTTCTTCGGATCCTTCTGCATGGGGTCGAGCGCGCCGAGCTCCTGGAGCAGCTGCACGCCGTCGCGGATGTTGCGGTGGTCCGGCGGGTCGATGAAGGGGAACTTCTCGATGTCGCCGAGGCCGGCGGCGGTCATCTGGAGGATGACGGAGGCCAGGTTCGTCCGCAGGATCTCGGCGTCGGTGAACTCCGGGCGGGCGTTGAAGTCGTCCTCGTCGTACAGCCGGATGCAGATGCCGTCCGACGTACGGCCGCAGCGGCCCTTGCGCTGGTTGGCGCTGGCCTGGCTGATCCGCTCGATCGGGAGGCGCTGGACCTTGGTGCGGTGGCTGTAGCGGGAGATACGGGCGGTGCCGGGGTCGATCACGTACTTGATGCCCGGGACCGTCAGCGAGGTCTCGGCGACGTTCGTGGCGAGGACGATCCGGCGGCCGGTGTGGGCCTGGAAGACGCGGTGCTGCTCGGCGTGCGAGAGGCGGGCGTAGAGCGGGAGGACCTCGGTGTTGCGGAGCTTCTTCTTGAGCAGCGCGTCGGCGGTGTCGCGGATCTCGCGCTCGCCGGAGAGGAAGACCAGGATGTCGCCGGCGCCCTCGCCCTGGAGCTCGTCGACGGCGTCGCAGATCGCGGTGATCTGGTCGCGGTCGGATTCCTCGGAGTCCTCTTCGAGGAGGGGGCGGTAGCGCACCTCGACGGGGTACGTACGGCCGCTGACCTCGACGATCGGGGCGTCACCGAAGTGGCGGGAGAAGCGCTCCGGGTCGATCGTCGCGGAGGTGATCACGACCTTGAGGTCGGGGCGCTTGGGGAGCAGCTGGGCGAGATAGCCGAGCAGGAAGTCGATGTTGAGGGACCGCTCGTGGGCCTCGTCGATGATGATCGTGTCGTAGGCGCGCAGCTCGCGGTCCGTCTGGATCTCGGCGAGCAGGATGCCGTCGGTCATCAGCTTGACGAAGGTCGCGTCCGGGTCGACCTGGTCGGTGAAGCGGACCTTCCAGCCGACCGCCTCGCCGAGGGGGGTCTTCAGCTCGTCCGCTACGCGCTCGGCGACCGTGCGGGCGGCGATCCGGCGGGGCTGGGTGTGCCCGATCATGCCCCGGACGCCGCGCCCGAGCTCCATACAGATCTTGGGGATCTGGGTCGTCTTTCCGGAGCCGGTCTCACCGGCGACGATCACGACCTGATGGTCCCGTATCGCCTCCAGGATCGTGTCCTTCTTCTGGCTGACCGGGAGCTGCTCGGGGTACGACACCGGCGGCACCCGTCCGGCGCGCAGCGCGACCCGCTCCTTGGCCTTGCCGGCCTCGGCGGCGATCTCGTCCAGGACGGCGTCCCGGGCCTCGGGCTTACGGATGCGGCGGGCGCCTTCGAGACGGCGGCCGAGCCGGTGTGCGTCCCGCAGCGAGACCTCGGCCAGCAGCGTCTGGAGAGCGGCGAAGGAAGTAGACATACGGAGACCAGGGTCTCACCCGCGCCACGAGGGTGGCGAACCCATTTCCGTCACTCGGCCGGGGGGCTTGCGGGGGCGGGCCGGTCGCCGGGCAGCCGTGGGCCGGGGCGGCCGTGCGGGGCGCGCCGCGCCGCCGCGCGCCGGGGGTTGGCCGGTGCCCGGCAGGAGCCGCGGGCCTGTGGCGGCCCGACGGCGGCTGTGCTGGGCGCGGCACCGCTTTGCGCGCCCCCGAACGCGCGACCCCCGTCGATGACCGGGCGGTCGCGCGTTCGGGGGCGTGAACCCCCTGGGCTTGGTGTCCGGCCGACGTGGGCCCCTGGACGGGGGCCCGTACCATTTCGGGCATGACTCGCCCCTCCAGCTCCCCGCGCCGCTTCGCGGCCATGGCGCTGGTGGTGCTCGGGGCGCTTCTGGGGCTGATGGTCTGCTCGGGGGTGTCGGCGGCCGAGACCAGGCCCGCCCCTCCCGTGACCGTCGTCGACCACCACCAGGCGCCCGGCTGCGGCAAGAGCGCTCCCGACGGCGGCGGCGCGAGGCCCGCCACTCCGCCGCGCGCCGGTTCCTCGGCCGAGTTGCTGCCCGCGCTCCACGACACGCGCGGAGCGGCCGGTGCCTGGGGCGCCGACGCGCCCATACGGAGCCTGCTCCCCGGCCATGAGTCGCCGGAGCTCGTCCCGCCCTCTCCCGTGGACCTCTCGATCCTGCGCGTATAGCCCGGCCACGACGGGACCCGTCCCGCCTCCGTCATCCCTTTTGTCTCTTTTCGTACCCGCATGCGCTCAGGAGTTCCCTCATGTCCACGTCCAGGTCCACGTTCAAGCCGCTCGCGCTCGGTGCCGGGGTCGCCGTGGCCGCCGTCCTGCTCGGCGTCGTCTCGTACACCGCGACTCGGCCCGACCAGGGCGGCGAGGCCGGGTCCGGCTCGGGTCCGGCCGCCGTGAGCTCGGCCGGGCCGCGCGCGGGGGTCTACCCGGAGCTGGAGAAGTACGCCCGCCGTGACGCCAAGGACCCGCTCGCCGTGGGCCGCGCGGACGCGCCGGTCGTGCTGATCGAGTACGCCGACTTCAAGTGCGGGTACTGCGGGAAGTTCGCCCGCGACACCGAGCCCGCGCTGATCGAGAAGTACGTCGGCGACGGCACCCTGCGCATCGAGTGGCGGAACTTCCCGATCTTCGGCGAGGAGTCGGAGGCGGCCGCGCGGGCCTCGTGGGCGGCCGGGCAGCAGGGGCGGTTCTGGCAGTTCCACAAGGCCGCCTACGCCGAGGGCGCCAAGGAGAAGGGCTTCGGCAAGGACCGGCTCAAGGCGCTGGCCCAGGAGGCCGGGGTGCCGGACGTGGAGCGCTTCCTGCGGGACACCGACGGCGCAGCGGCGCGGGCGGCGGTGAGCAAGGACCGGGAGCAGGCGTACTCGCTGGGCGCGACCTCGACCCCGTCCTTCCTGGTCAACGGCCGCCCGATCGCCGGCGCCCAGCCCATGGAGGCCTTCACGCAGGCCATCGAGGCGGCCAAGGCGGACGCGGCGAAGAAGCCGGGCGGGAAGACGGGCGGCTCGGCGGCCCCGTCCTCCGGCGCCTCCGCCTCCCCCGAGGCGGCCGGCCGGTGACCCCCGACATGGGCTATCTGGCCGCCTTCCTCGGCGGCCTCCTCGCCCTGCTCAGCCCGTGCAGCGCCCTGCTGCTGCCCGCCTTCTTCGCGTACTCGATCGACTCGACGAGCCGGCTGGTGGCCCGTACCGGCATCTTCTACGCCGGTCTCGCCACCACCCTCGTCCCGCTCGGCGCCGCCGGATCCTTCGCGGGGCGGCTCTTCTACGGGCACCGGGAACTGCTGGTCGCCCTCGGCGGCTGGATGATCATCGTTCTCGGGGTGCTCCAGATCCTTGGCATCGGCTTCGCCTCCCGCCGAATCGCCGAGGCGAGCGGCCGCATCCGCCCGACGAGTGCCCTGTCCGTCTACGCCCTGGGGCTGGTCTACGGCCTGGCCGGGTTCTGCGCGGGCCCGATCCTCGGCAGTGTCCTCACCGTGGCCGCGCTCGGCGGCTCCCCTGCGTACGGCGGGCTGCTCCTCGCGGTCTACGCCCTGGGCATGGCCGTGCCGCTCTTCCTGCTCGCGCTGCTGTGGGAGCGGTACGACCTGGGGCGCCGGCGGTGGCTGCGCGGGCGGGCCGTGCGGCTGGGCCGCTTCGAGCTGCACACCACCTCGCTGATGTCCGGGCTGTTCTTCCTCGCGCTCGGCACGCTCTTCCTGGTCTTCGACGGGACGACGGCCCTGCCGGGGCTGCTCTCCGTGGACGACTCGTTCGCCGTCGAGCAGCGGGTCTCCGGCCTCGGCCGGGCCGTACCGGACTGGGCGCTGCTGATGGCCGTGGTCGCGGTCGTCTCGCTCGTACTGGGCGTGCGCGGGTGGCGCCGCCGGGAGCGGGCGTAGGGGAACGACGAAGGCCCCGTCCATCGGACGGGGCCTTCGGGTGGTGGCTGGGGCCGGGGTCGAACCGGCGACCTATCGCTTTTCAGGCGATCGCTCGTACCAACTGAGCTACCCAGCCACGCGATCACTCGCGTGACCACAGCGGTCCTGACGGGATTTGAACCCGCGGCCTCCACCTTGACAGGGTGGCGAGCACTCCAAACTGCTCCACAGGACCAAGCGTAGTGCGAGACGAGTCTCGCACACGGTAAAGCGTGCCCCCAACGGGATTCGAACCCGTGCTACCGCCTTGAAAGGGCGGCGTCCTGGGCCACTAGACGATGAGGGCTAAGGGCCCACCTGGGCGCTTTGCAGCGCGTCGGGGACGTGAGAAGCATATGGGATGCCGGGGGCTATCGCCAAAACGGTTTCCGGGCGGGGGCCGCGGACCCGTCCCGGACCGGCCCCCGGGCGGGTTCACGGACCTGGCAGATGGCGGCTGACCTCGGCCGTCGTCAGGCCCAGACCGCCGAGTGTGATCTCGTCCCAGGCCTGGAGGCGGCGGTTGGTCCGGTCGAGGTAGAGGACCGAGGCGTGCACCTTCTCCGGGGTCTCGTTCTGCACGGCGCGCAGCCCGCCGCCGCCGGTCGAGCCCTCGATCTTGAGGCTGGTGCCGCCGGGCAGGACGGAGAACTCCCGCCGGTGCACATGTCCGGCCAGGGCCAGGGGCACCGCGCCGTCGGTCTGGCGGGCGGCGACGGGGTTGTGGGCGACGGCGATGTCGACGGGGGTGCCGGCCCGCTGCTGGGCGCGCAGGGCGGCGGCGAGCCGGCTGCCGGCGCGGCGCTCGGCGTCGTCGCCCGGGGCGAGGACCGAGCGGTCCGGGGTGAACTGCGGATCGCCGATGCCCGCGATCCGCAGCCCGCCGACGGTGACGGCCCGGCCGTCGTCGAGGACGTGGGTGTTCTTCAGCCGGGACAGGTAGCTCTGGGTGGTGCGCGAGTCGTGGTTGCCCCGCACCCAGACGTAGGGCGCGCCCAGGTCGGGGATGGCGTCCAGGAAGGCGTTCTCGGCGGCGCTGCCGTGGTCCATGGTGTCGCCGGAGTCGATGATCACGTCGATGTCGTACTGCTCCACGAGGGAGCTGATGATGTGCCAGGCCGCGGGGTTCAGGTGGATGTCGGAGACGTGCAGGACGCGCATCGTGCCGGGGTCCGGCTGGTAGGTGGGGAGCGTGGAGGTGGCGTCGTAGAGCCGGGTGACGTTGGTGACCAGGCGTGCCAACTCCTTCTGGTAGACGTCGAATTCGGTGACGATCGAGCGGGCGTTGCCGACCACTGAGGGGGCGCTGCTGAGCAGGCCGGAGAACTTCGGCTCCAGGACGGACTTCGGGTTCCAGGTGGCGTACGCGCTGATGCCGCAGGTGGCCAGCAGGGCGAGGGCGAGGCCGCCGCAGGCGAGGGCGCGGCGGGGGGTGCGGAAGACGACGAGGCCGAGGGCGGTCGCGCCGGTGAGGACGGCGACGCCTGAGCGCACGGCCAGGTCGCGGGCGCCGGTGGTGACGTCTTCGGCGATCTCCTCCTGGAGGCCCGAGATGCGTTCGGGGCGCTCGACCAGGGCGCGGGAGCGGACCGGGTCGAGGCGGTCGACGGCCACGTCCAGGCGCAGGGGCGCGGTATGCGAGGCGAGGTCGAGGGCGCCCAGCGGAGGAACGTCGATTCGGGTGCCGCCGTTGAGGGAGGGCTCCAGGGCCATCCGGGTGTCCACGGGGCCGACGGGGGTACGGATGCCCCCGAGGCCGGTGATGCTGCCGACGACGAGCAGGCCGAGCCAGGCGCCGAGGACGGCGACGGCGGCGAGGGCGAGCGCGCGGCGCAGGGGTCGTTCACGGGCGGCGAGGGAGAGATCTCGGACCATTGGTCCCGTATGCCCGGTCACGGCGACGGACATGCCCCTCCGTGTCCCTCCGCGTCTCTCTGTGGGCCGGTGTGAACTGCGTGACAATGGTGGGGTGCTGGAGATGACACGCGAGGAGTTCGAGGAGCTGGTCGCCGAGGCGTTGGACCGGATCCCGCCGGAGCTGACACGGCTGATGGACAACGTCGCGGTGTTCGTGGAGGACGAACCCACCGCGGAGGATCCTGAGCTGCTCGGGCTCTACGAGGGGACTCCGCTGACGGATCGCGGTGAGTGGTACGCGGGGGTGCTGCCGGACCGGATCACGATCTACCGGGGGCCGACGCTGCGGATGTGCGAGTCCCGCGAGGACGTCGTGGCCGAGACGGAGATCACGGTGGTCCACGAGATCGCCCATCACTTCGGTATCGACGACGAGCGTTTGCACGCCCTCGGGTACGGGTGAGCGGCGCGGCCGTGGGCTGACGCCGGGGGCTGACCTGGGGCGGGCTTCAGGGACGGCGCGCGGCGGGGCGCGCGGTGGCGCGGTCGGTGGGGCGCGTGGTGGCGCGGTCGGTGGGGCGCGTGGGCGTGTCCCTTGCGGTGCGCCGGGAGTTGGGCAGGGGGAGCCCGTCCCTTGCCCGCCTTTCCGCGCCCCCGGAGGTGCCCCTCGTGCGCCAGTTGTCCGCCCTGCCCGCACCCGTCAGATGGGCCGTCACCGCGCTCGCGGTCGCGGCCTCCGCCGGCAGCCTGAGCGGCTGCATGAGCGTGAGCGACGACGCCGGCAAGCCCTCGCCGTCCACGTCTGCCGACCGGCGGGGGGAAGCGGTCGACCCGGAGGCCGGCTCCGAGCGGTCCGGCGGGGCTCATGGCCGTACGGGACACGAGCCGGTGGGTACGTCGGGCGAGTCCGGCGCGCCCGAGGACGAGGCCGCCGAGCCGGGCGAGAGCGGCAAGCCCTCGGCGGCCCCCGGGGCCTCGGTGGCGCCGTCGGGGAAGCCCGCCGCCCCCGGCCGGCCGGGCGGCGATCCCTCGCCGCAGCCCCGGCCGCCGGAGCCGAGCGGTGACGGCGACCCGGTGCCGCCGGAGGAGGAGCCGACTCCGCCCGAGCCCACCCCGCCGGTGGAGGAGCCGCCGCCGAGCCCGACGCCGGAGCCTCCGAAGCCGTCCGACCCGCCCTCCGCGTCCCCGGCGGCGGAGACCCACATGGGGGCGATGAAGGCGGCGGACGGGGAGGAGACGCGTATGGAGCCGGAGGCATCGCCGCAGGTCGGACCGGTGTGACGGAGCTCGGTTTGCCTTGGGTGGGGGAGGGTGCGTATGGTGGTAGATCGTTTGATCCCATTTGCCCGGCCCTCTTGGTGGAAAAGCCACAGAAGAGCGCCGCGTGGCGCGTTCTCTCCCTTGCCGTGGCTGACCGCATTGAGGCGGTCGTAGTGCGAAACACGGAGTTGACGGGCGCGTGCCGAGACTCCGGAAGGTTTCGCATTTCGCATGTCCATTTTCAGTTCTGACCACACCGTCCTGCCCGAGAACGACGAGCTCGTCTCCGACGCCGTCGAGACCGTCATCGAGGCGGCTGTCGAGGCCGAGGCCGCCGAGACCGAGGCCGCCGAGCCGACGATCACCTTCGGCGACCTGGGTCTGCCCGAGGGCATCGTGCGCAAGCTCGCGCAGAACGGTGTGACCACCCCCTTCCCGATCCAGGCGGCGACCATCCCGGACGCCCTGGCCGGCAAGGACATCCTGGGCCGTGGCCGTACCGGCTCCGGAAAGACCCTCTCCTTCGGTCTGCCGCTGCTGGCCACGCTGGCCGGCGGCCACACCGAGAAGAAGAAGCCCCGCGGCGTCATCCTCACCCCGACCCGTGAGCTCGCGATGCAGGTCGCGGACGCCCTCCAGCCCTACGGCGACGTGCTCGGCCTGAAGATGAAGGTCGTCTGCGGCGGTACGTCCATGGGCAACCAGATCTACGCGCTGGAGCGCGGTGTCGACATCCTCGTCGCCACCCCGGGCCGGCTGCGCGACATCATCAACCGCGGCGCCTGCTCCCTGGAGCAGGTCAAGGTCGCGGTCCTCGACGAGGCCGACCAGATGGCCGATCTGGGCTTCCTGCCCGAGGTCACCGAGCTCCTGGACCAGGTCCCCGAGGGCGGCCAGCGTCTGCTCTTCTCCGCCACGCTGGAGAACGAGATCGACACCCTGGTCAAGCGCTACCTGGTGAACCCGGTCACCCACGAGGTGGACCCGTCCGCCGGTGCCGTCACGACCATGACCCACCACGTCCTCGTCGTGAAGCCGAAGGACAAGGCCCCGGTCACCGCCGCCATCGCCGCGCGCAAGGGCCGCACGATCATCTTCGTCCGTACCCAGCTGGGTGCCGACCGCATCGCCGAGCAGCTCGTCGAGGCGGGCGTGAAGGCGGACGCGCTGCACGGCGGCATGACGCAGGGTGCCCGTACCCGCGTCCTGGCCGACTTCAAGGAGGGCTACGTCAACGCGCTGGTCGCCACCGACGTCGCCGCCCGTGGCATCCACGTCGACGGCATCGACCTGGTCCTGAACGTGGACCCGGCCGGTGACCACAAGGACTACCTGCACCGCTCGGGCCGTACCGCCCGCGCCGGCCGCTCCGGTGTGGTCGTCTCGCTGGCGCTGCCGCACCAGCGCCGCCAGATCTTCCGTCTGATGGAGGACGCGGGCGTCGACGCCTCGCGCCACATCGTGGGCGGCGCCGGGGCGTTCGACCCGGAGGTCGCCGAGATCACCGGCGCCCGTTCGCTGACCGAGGTCCAGGCCGACTCCGCCAACAACGCCGCCAAGCAGGCCGAGCGTGAGGTCGTGGACCTCACCCGCCAGCTGGAGCGCGTCCAGCGCCGCGCGGCCGAGCTGCGCGAGGAGGCCGACCGTCTGGTGGCCCGCGCCGCCCGTGAGCGCGGCGAGGACCCGCAGGCCGCGGTCGCCGAGGTGACGGAGGCCGCCGAGGCCGAGGTCGCCGCCGCTGCCGCGCCGGTGGTCGAGGAGCGCCAGGAGCGTCCGGCGTTCGAGCGCCGCGACGACCGGGGCAACTTCGAGCGCCGTGACCGCCGCGACGACCGTCGTGACGACCGCGGTGGCGACCGTGGTGACCGTGGTGGCTTCCGTCGTGACGACCGTCCGTCGGGTGGCTTCCGCCGGGACAACGACCGTCCTTCGTTCAACCGCGACCGTCGTGACGAGCGCCCCTCGGGTGGCTTCCGTCGCGACGACCGTCCGTCCGGTGGTTTCCGTCGCGACGACCGTGACGACCGTGGTGGCTTCCGTCGCGACGACCGTCCGTCGGGTGGCTTCCGCCGGGACAACGACCGTCCTTCGTTCAACCGTGACCGTCGTGACGAGCGCCCCTCGGGTGGCTTCCGTCGTGACGACCGTCCGTCGGGTGGTTTCCGTCGCGACGACCGTGACGACCGTGGTGGCTTCCGTCGCGACGACCGCCCCTCCGGTGGTTTCCGCCGCGACGACCGCCCGTCCGGCGGCCACCGTGGCAGCGACCGTCCGTTCAACCGTGACCGTCGTGACGACCGCCCCTCGGGTGGCTTCCGTCGTGACGACCGCCCGTCCGGTGGCTTCCGCCGCGACGACCACCGTGGCTCCTCCGGCTCCGGCTCCGGCTCGTTCGGCGGCGGCCGCCGCGACGACAAGCCGCGCTGGAAGCGCAACGGCTGATCGAGCTCGACTGCTGAGCTTGAACTGAACTGAGCTGAGGCCGAAGGCCCGCCTCACACCTGACCGGTGTGGCGCGGGCCTTCGGTGTTTTGACGCGTCTTGAACGCGTCAAAAGTGGCCGCGTAGATCGATTTCCCCTTGTTAGGGTCGAACTCATGTGCGCGGGGCGCTTCAGGCCGGGGGGGCCGGCGTCCTTCTTCCGCGCCTTCGATCGGTTTTTGGGGAGAAACTGACTTTGAGACGCCATGCGTTGGTACGGAGTGCGGTCGCCGCGGCCACCGTCGTCGGCATCACGGCCGGACTCGCACCACTCACCTCGGGCCAGGCCTTCGCCGCCGAGGTTCCGCCGGGGACACTGACCATCCCGTCGGAGCAGACGCCGGACCCGAACACGACCGTGCTGCAGTCGAGCGGCGCCGGCGAGTCGGGCTTTCTGGCCGGCTGGGCCGACAGCGGCTTCCGCTGGACCTCGTACGCCGACGGGACCAGTCGGCCCGTGGTCCTGCCGGAGGGCGTGAAGGCCCCGTGGGGAACGTACACGGACTGGATCGTCCTGCCCGAAGGCAGGAAGGTCGTCCAGCGGCACATGAAGACCGGCGAGGAGCGGACCTTCGCCCTGCCCGTCGAGCAGGACTTCTACACCGCCTTCGGTGACGTGGTGGTGACGGAGGAGCGCTCCGGCGCCGAGGTCGCCGCGATCCACCTGCTGACCTGGAAGGACGGCCAGGTCCAGGACCAGAGGATCCGGATGGAAGCCGACTTCGTGAGCGTCCTGGCCGGGGACAAGGACGGGTTGCTCCTCACCGTCAGGTACGGCGATCTGACGCTCGTGGAGCACCTCACCCCCGGGAACGCCCGGCGGGGCACCCAGCTGGACGACGTCGCCTACCGCACCGAAATGGGCGGTGGCCGGGTCACGCAGTGGTACGAGGACGGCCGGGTCAAGGTCTGGAACGTGACGGACCTTCAGAAGCCCCTCCACGAGCTCACGATCCCCCAGACCAACCGCGCACAGCTGCTCGGGACCGTCGGCGACCAGGTCCTGGTCGCCCGGCGCATCTCGACGGGCGACGAGGTCGTGCAGTACTTGGCCCTCGCCTGGCGCGTCGTCGCCGTGCCGGTGGGTGGCGGGGCCGAGAAGGTCCTCTTCGAGCGGGCCACCGCCATGCCGACCTTCAAGGCCGACGGCACGTTGCTGATCGGCCGCGCCGACACCGGCGAGGGCACCGGCCAGGGCGTCTACGCGGTCCGGCCCGGCACGGGCGGCGGGCTCGACGTCACGAAGGTCGCCGACGCGCCCTTGATCCGTACCGCGGTCACGGGGCTCGCGCTCGACCACGGACGGCTGAGCACGGTCGAGCGGGTCCCCACCGACGGCGGCACCGCCAACCGGTTGCGCAGCGTCGACCTCACCGCCGCGGGGCCCCTGAAGGCCGGCAAGCGCACCGACCGGTTCGCGGTCGCCCCGGACGCCGAGGTCCGCTCCAGCAGCGAGGGCTGGTTCCTGCGGGACAAGCAGGGGCAGCTGACCCACTTCGCGAACGACGGCACCTCCCGCTGGACGAAGCCGGTGTACTTCCGGGACGCCGCGAAGGACGACGTGCGCGTGTCAGGCCGCCATGTCGCCGCCTGGCACCGGTACGACCTCACCCCCGAGGTCTTCGACGCCCCCACGGGCGAGGAGCTCTTCTCCCAGGGCACCGAGACCCCCCTTCGCGCTCGACGGCAGCACGCTGTGGACCAAGGCCGACGGCTTGGGCAGCGTGAGCAGCCGCGACGTCCGTACGGGCAAGTCCGGCGGCACGGTCAAGATCGCCGACTGCGGGCTCAACGACATCCAGGCCCTCGGCACGGCGCTGTACTGGGACTGCGGCGCGGAGGGCTCCGGGGTGTACGACACGGTCACCAAGAAGTCGGTGACCCTGCCGAAGCACGAGGGCGCCCTGCTCGGCGACGGTTACGTCGCCTGGCAGAAGGACGGCGTGCTCTCCACCACCGACGTACGCGGCACGACCGGGACCCGGAAGATCGGCACACCGCGCGTGGCCGCGAAGGGCCAGGGCTGGACCGTGGACCGCTCCGGCGGTGCGGTGGCGTACGTGGACGCCGAGGACGCGGTCCACGTCGTCCCCTCCGGCGTACCGGCTTCACCGCTCACCTCGGCCGACGCGGAGGTCCCGGCCACCGCGAACGTCAAGACGGGCGCCTGGGCGCCGCGTTGGTGGCTCTCCAAGCCGGCCGCGTCCTGGCAGCTCACCCTCAAGCACGCGGTGACCGGCAAGACCGTCCGTACGCTCACCGGCGGCGAGACCCGCGGCGCGCTGGGCGCCTCATGGGACGGGAAGGACGCGGCGGGGCGGTTCGCCGCCGACGGCGCGTACACCTGGGCCCTGACGGCGCGGCCCGCCGACGGCCAGGGCGCGGAGCTGACGGCCTCCGGACGGATGCAGCTGCGCGGCGCCGCGCCGGTGGCGCGGGACTACGCCGGTACGGGCTCCCTCCCGGACGCCGTCCCGGACCTGCTCGCCCTCAGCGGCACCGGTTCGCTCGACTTCTGGCACGGCACGGCCGCCGGAGGTGTCTCCGGCAAGACCGTCGGCGCCGGCTGGCCCGCCGGCGTCACGGCCGTCCCGGTCGGTGACATGAACGGCGACCGGTGCAACGACGTGCTCGTACGGATGCCCGGCGGGGAACTGCGCACCTACAAGCCGGGCTGCGGCAAGGCGCTCACGCCGACCGCGCCGTACACCAAGGCCGGCACCGGCTTCGCCGGCTTCGACGTGCTGACCGCGCCCGGTGACCTGAGCGGCGACGGCATGACCGATCTCGTCGGCCGTAAGAACGGTGACCTGTACCTCTTCACCGCGCGGACCAACGGCACGGTCGCGAGCGGGGTGGAGATCGGCACCGGCTGGGGTGGCTTCAGCCACATCGTGGGCGTGGGCGACCTCAACGGCGACGGTCTGGGCGACCTGATCGGCCGTAAGACGACCGGGGTGACCTACCGCTACGACGGCCGTAAGAACGGCGTGAAGACCGCGGTGAAGATCTTCTCTCGCTGGGGCGGCTCGTACAACGCGATCGTCGGCGCCGGTGATCTCACCGCCGACGGCAAGCCGGACCTGGTGGCCCGTGACACGTCCGGCCGCCTCCACCGGATGAGCGGCGACGGCAAGGGCTCCTTCGGCGCGGCCGTACAGATCGGCAGCGGCTTCGGCGGCATGAAGGGCGTCTTCTAGGGGCGTTCGAGTACGACGACGGGGCCGATGATCCGATACCCGATCGGCTCACCGGCCCCGTCGGGCTATGCTCGGGGATGAAGCGCCGAGGGCCGTTAGCTCAATTGGCAGAGCAGCGGACTTTTAATCCGTTGGTTGTGGGTTCGAGTCCCACACGGCCTACACCCCTCAGCCCCAGGCGGGAGCAGTTCCCCCGCCTGGGGCTGAGTCATGCTCAGGTGTCCTTCCGCCCGGCGAGGGTGTGGGCGACCAGGGCGTTGGCGTGGCCATGGCCCAGGCCGTGTTCGGTCTTGAGCCAGGCGACCAGCTCCATGTGCTTGGTGAGGGGCGAGGAGCGGATGAGGTCCTGCCACTCGGCGACCGGGCGGCCGTACTTCTTCTCGATGGAGGGGAAGTAGCTGGCCGGGCCTTTCACCGTGTCGGTCATGTGCGGTGCCCTGTCTCGTCGATGGGGTGAGGACGGTCGAAAGGTGGACCGTCCGCGCGCGTCGAACTCATCGGTCCTCCTCGGAGATATTTTCGGCGCCCGCACACGGCGCCGGGCCCGGGTCGCCAGCGGCCGCGCCTCGGCCGGCGTGCGGCCCACGATCGGGGCGATCTCCTCGAACGGCGGGGCGAACATGTCGTGCAGGACGAACGCCAGCCGCTCGGTGGGCTCCGGCGACTCCAGTACGACGAGCAGCGCGAGCCCCCCCGAATCGCCCGCTCCCTCGTCGTGCCCTCACCGGTCTGACGCCCCCGAATCGGGCATCTGACGGGCGTCCGTGAGATTCCCGCCGGGGGCCCGCGAACGCCCCGGATTCCCCGGCCGATGGCCCCAAGAACCGGGAATCCGCACTTCAGCGGCGTGATCGACAACCGTAGATTTTCTGCCATGACGACCACGCAGCTCACCCAGAACCCCGTCCTGCGCGTGCCCCCGGCCTCCCCGGACGCGGCCGCCGCCTACTTCTCGGCCAGCCTCGCCTTCCACGCCGACGTCTCGGACGTGGCCTCGGCGCTCGCCGCCGGCGGGGACCCCGGCTTCGTCGTCCTGGACTCGCGCTCCACCGCCGCGTGGGACCAGGGTCACATCCCGGGCGCCGTCCACCTGCCGACTGCCCTCATCCCCGAGCAGGCCGAGCAGCTCCTGGACAGGTCCGTGCCCGTGGTGACGTACTGCTGGGGCCCCGGCTGCAACGGCGCCACCCGTGCCGCGCTCGCCCTCGCCCAGCTCGGCTACCAGGTCAAGGAGATGCTCGGCGGCTTCGAGTACTGGGCGCGCGAGGGCTTCGCGTACGAGACCTGGGAGGGCACCCGGACCCCCGACACCGACCCGCTGACCGCCCCCGTCGACTCCGACGACTGCGGCTGCTGAGTGACCCCCGCGTGTCCGGGAAACCGTAAATGGTGAAGAGCACCCCCCGAGATGGCGTAGGGTTGTGTTTACCGACGCGGGGTGGAGCAGCTCGGTAGCTCGCTGGGCTCATAACCCAGAGGTCGCAGGTTCAAATCCTGTCCCCG
>NZ_BMQQ01000027.1:78761-100372 GCF_014648195.1 Streptomyces purpureus
AACACGACGAAGGCCCGGATCCTCCTGGATCCGGGCCTTCGTCGTACACCGAGCCGGTGCCCGCGTGGAGCCGTCCGGTGTCCTCCGGACGGCCGACGGCGGCTCGCCGCCCGGCGCGGCTTCGGCCAGGGCGGGTGGGGCGCGGTACCGTCCGCAGCCGAGGGCGCACCGGGCCGGCCAGGGAGAGCACAGGTGGGGCAACGATCGGCGGACGAGGACCCGAGCGAGGTGGCCGGCGGGCCGGACCCCCTGACCGGGAACGGCGGTGAGGTGCGGCCCGCCGCGGCCGCGCGGCGGTTCATCCGCGCGCTGCCGTCGCTGGCCATCGTCGGTGGTGTGGTCTTCGACCTGGCCACCCCGGCGTCGTTCACCGCGGCCCCGATGTTCTCCGCCGCCCCGCTGATCGCGGCGCCGTTCTTCTCGCTGCGGACGACTCTGTTCACCGGCATCGCCGCCGTCATGGCCGGCGTCGGGCTGCACCTCTACAACAGGACGACCACCGACGTACCGGCCCTGACCGAGACCCTCACCGTGTTGACCGTCTCCGCGCTAGCCCTGCTCATCAACCGGGTCGTGCGGCGCAGTGGGGAGCGGCTCGCCTCCGCGCGGGTGATCGCCGAGGCGGCGCAGCGGGCGGTGCTGCCCGCGCCGGCCGAGCGGATCGGCGGGCTCCAGATCGCCGCGCGGTACGAGGCGGCGCAGGCCGACGCGTTCATCGGCGGTGACCTCTTCGCGGTGCAGGACACGCCGTACGGTGTGCGGCTGGTGGTCGGGGACGTACGGGGCAAGGGGCTCGACGCCGTGGAGGTCGTGGCGATCCTGCTGGGCGCCTTCCGGGAGGCCGCCGAGCAGGAGTCCACCCTGGAGGGGGTGGCGCAGCGCCTGGAGCGGGCGCTGGCCCGGGAGGGCACGCGGCGGGACGACCTGGACGCCTTCGAGGGGTTCACCACGGCGGTGCTCGCCGAGATCCCGCGCGGGGGCGGGGTGGTGCGGGTGGTGAACCGCGGGCACCCCGAGCCGCTGCTGCTGCACGCCGACGGGGCTCTGGAGATGCTGGAGCCGAGCGACCCCGCGCTGCCGCTGGGCATGGGCGCGCTGGGGAGCTGGCCCGACCGGGCGGACGAGGCGCCGTACCCGCCGGGCGCGACGCTGCTGCTCTACACGGACGGGCTGTCGGAGGCCCGGGACGCGGCGGGGGAGTTCTACGATCCGGCCGTGCGGCTGGCCGGGCGGATCTTCCCGGGGCCGGGTGCGCTGCTCAACGCGCTGGTCGACGACGTACGGCGCTACACGGGCGGCGGCTCCACGGACGACATGGCCCTGCTGGCGGTGAGCCGGCCGGGGCAGCGGCAGCCGGAGCGGCGCACGACGATGCCGGTGGTGGGCGGTAGCGGTCCGTAGCCGAAGCGCACCGCTCCGCATAACATTTGACGAACGATCAGATTCCGTGGGGTTTGGCGCCTGAGGCTGAAGGGGGCTCAAGTCGCCCAGTTCGCACACCTTGTGCGGGGTTTGTCGAGGTCAGAACCGTTAACGATCAAGAGGAACGGCTTGGAATAAGAGCCCCGTGTCTATTAACGTTCGATAACGCAGTGCGGTCGTCCCAGCCGTCGCAAGAGGCGGCACCGTGCGCACGCGCCGAATCCCGCAAGGGAACCGGGGAACCACCACATTGGGGTGAATCGGGTCGAACGTGACCCGTAGGAGACCTTCCTGCTCCGAACCCGTCAGCTAACCCGGTAGGCGAGAAGGAAGGAAAGGAGTACGCCTCCGTGGCGTCCAACAGCCCTGCCCCCGAAGCTCCCTTCGACTCGTTCGGTGCCTCGGGTGCCCCGGGCGCGGACGCGAACACGCAGGAGTGGGGCGAATGGAACCCCACCGAGGACTCCGTACGGCCCGTGCGTGGCCGGCACCGCATCGCCAAGCAGCGCTCCAACTTCGCCCGTAGCTCCACCGTCCTCGGCGTCGGTGTCATCGCCGCTGTCGGCGCGGGCGGCATGGCCACCGCGCAGGACAAGCCGCCGGTCTCCATCTCGCTGCCCGACCTGCCGGACGCCGTCACCGACAACCTCCCGGACCCCGCCTCCCTGCCGGGCGTCGGCTCGCTGATCGCCGACGAGGACGCCACGCCCGAGCCGCGCAACCCCGCGCCGCTCACCTCCGCCTCCCTGACCACCAACCCCGACGGCGGCGAGGAGCGGCAGCCGGAGGTCGCCGGCGCGGACGCGGGCGAGGTCCTGCGCGCCCGGATCCTCCAGCAGGCCGAGCAGCAGCAGGCCTCCGCCGACGCCGAGGCGAAGGCGGCCGCGGAGAAGGCGGCGGCCGAGAAGGCCGCGGCCGAGGCGCAGGCCCAGAAGACGGCGGCGGCGAAGGAAGCCGAGGCGGCGAAGAAGAAGGCCGAGGCGGAGGCGGCGGCGAAGGCGGAGGCCGAGCGTCTGGCCAAGCTCGCCGAGAGCTACGCGCTCCCGCTCTCCTCGTACACGCTCACCTCCACCTACGGCCAGTCCGGCTCCATGTGGTCCTCCGGCCAGCACACCGGCCTCGACTTCGCGGCGCCCACCGGCACCCCGCTCAAGGCCGTGCACGGTGGCACGGTCAAGTCGGCGGGCTGGTCCGGCTCGTACGGCTACCGCGTCGTCCTGGAGCTCGGTGACGGTACGGAGATCTGGTACGCCCACATGTCGTCGATGACCGTCTCCGCCGGGCAGACCGTGGCCACCGGGGACACCATCGGGCGCGTGGGCGCGACGGGCAACGTCACCGGCCCGCACCTGCACATGGAGGTCCACACGGCCGGCGGCGCCGGGGTGGACCCGGCGGCCTGGCTGCGCGACAAAGGCCTGTCGGTCTGACCTGACTCCGGTCCGACTCTCGTCCGACCCCTCGTCCCGTCCGCTCGGTGTGACGGGAGTCTGGAATAGGGGCCCTTGGGGTCGGTGTTGTCCAGCCCATGACTTCTCCGCGCCAGCTGGGCACCTCCGACCTCCACGTTTTCCCCCTCGCTCTCGGCGGCAACGTCTTCGGCTGGACCGCGGACGCGGCACAGTCCTTCGCCGTCCTGGACGCGTACGCCGCCGCGGGCGGCAACTTCGTCGACACCGCCGACCTCTACTCGGCCTGGGCGCCGGGCAACGAGGGCGGCGAGTCGGAGACCGTCATCGGTGACTGGCTCGCGGCGCGCGGGAACCGCGACGACATCGTCGTCGCCACCAAGGTCGGCGCGCACCCCCAGTACAAGGGCCTGTCCGCCACGACGATCAAGGCCGCGGCCGAGGCGTCCCTGCGCCGGCTCCGTACGGACCACATCGACCTCTACTACACGCACTTCGACGACCCCGAGGTCCCGGTCGAGGAGATCATCACCGCGCTGGACCAGCTGGTGAAGGAGGGCAAGGTGCGCGCCATCGCCGCCTCCAACCTCACCGCGGCGCGGCTCCAGGAGTCCCTGGACTTCTCGGCGCGCGAGGGCCTGGCGTCCTATGTCGCCCTCCAGCCGCACTACAACCTGGTCTCGCGGGACACGTACGAGGGCGAGCTCCAGAAGACGGCCGAGCGGGCCGGCCTGGCCGCCGTGCCGTACTTCGCGCTCGCGTCCGGCTTCCTCACCGGCAAGTACCGCCCCGGAGTGACGGTCGACAGCGCCCGCGCCGAGGGCGCGCAGGAGCACCTGGAGACCGAGCGGGGCCGCGCGGTCCTGGCCGCCCTGGACACGATCGCCCAGGAGCGCGGCGCCGAGATCGCGACGGTGGCCCTCGCGTGGCTCGCCGCCCGCCCGACGGTGGTGGCCCCGATCGCCTCGGCGCGTACGGTCGAGCAGCTCCCGGCGCTGCTGGCTCTGGCGGAGCTGGAACTGACGGAGGAGGAGCGGGCGACGCTGACGGCGGCGTCGGAGTAGGAGACGGGCGGGGGCGCGTCGGGGAGGTATCGCGGGGCGGGGGCGCCGCGGGTCGAGGGCGGCCGGAAGTATCGCGGGGCGGGGGCGCCGCGGGTCGAGGGCGGCCGGAAGTATCGCGGGGCGGGGGCGCGCCGCGGGCCGGGGGTGGCCGGGAAGGTATCGCGGGGCGGGGGCGCGTCAGGCGCGGTACATGGCGGAAGGCGGGGCGCGTCAGGCGCGGTACGGGTTGTACGCGCCGTCGTAGTCCAGGTGCGGCGGCGGGGTCCACACCCGGCCCGTCGCCCGCGCCGCGTACGTCAGCGAGGGGCCAGCGACGGCCTTGCGCTGCCAGAGATGGTGCAGCAGCTCCTGCTCACGCGCCATGAAGTCCGGGCCCGCCGCGCCGCGGTGGGCCCGGTGGCGCAGGAACGCCAGGGTCGTCGCGAACGCCTCGTACTCGACGACCGCGCGGGCCGCCGCCGGTCCGTACGTCCGGGCCGCGAAGTCCCGCGCCATGCCCCGCGCCCGCATCGAGGAGAGCGCGAGCGGCTCGGCGGGGGAGAGCCAGCCGGCCGCGGCGTAGGCGGGCAGGGCGCCGGATATCGTGCGCAGCTCCCGCTGCCGGCTCCATATCGCGAGCCAGGTCAGCAGCCCGAACGCCGGGACCATGAACGCCCCGTAGACGGCGTAGAAGCCCCAGGGCCCGAGGAGGGACGCCGAGCCGTTCCACAGCGCGTGCATGCCCATGGCGAGGGCGAGACCGACTATCGGCAGCAGGGTGCGCAGGACGCGGCGGCGGCGGGCGAGCATCGCCGCGACGCCGAAGCCGATGCCGGTGAGGACGGTGAACAGCGGATGCGCGAAGGGTGACATCACGATCCGTACGAAGAAGGTCGCGGCGGTGACCGAGCCGATGCCGCTCGAGCCGAACTCCTGGTCCTCCCCGAAGGCGTTGCCGAGGTAGAGGATGTTCTCGGTGAAGGCGAAGCCGGTGGCGGTGAAGCCGGCGATGACGACGCCGTCGACCAGGCCGCCGAACTCCCGTCTGCGGAAGAGGAAGAGCAGCATGATCGCGGCGGCCTTGCCGCTCTCCTCGACCACGGGAGCGATGACCGTGGCGCCGAGGGTGTCGGCGGACGTGGGGTCGGCGGTGGCCGTGGCGATCCAGCGGGTGGCGAACGTGTTGGCGACGATCGCGACGAGAGTGGCGGCGAAGGCGCCCCAGCCGAACGCGAACAGCAGATTCCGCCAGGGGCCCGGCTCGACCCGGTCGAGCCAGCGGAAGGCGGCCATCAGCAGCGGTACGGGGAGGGTGGCCAGGCCCAGGCCGACGAGGAAGCCTTCTGTGCCGGTCTGCTCGCGGACGAGCGCGAGGAGGACGAGGCCGCAGAGGGCGAGGACGGTGAAGACCGCGACGAGCCGCACCACCTTGCTGCGCCAGAACGCGCGCCGTGGGACGTACCGCCAGTGGATGCGCTCCGGAACGGCAGCGAACGCCGGCTCGGCCTCGTAGGCCGGGACGGCGGGCTGATGCTGCGCAGATGACTCGGACACCTGACGACCCTAGCGAGGCCCACTGACAGGCGCGACGGACTTCCGCGGCTCGCGGTTACTTCCGGCGGAAGAGAAGGTCGTGCACGACATGGCCCTTGTCCAGTCCCTGGCCCTCGAAACGGGTCAGCGGACGGAAGGCCGGGCGGGGGGCGTAGCCGCCGTCGGGCACGGTGTTCTCGAAGTCCGGGTGGGCGGAGAGCACTTCGAGCATCTGCTCGGCGTACGGCTCCCAGTCGGTGGCGCAGTGCAGGACGGCGCCGGGCTTCATTCGCGTCGCGAGGAGGGTGAGGAACTCCGGCTGGATCAGACGCCGCTTGTGGTGGCGCTTCTTCGGCCAGGGGTCCGGGAAGTACACGCGGGCCCCGTCGAGGGCGTCGGGCGTCAGCATCTCGCGCAGCAGGATGATCGCGTCGCCGTTGGCGACACGGACGTTGGACAGCCCGAGCCGGTCGGCGAGCCCGAGGAGGTTGCCCTGGCCGGGGGTGTGCACGTCGACGGCGAGGATCCCGGTGTCGGGGTCGTCGGCGGCCATCTGCGCGGTGGCCTCTCCCATCCCGAACCCGATCTCCAAGACGACCGGCAGCCCGCCGAACATCTCCTTGAGATCGAGCACCCGCTGCCCGTCGATGTCGAGCCCCCAGCTCGGCCACAACTTCAGCAGCGCCTCAGCCTGCCCGGCGGTGACCCGACTGCGCCGCGGCTGAAAACTCCGAATCCGCCGCTCATGATGCGACCCCGCCGGATCGGGCGACGGCCCTTCCCCAGGCGCGAACATCCGACTGCCCCGCCGGGCGGGGGCGGGGTGGACGGAGGGACCGGGGGGCGCGGTTTCACGGGGCTCAGACACAGTGCCCCCAATTCTACGGGCGGCGGTGGGCGCGCTCCGCGCTGGCGGATGGCCCCCCGGACGCGCGGCGCGTGCCCGCCCAGACGCCCGCCTCGCGGCGCGGAGCCGCCGCCCCGGGGCCCGACGACGCCACGCCTCGCGGCGCGAAGCTGCCGCTTGCGGGCGCGGCCGCCAGTCGGCCGGGCCGACGCCCTCGCCTCGCGGCGCGGAGCCGCCGCCTGGGTCTGGCCCACAGCGCTGCAGCTTGTGGGCGTGTCCACGCCCCCTCGCGGCGAGAAGCTGCCGCCTGAGGGCGAAGCCGTCCGCCGGCCACGCCCGCGCCTCACGACGCGGAGCCGCCGCCTGGGCGCGCCCCGCCGTGCCTCCCTCGCCTCGCGGCGCGAAGCTGCCGCCCCGGGGGTTTCGGGGGCGCAGCCCCAGGTCTCGTCAGAGTTTCGGGAAGGGGTGGGGTGGGGAAACCGCCCCGGCCGCCGCCTACAGCGCCGCCAACGCCCTCCGCGCAATGTCCCGCCCGATCGGCAGCGACGCCGTCGCCGCCGGGGACGGCGCGTTCAGAACGTGCACCGTGCGGGGGGCCTCGCGGATCAGGAAGTCGTCCGCCAGCGTCCCGTCCCGGAGTACCGCCTGCGCGCGGACGCCCGCCGCCGTCGGCCGCAGGTCGGACTCCTGCACGGCGGGCAGGAGCCGGCGCACGGCCGCCGTGAACGCCTGCTTCGAGAAGGATCGCCGCAGCTCACCCGCCCCGTACCGCCAGTGGCGCCGCGCGATGGTCCAGGAGCCCGGCCAGGCCAGGGTCGAGGCCAGTTCCCGGGGGCGTACGACCGTCCAGTCGTAGCCCTCGCGGGCCAGCGCGGGCACCGCGTTCGGACCGACGTGGACGCCGCCGTCGATGCCCCGGGTCAGGTGCACCCCGAGGAAGGGGAACGCCGGGTCCGGCACCGGGTAGACGAGGCCCCGCACCAGGTCCGGGCGGGTCAGTTCGTAGTACTCCCCGCGGAAGGGGACGATCCGCATGCCCGGGTCGTCGCCCGCCAGCCGCGCCACCCGGTCGCACTGGAGCCCGGCACAGTTCACCAGGATCCGGCCCCGCACGATCCGCCCGGCCGCCGTCCGCACCGCCACCCCCCACGGCCGCCGGTCGATCGCGGTGACCTCGGAGCCGTAGTGGATCTCGGCCCCGGAGGCGTCCGCGAGCTGCGCCGCCACCGCGCCGTAGTCGCAGATCCCGGTCGTGCCGACGTGGATCGCGGCCAGGCCCCGCACCTGCGGCTCGTACGCGCTGATCTGCGCCGGGCCCAGCTCCCGCACCGGAATGCCGTTCTCCCTGCCGCGCTGCACCAGGGCGTGCAGCCGGGGCAGCTCGTCCCGCTCGGTGGCGACGATCAGCTTGCCGGTGACCTCGTGCGCGATGCCGTACTCGGCGCAGAACTTCACCATCTCGGCCGCGCCGCGCACGGCGAAACGTGCCTTCAGGGAGCCGGGCCGGTAGTAGATGCCGCTGTGGATCACGCCGCTGTTGCGTCCGGTCTGGTGCCGAGCGGGGCCGGCCTCCTTCTCCAGGACGGTCACCCGGGTCCCGGGCGCGGCACGGCTGATCGCGTACGCGGTCGACAGACCGACGATCCCGCCGCCGATCACCAGCACGTCGCAGTCGAACACCGAACCCACCTCCCACCCCGAATAGTGCACTGGCCCACTGACAATGCGCTTAAACCAGGTGGGACGCGGTTCACGCCGGAGCCATCAGCAGCGGGCGGGCCCGCTCCCGCAGCTCGACGACGCGCGGCTCGTCGCCGTACGGCTCCAGGCGGTGCAGCAGGTCCCGTACGTACTCGGTCGTACGGGCTGACGAGATCCGCCCCGCCACCTCCACCGCGCGCGTGCCCGCCGCGCAGGCCGCGTCGAGGTTCCCCGACTCCAGCTCGGCGACCGCGCTCACCACCAGGCGTAAGCCGTGGGAGCGGACGAACTCCTCGGTCGGCCGGGACAGGGCCTGCTCGGTGAAGCGGCGCACCTGCCGGGGCGCCTTCAGGTCGCGGTAGCACTCGGCGGCGTCGGCGGCGAACCGGTCGTACGAGTAGAAGCCCAGCCAGGACGGGTCCGCGTCGCCTTCCCGGGAGCGCTCGAGCCAGCCCTCGGCGGCCTTCAGCGCGGCCCCGGCTGCGACCGCGTCGTTCGCCTTGGCGTGGGCGCGGGCCTCCACGAGCCGGAAGAAGGACATGGTGCGGGCGGTGGCGAGACCGCGGTTGCGTTCGAGGGCGGCCTGGGCGAGGTCGACGCCCTCGTCGGCGAAGCCGCGGTAGGTGGCCTGCAGCGACATGGAGGCCAGCACATAGCCGCCGAGCGGTACGTCGGCGGCGGCGCGGGCGAGCCGGAGCGCCTGGATGTAGTACCGCTGCGCGGCTTCCTGCTGGCCGGTGTCGAAGGCCATCCAGCCGGCCAGCCGGGTCAGCTCGGCGGTCGCGCCGAACAGCGCCCGGCCGACCTCGTCGGCGTACGAGCCGAGCAGCAGCGGCGCCGCGTCGACCCGCAGGCACTCGGGGACCATCGACGAACGCCAGTCACCGCCGCCGTACTTGGAGTCCCAGCGCCGGGCGTCCTCGGCGGCCTCCCGCAGCTTCGCCACATCGCTGTGCCCCACGCGCGCGTGGCCCCCGTCCGGGGCCTCCACGGACCGTTCGACCGACGAGTCGGCGGGTGTTATCAGCCAGCGGGACGCGGGCGTGGCGTACGCGGTGACCGCGAAGGAGCCCGCCAGGGACTGCCAGATCCCGCCACCGCCGGCGCGCCGGCCGGCGAGATCCAGCCGGTACAGCTCGGTGGCCGAGCGGACCGCCTCGGCGACGTCGCGCGGGAAGGCGAGACCCACCTCGGGCGCCGGGTCGGCGTCCGCGAGTCCGATCTCGTGCAGCGGCACCGGCCGTCCGAGCTTCTGGCCGATCGCGGCGGCGATGAGGTGCGGGGCGGCGCCCTGCGGCACCATGCCCTTGGACACCCACCGGGCCACCGACGTCTTGTCGTAGCGGAGGGTCAGACCCCGCTGCGCGCCGAGGTCGTTGACCCGCCGGGCCAGTCCGGCGTTGCTGATTCCCGCGAGGGCGAGAACCGTGCCGAGCTTTTCGTTCGGCCCGCGTTGCTCCCTGGACATGCGCCACCCCTCGACACACCGACGGCCGCCGTGACGCCAGGCAGGGGCGCACGGCATTCGTACTGCGTCCTCCCGGTGACACCCCCCGGACCCCCGGGAACTCCGGCCGCAAGAGCATGTGGCCGAGCCCCTCGGAATATGCGCCCCCTACGGAGAACAGCAGTGACACACAGCGTAGTTCGCCGCATCCCGACCGTTAAGAGGCGGTGTTCCGTATGGCGAGATTGTTGTGCGTACGGGCGGATGGTGCCCGGCCGCCGTGCTCCGGCCGTGTGGCCGTGCGCCCGGCCGTGCGCTCTCGCCCGTCGGCGGCGCGGGGCGATTCCATGAGTATCGCGTGGGTCGGCCCACTGCGCGTTGAACCAGTGGGCTGGGGGACACCGCCGCCTTCAATCCCCGCGGGCGGCGGACCGGTCCGGGGGGCGGACACCGCCTCCCGGACCGTCGTAGGCGCACCGTGCGGTTCCGCCGGGCGCCGAGAATGGCCGAATGCCGCCCATGGCCGGACGGTTTCGCGCAGCCGTGCGACCGTCGGCAACTGGCCAATGCCAGGGGCGCGTTCACTTTTTGCGCGCGCTACCCTGAGCCACTCCTGTGCGCCGTTGTCGTGGCAGCATGTTCCCCACTGAACGTGGTGAGGGTTGTCCACAGTCTGTGGAGGCGCGATGCGGTGGCTGGTCGGCTGGAGCAGTATCGCCGCACGGTTCGGTACGGCGGGCACGGTCGGAGCGGGAGCCGACGCGCGCACCGTCCACCCCGTCGGCGCACAGCTCCTGTGGGGTGACCCCGATCCGCTGTGGGCGGTCGGCGACTGGCGCCCCGACGAGGTACGCGTCGTCACCGTCGACGCACCCGCCATCACCCGCCTCGCCGTCCTCGGCTGCTGCGCCGCGGGCGACGACGAACTGCGCGCCGGACTGCTCGCCGCGCGCGGCGGCGCCCTGCGTCATCTCACCGCCTGGCCCGGCAGCTACACCGCCGTCGCCCAGATCGGCCGCCGCATCACCATCGCCGGCGACCTCGCCGGCGCGCGGCCCGTCTTCCACACCCCCTGGGCGGGCGGGACCGCCTACGCCACCGCGGCCCTGCCGCTCGCCGACCTCATCGAGGCCCAGCTCGACATCGGCCACCTGGCCGCGCTCCTCGCCTGCCCCGAAACCCCGGAGGCGCTGCGCGACTCCACCCCGTACGCCGGGGTCAGACGCGTCCCGCCCGGCCACGCCCTCATCCTGCGCGAGGGCTCCCGCGAGATCGCCGGCTACGAGCCGGTGGCCTCGCTCGCCGTCGCCGCGCCCCAGCTGGACGCGGACCGGGCCGTCGACGGCGTACGGGAGGCCCTCGTCGCGGCCGTACGGGCCCGGCTCACCGCGCCGCGGCACGCCCCCGACATCCCGCCGCCGGACCCCGGGCCCGTCCCCGGCATGGGTCCGGCGGACCGCCGCGCCGCCCGGGGCGGTCCCGCCCCCGGCATCGGCGCCGATCTCTCCGGCGGCAGCGCGTCGGGCACGCTCGCCCTGCTGGCCGCCGGGCTCCCCGGCAACCCCGGCACCGTCCTCGGCCACGGCACCGGCGCGGGCGAACGGCTCATCGCGGTCACCTTCAACGACCTCACCAGCCACGGCCGCGAGGACGAACTGGAACGGGCCCGCGCCATCGCCGCGAACCCACGGCTGCACCACGTCGTGGTCGCCGCGGCCGAGGAAGCCCTGCCGTACGCGGAGCTGGAAGGCCCGCTGACCGACGAACCCGGGCCCTCCTTGGTCACCGCCGAACGCCACCGGCGGCGGCTCGCCGCGGGCAGCGCCGACCACTTCACCGGCATCGGCGCCCGGCAGGTCCTCGACGCGCACCCCGCCCGCCTCGCCGACCTCCTCCTGGACCGCCGCCGACGGCACCTGCTGAAGCCGGTCACCGCGCTCGCCAAGGCGTCCGGGCCGTCCGCCCAGTCCTTCTTCGTCCCGCTCACGGTCTACCGCGCCGCGCGCCGCCTGGCCCGTACGCCCTACCGCACCGGCCTGGAGACGGCGGCCGACCTGCTCCTGGAGGCGAACCGCTCGGCCCCCGGCCCCTCGGGGCCGCTCGGCGCGTCCCTCGCGGCGCTGGCCTGGTCCCGGCCGGGGCCGGCGGCGCGCTGGCTGACGGGGGAGGCGCTCGCGGAGGTGTCGGTCCGGCTCAACCAGGCGGCGACCCGGCCCACTTCGGTGCAGCGGCCCGGTGAGGCACGCGCGCGTGCGGCGCTCGTACGGGCGGCGGCCGACCACCGCGTCCTGGAGCAGGCGGCGGAGATCCGCAGCCAGCGCCTGCACGCGCCCTTTCTGGACAACCAAGTCGTACGGGCCTGCCGCGCGCTCCCCGAAGCCCTCCGCGTCCAGCCGGGCGCCCGCGCGGCCGTCCTGCGCGCGGTCCTGGCCGGCGCCGGGATCCACGACCTGCCCCCCGGCTGGGGCGCGCCGTCCCACGCGACCTCCGCGGCGGCGACCCGCGCGGGCCTGAGCCTCTCCCTCCCCTACCTCCTGGCCCTCTTCGAGGCCCCCCTCCTCGCCGACGCGGGCCTGATCGAGGCCCACGTGGTCCGCCAAGCCCTCCACTCGGCCGCCGACGGCGCCCCGGTCCCCCTGGACGGCCTCGCCGACCTCGTCTCCACCGAACTCTGGCTCCGCCGCCTCCTCTCCCGCCGCGGCACCTGCTGGACCGGCCCCGACACCCCCCGCCCCCGCGCCCCCCTGACCTCCACGGCGACCAGGTGGCTCCCTTCCCCGACGGCGAGGGGTTTGCAGAGCTGAGGACCGGGGGCTTCACTCTCGAAGCCCGGCCCAGGCACGCGCCGCTCGGCTGCGGGCCACGGGCCGAAGACCCGGCCCACGCGCGCGGTGCCCGGTTGCCACCGTCGGGCAGTGCGCCGCACCTGCCCTGCGGCGCGGTCAGGCCGCGGCGCAGGGCAGGTGCCCTGGGGATTCGCCTGCTAGGGGTGGATGTCCGTGTGCGGTGCTCGGCTACGGCCGCCGGGCAGTGCGCCGCACTTGCCCTGCGGCGCGGTCAGGCCGCGGTGCGGCGCGCAGCCGCCTCCCTGCCCGGTGCGAGGGCTTCCGCGCGAAGGGCGGGTGTCCGCGCGTGCTGCTCGTCAGCCCCCGCTGGGCAGTGCACCGCATCTGCCCTACCAACACGGTCCGCCTGCGGCGCGCAGCTGCCGTCCCGACGGCGGCTGGAGCTTCGCCCCCGAGGGCACGGTGCACGTCCGCGGTGCTCGGCTGCCCGGCCGGGGGCGTGGGCTCTGCCCACGAAGGCCCCGTGCAGCGCGCGCCGCACGGTAGCCCTCACCGGGCAGTGCACCGAACCTGCCCCACCAACACGGGCCGCCCCGCCGGGGGCTGGGGGCCGGCGCTTCGCCCCGAGCCCCGTACCCCCACCCGCCCCCGGCAGGGTTTCGGGAAGGGGCGGGGTGGGGGAAAGCTCCCCGCCCAGCTCAGCCGCAGCTGATCCGCGACACCGCCCAGTCCGCCACCCCCACCCCGCCGAACCGCCCGTGCGGCTCCACGACCAGGCGGATCGACTTCTGGCCCGAGATGTCGACCCGCAGGGGCACCGCCGGCTCCCCGCCCCGGATCACCTTCGACCGCCACAGGCGTCCATCGGAGCCGTAGACGGAGAAACGCGCGGCGCCCAGACCCATGGTCATGTCGTCGACGCCGACGCGCGCCGTGTAGCTGCGGCAGGGGCGGTTGAGGTCGATGGTGACCGAGGAGCGGGTGTGCACGCTCACGCCGTGGGCGTACGACTCACCGCCGATCCGCATGCCGTAGCGCTGCCACAGCCAGCTGCTCGCGGCCATCCGGATCTCGGGCCTGGTGCCGTCGCCGGCCACGTCGTACGTGAGCTCGTTGAGCTGGAAGACGGCTGGCGCCGACGGAGGCGGGGGCTTCGGCTTCGCCGGGGAGGGGCTCGGCTTCGGGCGGAGCGGGGGCGGTTTCGGGGTCGGCTTGGGGGGCGCGGGCTTCGGCTTCGGTGTGGCCGGCGGCGTCGGCCGGGGCGTCGGAGTCGGCGCCGGCGCGGGGGCCGCGCGCTTCGGCGTGGGGGAGGGGGCGGGCTTCGGCGGGGTGGGCTCGGGCGGTGCTACGGGAACCACGACCGACGGCGTCGGCCTGGGCCGGGCCACCGGTTCCGGGTCGCCGGAGAACGCCCAGACCAGCCCGGCGGACGCGGCGACGGCCACCGCCATTGCGATACCGGCCTTCGCCGGGGCACCGAGCCCCTCGGCCGCCGCGACGGACGCCGCCCCCGAGGAGGTGGACGAGGATCCGGTCGCCGCAGCGGCCGCCCCCGCCCCGGCGGCGCCCACGGCGCCACCGGCCACGACCCCGGCCGCCTTGAGCGCGTACCCGGCGGCGAACCAGCCGATGACGGCGACCGGCAGCACCGCCGGGATCCCGGCGTTGACATGCGCCAGCTCCCCGGCGGCGAGACGGCACTTGGCGCACTCCTCCAGGTGCTTGCGCAGCCCGCGCTCGGCCCGCATCCGCAGCCCGCCACGGGCGTAGGCGCCGAGCCGGTCGGCGTAGCGGGCGCAGTCCCCGCCGGAGGTCAGCGACTGGCTCACATGGGCCTGGAGGTAGGCCTGTTTGAGCCCTTCGCGGGCCCGGCTGGCGAGCACGGCGGTGGCGTTGGCGGTCAGCCCGAACAGTGGCGCGACCTCGCTCGGCGACTCCTCCTCGACCGTGGTGTGCCACAGGACCGCCTGCCACCGCTCGGGCAGCGAACGGAACGCCTGCACGGCGAGCGACTGCTCGGCCTCGTGCATGGCGAGGACGTCCGCGCCCAGGTCGAGACCCGCGCCGAAGGAGCCGGTGTCGTCGGAGACTTCGGCGGCCCGCGCCGCATCGGTGGCGAACACCGCGAAGTCCTCGACCAGTTGCTCCCGCTTCGCCGTTTTCGTCCAGGTTGCGGCAACCCGGCGTACGGTCGTGAGCAGATACGCCCGCACGGCCTGGTCCGGCCCGGCACCCCCGCGTACCGCCTGCAGCGTCCGTGCGAAGACCTCACCGGTCAGGTCGTCGGCGGTGTGGGCGTCCCGGCAGCAGGTACGGGCGTACCGCCGTACCGCGCCCGAGTGCCGGCGGAACAGCTCCGCGTACGCGCTGTCGTCGCCGCCCCGCATGAGCTGGATCAACTCGGCGTCGGACGGCGGGAGCTCGACCGGCGGCGGGAGTACGGAGTCCTGGCGCGCCCAGTCCGCCCGCGCCGAGCCGGAGAGGCCTTCGCGCTGCGCGGGAACCCCGGTCGGCGGGCTGGTCGGAGCTCCGGAGGAACCACCGGGACCGCCCTGGTTGGGCACCTGACCGTCACCGCTCATGGCGGAAGCTCCCCTGTGCACGCAGACCGCGATTCCGGGCAAGCGTGCCACAGAGCGCGGTCCCGTCGTCCTCCTCGTCCGGCCAACCACTCATCCGGGGTGGGAAGACCGAAAGCGGGCACGAGACGTCACCCGTTCGTGGAAGCATCGGCAGACTGCGCGCGGAGACGGTGTTCCGGCGGCGGTGGCGACGGGCGGTCCGCAGACAGCCCGCCGCCGCGTCACGCCGTACCCGCTACGCGGGTCGGGAGCGCAGTCCCTCCAGCAGGATGTCCAGGAGCCGGGCCGAAGCCGCCGCCTGCTGCTCCGCGTCGGGCAGCGCGGGCGCCGCCGTGGCTATGACCAGCAGGACGTCCGCCACCGTCACATCGGCGCGCAGCTCACCCGCCTCCCGTGCGCGGGCCACCAGCTGGCCCACGACCTGAAGCAGCTCCGAGGCGCCCGCGTCGTCCTGCTCCACGGCCGGCACCCCGCGTGGGGCGACCACCCGCAGCTCCGTACGCCCCGGCTCCCCGTGCCGCTGCTGCGGCACCCGCGCCTCGTCCAGCGCACCGGACGCAGCGGACACACCAGACGCACCGGCGTCACCGAGCGGAGCGTCCTCGACGTCCACCCCCACGCGCAGTATGTGCGGCGGCAGCAGACGTCCCGCGCCGGAGGCGACCGACGTCCGCAGGAAGCGGGAGAGGGCCGACCACGGCTTCTCCTCCTGCCCGAGCGCGGCCCTGGCCTGCTCGGTGAGCCGGGAGGTCTCCTCCTCGGCTATCCGGCGCACCAGCACGTCCTTGCTGGGGAACCGGCGGTAGACCGTGCCGACGCCGACCCGCGCACGGCGGGCCACGTCCTCCATCGGCGCCCCGTACCCGAGTTCGCCGAAGACCTCGCGCGCGGCACGCAGGACGTGCTCCAGATTGCGCTGTGCGTCCACCCGCAGCGGGGCGGGACGCCCGATCGAACCGCCGCCGTGAGCCGCCGGTCCCGCGGCCCCCGTACGTCCGTTACTCAGGCCGTCCGCTGTGACGACAGCCTGCCAATGCGAATCCTGAATATGCATACAGATATCCCCCGGTCATGATGTCTCCCCCCGGAGACTCCCCTCCCTGACAGTCGGGGCCCCAGACCCGACACGCTCAGGTCGATCACGCGACGACCCGACACCCCGACGGGATACGAACATAGTTGAGTCGGAGTCAATTCAGAAGAGGCAGTTCCGCACGGTGCGCCCCCCGATCGGAGCAAGGGCCGGAACACTCCCGATTGGGCCCCCTCGCAGTACCCCCCACCCCTCCCCTGAGCTGGGCGAATTTCCACCCGATCCGGCCGTCCGCCACCCCACGCCTCCCCGGTCCGCCGGTCACACAATCTGTCGGGCCTGTGGACAAACTCCAGAGCTCGTTGCGTCATGGGACAGTGACCGAACCTGTGCGCGTTCTCGTTGTCGGCGGTGGCTACGTAGGCATGTACACAGCGCTGCGCCTCCAACGGAAGCTCAAGGCCGAGCTCAGAAGCGGCTCGGTCGAGGTCGTCGTGGTCACACCCGAGCCCTACATGACGTACCAGCCCTTCCTGCCGGAGGCGGCCGCGGGCTCCATCTCGCCGCGCCATGTCGTCGTCCCGATCCGCCGCGTCCTCGACCGGTGCAGGATCGTCATCGGGGAGGTGCAGGCGATCGACCACGCCAAGCGCACGGCCACCCTCACCACCCTCGCCACTGAGGAGGAGTCCACGGGCCCGGAGCAGATGGCGTACGACGAGCTGGTCATCGCCCCCGGCTCGATCTCCCGGACCCTCCCGGTCCCGGGGCTCGCGGACTACGCCATCGGATTCAAGACCGTCGAAGAGGCCATCGGCCTGCGCAACCACGTCATCGAGCAGATGGACATCGCCTCCTCCACCCGCGACCCGGCCCTGCGCGACGCCGCCCTCACCTTCGTCTTCGTCGGCGGCGGCTACGCCGGCGTCGAGGCCCTGGGCGAGCTGGAGGACATGGCCCGCTACACCGCGCGGTACTACCACAACGTCAAACGCGAGGACATGAAGTGGATCCTCGTCGAGGCGACCAACCGGATCCTCCCCGAGGTCGGTGAGGAGATGGGCAAGTACGCCATCCGGGAGCTGCGCGCGCGCAACATCGACGTACGTCTGGACACCCGTCTGGAGTCCTGCGAGGACCGTGTCGCCGTCCTGAGCGACGGCGCCCGCTTCCCGACCCGTACGGTCGTGTGGACCGCCGGCGTCAAACCCGCACCGGTCCTGGCCTCCACCGACCTGCCCCTCAACGGACGGGGCCGGCTCAAGTGCACGGCCCACCTCACCGTCGACGGCGTCACGCACGCGTGGGCCGCGGGAGACGCCGCCGCCGTCCCGGACGTCACCGCCGACGAGCCGGGCAAGGAGTGCGCCCCCAACGCCCAGCACGCCGTACGCCAGACCAAGGTCCTCGCCGAGAACATCGTCGCCTCCCTGCGCGGACAGCCGCTCAAGGAGTACGCCCACGCGTACGTGGGGTCCGTCGCCTCGCTCGGCCTGCACAAGGGCGTGGCGCATGTCTACGGACGCAAGCTGAAGGGCTACCCTGCCTGGTTCATGCACCGCGTCTACCACCTCAGCCGCGTGCCCACCTTCAACCGGAAGGCCCGGGTCCTGGCCGAGTGGACCCTCGCGGGCCTGTTCAAACGGGAGATCGTCTCACTCGGCTCACTGGAGCATCCCCGCGCCGAGTTCGAACTCGCGGCAGGGCCCCCCTCCGCACCTGCCAAGGTCGATCCGAAGGACGACCCGCAAGCGGATACCAAGGACGGCAAAGCGTCCGACTGACTCATTGTCAGTGCGGTCGGTCACACTGGACGTGTGACCATAGGTGGGCTCACACCTGCACAGAGTGACAGCGGCAACGACACCACGAGGCTTACAGATCCGTGAATTTCACGCGTTGGAGCGCCCGGCTCCCCGGTACGCAGCGTCGCGCCGCAGCGCGGACGGACCGCGGCTCCGTGCCCGCCGCCCGGGGTGAGTACGACCAAATGGAGCCCCTGTCCGACGACGTCCCCGCCCTCGAGGACTTCTCCGTAGGGGAGATCCTCGGCCGCCTCCCCGGCCTGGTCGCCCTCGTCTACGGCTCGGAGCACCGGGTCGCGTACGTCAACGACGCCTACGCCGCCGCGTTCGGCCCGCGCCCGGCCGGCACCCCCGCGGCCACCGGCTGCCCGGAGGCGGACGAGCTCGGCCTGCTGCCGCTGATGGACCAGGTCCTGCGCAGCGGAAAGCCACGCACCGTCAAATCCCGCCGCACCCAGGACGGCGGCTCGTACACGGTCACGTGCCTGCCCGTGGACACCCCGCGCCACGGCGGCGGCGTCCTGGTCCACGCCGCCGACGTCACCGACCACGCCGAGGCGGCCGAGCGGCTGCGCGCCAGCGAGCGCCGCCACCGTGAAACCGCCGTCACCCTCCAGCGCTCCCTGCTCCCCCAGGAGCTGGAGCAGCCCGACGACCTCCGGATCGCCGCCACGTACCAGCCCGGCGGCACGGACGCGGCCGTCGGCGGGGACTGGTACGACGTGATCACGCTCGGCGCCGGCCGCACCGCCCTCGTCATCGGGGACGTGATGGGCCGGGGCGTCCGCGCGGCGGCCGTGATGGGCCAGCTCCGCACCGCCGTCCGCGCCTACGCCCGGCTGGACCTGGCGCCCCACGAGGTCCTCCAGCTCCTCGACGGCCTCGCCGCGGAGATCGACGCCAGCCAGATCGCCACGTGCGTCTACGCCGTCCACGACCCCAACGAAGGCCGTCTCGTCTACGCCTCCGCCGGCCACCTCCCGATCCTCGTCAGGGACGAGGACGGCTCGGTCCGGCGCGCCGAGGAGCCGACCGGCCCGCCGCTCGGCACCGGCGGCTGGCTCCACAGCTCAGGCACGATCGCCCTGCCGCCCGGCTCCACCGCCGTCCTCTACACCGACGGCCTGGTCGAGCGGCGCCGCGAGGACATCGACGAAGGCGTCGCCGCCCTGGAAAGGGCCCTGGCCGGGGCCACCGGCACCCCGCAGGTCGTCTGCGACCGGCTGCTGCGCGCCCTCGGCGTCACGGCGGAACACGACGACGACGTCGCCGTCCTGGTCCTCCAGCACCCCTCCCGTACGGGCCCGGACGCCGAGCTCTTCCACAACGCCGCCCTGGAACTGCTCGGCGGCGTCGAAGCCGCGCCACGCGCGCGTGCCTTCGCCTCCGGGGTCCTCTCCAGCTGGCGCTTCCCGACGGAGCTGCGCGATCTGGGCGTCCTCGCCACCAGCGAGCTGGTCGGCAATTCGCTCCAGCACGGCACCCCGCCCATGCGCCTGCGCCTGCGGCGCACGGACCGCCGGCTGATCATCGAGGTGACGGACGGCGACGACCATCTGCCGCGCCGCCGCCGCGCGGAAACGGAGGACGAGGCGGGTCGCGGAATCTCGATCATCGCGACGATCGCCTCGTCCTGGGGCAGCCGCCGCACACCGGGTGGCGGCAAGGCGGTCTGGTGCGAGTTCGCCCTGCGGGACTAGGCCGACGCCTCGACCCTCTGCTCGGGCTTGTGCTGGGCCACCACGCGCGACGCCTTGGCGGCCAGTGACGGCTGGTCCTGCACCGGCGTGAGCTGCCGGCCCATCCGCAGCGCCAGCACGGTGATGCCGAGCGAGAAGAGGATGAACGTCACGATGTACGGACCATGCAGCGCGGCCCCCATTGGCCCGCCCACGGCCGGACCGACCGCCAGCGCGAGCTGCTTGACCAGAGCGAAGGCGGAGTTGTACTGCCCCACCATCGACTCCGGCGCCAGATCGGCCACCAGCGGGGCCACGGTCGGCGACAGCATCGCCTCACCGAGCCCGAAGAGGGCGTACGTGGAGATGAAGGCGGCGGTCGCCATGGTCTGACTGCCGTGCCCGAGCCCCGCGTATCCGGCGATCACCCACGCCGCGGCCCAGATGAGCCCCACCGCCGCGATCACCCGGGTCCGCCGGCGCCGCTCCACGAACCGGAGCACCACGAACTGGGCGACGACGATGACGGCCGTGTTGGCGGCCAGCGCCATCCCGAGCGTCGCCGGCTTGATCCCGGCGGCCTCGGTGCCGTACGCCGCGAGCCCGGACTCGAACTGTCCGTAGCAGGCGAAGAAGAGGACGAAGCCCAGCACACACAGCTGCACCATCGCCTTGTGCCCGAGCAGCGCCCGCATCCCGCCCTTGGCCTCGGTGTTCTCGGGCCGTCCCCCCGGCAGAGCGGGGGACCCGGGCAGCCGCACGGACGCGGCGATCCCGGCGAGGACCAGGAACATCACGGCCTCGATCGAGAACAGCAGGGTGAAGCTGGAGGGGCGGCTCTCGTCGACGATCTGCCCGCCGATGAGGCCACCGATGCCGAGCCCGAGGTTCTGCAGGAAGAACTGCGTGGCGAACGCCCGCGTCCGGGTCGACGCCGACGAGCACCAGACGATCATCGTCGCGAGCGCCGGCTGCATGACAGCCGTACCGGCGCCGAGCAGCGCCGCCGACAGGACCACGGTCGGGACACTGCCCGCGAGCCCCATCCCGAGCGCGCCGACCGATGCCAGCACCGCGGCGACCAGCAGCACGGGCAGCGGCCCGCGCCGGTCGATCGCCCGACCACTGAAGGGGAGGACGACGAGCGCGGCCATGGCGAAGACGGCAAGGACGGCACCGGCCGTCGTCGCACCCAGATCCCGAACCTGCGCCACGTACACATAGAGGTACGGCACGGTGAAGCCGAGCCCGAACGCGCTCAGCGCGCCACCTGCCTGAATCCGGCGCATCGCTGCGCCCCTCACCTTGGTCACACTCACCCACTTCTGATCTGAAGGACTGAACCCTGAAGACTTCAACACTAAAGTTCGAGCCTTAACAATACACATCGAAGGACTTCAACGCCAACGGCAGTCATGGGATACTCGCCGCATGTCCGACACCCCCGAGCAGCCCGGCACGCAGTCCCTGCAGGAGCCGAGCCTCGACGAGCAGATCGCCGCCTACCAGCGCGAGTTCCGCGACCTCGACCCCCAGGTCGAGAAGGTGGTCTCCGCCCTCGGCCGGCTGAACCGACGGATGAACGTCGCGTACGGCCGCCAGGTCGCCGACCTCGGCATCAGCAACGCCGAGTGGGAGGTCCTCAAGACGCTCGTCCTGGCCGGAGCCCCCTACCGCCTGGGCCCCGGCGAACTCGCCAAGCGTCTCGGCCTCACCCCGGCCGCCATGACCCACCGCATCGACCGCATGGCGGGCGAGGGCCTGGTGACCCGCGACCGGGACGAGAACAACCGGGTGCGGGTGATCGTCGAGCTGACGGACGAGGGCCGCGCGAAGTGGCTCGAGGCCATGCGCATGGCGACGGACTTCGAGGAGGAGCTCCTCCAGGACCTGTCGAGCGACGAGCGCGGCGTCCTGGGCGAGCTGCTGATCCGCCTCCTGCGCCGGGTGGAACACGCCCAGCCGGACGCGGGCGGACGCCTCACCGACCTGGACTGAGGCGAGTGAGGGGCGGAGTTGACACGCCCCTGCCGGATACGTAGTGTTCTCCGAGTTGTCACGGAGCCGGAACGGTTCTGCGACAGCCATCCCGCCGCGAATGCGGCACCCCAACTCAGCACGATCTCCCAACCGGGACGAATTTCGGCATGCCGAAATTCATTTCGAAGACTCGATTATGAGTCGCCCGGGAAATCCGCTAGAGTTTGGGACGTCGGAACGGCCCAACAGCCGGAAAGACAACTCCCGCTGACTGGGAATCAGGCCCGAAAGGATCTGATAGAGTCGGAACCGCCGGAAAGGGAAACGCGAAAGCGAAGAACAGC
>NZ_BMQQ01000028.1:0-75374 GCF_014648195.1 Streptomyces purpureus
TGCTGCCGTTAGGCCCGAGGCTCGGGCATCTCAGGCGCGTTGGCGAAGGACCCACGGCGCTCCCGCATCGTCCGGTGCTGCCGTAGGCCCGAGGCTCGGGCATCTCAGGCGCCTTGGTGAAGGCCTCGCGGCGCTCCCCAAGCAGCCGGTACTGCCGTTAGGCCCGAGGCTCGGGCATCTCAGGCGCCTTGGTGAAGGCCTCGCGGCGCTCCCCAAGCAGCCGGTACTGCCGTTAGGCCCGAGGCTCGGGAAGTCCCAGGCGGCCTTCGGGGAGGACCCGCCCTCCCCCGTACGGCGGAGACGGTCTGCCGAACGGGACGAAGCCGGGGCCCCGCCGCCCCGGCCAGGCTGTACGTCATGACGACAGCGACCGCTCCCCGCCCCCACCGCCTCCACTCCCCCGCCCGCATCGCCCGTCGCGCCGCGCACCTGCTCGCGCTCTGCACCGTCCCGATGGGTCTGTGGCGGCTGGTGATGGCGACGGGCCTGCCCGTCGGCTACAGCGACGAGGTTCTGCGTGAGGTCTACGGGATCCCGGGCTGGGGCATCGCCTACGTCGTCGGCCTGACCGTCCTCCAGGAGGCCGCCGCGCTGCTCCCGATCCTCGTGGTCACCGGCCGCCTCCGGGTCCCCCGCCCCCGTACGGCCGTGGTCATCGGCTGGGCCCTGTCCGCCCTGGTGACGCTCTTCTGCCTGAGCCAGCTCGTCCTCGGCTTCCTCGTGGAGCCCGACCCGAACATGTCCCCCACCGGCCACACGGTCCTGAACCTCTGCATGGCTCCCCTGCTCGCCACGGGCCCCCTGCTGGCCTACGCCACCCGGGCGTACGCCAGGCAGCACCGCGCCTGAGCCGGCGGAAGGGGCGGTCAGAACTGGCTGGTGTCGAGGTCGAACCCGAGCGGCTCCGGGAGCGGCACGACCTCGGAGAGCTTGTACGTGGTCTTGCGGCCGTAGTCCTCGCCCTGCGGCTCCGTGCAGACGATCGCCTTGCCACCGTCGCGATCGATGAGCAGATAGACCGGAATCCCGGCGCGGGCGTACCCGCGGATCTTCTTCACCCGGTCGTTCCCGGCGGGGGAACGGGAGGTCACCTCGGCGACCAGCAGGACGGGGGACGGGTCGTGGTACTCGAGCTGGTCGGCGAAGCTGCCCTTCGGCGCGAGCACGACATCCGGCTCGACCTTGCCGCTGATGGAGGCGCCCGGGACGAAGAGTCCGATGCCGGTGTACGTGCGTAGCTGCCGATCCTGACGGCGAAGAATCACCTGCTCCGCCACTTCCGACACAATCTCTTCGTGCTCGCCATTGGCGGGAGGCGTCACGCAGATCTCCCCTTCGATCAACTCCACGCGCCACCCTTCGGGGGCGAGCGCACTGAACATGTCGAAGGCTTCCTCCACGGTCATGCCCGGGATCTTGTTCCTCGCCGACAGGACGAGGGACACATAGTCGGGCGTCTCCTCGTGCGAATCGGACGGCTCGTACTCGGGTACAGGCAGTGCCACGGCAGACCTCCTTCGCGCGGAGCGACCCTCTCAGCGTAGACCGCGGCCCGCGGCCGCCATCCGATCCCGTTCACCCGAACGTGCGGGCGATCTCCCCATCCGTGACACCATCGGTCCGTGCTCGACATCGGCTACTCCCTCTCCCGCCGCTTTCCCGACCCGCCGCAGACCGACTACCGCCGCGCGGACGTCCAGGCCCTGCGGCACGACCTCTTCTGCGGGGACGTCTACCTCGCGGACACCAAGGCGGACCGTGAGGTGTCCACAGCCTGGGGATGGGTGCCGGTGCTCGACTTCGCGTGGGCGCTGTGCGACATCGTCGAGCAGCTCGACCGCGATCCGCGCGGCAGCCGGGCCGCACAGCCGCAGTACGCCGAGCTGGACTTCACCGAGTCCACCGACCGGATGCTCTTCGAGCGCCGCTTCGGCTGGGTCGACGTCGAGGCCGACTGGATGCACGGCGACGAGCCGCCGCTCACCTTCAACCACGCCGAACTGCGCCGCGAGGCCCGGGACTTCCTGCACGACCTGATCGCCGACCTCGC
The DNA here is from genome assembly GCF_014648195.1 of Streptomyces purpureus. Taxonomy (GTDB): domain Bacteria; phylum Actinomycetota; class Actinomycetes; order Streptomycetales; family Streptomycetaceae; genus Streptomyces; species Streptomyces purpureus. Next base: position 2,051 of record NZ_BMQQ01000028.1, read on the forward strand.
CGACATGCACGAAGGCCTCGCCGACAACCCCGTGATCTGGGACCTCCAGGCCCGCTTCCCCCGCACCCCTTAAGCCCGCCCTCGGCCGCCCGCGGTCAGTCCTCCACCCGCACCCCCAGATGCGCGGCGAACACAGGCGCCAGATCCAGCAGCTGGCCCGTACTGATCACCGCTCCCGCCAGGGCGTCCACCCCGCGCGCGATCTCCAGCCGCTCCACCGTCCGCAGATCCACGTCCTTCATCCGGGCCGCGCCGAAGTCCGCCCCCGTCAGCACACAGTCCCGGAACTCCACCCGCTCGAGCCGCGCGCCCCCGAAGTCCGGCTCGTTCAGCACACACCCCTCGAAGACGACGTCCCGCAGCTTCGCCGTCCGCAGATTCGGGTAGTCGATCTTCCCTCCTCGCACCAGCACCCTCTCCAGGACCGCCCCGTGCAGCTGCGTCCCACCGAGCCGGGCGTCCACGATCTCCACGTCCCGCAGCGAGGCCCCGGCCAGGTCCGTGCCGACGCCCCGTATCCCGGTCAGCACGCAGTCCAGCACCCGCGCCGCGGTCAGCCGTGTCTCGTCCACGACGCAGTCGCGCACCGCGCAGTCCATGAACCGGGCCCCCGCCCCCGCCTGACCCGCCAGGTCGAGCCCCGTGAACGCCAGCCCGTCGTAATCCCCGTCCGGCTCAAGACCTCCTTCGTACGCCGTGAGGTCCGGCAGCCGTACCTCCGCCCGCCGCGCGGCCGCCACCGTCTTCTTCCTGCCTGTCGCCATGCCACTCATAGTGACGTGCGCCACTGACAACGCCCCGATGTCACGAACCAGGCCCCCCGCGCCGTCGCATGCGTGAGACCGACCCCAAGGAGCGTCACATGCAAGGGAACAGGGCACACATCACCGTCATCGGCGGCGGATTCGCCGGACTGACCGCGGCCATCACCGCCGCCGAGTCCGGCGCGCGGGTGAGCCTGTACGAGTCGCACCGCACGCTCGGCGGCCGCGCCCGTACCGCCGAAGGCCCGTACCGCACCAACGAAGGCCCCCACGCCCTCTACAACGGCGGCCCGCACTGGGCCTGGCTCAACCAGCGCGGCCTGATCGGCCCGCTCGCCTCCCTGCCACCGCTCGAAGGCCTCCGCTTCCGCATCCACCACGGTGGCGCCCTGCGCCGCACCCCGCCGCTCGGCATGCTGAAGCTCGCCCGCCGCGCCCCCGAGCAGGCCCCCGTCGACCTCGACCACCGCACCTGGGCCATCTCCGTGGCCGGCCCCGAGGCGGCCCGTGCCGCCGGCAACTACGTGGGCGTCGCACTCTTCCACCACGACCCCGGCGCGCTCTCCGCCCGCTTCGTCCAGGAGCGCCTGCACCGGAGTCTGGCGCTGCCGCCCGAGGCGCGGTACATCCGCGGCGGCTGGGGGCCGCTCATCGACCGGATGGCCGCGCGCGCCGGGGAACTGGGCGTACGGATCGAGACCGGCGCCCGCGTGAACTCCCTGCCCACCGGCGACGGGCCGGTGATCGTCGCCACGTCCCTGGACGCCGCCCGCCACCTCCTCGGCGACGACACCCTGCGCTGGGAGAGCGGACGTACGGTCCTGATCGACCTCGGGCTGCGCACCCGCAAGGGCGACCCGTTCGTCGTCTCCGACCTCGACGCACCCGGCTGGCTGGAACGCTTCACCGCCCAGGACCGCTCCCTCGCCCCCGCCGGGCAGCAGCTCGTCCAGGGCCAGCTGCCCATCGCGCCGGACGCCGCCCGGGCCGAAGGCATCGCCCACGCCGAGCGCCTGCTCGACCTCGGCTTCCCCGGCTGGCGGGAGCGTACGCAGTGGCGGCGCGAGGCCGTCGCCACGGGCCGCACCGGAGCCGTCGACCGGCCGGGCACCACCTGGCGGGACCGGCCCGCGATCGACCGCGGCGACGGCGTGTACCTGGTCGGCGACCAGGTCGCGGCGCCGGGCGTCCTCTCGGAGGTGTCGTTCAACAGCGCCGTGGAGGCGGTCTTCCTGGCCCTGGGTGCCGTACGCCGTGGCGCACGGCCGGCGGGCGTCTGAGCCGCCCCACCGGCCACCTCTTGACCTCAACCATGGTTGAGGTCAGAGGCTTGCCGCTGTCACCACACAGACCACGTACACGACTTCCGCGTACACAACAGGGGAGCCCGCCATGCACGCCATCCGCCTCCACGCCTTCGGCCCGGCCGAGAACCTCACGTACGAGGAGACCGACGCGCCCGAGCCCGGCCCCGGGCAGGTGCGGATCGCCGTCGCCGCGGCCGGCGTGCACCTCCTCGACACCGCCCTGCGCCTCGGGCAGAGCGGGCCCTTCCCCGCCCCCGCCGAACTGCCCACGATCCCCGGCCGCGAAGTCGCCGGCACGGTCGACCGCCTCGGCGAAGGCACCGACCCCTCCTGGCTCGGCCAGAAGGTCGTCACCCACCTCGGCCTCGCCCCCGGCGGCTACGCCGAACTCGCCGTCGCCGACGCGGCCAGGCTCCACTCCATCCCCGACGGCCTCGACGAGGCCGAGGCCGTCGCCATGATCGGCACCGGCCGCACCACGCTCGGCATCCTCCAGTTCGCCGACCTCGGACCCGACTCCGTCGCCGTCGTCCCGGCCGCCGCCGGCGGTATCGGCACCCTGCTCGTCCAGTACGCCAGGCACACCGGCGCCACCGTCGTCGGCCTCGCCGGCGGCCCCGCCAAGGTCGCCCAGGTCGAGAAGAACCGCGCCCACCTCGCCGTCGACTACACCCTCCCCGACTGGCCCGAGCGCGTACGGGAGTTCCTCGGCGACCGGCAGGCCACCGTCGTCTTCGACTCCGTCGGCGGCGCCACCGGCCGCGCCGCCGTCGACCTCCTCGGCAAGGGCGGCCGCCACGTCGTCTTCGGCTGGGCGGGCAAGGGCCCCCACGACGGCGAACCCCTCACCTTCTCCGACGAGGAACTCGCCGCCCGCGGCATCACCTCGCAGAGCGTCCTCGGCCCGGTCATGATCCAGAAGGCCGGCGGAGACATCCGCACCCTCGAAACCCAGTCCCTGGCCCTCGCCGCCGAAGGCATCCTCCGCCCCGCCGTCCAACGCTTCCCCCTCCGGGAGGCGCCCGCCGCCCACCGCGCGCTGGAGACCCGCGGCACGATGGGCAAGGTCGTCCTGGAGCCGTAGACCCCAGGGGGCGGCCAACCGCGGCCGCCCCCTCGCCTCAAGACCGGCTCTCTATCCCAGGTAGGGCGAAGGCCGATGGTCCAAGTAGTGCTGGATACGCAACCGCTGGGTGTGATGCACGGGCAGGCCGGAAAGTTCCTCGGGCCTTACGAACCGGAGTTCGGTGGACTCCTCCGAAATGGCGAGCGATCCACCGACGACCCGCGCGGTGAAACAGATATTGAACTGCCGACGTACTTCCCCGTCGCCGTACGCGATCACATGGCGAGGGTCGGTGTAAGTGCCGACGAGGCCAGTGATCTCCACATCCAAGCCGGTTTCCTCGCGTACCTCTCTGACGGCCGTCCCCGGGAGCGAGTCCCCCATTTCCATGCCGCCGCCTGGGAGCGCCCACAGGTCGTTGTCCCTGCGCCGCTGCAAGAGGATGCGGCCCTCGTCGTCGGTAACCACGGCCGAGGCGGCCACCACCAGACTGTTCGGCTCGGGGGCGTTCGGATCGTCGTAATACTCGGTCCGTGCCACGGATCTACCTCTCCACTGGCCGCGCGGTCTCCCAGACGGCGTCGAAACTGGCCGCATACGTGTCGAACATTCCACCCGCTCCATTGCGGCGCAGATGCCACACGGGGGCCCCGTACGCGTTTACGCCCCACACGTGCGCGTTGACCAGCATCTGGTCATCTGCCCGGTAGAGACTGTTGTAGAGCGTGGTCCCGTGCCTCCGCAGCTCTACTCCCGGCGTCCCGAGCAACGGCCCGTAATGCATCAGGCGTTCCGGCAGCGGGACTCGATGCCGTGCCCGAATTTTTCTTCCCGTCCGCGTTGTTGCACGTTGACGCTGTCGGCGTCACCGATGGCGATACGAACGGTGCATCCCTCGGCGGCGCGTTCCCGCACCAACTCGTTGAACCGGGGGTACGCCTCATGCAGGAACACGGCCGCGTAGACCAGGATGTCAATGCGCTCCCTGCCCTGAGTGATCAGGTCGCCAAAGGCAGAGACGGGGATGTCTGCGCGCTGGCCGTAAAGCGCCACAAGTTCGGGGCTCACTGCCCGGCCGCACGAGCTTGCCTGAGGGCGGGCCATAGTGCGTACACGTCTTCTCCCAGTGCCTCAGCCGCTTTGGTTGCGGTCGCACGTCTTGGTGTGCGACCCAGATTCACCCAGCGCTCGACGGACTTCGGGTCGACCTCTGCGGCAGTGGCCAGGTCGTCGTAGGTCCAGCCCACAGAAGCCAAGGCGGCCCGTAGACGCTCGTTCGGCATCGCCAGTCTCTCCCACCTCTCAGGACGTCGTAAGGGACGTTCTACCGCCCTCAAGACGTCCCGGGGTGGGAAACGTACGAGGTTCCAGCGTCCCGTTGATCAGCGAGAAGCTCGGGCCACGATGCGAGGGGACAGTGACTCATGGCCGAGAAGTGGAGACCGGCCACCGGTCGGTACGCGGTGGACGCGAACGGGACGCTTGGCCGGGTGGACCGCCGGTACGAAGGCAGCGTGTACCTGCGTCCGCCGGGCGGGGGACGGGAGTGGGCGGTCCCGCCGAGGAGCTGCGGGAGCCGACGGCGGAGGAGCTGGCCCAGGCCCGCGTGTTCGCAACCCCCGTGCCGGCGGTGGCGAAGTGACCCGGATGATTTACCGGTTCGTAGCGCACCGCATCAAGCGTCACCCCGACTCGGAGGCTACGGCGTCGGCCCGGTGCCTGCACGGTGAGTGCGGCTGGCAGGCCGAGCCCAGAGTGGACGTGGGCACGGTGGACCAGCAGTGCATGGACCACACCGGCCTGAACAGGGAACACACCACCTCCGCCCGGGCGTTCGAGGACGTGGCCCTGGTGGAGTGTGTGGAGGGCCCGGCGTGAGATGGCTTCCGGCATGCCGGCCGGACCACCTGGTCCGTGAAGGCAAGGACTGGCGGCTCGCCGCCATCGAGATTCAGCGTGGCGACCACGTGCATACCGGCCGATCATGGCGAATCGCGGCAACAGTGATCCGACGCCGGTGCAGGCACCACACATGGATCCATGTGGATTGGGTGGGGCCGGTGCCGACCCGGACGATCTTCCACTCGACAGCACCGGTGCACCTCCGCCGCCGGCCTTAATCCGCCCGTGCCGCGCAGACGGCACCTGGCCTCCAGCTCCTCACCCCGACCGGTTCGGCCTGACAACCCTGCCGGGCAGGGGTGAGTGGGTCTGGCTGGACAAGCCGGCCAGCCGCTCCCGGCTACCGGCTGACCCACCCCTGGCCCCCCACGCGCCCCACAGCGCCCTACGCGCCCGCCCCCAGCTCCTCCAGCGCCTCGTCCGTCAGCCGGTACACCGTCCACTCGTCCTGCGGCTTCGCGCCCAGCGACTTGTAGAAGTTGATCGACGGGGTGTTCCAGTCCAGGACCGACCACTCCAGCCGCTCGTAGCCCCGCGCGACACAGATCCGCGCCAGCTCCGTCAGCAGCGCCTTTCCGTGTCCGCCGCCCCGCTTCTCCGGGCGGACGTACAGGTCCTCCAGGTAGATGCCGTGCACCCCACGCCACGTGGAGAAGTTCAAGAACCACAGGGAGAACCCGGCCACATCCCCCTCGTCCGTCTCCGCGATGTGCGCGAACGCGGCCGGACGCTCACCGAACAGCGCCTCACACAGCTGCTCCTGGGTCGCCTTGGCCTCGTCGAGCGCGCGCTCGTACTCGGCCAGCTCGCGGACCATTTGGTGAATGACAGGGACATCGTCAGGTGTCGCATTACGAATCATGCGGCCAGCCTGCACGGCACCGGGTCACCGTGCCAGCAGATTCCGAGCAATGAGAACCTGCTCCTCGTCCAGCTCGGGCTCCTCGCCCTCCTCCACCGCGTCCTCGATGTCCCACAGGCCGTTCTGGAGCACCCGCCCCAGAGACCAGGCCCGCGCCCGATCCCGGTCCAGGCCCAGCACCTCGGTCATCAGGTCGAACCGCCACAGCGTCTGCGCCGGGTCGAAGTTGTCCGTCAGCGCCGGCAGCAGGTCGAAGCCCGGGTCGCCCGCCAGCGGCTTCGGGTCGATCGCCAGCCACGGCTCGCGCGGATCGTCCGGATGCGCGGCCAGGATGTTGTCGTAGTGCAGGTCCCAGTGGAGCAGCCGGTCCCCCGGCTCGCCCATCACCTCCCGTACCGCCGCCGCGCAGTCCAGCAGCACCCGCCGGTCGTCCTCGTCCCCGAGGAGCTTCACCGCGTCCGGCACCTCGGCGAGCATCCTGGCCGCCACCTCGCCGAGCCCCCGCAGCCCCGCCGGCGCCTCCACGGTCACCAGCCGCGCCAGCAGCTCCGCGAGGATTCCGACGGCGGCCCGGTCGTCCTCCATCGTCGACAGATGGCGTGTCTCGTCCAGCCGCTCCAGCAACAGCGTCCCGGTCGCCGGGTCCTCGGCCAGCAGCCGTACTGCCCCGTCGCCGGCCCAGGTCCGCAGCGCGAGCCCCTCGCCCGCGCTCTCCTCGTCGAGGAGCTGCAGCTTCAGCGCGGCCGGCACTCCGTCGTCGGCCCGCACCACCGGCAGCACCAGCGACGCCCATCCGTACATCGACGGGCCGTTCAGCCGCAGCCCCCACTCGTCGAGGAACCGCTCGGCCCGCCCGGGCAGGGCCGCGATGAAGGCACGACCCGCGTCACCATTGAAGTTGGCCTGACTCCGTACCAGCTCTTCAGGAATCTCGATCACGGAGCCGAGGCTACGACCCGGACGGGGGAAGATCGCGCGAATATCCAGTAGCGTCCCAGCACCACTCCCACCGGCAGGGACAGAGGAAGACAGCATGACCACGGTCAACGGCGGCATATCGTTCTGGTACGCGCAGGAGGGCGTCCCCGCCCCCCGCGAACCGCTTCCCGGCGACACCCAGGCCGACGTCTGCATCGTCGGCGGCGGCTACACCGGGCTCTGGACGGCGTACTACCTCAAGAAGGCCGTCCCCTTCCTCAACATCGTCGTCCTCGAGGCCAAGTTCTGCGGCTACGGCGCCTCCGGCCGTAACGGCGGCTGGCTCTACAACGGCATCGCCGGCCGCGACCGCTACGCCAAGCTCCACGGCCACGACGCCGCCGTCCGGCTCCAGCAGGCGATGAACGACACCGTCGGCGAGGTCGTCGACGTCTGCGCCGCCGAGCAGATCGACGCCGACATCCACCGCGGCGGCGTCCTCGAAGTCGCCCACAACCCCGCCCAGTTGGTCCGCCTCAAGGACTTCCACGCCACCGAGCTCAGCTACGGCGAGAAGGACCGCGAACTCCTCGGCGCCCGCGAGACCGCCGCCCGCGTCCGCGTCGCCGGCGCTGTCGGCTCCAGCTGGACCCCGCACGGCGCCCGCCTGCACCCCGTCAAACTGGTCACCGGCCTCGCGGCGGCCGTCGAAGCCCTCGGCGTCACCATTCACGAATCCACCCCGGTCGCGGAGATCCGCCCCAAGCACGCCGTGACGCCGTACGGCACGGTCCGCGCGCCCTACATCCTGCGCTGCACCGAAGGCTTCACCCCGAACCTCAAGGGCCTCAAGCGCACCTGGCTCCCCATGGGCTCCTCCATGATCGCCACCGAGCCGCTCCCGGAGGAGACCTGGGCCGAGATCGGCTGGGACGGCCGGGAGACCCTCGGCGACATGGCCCACGCCTACATGTACGCCCAGCGCACCGCCGACGACCGCATCGCCCTCGGTGGCCGCGGCATCCCGTACCGCTTCGGCTCCCGCACCGACAACGACGGGCGCACCCAGCCCGCCACGATCGACGCCCTGCGCGAGATCCTCGTCCGCTTCTTCCCCCAGCTCGCCGGGGCCGGCATCGCCCACGCCTGGTCCGGCGTCCTCGGCGTCCCCCGCGACTGGTGCGCCACCGTCACCCTGGACCGCTCCACCGGCCTCGGCTGGGCCGGCGGCTACGTCGGCTCCGGCGTCGCCACCACCAACCTCGCGGCCCGCACCCTGCGCGACCTGATCCAACAGGACTCGGGCCAGTCCGGCCCCACGGACCTCACCACCCTCCCCTGGGTCAACCACAAGGTCCGCCGCTGGGAACCGGAACCCTTCCGCTGGTTCGGCGTCCACACCCTCTACGCGGCCTACCGCACCGCCGACCGCCGCGAATCCACCTCCCCCACGGCCACCACGGACCCCCTGGCGAAGGCCGCCAACCGCATCTCGGGCCGCCACTAGCCCCCTCGCGAAAGAAGGGCCCCGGACGCTCTCCGGGGCCCGTACTCCGTCCTACTCCACGTCGATCCCGAAGTCCCCGACCAGCTCCGCCAGACCGCCCCGGTAGCCCTTCCCGCCGAGGACGAAGTCCCAGCCCCCATCGGCCCCGGCGGCGGAACGAACCGAGCACCAGCGCCGTCTCCCCCGGACGCCCGTCCGAGACGACGAGCCGGTCCAGCTCCGTACCGGCCGCGTCCCGCAGCCGGATCCCCGCATCGGTGAAGCCGGACAGGTCGGCCTCCGGATTCACCTCCGGATCCACCGCCGCCACCAGCACCAGCCGGTCCGCCCGCGCGGGCAGCCCGTCGAAGCCCACTCGTACGGCGGCCTTGTCCCCCGACGACGCACGCACCATCCGCACCGCACCCTCCGGCGTGGCGCGGTTGTTGAAGAACACGAAGTACTCGTCGCCGAGCACCGGCGCGCCCTCACACACCAGCGCGCAGACGTCGAGCGCCACCGGCCCCGACCAGTCCATCCCCAGCACGTTGAAGTCCTCGGCCGGCTCGTCGAGCGAGCCGCCGGCCGCCGGCGTCGGCGGGCGGCGCCCCGTCGCCCAGCCGGCCCCGCAGCCCATGGCGGTGCAGCAGGTCGACCAGCTCCGTACCGGAGATCAGGGTCAGCGGCTTGCCGTTGGCGAAGGTGTACGAACCCGGGCCGAACCCCGACGTCGTCACCAGCACCCCCTTGTTGGCGCCCGCCGCCTGCACCGTCCCGTACAGATCACGCACCGCGCTCGGCGGCACCGTGTTCCGGTACCGCTTCACCTGAACCAGGATCGAACCTCCGCTGATCGGGTCGGGATCCACGGCGTCGACGTCCACACCGCCGTCCCCGGACCTCCGCGTGGTCACCGCCTGCAGCCCCCGCGCCCGGAACAGCTCGGCGACGAGCCCCTCGAACTCCACCGGGTCCATCGCCAGCAGATCCGGCTCCTCACCGTCCCCCCTGCGAGACCACCCCCGAGCCGACCTGCTCCGGAACCCAGCGCCGGCCGCACCGCCACCCGCTGGTCCGGCCGCGCCGACACCTGCCCCGACAAGGGCCCGGTCAGACAGTCCACCGCACTGACCGCCGCAAAACACAAGTGTCCCGGATCAGTGTGATCCGGGACACAAGATTGGCGGAGCCAGTGGAGCCCCCTGTCGGGTTCGAACCGACGACCCCCGCTTTACAAGAGCGGTGCTCTGGCCAGCTGAGCTAAGGAGGCGCTGCGCATGAGTGTAACCGGAGGACGCCTCGGGCCGGTCGGGAATTTCGGCGCCCGCGAGTGCTGACAGATCGGACAGCGGCAGGTAGCGTCTCCCGCAGTTCACCCAGGTGGACTAGACCTACATCCTTCCTTTACTCGGATCGTCCGGCACGTTCCTGCCGGTGAAGGGACACATCACCATGGCCTCTGTCACGTTCGACAAGGCGACCCGGCTGTACCCGGGTTCCACCAAGCCCGCCGTCGACCAGCTCGAGATCGAGATCGCGGACGGCGAGTTCCTCGTCCTCGTCGGCCCCTCCGGCTGCGGCAAGTCCACCTCCCTGCGCATGCTCGCCGGGCTCGAGGACGTCAACGGCGGTGCCATCCGCATCGGGGAACGGGACGTCACCCACCTGCCGCCGAAGGACCGGGACATCGCCATGGTGTTCCAGAACTACGCGCTCTACCCGCACATGACCGTCGCCGACAACATGGGCTTCGCCCTCAAGATCGCCGGCGTGAACAAGAGCGAGATCCGCACGAAGGTCGAAGAGGCCGCGAAGATCCTCGACCTCACCGAGTACCTGGACCGCAAGCCCAAGGCGCTCTCCGGCGGTCAGCGGCAGCGCGTCGCGATGGGTCGCGCCATCGTGCGGGAGCCGCAGGTGTTCCTCATGGACGAGCCGCTGTCGAACCTCGACGCCAAGCTCCGCGTCTCCACCCGTACGCAGATCGCCTCGCTCCAGCGCCGGCTCGGCATCACCACGGTGTACGTCACCCACGACCAGACCGAGGCGCTCACCATGGGCGACCGGGTCGCCGTGCTGAAGGACGGCCTGCTGCAGCAGGTCGACACCCCGCGCACCATGTACGACCGCCCGGCCAACCTCTTCGTCGCCGGCTTCATCGGCTCCCCGGCCATGAACCTGGTCGAGGTCCCGATCACCGACGGCGGCGTGAAGTTCGGCAACAGCGTCGTCCCCGTCTCCCGCGAGGCGCTCTCCGCCGCCGCCGACAAGGGCGACACCACCGTCACCGTCGGCATCCGCCCCGAGCACTTCGACGTCTCCGGCGCCGAGAGCGACGAGGGCCTGGCCGTCACGGTCAACGTCGTCGAGGAACTCGGCTCGGACGGCTTCGTCTACGGCTCCACCCGGGTCGGCGGCGAGGACAAGGACCTGGTCGTGCGGGTCGGCGGCCGCTCGGTCCCGGCGAAGGGCTCCGAGCTGCACGTGGTCCCCCGCCCGGGTGAAATCCACGTGTTCTCCACCTCCACGGGTGAGCGCCTCAGCGACTGATCCACCCGTTCCGCGGACGATCCGCGGCCGCAGTACCACCGAAAGGCCCCACGCGCCGCGTGGGGCCTTTCGCGCACTCCGCACTTATGTCGACAAATACCCCGGCAGATCGACCAATTCGGACTCTCGCGTCAACACCCGATTCGAAAAGAACCCTCGAACCATCCCCCGCCCGGGTGACTAAATGTCTCCTAATCATCACTGGCCGCTACGCTCGCCCCGTGACCCACTCAGCCCGCCGAATCGGCCGCTCCCTCGCCCTCGTCCTGCCCGTCGTCCTGGTGCTCTCCGGAACGCTTGCGGTCACCGCCGTTCCGTGGGCCAACCAGGGCTCGGGGACCCAGATGCTCACCGCATCCTCGAAAGACGTCTCCGCGCGCGCCAAGTCGCGTGCTCCGCAGGATATTCTCCGTGACCGCCTTCTCGCAGAGCTTCAGGAGAAGGACCCCGGCGTCGCGTTGACGAGTCTCCAGCGCGAGATGAAGTACACCCCCTCGCTCGCCAAGCACTGCGTCGCCATCGCCCGCGCGCTCGGCCAGGCCGCCGTCCGGCAGTACGGCCCCACGCGTGCCCAGTCCTACGCCCGCCCGGTCTGCGACACCGCATACGCCTCGGGCGTCATGTACCAGAGCTGAGCCTTCGCTGCCTGTCAGCCGGTACGCATATCGTGCGCGGTATGCATACCTCTCCGACGCAGGCCGTGATCCTGGCGGGCGGCCAGGGTTCGCGACTGCGCCCGTACACCGACGACCGCCCCAAGCCGATGGTCGAGATCCCGGGCACCGGGACCCCGATCATCGGCCATCAGCTTTCCTGGCTCGCGTCCGAGGGCGTCACGGACGCCGTGGTCTCCTGCGGTCATCTCGCCGAGGTGCTCCAGGACTGGCTGGCCACCGCCGAGCTGCCGCTGCGGGTCAAGACGGTCGTGGAGAGCGAGCCGCTGGGCCGTGGCGGCGGCCTGCGGTACGCGGCGGCGCATCTGCCCGACCCCGAGCGGCCGTGGTACGCCACCAACGGTGACATCTGGACCCGCTTCTCCCTCCGCGAGATGGCCGCGTTCCACGAGGAGCGCGACGCCACGGCGACCCTGGCGCTGGCCCGGCCGCGCATTCCGTGGGGAGCCGTGGAGACCGACACGTTCGGCCACATCACCGACTTCATCGAGTCCCCGCCCTCGCCGTATCTGATCAACGCGGGGGTGTACGTCTTCTCCGCGGAGTTCACGACGCTGCTGCCCGAGAAGGGCGACCACGAGCGCACCACCTTCCCGCGGCTTGCCCGGGAGCGGCGACTGGCGGGCTTCCCGCTGCCGCAGGGGGCGTACTGGCGGGCCATCGACACCGCGAAGGACCTGACGGAGGCCGCGAAGGAACTGGCCCTCCAGACGCCCTGAGAGCCCGCGCCGGCGCCCGGGAGGCGTCAGCGCCACCGGGACCGCCTCGAACCCGCCTTACAGACGCCCCGAGGGGCGCGAGACCCCAAGGGAAGAGGCGCCACCGGGCCCGCCCTGAAGTCCGCCTCCAGGCGCCCCGAGGGGCGGTGCCCCCGGCCAACCGGCCCACCCGCCTGAGGCCGGTGAGGCCCCGGCCGACAGTGGCCACCGGCCCACCCGCCTGAGGGCCGCCCGCACGCACGTCGAAGGGCGGCCACCGCATTGCGCGGTGGCCGCCCTTCTCGCGTCCGTACGTCAGCCCAGGAGGCCGCCGATCGGGTTGCGGCTGTCGCCGCCGGTCGAGCCGCCGTCACCGGAGCCGCCGCCCGTGTTGCCGCCGCCGGACGAACCGCCCGAGCCGCCGCCCGAGCTGCCCGAGGAGGACGGGCCGGCGCTGGTCGCCCGCGGGGGCGCCGGCTGGGTCTGCTGGGGCGAGCTGGCGCCCTGGGTGGCGCTGGGGCGCGTACCGCCCTCGATGCGGCCCGTCTCGCGGACCGTGCCCTCCGGGGAGGGCTTCTCCGTCTTGGGGCTCTCGGCGGTCTCCGAGGCGGAGGGCTTGGGCCGCTTCGAGGAGGGGGCCTCGGAGGACGGGCTGCGCCGGCCCGGCTCCTGCGGCAGCGGCTGTCCGGGCAGGTGGTTGACCGGGTCTTCGTCGGGTCCGGGGACGGTCACCATCTCCGTGGACCGTACGGCTCCACCGAGCACGGAACCGACGAGCAGGGTCAGGCCGACGACCACCGCGGCGACGAGCGAACCGCGGCGCAGGACACGCCGGCGCAGGTCCCAGAGCTGGGAGCGGGGGCCGAGGGTGCGCCAGGCCTCGCCCGCGAGGCGGCCGTCGATGGAGTAGACGGGAGCGCCCGCGATGATCAGCGGGGACCAGGCGGCGAGGTAGATGATGTCGGGCGCGTCGTAGACCGGGACGGTCTTCCAGCTGACCGTGAGGATCAGCGCGGCGGAGAGCAGGGCGCCGATGACGGCGGCGACCCGCTGCCAGAGGCCGAGGACGGTGAGGACGCCGACGACGACCTGCAGGAAGGCGATGGTCAGTCCGGCGCCGACGGGGTGCTGGAGGGCGAAGTCCCGCAGGGGTTCGGCGAGGGTCCAGGGGTGGAGCGAGTTGAGCCACTTCACCATCGAGCCGCGTTCGCCGCCGTCGAAGTAGACGGGATCGCAGAGCTTGCCCATGCCGGCGTAGATGGAGATGAAGCCGAGGAAGACGCGCAGCGGGAGCAGGACGACGCCGAGGTTCATGCGGCGCCCGGGGTAGTAGGCGTGCCGGACGGGGTCGTTGCCGTGGCGCTGGCGGCGTACTTCGAAGCCCTCGTCCTCGTCGGGCTCCTGCTGGTACGACTCGTACGCCGCGTATTCGTCATAGGCGCTCTCGGCGCGCCGCATCGGCGGCAGCAGGGGTGTGGCGGTGGTCGGCGCGGTCCGGCCGGCGGGGACCACGGGGTTCTCCATGGTCTCGGCGGAGAGGTCGAGGCGCGGGATGACCTGCGTGGAGCCCGCGTCGAGGGTGCCGACCGCGGTGTTCTCCCGGACGGCCTGGAGCAGTCCCGTGGCACCGGGGTCTCCGGGGGCGGAGCGGCCGCTCCATACGACGGGGGCTCTGCGTCGCCCGGCACCGGCTCCGGTGAGGCTGGCGGTACGGGCGCCCGCGGGGATCTTCGGCTTGTGGGCCGGGGCTAGCTGGACGCGGAAACTGGCGTGGTTCACGATGACCTGCGCGGGATCGCAATGCACCTTGACCATGCTCAGCGCAGGCTGATCGTCGAACCCCGGCCGGGGCGTTCTGGTGTCCACACTCATCTAACCGAGTGACGCGGGTTTAGGACACTGCCTTGACGGCCGGTAAATGTCCGAGACCCGTCAAGATCGCCGGACATGGGAAAGGGCCCTGATCAGAGCGGTGTCCGCGCCGATCAGGGCCCTGTTCCGGGGCCGGGGCTCAGCCCTTGCGGCGCCGGGCGACCTCGTAGAGGACGATGCCGGCGGCGACGCCGGCGTTCAGCGACTCGGCGCCACCGGGCATGGCGATCCGGACGCGGTAGTCGCAGGTCTCGCCGACGAGGCGGCCGAGGCCCTTGCCCTCGCTGCCGATGACGATGACGACCGGGCCGTCGAGCGCCTCCAGGTCCTCGACGGTGTGCTCGCCGTTGGCGGCGAGGCCGACGACGGTGAGGCCTTCCTTCTGGAAGCCCTCCAGCGCGCGGGTGAGGTTGGTGACGCGGGAGACCGGGGTCCGGGCGGCGGTGCCGGCCGAGGACTTCCAGGCACCGGCGGTCATGCCGGCCGCGCGGCGCTCGGGGACGACGACGCCGTGGCCGCCGAAGGCGGAGACGGAGCGGACGATGGCGCCGAGGTTGCGCGGGTCGGTGACGCCGTCGAGGGCGACGATCAGCGGGTCCTCGTGGGCGTCGTAGGCAGCGGCGGTGAGGTCCTCGGGGTGCGCGTACTCGTACGGCGGGACCTGGAGGACGAGGCCCTGGTGGTTGAGGCCGTTGGTCATCCGGTCGAGCTCGGGGCGGGGGGCCTCCATCAGGTGGATGTTGCCGCGCTCGCCGGCGAGCTTGAGCACGTCACGGACGCGCTCGTCGTTGTCGATGAACTGCTGGACGTACAGCGTCGTCGCCGGGACGCCGTCGCGCAGGGCCTCGAAGACGGGGTTGCGGCCGACGACCATCTCGGAGGTGCCCTTGGGGCCGCCGCGGCGCGGGGCCGGGCGGCGGTGGGCGGCCTGCTTGGCCTGGGCGTTGGCGATGCGGTTCTTCTTGTGTCCCTTACGGGCGGAGGCGGGCGGCGTGGGTCCCTTGCCCTCGAGGCCCTTGCGCCGCTGGCCACCGCTGCCGACCGTCGCGCCCTTCTTGTTGGACGTGCGGCGGTTCCTGCGCTGGCTGTTCCCGGCCATGACTACCTGTTTCCTGTGAATCTCCATCTACACGTATATGTAGATCGTACGTTTATGAGCGTGTGCCGCCCGGCCTGCCGAGCGGCACATCAGTGGCGGCTCAGCGGCCGCCCAGCGTCCACCGGGGCCCGTCGGGGCTGTCCTCGATGGCGAGGCCGGACTGGTTGAGCTGGTCGCGGATGGCGTCCGCCGTCGCCCAGTCCTTGCGCTCCCGGGCCGCCTCGCGCTGCTGGAGCACCAGGCGTACGAGGCTGTCGACGACGCCGTGCAGATCCTCACCGCGGTCGGCCTCGCCGGCCCACTGGGGGTCGAGCGGGTCCAGGCCGAGGACGCCGAGCATGGCCCGTACCTCGGCGAGGCGGGCGATGGCCTCGTCCTTGTCGTCGGCGGCCAGGGCGCTGTTGCCCTGGCGGACGGTGGTGTGGATGACGGCGAGCGCCTGCGGGACGCCCAGGTCGTCGTCCATGGCCTCGGCGAAGACCGGCGGGACCTCCGCCGACGGCTCGACGGGGCCGCCCGCCTTCTCGACGACGCGCTGGATGAAGCCCTCGATCCGCGCGAACGCGGACTCGGCCTCGCGTAGGGCCTCCTCGCTGTACTCGATCATCGACCGGTAGTGCGGGGTGCCCAGGTAGTAGCGGAGCACGATCGGGCGCCAGTGCTTGACCATCTCGGAGACCAGCACCGAGTTGCCGAGCGACTTCGACATCTTCTCGCCGCTCATGGTGACCCAGGCGTTGTGCACCCAGTACGAGGCGAAGTCGTCGCCGTAGGCCTTGGCCTGGGCGATCTCGTTCTCGTGGTGGGGGAAGATCAGGTCGAGGCCGCCGCCGTGGATGTCGAAGGCGGAGCCGAGGTACTTGTGGGCCATGGCCGAGCACTCCAGGTGCCAGCCAGGCCGGCCCCTGCCCCACGGCGTCTCCCAGTCGGGCTCGCCCGGCTTGGTCGCCTTCCACATCGCGAAGTCACGCGGGTCGCGCTTGCCGGTGATGCCCTCCTCGGCGGGCTGGCGCAGGTCGTCGATGTCCTGGTTGGACAGCGCCAGATAGCCGGGGAAGGACCGCACGTCGAAGTAGACGCTGCCGTCCGCCTCGTAGGCGTGGCCGCGCTCGATGAGGCCGCGCATCATCTCGACCATCTCGGTGACATGGCCGGTCGCGCGGGGCTCGTACGTGGGCGGCAGGCAACCGAGCACGTCATAGCCGGAGTTGAAGGCGCGCTCGTTCTCGTAGCCGATGGACCACCAGGGGCGGCCCTGGTCGCCGGACTTCGCGATGATCTTGTCGTCGATGTCGGTGACGTTGCGGACGAAGGTGACGTCGTAGCCGCGGTACTCGAACCAGCGGCGCATGATGTCGAAGTTCAGGCCGGAGCGGATGTGCCCGATGTGCGGGGCCGCCTGCACGGTGGCGCCACAGAGGTAGATCGAGACGCAGCCCGGTGTGAGCGGGATGAAATCACGGATCTGCCGGGCGCTGGTGTCGTACAGGCGAATAGTCACCACTCCAGGGTAGTGGGCCCATAGCAGTGCCCCGCGACCCTTCCGCGGTCACGGGGCGCTTTTTTCGGAACTCCCGGGCGCCCGGGGCGTGGCGTACGGGCCCCAGGGTTGTCGCGCACAGGCCCGGGGGCTCAGGCCGTACGCACCACGAGCGCCGTGGCGATGGCGGCGAGGCCCTCGGCGCGGCCGGTGAGACCGAGCCCGTCGGTGGTCGTGCCGGAGACGGACACGGGCGCGCCGACCGCGGCGCTGAGCGCCTTCTGCGCCTCGTCACGCCGCTTGCCGACCTTCGGCCGTACGCCGATGACCTGGACGGCGACGTTGCCGATCTCGAACCCCTCGGCGCGGACGATCCGGGCGGCCTCGGCGAGGAGCGTGACACCGGAGGCACCGGACCACTCAGGGCGGGAGGTGCCGAAGTGGGCACCGAGGTCACCGATTCCGGCGGCGGAGAAGAGCGCGTCGCAGGCGGCGTGGGCGGCGACGTCGCCGTCGGAGTGCCCGGCGAGCCCGTACCCGTCGTTCTCGGGGCCGTCCCAGAGCAGTCCGGCGCACCACAGCTCGCGGCCCTGCTCGAAGGCGTGCACGTCCGTACCGATGCCCACGAGGGGCAGGCTGCTAGAAGCCATCGTTGGCCCTCCTGCGGGCGAGAACCGCCTCGGCGAGTACGAGATCCAGCGGCCGCGTGACCTTGAAGGCCTCTTCGTGGCCGGGGACGACGACGACCTGGAGGCCGAGCTGCTCCACCATGCTCGCGTCGTCGGTGACGTTGTCCCTGACGGTCGCGTGGGCGCGCACGAGCGTGTCGCGCTCGAAGCCCTGCGGGGTCTGCACCGCCCGCAGCAGGGACCGCTCGGGGGTGGCGACGACCGGCTCCGGCTCGCCCTTCTCGCCCGGCTGGACCTGCTTGACGGTGTCCGCGAGCGGCAGCGCCGGGACGACGGCCAGGGCGCCGTCCCGTACGGCCTCGATGACCGCGTCGACGGTGTCGACGGGAACGAGGGGCCGCGCGGCGTCATGGACGAGGACGGTCGTGATGGCGTCGGGGAGCGCTTCGAGCCCGAGGCGCACGGAGTCCTGACGGGTCTGACCGCCCGGGACCACGAGGTAGTCCGTGCGCTCGGGCAGGGCGTGGGTGTCGAGGAGGTTCTTGACCTCGCCGGCCCCGTCGGGCGGGGCGACCACGACCACGAGCGAGACGGCGCGGGAGGCCGCCATCGCGCGCACGGCGTGAATGAGCATGGGGGTGCCGTTCAGCGCGCGGAGCGCCTTGGGGGCGCCCGGGCCCAGGCGTACGCCCCGGCCGGCCGCGGGGATCACCGCGGCGGTGCGGGCAGGGCGCGTTTCGTCTGACATCGGTTGCTCTCCGGCAGGTTTGTTCGCTCGGCCGACGTGGGTATGGCCTTGGGGGCAACCCCCGGCCGAAGGTTGGGGGAAGGCCGGGCACGGCGCCCTTGACCGGACCCTTCCGTGACACTGGTTGAGACCAGCTGCGCCAACGGCCCGCCCGGCACGCGAGGGGTGGTTTCAGGGGAGTGATACGCAGACCGGTGCAGACATGCCGCAGCGCCCGGCGACAGGGCTGCGTTCACAGCTTG
Source organism: Streptomyces purpureus (assembly GCF_014648195.1). Lineage (GTDB taxonomy): Bacteria > Actinomycetota > Actinomycetes > Streptomycetales > Streptomycetaceae > Streptomyces > Streptomyces purpureus. The sequence goes on from NZ_BMQQ01000028.1 coordinate 20,348, forward strand.
TCAGCGGGCACCGCGGCATTGGCCTATTGACCTGCGTCAGGACGCGAGGACCTCGTCGAGCAGGGCCTCGGCCTTGTCCTCGTTCGTGTTCTCCGCGAGGGCCAGCTCGCTCACCAGGATCTGCCGAGCCTTGGCGAGCATCCGCTTCTCACCTGCGGAAAGTCCGCGCTCGCGCTCCCGGCGCCAGAGGTCGCGTACTACTTCGGCGACCTTGATGACATCGCCGGAGGCGAGCTTCTCGAGATTTGCCTTGTAGCGACGGGACCAGTTCGTCGGCTCTTCGGCGTACGGCGCGCGCAGCACCTCGAAGACCCGGTCCAGCCCGTCCTGACCGACCACATCGCGCACACCGACGAACTCCGCATTGTCCGCGGGCACACGTACCGTCAAGTCGCCCTGGGCGACCTTGAGCACCAAGTAGGTCTTGTCCACGCCTTTGATCTGGCGAGTTTCGATGGCCTCGATCAGCGCGGCCCCGTGATGGGGATAGACCACGGTGTCGCCAACCTTGAACGTCATGTGACAGGTACCCCTTCCGTGGCTATCCAGGGTAACACGGATACGGCTTCTTCTGAATGGCGTTTTCGCAGGTCAGGGCATATCTCAGGGCTTGACAACAGCAACCGGAACGTGCTGCGGAGGACTTGCGGAAGGGGGTATTCGCAGGTCGGAGCCGCTGCACAGGGGGGCGGAAACGCGCACGCTACACACACTTGGCGGGCCTCAGGAGAGGCCGAACGTCCCGTTTTGCCGGTTCCTACAGGTGATCTTCCCGTACTCCGTTCGGCCGTCGGTCACCCGTACGGATGCATCCTCGCCGAATCTTGGAAATTGATCACCTTGCGATCGCTGAGTGATCGGGGATGGGTATTCGGGTAACGACGCGGACGGAATGCGGGACGGTTCCTGAATTGATCAAGGCAGTTATGTGAACAGCGGCACAAACGCCGGGGAGCGGCGTACGGAGCGGCCGTCGCCGCCGCCTTGGGGCGGGTCGGGTGCGGCGGGGGAAGGACGGCTCGGTAACCTGAGCGCGCTGACACAAGCACAGCCTGTCCAGTCCGTCCCGTACGTCCTAGGAGATGCCGCCGCCGTGAGCCGCAGCCTTCGACGCGGCGCCCTCGCCGCCACCGCCATCGTCTTCTCGATCGCCTCGCTCTCCGCCTGCGGCGCCGGCAACGACGCCCAGACGCTCGGCGTCAAGCCGGACACCGACACCGTCGCGGTGGACGGCGTCAAGATCCAGAACGCCCTGGTGATCACCCAGCCGAAGGCCGGGGAGGGCCCTGCCGTCGTCTCCGCGACGATCTTCAACAGCGGTCGCGAGGAGCAGACGATCGACTCGATCACTCTGCCCGGCACCAAGGCCACCGTGAAGCTGACGCCGGCCACGGGCGCGGACGCCGTCACCGTCCCGGCCGGCGGTTCGGTCATCCTCGGCGGCAAGGACAACGCCTCCGCGGTCGTCGAGAACGGCAGCGAGGCGGGTCGGGTCGGCGACTTCCAGGAGATCGTCTTCAAGCTGAGCGAGACCGGCGACGTCAAGATGGAGGCGCTCGTGGTCCCCGCCAAGAGCTACTTCAGTGAGTTCGGCCCCACCGAGGTCCCGCAGCCGACCGCGCCGCAGCCGGGCGCGTCGGGCTCCCCGGCCACCGGCGCGAGCAAGCCGGGCAAGCCCGGCGAGCCGGCCGACGACCCGGCGAAGGGCGCCTCCACGGCCCCCTCGGACGCCGCCTCGGCCTCGTCGTCGGCCTCCCACGGCGCCGGTCACTGATCGCGCGTACGGACACGTACACATACGGGTGCGCCCCGCCGGTGAAAACCGGCGGGGCGCACCCGTATGAGGCGGCCTGGTTCGTAGGGCTTACGAGTAGGGGCCTGGCCGTGAGGTCTACGGCTCGAACTTGTAGCCGAGGCCGCGGACCGTGACCAGGTAGCGCGGGGCGCCCGGGTCCGGCTCGATCTTGGCGCGGAGGCGCTTGACGTGGACGTCGAGGGTCTTGGTGTCGCCGACGTAGTCCGCGCCCCACACCCGGTCGATGAGCTGCATACGGGTCAGCACGCGGCCCGCGTTGCGCAGCAGCATCTCCAGCAGGTCGAACTCCTTCAGCGGGAGGTCGACCTTGCCGCCCGAGACGGTGACGACATGGCGGTCCACGTCCATCCGGACCGGGCCCGCCTCCAGGGCGGCCGGGGTGACCTCCTCCGGCTCGCCGCGGCGGCGCAGGACGGCGCGGATGCGGGCGACCAGCTCTCGCGAGGAGAAGGGCTTGGTGACGTAGTCGTCGGCTCCTATCTCCAGGCCGACGACCTTGTCGATCTCGCTGTCCTTGGCGGTCACCATGATGACCGGGACGTTGGAGCGCCCGCGCAGCTGCCGGCAGACCTCCGTACCGGGCAGCCCGGGGAGCATCAGGTCGAGCAGGACGAGGTCGGCACCGTTGCGCTCGAACTCGTCGAGGCCGTCGGGCCCGGTGGCCGCCACGGCGACCTCGAAGCCCTCCTTACGGAGCATGTAGGAAAGGGCGTCGCTGAAGGATTCCTCATCCTCGACGACAAGCACTCGGGTCACGGAAGGACCTCCGGGGCGGGGAGCGGTTCGGTGGTGTTCACGGTGTCGCGGTCGGGATCGGGATCGGGATCGGGGTCAGGATCGGCGGTGTCCGCACGGGACGGGCGGGCGCGGCCCGCTCCCGCCTCGGGCAGCCGCAGGGTGAAGGTGGAGCCCTGTCCTTCTGTGCTCCAGACGGTGACCTCCCCGCCGTGCGAGGCGGCCACGTGCTTGACGATGGCCAGGCCCAGGCCCGTACCGCCGGTGGCGCGGGAGCGGGCGGGGTCGACGCGGTAGAAGCGCTCGAAGATGCGCTCCTTGTCCTTGTCGGGGATGCCGATGCCCTGGTCGGTGACGGCGATTTCGATGAGGTCCCCGCCGGGTGCGGCGACCCGGCGCGCGGCGATGCCGACGCGGGTGCGGGCCGGTGAGTAGTTGACGGCGTTCTCGACGAGGTTGCCGAGGGCGGCGGCGAGCTGGCCGCGGTGACCCCACAGGCGCAGCTCGGAGGTGCCTCCGGCGGCCATGGTGATCTGCTTGGTGGAGGCCGTGTGCCGGGAGCGGTCGATGGCCTCGGCGACCAGTTCGTCGACCCGTACGGGCTCGGCGCCCTCCAGGGGGTCGTCGTTCTGGACCCGGGAGAGGTCGATGAGCTCCTGGACGAGGTTGGTGAGCCGGGTCGCCTCGATCTGCATACGGCCGGCGAAGCGGGTGACCGCCTCCGGGTCGTCGGAGGCGTCCATGACGGCCTCCGAGAGCAGGGAGAGCGCGCCGACCGGGGTCTTGAGCTCGTGGCTCACATTGGCGACGAAGTCGCGGCGTACCGCTTCTATACGGCGGGCTTCGGTGAGGTCCTCGACGAGCAGGAGGACCAGACGGGAGCCGAGGGGGGCCACTCTGGCGGAGACGGCGAGGGCCTCGCCGCGTCCCGTGCCGCGCCGGGGAAGGTCCAGCTCGACCTGTCGTATCTCGCCGTCTCGGCGGGTGTCGCGGGCCATGTGGAGCATCGGCTCCACGGCCAGCTTGCCGCCCCGGACCAGTCCGAGGGCGTACGCCGCCGAGCTGGCCTTGACCACGGAGTCGCTCTCGTCGAGGACGACCGCGGAGGAGCGGAGCACGGACAGCACCGTGTCTACGCCGGGCGGAAGCACGGCGTCGGTGTGCAGTGACGTACGGGTGGGTCTCGCCTGGTCGCGCTCGCTCCAGCGGAACGCCAGCATGGCGATCACGCCGGTGCACACCCCGGCGATCGCGGCCAATGCGGCGACCGCCGCGTTCACGTCCATGTATCCAGGTTATGCGTGGCCGCGGACACTCTCCCAGCCGTCTGAGTGGCTGCTCGAACAGTCGTCGCCCAGAGTTCACCGTGGGGATGTGGCTGGTTCATTTGGGGGGAAAGGGATCACTGGGCACGTCGCCCAGAGTTCACCGAGGGGAAAGGGCCGGTTCACTTGTCATGGAGAAGCCGGACGCGTAGGGGTCCGACCGTGGGAGCGTGAGGGTCCGAAGCCTCACCCGGACCCCGGTCGCTGTGTAGAGAGGGACATCCAATGCGGGACGCGTACCACGAGGAACTTGACTCGATCGGCGAGGGCCTGGTCGAGATGGCCCGCCTTGTCGGGTCGGCGATCGGGCGCGCCACGACCGCCATGCTCGACGCCGACCTGAAGCTCGCCGAGAGCGTCATCGCGGCGGACCAGAAGGTCGACGACCTCCAGCACGACCTGGAGGCCCGGGCGATAGCGCTGCTGGCGCGCCAGCAGCCGGTCGCCACCGATCTGCGGATCGTCGTCACGTCGCTGCGGATGAGCGCGGACCTGGAGCGCTCCGGCGACCTGGCCCAGCACGTCGCCAAGCTGGCCCGGCTGCGCTTCCCGGACACGGCCGTGCCGCGGGACCTGCACGCCACGATCCTGCAGATGGGGCAGCTGGCGCAGCGCCTGATGGCGAAGGCGGCCGAGGTCATCATCACGAAGGACGTCGACCTCGCGCTCCAGCTGGAGCACGACGACGACGAGATGGACCTGCTGCACCGGACGCTCTTCCAGCACCTGATGGACGACCGCTGGAAGCACGGCATCGAGACGGCCGTCGACGTGACGCTGCTGGGCCGCTACTACGAGCGGTTCGCGGACCACGCGGTCTCGGTCGCCAAGCGGGTCGTCTACCTGGTCACCGGCGAGTACGCGGACGAGCTCCAGCAGTCCGAGGCGCCGGTCGAGGGCGCATAGGCGTTCGTTCGACCCCTGTGCGCCGTTGATGCGCCCGGCTGTGTGGGCATGCAATGGGGAGAGGCGACGTACGCCTTTGAGGAGGACCCCATGGCCGAATCCCCCACGACCGACACCCAGCAGGACGCTCCGGTGGACGTCGTGTTCCTGCCCGTCCTCGGCGCCTGCGGCTGCGGTTCGGGCTGTGGCTGCGGCTGTCAGTCGGGCGCGCCGTGCCAGTGCGGTGGCTGCTGCGGCTAGCGAGGCCATCGAGTCCGAAGGGCTCCGCCTGCGGAAGGGCGGGGCCCTTCGGTGTCAGGCGCCCGTCGCGGGAGGAGCGTCGCCGGTGACGGCGGGTGACGTTGCACGGTGCGCGTCGAGGCGCGCGTCCAGGTCCCGGTCGAGGTCGAGGACGCCGACGGTCTGGCGGCCGGCGGTCTCGCCGGTCGGCAGGAAGCCGAGCTTGCGGTAGAACTCCCCCGGGCCGTGCTCCCCCGGCTCCCAGGACACGTACATCCGCGTCTCCCCGCGCCGCCGGACCTCCTCGGCCACGGCCGCCACGGCGAAGGTCCCGTACCCGCGCCCCTGAGCGTCGGCGGAGATGTTGAGCCGCCACAGGCCGCTGCGGCGGTCGTCGGGGTCCTTCTCCGCGTCCCACTGGATGTCGAGGAACGCCATCAGGAACCCGACCAGCTGGTCGCCGTCGAACATGAGCCGCGGCCAGGCTGTCTCGCCGTACGCGTACGCCTCGGCTAGCGAGTGCGTGACGGGGGCGACGTTCTTCTCCTGATCGGGGCGGACGCGCAGGCCGAGGGCGGCGTCGACGTTGTCGGGGGTGATCTTCTCTAGTCGAAGGGTCATCCGCGCACCGTAAGCGAAACGATCATGACGGCGCCCCTGGATTTCGTGCCCCGTGGCGGAGCCCCGGATTTCGGGCCCCCATGGCAGAGCCCCCGCCCGCGGAGGACCCGCGGGCAGGGGCTCGGTCGCGTCTTGCCAGGGGGTTACTTCTTGCCCTGGTTCTTCACGGCCTCGATCGCCGCGGCCGCCGCCGTCGGGTCGAGGTACGTGCCGCCCGGGTTGAGCGGCTTGAAGTCGGCGTCGAGCTCGTAGGAGAGCGGGATGCCGGTGGGAATGTTGAGGCCCGCGATGTCGGCGTCGGAGATGCCGTCCAGGTGCTTGACCAGGGCGCGCAGGCTGTTGCCGTGGGCGGCGATCAGGACCGTACGGCCGGCCAGCAGGTCCGGGACGATGCCGTCGTACCAGTACGGCAGCATGCGCTCGACGACGTCCTTCAGGCACTCGGTGCGCGGCCGCAGCTCCGGGGGGATCGTCGCGTAGCGGGCGTCGTTCGCCTGCGAGAACTCGTTGTCGTCGGCGAGGACCGGCGGCGGGGTGTCGTACGAGCGGCGCCAGAGCATGAACTGCTCCTCGCCGAACTCCGCGAGCGTCTGCGCCTTGTCCTTGCCCTGCAGCGCGCCGTAGTGGCGCTCGTTCAGGCGCCAGGAGCGGTGGACCGGGATCCAGTGGCGGTCGGCGGCCTCCAGGGCGAGCTGCGCCGTGCGGATGGCGCGCTTCTGGAGGGAGGTGTGCAGCACGTCGGGGAGCAGACCGGCGTCCTTGAGCAGCTCACCGCCGCGGACCGCCTCCTTCTCGCCCTTCTCGGTGAGGTTGACGTCCACCCAGCCGGTGAACAGGTTCTTCGCGTTCCAGTCACTCTCGCCGTGGCGGAGCAGGATCAGCTTGTACGGTGCGTCGGCCATGCGTACGAGCGTAATGGACGGCCGGTACGGAGACGGACCGGTGGCGGACGGCGGCGACGGTTGACGGCTCCCGTCAAATGAATGGCCGTCGAGACGCCCCGGCCAGTAGGTTGCAGTAGTAAGCCGCGGCCTCGCGGTCAGCCACTTACAGGGTCTGCCTGCCGCCTGCTGTCACACGCTGTCACCCCGGGGGAACGTCGTATGTCCATCGCCACGCTCAGACGCGCCGCCAAGGAGACCGTCTCAGGGCTTCCTCCCGCGTTCTGGTGGCTGTGGACCAGCACCCTGGTCAACCGCCTCGGCGGCTTCGTCGCCACCTTCATGGCCCTCTACCTGACCCTGGAGCAGGGCCACTCCGCCTCGTACGCCGGTCTGGTGGCCGCCCTGCACGGCCTCGGCGGGGTGATCTCCTCCCTCGGCGGGGGTGTGATGGCCGACCGCCTCGGCCGGCGCCCCACGCTGCTGATCGCCCAGCTCTCGACCGCGGTCTCGGTCGCCGTCCTCGGCCTGATGCACCACCCGGCCGCGATCGCCGCCATGGCCTTCGTCGTCGGCGCCGCCTCCAACGCCTCCCGGCCCGCCGTGCAAGCGATGATGGCGGACATCGTCCCGCCCGAGGACCGGGTCCGCGCGTTCTCCCTCAACTACTGGGCCATCAACCTCGGTTTCGCCGTCTCGTCGGCGGGCGCCGGGTTCATCGCCGAGTACAGCTACCTCGCCGGCTTCCTCGGCGAGGCCGCGCTGACCCTGGTCTGCGCGATCGTCGTCTTCCTCAAGATCCCCGAGTCCCGCCCGGACGGGACGGCCGGCCCGCTCTCCGCGCGGAAGCCGGACGAGGAGATCGGCCTCCGGGACGTGCTGCGCGACGGACGGTTCATGGGAGTCGTCGGACTCTCCTTCCTCATCGCGCTGATCTTCCAGCAGGGGTACGTGGGTCTGCCGGTGGCCATGGGCGCCGACGGCTTCTCCAGCTCGGACTACGGCATCGCCATAGCCGTCAACGGCGTGCTGATCGTCGCCCTGCAGATCCCCGTCACCCGCTTCATCCAGTACCGCGACCCGCGCAAGCTGCTGATCGTCTCGGCCGTGGTCGCGGGCTACGGCTTCGGGCTCACCGCCTTCGCCGACTCGATCGCCGTCTACGCCCTGACCGTGTGCGTCTGGACCCTCGCCGAGATCGTCAACTCACCCGTGCAGAGCGGTCTGGTCGTCCTGCTGTCCCCGGTCCACGGCCGCGGGCGCTACCAGGGCGTCTCCACGATGTCCTGGGCGGTGGCGGCGCTCGTCGCGCCGCTGATGTCCGGCTGGGTCATCGACCGGTACGGCGCCGAGTGGCTGTGGGGGGCGTGCGCGGTGATCGGCATGGTCGCCGGGCTCGGGTACTGGGTGCTGATGCGGGGCCTGCCGCGCGAGCCGATGGTTGAGAAGCCCTCGATGGAGAAACCCTCGGTGAAGGAGAAGGAGAAGGAGAAGGAGGCGGGGGCGGCGGAGGTCGTCGCGTGAGCCCGGTGCCGGGGCCTGCGCCCCAGGACGGACGTCCGTCAGTCCTCCGACGCTCCGGTCAGGTTCCGGAACGCGTCCAGGTTCCGCGTCGACTCGCCGCGCGACACCCGCCACGCGTACTCCTTGCGGATCGCGCTCGCGAAGCCCAGCTCCAGCAGGGTGTTGAACGCGCCGTCCGACGCCTCCAGGACCGAGCCCAGGAGGCGGTCCAGCTCCTCCGGGGTTACCGCCGCGAGGGGGAGCTTGCCGGTGAGGTAGATGTCGCCGAGCGGGTCGATCGCGTAACTCACGCCGTACAGCCGCAGGTTGCGCTCCAGCAGCCAGCGGTGGACGCCCTCCGCGTTCTCGTCCGGATGGCGGATCACGAAGGCGTTCAGGGACAGCGAGTGGCGGCCCACCCGCAGGGACAGGGTCGTGGACAGCTTGCGCGTGCCGGGGAGTTTGACGACGTACGTACCCGGCTCGGGGGACTCCCAGTCCAGTTCCGCGTCGTTGAGGGTGTCTTCGACGACCTGTCGCACGTCAGCCATGGTGCGAGCGTACGCGACGCCGGTGTTCCTGCATCGCCGCAAGGTACACGTCCGCCGTGCCGGACGCGGCCGTGTCCCAGCCGAAGGAGCTCGCGTGGCGGGCCGCCGCCGCGCCCATGCGCGGGGTGAGGCCGGGGTCGGCGGTGAAGCGCCGCAGCGCCCGCGCGTAGTCGTCCGGGTCGTGGCCGGAGACGAGGAAGCCGGTCACCCCGTCCCGTACCGCCACCGGCAGTCCGCCGACCGCCGCCGCGACCACCGGTGTCCCCGCCGCCTGGGCCTCGATGGCGACCAGGCCGAAGGACTCGCTGTACGACGGCATGACCAGCACGGACGCCGCGCGGAACCAGTCGGCGAGCCGGTCCTGGCCGACCGGCGGGTGGAAGCGGACCACATCGGCGATGCCGAGGCGCGCGGCGAGCTTCTGCAGCCCCTCCGGCTTGGCGAGCCCGCTGCCGCTGGGGCCGCCGACGACCGGGACGACCATCCGGGACCGCAGCGACGGGTCCTCCTCAAGGAGCCGGGCGGCCGCCCGCAGCAGGATGTCGGGGGCCTTCAGGGGCTGGATACGGCCCGCGAAGACCGGGATGAAGGCGTCCGCCGGCAGTCCGAGCCGGGCCCGGGCGGCCGCCCGCCCGTCCAGCGGGCGGAACCGGTCGAGGTTCACACCGGGGTGGACGACGGCGACCTTCGCCGGGTCCGCGTCGTAGAAGCGCGCCAGCTCGTCGGCCTCTTCGGCGGTGTTGGCGATGAGCCGGTCGGCGGCGGCCACGATCTGGGTCTCGCCGATGACCCGCGCCGCGGGCTCGGGGGTGTCACCCTCGGCGAGAGCGGCGTTCTTGACCTTGGCCATCGTGTGCATGGCGTGGACGAGGGGGACGCCCCAGCGTTCGGCGGCGAGCCAGCCGACATGGCCGGAGAGCCAGTAATGGGAGTGGACCAGGTCGTAGTGGCCCGGGCGGTGGCCGGCCCAGGCCTGCATCACCCCGTGGGTGAAGGCGCAGAGCTGGGCGGGCAGGTCCTCCTTGGGCAGTCCCTCGTACGGACCCGCGTCGACGTGCCGTACGAGCACACCGGGGGCGAGTTCGACGACCGGCCGCAGCCCGCCCGTGGTCGCCCGCGTGAAGATCTCGACCTCGATGTTGATCGCGGCCAGGCGCTTCGCGAGTTCCACGATGTAGACGTTCATGCCGCCCGCGTCCCCGGTGCCCGGCTGGTGGAGCGGAGAGGTGTGGACGCTGAGCATGGCGACCCGGCGCGGGGGCCGGGGCCGGCCGGGAAGCCGGAGCCTGGACGGCCCGGCCAGGGAGCCGGCGAACCGGGACACGTACTGGCTCACGGCGACGGTCCTTCCGCTGGGGGCGGGTCACTGGTCATCGGTCACTGGTCATCGGTCACTCGGCAGGTCGCGCCCTGCGCCGGCGGGCCGGCGGTCGGGCATGACGACCGGAGGGCGCGCGGCGTCCTCCAAGCCGCACAACACCGGAATGTGGTCTTTCATTTCCGCTTTGCCAATTCATTGCCGTGCCGGTCGGCGCGTCCTGACCGCTTACGCTCCTTCCATGGCCCCGCGCACCACCCTCCCCCAGAGCTCCGCCTGGGGGCACCCCCAGTCCGCTTCGCTCGTCGGCACGACGACCCGCGGGACCACCAACCCCAACCGGCTGCGCCGCATGGACCGCTGGATCGCCGCCGTCCACGGCCCGGCCCTGCGCCGCTGCGCCGACGCCCCGGTCGCCGTCGACCTGGGGTACGGGGCGGCCCCCTGGACCGCCGTGGAGCTCCAGACCCGGCTGCGTACGGCCGATCCGCGCACCCGGGTCGTCGGGATCGAGATCGAACCGGCCCGGGTGGCCGCTGCGAAGCCGTACGAGCGCGAGGGGCTGACCTTCGTCCACGGCGGCTTCGAGGTGCCGGTACCCGGTCAGGTCGACCTCATCCGCGCGGCGAACGTGCTGCGCCAGTACGACGAGGGCGAGGTCGCCCAGGTCTGGCGGCGGCTGTGCGGGCGGCTGGCGCCGGGCGGGCTGCTGGTGGAGGGAACCTGCGACGAGATCGGCCGCCGGCACGTGTGGGTGGCGCTGGGGCCCGAGGGGCCGCGTACGGTCACCTTCGCCACCCGCCTCGGATCGCTGGAGCGCCCCTCCGACCTGGCCGAGCGGCTGCCCAAGGCGCTGATCCACCGCAATGTGCCGGGCGAGCCGGTGCACGCCTTCCTGCGCGACTTCGACCGGGCCTGGGCGGCGGCCGCGCCGTACGCCTCGCTGGGCGCCCGGCAGCGCTGGATCCGTACGGCGCGGGAGCTGGCCGCCGACTGGCCGCTGGTGGACCCGCGGGGCCGCTGGCGGCAGGGCGAGATCACCGTCACCTGGGACGCCCTGGCGCCCAACTCGCCCTGACCCGGCGCCCCGGGCACGCCTGGCGGACGTGGCGCAGGGCACGGCCGGACGAGGGAACGCACTCGGACGATCTTTCGTCTCAGACGGGTGGATGTGGCCCGCCGGGCCGCCAGTACCTCTGTTGCTTTGGCATGACACATGGCACCATCGCCGATGTCATTGAAAGTTACTGACGGTAAATCAGGTTTCGTGTGTACTGGTGTGCATCCGGAGGGGGAAGCTTGTGAACCGACGCCGTAGCGCCACCGCCGCGATCACCGTGGCCTGCGCCCTGACGGTGCTGGGCACGTCCATGCAGACGGCGTACGCCGCCCCGCTGCCACCGCCCCCGCCGAAGAAGAGCCTCGAAGAGGTCCGCAAGGAGATCGACGGGCTGTACCGCAAGGCGGCCGTCGCCACCGACGCGTACAACCTCGCCGAGGAGCGGGCCGAGCAGCAGTCCGCCGAGATCGTGCGGCTCGCCAAGGCGATCGTCGCGGGCCAGGCCAGGATCGACGACCTGAAGGCCCGCGCGGGCGCGGCCGCCCGCGCCCAGTACCGCGGCGGCGGCCTGCCCCCCGAGGCGCAGCTCGTGCTCACCGACGACCCCCAGCTCTTCCTGGACGGCGCGGGCCGCATCCGGCAGGGCCAGAAGGCCACCAAGGACCTGATCGCCGAACTGACGCGGACCCAGGGCGAGTTGCGGACGTACACCAAGGACGCCAGCACCGAGTGGACCAAGCTGGAGGCCAACCGCGTCAGGCAGGCCAAGGCCAAGAAGGACATCAACGACAAGATCGCCGCCGCGAAGAAGCTGGAATCCCAGCTGGAGGCCGCGGAACTGGCCCGCCTGCTCAAGCTGGAGGAGCAGGAGCAGTACAAGAAGCAGAACGACTGGCTGAAGTCCGGCGTGCTCAAGGGGCTCAAGGGCGCCACGACCGAACAGGGCAAGGCGGCGGTCGCGTTCGCCACCAAGCAGATCGGCAAGCCGTACGTGTGGGGCGCCGAGGGCCCGGGATCGTACGACTGCTCCGGGCTGACCCAGTCGGCCTGGGCGGCGGCGGGACGCGGCATCCCGCGCACCTCGCAGGAGCAGTGGCGGCTGCTGCCCCGCGTGGACATCAAGGACATGCGGCCCGGCGACCTGATCATCTACTACAAGGACGCCAGCCATGTCGGGATGTACGTGGGCGGCGGCGCGATGGTGCACGCGCCGCGGCCGGGCCGGAACGTGACGATGGCCGGCGCGGGGTCGATGGAGATCCTCGGGGTCGTCCGCCCGGCGTCGTAGCGGCAGGGATCGTAGCGGCGCGTGCCGTGGGGCCGGGGCTCGTGGCGGCCGGCGTCGTGGCAGCGCGTGTGACCGATGTGCGCGGCCCCTTTGTGGGCATTCGTGCGTGACCGATGCGCGCGGCCCCTTTGTAGGTATTCGTGTGTGACCCACGCCATGTACCCGATGTGACCTACGACATGACGCACTGAAGCCGCTCCCGCGTGATGTTCGTCATGGCCCGGCGGTCAACTACCTCCCCATGCGCGGCATATGCCATCCACACTTCGTCGATCACCATTCCGCTGGGCCGCCGCGTACCGCTATGGTCCCCGTCTGGCGGGACGTCGATCGGCGTCCTGCCGCGCCCTCGGGGGGAGGGAAGGAAACCGGACCGATGCCCGTACCCGTACCGCGACAGCGGACCACCGCCTCCGTGGAGACCGTCGTCGCGGAGACCGCCCAGGGGACCGCCGCCCAGGCGACCCTGTCGAGCACCCAGTGCACCCCCGGCGGCGTCAGCGGCGGCGATCTCACCCTGCTGGTGATCGAGGACGACCCGGCGGGCACCTTCACCGTCCCCGAACTGCTCGACGCGGCCGGCACCCGCGTCCGGATCCGCACCGCCCGCAACCTCACCGAGGCCGAGCGGCTGCTCACCGACGACGTGCACTGCGTCCTGGTCGACCTCGCGCTGCCCGGCCGGCCGGACGACGCCCTGGCCCCGCTGCGGCAGGTCCTGCGGCTCGCCCCGCGCCACGCCGTACTCGCGCTCGCCGCCTCCGCGGACGCCGAGCTGGCGGCCGAGGCCGTACGTGTCGGGGCGCAGGACCATCTCTTCCGCGAGGAGCTGGACGGCCGGCTGCTGAGCCGGGCCATCCGCTACGCCGTGGAGCGCAAGCGCGCCGACTCGGTGCAGGTGAAGCTGGCCGAGTCCCGGCTCCGGGCGCAGGAGAACGCCCGCCTGGAGCGCGGGCTGCTGCCCACCCCGCTGCTGGACGGCTCCGACCTGCGGTTCGCCGCCCGCTACCGGCCGGGCCGGTCCCGGGCGCTGCTCGGCGGCGACTTCTACGACACCGTCCGCACCCCGGACGGCACGGTCCACGCGATGATCGGCGACGTCTGCGGCCACGGCCCGGACGAGGCCGCGCTCGGCGTGGAGCTGCGGATCGCCTGGCGGGCGCTGACCTTCGCGGGCCTGTGCGGCGACGAGCTGCTCTCCACGCTCCAGCAGGTGCTGGAGCACGAACGGGAGAGCGAGGAGATCTTCGCGACCATCTGCACGGTCGACATTGCGCCGGACGGCCGCCGGGCCGGTCTGTGCCTGGCCGGGCATCCGTCCCCGCTGATCGCCCGGCACGGCCGGGCCGCGCAGCTGCTGCCGTACGAGGACAGCGGCCCGGCGCTCGGCCTGCTGCCGAACGCCCGCTGGCCGCGCCGCCAGGTGGAGCTGGGCGGCACGTGGAGCCTGATGATGTACACCGACGGCCTGATCGAGGGCCGCTCGGCGGGGCCGGGGACGCCGCGGCTGGGCCAGGAGGGCATGGTCGACATGATCAACCGGCAGCTGGCGGAGGGCCTCGGCGGCGAGGATCTGCTGGAGGCGGCGGTGGCGCAGGTGCGGGAGCTGAACGGCGGCGAGCTGACCGACGACGTGGCGGTGCTGCTGCTCGACCGGCCCGGAGGCCGGTCCTAGGCCGGTCCTGGGCCGTCCTGGACCGGGCGTTACGGGCGTTCCAGGGGCGCGTTCGTCAGCGGTTGCCGTTGTACGGGCCGTACGGGCCGTCGCTGCTGGATCCGCCGCGCCGGCCGCCGCGGCCGCCGCCGGAGACCTGCTGGAGCGCGGGCCGGACGTCGACCATGAAGACGATGGTGGCGATGAGCCCGGCGATCTGCAGGAACAGCATCGGGACGAAGAGGTTCACGGCGACCACGATGCCGAGGATCACCAGCCAGAACGGCTTGGTCTTCTTGTCGGCCGCGCGGTAGGCGTCCTCGCGGGCCACGGCCGCGAAGACGAAGGCCACCACGGCGAGGACGAGCATGGCGAGGTAGAGCAGGGAGAGGAATGTGCCGAATCCCGTGAGCAACATGCTGAGCACCGCCTAGAGAGTGGAAAAAGCGCCTCGCGGCCAAGGTACCCGTAGAACGCCGTGGGCACCCCGATGGTGCCCACGGCGTTCCCGGATCTCCTCGTCGGTCACTTCTCGGCCGCGGGGGCCTTGCGGGCCGTGGCCTTGCGGGCGGGGGCCTTCTTGGCCTGGGCGCCCTGCGCGGGGACGTCCTGCCCCGTGGTCTGCCGGGCCTTCGCCGCGTCCTCGCTCTTGGCGGTCGCGGAACCGTTGGCGGCGCTCTTGGTCTCGGAGCCGTGCGCCTCGTCGCCGTTCGGCTCGACGGCCACGGCGATCTCGACGATCTCCTCGGCCGCCCCGCCGCGCCAGGCCTTCACGGCCTCCTCGCCGTGGGCGGCGACCTCCTCGTACTTCTCGCGCGCCTTCACCGCGTACTCGGCGGCCACACCGACCCCGCGGAGCGCCAGGTCCTGGGCGGTCTCACCGAACTTCTTCAGGTCGGTGTCGAGGCTGCCGAGCACCTCGGTGACCTTCGCCTGGACGGTGGCCCCGGCCTCCTTGGCCTGGGTGGTGACCTTCTCCTGGACGGCCTTGGGGTCGGCACTGCGCACGGCCTCGATCCGCGCGGGCGCCTCAGCGGCCAGCTGCTCGATCAGGCCGGGGACCTTGCGGGCCTGCTGGACGGCGAGGTCGGCCGTACCGGCGGCGAAGTAGAGGGGCGTACGCAGCTCTTCGATGATGGCCATGACTGGGGTTCCTCCCGGATGCGGTTGGGTGCTGCGAGGTCAGTCTTCGGAGGGGGGTGCGACGGCTGCGGCATCGGCGGTGTCGAGACCGTTCTCCTTGCGGAAGGAGTCGTAGATCTGGAGCAGCACCTGCTTCTGCCGCTCGTTGATCGAGGGATCGGCCAGGATGACGGCGCGCGTCTCCAGCTCCTCCCGCTCCCGCTCGTCCAGAATCCCGGCGCGTACGTACAGCGTCTCGGCGGAGATCCGCAGGGCCTTGGCAACCTGCTGGAGCACCTCGGCACTGGGCTTGCGCAGCCCGCGCTCGATCTGGCTCAGATACGGATTGGACACCCCGGCGGCTTCGGCGAGCTGCCGCAGGGAGAGCTGCGCGGTGCGCCGCTGCTCGCGGAGGTACTCACCGAGATTGCCGACGTTGAGCGATGCCATGCTTCCGAGGATGCCTCGCATCGCTAACAATTGCAAGCAAGCCGCTAGCTGGAGTGTCGCCACCGGCGTGTAGCCACCGACTCCCCCGGGAGCCGAACATCGTCGCGCCGCGCGTAGGGATCAGTCGACGGGAGCGCCGAACCACTGGCGCAGGCGGTCCAGCAGCTCCTGCTGGTCGTCGCCGACCCATGCCACGTGTCCGTCCGGCCGCAGCAGCACCGCGGGGACGTCCAGTTCCTCGGCCGGGTCGACGATGTGGTCGACCCGGTCCGCCCAGCCCGCCGCCGAGAGTCGGCCGGTGCGGTCGAGCAGCAGGCCACGGGCGCCGTGCATCAGCTCGTAGAGGCGGCCCTCCTTCAGCCGTACGTCACGCATCCGGCGGCCCAGCAGGTCGTGGCCCTCGCCGAAGTCGTAGCGGACTCCGACGGCGGTGACCATCTCGGTCACGTACCGGTTCACCTCCTCGAAGTCCATCAGCTTCGAGAACAGCTCCCGCAGCGCGGTCGCCCCCGGGTCGGTCCCCAGGAGGGTGATCTGCGCGCGGGTGTTCTCCAGGACGCGGGCGCCCACCGGGTGCCGTTCGGCGTGGTAGGTGTCGAGGAGCTCTTCCGGCGCCCAGCCGTTCACCTCGGCGGCGAGCTTCCAGCCGAGGTTGAACGCGTCCTGGATGCCGAGATTGAGCCCCTGCCCGCCGGTCGGCGGGTGGATGTGCGCCGCGTCGCCGGCCAGCAGCGCGCGGCCGACCCGGTAGCGCTCCGCCTGTCGGGTGGCGTCGCCGAAGCGAGACAGCCAGCGCGGCGAGTGCACCCCGAAGTCGGTGCCCGCGTACGCCCGCAGCTGCCGCTTGAACTCATCGAGGGTCGGCGCGGTCGCCCGGTCCTCGCGCACGCCGTCGGCGGGCACGACGACGCGGTACCTCCCCTCCCCGAGGGGCTGGAGGCCGAACCTCAGTTGGGTCTTGTGGACTTCCGCGACCACGGCGGCGATCGTCGCCGGGTCCTCGGTCGCCTCCATGTCACCCAGCAGCGTCTCGACCGTGGCGGGCTGGCCCGGGAAGCCGACGCCGAGCAGCTTGCGCACCGCACTGCGGCCGCCGTCGCACCCGACGAGATAGCGTGAGCGCAGCCGCTCTCCGTCCGCCAGTTCGACGGTCACCCCGTCCTGGTCCTGGCTCAGCCCGACCACTTCGCGGCCGCGCCGGAGTTCGGCACCCAGCTCGAGGGCGCGCTCTTCGAGCAGCCGCTCGGTCACCGGCTGGGGCGTGGCGAGGCCGTAAGGGTGGGCCGTGTCCAGCTGGTCGGGCCACGGCTTCATGATGCCGCCGAAAAGACCTCCGACCTGGAACTTCTCACTGACCGCGAGGAACCGGTCCAGCAGGCCGCGCTGGTCCGTCAGCTCGACGCTGCGCACATGCAGGCCCTGCCCGCGAGACTGCCCGGTCGGCTCGGTGAGCTTCTCCAGCACGACCACGCGCACGCCGTGCAGCCGCAGCTCGGCGGCGAGCATCAGCCCGGTCGGACCGCCGCCGACCACGATCACGTCGATCATCACACGCACCCATTTCCGCAGGTAGTTGGCTTGAGACCGGTGATTCTGCGCCACGACCGGGGCCTTGCCGCAAGCCCCCCGGTGCGCTATATGTTGAGAGTGGCAAGGAGCGGGTGACCTCCTTGCCTTTCCTATTTGCCCGGCGCCGAAGTTTCCGGGGCCGAGGAAAGTCCAGTTCTGGATAATCCGCGACGGACCGAATTGTTACGCTGGCGGCATGACCGCCATGGCACCCGCCCGCACCGAACCGGACCTGTCGTTCCTCCTGGACCACACCAGTCATGTCCTGCGTACGCGCATGTCGGCGGCGCTCGCCGAGATCGGGCTGACCGCGCGGATGCACTGCGTGCTCGTCCACGCGCTCGCCGAGGAGCGGACCCAGGCGCAGCTCGCCGAGATCGGCGACATGGACAAGACCACGATGGTGGTGACCGTGGACGCGCTGGAGAAGGCCGGACTGGCCGAGCGCCGACCCTCCGAGCAGGACCGGCGGGCGCGGATCATCGCGGTGACCGAGGAAGGCGCGCGGGTCGCCCGGCGGAGTCAGAAGATCGTGGACGGGGTCCACGAGCAGGCGCTCGCCTCGCTGCCCGAGGCCGACCGGGCGGCGCTGGTCAGGGCGCTCGGGCTGCTGACCGAGGGGCACCTGGCCACCCCCGTCGAGAGCCCCCGGCCGGCCCGGCGCGCCCGCCAGCGCGAGCAGTAGCGGCCTCTCACCCCGCCCCCCTCGCAAGAGGGTCACAAACAAATAGTCTGCAACGGAACTATCTGCTACGGTCTTTCTTGTCGGGCCCCTTCGGCGTGGGCCCCCGCGAACAGGAGAGACCCATGTCCGCCGCCTCCGCCCGCTCGTCCGGCCCTGTCCCCCGCTCCCGCTGGCTGGCCCTCGGAGTCATCGCCACCAGCCTCCTGATGATCGTTCTCGACGGCTCGATCGTGACCGTGGCGATGCCGGCCATCCAGAGCGACCTGGGCTTCACCCCCGCCGGCCTCAGCTGGGTCGTCAACGCCTACCTGATCGCGTTCGGCAGCCTGCTGCTGCTCGCCGGACGGCTCGGCGACCTCATCGGCCGGAAGCGGATGTTCCTCGCCGGCACGGCGGTCTTCACCGTCGCCTCCCTCCTCGCGGGCATCGCCACCACCCCGGCAGTCCTCATCGCCGCCCGCTTCCTCCAGGGCATCGGCAGCGCCATGGCCGCCGCCGTCAGCCTCGGCATCCTCGTGACGCTCTTCACCGAGCCCAAGGAACGCGCCAAGGCGATCGCCGTCTTCAGCTTCACCGGCGCCGCCGGAGCCTCCATCGGGCAGGTCCTCGGCGGAATCCTCACCGACGCCCTCGACTGGCACTGGATCTTCTTCATCAACCTGCCGATCGGCGTCGCCGCCCTCGCCCTCGCCGTCCCCGTCCTGCCCGCCGACCGCGGGCTCGGCCTCAAGGCGGGCGCGGACGCGATCGGCGCGCTGCTCGTCACCGCGGGCCTGATGACCGGCATCTACACCGTCGTCAAGGTCGAGGAGTACGGCTGGACCGCGGCCCACACCCTCGGCTTCGGCGCCCTCGCCGCCGTACTGCTCGCCGGCTTCTTCGTCCGCCAGGCCACGGCCCGCAGCCCCCTGATGCCGCTGCGCGTCCTGCGCTCCCGCAGCGTCGTGGGCGCCAACCTCGTCCAGATGCTGATGGTGGCCGCGCTCTTCTCCTTCCAGATCCTGGTCGCCCTCTACATGCAGAAGGTCCTCGGATACGGCGCCGCCAAGACCGGGCTCGCCATGCTCCCCGCGGCCGCGGTCATCGGCACCGTCTCGCTCGGCGTCTCCGCCCGCCTCAACGCCCGCTTCGGCGAGCGCAACGTCCTGCTCACCGGCCTCGTCCTGCTCGTCGGTGTCCTCGGACTGCTCGCCCGCGTCCCCGTCCACGCCAGCTACGTCACCGACCTGCTCCCGGTCATGCTGCTCGCCGCGGGCTTCGGCCTCGCCCTGCCCGCGCTGACCACGCTCGGGATGTCCGGCGCGAAGGAGGAGGACGCGGGCCTGGCCTCCGGGCTCTTCAACACCACCCAGCAGATCGGCATGGCGCTCGGGGTGGCCGTCCTCTCCACGCTCGCGGCGTCCACCACCAAGAGCAGCCTCGCGGCCGGCGCCGCCCCGGCCCAGGCGCTCACCGACGGCTACCACCTGGCGTTCGCCGTCGGCACCGGGCTCCTTCTCGCCGCGTTCGCCGTCGCCTTCACCGTGCTGCGGCGGCCCAAGGCCCCGGCCGACGACACCGCCACCGGCCCGGCGAACTCCTCCGCCCCCGTCCACGCCGCCCTCTGACCCCCGCCACCACCTGCCGGAGGCCCTCACGCGCGCGTGAGGGCCTCCGGCAGGTCGCGCGCGTGGACCACGTCAAGCCGGGAGACCGCCCGGGTCAGCACCACGTACAGCCGGTGCAGCCCGCGACGTTCGGCCGCCACGATGGCGGACGGCTCCACCGCCACCACGTGGTCGTACTCCAGCCCCTTGGCGATGCTCGCCGGCAGGACCGTCACGCGCGCGTGGGGCGGGAGCGCCTCGGCCAGACGCGGTACGAGCCCGTCCTCCGCGATCACCCCGACCGACCCCTCGTGGTCCAGCGCGGCCCGTACCGCCTCGGCCGCGCCCGCGACCACGTCGTCCACCCGGCGGAACGTCAACTCCCCGTCGCTCCGGAGCGATCGGGCCTCGGGCACCTCGGCCGCGAGCGACGGCAGCAGCCGGTTGGCGAGCTCGACGACCGCCGCCGGCACGCGGAAGCCGGTCGTCAACGGCACCACTGCGGCCTGCGGTTTGCCGAGGTGCGAGAGGTGCTCGGACCAGCTGCGGGCCGCCCAGGGCGTGGTGCCCTGGGCCAGGTCGCCCAGGACCGTGAGCGAACCGAAGTCCGCGCGGCGGCCGATCGCCCGGCACTGCATCGGCGAGAGGTCCTGTGCCTCGTCGACGACCACGTGGCCGTAACCCGCGGGCCGTTCGATCAGGCAGGCGAGCTCGTCGAGGAGGACGAGATCGGCCGCCGACCACTTCGCGGACCGGTACGAACGCGGGGGCGCGACCCAGCGGATCGCCGCCCGCTCCTCGGGGGTCAGCAGTGCGTCGCGGGGGTCGGTGAGGAAATCTGCGAGGACCTCCTCGGGGGTGACCTTCGGCCAGCAGGCGTCCACGAACGCGCTCACCGCCCGCGCCCGGGCGATCTTCCCGGTCCAGGCGGCGCCGCGCGGGCCCGACCGCCGCTCGGCCTGGAGCTGGACGGCGCGCACGGCGCGGGTCCGGATCCGCTCCCGGCCGACCGCGTACGGCGGCGCCTCGGCCCGTACCTCCTCGACGATCTCCGCGAGCGCCTCGCACGGCACCCGCCAGCGGTACGAACCGTCCGGCACCGCGAGGGAGTCGGCCGGGGCCGCCACCCGGGCGTAGAGCGCCCGGTGCAGCACGCGGGCCATCCGGGCGTCGTGCTTGACGACCGCCGCGGCCTCCGAATCGACGGCCCGGACCTCATGGCCGCGGCCGATCTCCTCCTCGACCGTCGACTGGCGGATGCCGGTCTCGCCGAGCGAGGGCAGCACTTCGGAGATGTAGGAGAGGAAGGTGCGGTTGGGGCCCAGGATCAGCAGGCCGCCGCGCTGGATCCGCTGCGGGTGGGTGTAGAGGAGGTACGCGGCCCGGTGCAGCCCGACGGCGGTCTTGCCGGTGCCTGGAGCGCCCTGGACGCAGACGGTCGTGGCCAGGTCGGCGCGGACGAGGTCGTCCTGTTCGGGCTGGATGGTGGCGGCGATGTCGCGCATCGGGCCCACGCGCGGCCGCTCGATCTCCCCGGCGACGATGGCGCTGATCCGGCTGTCGCCGGCCGCGAGGTGTTCGTCCTCCAGGCCGGTCAGATCGGCGGAGGCGCCGGTGCTCGCGGGAGCCCAGCCGAATCGGCGGCGTACGTCCACACCCTGTGGATCGCGGGCGCTCGCCTGGTAGAAGGAGCGCGCGACCGGGGCGCGCCAGTCGATGACGAGGGGCGGATCGGCCGGGCGCTCGCTGATCCTGCGGCGGCCGATGTGGTGGCGCCGGCCGTCCTGGAGGTCGAGCCGGCCGAAGAAGAGCGGGCCGGGTCGCTGCTCGCGGAGCTCCTTGGCGTGGCTGCGCAGGTGGTAGCCGAGGGCTTCGGCGTCGGCGCCGGACGCGGCGACGTCCTCGCCGGTGACGACCTGCTCGGCGGCGCCGTCGACCATGCGGTCGAGGGCGGTGCGGCAGGTGTCGTGGTAGGCCCGTTCCGTGGTGAGTTCATGGTCGAGTGACGTCATTGCACCGAGCATAGCCAATGACATAACCGAGTAACGTTTTTTACTTGGTAAAGATCGGCCCGTCCGAATCAGGTGAGCCCGTCCGTCAGCTGCCGGAAGGCGAGGTCGGCAGCGGCCACCGCGTCCGGGTACACCGCGTCGGCGCTCTCGCCTGCGGCGATCCGGCGGCCGTTCTCCTCGGCGAGGACCCGCCGGACGGCGACGATCTGCCCCGCTGCGAGCCGTGCGGCGAGCCCGCCGCCGAGGGCCTCGGCGAGCGCCTCCTCGGACCGCTGCTGGTACGCGTACAGCCGGGCCACCAGACTCGGCGTCCCGTACAGCAGCCGCAGGAAGGCGAGCACGCCGGCGTCGTCGCTCAGCCCCGTCACGGGATCGCGGCGGGCCAGCCCGTCCAGGAAGTGGCGGTGCAGCGCGGCCAGGGGGGACTCGTCCTCGGGGCGGGCGGCCACCACCCGGGACTCCTCGGCCTCATGGTCCGCGAAGCGGTGCAGGACCAGGTCCTCCTTGGCCGGGAAGTACCGGAACAGGGTCGGCTTGGAGACGTCGGCGGCGGCCGCGACCTCGGCGACCGAGACCGCGTCGAAGCCCCGGTCGAGGAAGAGGGCGATGGCGGCGTCCGAGAGGGCGCGGCGGGTCTGCCGCTTCTTGCGCTCACGCAGTCCGGTGGTCTCCATACGAGGAGGGTACGAGGCCACGCCGGACCTTCCCGCTCACATGCCCGCCGCCCGTCACCGCTGGAGCTTGGCTCAGAAGACGTCCGGGCACCAGGGCCGCCGCGACGTGCGCAGCAGCGTGTCCGCCAGCGCGGCCGCCCCCGGCGCCGCCTCCTCCACCCGGCCGAGCGCCACCAGCCGTACGACCGACTCGTCGCCCAGGCTCAGCGTCCCCAACTCGGCTATGTCCATGACCAGATCGGGCGACTCGGTGGCCGGCGCGCAGGACGCGCCGCCCGGCTCCGCCTCCAGCCGGTAGCGGCCGCCGGCCAGCCCCAGCCCGTCACGCAGCTCAAGCACCAGCCGCCCCGACGCGCCGTACGTCCTCGACTCAAGGAGCCGTACGGGATCGAGCACCCGCACCCACAGCATGTCCGCGTGCGTGATCAGCTGGGCCGCGCGCGGGTCCGGCAGGAGCAGCGGCAGCAGGTCGTCGGGGGCGCGGTAGCCACTGCGGACCGTGGTGATCCAGTCGACCGAACAGAGGTAGTGCCACAGCGCCCGCTCCGCCGCCGGTGTGAGGGCGAGGAAGTCCTTGACGGTGGCGGTGTTCAACGGCTGCTTGTTGTCCCCCCACTTGTCGTCGGCGGTGTAGGTGAGCATCCCCTCGGTCTCACCCGTCGCCGAGCGGTAGAGCACGGAGAACGGCTCGGTGTACGGATACGACTCCTCCCGCACCTGCCCCGTCACCAGATCCCAGCCACGCGTCTGACGGCTCACCACGCCGTGCTGCCGGGCGCGCAGCCGATCGTGCACCTCGGGGCCGGTCTTGCGGATCTCCGTGGTGTCCACGAGCTCGATCCGGCCCCCGTCCTCGGGCCCCGACCAGCGCGGATCGATCCCGGCGCGGCGCACGTCGACGGCCCACTCGGCGGCCCACGTCGCCGGGCCGAAGCCGTACCGGCCGTAGATCGGATACTCGGCGGCGATCAGCGTGGCGACCGCGTCACCCCGCTCCTTCGCCACCGCCAGATCGGCGGTGATCATCCGGCTGAGCAGCCCCCGGCGCCGGTGGGTCGGCGAGACGGTCACCTGGCTCACGGCGTTGGCGGCGAGCGGGGCGCCGCCGACACCGGTCAGCTCCTGGGCGAAGGAGCGGTACGTGGCGACGATACGGCCGCCGTCGAACACGCCGTGGACACGGGAGAGGTCGACGTGCCGCAGCCGGTGGGCCGCCTCCTCGGCCGCAATCACCGGCGGCTTCAGGAAGCCGGTCTTCAGGGCCTTCAACCAGTCGGGGAATTCGGACGCGCTGACCGTACGGACATCGAGGCTCATGACATCCACGCTAGGCGCACGCGTGAACGAGCCGCACCAGGATTTCCACAGCCCCGGTCATATCAACCGAGGGACAAGCGTCGGTCGTTCCCTCACATCAACAGGTCGTCGACCTGCGCCTCGCCTTCGCGGTAGCGGCGGGCGATCTCCGCGCTGCAGTCGTCGGCCGTCCGCTGCAACTGCTGACGGCGCCGCGAGACCTGCTGCTCGTACGCCGCCAGCCGCCCCATCGCCGCCTTCAGCTCCTCGTCCGTACGCGCCCCGAGGTCGGAAAGCTCCACCTCGCCGAGCATCTCGGCGGCCAGCAGGCGGTACTCCTCCCCCCGCGGCGTGGAGACCGTCACATGACGGGCGGAGGTGCGGTGCCGCGAGGGCGAGTCGGCCAGGATCTCCGACAGCCGGCCCACCACCCCCCGGTCCACGACATCCCGGTCCACCACCGGCGTGTCCGAGTCGGACCGGCGCGACAGCTCCGCCCGCAGGATGTCGATCCGCCCCTGGAGCAGCCGCCGTACGTAACTCAGATCGGCCTCGTCGCCCTGCGCGTCACGGCGCAGCGCCCGCAGCTCAGGAAGGCGCAGTTCCGCGATCTCGGGCCGCCGCTGGTCGGGCAGGGCCAGATCGACACTCCGTTGCACGGGCGGACGCATACTGCCGCCGCTCGCACGGGCCCGTGCCGTCGATACCGGACCGGGCGTCTGCCCGGCGCCAGGTGTACTCATCCACATCAGTCCCCTCGACCGGTGCGCAGCCGCACCGCCTGACTGGCATCGTGCCACTCCTCACCGTGCACGTGCAGGCGCTCTGCACCCGTTCGGCCCCCGGATAGGTTGGTGCGTATGCGAGCAGTGGTGCAGAGGGTCGACGGCGCGAGCGTCGTCGTGGCCGGTGAGACGGTCGGCGAGATCGTCGGCGAAGGGCTGTGTGTGCTGGTGGGAGTCACCCACGAGGACACACCGGAGAAGGCGGCGCAGCTGGCCAGAAAGCTGTGGTCCGTCCGCATTCTGGAGGGAGAGAAATCCTGTTCGGACGTGAATGCGCCCTTGCTGGTGATTTCTCAGTTCACCCTCTACGGGGACGCCCGCAAGGGCCGCCGGCCCACGTGGAACGCGGCGGCCCCGGGCGAGGTGGCCGAACCCCTCGTCGACGAGGTGGTGGCGCAGCTGCGGAAGCTCGGCGCGCGCGTGGAAACGGGCCGGTTCGGAGCGGACATGCGCGTCTCGCTCACGAATCACGGCCCGTTCACGGTGATCGTCGAGGTCTGACCCGCCGGCCCCATGGCCGGCCCGGGCCACGACCCCCCTCCGGCCGGGGCTACGGCTCGACGACGACTTCCTGCGCCGCCGCCGTGTCCCCGGCGACCAGCTGAGCATCCAGGGGCACATTGCGCTTCACCATCGCCAGCGCGATCGGCCCCAGCTCGTGGTGGCGGGCCGAGGTGGTGATGAAGCCGAGCTGGCGGCCCTCGGCACCGTCGGCCGCGAGCCGTACGGGCGTGCCGTGGCCCGGCAGGTGCACCTCACTGCCGTCCAGGTGCAGGAAGACCAGCCGGCGCGGCGGCTTCCCCAGGTTGTGGACGCGGGCCACGGTCTCCTGCCCGCGGTAGCAGCCCTTCTGCAGGTGCACCGCGCTGCCGATCCAGCCCAGCTCGTGCGGAATGGTCCGGTGGTCGGTCTCGAAACCGAGCCGCGGGCGGTGCGCCTCGATACGCAGCGCCTCGTACGCCAGGATGCCGACCGCCGGGCCGTGCTCGGCGGCGTACGACTCCAGCTGGGCCCGCGGCAGGAAGAGATCGCGGCCGTGCGCGGTCTCCCGTACGACCACGCCGTCCGGGACCGGGGAGATGGAACCGGCCGGCAGGTGGACCACCGCGAACTCGTCCGTACGGTCGGCGACTTCCACCCGGTAGAAGAACTTCATCGACTCCAGGTAGCCGATGAGCGCCTCCTGAGTACCGGGTTCGACATGAGCCCAGACCGTCTCGCCGTCGTCGACGAGATAGAGGGCGTGCTCGATGTGGCCGTTCGCCGACAGGATCAGCGCCTCGGTGGCTCGGCCGGGCGGCAGCTCGCTGACGTGCTGGGTCAGCAGCAGGTGCAGCCAGCTCAGCCGGTCCTCACCGGAGACGGTGACGACACCGCGGTGCGAGAGATCGACCAGGCCGGTGCCGGCGGCGAGGGTGCGCTGCTCACGGAACAGGTCGCCGTAGTGGGCGGCGACACCTTCGTCGCTTCCCTCGGCGGGGACGGCGCCGGGCAGCGACAGCAGAGGGCTCTTCATACGGGCAAGCCTACGACTCGGCGCTCCGCGCCTTCAGGGAGCAGTCCCGGCACCGCCCGAAGATCGCGAAGTGCTTGAGGTCCGTCTCGAAGCCGAACGTCTCGCGGAGCTTGCCGGTGAACTCGGCGGCGATGTCGACCTCCGCCTCGATCACGTCCGTGCAGTCCCGGCAGACGAGGTGGAGGTGGTGGTGCCGGTCGGCGAGATGGTAGGTCGGAGCGCCGTGCCCGAGATGGGCATGGCTGACCAGACCCAGCTCCTCCAGGAGCTCCAGCGTCCGGTACACCGTCGAGATGTTCACTCCCGACGCGGTCTTGCGCACCTCGACGAGGATGTCGTCGGGGGTCGCGTGCTCCAGGGTGTCCACGGCCTCCAGGACAAGCTGGCGCTGGGGCGTCAGCCGGTAGCCGCGCTGCCGCAGGTCGCTCTTCCAGTCGGTGCTCACCACGCCCTCCAGTGTAGGAGGACGCGGCGAGCCGCCCACAGGAAGAGAACGGCCTATTTGAACCTCTTGAACTACTTGAAGAAGGCGATGCCGTCGTCCGGCAGGTCACCGAGGCTGCGCGCCATGTCGGCGACCTCCTCGGGCGTGACGACCTTCTTCAGGTGCGCCGACATGTACGGCCGCAGCGGGACCTCGGGGGTGGCCTTCTCGCCCACCCACATCAGGTCGCTCTTGACGTAGCCGTAAAGTCGCTTGCCACCGCTGTACGGCCCGGAGGCGGCGGTACGCGCGACGGCGTCCGTCGCCAGGTCGATCTGCGGCTTCTGGTCGGCCAGCTCGCCGTACCAGACCTCGACGATGCCCTGGTCACGGACCATCGTGACCTCGACCTTGCGGTCCTTGTCGATACGCCAGTAGCCGGCCTCGCTCTCCAGCGGGCGGACCTTGTTGCCCTCGGTGTCGAGGACCCAGGAGTGCGAGACGTACTCGAGGAAGTCCCGACCGTCGTGACTGAAGGTGACCGACTGACCGAAGTTGCACTTCTCGGCGCCGGGGAAGTCGGAGACACCCGCTCCCTCCCACGTACCGAGGAGGAACGCGAGGGGGACGAGGTCCGGGTTGAGGTCGGACGGGATCTCGATCATGAGTTCAGCTCTGCCGGTCTCTCTGGGGGATTAGCGCTGGCCCTGGTACAGCTTCTTCACGGCCAGTCCGGTGAAGGCGAGCACGCCGACGCAGACCAGGACCAGGAGAGCTTCGAAGAAAACGATCACGGGTGCTCCTCGAATGAGCGTGAAGGCAGAACGGGCCGGACTCCAGCTTAATGGGCCGGGGTCCGGCGCTCGCTGTGAGGTGTGCGTCAGCCGAGCAGCTGGTTCTGCAGGGCGACGGTCTGCTGGAACGGCACCAGCGGCGCCGTCCCCTTGCGGGACTGGACGATCAGGGCGAGCGTGTCCCCCGCCTGGACGTAGGCCCACCGGGTCTGCTCAGGTCCGTGCGGCGCCTTCTCCGTGAAGGGGTACACCGCCGTGTACGCCACCCGGATCTCCCCGCTCAGGTCACTCTCGATCCGGCCCTCGGACGCGCCGACGAGCGCCGGCCCCGAGTCCGATCCGACCTTGAGGACGTTGTCCTTGAAGCCCTCGGCGTACGCCACCGAGCTGAACCGCACCAGATGGATCCGGGTGGTGGTGCCGTCCGGCATGGTCCAGGCGCGGGCGGCGATACCCCGCGGTGCGGCGTCCGCCAGGGCCTGCTTGAGCGCCGGCACGGCGTCCTTCTCGTAGACGGAGAGGAACTGGTCCACGGTGCCCCAGCCGCCGTTGATCTTCGCGTCGGGCTTCGCGCCGGCCGGCGCCGGCAGCAGCAGCGCGCGCAGGTCGGCGTGGTGGACCTCGCCGGTGTTGCCGGGGGTGAAGGGGCGCGGGGAGCCGGCCGGCAGGGCGGGCCGGGTCAGCTTCGGGTACGCCCAGCGGCCGTCGTCCTCGGTGGCGAGCCCGGGCACGTCGGTACGGTCCAGGGCGGTGATACCGGCGGCCGCTGCCGTGCCGAGCCCGGCACAGACCACCACGGCGGCGGTCCAGCGGGCGACGGCCCGCAGCACGCGCCGGTCGCGCGGCTTCGGCGCCGCGGGGGCGTCAGGGACGTCGGGAGCGCCGGGAGCGGCTTCGGTGACGATCTGGTCGGTCATACGTACTCCCCCGGGGACGCGATGTGGTCGAGCTGCTTCTTCACCAGCTCGGCGACCTCCGCCTTGTCGAACGGCTTGCTGCCGTACGCCGAGACGGTCACCGACAGCTCGGAGTCGTACGCCGAGCAGATCATTCCGTCGAGCCGGTCCCCTGGCTTGGTGCCGTCCTCCTCCTCGACCTGAGGCGCCACGAAGCACGCCGCCTTCGCGTGCCCCTTGACCTTCGGCCCCTTCGGGAACTCCAGCAGCGCGAAAAGGCCGGTGCGGAGCCCGTGCAGGTCGGCGAGATGCTTCTTGTTCTTCATGCGGGTGATCCTGATCTCGACGACGAGGACGTCCGCCTCCCGCTGGGAGACGAAGGAACGCATCGCCATGCCCTGAATGCCCAGCTTGCCGACCTTCTTCTCGAAGTCGCGGCGCTTCTTGCCGGACAGACCCCGGCCGTCCTCCTTGAGAACGGCGACCGCCTGCTTCTCGGTCAGCTCGCTGTCGTTGCCGTAGGAGTCGATGTCCGGCCCGAGGCGGTACCCACGGGGCACGGGCAGCAGCAGCTTGCTCATCGGCGTCGAGGCGCGGCCCTTCTCGACAACGTCGGCCGCCGGGTCCTTCCCGGCCGCGTCGGGCGTGGCCCAGACCGTGGTCGGCGCGGTGCGATCGGCGCCCCGCGCGGTGCTCACCGTGTAGGTGATCCCGCCGCCGACCGCCCCGAGGACGAGTACGGAGGGCAGCGCGGCGGCGAGCAGCCTGCGACGCCGAGCGCCCGCTGACGGCGCGCCTGTCGCCGGGGCCTCGGAAGCCGTGGGCGCCTCGGGAGCCGTAGGCGCCTCGGGGATCGGGTTCCGGTCGTCGCTCACAGGCGCTCCAGCTGTCGTTCGGCCAGCGTCCGGATATCGGCGCCGCTGATCTTCTTGGAGTCGAAGATGTGGATCTCGACCAGGACGTCGCCGCGGTGGACATAGGCCCGGGCCTCGTAGAGGTCCTCGTAGCCGGCCTTCTGCCACACCGGAAGAACGTAGTAGCGGCCGTTTCCGCTGCCCTTGACGGCTTCTCCGTCGCCGCCCGCATCGTCCGCCGCGTCCGCGCGCAGCCCGTCGCCGTGCTCGACCGCGCCGACCGAGTCGCCGGGACGATACTGCGTCAGCGAGATGACGATGCTCCGATCGGCGCCCGTGTCCCAGCTGGTGACGGCAGTCCGGCGGATCCCCAGTTCCAGCTGGTACGCAAGAGCGCCGTTCGGCCGCACGAAATCTTCGGCGTACTCGTCCGCGCCCATCCAGCCCTCGCGCAGCCAGCGCTCCTCGGGCTCACGCGCCCCCGCCGGCCGCGGCAGCAGCAGCTTGCGCAGATCGCCGTCCGTCCTGACCTGGTGGTCGGCCACCACGCCGGGCGGCAGCGGCTTCGCCGGGTACGCCAGCGCGGGCTGGTTCAGCGGCGGCAGCGGCGTCGGCGCCCGGCCCGCCTGGATCGTGTAGCCGACGGCGGTGCCCCCGGTGATGCCCAGGAGCGCCGCGGCGGCGATGAGCAGGGCGGTACGCCCCCTGGGCCGCGTCTTGCCCTGAGCGGGCACTTCGGGTGTTTCTTCGGATTCCAATTGGGTCCCCCCACAAGACCTGAACCGCGGGTTCGTCACCCGCGCACCCAACTGACCTGCGGGAAGCGGCCCCGGTTGTACCGCCTCGTATTACAGTTCGGCATATGGCGAAGAAGCTCGTGATCAAGGTGACCGCCGGGGCCGACGCTCCCGAGCGGTGCTCGCAGGCCTTCACCGTGGCGGCCGTCGCCGTGGCCAGTGGGGTCGAGGTGTCGCTCTGGCTGACCGGGGAGTCCTCGTGGTTCGCGCTGCCCGGGCGGGCCGCCGAGTTCGAGCTGCCGCATGCGGCGCCGCTGCCCGATCTCATCGACGGAATCCAGGCGGGCGGCGGGCGGATCACCGTCTGCACGCAGTGTGCCGCCCGGCGCGGTATCGAGGAGAAGGACCTCATCGAGGGGGCGCGGATCGCCGGGGCGCAGGTGTTCGTCTCCGAGGCGCTCGTGGACGGCGTCCAGGCGCTCGTGTACTAGCTCGTGCCCCAGGGCGAGCGGGGACGGGCTCAAAGCCCGCGGCGCTTCTTCCCGTCCAGTTCGTCCCACCACTCGTCGGACTTCGGGTCGCCCGAGGGGTCGTCCCACCAGCGGTCCTCCGGACCCCGCCGGTTGGCGATCATCGCGGCGACCGGCGGAATGAGCATGGCGACGACGCACATCCCGATCGCGACCGGCATCGACCACAGCCGGACCACGGCCCACGCGCCCACGAAGAGCGCCAGGCAGGCCCCCATCATCACGAAGTAGACGTGACGGCGCCGCGCGTACATACCCTCACGGTACGCCCGCGCGCGCGGGCATGACCGAAGGGCCGCACCTCATGTCCTGGTCGGCGTCCAACCCCCCAGGAGGTGCGGCCCTTCGGCCGGTCCGGTGTGCGGTGTCACACCGCGATGGCGACCTCCGCGAGACCGCCGTGCTGCGCCACGACCGTACGGTCGGCGGTGCCGCCCGGGACGAGGGCGCGCACGGTCCAGGTGCCCTCGGCCGCGTAGAAGCGGAACTGGCCGGTCGCCGAGGTCGGCACCTCGGCGGTGAACTCGCCGGTCGAGTCCAGCAGGCGCACGTAACCGGTGACGGGCTCGCCGTCCTTGGTCACGTAACCCTGGATCGTGGTCTCACCGGGCTTGATCGTCGAGGCGTCGGGGCCGCCGGGCTGCGCTCCACACATGTTTTCTGTCCTTACGGTCGAGGGGTCCGGAGGTCTGACGTCCGGGGTTCTACTTGTTGGCGCCGAGCTCGATCGGCACGCCGACGAGGGAGCCGTACTCGGTCCAGGAGCCGTCGTAGTTCTTGACGTTCTCGACGCCGAGCAGCTCGTGCAGCACGAACCAGGTCAGCGCGGAGCGCTCACCGATACGGCAGTACGCGATGGTGTCCTTCGCCAGGTCGACCTGCTCCTCCTGGTAGAGGGCCTTGAGCTCGTCGTCCGACTTGAAGGTGCCGTCGTCGTTGGCGTTCTTCGACCAGGGGATGTTGCGGGCGCTGGGCACGTGGCCGGGGCGCTGCGACTGCTCCTGCGGGAGGTGGGCCGGGGCGAGCAGCTTGCCGCTGAACTCGTCGGGCGAGCGGACGTCGACCAGGTTCTGGGCGCCGATCGCGGCCACGACGTCGTCGCGGAAGGCGCGGATGGAGGTGTTTTGGGCCTTGGCCTTGTACTCGGTCGCGGGGCGCTGCGGGACCTCGGCGACCAGGTCGCGGGAGTCCAGCTCCCACTTCTTGCGGCCGCCGTCGAGGAGCTTGACGTCCTGGTGGCCGTAGAGCTTGAAGTACCAGTAGGCGTAGGAGGCGAACCAGTTGTTGTTGCCGCCGTAGAGGACCACGGTGGTGTCGTTCGCGATGCCCTTCGCCGAGAGGAGCTTCTCGAAGCCCTCCTGGTCGATGAAGTCGCGGCGGACCGGGTCCTGGAGGTCCTTGGTCCAGTCGATCCGGATGGCGTTGCGGATGTGGTTCTTCTCGTAGGCCGAGGTGTCCTCGTCGACCTCGACGATCGCGACCTGCGGGTTGTCGAGGTTGGCCTCGACCCAGTCGGCGTCTACCAGGACGTCGCTGCGAGCCATGCTGTTTCTCCTCCGGGGCAGTGTGCGGCGGGGTGGTGCGGGGTGTTTCGGGTACGCGTCATCGGCGGGCGTACGGCTACACGGGGTGGCCCCGACGAAGTCGAAGGGCCTGAGGAATACGGGACGTGAGCGTCCCGCTCAGACGGAGCGACAGAGCATGGCGGCGACGCGGCACAGGTCTACTGCCCGCCGCTTCGTGAGATCCGCCTGTCGCTTCATGCGTCCGATCGTAGGGACGGACGGGCGGCCATGTCACCGGTGTGTCGTATTTTGAGACGCGATCGTCCGCGATGTGGGATGTGATCGCGGGAGCAGGGGGTCACGGCGGGGGCGCGGGACGGGTGTCGGGCGCCGCTATCTGCGGAGCGGACAACGGTGTCTCAGTATGTGGCGGGAGCGGTGACAGGACCGCTCGTGGACGGCGGCAGGACCGCCTCCGGGCGGGGTCGGGCCGCCTCCGGACCGCCGCCGCGCCAGGGTTCAGCCCGCCAGGACGACGTTCTTGCCGGTGACCGTTATCGCCACGCCGTCCTCGCGCGCCTCGACCTTCGACAGCTTCATGCCCTGCGGCAGGTCGCCTATCTGCCGGTCGAAGTCGGTGCGCTTGCGGATGAGGTCTTCGAGCCCGGGGATGCCCTCGCCGGGCACCTCGTCGGCCCTGACCCGGATCGTGTTCCCCTCCGCCAGCGTCACCGTGGAGACCACGCTCCGCGAGAGGGTGCGCCCGAAGATCTGGAAACCGCCGGTGACCTTGACCTTGCCGTTGCCGCCGTACGAGACGGTGACGTCGTTACGGGCGGCCCGGGTGAGGTCCTCGTACGAGATCAGCGCGGTGCCGGAGGCGGTGGCGGCGGTCGCGCCGGAGTAGTCGTCGTCGACCTTGACGTCCTGGAAGGCGGCCGTCATCTCGCTGATCGTGATGCGACGGCTGCCGGCGCTCGCCTCGACGCCGGTGAGGGTGACGTCGACCTCGTCGAAGCGCTTGTCCGCGGCCTGGGTGAGGAAGGGGAAGCCCTTGATGGAGACGTCGGTCGAGGCCGCCCGCGCGGCCCCCACCTTGATGCGGTCGGCGGCCTCGGACTCCGCGTAGGTCACCGCTATTCGGTCCACGGCGACGAAGACGCCGCCGAGGATCACGGCGACGATCAGCAGTATGCGCAGTGCTCGCATGGCCTGTAAGTCCCCCGCCCCGGTCCGGCCCTCGGCGTCCGGCCCTCGTCCAACATGATCGACGAGCCGGAGGGCCGGATGGTTCCCCCGGGACCCGTCGGCGCAGGTCAGGGCCGGGGACGGGGCGCGGGTCAGGCCAGGGCGCGGCCCAGCAGGTAGACGGCGGGAGCGGCCGCGGCGAGCGGCAGGGCCACACCGGCGGTCATGTGCACGAACCGCGACGGGTAGTCGTAGCTCGCCGCCCGCAGCCCGACCAGCGCGCACACGCCGGTCCCGAGGCCGAGCAGCGCGCCCGAGGAGCCCAGGTCGGTGAGGCCGCCGGCCGCGATCCCGGCGCCGGTGGCGGCCAGCAGGGACGCCACGACGGACACGGCGCCCGGCAGCGGCAGGGCGCGGGCCAGGGTGGCGACGGCGACGGCGACCCCGCCGACGACGACGGCGTCCGGATCGGCGCCGAGGTGCCCGGCCGCGACGATGGTCAGCGCCGCCGAGGCGACGGTGGCCATCAGCCCGTACATCCGCTCGTCGGCGGCCGCCCGGCTGCGCAGCTGGAGGACGAGGGTGAGCAGCACCCACACACCGAGGGTGCCGATGATGGCGGCGGGCGCGTTCTCCCGGCCGGCGGCGAGGAGGGCGATGTCGGCCGTGACGCCGCCGAGGAAGGCGAGCGCGATGCCCTGGCGGGCCGGCCACATGCCGTTGAGCCGGAACCATCCGGCGGCGGTGACGGCCTGGAGCAGGACGAGCGGGACGAGCAGCCCGTACGGGCCGAGGCCCGCGCCGATCGCGAGCAGCACGCCGAGGACGGCGGTGAGGGCAGCGGGCTGCATCCCGGGCTCGATGATCGGGGACCGGCCCTCGGCACGCGCGCGTTGCGCGTCGGTGATCCGGGCGTTGCCCATGGTCGTGGGCGCGCTGTAGGAGGGGCCGTCACCGGCCGGGGGCTCGTACGCGGCGGGCTGCTCCGCGGGCGCGCGGTGCGGCGCCTCGTGCGTCTGATACGTGCCGTAGGACTGAGCCGCGGCCTGCGGCATCGGCTGCGGCTGGGCGTGCCGCGGCTCGTAGGCGGCGGGGCCGGGCACCTCCGGCGGCAGCGGATGCGCGGTCTGCGGGGCCGGGGCCTGGGGCGGCAGGTAGGCCGTGTCCGCGGCGGCGGCCGGGCGGACGGCGGGCTGGTACTGCGTGTCCCACGTCTGGCCCTCCCACGTCTGGGTGACGTTGGGGTCCTGGTACCCGTACTGCTGCTGGCCGTACTGCTGCTCTCCGTACGGGTCCTGCGGTTGGGGCTCGGGGTACGGATACTGCTGATCGCTGCTCATGACGTGCGGTTCACCCTCCTGCGAACGGCGGGAGCACCTCGACCGTGCCGCCCTCGGCAAGGCGTACGGTCTCATGCCCGCGGGTGCCGACGGGGTCACCGTCGACCAGGAACGAACACCGTCGCAGCACCTGGACGAGCTCGCCCGGATGGTTCGCGCGGGCGGCGTCCAACGCCTCCGCCAGGGTCTCCGCCGCGTACGGCTCCTCGGCGACACCGGCGGCGGACTTGGCCGCGGCCCAGTAGCGGATGGTCCCCGCTGCCATAGCGGCGCTCCCTTCGTTCGTGTGCGCGCCGCCTCCATTCTGGGCTATGCGCGCGTGAGCCAGTCCGCGAGCCGCGCGAGCAGGGCGTCGTCGGCGGCGTTCTCGGCGTGGCCCATGCCGTGCTCCAGCCACAGCTCGGCGTCGCCGGCCGCGGCCAGCATCCGGGGATGGTCCACCGGGAAGTACGGGTCACGGTCACCGTGCACGATCAGCAGCGGCGTCGGGGCGATCAAGGGCACGGCCTCGACCGGCGACAGCGGGACGGGGTCCCAGTCCCTCGGATCGATACGGGTACCGAGGCCGTACCGCCCCACGAGCCGCCCGGCGGGCCGGGTCACCACCCAGTGCAGGCGGCGCATCGGCGCCGTACCCCGGTAGAACCAGCGGGCGGGCGCGCTGACGGCGGCCACCGCGTCCGTGTGTGTGGCGATGTGCGTGCCGGCGCCGCGGGCTCCCGGAACGTGTGCTTCCGTGCGCCCCGTGTGCTCCCGGTGGAGCGCGGCGTGCCGCAGGACCACCGAGCCGCCCATGGAGAAGCCCACCGTCACCACGCGCGCGTGGCCGAGTTCACGCGCCCAGGCGACGGCCGCCGCGAGATCCAGGACCTCCCGGTCGCCGACCGTCGAGCGTCCGCCCGAGCCGCCGTGCCCCCGGAAGGAGAAGGTGACGACGGCCGCCCGCCGGGCGAACGCGCGCGCCGCCCGCCGGACCGCGGGCCGGTCGACCGACCCCGTGAAGCCATGCGCGGCGACCACGGCGGTGGCCGCCGTTCCCCGCTCCGACGGCTCGTACACAGCCTCGATCGGGACACCGTCGAATGTCGTCAAGATTGCGCGGCGAAGGCCGGACGTGAGCGAGAAAACATCCACCATGTGAAATCAGCCCTCTGCCTCGGAACCCCTGTGGGCTATTCTGCTGGCAGAGGATCCGGGCAGCGCAGCCCCCGGGTCCTTTTGTGTTTGCCGACCGTTGTTACGACCAGGTGAACAAAGGCTCACACTGGACTTCTCAGGGCGCGGGAGTCCGGAGCGTGGGAATACGTACGAAGCACCGCCACGTCCTCGCAGGGACCGAGGAGGAACCGACGTTATGGGCGAGCGAACCGTGCACGACCGAGAGACGACCACCCGGGCAGGTGGGTCGCGATGAGCTCTCTGCTGCTCCTGACCAATGCCCTCCAGCCGTCGACAGAGGTGCTTCCCGCCCTCGGACTGCTGCTGCACAACGTGCGGGTGGCCCCCGCCGAGGGGCCGGCCCTTGTCGACACCCCCGGTGCCGACGTCATCCTCGTCGACGGCCGCCGCGACCTTCCGCAGGTCCGGTCGCTGTGCCAGCTGCTGCGCTCCACCGGCCCCGGCTGTCCGCTGATCCTCGTGGTCACCGAGGGCGGCCTGGCCGCCGTCACCGCCGACTGGGGCATCGACGACGTCCTGCTCGACACGGCCGGTCCGGCCGAGGTCGAGGCCCGGCTGCGGCTCGCCACGGGCCGCCAGCAGATCGTCTCCGACGACTCCCCGATGGAGATCCGCAACGGCGACCTGTCGGTGGACGAGGCGACCTACAGCGCGAAACTGAAGGGCCGGGTCCTCGACCTGACCTTCAAGGAGTTCGAGCTGCTGAAGTACCTCGCCCAGCACCCCGGCCGGGTCTTCACCCGCGCCCAGCTCCTCCAGGAGGTCTGGGGGTACGACTACTTCGGTGGCACCCGGACGGTGGACGTCCACGTACGGCGGCTGCGGGCCAAGCTCGGCCCCGAGCACGAGTCGCTGATCGGAACGGTCCGCAACGTCGGCTACCGCTTCGTCACCCCGGAGAAGGTGGAGCGGGCGGCCGAAGAGGCCCGGGTCAAGGAGGCGAGCGGCGCCGCCACTCCTTCGGACGACAGGATCACGCTGGAGGAAGCAGCGGTACGACCTGCCAAGAGGTAGGTCACCCCGCGTAGACTGCCGCGCGTGGCCAAGGTGACGCGGGACGATGTGGCACGACTGGCGGGTACTTCGACCGCGGTCGTCAGCTACGTCATCAACAACGGACCCCGGCCGGTCGCCCCGGCCACGCGCGAGCGTGTCCTCGCCGCGATCAAGGAACTGGGGTACCGGCCCGACCGGGTCGCCCAGGCGATGGCGTCGCGGCGCACGGACCTCATAGGCATGATCGTTCCGGACGCGCGCCAGCCCTTCTTCGCGGAAATGGCCCACGCGGTCGAACAGGCCGCGGCCGAGCGCGGAAAAATGGTCCTCGTCGGAAATTCGGACTATCGCGACGAACGCGAGGTCCACTATCTGCGTGCCTTCCTCGGTATGCGGGTCTCCGGACTGATCCTGGTCAGCCAGGGCCCCAGCGAGCGGGCCGCGCAGGAGATCGAGGCGTGGGACGCACGCGTCGTGCTGCTGCACGAACGCCCCGAGGCGATCGACGACGTCGCCGTCGTCACGGACGACATCGGCGGCGCGCAGCTCGCCACCCGCCATCTGCTGGAGCACGGGCACGCGTACGTGGCCTGTCTCGGCGGTGTCGAGTCGACCCCGGCGGTCGGCGACCCGGTCGCCGACCACGTCGAGGGCTGGCGCCGCGCGATGGTGGAGTCCGGCCGCCAGGTGGACGGCCGCCTGTTCAAGGCCCCGTACAACCGCTACGACGCCTACCTCGTCGCCCTGAAGATCCTCTCGGCGCCGGACCGGCCCACAGCGATCTTCTGCGCGACCGACGACCAGGCGATCGGCGTACTGCGGGCCGCCCGCGAGCTGCGGATCGACGTACCGACCGAGCTGGCCGTGGCCGGCTTCGACGACGTCAAGGAAGCGGGCCTGACCGATCCGCCACTGACCACAGTGGCTTCCGACCGCCCGGCGATGGCCCGGGCGGCGGTCGATCTGGTCCTCGACGACGGCCTGCGGGTCACCGGCTCCCGCCGCGAGCGGGTCAAGCAGTTCCCCTCGGCGCTGGTGGTCCGGCGCAGCTGCGGCTGCAACTGACGGCAGTCCCCCGGCCGCCTCCACCGCTCGCGGAGCGAGGGCGGCGGCCCGTCCTTACATCGGGCATACGAGCTTCTGTCGGGCTTCTCAGGGCGTCCTCAGACGTTTCTCATGGACGCCGCCGAGAGTCGTATCCATGACGGACCACTACCGCCACGGCGGACCCGAGGGCCAGGAACCCATCCAGCAGCCGGTCGGCGGCGCCTACCCGCCCCCGCCGCCGTACGCCCCGGCGCCCCCGCACGCGCCCGCCGGGCCCGCGCACGCCGCGCCGGCGCGGGCCCGGCGGCCCGTGGCGCTGCTCGTCGCCGTCGCGCTCGCCGCCGCCGCGATCGGCGGCGGGGCCGCCACCGCCGTGCAGCAGCTCACCAACGGACAGGGCACCTCCTCGGCCGGGGTCAGCGGCACCGGGATCGCCCAGTCCAGCAAGGGCACCGTCGCCGGGGTCGCGCAGGCCGTGGCGCCCAGCATCGTCGAGATCAGCGCCACGGGGAGCGGCGGCAAGTCCACCGGCTCCGGCGTGATCATCACCGGGGACGGTGAGATCGTCACCAACAACCACGTCATAGCGGGCGCGAGCTCCGTGAAGGTGCGGCTCAGCGACGGGACGACGTACGACGCCAAGGTCGTCGGCACCGACCCCGGCAAGGACCTCGCCCTGATCAAGCTGAACGGCGCCAAGGGCCTGAAGGCGGCCACCCTCGGCGACTCCTCGAAGGTCCGGGTCGGCGACCAGGTCGTCGCGATCGGCTCCCCCGAGGGCCTCACCGGCACGGTCACCAGCGGGATCGTCTCCGCGCTCGACCGCGATGTCACCGTCTCCAAGGACGAGGGCGGACCGCGGCAGGACCCGCGTCAGGGCTGGCCCTTCGAATTCGGCGGCCAGCAGTTCAACGGCGACACCGGCGACTCCAAGACGACGTACAAGGCCCTGCAGACCGACGCCTCGCTCAACCCGGGCAACTCCGGCGGCGCGCTCATCAACATGAACGGCGAGATCATCGGCATCAACTCCGCGATGTACTCGCCCAGTTCCTCCGGCGGCTCCAACGCCGGCAGCGTCGGCCTCGGCTTCGCCATCCCCGTCGACACCGTCAAGGCGGACCTGGCCGGCCTCCGCTCCGGCGGCGACCGCTGACCCCGTGCGAGGCTGAGGACATGAACGAAGGCGACCGCATCCTCATCGTCGACGACGAACCCGCCGTCCGCGAGGCGCTCCGGCGCAGCCTCGCCTTCGAGGGGTACGGGACCGAGGTCGCCGTGGACGGCCTCGACGCGCTCGCCAAGGCCGAGGCGTACGCGCCCGACCTCATCGTCCTCGACATCCAGATGCCCACGATGGACGGGCTGACCGCCGCCCGCCGCATCCGGGCCGGCGGATCGCACGTGCCGATCCTGATGCTCACCGCCCGCGACACCGTCGGCGACCGCGTCACCGGCCTGGACGCGGGCGCCGACGACTACCTCGTGAAGCCCTTCGAACTGGACGAGCTGTTCGCCCGGATCAGGGCCCTGCTGCGGCGCAGCTCGTACGCGCAGCGGCCCGGCCCGCGCGACGAGGAGCACGTGCTGTCCTTCGCCGATCTGCGCATGGACCCGGCGACCCGCGAGGTGACCCGGGCGGGGCGGCGGGTGGAGCTGACCCGGACCGAGTTCACGCTCCTGGAACTGTTCCTCGCCCACCCCCGGCAGGTGCTCACCCGGGAGCAGATCCTCAAGGCGGTGTGGGGCTTCGACTTCGAGCCGAGCTCCAACTCGCTGGACGTGTATGTCATGTACCTGCGGCGCAAGACGGAGGCGGGCGGCGAGCCGCGGCTCGTGCACACCGTGCGCGGCGTCGGCTACGTGCTCCGTACCGGCGCCTCCGGCGGTGAGGGGTGATCCGTCGCTTCCGGGCGCTACCGCTGCGCTCGCGGCTCGCCCTGCTGACGGCGACGGCGGTCGCCGTGGCGGTGGCCGCGGTGGCGGTGGTCTGCTGGTTCGTGACGCGCGCCCAGCTCCACGACGAGCTGGACACCTCCCTGCGCAACACCAGTGCGCCGACCGGGACGATCCGCGACGCCCGCGTCGCGTGCGGTTC
Source organism: Streptomyces purpureus (assembly GCF_014648195.1). Taxonomy (GTDB): domain Bacteria; phylum Actinomycetota; class Actinomycetes; order Streptomycetales; family Streptomycetaceae; genus Streptomyces; species Streptomyces purpureus. The sequence goes on from NZ_BMQQ01000028.1 coordinate 59,508, forward strand.
GACGGCGGCCCCGCCCCCGGGGCAGCGGACGTTCGCGTACATCCAGATCGTGCTGCCGGACGGGCAGCGCTGCACGCCCCCGTACTACCAGCCGGTGAAGGTGACCACCGCGGACGTACGGGTCGCGAACGGGCTGGTCGACGAGGCGCTGCACACCAGCACCACCGACGACGGCACGGAGGTGCGGGTGCACACCGCCCGCCAGCAGGTCGGCGTCGAGCGCTTCACCGTCTCCGTCTCGCGGCCGCTCACCGAGATCGACTCCACCCTCAACCAGCTCGCCCTGCTGCTGAGCCTGCTCGCCGGGGTCGGGGTCGTCGGCGCCGGGGCCGCCGGGCTGTGGGTGGCGCGGGCCGGGCTCAAGCCCGTCGACCGGCTGACCGGCGCGGTCGAGCACGTGGCCCGTACGGAGGATCTGACCGTGCGCATCCCGGTCGAGGGCGAAGACGAGATCGCCCGGCTCTCCCGGTCCTTCAACGCGATGACCGCCGCGCTCGCCACCTCCCGGGACCGGCAGGCCCAGCTGATCGCGGACGCCGGGCACGAGCTGCGCACCCCGCTGACCTCCCTGCGGACCAACATCGAGCTGCTGGCCCGCAGCGAGGAGACCGGGCGGGCGATCCCGCCGGACGACCGTCGGGCCCTGATGGCGTCGGTGAAGGCGCAGATGACCGAGCTGGCCGCGCTCATCGGCGACCTGCAGGAGCTGTCCCGGCCGGACGCCGCCCACCAGGGGCCGCTGGAGGTCGTCGCCCTGCACGACATCGTCGACGCGGCCCTGGAGCGGGCGCGGCTGCGCGGCCCCGAGCTGACCTTCACGGCCGAGCTGCGGCCCTGGTACGTACGGGCCGAGCCGGCCGCTCTGGAACGGGCGCTGGTGAACGTGCTGGACAACGCGGTGAAGTTCTCGCCGCCGGGCGGCAGGGTCGAGGTGGCGCTGGCCGGTGGCGAGCTGTCCGTACGCGACCACGGGCCCGGCATCCCCGCCGACGAGCTGCCGCACGTCTTCGAGCGCTTCTGGCGCTCCCCCTCGGCCCGTTCGCTGCCCGGCTCGGGCCTCGGTCTGTCGATCGTGGCCCGTACGGTCCAGCAGACGGGGGGCACGGTGGCCCTCTCCGCGGCCGAGGGCGGCGGCACGCGCGCGGTGGTGCGGCTGCCGGGCGCGCCGACACCACCGCCCGCGGGTCCGTCAGGCGGGGTTGTGCCGCAGCAGTGAGGCGACGAGGCCGGAGCGGGTGTCGGGGAAGTCCATGGGGACGATGCCGAGCCCGGTCCGGCCGGCCATCTCGCCGCCGTCGACGAAGCCGTGGACCTGGGGGTTGAGGCGGTCGGAGTTCCAGCGCGGCGGGAGATAGGCGGAGGTGCTGGTGTAGTTCACGTAGAGCTTGCCGGGCTGCTGGACGGCCTTGCGGAAGTGGTTCTCGATCCGGCCGCGTTTGGCGAACGGCTCGGCCATGTAGTCGTCCTGGACGTCGAAGACGGAACCGTCGCCGTACCGCAGGCCGGGCAGGCCGCCGTTGTCGGCGAGGAGCACCACCTTCCCGCGTGCCGCGCCGAGGCTGCCGGGGAGGGTGTCGGAGATGCGGAAGAGCGGCCGCCAGCCTCGGTTGTCGAGGTAGTCGTCGAAGATCGCGCGGAAGGTCTGGTCGCTGTCGGTGGAGTACTCCTGCTTGACCCGCATCAGCACGGTCTCGGAGGGGTGGGCGGCGAGGAAGTTCGCACAGGCGACGAGGACGTCCCCGAACATCATGTGCTGGTAGGCGGCGCCGTGGTGGATGGCGAAGGATCCCCCGGTCACCCGGCAGCGCACGTCGAGGAAGCGGATGCCGGCGTCGAGCTGCTGAGGGATGGTCAGGTTCTGGCAGGCCGCCCAGAGGCCGCCGTGGCGGGCGCCGGAGTCGTGCGTGCCGGGGATGGTGAGTTCCTGGAGGCGGGTGGTGTCCTTCTGGCCGGCCATCCAGTCCTGGGTGCCGAGGGCGCGTGCGGTGGGGGCGGCGCCGAGGAGTACGGCCCCGGACGCGGCGAGGGCGCCCGCGAGGAAGCGTCTGCGATCCATGCGCGGATTGTGACGCGTGCACGACAACTCCGGAAGGGTCCGGGCAGCGCGAAGGGTCGATCGCTCCGGGCAGCACGGAAGGGCCCGGGCAGCGCGAAGGGGACGGCGGACGAGCCGCCGTCCCCTTCGGGCCGGACATCTGCCGGGAGTTTCTCCTACTTCACGACCGTGATCCGGCCGCTCGCCGGCGGCGCCAGCGGCGCGCTCGGGGTGGAGTGCGCGGCCAGGTAGGCGTTGAAGACGTCCAGGTCCGAGGCGCCGACCAGCTTGTTGGTGCCGGTGCCCAGCGCCGGGAAGCCGTCGCCGCCACCCGCGAGGAACTCGTTCATCGCGACGCGGTAGGTCTTCGACGGGTCGATCGCGACGCCGTTCAGCTTGATCGAGTCGGTGACCACACGGTCCGCGCCGGTCTTCGTCAGGTCGAGGGTGTAGGTGAGGCCCTTCGACACCTGCAGGATCCGGATCGACGCCTCGTTGGCTCCGCTGACCTGCTGCTTCAGCGCGGCGATGACCTGCGAGCCGGGGAGGTCGACGATGTTCATCATGTTGGTGAACGGCTGGACCGTGAAGGCCTCGCCGTACGTCACGATGCCGTCGACGGCCTCGTCACCGGACTTGAGGTACGCCAGGTCCGAGCGGATGCCGCCGGGGTTCATGAACGCGATCTGCGCGCCGCCCTTGTCGGCCGGGGCGAGCGCCTCCAGCTGGGCGTCCGCGATCAGGCTGCCGAGCGGCTTCTCGTACGCCGTCGAGCCGCGGCCGTCGATGTTCGCGGAGATGTAGCCCTGGGGCTGGTTGGCGATCGGGGCCGCCAGCGTCTTCCACTTGTCGATCAGCAGCGGCATGTCCGGGGCGAACTTCTCGACCTTCGCCGGGTCGCGGGTGACCACGTGGTTCATCGACCGGACGCTCGTACGGACGATGTCCTTGGTCTTGCGGTCGTAGGTGAGCGTGGTGTCCGTGTACAGGCGGCCGATGGAGGCGGCGGAGGTGACCGTACGCGGCTTGCCCGACGGGTCCGGGATGCTGCACGCGTACGCCTGGTGCGTGTGCCCGGTGACGAAGGCGTCGACCTGCGGGGTGACCTTCTTGGCGATGTCCACGATCGGGCCGGAGATGCCGTCGCCCGGGCCGGGGCTGTCGCAGTCGTAGTTGTACGCGGGCGAGGCCGGCGCGCCGCCCTCGTGGACCAGCGCCACGATCGACTTCACGCCCTGCTTCTCGAGCACCTTGGCGTACTTGTTGATCGTCTTGACCTCGTCGCCGAACTTGAGGCCCTTGACGCCCTCGGCGGTGACGACGTCCGGGGTGCCCTCCAGGGTCACACCGATGAAGCCGATCTTGACGCCCTTGTGGTTCCACACCCAGTACGGGCGCAGCAGCGGGCGGCCGGTCTTCTCGACCGTCACGTTGGCGGCGAGGTAGGGGAAGGCGGCGCCGGAGAAGATCTTCTCCTCGCCGTTCTCGTCCTTCTCGTAGCAGCCGTCCTTCGGGTGGCAGCCGCCGTACTGCATACGCTGCAGCTCGGCGCGGCCCTCGTCGAACTCGTGGTTGCCGACGCTCGTCACATCGAGCTTCAGCTTGTTCATCGCCTCGATGGACGGCTCGTCGTGGAAGAGACCGGACAGCAGCGGGCTGCCGCCGATCATGTCGCCCGCGGCGGCCGTGATCGAGTACTCGTTGCCCTGCCGGGCCTCCCGCAGGTGCGCGGCCAGGTTGGCGATACCACCGGCCGGGACGGGCTTGACCGTGCCGTCGGGCTGCCGCTCCTGCACGTTGCCCGAGGAGCCCTGGGGCTCCTCCAGGGTGCCGTGCAGGTCGTTGAAGGAGAGCAGCTGGACGTCGACCGTCCGCCCCTTCGAGGCTTGCTGACCGCGACCGCGGTCGTCGGCACCGGCGTTCGGTATCGCGGCGACCAGGGCGCCGACGGTGGTCAGCCCGGCGGCTGCGGCGAGCAGGCGCCGAATGGCCCGGCTCCTCTGCGGTGTCGCTGACATCTGTCCCCTCGTGAGTTCAGCGTGAGTCTTGTGTGGCCAGCGCAGCCTAGAGTCAACGCGCGTAGCGCAACAGGGGGGTGCGGGTTACGAGCTGGTTGCCATTGAAGTGGGCCCGGTCGGCCTCGGGCCGGCGGCCCGCCGCCGTACGCTCGTACGTATGACGACTGACGCACCAGCAGCCCTTGAGCCAGGACGGCAGATCCGCACCCTCGACGAGCTGACCCCCGAGCAGATCGAGCAGGTCAACACCCTCCTCGCGGCCGCGGCCCGGGCCGACGGCATGGAGCCGGTCTCCGAGCAGGGCCGGCTGTACATGCGGGGCGGCCGGCGCGAGGGCGTGCGGCACTTCCTGCTGACCGTCGGCTTCGAACTCCTCGGTTACGCACAGCTGGAGGAGACCGACCCGGTGGAGGCGCCGGCGGCCGAGCTGGTCGTCCATCCGGCACACCGGGGCCGCGGCCACGGCCGGGCGCTCGGCTCCGCTCTCCTCGGCGCCTCGGGCAAGCGGCTGCGGGTGTGGGCGCACGGAGGGAAGTCGGCGGCCCGCCATCTCGCCCAGGTGCTCGGGCTCACCCTCTTCCGTGAACTGCGCCAGCTGCGCCGCCCGTTGAGCCCACTGGACATTCCGGAGCCAGTGATTCCGGATGGCATCGCGATCCGTACGTTCGTTCCCGGCCAGGACGACGAGGCCTGGCTCGCGGTCAACGCGGAGGCCTTCGCCCACCACCCCGAGCAGGGCTCGCTGACCCAGCGCGACCTGGACGACCGCAAGGCCGAGCCGTGGTTCGACCCGAAGGGCTTCTTCCTCGCCGTCCGGGAGTCGGACGGGAAGATCGTCGGCTTCCACTGGACGAAGGTGCACGCCGAGAAGCAGCTCGGCGAGGTGTACGTGATCGGGATCCTGCCGGAGGCGCAGGGCGGGGGTCTCGGCAAGGCGCTCACGGCGATCGGGCTGCGCCATCTGGCGGCGCAGGGGATGCCGACGGCGATGCTGTACGTGGACGCGGACAACGCGGCCGCGCTGGCGGTCTACGAACGGCTGGGGTTCGTGACCCACGAGGTGGACCTGATGTACCGCACGGAGTCCTGACCCGGCCCACGAACAGGACTTGAACGAGGGGGCGGTTGACACCGCCCCCTCTTTTGCACCACCCTTTCACTACTCAATTAGTGAAAGGGTGGTGCAAGGGATCGTGGTCGAGTACCGCATCGACCGGCGCAGTGGCGTCGCCACCTATCTCCAGATCGTCCAGCAGACCAAACAGGCCCTCCGCCTGGGCCTGCTGGAGCCGGGCGACAAGCTGCCCACCGCACGCGAGGTCGTCGAAGCCACCGCCATCAACCCGAACACCGTGCTCAAGGCCTACCGCGAACTCGAACGCGAAGGCCTCGTCGAGGCCCGCCGGGGCCTGGGCACCTTCGTACGGAAGTCCCTGGGCGGCGCGCCCGCCGACTCGCCCCTGCGCGGCGAGCTCACCGACTGGGCCCGCCGCGCCCGCGCGGCCGGCCTGGAAAGGGACGACGTGGCCGCGCTCTTCACCTCCGTACTCGACGAACACTTCAAGGGGGACACCACATGACCGGGCCAGTGATCGAGGCGGAAGGCCTCGGCAAACGCTACGGACGAGGCCGGGGACAGGCGCAGGGTCAGGGACGGGGCTGGGCCCTGCGGGACTGCTCCTTCCAGCTCCCCGCGGGCCGCGTCTGCGCCCTCGTCGGCCCCAACGGCGCCGGCAAGTCCACCCTGCTCGCCCTCGCCGCCGGGCTCCTGCGCCCCACCGAGGGCGCGATCCGGGGCCCCGGCCGCGACCGGCTCGCCTACGTCGCCCAGGACAAGCCGCTCTACCCGCAGCTCACCGTCGACGAGACCCTGCGCATGGGCGCCGAGCTCAACCCCGGCCGCTGGGACGCCGCCACCGCCCGGCGGATCGTCACCGACGGCGGGCTCGACCCCACCACCCGCGTCCGCGCCCTCTCCGGCGGCCAGCGCACCCGCGTCGCCCTCGCCCTCGCGCTCGCCAAACGGCCCGAACTGCTTCTCCTGGACGAGCCGATGGCGGACCTCGACCCGCTCGCCCGTCACCAGCTGATGGGCGCCCTCATGGCCGACGCCGCCGAACACGGCACGTCCGTGGTGATGTCCTCACACATCCTCACCGAGCTCGAAGGCGCCTGCGACCATCTGCTCCTCGTCGACGGCGGCCGCATCCGCCTCGGCGGTCCCATCGACGACCTCCTCGCCGCGCACACCCTGCTCACCGGCCCGGTCGCCGACCTCGCCCCGCACACCGTCGTCGAATCACGGACGACGGGCCGTCAGCTGACCGCCTTGATCAGGGCCCAAGGCCGGGTCGACGGCCCCTGGGAGACCGCCGAACCCACCCTGGAGGAGCTGCTCCTGGCTCACCTGCGCTCTCCCCAGGCCCCGACCCTGCTGACCGAAGGAGCCACCGCGTGAGCACCCTCCTCTCCCCCACGGGCCCCCGCTGGGTCGTCGTACGCCAGCACCGCACGGCGCTGTGGACGGCCGCGGCCGCCGTCGCCGCGAGCGCCGCCCTCGTCACGGCCCTGCGCATGTGGGACGACGCCGTCCCCGGCACGAACCAGGACAACGGCTACGCCCTGCTGCGTATCGGCATGGACTACGCGGCCATGCTGCTGCTCGCCCTGCCCCTGCTGATCGGCGCGTTCGTCGCCGGCCCCATGGTCGCGCGCGAACTGGAGAGCGGGACGTACAAACTGGCCCTGACCCAGTCCGTCACGCCGCGCCGCTGGCTCGCCTCGAAGCTGGTGATCGCGGTCACCGTGACGGCCGTCGGCACGCTCGCGCTGATGGGGGTCTTCGCACTCGGCCGGTCCCGGGTGGCGAACGAGTACCTGTTCAGCTGGGATGAGCGCGGTACGTACGAAGCGACCGGCACCGTCCTCCTCTCCTACTGCCTGCTCGCCGTCGCCGTCGGCGCGCTCGTCGGCCAGCTCGTCCGGCGCACCCTGGTGGCCATGGCGGCGACCGGTGTCGTCCTGGGCGTGGTGCAGCTCGTGCTCACCGCGCTGCGCTGGGACTTCCTGCCGGTACGGACGCTCACCGGCCCGTACGGCGCGGACCTCCTCGTACCCGACGAGGGCCTGTACATGGACTCCGGGCTGATCAGCACCTCGGGGCAGCGGCTGCCCGGCTGGTACTGCCCCGAGCCGCTCACGGAGAACGGGATCTGCCGGTCCGACGTGGACATCGCCGCCCAGTACATCGACTACCACCCGGCCTCCCACTTCTGGCCCACCCAGCTCATCGAGACCGGTATCGTCCTCGCGCTGACGGCCCTCGTGCTCGCCGCCGCCTTCAAGGTGCTGCGCGCCCGCCACGCGTAGCCCGCCGGGCCCGGGAACCCACCTCCCGGGCCCGCCTCCATATCCCGCACGTCATGTCGCCGTCACCCGCCATTCAGACACGCTTGCGACCCTCGGCGAATGAAGCCCGCCGTGCCCGCCCTCCCCAAAGGGAGACTTCCCTCCACCACGGCCCGCTCCGACGCGCCCGACCACCCCTTCGCGCGGAAGAATGGGGCCATGAGCCAGCAGCCCGCCGAGGTCCCGGTCCAGTCCTCCGCACAGCCCGCCGCCCAGCCGTCCGTCGGGTCCATAGCCGCGCACCGCGCGCCCACCGTCTCCCCGCACCCGGTCTCCGACCTGGAGCCGGAGATCGACGCCGATCTCGACTCCTACGAGGCCGACGGCTACGGCGCCGAGCTGCCCCAGGGCCGCTTCCTCGACCGTGAGCGCAGCTGGCTGGCCTTCAACGAGCGCGTCCTCGAACTCGCCGAGGACCCCGCGACCCCCCTCCTCGAACGAGCCAACTTCCTCGCGATCTTCGCCTCGAACCTGGACGAGTTCTTCATGGTCCGGGTGGCCGGCCTCAAGCGCCGGATCGCCACCGGCGTCGCCACCCGCTCCGCGTCCGGGCTCCAGCCCCGCGAGGTCCTCGACCTGATCTGGACCCGCTCGCGCGAGCTCATGGCCCGGCACGCCGCCTGCTTCCAGCAGGACGTCGCCCCCGCCCTCGCCGACGAAGGCATCCACCTCATCCGCTGGCCCGAGCTGACCGAGAAGGAACAGGCCCGCCTGTTCACCCTCTTCCGCCAGCAGATCTTCCCGGTCCTCACCCCCCTCGCAGTCGACCCGGCGCACCCCTTCCCGTACATCTCCGGCCTCTCGCTCAACCTCGCCGTCGTCGTACGCAACCCGGTCAGCGGCCACCGCCACTTCGCCCGGGTCAAGGTGCCGCCGCTGCTGACCCGCTTCCTGGAGGCCTCCCCCCAGCGGTACGTCCCCCTGGAGGACGTCATCGCCGCCCACCTGGAAGAGCTCTTCCCGGGCATGGAGGTGCTGGCCCACCACATGTTCCGGGTGACCCGGAACGAAGACCTGGAGGTCGAGGAGGACGACGCCGAGAACCTCCTCCAGGCGCTGGAGAAGGAGCTCATGCGGCGCCGCTTCGGCCCGCCGGTCCGCCTGGAGGTCGAGGAGTCCATCGACCCGTACGTCCTCGACCTGCTCGTGCGCGAGCTGAAGGTGTCCGAGTCGGAGGTCTACCCGCTGCCCGGGCCGCTGGACCTGACCGGGCTCTTCGGCGTCGCCGCCCAGGACCGGCCCGAGCTGAAGTACCCGAAGTTCGTCGCCGGCACCCACCGCGACCTCGCGGAGGTCGAGTCCGCGTCCGCGCCCGACATCTTCGCCGCGCTGCGCGAGCGGGACGTCCTGCTGCACCACCCGTACGACTCCTTCTCCACCTCCGTCCAGGCCTTCCTCGAACAGGCCGCCGCCGACCCCGACGTCCTCGCGATCAAGCAGACGCTCTACCGGACCTCCGGCGACTCCCCCATCGTCGACGCCCTCATCGACGCCGCCGAGTCCGGCAAGCAGGTCCTCGTCCTCGTCGAGATCAAGGCCCGCTTCGACGAGCAGGCCAACATCAAATGGGCACGGAAGCTGGAGGAGTCCGGCTGCCACGTCGTCTACGGCCTGGTCGGCCTGAAGACGCACTGCAAGCTCTCGCTGGTGGTCCGCCAGGAAGGCGACACCCTGCGCCGCTATTCGCACGTCGGCACCGGCAACTACCACCCCAAGACGGCCCGGCTCTACGAGGACCTCGGCCTGCTCACCGCCGACCCGCAGGTCGGCGCCGACCTCTCCGACCTCTTCAACCGGCTGTCGGGCTACTCGCGCCGCGAGACCTACCGCCGGCTGCTGACCGCCCCCAAGTCGCTGCGCGACGGGCTCGTGACCAGGATCAACAAGGAGGTCGCCCACCACCACGCCGGGCGGCCCGCCTACGTCAGGATCAAGGTCAACTCGATGGTGGACGAGGCGGTCATCGACGCCTGCTACCGGGCCTCCCAGGCCGGCGTACCCGTCGACGTCTGGGTCCGCGGCATCTGCGCCATACGCCCCGGCGTCCCCGGCCTCTCCGAGAACATCAGGGTCCGTTCGGTCCTCGGCCGCTTCCTGGAGCACTCCCGGATCTTCGCCTTCGGCAACGGCGGCGAACCCGAGGTCTGGCTCGGCAGCGCCGACATGATGCACCGCAACCTGGACCGCCGTATAGAGGCCCTGGTCCGGGTCTCCGACCCGGCCCACCGGGCCGCGCTCACCCGGCTCCTCGAGACCGGGATGTCCGACACCACCTCGTCCTGGCACCTGGGCCCGGACGGCAACTGGACGCGGCACTCCACCGATGCGGAGGGCCAGCCGCTGCGGCACGTCCAGGCGATGCTCATAGACGCGCGGAGGCGCCGGCGTGCACAGCCCTGAATACACCCGGGACGTGACGGCGGGGGAGGTCCTGGCGCCCTATCTGCACACCCAGGCGGGCGCGTTCCTGCGCAGCCTGCGCCTGCACGCCGAGGCCGGCGCCGACACGGCCGGCGCCGCCGAGGCCGCCCAGGCGCTGCGCTGCGCGGCCCGGCGGATCAGCGGGACCCTGCACACCTTCCGGCCGCTCCTCGACGCGGCCTGGTCGGACCAGCTGCGGGCCGAGCTCGCCTGGCTGTCGGGCACGCTCGCCCTTGAGCACGCCTGCACCGCCAGGCTCGTCCGCCTGCTGGACGCGCTGTCCCGCCTGTCGGGCAGCGGTCCCGTACCGGCCGCCCGGGGCGCCGCGTCCGCGGGCGGCGGCCTGACCGTCGGCGCGGCGCGCGCCGGGGCACTCCTGGAGCGCCAGCTGACCCTGGCCCGTACGCGGGCGCACTCCGCGGCGCTCCAGGCCCTGGGTTCCTCCCGCTTCCACGCGGTCGCCGACGCCGTCGCGGTCCTCGCCTCCGAGGTCCCGCTCGGCCCGGCCGCGGCCGCGCCCGCCCTGGAGGTCCTCGACGCGCCCGCCGAGACGGTCGAGCGGCGCCTCCTGGACGCGGTCGCCGCCCTGCCCCTGGGCCGCGCCGCACACCCGTACAACGCCGAGGCCCTCGTCCACGGCCTCGGCGCGGCCGGCGCCGGAGAGGCCCAGGACGCGCCCTGGCACCACGTACGGCTGCTGCTGCGGCTGCACCGCTACGCCGAGGAGGTCCGCACCACCACCGAGCCCGACCCCGCCCTGCGCGAGGCCGGGCACGCCCTGGACCGGCACCGCGACGCGGCCGAGGCGGCGGCCGCCGCGGCCACCGCCGCCCGCACCCCCCGGATCGCCCCGGCCACCGCCTACGCGCTCGGCGTGCTCCACGCCGACCAGCGCCACGACGTCGAGGCGGCCCGGTTCGCCTTCCAGCGCACCTGGCGCCGGGCGACGGTCTCGGTGCCATGATCACCGGCCGGGACGGCACGGTCCTGGCGGCGGGCTGCGTCCTGTGGCGCCGCTCGCCGCACGGGGCCGGCAGTCTCGAGATCTGCCTGATCCACCGGCCCAAGTACGACGACTGGTCGCACCCGAAGGGCAAGCTGAAGCGCGGCGAGGACACGGCCTCCGCCGCCGTACGCGAGGTCCGCGAGGAGACCGGGCACGCGTGCGTGCTGGGTGCCCGGCTGCCCACGGCCCGCTATGTGGCGAACGGCCGCCACAAAGAGGTCGTCTACTGGGCCGCCGAGGCGGGTACGGGCACCTTCACACCCACCACCGAGGTCGACCGCCTCCTGTGGCTTCCCCCGGCGGCCGCCCGCGACCTACTGACCCAGCCCAGAGACCGGATCCTGGTCGATGCCCTGCTCAGAGCCCTCGCGGCCGCCTGAGACCACCCTCCTGGACGCCACCCCTCCGGCGGTTCCGCACCGTGCCTTACGGCACGGTTCACTTCCCGTTCACTCTCCTCCGTCGGCCGCTTCACCTGTTCTGCCTAATTTCGGCCGTACACGGTGCACGTGGATGCGCTGCACCGCACACCCCGACACACGCCGCCGTACAACGGCCAGGACATCAGGTTCACGGCAGGCGGCTTCTGGAAGGAACACCCGAAAGTGAAGCTTTCGCGCAAGAACGGGCTTCGCGCCACTGCGATCGGTGCCCTCGTCGTCTCCGGCGCCCTGGTCCTCACGGCGTGTGGTTCGGACGACAACACCGGCACCAAGGACGGCGACAAGAAGACCGCCGCCGCCTCGAACATCAAGTGCGACGGCGCCAAGGGCCAGCTCCTCGCGGCCGGCTCGACCGCGCAGAAGAACGCCATGGACCTGTGGGTCAAGAACTTCCAGGCCGCCTGTGAGGGTGTCGAGGTCAACTACCAGGCCATCGGCTCCGGCGGCGGCATCACCAAGTTCAACCAGGGCCAGGTCGCCCTCGCCGGCTCCGACTCCGCGCTGAAGGAGGAGGAGGTCGCGGCCTCGCAGAAGATCTGCAAGGACGGCAAGGGCATCAACCTCCCGATGGTCGGCGGCCCGATCGCCATCGGCTACAAGCTGGACGGCGTGGACAACCTCGTCCTGGACGCCCCCACCATCGCCAAGATCTTCGACGACAAGATCAAGAAGTGGAACGACCCGGCGATCGCCAAGCTGAACCCGGGCGTCAAGCTGCCTGACACCTCCATCCAGGCCTTCCACCGCTCCGACGAGTCGGGCACCACCCAGAACCTCGGCAAGTACCTCAGCGAGGCCGCGCCGGCCGACTGGAAGCACGACCCGAAGTCGAAGTCGTGGCCCGCCCCCGGTGGCCAGGCCGCCAACGGCTCCTCCGGTGTCGCCACCGCGGTCAAGGACGCCAACGGCGCCATCGGCTACTTCGAGCTGTCCTACGCGACCGCCAACAAGATCTCCACGGTCAAGCTGAACACCGGTGCCGCCGCCCCGGTCGAGGCCACCACGGCCAACGCCTCCAAGGCCATCGCCGCAGCCAAGATCAAGGGCACCGGCAACGACCTGGCCCTGTCCCTCGACTACAAGACCAAGGCCGACGGCGCCTACCCGATCATCCTGGTCACGTACGAGATCGCCTGCGACAAGGGCAACAAGGCGGAGAACCTGCCGACCCTGAAGGCGTTCCTCAACTACACCGTCAGCGAGGAGGGCCAGAAGGTCCTCTCGGACGCCGGCTACGCGCCACTCCCGGCCGAGATCGCGACCAAGGTCCGCGAGATCGTCCCCACCCTGTCCTGATCCCAGGCCGGGACCGGCCCGTCCAGCACCCCTGACGGGCCGGCCCCGGCATCCGGTGCACCGCCGCCAGGAGCCCCCGGGCTCCGCAGACCGGAGAGTCCGATGGTTACGACAACCACATCACCACCCCCGAAGGGCCCCGACACGGAGGCCCGTCGGTCCAAGAGCACGGCCCGGCCCGGCGACAAGATCTTCCTCGGTCTGTCCCGCGGATCCGGTATCACCCTCCTGGTGATCATGGCCGCGATCGCGATCTTCCTCACCTACCGCGCCGCCCTGGCCATCTCCAAGGACGAGGCGAACTTCCTCACCACCTCCGAGTGGAACCCGGCGGGCAACCCGCCGGTCTTCGGCATCGCCGTCCTCGCCTTCGGCACGATCGTCAGCTCCGTCATCGCGATGATCATCGCGGTCCCGGTCGCCATCGGCATCGCGCTGTTCATCTCGCACTACGCCCCGCGCAAGCTCGCCGCGCCGCTCGCGTACGTCGTCGACCTGCTCGCCGCCGTGCCCAGCATCATCTACGGCCTGTGGGGCGCGATATTCCTCGTCCCGTACCTCGACGGCCTCAACAAGTGGCTCGACGAGTACATGGGCTGGACCTACATCTTCGACAAGGCCAGCGACGGCCTCGCCCGCAACCTCTTCACCGTGGGCATCCTGCTGGCGATCATGATCCTGCCGATCATCACCAACGTGACCCGTGAGGTCTTCCTCCAGGTCCCGAAGATGCACGAAGAGGCCGCCCTCGCCCTCGGCGCCACGCGCTGGGAGGTCATCCGCATGTCGGTGCTGCCCTTCGGCCGCTCCGGCATCATCAGCGCCTCCATGCTGGGCCTGGGCCGAGCCCTCGGCGAGACCATGGCCGTGGCCGTCGTCCTCTCCCCGAGCTTCGTCATCTCCGGGCACCTCCTGGACCCGGGCGGCGGCACGTTCGCCCAGAACATCGCCTCCAAGTTCAACGAGGCAAACGAGTTCGGCCGCGACGCGCTGATCGCCTCCGGCCTGGTGCTCTTCGCCATCACACTGCTGGTCAACGGCGCGGCCCGGTGGATCATCGCCCGCCGCAAGGAGTACTCGGGGGCCGCCGCGTGAGCGACGTACGCACGGCCGCCGGGCCGCAGACAGCGGCGAAAGCCGCCCCTCTGCGCCGTGCGGGCGGAGAAGCAAACGAAAGGGGCGCAGCATGAGCCACGCCATTCAGGACCGGCCCGTCCAGACCGCGGTCAGGCACGACCCGCTCCGCCACGCCCGGCTCCCCCGCTGGTCCCCCCTCGCCATCGCCGCCGGCTCCATCGCGGCCGGCGTCGGCCTCGGCCTCGCCGCCGGCTGGCACAGCCGCATCCAGTGGGGCCTGCTCGCCGCGCTGTTCTTCGTCCTCGGCACGTACGCCGTCACCGCCAAGGTGGAAGGCAGCCGCCAGGCCAAGGACCGCGTCGCCACCAGCCTCGTCTGGGTCTGTTTCATCCTCGCGGTCATCCCGCTGCTCTCGCTGGCGTGGGTCACGATCAGCAAGGGCCTGGAGACCCTCGACCCGTACTTCCTGTCCCACTCGATGAACGGCGTCCTCGACGCCGAGGTCGGCGGCGGTATCTACCACGCGCTGCTCGGCACCATCGAGCAGGTCCTCCTCGCCACCCTGATCGCCGCCCCCATCGGGCTGCTGACCGCGGTGTACCTGGTGGAGTACGGACGCGGGAAGCTCGCCCAGGCCGTCACGTTCTTCGTCGACGTCATGACGGGTGTCCCCTCGATCGTCGCGGGCCTGTTCATCCTGGCCACCTGGAATCTGATGCTGGGCTTCGGGCCCTCCGGATTCGCCGGCGCGATGGCCCTGGCCATCCTGATGATGCCGGTGGTCGTCCGCTCCACCGAGGAGATGCTCAAGCTCGTCCCCAACGAGCTGCGCGAGGCCTCCCTCGCCCTGGGTGTCCCCAAGTGGCGCACGATCCTCAAGGTGGTCCTGCCCACCGCGATCGGCGGCATCACCACGGGCGTCATGCTCGCGGTCGCCCGTATCACCGGCGAGACGGCCCCCGTACTGCTGCTCGTCTTCGGTACGAAGCTGATCAACGAGAACCCCTTCGAAGGCGCTCAGGCCTCGCTGCCGCTGTACGTGTACGAGCAGTACGCGGTCGGCACCGACGCCGCGATCTCCCGCGCCTGGGCGGCCGCCCTCGTGCTGATCGCCTTCGTCATGATCCTCAACCTGGTGGCCCGCGGCATCGCCCGCTGGAAGGCCCCCAAGACCGGCCGCTGACCGCGGTCACGAAAGAAGCAGTGATTCCCATGGCCAAGCGAATCGACGTCAGCGGCCTCTCCGCCTACTACGGCGCCCACAAGGCGATCGACGACATCTCCATGACCGTCGAGCCCCGCTCCGTGACGGCCTTCATCGGCCCGTCCGGCTGCGGCAAGTCCACCTTCCTGCGCACCCTCAACCGCATGCACGAGGTCACCCCCGGCGGCCGCGTCGAGGGCAAGGTGATGCTCGACGACGAGAACCTGTACGGCTCCCACGTCGACCCGGTCGCCGTGCGCCGCACGGTCGGCATGGTCTTCCAGCGGCCGAACCCGTTCCCCACGATGTCGATCTTCGACAACGTCGCGGCGGGCCTGCGGCTGAACGGCAAGTACAAGAAGTCCCAGCTCAACGAGATCGTCGAGCGCTCCCTCAAGGGCGCGAACCTCTGGAACGAGGTAAAGGACCGCCTCAACAAGCCGGGCTCCGGCCTCTCCGGCGGCCAGCAGCAGCGCCTGTGCATCGCCCGCGCGATCGCGGTCGAGC
Organism: Streptomyces purpureus; assembly: GCF_014648195.1. Lineage (GTDB taxonomy): Bacteria > Actinomycetota > Actinomycetes > Streptomycetales > Streptomycetaceae > Streptomyces > Streptomyces purpureus. The sequence goes on from NZ_BMQQ01000028.1 coordinate 74,923, forward strand.
CGGACGTCCTGCTGATGGACGAGCCCTGCTCGGCGCTGGACCCGATCTCCACGCTGGCGATCGAGGACCTGATCGGTGAGCTCAAGGAGCGCTTCACGATCGTCATCGTGACGCACAACATGCAGCAGGCGGCGCGCGTCTCGGACCGCACGGCGTTCTTCAACCTGGCGGCCGTGGGCCAGCCGGGCAAGCTGATCGAACTGGACGACACCGAGCGGATCTTCTCCAACCCGTCCGTCCAGGCGACCGAGGACTACATCTCCGGCCGCTTCGGATAAAGCCCCTTGCGGTGCTGCATGGCGGTGCCACTGCAAGGCGAAGGGCCCGCCCCCTCTCCCGGGGGGCGGGCCCATTCACGTACGTACTCCTGCGCACCCGCAGCGAGGGTCAGCCGAACGCCAGGTTCACCACGAAGAAGCTGAACGCCGCGACCAACGCCGCCGCCGGCATCG
>NZ_BMQQ01000028.1:75738-97316 GCF_014648195.1 Streptomyces purpureus
AACCAGCCGAGGATGATGTTCTTGGCGACACCCCACCGCACCGCGTTCACCCGCTTCGTCGCGCCGACGCCCATGATCGCCGAGGTGATCACATGCGTCGTCGAGATCGGCGCGTGGAAGAGGAACGCCGAGCCGAACATGATCGACGCGCCCGTCGTCTCCGCCGCGAAACCCTGCGGCGGGTCCAGCTCGATGATCTTGCGGCCCAGGGTGCGCATGATGCGCCAGCCACCCGCGTACGTACCCAGCGACAGCATCACCGCGCACGCGATCTTCACCCAGACCGGAATCGGGTCGCCCGCGTCCTCCACGTCGGCGATGACCAGGGCCATCACCACGATGCCCATCGTCTTCTGCGCGTCCTGCAGACCGTGACCGAGCGCCATGCCCGCCGCCGACACGGTCTGGGCGATCCGGAAACCGCGCTTCGCCTTGTGCGGGTTGGCCTTGCGGAAGATCCACATGATCAGGCACATGACCAGGTAGCCCACGATCAGGCCGACCACCGGCGACACGAACATCGGGATGACGATCTTGTCGACGACTCCCGACCAGATCACATCCGTCCCACCGGCCAGCGCCGCACCCACCATGCCGCCGAACAGCGCGTGCGACGACGAGGACGGCAGGCCGAAGTACCACGTGACCAGGTTCCACACGATCGCTCCGACGAGCGCCGCGAAGAGGATCCCCATGCCGCGCGAGCCTTCGGGCGTCGCGATCAGGCCCTCACTGACGGTCTTGGCGACCCCGCTGCCCAGGAAGGCACCGGCGAGGTTCATCACGGCCGCCATCGCGAGCGCCGCCCGCGGCGTCAGCGCGCGGGTCGACACCGACGTCGCGATGGCGTTCGCCGAGTCGTGGAACCCATTGGTATAGGTGAAACCGAGCGCGACACCGATGGTCACGACCAGAGCGAAGGTGTCCACGAAGCTCAGGACTCCTTGACGGCGATGGTCTCCACCGTGTTCGCCACGTGCTCGAACGCGTCGGCGGCCTCTTCCAGCACATCCACGATCTGCTTGAGCTTGAGCACCTCGATCGCGTCGTACTTGCCGTTGAAGAGGTGCGCGAGGAGCTTGCGGTGGATCTGGTCGGCCTGGTTCTCAAGGCGGTTGACCTCGATCCAGTACTCGGTGAGGTTCTCCATGGTCCGCAGATGCGGCATCGCCTCGGCGGTCAGCTCGGCCGCCCGCGCCAGCACCTCGATCTGCTGCTCGACGCCCTTCGGCAGCTCCTCGACGTTGTAGAGGACGACCAGGTCGACGGCCTCCTCCATGAAGTCCATGATGTCGTCGAGGGAGGACGCGAGGGAGTAGATGTCCTCGCGGTCGAACGGCGTGATGAAGGAGGAGTTCAGCTGGTGGAAGATCGCGTGGGTCGCGTCGTCCCCCGCGTGCTCCGCCGCCCGCATCCGTTCCGCGATCTCGGCCCTGGCGGACGAGTCCGCCCCGAGCAGTTCCATCAGGAGCTTCGAGCCCGTAACGATGTTGTCCGCGGACGCGGCGAACATGTCGTAGAAGCTCGTCTCCCTGGGGGTCAGACGAAATCGCACGTGGGGTCCTCGGGGTGCATGGGTTTCGGTCAGGCTGATGCTAGGCGCATCATCCGGCCACGGCTAACCGGCGTCCCTTCAGTGTCGCCCATCAGGCACAGTGTTCCGCACGGCCCCCCACAGCGGTAGACGGGGATCGGTACCATATACCCACGAGGGGTATAGAAAACCTTTCAGGACAACGGGAGGACGCGATGACGACCACCGAGGCGACCGGCCTTACGGTCACGGACCCCGCCACCGACGCGGCCACCCCGGCCGACGGCACACCCGCCGACGACGCCCAGGACCACGACCACGGCGTGCACGGCTACCACAAGCAGAAGGACGAGCACCTCAAGCGGCTGCGCCGGATCGAGGGCCAGATCCGCGGCCTGCAGCGGATGGTCGACGAGGACGTCTACTGCATCGACATACTCACGCAGGTCTCCGCCTCCACGAAGGCCCTGCAGTCCTTCGCGCTCCAGCTCCTGGAGGAGCACCTGCGGCACTGCGTCAAGGACGCCGCCCTCAAGGGCGGGGACGAGATCGACGCGAAGGTCGAGGAGGCCACCAAGGCCATCGCCCGGATGATGCGGACCTGACAGCCCTAGTGGGGCGGGCCACCCCGGCGCTCCACCGACCGGGGGGCCGGGCCCGCGAGCCGGTCGGCCGCCACCCTGAGCACCTCGTCGATCCGGTCCGCACTGAGCCGCTCCCCGTCCGCGGCCGACGCCGCGATCATCAGCTCACCGCACAGCTCGATCTCGGCGAGCGCGACATGGTCCTGGACGGTCGTCGAACTGGGCGGAGCCACGCGCGGTCACCTCTTCCCGGCCGGTGTCGACTTCCTAAGGTAGGGATCGGGACACATTCCGCGCATGGCACGTCCGGACCATTCTTCGGAGGCCGGGAATGGCCCCACGGGGCCGTGCACGGACCACCTGTTTCCGGCCATCACGCCCACGGCGGCCCATCTTCCGCCGCCGCGGAGATTCTGGCCGGATCAGGCCTTGATCTTCCCGGCATAGATGTCCCGCCGGTCCGGCAGCCGTACGTCGACGGGTACGCCGAACCCGTACAGCAGGGTCGTCGACGCGACCGCGACCGTACGGCCCTGGTTCACGACGCTGAACTGGTGCCGCACCTTCCGCAGCCGCCCCTCCGCGTCCAGATAGACGTCGAACGGAACGCTGTCCTTGGCGAACCCTTTCGCCGCGGCCGCGAGCGCCCCGCGCACCTGCGGCGAGGCGGCCTTCGCGGCATGGGCGATGTCGGTGGTCCCCCGGTAGTGCCACACGTCCACCCCGGCGAGCCGCTCCTGTCCCACGTACGACACCTGCCGCGCGCCGCGCAGCAGTTCGGCGGCGGCCGCGGGGTCGGTGGCCCCGCCGGTGACGAGGTTGCCGTCCGCCAGGGTCGTGGTGTCGATCCTGACCCACTTGTCGGCGGGGACGCCCGCGCCGCGGTTCTTCATGTAGAGCGCGCCGGGCGCGAGGAGTTCGGTGATGGGGCGGTGCTCGCTGGCGCCCGCGGCGTCCTTGGGCAGCACGACCTTGAGCCGGCCGACCGCGCGACGGAAGTCATAGCCCCCCTCGCCCCTGATGGTGACCCGCGTCCCGCCGGCCGCCATCTCCATGGACGTCCGCGCCTTGGACGTACCCGCCCTCGCCAGCACGTCCGACGCCGTACGGACCGTGTGCCCGGGGTCCCCGCCGGGCGCGGTCTCCGTCCGGGCCCCGGCCTCGCCGGAACACCCGCTGGCCACGACCCCCACCACGGCGACGGCCGCGGCGACCGCCCCGCACCTGAGCCTGTGCTGCTGCACCACCATCGCCTGCCAACCCCCAACGCGTGACCGCTGTTTGCCCGAGACCACCGCTCGCCCGGATAACGACCACCCGGGCTCCCCGTCACGCCGGACGGGACCCGCGGGCGGGTACCGTGGAGGGGTGCATCAGCAGGCCCCACCCGACGACGCCACCGCCGTCCACCGGACCACGACCGTCGAACGCGGCTCCTTCTGCATGGCCCGCTGCAGCTGCGGCTGGTCGGGCCCGGCCCGCCGCTCCCGCGACCGGGCACGTACGGACGCGACGGGCCACGCCGGGGACGGCGACTGAGCGGCGGGACTCAGGGACGGGGCAGGGGTCGGGGAGGGACCAGCCGGCCTCAGGGACCGGGGGCGGGGACGGGCCGGTCGGCCTCAGGGACCGGGGCTCAGGTCGCGTAGATCCGCAGCAGGGCGGGCTCCGCCCCGCTCAGGCCGCCAGGTCGTTCTCGCCGCTGTCCAGCCGCGGCTCGGGGATGTCCAGGTGCTCGGCCCGCTCCCAGGCGGGGGCCTTACGGGACCGTACGAGCCGACCGGCCAGCTTCGACCCGGCGACGGCCGACACCAGCGGGGTGAGCAGCGCCAGCGCGAGCGGCGCGAGGAGCAGCGCGACGGCCGTGCCGAGCGCGAAGCCGCCGACGACGTCGGTGGGGTAGTGCACGCCCATGTAGACCCGGCAGAAGCCCTCGGCGAGGGCGAGACCGATGGCGGCGAGACCGAACTTCCGGTGGGCGACGAAGAGGCCGACGCCGATGGCCATCGCCATCGTGGCGTGGTCGCTGACGAAGGAGTAGTCGGTCTTGCCCTCCACCAGGACTTCCAGTCCCTGGTGGTCGAGGAACGGGCGCGGCCGTTCCACGAAGCCGCGGATCGGGATGTTCACGAGCAGCGCGATACCGGCGGCGAGCGGCGCCCAGACGAGACCGGCGACGGCGGTCACGGAGTCGCTCAGAGAACCCTGGCGGCGCACGCTCCACCAGCACCAGAGCACGACGAGGACCATCGCGAGCAGGATTCCGTACTCGCCGACGAACTCCATGACGCGGTCGAACCACGTCGGGGCGTCCTTGGCCAGCCCGTTGATGTCGTAGAGCAGGCTGACATCGGGGCTCGAACCATCCGATGCGAGTCCAGCCATCTGCTGCTGCCCCTTGCCTAGTGTTCCAACCCCCGTGGTCAGATGTGGTCAGATGTGGGAACGATCTGCTCCGCTCCCGCGTTCCACTCTCCACCGAAAATCACCATGACGTTATCGAAGAGTGACGCGTTGCCGCAGCTCAGGGCCTTGGGTTTACGGAGAGTTCCGGCCACGTCCGACGGCGTGTCAGACATCGCCGGACATCACGTCCACCGCCGGACATCCCGCCGGAACCCCTCGGACAACCCCGTCGGGCAACCCCTCAGGCCTGCGGAAGCCCCGTCGGGAGCGCGGCCGCCCCCTCCTTCGTCACCCGGGTCGCCCCGAAGTAGTCCGGTGTGTCGATCTTGTCGAAGCGGATCACGGCCCCGGTGTAGGGCGCGTTGATCATGTATCCGCCGCCGACGTACAGCCCCACGTGCCTGATGGCCCGTGAGTTGGTCAGGTCGTCGGAGAAGAAGACCAGGTCCCCGGGGAGCAGCTCGTCGCGCGAGGGGTGCGGTCCGGCGTTGTACTGGTCGTTGGCCACGCGCGGCAGCTCGATGCCGACGGTGCGGTACGCGGCCTGCGTGAGCCCGGAGCAGTCGAACCGCCCGCCCTGCTCGGGCGTTCCGTTGCCGCCCCACAGGTACTTGGTGCCGAGCTTCTTCTGCGCGAAGTAGATCGCCCCGGCGGCCTGCCGCGACGGCTCCACGCGCCCGACGGGGCGGGCGAAGCTCTTCTCCAGGTTCCTGATGATGCGGACGTAGTTCTGCGTCTCACTGATGCGCGGGACGCCGCCCGACTTGATGACCCGGTACGCCCCCGCGTTGTAGGCGGCGAGCATGTTGTTGGTGGGGTCGCCGGGCACCTTCTTCACGTACCCCGCGAGTTCACAGTCGTACGAGGCGGCGGACGGGATGGCGTCGGCCGGGTCCCATACGTCGCGGTCCCCGTCCTTGTCCCCGTCGATGCCGTGGCTCGCCCACGTGCCCGGGATGAACTGGGCGATGCCCTGGGCGTTGGCGGGGCTGACGATCCGGGGGTTCCAGCCGCTCTCCTGGTAGAGCTGGGCGGCGAGCAGGGCCGGATTGATGGCCGGGCAGAGGTTCCCCCACTTCTGCACGAGCCCTTGGTACGCGGCGGGTACGGCGCCCTTGGCCAGCGCGACCGTGCCGTTCTTGCCGCTGCCGGCGCCGCCGATGAGACCGGCGGCGGCGGTGTAGGTGCCGACGACGAGGAGCGCGACGAAGCTGAGGCAGGCCCCGATGGCGATCCCCGTGACCACCCACGCCTTACGCACCGTCAACCACCCCTCGGCTCCTGGCAGTCCACCGCCCATCAGTCTAGGCGGCGCACCCGGATTTCAGGGGTGGACGGGAAGGTGAGGCCGAGAGACCCCCCTCCTCTGTGGTCTGGACCAGTAGCCATTACTGTGTGTCACGCAGCTGGGAAAGCTGCGAGGAAAAGCGCCCGCCGACGACCAACGGCGGGTCGGGCAACACAGGAGATACAGGTGGGGAACGTGGAGAACAGGGCGACCGCTCGCCGAAGCGGAGACGCCGGGGGAACGACCGCCACGGTGGTGTTCATCGCGCTCATCGCGGTGGCCGTCGCGCTGCTCGGCTACATGGTGGCCATCCAGTAGCCGGCTGACTGGCCGACAGGGCGGGGCCGGAGTCGTCGTTTTGACGGTTTCCGGACCCCGCCCTGCGTACGTCACGACGTACGGGCGGGTGTCACGAGATACGGCTGCGCGTCACGCGGTGCACGTCATCAACGAGCTGATCGGGCGTTCCCGATACACCTGCCAGAACGACTCGTCACGCTCCTCGTCCGGCGGCGGCGGAGAGACCGGCTGCCATCCCACCACGGCGAAGCCCGCGTCGCGCGCCGCGCGCTCGAAGTCGGCGAGCTGCCATTCGTAGTGCTGGAACGGTGTGGGCGGCTCGGTCAGGAACTCCATGCGCAGCAGCGGCGCCTCGCCGCTCGGGATCCGCTCGAGCCGGCGTACGCCGTACACCTCCCAGTCGTCCTCGGGTACGGGGGCGGGGTTGGGCACGATCGCCAGCAGACGGCCACCGGCGGCGAGATTGGCGTGAATCGCTCGGAACATGTCCCGCAGCGCCGCCCGGCTCGGCGCGTAGTTGAACAGGTAGACCGCCGTGGCCAGCCCGAAGGGTTCCAGGCGCGGCAGCCGGGCCACGTCGGAGACCAGGTACTCGACCCCGAGCGGCCGGCGGGCCTCGTGTGCCCGGGCGAGGCGGACCATCTCCTCCGAGATGTCCACGCCGAGCACCTTGCGCGCCCCGCGCTCGGCGAGCAGCCGCGTGTTGTACCCGTATCCGCACGCGAGGTCGAGGACGGCCAGGTCCAACACGTCGCCGAGCGCGGCGGCCAGGGTGAAGGTGTCGGCGGCGGAGAAGGCGGCGGTCGACTTCGACTCCTCGAAGCGCGCCCCGATCATGTCGTACTGCTCCATGGCCGGTGAACGCCCCCGGCCGGCCGGACGGCACGGACGCGGCCGCCGCATTGGGCCGGACGTGGGGGCGCCGGCTGGGGGCGGGCAGGGGGCCGGGTGCGCCGCGGCCCGTCAGGGCTTGTGGCCCACTCCCGCGTACATGGCGACCTCCGCGGGCAGCTCGTCGCCCTCCGGGCGCCAGTGCGAGCAGGACACCACACCGGGGTCGAGCAGCTTCAGGCCGTCGAAGTAGCGGGCGACCTGGTCCGGGGTGCGCTGGGTGAGCCGCGGCGTGCCGTGTTCGTTCCAGAAGGCGACGGCCGCGTCGACGTCCGGCATCGCCGGGCTGGTGATGGTGTGGGACAGCACCAGATGGCTGCCGGACGGCAGGGCGTCCATGAGGCGGCGCACGATGTCGTACGACTCCTCGTCGTCCTCGACGAAGATGACCACGCCCAGCAGCATCAGCACGACGGGCCTGCTGAGGTCGAGGGTGCGGGCCGCGCGCTCCAGGATCGTGTCGACGTCGCGCAGGTCGGCGTCGAGGTAGTCGGTGCTGCCCTCGGGCGTGCCGACCAGGAGGGCGCGGGCGTGCGCGAGGACGAGGGGGTCGTTGTCCACGTAGACGACCCGGGACTCGGGTGCCACGCGCTGGGCCACCTCATGGGTGTTGTCGGCGCTCGGCAGCCCCGTACCGATGTCCAGGAACTGCCGGACGCCCGCCTCCGCCGCCAGGTGTCGCACCGCCCGCCCCAGGAACAGCCGGTCGGCGCGGGCGTAGTCGCCTATCCCAGGGTGCAGGGCCCGTATCCGGTCGCCCGCCTCGCGGTCGACGGGGTAGTGGTCCTTGCCGCCGGTCCAGTAGTTCCAGATCCGCGCCGTGTGCGGCCTGCTCGTGTCGATCCTCGATCGGATGTCGTCGGTCACCCGCCCACCGTAACCAACTCCCTTACTCCGCCGCCTCCTTCAGGACTTCGACAGGACTTCGACGAGGCTGGAACAGCTGTCGGCCGCGTGCCCGGCCTCCACTCCTCGCCGGAAGAGGTCGACGACCGCTGCCGGGAGGGTGCCGTCGACGCCCGCGTCCCTGACGGTGTCCAGGACGTGCCGCGCGCTGGCGAGGCCCATGGAGAGCCGGTCCACGGCGCCGGAGTGGTCGCCCGCGTCGACGCGGGGCGTGTAGAACTCCAGGAACTGCGTCAGGTCCAGCGCGCGGGTGGCGAGCGGCAGGATGTCGCCCGCCGTCAGGCCGTGGGCGCCGGCCAGGGCGACCGCCTGCCAGTAGCTGGTCAGGGAGGTCCAGAACATGACCATGTTCAGCTGGTAGAGCAGCGCCGCGAGGCCCGGGTCCTCGCCCCGGTAGTCGGCCGTCGTCAGCGCCTCCAGGGCCGTGCGGTGGGCGTCGAAGACCTCTTTGGGGCCGCTGTAGTACGTGGCGGAGTCGGCGCTGCCGATGCCGGAGGGCGGGGTGAGGACACCGCCGGTCAGATGGGCGGCGCCGCGCGCGGCGGCCCAGGCGGCGCCCGCGCGCGCCTTGTCGGGCGTGTCGGAGCTGAGGTTGACCAGGACGCGGCCGGCGAAGGCGTCATGGTCCAGGCCGCCGAGGGTCGCGTACATCGCGTCGTAGTCGATCACGCTGAGCACCACCAGCTCGCTGGCAGTGACGGCGTCCCGTACGGACTCGGCCCGTACCGCCCCGCGCGCCACAAGGCCGTCGGCGCGGGCCGGGGTGCGGTTCCACACCGTGACGGGGTGCCCGCGGTCCAGGAAGGCACCGGCCATGGCCTGCCCCATGGGCCCGAGACCGATGACGGTGACGGGCCGGCGAGTCGTCTGCGTGGTCTGCGTGGTCTGCGTGGTCTGCGTGGTCTGCCTCGTGTCCATCGATGAAACCCCCTCTAGAACGAACGCTCTATCCAGAGCGCGAACTGACCGTAGCAGCTCTAGAACGAACGCTCTACCCAATAGCGGGATAGGCTTCCGTCATGCCCGCCGCGCAGACCAGCACCCGTGACCGCATCGTCGTCGCCGCCGCCCGCCTCATCCAGCGGCAGGGCTACGTAGGCACGGGCATCAAGCAGATCGCCAAGGAGGCCGAGGCCACCCTCGGCTCCGTCTACCACTTCTTCCCGGGCGGAAAGGAAGCGGTGGCCGTCGCGGCGATGGAGTACGGCCGCGAGGAGTTCGCCGCGGTCCTGCGCACCGCCCTCGACAGCGAGGACGACCCGGCCGCCGCCGTCGAGGCCTGCGCCCGCGTACTGGCGACCGAACTGCGCGCGTCAGGCTGGACGGACGGCTGCCCGGTCACCGCCGCCGCCCTGGAGACCCTCGGCACGGACAACGAGATCCAGCGCGCCTGCGCCACCGCCCTGAGCGCCTGGCAGGCCCAGGTCGCCGACAAACTCCTGCGCTGCGGCCTGCCGGCCCAGGACGCCCACAACCTCGCGGTGACGGTCATCAACACCCTCGAAGGCGCCGAAGTGACCGCCCAGGTCAACCGCGACGACACCCCGCTTCTCCTGGCGGGCCGTCACTTGTCGCGCCTCGTCGCCTCATACCGCTGACCGGGCCCCGCCAACCCCACACGTATGCGCCCCAAAGGTGCACCAACGACAGTCATTGCCCGCAGTCACCCCCCGTGATACACAGAGTGACCATACGGCTCCTCACATACAACCGGTCCACCCACCGCAGGTCAGGGCGGTCGGCTCGGTCACGCGTGCGGGAATCGGGTAAAGAGAGCCGCCAAGTCGGCATACGTGGGCGGTTTCATCAGCGAAGATAGGGTCGACGACCCATGCCATCCGGCAGGGGCGACGAACTACCCAACAGGGGCGGTGAGTTACATGTACCTGGCGGCCGAGAAAGGCGACATCACCACCATCATCGGTGGAATCGCCCCAAACTGGGGGCCCTTCGGAAGCCTGGGCAACGAGGCCCGCGTGATGATCGAGGTCGTGATGGCGGTGGCCATCCTCCTCTGCCTCGGCATCGCGATCTGGGGAGCGGCCAAACAGCGCATCGGCGCGACCGCACTCCGGGACACCTTCAGCGCCGAACAGGGCAAAGGCCTGATCGTGGCGGGCCTGACCGGTGTATTCATCATCGGTTCGCTGGGGACGCTCTTCACCATCGTGTACGGGATGGCCGTCTAGCCACCCCGCGGCCCCCCACTCCCGAGGTTGCGTCTCCCTGATGTCCAGTCACCACACAGCACGGCCCCGACCGGCCGAAGAGAACCCGCCAGCGGAGGAGGGGACGAACCCGTCATGAGCCTCGGCAACGAGAACGACGGCTTCGACGGCATGGGAGGCACGGGCCAGACCCGCACCCGCCTCCCCGACACCGCCGACCCCTACGCCCCCCCACGCCGCCCGGCCCGCACCTCGAGATCGCTCATCACGGTCGTCGGCGTGGTCGTCCTGCTCATCGCGGCCATCGCATTCGCGAACCGTGGCGACGACGGCAAGGACGACTCCGCCGACACCCCGTCCGCCTCCACCACGGCCGCCTCGGGCACGAAACCGGTCGCGGGCAAGAACGGGGGCATCGCGTCGGGGTTCGCCCGGGACGAGCAGGGGGCGCAGAGCGCGGCGGCGAATTACGCGGTGGCGCTGGGTTCTGACGGGATGTTCAAGCGGGTCAGCCGCCACCAGATCGTGGACACGATCTACGCCGCGGAGACCGCAGCCCGCTTGAAGGGGCCTCAGGATGCCGCTTACTCAGCGGACTTCCTCAAGAAGCTCGGACTCGACGCGGACGGAAACCCGCCGAAGGGAAGCACGTTCGTCTCCCGCACGATTCCCGTCGGCACCAAGGTGGACAGCTTCGGCGGTGACACCGCGCGGGTGTCGGTCTGGTACACGGGCCTGATCGGGATGTCCGGCCCCAACTCTACCGACCCGGTGAGTACCGCCTGGAAGACGTGGACCTTCGACCTGCGCTGGGTGGACAAGGGCTGGCGGGTCACCGCAGACAGCCAGAAGAACGGGCCGGCCCCGGTCCCCGGAGACATCGCCGCTTCCAGTTCCGACGAGATCAGCAAGGCCGTCGAGGAGTTCGGAGGCTTCACCTATGCCCGGTAGCCCCAAGCTGGCCCGATCGTTCGTCACCGCGCTCATTGCCGCGCAGACTGCGGCCTTCGTCTTCGCGGCCCGTGCCACCGCGGCACCTACGCCCACCCCGACGCCGTCGCCCAGCACGAGCAATGACCCGTGCGACCTGCTCATCGGCCCTGCCAAGGAGTACTGCGACAGCGGCGCCGGCCCCGCCACCCCCAACCGCTCCCCCGCCGACCCCACCTCCGCCCTCGACCCCCTCTCCTCCCTCGCCCGCGGATGCGCCGACGCCGCCGTCACCATCGTCGACCACCTCTCCACCGCCGTAAAAGAAACCGCCGACGTCGACTTCACCAACCCCACCTTCCTCGCCCGCTACGCCGTCGTCTTCGCCGCCGCCACCTTCCTCACCCTCCTCCTCTGGCTGCTCGCCGTCGCCAAGCGCGCCATCCGCGGCGTCCCCCTCGCCACCGCCCTCTCCGAGGCCATCGGGTTCCTCTGGCTCACCGTCCTCGCCTCCGCCTTCACCCCGCTGATCCTCTACACCGTCGTCTCCGCCACCGACGCCGTCACCGAAGTCATCGCCTCCGGCACCGGCGAGCAGACCGACGTCTTCTTCGGGAGCTTCAAGCAGGCCCTGCAGAAGGGCGAGAACATCGGCGGCGGGCCGATCATGCTGATCATCGTGTCGCTCGTCACCGTGCTCGCCGCCGGTGTGCTATACCTCGAGCTGTTCCTGCGCGCCGTCCTGCTCTACGTCGGCGCCCTCCTCGGCGTCGTCGTCTACGCCGGACTCGTCGACAAGAACATGTGGGGCCACGTCCGCCGCTGGGCCGGCATCATGATCGCCGTCATTCTCGTGAAGCCGGTCATCGTGATCGTCCTCGGACTGGCCGGCGCGCTCTCCTCCGGCGACGGGCCGAACTCCTTCTCCGCCGTCGTTTCCGGGCTCGCCATCATCCTGCTGGCCATCTTCGCCTCCGCGATGATCTATCGCTTCGTCCCCGGCTTCGGCGACGAGATCATCGCCTCCCGCAACAACCGCCTCCACCAAGGCACCGAGAACGCCGCCGCGGCCGTCATCTCCTCGCCCGCCGCCCTCGTCTCCCAGGGCATCAAGACCCACAGCACCCGCGCCGAAGGCGGCGGTGGTGGCAGCGCCCGGCCCGGCAACCCGCTCGCCGGCGGCGTCGCCGCGCACAGCGCCCGTACGTCCACAGCCCCGGGTGGCGGAGCCGGTGGCGGATCCGTCCCTTCCGCCGCGCCCCCGCCCCGTAGCGGCTCCAGCCCCACCACAGGCACCCCGCACAGCAACCGCAAGAGCTCAGGCACAGGACCCACAGGAGGTGGAGGGCGTTGACGACCCAGTCCCATCCGGTCACGCCCCGCCGTACGTATCTCATCGGCCGGGCCAGGCCGAACGCGATCGTCGGCAAGAACCGCGAGACCGGCGAGATCGCGCTGATCATCGCCGGCGCGTTCCTCGGCATGATGAGCGGACTGCTGGTCCCCGTCCTGTCCCTGCGGATCGTGCTGCTCATGGGCTTCCCGCTGCTGGCGCTCGCCGCCGTCTACGTCCCGTACAAGCAGCGGACCTTCTACAAGTGGTTCGAAATCAACCGCAGCTACAAGCGGTCCCTCAAGCGCGGCACGGCCTACCGTTCCGGCGCCGTCGAGGCCGGCACCCGCCTCGACGGCCGGGAGATCGAGGTCGGCCCGCCTCCCGGCATCGGCCGGATCAGCTGGCTCTCCGCCCCCTTCGGCCCCGACGAGATCGCCGTACTGCTGCACGCCGACCGCCGCACGGTGACCGCCGCCATCGAGATCGAAGGCCCCGGCGTCGGGCTGCGGGACAGCGAGGACCAGGAAGCCCTGGTGGACCGTTTCGGCACGCTCCTCAAGCATGTCGCCAACGGCGACGGCTTCGTGACCCGCCTTCAGATGCTCGCCCGCACCCTCCCCGCCGACCCCGACGCCCACGCCAAGGACGTCGCCCAGCGCGGTGACCGCGACGCCCCGGCCTGGCTCCAGGATTCGTACGACCAGCTCCAGTCGATGGTCTCCACCTCCAGCGAGCAGCACCGCGCCTACCTCGTCGCCTGCATGCACTACACCCGCGACCTCGCCGCCGAAGCCCACGCCATGGCCCGCGCCGCCGCCCACGCCTCCGGCCGCAAGCGGCTCGACAAGGACGCCGGCCTCGCCGTCGTCATGGCCCGTGAGCTCACCGACATCTGCGCCCGGCTCGCCGAGGCCGACATCCGGGTCCGCCAGCCACTCGGCCAGAGCCGACTCGCCTCCCTCGTGCACTCCATGTACGACCCGGACCACCCCATCGACCACATCCAGGCGATGACGAAACGAAACGCTTGGCCGGCCGAACTGGACGCCATGGAGCCCACCTACCTCCAGGCCAAGACCCGCGAATCGTCCACCCGCGCCCCCTGGTGCCACGCCACCGCCTGGGTGAAGGAGTGGCCGATGACGCCGGTCGGCGTCAACTTCCTCGCCCCGCTGCTCGTCCACACCCCCGACGTCATCCGTACGGTCGCCGTCACCATGGACCTGGAGCCCACCGAGGTCGCCATCGAGCGGATGCTGACGGAGAAGACCAACGACGAGGCCGAGGCCTCCCGTCAGGCGAAGATGAACCGGACCGTCGACCCCCGTGACATCGCCGCGCACGGCCGACTCGACCAGCGGGGTGAAGATCTCGCCAGCGGCGCGGCAGGAGTCAATCTCGTCGGGTACATCACTGTGTCGTCGCGTTCGCCCGAGGCCCTGGCCAGGGACAAGCGGACGATCAGGGCCTCGGCCGGCAAGTCGTATCTGAAGCTGGAGTGGTGCGACCGCGAGCACCACCGGGCCTTTGTGAACACCTTGCCGTTCGCGACCGGCATCCGCCGATAGGGGCCAGACCGATGCGAGATCCGCTGTCCGTCCTCACCGAAGCCTTCACGTCCTTCCTCTTCGGAAAGGTCGAGACGACCCGGCTGCCCGTCCGCACCTCCACGGGCCAGGCCCAGGCCGTCTACCTGCCGACCGCCGCGCCCGGCCTCGGCGACTCCGGCGTGATCATCGGCCGCGAGGTCTACAGCGGCAAGGGCTACATCTACGACCCCTTCCAGCTCTACGGACAGCAGCTCCCCGCCCCGCACTGGCTGGTCCTCGGCGAGTCCGGCAACGGCAAGTCCGCGCTGGAGAAGACCTACGTCCTGCGGCAGTTGCGGTTCAAGGACCGCCAGGTCGTCGTCCTCGACGCCCAGGGCGAGGACGGCGTCGGCGAGTGGAACCTCATCGCCCAGCAGCTGGGGATAACCCCCATCCGGCTCGACCCGATGGTCGCCGTCGACGACGGCATCCGCCTCAACCCCCTCGACCCCTCCATCACCACCACCGGCCAGCTCGCGCTGCTGCGGACCATCATCGAGGTCGCGATGGGCCACGGCCTCGACGAGCGCTCCGGCTTCGCCCTCAAGGTCGCCCACGCGTACGTCAACGAGACGATCACGGACCGGCAGCCCGTCCTCACCGACATCGTCGAGCAACTCCGCCACCCGGAGCCGGAGTCGGCGGAGGCGATGAACGTCGACATAGACGACGTACGGGCCTGGGGCCTGGACGTCGCCCTCGTCCTGGACCGGCTGGTCGACGGTGACCTGCGCGGCATGTTCGACGGCCCCACCACCGTCGGCATCGACCTCGACGCCCCGCTGATCGTCTTCGACCTCTCCCACATCGACCGCAACTCCATCGCCATGCCGATCCTGATGGCGATCGTCGGCGTCTGGCTGGAGCACACCTGGATCCGCCCCGACCGGAAGAAGCGCATCTTCCTGGTCGAGGAGGCCTGGCACATCATCAACAGCCCCTTCGTGGCCCAGCTCTTCCAGCGTCTGCTCAAGTTCGGCCGACGCCTCGGCCTGTCGTTCGTCGCGGTCGTCCACCACCTCTCCGACGTGGTCGACGGCGCCGCGGCGCGGGAGGCGGCGGCGATCCTCAAGATGGCCTCGACCCGGACCATCTACGCCCAGAAGGCGGACGAGGCCAGAGCGACAGGACGGGTGCTCGGCCTGCCCCGCTGGGCCGTCGAAATCATCCCCACACTCACCCCCGGCATCGCCGTCTGGGACGTCAACGGCAACGTCCAGGTCGTCAAACACCTCATCACCGAGGCCGAACGCCCCCTCGTCTACACCGATCGCGCCATGACCGAGTCGTCGTCCAACGACCCGGAGCTGGAATGGGAGACGGAACAGCGCGCTGCCCTGATCGAACAGCAGCAGCTGAGCGAGTCCCCCGAATCGACGGTGGCCTGACGCATGCCGCCCAGGGAGGAACGGGGGATCCCCGACAGTCTGCTGGTGGGCCTGCTGGGCCTCCTGTTCGGTCTGACGCTCATGGTGTGGACGGCCACGGGCGTCGCGGGGCTCCTCGCGCAGGGCGCGTGGCCGGACGGGGTGACCTTCACCAACACCCCCTTCGCCATGCGCGACCTCGTGACCCGGCCCGACGACCTCCCGGCCGCCTGGCCGGAGACCCCGGCCGGCCAGCTGTCCGGATACGGACTGTTCTGGGGCCTGCTCATCGGCGAAGCGATGGTGCTGGTGGTCCTGACGGTGTTCGTGCTCGGCACGCTGGCGCGCTGGCGGGCGGTACGGGCGGCGCGCCGCGCGGAAGCCAAGGCCGAGCCCAGGCCGGTACGGGCCGAGGCCGGCCCCGTACCGGCAGAGTCCAGGACCGTACCGGCCGCAGTGCCCGCGCCCAGTCCCGTACAGGCGGAGTCCAGGACCGTACCGGCACAGCCGCAGCCGCCTCAGCCCGAGCCCCAGCACCAGCCGGCGTACGAGGCCGTGCCGGCCGCCGAGCCCGCGACCCTCGCAGCCCCCGCGCCCGACCCGATTCAGGAACCCGTCACCGCGGCGGTGACCGTCCCGGCCCCCCGGACCCGTACCCCCCGCCTCCTCTACGGCGACGCCACCACCCGACGCCCCTCCGCCCTCCAGGCCATCCACGACGCCGAAGGCCCAGCCCTCGTCGTCACCTCCGACCCCACCCTGTGGAGCGACACCAAGGACGCCCGGACCAAGCTCGGCCCCGTCCTCGTCTACGACCCCGGCCACCTCTGCGACACCCCCGGCCGCCTCCACTGGTCCCCCGCCACCGGCTGCGAGGACCCCGACACCGCCCAGGAACGGGCCGTCGCGCTCCTCGCCCCTGTACGTCCCCACGCCCGGCTCGACGCCGCCGTGGCCGACACCGCGGAAACGCTCCTGCGCTGCTGGCTGCACGCCGCCGCCGTGGACGCCCGCCCCTTCAAGCAGGTCCACCGCTGGGCGCAGGGCGCGGGCGCGCACGAGCCCGTACGGATCCTTCGTACGCACCCCAAGGCCGCGGGCGGACAGGCCGGGCTCCTGGAGTCGTCCCTGACCGCCCACCCGGAACGCCGCGAAATGGCTCAGGAGTTGACGAGCCGGGCGCTCGCCGCGCTTTCGTCGGTCCACATCAGGGACGCCTGCACCCCGAATCGAACGGATTCGCTCACGTTGGAATCTTTCGTGCACGAGGGGGGCACTCTGTATGTGGTGGGTGAAGCAATCGAGGACCCGCGCTCCCGCCCCGGCGCGATGCCTCTGCTGACCGCACTCGCCTCAAGCGTGGTCGAGCACGGCCGCCGCATGGCCGCACGGTCATCCGACGGTCGGCTCGACCCACCAATGACGCTCGTCCTCGACGACGTCGCCGCCGTGGCTCCGCTTCCCCGGCTTCCGGAGCTGCTGGCAGCGGGCCAGGAGCAGGGCCTGCCCGCCCTGGTCCTGCTCCGCTCGCGCGAACAGGGCCGCTCCCGCTGGCCGGACCCGCTGCCCCAGCCCTGAGACCGAGCGCGCCGGGAGAACGCGTACGACGCGGGCCCGGGCGCGCGGCTGATGCGAGGCCGGCGCGGGCCCGGCGCGCGGCCGGTGCGAGGCGGCGCCTTCACCGGCGCGTACGCCCCCTCGCCGCGCCGCCGACCCTGTGCACCCCGGCCATGCAGGCCCGCCATGGAGGCCGCTAGCCGGCCCGCCTCAGCTCGTACTCCTTCTCCCGCGCCCCCTCGTCCCCGGGCACCCCCACCGTCTCTCCGCTCTCTACGAACCCGAAGCGCCGATAGAACGCCTCCGCCCGCGGATTGTCCTCGTGCACATAGAGCCGCACCCGCTGGATCGCCGGCTCCGGAAGCGACCACGACCATTCCACCGCCGCCCGGAACAGCTCGTCCGTCACCCCGGTCCCACGCGCCTCGGGGCGTACGTAGACAGCCACCAGATGCGTCTGGTCGACGCTCGCCGGCTCGCCGAAGCGCGGCTCCTCGCCCGGTCGCTCGACCAGCACCGACACCGTCCCCTCCCAGCTCCCGTCCGGCGCCTCCGCGACGAACTGTCGCACCGACGTGCCATCCGCCGCCCCGGCCGTCCGCTCCTGCCAGAAGGAGTCGTCACGGGCGACAGCGCTCTCGTATGTCTCCAGGAACGCCACCGACGCCACCGGATCCCGCAGCGCCGCCAGCCGCAGCTCGCGGGCCTTCTCCCACTCGTCGGCCCTGATGGCCCGTATCACGTGTTCCATGACGGAATCCTGGCCAGCACCCGCCCGCGGGGCAACCGCATTCCCCCGGGCCCTCTCCGGCCCCCGTCGTACCCGGGTACTACACCCCCCGCCCAGCGGCCATCCCAGGTCGGACGATCCGCCACCCCCCGATCCCTACCGTCGAAAACATGATCCGCGCCTACGAACTCACCAAGAAGTACGGCGACAAGACCGTCGTCCAAGACCTCGACTTCACCGTCCACCCCGGCAGCGTCACCGGCTTCCTCGGCCCCAACGGTGCCGGCAAGTCCACCACCCTGCGCATGCTCCTCGGCCTCGACGCCCCCACCGGCGGCCGCTCCACCGTCGGCGGCCGCGCCTACGCCGGCCACCCCGCCCCGCTCACCGAGGTCGGCGCCCTGCTGGAGGCCCGCTCCGTGCACCCCGGCCGCTCCGCCTTCAACCACCTCATGGCGCTCGCCCACACCCACGGCATCCCCCGCCGCCGCGTCGAGCACGTCCTCGACCTGACCGGCCTCACCGACGTCGCCCACCGCCGGATCAAAGGCTTCTCCCTCGGCATGGGCCAGCGCCTCGGCATCGCCGCCGCACTCCTCGGCGACCCGGCCACGGTCATCCTCGACGAGCCCGTCAACGGCCTCGACCCGGAGGGCGTCCTGTGGATCCGCAACCTCCTCAAGTCCCTCGCCGCCGAGGGCCGTACGGTCTTCGTCTCCTCCCACCTCATGAGCGAGATGGCCCTGACCGCCGACCACCTCGTCGTCATCGGCCGCGGTCGGCTCCTCGCCGACACCACCGTCGCCGCCCTCGTACGGGACGCCGGCGGCCGCTCGGTCAGAGTCGTCACCCCGGAGGCCGACCGGCTCCTCGGCCTCCTCACCGCCGAGCCGCACGTACGCGTCACCCGCACCGTCGACAGCCTCCAGGTCACCGGCGCCGAAGCCGCCGACATCGGCCGCACCGCCGCCGCCCACGCCATCCCGCTCGTCGAGCTCACCCCCCAGACCCCGTCCCTGGAGCAGGCCTTCATGGACCTCACCCACGACTCGGTGGAGTACTCCGCCACCCTGGAAGGTGCCGCGGCATGACCACCACCACCGCCCTCCACCGGATCACGCCCGCCCGTGTCCTGCGCTCCGAGTGGCACAAACTCTGGACCCTGCGCTCCACCTGGATCACCGTCCTGTCCGCGGCCACGCTGGTCCTCGGCGTCGGCATCCTCATGGGCGCCACCTACACCAGCGACGGCGGCGACTCTGACGTCGACACCGTGATCCTCACGCTCTACGGATCCCAGCTCGGCGGCGTCTGCCTCGCCGTCCTCGGCATCCTGGTCACCGCGGGCGAGTACGCGACCGGAATGATCCGCTCCTCCCTCACCGCCGTACCCACCCGCCTCCCCGTCCTGTGGGCGAAGGCCGCCGTCTTCACCTCCACCGTCTTCGTGATCTCGCTGACCACCGCCCTGATCACTTTCCTGACCGCGCAGCTCTTCCTCAACGACACCGACCAGGCCGCCTCCCTCACCGACCCCGGCGTCCTCGGCGCGGTCGCGGGCAACGCCACAGGCGTCACCCTCCTCGCCGTCGTCGCCCTCGGCCTCGGCGCCGCGCTCCGCTCGGTCCCGGGCGCGATCGGCGCCTTCATCGGCGGCGTGATGGTCCTGCCCGAGGTGCTCGGCATGCTGCCGTACGACGCCGTCGACACCGCCATCAAGTACTTCCCGACCCAGGCCGCCGGCGCCCTGGGCTCCGCCGACCCGCTCCCGAACGCCGCGACCCCCGGGGCCGCCCTGCTCGCCCTGATGCTCTGGGCCGCGGCCGCCCTGCTCGTACCGGCCCTGTTGCTCAAGCGCCGCGACGTATGAGGATGACCGCGTGACCACGGAGACGACGAAGGGCGCCCCGGACCAGGAATGGACCGCGGGCGCCCCGCCGCTGAGCCAGTACATCCAGCGGAAGGTCCAGCACGTACGCGCCGTCGACCGCCGCCGCCCCTGGCTCTGGGACACCCTGCTGACCCTCTTCTGGACGTTCGCCGCCCTCGTGGACGCGTCCGGCGGCTGGCGCAACCTGGCCCGTGACCAGAGCGTGCCCGTCTGGCTCGTCGTCTCGATGAGCCTCGCCTTCTCCGTGCCCCTGCTGTGGCGCCGCCGTCACCCCATGACGGTCCTGACCCTCATGGCGGCCACAGCCGTCGTGAACACCTGGTCGGGCGCCTTCCTCCAGGCCAACTTCCTCCAGGCCGTCATCGTCTTCAACATCGCCCTGCACCTGCCCCTGCGCACACTGTTGTGGACGATCGCCCCGATCACCCTCCCGCTCGTGATCGGCGCCGCCCGTCACCCGCAGGGCAGCTGGGACCAGCAGGTCGTACCGACGATCTGGGCGTACGCCATGGTCGCCCTGCTCGCGGTGGCCGTCCGGTCCCGCCAGGACTACACGGCCGCCCTGGTCGAGCGGGCCCGCCGCCTGGAGGTGGAACGCGACCAGCAGGCCCAGCTCGCCGCCGCTGCCGAACGGACCCGTATAGCCCGGGAGATGCACGACATCATCGGCCACCACCTCTCCGTCATCACCGGCCTCGCCGACGGCGGCTCCTACGCGGCCGCCAAGAGCCCCGAACGCGCCGCCCAGGCCCTCGGCGCCATCGGTACGACCAGCCGCCAGGCCCTCGACGAACTCCGCCGCCTCCTCGGCGTCCTGCGCGACCAGCCCCCGGAGGCCGTACGCGCCCCACAGCCCACCCTGGACGACCTCGTCTCCCTGATCGACGGCGTACGGACAGCGGGCCTTCCGGTACGCCACCACGTCCACGCCCCCGCCGGCCCAGCTCCTTTGTCCGCCGGGCGTCAGCTCACGGTGTACCGGATCGTCCAGGAGGCCCTGACGAACACCCTCAAGCACGGCGGCCCGGCGGCAACGGCGGAAGTGGCCCTCTCCTACGGAGAGGGCCAGTTGGAGGTCGTCGTGACGGACACCGGTCGACGGACGGACGTTGACGACTCGACAGGGACAGGGCCAGGTCAGGGACTTGCGGGTATGCGGGAGCGCACTTGGCTCTATGACGGCACACTCGAAGCCGGCCCGCTGCCGACCGGCGGCTGGCGCGTCCATCTTCGACTGCCCCTGGAGGACACCCCGTCGTGACGACCGTGCTCATAGCGGACGATCAGCCGATGCAACGCTTCGGCTTCCGCATGCTGTTGGAGAGCCAGGACGACATGACCGTCGTCGGCGAGGCCGGCAACGGCGCCGAGGCGATCCGCCTGACCGACCAGCACCACCCGGACGTCGTCCTGATGGACATCCGCATGCCCGGCCTGGACGGCATCGAGGCCACCCGCCGCATCGTCGCCACGGGCGAGCGCACCCGCGTCCTGATCGTGACGACCTTCGACCTCGACGAGTACGCCTACGAGGGCCTGCGCGCCGGCGCCAGCGGCTTCCTCATCAAGGACGCCCTCCCGGAGGAGCTCCTCTCGGGCATCCGCGCGGTCGCGAGCGGCGACGCGGTGGTCGCCCCGAGCCTGACCCGACGCCTCCTGGACGCGTACGTACAGCACCTCCCGCCCACCCCTGGTTCGCCGACCACCTCACCCGCCATGGACAGCCGGATCGCCTCGCTCACGGAACGGGAGCGGGAGATCCTCACGGTCATCGGCCAGGGCTGGACGAACACGGAAATCGCGGAACGCCTGCACCTCGCGGAATCGACGGTGAAGACCCACGTGAGCCGCATCCTGGCGAAAACGGGAGCACGGGACCGGGTCCAGGCCGTGATCCTGGCGTACGACACCCAATTGGTGACCCCGGCCTGATGGATGGCTGGTGGTGAAATTGGTGATGAAATTGGTGGTGAACGCAGGAAAGCCCCGCACCATAAGGTGCGGGGCTTTCCCACAATGATTGCTCGGCGGCGTCCTACTCTCCCACAGGGTCCCCCCTGCAGTACCATCGGCGCTGAAAGGCTTAGCTTCCGGGTTCGGA
>NZ_BMQQ01000029.1:0-20269 GCF_014648195.1 Streptomyces purpureus
CATGGTGCTGGTGGTTCTCCTTCGCCAGGACCGTAACCCTGGCATCAGGGACTCCACAAATCTCAGTACAGCTCAGTTGGTCTTTTCTCGAACCCAGTTGGTGAAGCTTCGCTCCGCCGCGCGGTACACCCGCTTGGTGACCTCAACGAGCTTGTTGAAGCCGGAGCGGAGGCCGGAGGCCACCGTGTTGACGACTGCCCTGACCGCCTGACGCGGGTGGGTGACCGCCCACACGACCTTCTTGACCACCGATTTGACCGTCTTGACGCCCTTGTTCCAGGCCTTCCGGCACCAGTCGCACCTCGGCCAGTTCCCATCCGGGTCGGAGTAGTTCATCGGCGCGCCCGCGCCATACGTGTACCGGTTGGCCAGGATCGACGCGCCCGACGCGTACTGGTACGCGTCCCGGGAGTCGAAGGTCGCCGAGACCGGGTCGTACCAGCGTGCGCCCATGTTGACCTGGTCGGTGTCAGGGTCGGTGTAGTCGCCCTGATACCCGACATTGCCTGCCACGTCCGTCGTCGTCCTCGGGACGCCGAACGGGTCGTACGCGGTGGACTGGGCGAGCGAGGCCGCCGCGCCCTTGTCCGCATCCATGTTGCCCACGAGGTCGCCACGGTTGTCGGAAAGGGTGAGGCGGGCAACGCCGCCCTCCATGACCGAGAGCAGTTCCCCGCCCACGCCCCGCCCGTAGGTGGCCGAGTTGTCCTTGACCGGGTCGGGAGAAAGTCCCTCGTAGACGAAGTCCGTGCCATTGCGGGCGGCGACCCGGTTCAGGGAGTCGTAGGTGTAGCTCGTGCCGGACTCGCCCGCCTTCGTCATGCGGTCGAAGGCGTCGAAGGTGAAGTCCTCCTTGAGGCCGGAGCTGGTCCGCGAAGAGAGCGTGCCACGGGGGGTGTGGTCGTAGGTGTAGTCCCCGTCGGACAGCATCCGGTTTCGTTCGTCGAACGTTGCCGTCTTCGTGCCGTTCTTGATGCGGTTGCCGCTGTCGTCCCAGGCGTACTGGGTGGTCTTGCCGTCCGCGGTCCAGGACGTCATGCGGTCAGCGTCGTCGTATCCGTACGTCTGGGTACCCGCCTTCTCGGTGCCGGCCGTGGTCTTCGAGGTGAGGCGGCCCTCGTCGTCATAGCCGTAGTCGATGGACGACAGAGTGGCTCCGGCACTGTTCTTGACGGTGTCGGTGTCGATCTGGCCGAGGGAGTCGTAGGTGTACGTGCGGGACTGGCCGGCGCCGTACGTGACCTTCTCCAGCGCCCCTGAGGCGTCGTAGCCGTAGGACTGCTTGGTTCCGGTCAGCGAGTCCTTCGCGCTCGCCATGAGTTGGTTGGTGTAGGTGAAGATCGCGGTGCCCGAGGCGTCCGTGCGGCTGGTGAGCAGAGCGTCCGCGTCGTACTCGTACGTCGCGTTGCCCGAAGGGCCTTCCGCCTTGATGAGGTTTCCGCGGTCGTTGTACGAGTAGGTGTTGTCGCCCTTGGGGGTCGAGGCCTTGATCAGGCGGCCTGCCGCATCGTATTGGAAGCGCTTCTCGGCGGTCGGTGCCTCGGCCCCTGTGCCCGTCTCCCGGACCAGGGCGCCCGCCTTGTCGAACTCCCGCTCGCGGATCACCTTGCCCGGCGCGGTCACCTTCACGGCCTGCCCGCCAGCGTTGTACGCGGTGGTCCACGTACGGTCGGCCGCGGCCGGGTCACGGCTGGTCGCCGGTTCGATCAGCGACTCGGGCAGGCCAAGGGTGTTGGTGGTGAAGACGGTCGTGTTGCCACGGCCGTCGGTGTAGCGGGTCCGGTTGCCCAGGGCGTCGTAGCCGAACGAGGTCGTGATCGACTTGGTGTCGGAGACCGGCTCGGTCTGGCTCTTCATCCGCCCGAGCGCGTCGAACGTGTAGGTGGTCGAACGGCCCAGTGGGTCGGTGGCCCTGGTGAGGTTACCGACCGTGTCGTAGCCGTAGGTCACCTTCCTCAGCGGGCTGTTGTTGGCGTCCAGGTCCGAGTCGTCGACGACCTGGCCGAGCTGGTCGTACAGCTTTGCCGACGTGCGCCCCTTGCCGTCGGTCACACGGACCTCGCGGCCCACCGCGTCGTAGCCGAACTGGGTACTCACACCGCCGGGCTCGACGACCTTCGTCGCCTGGCCGAGGGTGTCGTAGGTGTACTGCGTCACCGCACCGCCCGGCGCGGTCTTCCGGACCACGTTGCCGAGGTCGTCGTAGGTGAAGCGGGTGGTGAAGGCGCCCGGCTGCGGCTTGCGCTCGATCAGCGTCTGGGTGACGGGGCGGTCGAGGTCGTCGTAGGTGCTCTCGGCGCGCGAGCCGTTGGGGTCGGTGATCGAGAGCACCTGTCCGGTGCGGGTGTAGGTGTACTTCCACTGGGCGCGGCCGTCGCCGGTGCCATAGGGCACGTCCTTGACCGTCACGCGGTTCAGACGGTCGTACGTGAAGCGGGTGACGCGTCCCAGGGCGTCGGTGGATTCGGTGACGTTGCCCAGCGCGTCGTAGGCGTTGCTCATGGTGGGCGTGATGGGCGTGGCGGAGCCGGGTGCCGTGTAGGAGGGAGCCGTCGCTGACACCGGGCGGCCCAGACGGTCGTAAGCGGTCCGGTTGATGTTGCCGAGCGCGTCCACAGATTCGGTCACGGCGCCGAACGTGTCGTAGCCGGTGAACGTCTGGGGGCGTGAGGTGACCGGAGCGGCGCCGTTCGACTCGGTCTCGACGGCCGGGGCTGTGGTGGAGACCGGTCGGCCCAGCTCGTCGTAGGCCGTCTCTGTCTTGTTGCCCGCGGGGTCGGTGGTCGCCGTGAGCAGCCCACGCTGGTCGTAGTCGTAGGTGGTCGTGCGTGACTCCGAGCCGTTGCGGAGCGACTCCGTCTTGCGGTTGCCCGCGGCGTCGTAGGTGTAGCTGACGCTGTGGCCCGACACCGAGACCGGCCAGGGGACATTGGACGGGGTGCCGCTCGTGACAACCGTTTGCACGTTCCCGGCGACGTCGTAGGTGTACGTGGTCCGCCGTGCGATCCCGGACGGGTCGACGATCTCCGTCTTCATGCGGCCCACGCTGTCGTAGGTGTACTGCGTGGTGTGCTTGCCGTTGCCGGCCGTCTCGGTGAGGACGTTGCCCGCGCCGTCGTAGGTGTTGGATTCGATCAGAAGGTCGCGCTTGGTCCCGTCGGGGTTGTGGAAGCCCTTGAGCTTGACGGACTTCACGAGGTCGTCGCCGAAGTACTCGTACGCCAAGGTGCGTCCCATGGCATCGGTCTCGCGGACGAGCCGTCCCGCCATGTCGTACGAGAAGGACTGCAGGACGGTGTGGCTGTCGTCGCCTCCGTCGTCGTCCCAGTCCCGCAGACGGGTCTCGGCCACCATGTTGCGTGCGGTGTAGAGGTACTCGAAGTGGTTGCCGTTGGCGTCCACCATCGAGGTCTTGTTGCCGAGGGCGTCGTAGGACGACGTGGTCTCGTTGCCCTCGGCGTCGGTGACCTTCTGCGGGCGGCCGCGGTCGTCCAGCTCGAAGGTCATCACGCGCGACGAGTCACCGCCCAGAAGGTCGCTGACCTCGGTGCGGACCACATTGCCGTCGGCGTCGTACTCCGACACCGTCTTCTGCTGATGCTTGGTGAGGATGACGGCGTTGGTCGCCACCGGTTCGGTCGTGGCGGTGATCCGCGACAGCTTGTCGTACGCGTACGTCTTGGTGGCGCCGGCGGGCAGCGCGTCGGAAACGGCTGTCTCCGAGATCTTGCGGCCCAGGGCGTCGTAGGTGAACTTCAGAATCCGGCCCGAGGGCTCGGTCACCCACGCCAGGTCGCCGTTCTTGAAGTAGGTGTACCGGGTGACCTTGCCCCGCGGATCAGTGGCCGTCATCGGCAGTCCGGACGGCGCCGCTCCTCCGCCGACCGCGGGTTCGGAACCCGTGGTGTACGAGTTGCGCGCCGTTCCGCCGTCGGGGGCGGTCTGGACGGTCAGCCGGCCCTGGGTGTTGTACGTGTACTTGGTCAGGAAGCGGTTGTCCGTGGGGCCGGTGGAACGACCGTCGCGAGTCTCGATCGGCTGGTCGGCCCGCAGGTCGAAGTCGCCTGTCGAGGCGGGGTACGTGGTGTAGCTGGTCTGGCAGTCGTCCTTGCCACGGCACGTCCTGCGGCTGGTCACGTTCCCGCGGTCGTCGTAGCCGAGGGTGACGGTGTCGCCGTTCTCGCTGGTGATGCCCGTCTGGAAGCCGTTGTCGTCGTACGCGAAGGAGCGGATGGCGACCCCGTCGACCGGGCATCGGATGAAGTCGGGTTCGGTGCCGCCGCTGCTGGGTGGTGTGGTGCAGAAGGCCGGGTCGCCTGGATCGGGCGTGGTGCAGACCTCACCCGGTGAGGTGGGTGTGGGCGACGGTGTGGCGGTGACCGGCTCCCGCGCGCCGAGGCCGACCGGCTCGCCGTAGCGCAGCAGTCGGGAGGAGAGTCCGTCGTACTCGTAGAAGTACGGCGCGTTCATGGGGTCGCGGACCTCGACGGTGCGCCGCAGATCCTTATCGCTGCCGAACACCGTGGGGGCGCCGATTTTCCAGGTGCCGCCGTTGCGGTCGGTGTACTCCTCGACCCGGTCGCGAGAGGCGTCATAGCTGACCTCGGAGGCGACCCGGCCGCTGGGCAGCGTCGTCCCGGTCATGACGTCGGCTGCCCGGCCGCCCTCACGGTGGTGCGCGGCGACGGCCGCCGCCCCCAGCGGGTGGTGGTAGACCGCGACGTCGTCGATCGTGCCGGCGAAGGACTTGGCGCCTGTGGCACCCCATCCCGGCCAGGAGGCAGGAGTGGCGGCGTGGGCGGCACCGATCTGGTTGAACGTCAGGTCCTGCTGGACGAGCTGCTTGCCGGTGATGCGCCCGGAGAGCTTGCCGTCGAGGTAGAGGCTCTGGTCGGCCCCGGAGACCGACAGCACGGCATGGTGCCACTTGCCGTCGTTGACGCTCTTGGGGTCGGTGATCGGAGCGGCTGTACCGGTCCAGAACTGGCCCCGGAGCTTGCCGTCCGTTCCGACGTACAGCAGCGGGACACCAGTGGCCGGCGCCGTGCCCCAGGCCTTGTTCTGGTACCCGACGA
This sequence comes from Streptomyces purpureus, assembly GCF_014648195.1. Classification (GTDB taxonomy): domain Bacteria; phylum Actinomycetota; class Actinomycetes; order Streptomycetales; family Streptomycetaceae; genus Streptomyces; species Streptomyces purpureus. The sequence continues at coordinate 5,076 of NZ_BMQQ01000029.1, forward strand.
GCGGGCCGCCCAGCCCGGCGGAGATGGTCTTGAACCAGACCTCGACGGCGGCGTCCCGGCTCTTCTTGAGGGTGCCGGACGGGAGATCGACGCGGGAGGTGGAGCCGTTGAACGTGGCGGCGGTACCGGGATCACCGGCGAGCGCACCGGCTGCCTTCAGGGCGACGGTGCGGTAGGTGCCCCGGTCCTTGCCGAGGTTGGCTTCGTTGGCACTGGCCGCGTCGGTACCCTCCTCCTCGCCCAGACGCCAGTACGACTCGGGGCGGGAGTCAAGGACGGTGGTGCGGTACTGCGGGACAGCCGCCGCAGCGGCGGACGCCATCCTCCGCACCTGCGAACGCAGGGCGTACGAGAGAGAGCAGCATGAGTAAGCGCTTGACGCGACTGCCGTCCCGTGGAACCACGACCGCCATCGCCGCCGTTGCCGTGGCTCCCCTGTTGATAGCGATGCCAGGCACCGCCAAGGCCGCAACCACGGTCTCCTGCGTCCCGGACGCACCTCTGCAGTCCGTGACCACGACAGGCGCGCTCTACCAGTACAAGATGAAGACGCCCCTCACCGGCACCGCGTACACGGGCCCTGCAACGATCGGTGCTGGTTTCGAACAGCACGGTCGGACGCTGTCCGGGCCCGGCCAGTCCTACTACGGGTTCAAGGCAGACGGCGTTTATTACAGCCACCGCAACAGCGCCGGCGGCTGGACGGCGGGACACAAGAAGATCGGCAGTGGCCTCGGCTTCGTGGCCAAGCCTGAGAACCGCGACCGGGCCACGGTCGATCGCGCGGGCTGGATCTGGACCATCGAGGAGAGCGGCGCCCTCAAGGCCTACAAGTACGACGCCGCGAGCGGTACGTGGGCGAACGGCGGGTCCAGCAAGCCCCTCGACGAGGATTGGGGCCGCTACACCCTCATCACGGCCGGCGACTCAGGCGTTCTCTACGGGCGGACCGCGGACGGCAAGCTGTACCGCTCCCACTTCGACATGACCACGCAGCGGTGGCTGGAACGCCATGTACTGGTGAGCAGCGGCGGCTGGAACGAGTTCAAGAGCATCTCGTCCAACGGCGGCGACACGCTCGTGGCCACACAGAACAGTACCGGCAACGCGCTCTACTACCGGTACGACGACGCCACACACACGTGGCCGGTCAGCCGCGTGAAAGTGGGCGCCAACGGTTGGACGAACTTCCGCGAGGTCACCGCTTCGCCCGACAGCTGCACCTTGCTGACGAACGTTTCCCCGGCTTCCCCCGCCATTCCACTGAAGGACTACACGGCCACGACCGTGCTCCAGGGCCCAACGGGCAAGGTGGAGCTGGCGTACGTCGACAACATCGGCCCCTGCCGCCTGATCCACGGAAGCGCCGACCCGGCCGCCTTTGACACCACCATCTACACGCCGATCGGCGGGCCCGAGGCTTTCGCCGGTCGCCCCTCGCTCGCCACGCACTCCGACGGCCGGCTTTCGGTCACCGCGCACAACACCGCCGGTGCGGCGGTCTGGCAGCGCTATCGGTCCACGACGGAAGCGTGGGGCACCTGGAACAACCAGCTCGGCGCCATGGCGCAGCCCGCCGTCACCGCCAACACGCCGTCCGGCCTGCTGGCGGAGTTCTCCGCGGACGCGGGTGGCCGGCCGTGGTACCGACTGCTGTCGAAGAACGGATCGGACTTCACGGCATGGATGCCGCTTCCTGGCTCAGGGTTCTCCGGCCCCTTCACAGCGGTGGCCGCGCGCCACGGGATCCAGCTCTTCGGTAAGAACGCCTCGGGCACGCTCAGCACCGCCCTCTTCAAGGAGGACGGCACCCTGTCCGCGTGGACCACCGTGGGCAGCCAGCAGATCATCGGCGAGCCGGCGGTCATGAGCTATCAGGGCTACCGCATGCGCATCTTCGCCACCACCGCCGAGGGCAACGTCGTCACCACCGCACAGACGGCGGAAGGCTCGGACTTCAGTGCCTGGAGCGCCGTGCCCGGCGTGGCCGCAGCGGGTTCGCCTTCGGCGGTGCTGTCTCCCGTCACGGGTACGGCCGAGGTGGTGGTGCGTGACCGGCAGAGCCAGATTCAGACCACTGGGGAGGTCACGCAGAACAGTGGCACCTGGCGGAACTGGCAGAGCCCGGGTTTCGAGAGCCTCACCTCCGCCACCGATCCCACGGCTTTCACCTTCTCCGAGGGTGGCCAGACGTGGGGGTACACCTTCCGGAACGCGAGCAACCAGGTCAGCATCTACCGGGCGCAGTACACCGGCACGGGCGCGGCAGCGCTCTCCTCGCTCCGCTTCGCGGGCGGCGCGGCGCCTGCGCCCAAGTAGAACGCCGCGCGGGGGCGGCCGATCGGTCGCCCCCGCGCGGTCCCACTCGGTTCCGCTTACACGAGCGGGCTCGACCACGCCCCCTCATATGAGGTTTCTCCGCAGAAAGTTCACCCCCTGAGTAAACCTCCGGCCTGAGCTTTCCCTCATATCTCCCGGAAATCTTCACGGGAGGTAGGACATGTCGAAGCGGTCGCGCCGCGCTGTGCTCGGGCTGATCGGTGCGGGGACGGCCGGGGTCGCGGGGTACGCCTTCAAGGACGAGCTGCTGCCGGGGGGCGACAAGCTGCCTGAGGCCGCGGAGAAGCCGGTCCCGGTCGAGCCCGTGGCCGTCGGTCCCAGCCTGATCACGGACGAGAACAAGCTGGCCGGCTCCGACGACTGGCGGATCGGTGGTGGGGGCCATCCCAAGGCCTCCAGTGACCGGGCCTGCCAGATCCAGGGGTACGCCTCGGCCACCTCGGTCGGCCATGGCGAGACGATCGACTTCCATGTCTCGGTCGGCTCCGGGCAGCGCTACAAGATAGCCGTCTTCCGGGTCGGCGACTACGGCGGCAAGGGCGCCCGGCTGCGTGTCACCAGCCGCTCCCTCCAGGGCAAGAGGCGGCCCCTGCCCAAGCCCGACCCGGCCACCGGCGCCCTGGTCTGCGACTGGCCCGTCTCCTGGTCCCTGCGGATCCCCTCCGGCTGGATCTCCGGGCTCTATCAGGCCGTCTTCACCACCGCCGACGGCAAGTACCGCAGCTGCACCCCCTTCGTGGTGCGCGAGCCGGACCGGGCCTCCGACCTTCTGGTCGTCCTGCCCTTCACCACGTACCAGGCCTACAACATGTGGCCGAAGGACAAACGCAACGGCAAGAACCTCTACCGCGGTTACACGAAGAAGGGCGAGATCGGCGGCACCGAGCTGCGGGCCTTCAAGGTCTCCTTCGACCGCCCCTACGCGGGCTCGGGCGTCCCCAACTGGCTCCAGCTCGACACCGGCTTCATACGCTGGGCCGAGCGCGCCGGGCGGGACGTCACGTACGCCAGCAGCCTGGACCTGCACGAGGGCACCGTCGACACCTCCAAGTACAAGGCGATCTACTTCCCCGGGCACGACGAGTACTGGTCCAAGGGCATGATGGACTCCGCCAAGAAGGCCGTCTCCGCCGGCCGTCACCTGGCCTTCCTCGCCTCGAACAACGTCTACTTCCACGTCCGGATGGAGAAGTCCGCGGACGGCCGGGCGAACCGGCTCATGGCCTGCTACAAGTCCTCGCCCGACCCGACGCCCGACAAGGCGGGCCGCACCTCGCGCTGGCGTGAGATAACCGGCGACGACCAGCGGCTCGCCGAGCAGCAGTTGCTGGGCATCCAGTTCAACGGCATCGTGCAGACCCCGGCTCCGATGATCGTCCGCGAGACCAGGCACTGGCTGTGGGCCGGCACCGGGCTGCGCGACGGCGACAAGCTGCCGAAGATGGTCGGCGTCGAGGCGGACAGCGTCGACCCGGAGGCCCCGAACCCGCCCGGCGCCCGCCGCACCCTGCTCGCCGAGTCGCCATACCACGACTCGCGCCCCCTGAAGAAGCGGACGATCCAGCACACAGCGGTGACCGAGTACCCGAACGGCGCGATGGTCTTCGTCGCAGGAACGTTTCACTGGGCGCTGGCCCTGAACGACGTCGAGGACCTGGAGGACCCGGAGCTGCATAACAAGCACATCCGGAAGGCGACCGAGAACCTGGTCGACCGAATGGTGCGGTAGCGGCTCGGGGCACAGGAAGGGAGTAGTGATCCGGTCATCGAGACCCCCTAGGATGACCGGATCCACTCGTCCCTCCACCCTCGAGCGGCCTTATATGTCCCGTAACGACGTTGTTCAGGTCACTTCGCCCCGCGAGGCCGAAGCCCCTGACGAGATAAAGAAGCGCTCCGCGTCCCCGGCGCTTCCCTCCAACAAGGCGCCCGCGCGCCTGTACGCCCTGGACGGCCTGCGGGTCGTCGCCGCGCTCGCTGTGCTTCTCTTCCACTTCGCGGGCATCGACAAGGCCACCGATGTGAACTGGGGTGAGAACCCCCGGTACCTCTTCCCCGAGCTCTTCCACTTCGCCAAGTACGGTTCGTACGGCGTCCAGCTCTTCTTCATCATCAGCGGCTTCGTGATCTGCCTCTCGGCCTGGGGCCGCACCCCCGGGCAGTTCATCAAGGCCCGCTTCCTGCGGCTCTTCCCCGCCTACTGGTTCTCGGTGATCGTCGGCGTCCTCGTATGGCGACTGATCCCGGACAGCGAGCGGAAGATCCCCACCATCAGCGACTCACTGACCAACCTGACCATGTTCCAGGTGCCGATGAACGCCGTGCACGTGGTCGGCGCGTACTGGACCCTCTGGATCGAGCTCTGCTTCTACCTGGTGTTCCTCTTCGTCCTGATCAAGCCGATCAGCTACAACCGGGTGTACATCTTCGGCTGGGCCTGGCTCCTCGTCTCGGTCATCGCCCAGCAGAAGGGCGGCACGGGCCTGCCGGTGCTGACCACCTTCGCGCAGCCGATGAGCACCGCGCTCTTCGTCTCCGGTATCGCGCTGTACCTGATCTACCGCTTCGGACCGGATCTCAAGCTGTGGCTGCTGCTGGGCGGCAGCTGGCTGATCATGCAGAGCGACCTCATGCAGCATGCCCAGATCACCAACAAGCAGGGATTCGACCGCAATCCCCTGCTCATCCTGGCTCTGGTCACCTCGTTCTATCTGCTGATCCTCGTCATCGCCCTGCACAAGGCCGACCGGCTCAACTGGCGCTGGCTCTCCACCGCCGGGGCTCTCGTCTACCCCCTCTACCTCCTCCACGAGGAGCTGGGCTGGGCCATCATCCGTACCCTCTACGGGCACCTCGGCGCCTGGGCCACGCTCGCCGCGACCACCGGCATCCTGCTGGTGCTGTCCTGGCTGGTGCACCGGTTCGTGGAGCAGCCCTCGGTGCGCTGGCTCAAGAAGCGCCTCTGAGCGGCCCGGGCCCCACGGACCGTACGACGAAGCGCCCCGCACCTTCCGGTGCGGGGCGCTTCGTCATGCGCGGTCTCAGACCTTCTCGGACACGGCCTTCTTCGGGCGGTCCGGCAGCAGGCGGCTGTAGATGCCGTCGATGATCTCGGCCTGCGCCTCCCAGGTCCAGCCCTCCAGGAGGCCCGGCTTGTCGTACGCGGCGCGGTAGCGCGCCGGGTCCGCCAGGACGGTCTTCGTGGCGCGGACGAAGTCCTCGGTGTCCTGGGCGCGGAAGACCTCGCCCTGGCCGGTCGAGTTCACCATGTCGGCCATCGTCTTGATGTCGCTGACGATGAGCGGCAGCCGGGCCTGCGAGTACTCGAAGAACTTGTTCGACAGGGCCAGCTCGTGGTTGGTCAGGTGGTGCAGCGGGCTGACCGCCGCGTCCGCCGCCTTCAGGTACTCCGGCACCTGCCAGTGCGGGACGAACGGCAGGAAGTGCACCCTGTCCCCCACGCCCAGCTTCTTCACCAGCTGCTGGGTGCTGGCGACCGCCTTCATCTTGCCCGGGGTGACCGAGACCAGCGCCACGTGCACGCCCGGCAGGGACGGCAGGCCCTCGATGATGGTCTCCACGCCACGGACCGGGCTGATGCCGCCGACGTACGCGAGGAGCGGGGTGTCGGCGTCGATGCCGCACATGGCGCGCAGGTCCGGCACCGGGGCGACGCCCTCGACCTCGTCGTCGGCCGGCCGCATCACGGGCGCGTTCAGCACGACCGCGGGCAGCTCCTTGAGGCCGTGGCCGTCCTTGAGCATCTCGGCCAGCGACGGCGAGACGGTGATCGCCGCGTCGGCGAAGACCGCGTGCTCCTTCTCCCAGGCGACATGGCCCGGCAGCCAGCGGCCGTGATAGGCGGGCAGACCGGGCACGAACTCGTGCGCGTCCCAGACCAGTTTCACCGGGCGGCCGGCCGCGCGGGCGCGGACCGCGGCGCGGGCGCCGACACCCAGCATCTTGAAGTCGTGGGCGTGGATGAGGTCGGGCTTGAAGTCGTCGATGTGCTTGGCGAAGGCCAGCTCGAAGTCCCACAGGTTCGGCATCAGCCGGCGCCAGGCGCGCTCGCCCATCAGCTTCGACCACAGGGCGGTCGTGGTGCGGTCCAGCGGCGCGGTGAGCGGGTTGCGGGCCTTCTGCAGGTTCCGGGTCTCCCGGGCGCGCAGCGCGACCCACTTGCTGAACACCTTGGCACCGGCGCGCGGCACGATCAGCCGGGCCTTGGAGCCGCCGGCGCTGGGCTTGCCGGGGTGGCCGGCCTGCGCGGCCTTCGCGGCGGCCTGGCGGAAGGCCAGGTCGGAGCGCCAGGCCTTGGCGGCCTGGACGCGGTACGAGGCCACCTGCGGCGAGCGGTAGGCGAGCGGACGGCGCGGGAACGGCCGGCGCAGGTCGTGGCGGCGCGGCTCCAGGTGGGCCGGCTTGGGGATCAGCCGGACCTCCGCCTTGCCGAGCTTCCAGGACTGGATCTTCGGGGTCGGCGATACGCCGAACAGGACGACCTCCCAGCCCGCGTCCGCGGCGGAACGGGCCGCCTTCTGGACCCGGGAGTCACCCTTGACGCCGTTGTCGACGAGCATGACGACCCGCCCCCGGGTCTCCCGCGACGGGGTCGTGCTGTCGGGCTCCATGTACGCGCCTTTCCTGATGGGCTTGGGTTCGCGGCAGATACCTTCCGCAGCGTGCGAGCATACCGTGCGCTCCCCGGGTCACCCATTCCCGTGCTTGACAGCGCTGCACGTACTATCGGCAGCGCATCGCATCCGCGCGCACCGCCTGTCGCACGCACCTCGCACCCCCACAAGGAGAAGAGCAACGTGAAGGTCCTCAGTGTCGTCGGGGCCCGCCCCCAGCTGGTGAAACTCGCCCCGATCGCGGCGGCCTTCGCGGGCACCGACCATCAGCACGTCATCGTGCACACCGGCCAGCACTACGACGCCGACCTGTCCGACGTCTTCTTCTCCGGTCTCGGCATCCCGGACCCGGACGTGCACCTGGGCGTCGGCTCCGGCAGCCACGGCGTGCAGACCGGCGCGGTCCTCGCCGCGATGGACAAGGTCCTCGAGGACGAGCGCCCGGACTGGGTCCTCGTGTACGGCGACACCAACTCCACCGTGGCCGGTGCGCTCTCCGCCGTGAAGCTGCACTACAAGGTCGCGCACCTGGAGGCGGGCCTGCGGTCCTTCAACCGCCGTATGCCCGAGGAGCACAACCGCGTCCTCACCGACCACTGCGCCGACCTGCTGCTCGCCCCCACCGAGGAGGCCGTGCGCCACCTCGGCAACGAAGGCCTCGCCGAGCGCACCCGGCTCGCCGGTGACGTGATGGTCGACATCTGCCTGCGGATCCGCGACGCCGTGCTCGCCGGCGAGCACCCGGCGCCCGCGCTGCCCGAGGGCATCGACCCGGAGCAGCCGTTCCTGCTCGCCACGCTGCACCGCCCCGACAACACCGACGACCCGGCCCGTCTCGCCGCGATCGTGGAGTCCCTCGCCGCGCTGCCGGTGCCGGTGGCGCTGCTCGCCCACCCGCGTCTGGTGGCCCGTGCCGAGGAGCACGGCATCAAGCTGGAGCAGGGCGCGGTGCGCGTGGGCCGCCCGCTGCCGTACGCCGGGCTGGTCGCCGCGGTCATGGCCTCGGCCGGTGTCGTCACCGACTCGGGCGGTCTGCAGAAGGAGACCTTCCTGCTGGGCCGGGCGTGCACCACGATCCGCCCGGAGACGGAGTGGGTGGAGACCCTGGAGGGCGGCTGGAACGTCCTCGTCCCGGACCCGCACGAGATGGACGTCGAGGAGTGGGCGAAGCTCGCCACCCGGCCCGCGCCCACCACCGAGCAGGGCACTCCGTACGGTGACGGCACCGCCGCCCAGCGCGTGGTGAAGCTGATGGAGGAGGCGCTGGCCGCCCAGGCCTGACGCCCCGGACAGACGAAAGAGGCCCCCTGCCCGCTCGGGCAGGGGGCCTCGTTCGTACGAGATCCGGTGCGGCCTACTTGGTGAGGAAGCTGTCCAGCGCCACGGCCGTGGCCGTGCCGTCGTGGTACTTCCGCGCGAACGCGGCCGACTCACGGCCGATCCGGGCGGTGGCCTCACGGTCGTCGAGGAGACGCTCCATGGCCTCGCCGAGGGTCTGCGGGGTCGCGTTGACGATCGGCGGGGTCACCCCGCACGCCTCGATCGAGTCCTCGTCGATGTACGCCACGACCGGCTTGCCGGCCGCCATGCCCTCGACGGAGAACGTGCCGTACGCGCCGACCGCGAACTGGTCGATCACGATGTCGGCGTCCAGGACCATCTCGCGCACCTCGGACCAGGAGACGCCCTCGGCGAGCTGGAACTCGATGACGCCGCGGTCGTTGAGGTCCTCCAGGAGCGGCAGGATCCGGTCGGTGCCCTTGGTCCAGCGGGCGGAGGGGGCGTGCAGCACCTTGGGGCGCTTGCGCTCCATCACCGGCCGGTCGCAGGCCCACTGCTCCACGTCCACGACGAGCGGCGTCCAGGTCGCCATCGGCAGGTCGAGGAGGAGGTCCGGGGTGGTGACGAAGACCGGCAGGCCGGCCTCCTCGGTGATGCGCCGGTTGCGGTCGGAGAGGGTCTGGAGGGTCTCCTCGTAGCCGTCCGGGGCGTCCAGGAACAGCGAGTACGGGTTGCGCTCGCGGTGCTTGGCGGGGTTGCGGACCTCGCTGCCGTGGGCGAGCAGCGCCACCTTGATCCGGTGGTGCTGGAGCGCGGCGAGGTCGCCCTCGATGCTGCCGCCGTTGAGCCCGCCGAAGACGGGCCGGAAGGCGTCGGCGATCAGGTGGGTGTAGCGGCGCACGGTCCGCTGCACCAGCTCCAGCTGCACGTCGAGGTTCTTCAGCGCGGCGCCGTCGATGTAGACGTCCGCGGGGTAGTCGTGCTTCTGGGTGGCGATGCGGTGCTTGACCACCTCGGCCGAGACGTCTTCGCGGCGGCGGGTGACGGCGGTGGCGTACGCGGCGAGCTGGCCGGCGTAGTTGGCCGGGCCGAGCCCCAGCTTGATCGGAGTGGGGCCGAGCGTCCGCCAGCCCTTGTCGAGCTGCTCGACCTGCTTGGCGTCGGCCTTGGCGACCTTGCGCTCCTCGGCCTCCCAGGAGAAGTCCGCGAGCGGCTCGCCCGGCTTCAGGCCGGAGATCTTGGTGTAGACCGCCATCAGCACCTCGGACTGGTGCTCCCAGGACAGGTCCGTCAGCAGCGCCTCGGTGATGTTCTTCTGCAGCGCCTCACGGTCGGCCGTGGCGCGCTTGACCGCCTCGACGAAGGACGCGGCGTCCTCGGCGGTGAAGACCTCGCCGACGCCGTGCGTGCGCACGTACTCGGCGAGCGTCTTCACGTCGCTGGTGATGATCGGCAGCTTGGCGTGGAGGTACTCGGCGGCCTTGGTGGGCAGCGAGTTCTCCACGTTCGGGATGCGGTGGAACGGCGTGAGCCCCAGGTCGGCGCTGGACAGGTAGTCCGCGACCTCGTGCTGGGGGACGTACGGCACGACGTGGACGCGGTCGCGGACACCGAGCTCGGCGGCCTGCTCCTGCAGGGCGGTGAGCCCGGCGTTGCGGCGGCCGGCGACCAGCGCGAGGTGATGCTCGGGCAGGTCGACCAGCGCCTCGACGACGGTGGCCAGGCCACGGTCCGGAGCGATCCAGCCCGCGTAGACGAGCAGCGGGACGCCCTCGTCGACCCCGGCGGCGGTACGGACGGAGACCCGGCCGGTGGCCGCGCCGACGACCTCGCGGATCGGGGCGTTACGGACCACGGCGGGGGTCTGCGGCAGCTTGTGGTCGTCCTGGAGCATCTTGGCGAGCTCGTCGGAGACGGTCACGACGGCGTCGGCCTTGCCGATGAACTCCCGCTCCACGGCCGGGAAGGCGGTCCGCATCTGCGGCTTGGCCCACTCGATGCCGGCGACGTACTCGTGCGAGTCGTACAGCCAGGCGCACTTGTGGCCACGGGCACGCAGCCGCGAGGCCGCCCGCGCCGCGGTGTGAATCATGGTGATGTCGTTGGCGTGGATGACATCGGGGGCCAGGTCCTCGATGAACGGGCCGAAGGCCAGGTCCAGATCGAGCAGCGCGGGCCAGTCCTGACGCCAGTCGCCGGTGGTCTTCACGGACTTGCGCCGCTGCTCCCAGCGGTAGGCGCGGACCCGGAAGTTGTGGGCGCTGCGGCGGGCGCGGACCCAGGCCTTGAGGCTCGCGGCCTGGACGCCGCCGACCGGCGACGAACCGATCCAGCCGATCCGGGCGGTCTGCTCACGCACCCAGGCGCGGTGCGCGTCGCGCAGCTGGTCCAGGGTGGCGCGGTCGCGGATGCCGAGCTGGGTGAGGCGGGCGCGGGCGCCGCCCCGGTCGCTCTTCGCGGTGACGCGGCGCTCCATGCGGTCGGTGACCGGCAGGCGTACCACCTTGACCGGGCCGAACCACGAGTGCTCCGCCTTCTTCGACGGGCTGCGTCCGATCAGGGTGACGTCCCAGCCCGCCTTGGCCGCCGCGAGAGCGGTCTTCTGTACCCGGGAGTCCCCCGTGATGCCGTTCGCGACGATGACGGCAAGCTTCGGCCGGGTGACAGACGTAGACATACGCAAATCCTTACACATCGAGTTGGCCAGAAGGCCCGGCCACGAGGTGGCCGGGCCAGGCCAGTGCGTCGGTGGTGTCAGCCACCGATGACGACGCGTCGGACACCGGTCCAGCGCTCCGGGTCCGTGGTGCGGCGGCCGTCGACGAGGACGGTGACGTCCGGCAGGTCGGAGGCGGCCAGTTCGCGGTACTCGGCGTGGTCGGCCTGGAGGATCGCCGCGGTGACCTTCTCGCCCTGGTGGGGGGTGAGGCCGTGCGCGGTCAGCTCCTCCGAGGTGTACATCGGGTCGGAGACGTACGGGACCGCGCCGCGGGCCTTGAGCGCCTCGACGGTGCCGAAGACGCCGGAGAAGGCGGTCTCCTTGACGCCACCGCGGTAGGCGGCGCCCAGCACCAGCACGTTCACGTCCTTCAGGTCGCCGTAGGCGGCGGCCAGCAGGTCGACGGCGTACTCCGGCATGGCGGCGTTGGCCTCGCGGGCCGAGCGCACGACGGTGGCCTCCGGGTCGTTCCACAGGTACATCCGCGGGTAGATCGGGATGCAGTGGCCGCCGACGGCGATGCCGGGCTGGTGGATGTGGCTGTAGGGCTGCGAGTTGCAGGCCTCGATGACCTTCTTGACGTCGATGCCGTTCTTGTCGGCGAAGCGGGCGAACTGGTTCGCCAGGCCGATGTTGACGTCGCGGTAGGTGGTCTCGGCGAGCTTGGCGAGCTCGGAGGCCTCGGCGGTGCCCAGGTCCCAGACGCCGTTCGGCTGCGGGAGGTCCGCACGGTCGTCGAAGTCGAGGACCTGCTCGTAGAACTCCACACCGCGCTTGGTGGAGGCCTCGTCGATGCCGCCGACGAGCTTGGGGTAGCGGCGCAGGTCGGCGAAGACGCGGCCGGTGAGGACGCGCTCCGGGGAGAAGACGAGGTGGAAGTCCTCGCCGGCCTTCAGGCCGGAGCCCTCCTCCAGCATCGGCGCCCAGCGGGTACGGGTGGTGCCGACCGGCAGGGTGGTCTCGTACGAGACGAGGGTGCCGGGCTTGAGGCCCTTGGCGATCGCCTTGGTCGCGGAGTCCATCCAGCCGAAGTCCGGGGTGCCCTCGGCGTCGACGAAGAGCGGCACGACGACGACGACGGCGTCGGACTCGGCGACGGCGGCGGCGGTGTCGGTGGTGGCGGAGAGCTGCCCGGCGCCGACGGTCTCCTTCAGGAGGCGGTCGAGGTCGAACTCGCCGGGGAAGGGCTCGGTGCCGGCGTTGACCAGCTCGACGACCTTTTCGTTGACGTCGGCGCCGATCACCCGGTGGCCCTTGGCGGCGAACTGGACGGCGAGCGGCAGTCCGATCTTTCCGAGAGCGACTACGCAGATGTTCATGGGGTGATTACTTCCTCTTGGAGCCGGTCAGCAGGGATCGCAGGCGCGAGCCCCAATTCTTGTTGGGCGGGTACAGCGGGCCGGTGGCGACGACGACGCGGCCCTTGGCGTTGACCTCGGCCGCCACCCGGTAGGGGTCGTCGACCCGCCAGCGGCGGGCCAGCGGCAGCGGGTGCTCCTCGCCGCGTACGGGAATCTCGTACGTCCAGCCGCCGGCGTCGAGCGAGACCCGCAGGCCGAGGGTGGCCTTGCGCCGCTTGAGCGGGATCCGGGCCCGGACCACGGTGGCGTCGCCGTCGGGGGTCGTCTCACGGGTGAACTCGCCGACGGGACGGGGAAGTTCCTCGTGCTTGCCGAGCCGCCGGGCGCCCGCCTTGTCGGTGGACTTCGGCATCGCGCGGTCCGCGAGCCGGACGACGGCGGACGAGGTGTCGCCGACGACCGGGACCCGGACGGAGACGTCCAGCGCGAACGCGTCGGCGTCCTGGTGCCAGGCCATGGAGGCGAGTTCGGTGCCGGGTCCGAACCGCCCGACGAGGGTGCCGAGCAGTTCGAAGCTGGAGTCAGGGATGTCGTAGCGCGAGTCCCGGAAGCCCGGGTACAGGGCGTAGGCGTGGTCCCCGTCGAGGAGCGTGGGCGGCAGGTCGCCTGCCGTGTCCGTGCGGACCAGTTCGGTCAGCGAGTCCGTACGGCGGGCGAACACCCAGCGGAACCTGAGCCGTTCGGGGACGGTCAGCCGGTGCTCGAAGCGGTCGAAGGAGGAGCCGTAATACTCCTCCAGGAACTCCGCGGTGACGCGGACGCACTCCTCGCGGCGCTCGGGAGTCTCGGCGAGGAAGTTCTCGCCGAAGATCCAGGCCAGGTCGACCTTGAGGAGCCGGATCGCGAAGGCGTCGTACAGATCGCCGGGGCCGGACAGCTCGTGCAGCCGGTCCAGGGCGCGCTTGCACACCTTGAGCCGGTTCTCGAACCGGGCCCGGTAGGTGATGTTGCTGTCGTCGTCGCGCCGGACCGCGTAGTAGCAGTCGTAGTCGGCGACCACGGAGACGGTCTTCGAGTGGACGTACGCCTCGAGGGTGAACGGCATGTCGCAGCTGACCGGGAGGTCCTCCGCGTAGCGCATGCCGTGCTTCTCGATGAGCGCGCGCTTGTACATCTTGGTGTTGGAGATCGCGTAGAGGGCGCCGGAGCCGATCAGCGGGATGCTGTTCTCGGTCGTACGGAACACCGCACGCGGAATCGAGCGGTTGCCGACGGCCACCATCTTGCCGAGAACGACGTCGGAGTCGTTCTTGTCGGCCATCTTGACCATCCGCTCGAGCGCTTCGCGGCCCAGGTAGTCGTCCGAGCCGACGAAGAACACATATCGGCCGGTCGCCTGGGAAAGCGCGACGTTGTTCGGACCGGCCGGGCCCCCGGAGTTCTCCTGGTGGATCACCTTGAAGGTGCCGGGGTACCGGGCCGCGAAGCGGTCGAGCTCCTTCCCGCTGTCGTCGGTGGAACCGTCGTTCACAGCGATGATCTCGAGACGGTCGAGCCCGATGCTCTGCCCGACGAGTGATTCGAGGCACTCGGTCAGGGCGGGCATCGTGTTGTAGACGGCCACGACCACCGTGACAGCGGGTTCGGTCAAAGGGTCACACCCTCGGCATCCGTGTCGGGCTTCAGGCTCACGGACAGACCGGTGGAGGCGGACTCCAGCACCGCGGCGGCGACCTCCACGGTCCGCAGGCCCTGACGCAGGGTGCAGATGTCGTTCGACTTGCCGAGCACCGCGTCCCTGAAGAGCTCGTGCTCGACGAGGAGCGGCTCACGCTTCGGGATGGCGTAGCGGATCATGTCGCCCTCCGAGACGCCGCGGAACGCCTGGAGCGCCTCCCACTCGGTGGCCTGGGCGGCGTTCGAGTAGAAGGTGAGGTCGGCGGTGAGGGTGTCGGCGATGAAGCAGCCGCGCTCGCCGGTGACGGAGGTGAATCGCTCCTTCAGCGGGCTGAGCCAGTTCACCAGGTGGTTCACCATCGTGCCGTCGCTGAGGCGGCCGACGGCGGAGACCATGTCCTCGTGCGGACGGCCACTCTTGTGCACCGTGTGGGCGGCGATGGAGGTGTACTCCTGGCCGGTCACCCAGGCGGTGAGGTCGATGTCGTGGGTGGCGAGGTCCTTGACCACGCCGACATCGGCGATGCGGTGCGGGAAGGGGCCCTGGCGGCGGGTGACGACCTGGAAGACGTCGCCGAGCTCGCCGGCCTCCAGGCGGGTGCGCAGCGAACGCAGCGCCGGGTTGCAGCGCTCGATGTGGCCGACACCGGCCACCAGGGAGCGCGACTCGAAGGCCTCGACGAGCCGGCGGGCACCCTCGACGGTGTCCGCGACCGGCTTCTCGATGAGGGCGCCGATACCGGCCTCGGCCAGCTTCAGGCCGACTTCCTCGTGCAGCGCGGTCGGGCAGGCCACCACGGCGTAGTCGATGCCGAGCGCGATGAGCTCCTCGACCGTCGACAGCACGGGGGCGCCCTGGGCCCAGCCGTTCGTGTCACCCATCGGGTCGACGACACCGACGAGGGTCACGCCCTCCAGGCTCGCGAGCACACGGGCGTGGTGGCGTCCCATGGAGCCGAGGCCGATGAGGCCGGCTCGCAGTCCAGCGGCGGTCACAGGTTCTCTCCCAGCGCGTTCACGGCGGTGACGATGCGCTCAAGGTCGTTCTGGGTCAGCGACGGGTGCACCGGCAGGGAGACGACCTCGGCGGCCGCCTTCTCCGTCTCGGGCAGGTCCCAGTTACGGCCGGCCTTCTGGTCCGGCTCCCAGTAGGGCTTCAGACGGTGGATCGGCGTCGGGTAGTACACGGCGTTGCCGATGCCGGCCTCGGTGAGCTTGGCCATCGCGGCGTCGCGGTCACCC
>NZ_BMQQ01000029.1:20298-40537 GCF_014648195.1 Streptomyces purpureus
AGGACCCGGATCGTGTACTGGTGGTAGATGTGACGCGCGCCCTCGGCGACGACCGGCGTGACGACGTTCTCGGCGGTGATGTGCTCCGAGAGGTACGCGGCGTTGGCGATGCGCTGCTCGGTCCAGCCGCCGAGCTTGCCGAGCTGCACGCGGCCGATGGCGGCGTTGACGTCGGTCATGCGCATGTTGGCGCCGACGATCTCGTTGGCGTAGCGCTGCTCCATGCCCTGGTTGCGCAGCAGGCGCAGGGTGCGGGCGATCTCGGCGTCGGCCGTGGAGATCATGCCGCCCTCGAGGGAGTGCATGTTCTTCGTCGGGTAGAAGCTGAAGGTGCCGCCGGAGCCGAAGGCGCCGACGGGGGTGCCGTGCAGAGCGGCGGCGTGCGCCTGGCAGGCGTCCTCGACCACTGCGAGCTTGTGCTTGTCGGCGATGGCCATGATCTTGTCCATGGCGGCCGGGTTGCCGTAGATGTGCACCGGCATGATCGCGGCGGTGCGCGGCGTGATCGCGGCCTCGACGGCGGCCGGGTCGATGTTGAAGCTGTCGGCCTCGATGTCGACGAAGACGGCGTCGGCGCCGACGAGCCGGACGGCGTTGGCCGAGGCGGCGAACGAGAACGACGGGACGATCACCTCGTCACCCGGGCCGATGTTCAGAGCCATCAGAAGGAGGTGCAGCGCGGAGGTACCGGAGTTGACGGCGACGCAGTGACGGCCGTCGACCAGCTCCGAGAATCCCTCCTCGAACGCGGCCACCTCGGGGCCCTGTACGACGCGGCCCGTGCGCAGTACGCGTACGGCCGCTTCGATCTCTTCTTCACCGATGACCGGGCGGGCAGCGGGGATGGGCTGCTCGTTGATGCTCGGCATTGGACGTCCTCCTTGAACACCGCAAGAGCTCTATATGGCAGAGGTCAGGGGTGCGGCGGACGTCATAACGAGGCCGCGCGTACCCCTCCGGCGCGATGCCGACGCCCTACCGAGGAATGCTGGGACCGGCGTGTCCCGGATCCGGGTCGGTCACCGACCGTAGTCTCCGGGCGGGGCCCGCCCACGGCAGCGACCGGCGTCACATTATCAGCAATTTCCTAGGCAATTTCGGGGCAGTTAACGGCCCCAGGCATCAATTCCGAAACGAAACCCGCGTCCCACCCCGGCTACCCGGGGTGGAACACGGATCGTTCAGCCGATCCTCACCGGCTGTTCAGCTTTCCGTGACCGCCGTCACGGACGGCGACGACTTCTGCTCTGCCGCGGAGGTCTTGGCGGACGCCGAGGCCTTCTTGGCGGTCGTCTTCTTGGCCGCGGTCTTCTTGGCCGCCGTCTTCTTGGTGGCGGCCTTCTTCGCCGTCGCCTTCTTGGCGGTCTTGCGGGCCGTCTTCTTGGCCGGCGCGGCCTCCTCGGCGGACTCCGCCTGCTCGGCCGCGGGCTCGGACGTGGCGGACACCACGACCACGGCCGCCTCCTCGGCACCGGCCGGCGAACCGGCGGGCGCGGTGGCCTTGCGGACCACCCGGCGACGGGCGCGCGGCGGGGCGGCCACGGGGGCCTCCTCCGTCACGGCCGGCTCCGGCGCGGCGACCGGCTCCACGGCCTGCGGCTCCTGGACGGGGACCACGGTCTCCGCCTCGGCCTCGGCCTCCGGCTTCGGCGAACCGGCCGGGGCCGACGCCTTACGGGTGGCGCGGCGACGGGTCCGGGCCGGGGCCGCGGGCTCCTCCGCCACGGCCGCCAGCTGCTCGGGCTCGGCGACGACCGTCTCGACCTCGGCCTCGGCCTCCACGGCCACCGGCTCGGCCACGACCGGCTCCGGCGCGGCGGTCCGCTTCGGCGCACCCGCCGGGGCGGTCGCCTTGCGGGACGCCCGGCGACGGCCACGGCCACGGGTCGCCGCGGCCTCCGCCTCGGCCGCGGAGCTGTAGAGCTCCTCGTCCGGCACGAACTCGGGCTCGGCGAGCGCGATCGGCTCGGCGACCTCGGCCGCCAGCTCCGCCTCGGTCTCGACGGCCTCGACCTCGGGCTCGAGGGCCTCGGGGTGCTCGTGGACGTGCTCACCGCCACGGGCCCGCTTCTTGGCCCGCTTGCCGTTGCCGCCGCCACCGGGGGTGGTCGGCTGCTCCATGTGCACGATCACGCCACGGCCGTTGCAGTGGACGCAGGTCTCGGAGAAGGACTCCAGCAGACCCTGGCCGACCCGCTTACGGGTCATCTGGACCAGGCCCAGCGAGGTGACCTCGGCCACCTGGTGCTTCGTACGGTCCCGGCCCAGGCATTCGAGCAGGCGCCGCAGCACGAGGTCGCGGTTGGACTCCAGGACCATGTCGATGAAGTCGATGACGACGATGCCGCCGAGGTCACGCAGGCGCAGCTGACGGACGATCTCCTCGGCCGCCTCCAGGTTGTTCCTGGTGACGGTCTCCTCGAGGTTGCCGCCCTGGCCGGTGAACTTACCGGTGTTGACGTCGACGACGATCATCGCCTCGGTCTTGTCGATCACCAGCGAACCGCCGGACGGCAGCCACACCTTGCGGTCCAGCGCCTTCATCAGCTGCTCGTCGATGCGGTACGTCGCGAAGACGTCGACCTCGCTCGTCCACCGGGACAGGCGGTCGGCCAGGTCCGGTGCCACGTGCGACACATAGCCGTGGATGGTCTCCCACGCCTCGTCACCGCTGACGATGACCTTCGAGAAGTCCTCGTTGAAGATGTCGCGGACGACCCGGACGGTCATGTCCGGCTCACCGTAGAGAAGGGTCGGGGCGTTGCCGCTCTTCGCCTTCTTCTGGATCTCCTCCCACTGCGCCTGGAGCCGCTCGACGTCACGGCGCAGCTCGTCCTCGCTCGCGCCCTCGGCGGCGGTGCGCACGATGACGCCCGCGTCCTCGGGGACGATCTTCTTGAGGATGGTCTTCAGACGCGCCCGCTCGGTGTCCGGGAGCTTACGGCTGATACCGGTCATCGAGCCCTCGGGCACGTACACGAGGTAGCGGCCCGGAAGGGAGACCTGGCTGGTCAGACGCGCGCCCTTGTGGCCGATCGGGTCCTTGGTGACCTGCACCAGGACCGACTGGCCGGACTTCAGGGCGGTCTCGATCCGGCGCGGACCGTTCGCGAGGCCCAGCGCCTCGAAGTTGACCTCACCGGCGTACAGGACGGCGTTGCGGCCCTTGCCGATGTCGACGAAGGCGGCCTCCATCGACGGCAGGACGTTCTGCACCTTGCCCAGGTAGACGTTGCCGACGTACGAGGTCGACTGCTCCTTGTTGACGTAGTGCTCGACGAGGACGTTGTCCTCGAGGACACCGATCTGGGTGCGCTCGCCGCTCTGGCGGACGACCATCACCCGCTCGACGGCCTCACGCCGGGCCAGGAACTCGGCCTCGGTGATGATCGGAACACGGCGGCGGCCCTGCTCGCGGCCTTCGCGGCGACGCTGCTTCTTCGCCTCCAGACGGGTCGAGCCCTTGATGGACTGCACCTCGTCGGACGGCTCGGCCTTCTCACGGGCGGGGCGGGGCTCGCGGACCTTGACGACCGTACGGACGCCGTCCTCCTCGCCCGCCTCGGCCTCGACCACGCCGTCACCGGAGCGGCGACGACGACGGCGGCGACGGCGGGAGCTGCTGGTGCCGGCGGCCGAGGGGGTCTCACCCTCGGCGTGCTCCTCGAGCTCCTCCTCTTCTTCTTCCTCTTCCTCGGCGCCCTCGACGGCCTCGACGGCCATCTCGTCGGTCTCGTCGGCCTCGACGGGCTCACCGCGACGACGGCGGCGGCCGCCCCGGCGGCGGCGGCGCGAGGGACGGTCCTCGTACTCGTCGGCCTCCTCGCCCTCCAGGGCCTCGGCCTCCTCGGGCTCCTCCTCGGCCTCGACGGGCTCGGCGACGCGCTCGACAGGCTCCGCGGGCTCGCCACGGCGGCGGCGACGGCGGCGCGGACGCTCGGCCGGCGCCTCGACGACGGCCTCGGCGGTCTCCTCCTCCTCCTCGACCTCCACCTCGGCCTCGGCGGCCCGGGCGGCGGCGGCCGCGGCGGCGGTCTCCGGCGTCTGGAACATCGGCTCGGTGAAGACCGGTGCCTGGAAGACGGCCACGGCGGGCCGGGCCGCGCGGCGGCCACGGGACGGCTCGGCGGCCTTGGCGGGCTCGGCGGTGAACTCGGGCGCGGTGGCCCGGCGGCGGGTACGGCCACGGGTGGCGGCCTTCTCCGCGGCGGCGACCTCGGCCTCGGCCTCGTCGGAGGTGATCTGCTCGACGGTGCCGGACGGCAGGGCGCCCGCCTCGGCGACCGGCTCGGCGGTCTCCTCGGCCTGCGGCGCCGGAGCGGCGGTCTTACGGGTGGCGCGGCGGCGCGTGCGGGGAGCCGGAGCCTCCTCGGCGGCCGGCTCCTCGGCGGGGGCCTCCACGGCCTCCTCCACCTGGGGCGCCGGGGCGGCGGCCTTACGGGTCGCGCGGCGGCGCGTACGGGGAGCCGGAGCCTCCTCGGCGGCCGGCTCCTCGACCGGGGCCTCGGCGACCGGCTCGGCGACGGCCGGGACGACGATCTCCTCGGCGGTGGCCTCGGCCTTCGGGGACCCGGCGGCGGCGGTGGCCCGGCGGCGGGCGCGGGGCGCGGGGGCGGCGGCCTCGACGGCGGCCTCCTCCGCGTGGGTGGCGACCTCCTCGGCCTGCGCGGCGGCGGTGGCCTTACGGGTCGCGCGGCGACGCGGGCGGGCCGGGGCGGCCGGGGCCTCCTCGACGATCTCCGCCGACGCCGCGGCGGGCGCGGCCTCCTCCTCGGGAGCCGGGGCGGTGGCCTTACGGGTCGCACGGCGACGCGTACGGGGAGCCGGAGCCTCCTCGGCGGCCGGCTCCTCGACAGGCACCTCGGCGACCGGGGCGGGGGTCTCGGTGATGGTTTCGGCGGCGGCCGTCCCGGCGGTCACCGGCGGGCCCGCGGGGCGGGACGCCGCACGGCGCCGACGGCGCGGCGGCAGCGTGTCGCTAGGGCTGTTGTTGTCGTTGTCCTCGGCAGTGATGCCGGGTTCGGTCGGTCCGAGCATGCGGGCGGTTCTCCCGTCACGCTCCCGGGCGCCGCGCCGGATTCCGGTCCGGCGGCACGATCGCGTCGGTGACGCGGTGCCGCCGTCCGGGGCGCGGGCGCCGCACGGGAGCTCAATGTCTGGCTCGCCGGTTCCGTACGCGATGTACGCACGGCCTGGCGAAAGTCTTCTGGTCTGTGCGCGGCCCGACCCAGGTGGCTCCCGAGTGCCAGGGCTGCGCTACGACGACCGCTCCCTACGCGGTACCGGCGTCCGGCGCCGTCGCTGAGGCGGTCGCGGCGGCCGTGGGTGGAGCGGCCGTGACTGCCTCGCGGTCGGGCGCGAGCGGGTCGGTCACCGTGCCGGACTCCTCGTCGAAGAGCCCCTGCGCCAGCCTGGTCACCGCTGCGGGGACCGGCGGCGCCAGGTCGGCCACAGCTCGGAGACCGGACAGGACGTCGTCGGGTCGTACGGCAGGTGTCACGTGCCGAACAACCAGCCGCAGTATCGCACAGGGCTCCTGCCCCGGCCTATCAGCCGGGGAATCGGCCCGCAGGTCGGCAACGGCACCGCGGGCGTCGAAGGTCCGCATGCCGTTCTTGGTCTTGCGCTGCACCTCGACCGTCTCGGCGGCGAGGAAGGCGCCGACGGCGCGCTCGGCGTCGGCCGGATCGACCCCGTCGAGCCGCAGCTCCCACACGGAGGCGGTGAGCCGGTCGGCGAGGCCTGACGTACGGGCCTCGACCGCGTCGGTGATGTCGAGTCCGGCCGGCAGGGACTCGTCGAGCAGCTCACGCAGCTTGTCCGGGTCACGCGCCTCGGTGAGGGCGATCTCCAGGTACTCGGCCTCGGAGCCGGTGCCGGTGGGAGCGGCGTTCGCGTACGACACCTTGGGGTGCGGGGTGAAGCCCGCCGAGTACGCCATGGGCACCTCGGCACGGCGCAGAGCGCGCTCGAAGGCGCGCTGGAAGTCACGGTGGCTGGTGAACCGGAGGCGGCCGCGCTTGGTGTAGCGCAGTCGGATGCGCTGCACCGCCGGTGCGGGCGGCGGGCCTTCGGGCTGTCGCTTGCCCAGTGGTTCTTCTCCTCGGTGCGGGGCGGGCGCGGGGGGCGCGCCGCCCTCGGGACTGCGGTGGCCCCGGCCCGCGCCGCCCGGCTCATCCCCGCTTGCGCAGGGAGATCACGGGCGTCGGCGCCGGTCCTGGGGCGTCGCTTGTACTACCCAGAGTACGCGCAGGGCCCACCGCCGGTTCCACAGGCTCGTTCGGCCGCCCTCCCCCGACGAGGGCGCGCCACGCGTCCCGCCGGGCCTGCCGCACGGTCTCCCGCGCGGACGCGAGGGCACTCCGGGCGGCTCGCCCGGCCTCGACGGCGGCCTTGCGGGCGGGGGCCCAGAGCGTGTCGCGGACGAAGTGCCCGACGGGAGTGAGGAGGTTGCGGTAGCACCAGCTGACCGGCCGCCCGACGAGGGTCCACGCCACCCACTTGAGGAACCGCCCGACCGCCCGGGAGACGTACCCGGCGACACGCCAGCAGACCTTGACGGCGTCGACGATCTCCCGCCCGAGGGGAGCGAGGACGTGCCGGTAGAGCCACACGGCGGGTACGACGACCCCGTAACGGGCGAGCGGCACGAGGACGTACCGCCACAACCCGGCCCAGGGCCACACGAACAGGGCCCGGGCGAGGGGGGTGAGGACCCAGCGGTACAGCCACGCGGACGGGATCGCGATCCCGTAGCGCCACAGCACGACCCACAGGTCGACGAAGAGCAGCCGGGCGAGCCAGGCCCCGCCCCGACCGAGCGGGGTCAGCACCCAGCGGTACAGCCAGACAGCGGGGACGGCGATCCCGTACCGCGCCAGCGGGACCACGACGTACCGCCACAGCGTGCGCAGCGGCCAGACGAACAGCGTGGCGATCAGGACCCCGCCGGCAGTGACGAGAGCGGTGGCGAGCGGAGTGAGGACGTGGCGGTACAGCCAGCCCGCCGGCACCACGAGTCCGTACCGCACCAGCGGCACGACCACGTAACGCCAGAGCCGCACCCACGGCCACACGAAGAGCGCCCGGGCGAGCGGGGTGAGGACCCAGCGGTACAGCCACGCGGACGGGATCGCGACCCCGTACCGCCACAACACCACCCACAGATCGACAAAGAGCAACCGCGCCAGCCATGCCCCGCCGCGGCCGAGCGGGGTGAGGACCCAGCGGTACAGCCAGCCCGCCGGGATCGCCAGGAGGTAGCGGTACAGCGCGCCGAAGGCGGTGGCGAGCGCGCGGCCCGTGGGGCGGAGGAGAAGCCGGTCGAGGGTCTTCGCCGTGACGACGAGGACGTCCCACACCATCCGGACGGGGACGACGACCAGCAGCACCACGATCCGCACCGGAATCCTGACGGCGGCGGTCAGACACCCCTCGGGCGGCGGCGTCGGCGTGGGCTTTTCGATCTCCATGCCGGAGATGACGCAACGGCCCGGACTGGGGTTCTCCCCCGGCCGGGCCGTTGCGCGGACGTTATGCGGCTACTTGACGACCGTCAGTGGAAGCAGCTTCTTGCCGGTCGGGCCGATCTGGATGTGCGTGTCCATCTGAGGACAGACGCCACAGTCGAAGCACGGCGTCCAGCGGCAGTCCTCGACCTCGGTCTCGTCCAGCGCGTCCTGCCAGTCCTCCCAGAGCCAGTCCTTGTCCAGACCGGAGTCCAGGTGGTCCCAGGGCAGGACCTCCTCGTAGGTGCGCTCGCGGGTGGTGTACCAGTCGACGTCGACGCCCATGGACGGCAGCGTCTTCTCGGCGCACGCCATCCAGCGGTCGTACGAGAAGTGCTCGCGCCAGCCGTCGAAGCGGCCGCCGTCCTCGTACACCGCGCGGATGACCGCGCCGATACGGCGGTCGCCGCGGGAGAGCAGGCCCTCGACGATGCCGGGCTTGCCGTCGTGGTAGCGGAAGCCGATCGAGCGGCCGTACTTCTTGTCGCCGCGGATCTTGTCGCGGAGCTTCTCGAGGCGGGCGTCCGTCTCCTCGGCCGACAGCTGCGGGGCCCACTGGAAGGGCGTGTGCGGCTTGGGCACGAAGCCGCCGATCGAGACCGTGCAGCGGATGTCGTTGGAGCCGGAGACCTCGCGGCCCTTCTGGATGACGTTCATCGCCATGTCGGCGATCTGGAGGACGTCGTCGTCGGTCTCGGTGGGCAGGCCGCACATGAAGTACAGCTTCACCTGGCGCCAGCCGTTGCCGTACGCGGTGGCGACCGTACGGATCAGGTCCTCCTCCGAGACCATCTTGTTGATGACCTTGCGCATGCGCTCGGAGCCGCCCTCGGGGGCGAAGGTGAGGCCGGACCGGCGGCCGTTGCGGGTCAGCTCGTTGGCCAGGTCGACGTTGAAGGCGTCGACGCGGGTGGACGGGAGCGACAGGCCGATCTTGTCCTCCTCGTACCGGTCGGCCAGCCCCTTGGCGATGTCACCGATCTCGGAGTGGTCGGCGGAGGAGAGGGAAAGAAGGCCGACCTCCTCGAAGCCCGTCGCCTTGAGACCCTTCTCGACCATCTCGCCGATGCCGGTGATGCTTCGCTCCCGCACGGGGCGCGTGATCATGCCGGCCTGGCAGAAACGGCAGCCGCGGGTGCAGCCGCGGAAGATCTCGACGGACATCCGCTCGTGGACGGTCTCCGCGAGCGGGACCAGCGGCTGCTTCGGGTAGGGCCACTCGTCGAGGTCCATGACGGTGTGCTTGGACACGCGCCACGGCACGCCGGAGCGGTTGGGTACGACACGGGCGATACGGCCGTCGGGCAGGTACTCGACGTCGTAGAAGCCGGGGATGTAGATGTTGCCGGTCTTCGCGAGGCGGAAGAGGACCTCCTCGCGGCCGCCCGGCCGGCCCTCCGCCTTCCAGGCACGGATGATCTCGGTCATGTCGAGGACGGCCTGCTCGCCGTCGCCGATGACCGCCGCGTCGATGAACTCCGCGATCGGCTCGGGGTTGAAGGCCGCGTGGCCGCCCGCGAGGACGATCGGGTCGTCGAGGGTGCGGTTCTTCGCCTCCAGCGGGATGCCGGCGAGGTCGAGCGCGGTGAGCATGTTGGTGTAGCCGAGCTCGGTGGAGAAGCTGAGTCCGAAGACGTCGAACGCCTTCACCGGTCGGTGGCTGTCGACCGTGAACTGCGGCACCTTGTGCTCACGCATCAGCTCTTCGAGGTCCGGCCACACGCTGTACGTACGCTCGGCGAGCACGCCCTCGCGCTCGTTCAGTACCTCGTAGAGGATCATGACGCCCTGGTTGGGCAGACCGACCTCGTACGCGTCCGGGTACATCAGTGCCCAGCGGACGTCGCACTCATTCCATGGCTTGACCGTGGAGTTCAGCTCGCCGCCGACGTACTGGATCGGCTTCTGCACGTGCGGGAGCAGAGCTTCGAGCTGCGGGAAGACAGACTCGGCAGCAGACATCTCGAACCTTCGTGAGCTGGCAGGGGGCGACTCTCAAGCGTACCCCGACGCTCAGTGGCCCAGAGCCGCCCGGAGTTCCGGGGCGGAGGCCCGCGCCCAGGTCTCGGGCAGCTCGCGCTCGTGCGCCGCGCCCGCCGCCTCCTCGCGTCCGTACAGGAGTCCCCAGGTGAACGCGGACTCGCCGGCCGCGTGGGCCTGGATGGCGAGGGTGCGCAGGGTGTCGCGGGCCACCACGCTGTCCTGGTGGTCGCCGAGGAGGCTCTGGACGGCCTTGACGCGTTTCGCGAAGCGCTTGGCGGGCTTGCCGAGGGCCGGCCGGGCGGCCTCCCCGGCGTACCGGGCGCGCTTGGCGGCCTTGCGGGCCTCGTGCAGGGCGAGGTCCCGGTCATGGCCTTCGGGCAGGGCGAGCGCGTGGTCGACGCGGCGGGCCAGCCGGTCGTAGTCCTTGAGGACGGCCTTGGTCAGGACGGTGTCGGGGTCGCCGGCGGCGCCCTTGAGCAGGGGCGGGTCGGTCAGCAGCCGGTCGAGGGTGGCCAGCAGGGCGAGGTGGCGGTCGGAGTCGAGCGCGGTCAGCGCCCGGCTGCGGGCGTCGCTCTCCCGCGCTGCGCTCCAGATCCGCAGCCGGGCGTGGACGGGGCCGAGGGTGAGGGTGTCGGGCAGCTCGTCGAGGCGGCCGCGCAGCCGTTCGGCGAGGACTTCCTGGTCGCGGGCGACGCCGAGTTCGCCGGCGAGCCATTTCAGCTCGTCGCCGACGGGATCGGTGACCTGCCGGTCGAGGACCTTGCGGAAGGTCTTGAAGGCGCTGCGCAGGCGGCGGGTGGCGACCCGCATCTGGTGGACGGAGTCGGGCAGGTCGCGGCGGACGGCGGGGTCGAGGCGGATGATCGCCCCGATCTGTTCGCGTACGTAGGCGAGGACGGTGGCGCCGGCGGTGCCGTCGGCGGCGGGTGGTCCGGGGGCGGCGGCGGGCTGGGCGGCGCCTCCGGTCTCCTTCAGGGCCCGGGCGAGTTTGGAGGGGGCGGCCGAGGGTCGTACGCCGGCCTTCTTGAGGCGTTTCTCGATCGCGTCGAGGACCGAGGGGTCCGCGTCGTCGGCGAGTTCGACCTCGATCTCGGTCCAGGCGGCCTCGGGCGCCTTGCCGTCGCCGTCGCGGTCGCCGTCGGTGAGGCGCTCGGCGTGGACGGTGTCGACGGAGAGCTCGGCGAGCAGGGCGCCGTGGTCGTCGAGGAGGTGGCGGACGTCGCGGGAGGAGCGCAGGCGTACGACGGGGACGAGGTCGTCGTCGCGGACCCGGGAGCGGAGCAGGTCTGCCAGGGCGGGTGGCAGGGTCGGGCCGAGGGGGGCCTGGATCTCGTCGCGGACGCCGGTGTCGACGGGGAGTTTGAGGTGCCAGCCGGCGTCCGCGCCGCCGGTTCTGCGGCGGAGTGTGACGGAGTCGGCGGCCAGGCGCAGGCCGGGGGTGTCGTAGTAGACCGCGTCGAGTTCGGCGACGCCCTGGGGCTCCACGGCCGCGACGGGACCGACCCGGGTGAGGTCCGGCACCCGGGTCTCGGGGGTGGCTTCGTACTTCCGCTCGATCTCGCGTTTCGTATCCGCCATGAATCGAATCTAGACGCGAAGTGAACGCCGCGGCAGTGGGCCTGGGCTGTTTTCGGTGGGTCTATGCCGTTATCGGTCGCTGCACCCTGATCGACTGGAGCAGTCCGATGGCCACCCAGACGGCGAACATGGAGGAGCCGCCGTACGAGACGAACGGCAGTGGCAGTCCGGCGACCGGCATGATGCCGAGGGTCATGCCGATGTTCTCGAAGGACTGGAAGGCGAACCAGGCGATGATGCCGGCGGCGACGATCGTGCCGTACAGCTCGGTGGTCTCGCGGGCGATCCGGCCGGCCCGCCACAGGACGACGCCGAGGAGCGCGAGGATCAGTCCGGCGCCGAGGAAGCCGAGCTCCTCGCCGGCGACGGTGAAGATGAAGTCGGTCTGCTGTTCGGGGACGAACTGGCCGGTGGTCTGGTGGCCGTTGAAGAGTCCGGCGCCGTAGAGGCCGCCGGAGCCGATGGCGATGCGGGCCTGGTTGGTGTTGTAGCCGACGCCGGCCGGGTCGAGCTCGGGGTTGGCGAAGGCCGCGAAGCGGTTGAGCTGGTACTCGTCGAGGACGCCGAGCGCGGCGACGAGGGCCGCTCCGGTGATTCCGGCGCCGATCAGGCCGAGGACCCAGCGGTTGGAGGCGCCGGAGGCGAGTAGGACGCCGAGCACGATGACCACCATGACCATGACCGAGCCGAGGTCGGGCATCAGCATGACGATCACCATGGGCAGGGCGGCGAAGAAGAGGGATTTGGCGACCGTACGGTGGTCGGGGTGGATCAGGTCGCCCGCGTCGACGCGGGCGGCCAGCAGCATCGCCATCACCAGAATGATCGTGATCTTCACGAACTCGGACGGCTGGAGGGAGAATCCGCCGCCGATGACGATCCAGGCGTGGGCGCCGTTGATGGTGGCGCCGAGCGGGGTGAGGACGGCGAGGATCAGCAGGACGGAGATGCCGTAGAGGACCGGTACGGCTCCGCGCAGGGTGCGGTGGCCGAGCCAGATCGTGCCGATCATCAGGACGACGCCGATGCCGGTGTTGAGGACGTGGCGCCAGAGGAAATACTGCGGGTCGCCCTGGTTCAGCTCGGTGCGCCCGCGGGTCGCGGACCAGACGAGCAGCGCCCCGATGAAGGAGAGGGCGAGCGAGGACAGCAGCAGGGGCCAGTCGAGTCTGCGCAGCACGGAGTCGCGTGCGGTGAGCTTGGCCAGCGCACCGCGTTCGGGGGCGTACCGCGAGACGGAGAAGCCGTGGGGTCCGGTCATCGTTCAGTCCCTCCACACGGGAGGCGGGCCCGCGAGTTGCTGCTGTCCGTTGCTCTTCGCGGGGTCGACGAGCTGTTCGCTGGGGTCGTACGGCTTGACGGTCGGCGCGTCGATGGAGCCGTCGGGCTGGATCTTCGGCAGGTCCTTCTGCGGCTGGGGCAGCAGGGCGCGCTTGAGGTCCTGGTTGCCTTCGTCGTCGAGGCCGTAGAGGGCGTCGTAGATGTTGCGGACGGCGGGGCCGGAGGCGCCGGAGCCCGTACCACCCTGGGAGATCGTCATGACGATCGTGTAGTCGTCGGTGTAGGTGGCGAACCACGAGGTGGTCTGCTTGCCGTAGACCTGGGCGGTGCCGGTCTTGGCGCGCATCGGGATCTTGTCCTGCGGCCAGCCGCCGAAGCGCCAGGCGGCGGTGCCGCCGGGCCCGACGACGGAGCGCAGGCCCTTGTCGAGGTTGCTGATGGTCTCGGCGTCGATCGGCAGCTTGCCGTGGGCCTTGGGCTTGATCTCCTGGATCCGCTTGCCGTCGGGGCTGATGACGGCCTTGCCGATGGTGGGGTTGTAGAGCGTGCCGCCGTTGCTGATGGCGGCGTAGGCGGTGGCGAGCTGGATGGGGGTGATGAGCACGTCACCCTGGCCGATGGCGAAGTTGATGCTGTCGAAGGCCTTCAGCTGGTTGCCTTCGAGGCAGCTCTCGTAGGCGATCTGCTCGACGTAGGTGCCGCCCTTCTTGCCCTGCTTGCACCAGGCGTCCTTGTTCGCCTCCCAGAAGCTCTTCTTCCACTGGCGGTCCGGGATGCGGCCGCTGACCTCGTTCGGCAGGTCGATCCTGGTCTCGGCGCCGAAGCCGAAGTCGTGGGCGGTGCGGTAGAACCAGTCGTGGGCGTCCTTCTTGGGCTTTATTCCGCCGTCGCGCTGCCACTCCTGGTGGCCCAGGCGGTAGAAGACGGTGTTGCAGGAGAACTTGAGGGCGTCGCCGAGGGTGATGGGGCCGTGTCCCCGGGACTCGAAGTTCGCGAAGCTGCGGTTGCCCATGCTGTAGGAGCTGCTGCAGTTGTAGCGGTCGTTGAAGTCGTAGCCGGCCCGCACGGCCGCGCTCGCCGACACCACCTTGAAGACGGAGCCGGCCGGTGCCTGGCCCTGGATGGCGCGGTTGAGCAGCGGGTAGTTGGAGTTCTTGTCGGTGAGCTGGGCGTACTCCTTGCCGGAGATGCCGCCGATCCAGACGTTGGGGTCGTAGTCGGGCTGGGAGGCCATGGCGACGACGCGGCCGGTCCTGGACTCCATGACGACGACGGCGCCCGCGTCGGCCTCGTACTTCCGTCCGGTGATCTTGTCGGTCTCGTCCCGGACCGTCTTCATCGCCTGGTGGAGCTCGTACTCGGCGACGCCCTGGACCCGGGCGTCGATGCTGGTGACGAGGTCGGAGCCGGGGATGCCCGGGTCGGACTCGGTCTGGCCCATGACCCGGCCGAGCTTGTCGACCTCGTAGCGCGTGACGCCCGCCTTGCCGCGCAGCGCCTTGTCGTACGTGCGTTCAAGGCCGGAGCGGCCGACCTGGTCGGAGCGGAGGAACGGCGAGTCGGTGTCCTTGGCCTTCTCGATCTCCTCGTCGGTGACGGGCGAGAGGTAGCCGAGGACCTGCGAGGTCTTGGCGCTGCCGGGGGCGGGGTAGCGGCGTACGGCGGTGGGTTCGGCGGTGATGCCGGGGAAGTTCTCGGAGCTCTCCCGGATCGTCAGCGCCTGCTGGGTGGTGGCCTCGTCGGTGACCGGGATCGGCTGGTAGGGCGAGCCGTTCCAGCAGGGCTGGGGCGTCTGGGAGTCGCAGAGCCGGACCTTGTCCATGACGTCCTTGGGCTTCATGCCGAGGACGCCGGCGAGCCGGGTGAGGACGGCCTTGCCGTCGTCCTTCATCTTCATCAGCTCGGTGCGGGAGGCGGAGACGACGAGCCGGGTCTCGTTGTCGGCGAGGGGGACGCCCCGCGCGTCGAGGATGGAGCCGCGCACGGCGGGCTGGACGACCTGCTGGACGTGGTTGCTCCTGGCCTCGGCGGTGTACTCGTCGCCGTTGCGGACTTGGAGGTACCAGAGCCGTCCGCCGAGGGTGAGCAGCAGGGAGAAGACCAGGACCTGGATGATGATGAGCCGGATCTGGACCCGGGGGGTCCGCCCGGTCTCCGGGATGTTGCTCATACTGCGGTTGCCCCCTCGGTCACAGTCGCTTGATTCCCTTGATCCGGCCGGCTCGGGACGCTCTTGAACGGGCCGCCTTCATGCGCAGTCCGCCGCGTTGGCGGCCGATCCGCAGTCCGGTGCCGGAGGAGAGCCAGCCCGAGGAGACGTCGGTGGCGGCCGGGGTGGTCTCGGCGAGCGGGTCGTTCTCGGCGCGCCGGGCCAGGGCCATGATGAACGGCACCGTGAACGGCGCGAGGAGCAGGTCGTACAGGACGGCGGTGAACAGCAGCGACGTCAGGCCGACATGGCGGGCGGCGGTGTCGCCGACGAGGGCGCCGACGCCGGCGTACAGCAGCGTGGAGCCGATCGCGGCGACGACGACGCCGGCCATCGGGCCGGTGGCG
Organism: Streptomyces purpureus; assembly: GCF_014648195.1. Lineage (GTDB taxonomy): Bacteria > Actinomycetota > Actinomycetes > Streptomycetales > Streptomycetaceae > Streptomyces > Streptomyces purpureus. Next base: position 35,205 of record NZ_BMQQ01000029.1, read on the forward strand.
GACCTGATCTGCCCGTTCTCGGGGCGGATGAGGCCGGCGAGGTAGCCGATGACGCAGAGGACCAGCGCGTAGCGGCCGAGGGCGTGGTCGGCGGGTGGGGCGAGGTCGGCGAGGAGGCCGGCGCCGAAGCCGATGAGGGCGCCGCTGACGTGTCCGTAGACGAAGGCGAGGCCGAGGACGGTGAGCAGGACCAGGTCGGGGACGGCGCCGGGGAGCTGGAGGCGGGCCAGTACGGAGACCTGGACGACGAGGGCGACGACGATGAGGGTGCTGGAGAGCAGGATCCGGTTGAATCGCATGGCGTGTGCTACTCCCCGTCGTTCTGGCCGGTGTCCTGGCCGGTGCCGGGCTCTTGCTGTCCCTCGGCTTCGGTGCTGGCGGTGGGGCTGGGGGTCACGGTGACCGTGACGGTCGGCGCGGGCTTGGGCCGTTCGGGCAGCACCATGTCGCGGGGGTCCTCGCGGGGCGGCTGGACGACCACGCCGACGATGTCGAGCTTGCTGAAGCCGACGTACGGGCGTACGTAGAGGTTTCGGGTGAGGCCGCCGCCGGCGGGGTCGACGCGGACGACCTCGCCGACCGGGACGCCGGGCACGAACGGCTTGTGGCCGTGGGAGCCGAAGGTGACGAGCCGGTCGCCGGGCTTCACCTTGGCCTTGCCGTTGAGGAGCTGGACGAGCAGGGGCCGGTCGCCCTGGCCGGTGGCGAAGCCGAGTTCGTCGCTCTTCTCCAGGCGGGTACCGACGGTGAAGTCGGGGTCGTTGGCGAGGAGTACGGTCGCGGTGGACGGGCCGACGGTGGTGACCCGGCCGACGAGTCCGGCGCCGTTGAGGACGGTCATGTCGCGCTTGATGCCGTCGTTGGCACCTGCGTCGATGGTGACGGTCCAGGAGAAGCCCTGCGCGGACCCTATGGCGATGACTTCGGCGGCCTTGATGCCGTACTGGCCGGCGCCGGCCTTCTTGAGCATGCCGTCGAGTTCCCGCAGGCGGCTGCGGTTGCGGTCGTCGCTGCCGAGCTTCACCTTGAGGGCGGCGTTCTCGCGCTCCAGCGCGGCGATCCGGGTGTGGCGCTCGCCGGAGTCGCGTACCGCTCCTATGGCGTTGCCGATCGGATCGACGGCCGCCGCGACGCCGTTCTCGACCGGTCCGAAGACCGTGGCGGCGGCCTGCCGGGCGCCGTCGACCGGTGACTCCTCGCCGCCGCGGATGTCCACCGTGATCAGCGCGAACGCGATGGCGATCAGCAGCACCAGGAGCAGCCGGCTCTCTCGTGTGTCCCTCACGTGCGGCGGCCGTGCCTTCCTCGTTGGAATGTGCGGTTTACAGCGTTTATCTGGTTTGGAGTTGTTCGGCTCGGGGCGTGATACCAACGATCCCCAGTACGGGTGGGGGTGCCACCCGTACTGGGGTCGCCGGAAGGATCGTTGAGGATCCGTTATCGGCGGGGCTGGGCGTCCAGCACCTGCTGGAGCGCCTCGAACTCCTCCACGCACTTGCCGGAACCGAGCGCCACCGAGTCCAGCGGGTCCTCGGCGATGTGGATCGGCATGCCGGTCTCGCGGCGGAGCCGCTCGTCGAGGCCGCGCAGCAGGGCGCCGCCACCTGTGAGAACGATGCCGCGGTCCATCACGTCACCCGAGAGCTCCGGCGGACACTTGTCGAGGGTCGTCTTGACCGCGTCGACGATGGCGTTGACCGGCTCCTCGATGGCCTTGCGGACCTCGGCGGCGGAGATGACCACGGTCTTGGGCAGGCCGGAGACCAGGTCACGGCCGCGGATCTCGGTGTGCTCGTCCTGTTCGAGGTCGTAAGCCGAACCGATGGTGATCTTGATCTGTTCGGCGGTCCGCTCACCGAGCAGGAGGGAGTACTCCTTCTTGATGTGCTGGATGATCGCGTTGTCGAGCTCGTCGCCGGCCACCCGGATGGACTGTGCCGTGACGATTCCGCCGAGGGAGATGACGGCGACCTCGGTGGTGCCGCCACCGATGTCGACGACCATGTTGCCGGTGGCCTCGTGGACGGGGAGGCCCGAGCCGATGGCCGCGGCCATGGGCTCCTCGATGATGTGCACCTGACGGGCGCCGGCCTGGGTCGACGCCTCGATGACGGCGCGGCGCTCGACGCCGGTGATGCCGGAGGGCACACAGACGACGACCCGCGGGCGGGCCAGGTAGCGGCGCTTGTGGATCTTGAGGATGAAGTAGCGGAGCATCCGCTCGGTGATCTCGAAGTCGGCGATCACGCCGTCCTTCAGTGGCCGGACGGCAACGATGTTGCCCGGTGTCCGGCCGATCATCTTCTTCGCCTCGGCGCCCACCGCCAGGATGCCGCCGGTGTTGGTGTTGATCGCGACGACGGACGGCTCGTTCAGGACGATGCCCCGCCCCCTGACGTACACCAGCGTGTTGGCGGTCCCGAGGTCGACAGCCATGTCACGGCCGATGAACGACATTGAGTTCCCCTTGTTTCCCATGAGGATGCGTCGGGCCTTCCCAGATCGAGCGTTGACGGCTTCTCAGGTCGGCGAGGTGGGTTCGAGGTGACTGCTGTGGCGTGGAGGCTTCCATCGTAGTGCCGCCTCCACCGACACGGCGCGGTGGTGTCCACCTCTGTATAGGTGACGTGATGTTGCGGCGATGCGTTCCCGGTCAGCGCGTTCCTACACCGAGGGGCGACCGAAATTCCTTCGGTCGCCCCAGGTCGCGGGCTCTGTTCGGCTGACGCCAGGTCAGGAAAGGCCGGGGAAGAAAATCTTGAGTTCCCGAATGGCGGACTCCTCGGAGTCCGATGCGTGGATGAGGTTCTCGCGGACGATGGTGCCGAAGTCGCCGCGGATGGAACCGGGCGCGGCCGCGATCGGGTCGGTGGGGCCGGCGAGCTGGCGCACGCCCTCGATGACCCGCTCACCCTCGACGACGAGCGCGACGACCGGGCCCGACTGCATGAACTCCATCAGCGGCTCGTAGAACGGCCGGCCGACGTGCTCGGCGTAGTGGGTCTCCAGCGTCTCGCGGTCGAGCCGGCGGAGCTCCAGGGCGGTGATCTGCCAGCCGGCCTTGCGCTCGATGCGGCCGACGATCTCGCCGACCAGGCCGCGGCGTACGGCGTCGGGCTTGAGCAGGACGAGCGTGCGCTGGCTCACGGGGGAACTCCTTCATATGCGGATGCGGGACCTGCGCGGGCAGGGACTCAGAGGCTACAGGGCATACCCCCGTGCCGGTTACGCAGCGTCAGGCCCTGGGGTGCTCTGCCCGGATCCCTGCGCCGCGGCCCAGTCGGCCTTCACCTGGTCGACCCGCCGGCCGTAGTGCACCGACGCCCACCACAGCACGGCGAAGACCGCGCCCAGGAAGAACATCACCGGGATCACGAAGCCACTGGCGATCAGACCGATCTGCAGGGCCCACCCCAGCTGCACCCCACCCGGACGGGTGATCATGCCGCAGAGCAGCACCGACAGCAGCATGCCGACGCCGCAGACCGTCCACACCGTGGACGTGGCCAGCGTGTCGTCCTTCATGGCGACCAGACCGGCGAAGCCGATCACGAAGAACTCGCCGATCAGGGTGGATGCACAGAGCGTACGCATCGGGGTCAGCGCCTTCCCAGCAGCAGCCGGGCCTCGCCGACCGTGATCACGGAACCGGTCACGAGCACACCCGCGCCCGCGTACTCGTCCTCCTCCTCGGCGAGCGTGATCGCCGCCTCCAGAGCGTCGTCCAGCCGCGGCTCGACCACCACGCGCTCGTCGCCGAAGACCTCGACCGCCAGGGCGGCCAGCTCGTCGACGTCCATCGCGCGATGGCTGGAGTTCGCCGTGACGACGACCTCCGCGAAGATCGGCTCGAACGCCTCCAGCAGGCCCTTGACGTCCTTGTCGCCGCTCGTACCGACCACGCCGATGAGCCGGGAGAACCCGAACGACTCGGTGACACCGTCGGCCGTGGCCCGCGCGCCGGCGGGGTTGTGCGCGGCGTCCAGGACGACCGTGGGGCTGCGCCGCACGACCTCCAGACGGCCAGGCGAGACGACCGAGGCGAACGCCTTGCGGACCGTGTCCATGTCGAGCGTGCGGGCCGCCTGCGCGCCGACCCCGAAGAACGCCTCCACCGCGGCGAGCGCCACCGCGGCGTTGTGCGCCTGATGGGCCCCGTACAGCGGCAGGAAGATCTCCTCGTACTCACCGCCGAGCCCGCGCAGCGTCACCAACTGGCCGCCGACGGCGACCTCGCGGGCGACGACACCGAACTCCATGCCCTCACGGGCGACCGTGGCGTCGACCTCGACGGCCTTCTTCAGCATCACCTGCGCGGCATCGACCGGCTGCTGGGCCAGGATGACCGTCGCGCCCTGCTTGATGATCCCGGCCTTCTCGGTCGCGATCTCGGCGGGCGTGGAACCGAGCCGGTCCGTGTGGTCCAGATCGATGGGGGTGACCACGGCGACCGAGCCGTCGATCACGTTCGTCGCGTCCCAGCTGCCGCCCATGCCGACCTCGACGACCGCGACGTCGACCGGCGCGTCCGCGAACGCGGCGTACGCCATGCCGGTGAGGACCTCGAAGAACGAGAGGCGGTACTCCTGGGCCGCGTCGACCATCTCGACGTACGCCTTGATGTCCTGGTACGTCTCGATGAACCGCTCGGCGCTGATCGGTGCGCCGTCCAGGCTGATCCGCTCGGTGATCGACTGCACGTGCGGCGAGGTGTACCGCCCGGTGCGCAGCTCGAAGGCGGAGAGCAGGGCCTCGATCATCCGGGCCGTCGACGTCTTGCCGTTCGTCCCCGTGATGTGGATCGAGGGGTACGCCCGCTGCGGCTCGCCGAGGACGTCCATCAGGGCCTCGATCCGGGAGACCGACGGCTCCAGCTTGGTCTCGCCCCAGCGGGCCGCGAGCTCGCTCTCGACCTCGCGCAGCGCCTTGTCCACCTCCGGATCGGCGGGCCGGGCGGGCACATGGTCGTTCTGCGGCGCGCCGGCCTGGGCACGCAGGGTGCGGCTGCCGGCCTCGATCACCGCCAGGTCGGGGTCGCGGGTCGTCTCCGCTTCCACGATGTCGTCGAAGTCGTCGTCGAAGCTGTCACTGGCCGAGGGCTGCTCACTCACAGGCCCCAGTCTACGGAGCACCACCGACAGACCTGGGAGAGGCCTCGCCCGGGCCTTCCGGCCCGCCCGATTCGGGACCTTCGGCCCGGGGGCGTACGGGCGGACGGGGGCTGTCCCGGGTCTCAGGCCGGGAGCAAGAGCCAGGCGGGGGCGGGCCGGAGTGGGCGGCTCGGATGTCACGCCGACAGGCCGGCCGCGAGCAGGGCCAGGACGGGACGGGCC
>NZ_BMQQ01000029.1:40726-93566 GCF_014648195.1 Streptomyces purpureus
TCAGGCCGGAAGCCCCGCCGGGAGCAGGGCCACGACCTCGTACGCGTCGGACAGCCGCCGGGCCGCGAGCGTGCCGCCCAGGCTGGTGACCCGCTCCTCCATCGAGTACAGGCCCGTTCCGGTGGACACCGGCGCCCGGTCGGGAGGGGCCGCGGGGAGCGGGTTGCGGACCTCGATGCGCAGATGGCGGCCGGTGACCGCGATGGAGACCGTGACCGGCACCCCCGGCGCGTGCTTGGCGGCGTTGGTGAGGCACTCCTGCACCACCCGGTACACCGCCGTCTGGCGCAGCGGCGAGAGCGCGGCCGCCTCGGGCGCGACGGCCAGCTCCACCGCCGTGCCCATCCGTCCGCTCTCCTCCGCGAGCCCCGCCAGCCCCTCGAGACCCGGCGTCGCGCTCCGCCCGTCCGCGCGGCGGACGATGGTCTCGTTGAGGGTGTGGTGGGCGCGCCGGGCCGTGTCCGCGAGCTCCTCGAACTCCTTCTGCCGCTCGTCGCCCCGCGCCCGTACGGCGAGGACCTCGGCCCGTACCGCGAGGACGGTCAGCTCCCGGCCGACCAGGTCGTGCACATCGCGCGCCACGGACGTCCGCTCGTCCTGCACGGCCTGGAGCGCGGCGGTCTCCGCCCGCTGGGCCTGGAGGGCGCGTACGAGATCCTGCCGGTACGCGGCGATGCCGACGCCCGAGGCGAGCACCCCGATCGGCACGACCAGGCTGAGGAAGTCGCTCAGCCGGTCGCCGTAGAACGCCGGCCAGCCCGGCAGGTGGAACAGCGCGTACGCCGTGGCGATGTACACCGCGGTGCCGGTGATGCCGACCCGCCGGCCCCGGAAGCGGCCCAGCGAGTACAGCGCGAACTGAATCATCGTCAGCTCGGTTAGCCACCCGAGCAGGACCAGCGCCACCAGGTACGGCACCCACGAGGCCCGGCGTCGCAGCAGCAGCGAGGAGGCGCCCGCCGCGAGGACGAGCGTCGCGGTGAACCCGGTCAGCGAATTGTCCGCCCGGGCCAGCCCCGGCACGTCCAGGATCATCAGCGCGAAACAGCTGAGCGCGGCGAGCGCGTCCAGCGCCCGCGCGGAGGCGCCCCAGCGGTCCACGTACCGGCGCGTCGCCACCGTGGCGCGGCGCAGCGCGAGGGCGGCGGGCGTGTGGGGCATGTTCTCCATCATCCAAGGTCTGTGGACCCGGCAAGGGGAAGGGCCCCGGAACCGGTCGGTCGGTTCCAGGGCCCTTCCCTCACCACGGTCGCACAGGCGGCCGGGCTACGCCTGCGGCAGCCGCTCCAGCTGCGCCTGGATGCGGGCGATGTCCTCGTCCGCCTTGGCGAGCCGGCCCCGGATCTTGTCGACCACGTTGTCCGGCGCCTTCGCCAGGAACGCCTCGTTGCCGAGCTTCGCGTTCGCCTGCGCCTTCTCCTTCTCGGCGGCGGCGAGGTCCTTCGCGAGGCGCTTGCGCTCGGCGGCGACGTCGATGGTGCCGGACAGGTCGAGCGAGACCTCGGCGCCCGCGACCGGCAGGGTGGCCGTGGCTGCGAAGCCCTCCCCCTCCGGCTGGAGCCGCAGGAGCTGCCGGATCGCGGCCTCGTGCGGCGCCAGGGCGGTGCCGGTCAGGGTGAGCCGGGCGGGCACCTTCTGGCCGGGCTGGAGCCCCTGGTCGGAACGGAACCGGCGGACCTCGGTGACGACCTGCTGGACGAGCTCGATCTCACGCTCGGCGGCCTCGTCGCGGAAGCCGGAGTCCTTGGGCCAGTCGGCGATGACGACGGACTCCTTGCCGGTGAGCGTGGTCCAGAGCGTCTCGGTGACGAACGGGACGATCGGGTGGAGCAGCCGCAGCATCACGTCCAGGACCTCACCGAGGACCCGGCCGGAGACCTTGGCGCCCTCGCCGCCGGCGAAGAACGTCGTCTTGGACAGCTCGACGTACCAGTCGAAGACCTCGTCCCACGCGAAGTGGTAGAGCGCGTCGGCGAGCTTCGCGAACTGGTAGTCGTCGTAGAACGCGTCGACCTCGGCGACCGTCTTGTTGAGCCGCGAGAGGATCCAGCGGTCCGTCGCGGACATCTCCGACGGGTCGGGCAGCGGGCCCTCGACCGTCGCGCCGTTCATCAGGGCGAAGCGGGTGGCGTTCCAGATCTTGTTGGCGAAGTTCCGGGAGGCCTTGACCCAGTCCTCGCCGATCGGGACGTCGACGCCCGGGTTGGCACCGTTGGCCAGGGTGAAGCGGACGGCGTCGGAGCCGTACTCGTCCATCCAGTCCAGCGGGTTGACCGCGTTGCCGAAGGACTTCGACATCTTCTTGCCGAACTGGTCACGGACCATGCCGTGCAGGGCGATGGTGTGGAACGGCGGGGTGCCGTCCATCGCGTACAGGCCGAACATCATCATCCGGGCGACCCAGAAGAAGAGGATGTCGTAGCCGGTGACCAGGACGGAGTTCGGGTAGAACTTCGCGAGGCTCTCGGTCTGCTCGGGCCAGCCGAGGGTGGAGAAGGGCCACAGGCCGGACGAGAACCAGGTGTCCAGGACGTCGGTGTCCTGGTGCCAGCCCTCACCGGTCGGCGGCTCCTCGTCCGGTCCGACGCAGACGATCTCGCCGTTCGGGCCGTACCAGACCGGAATGCGGTGCCCCCACCACAGCTGGCGCGAAATGCACCAGTCGTGCAGGTTGTCCACCCACTCGAAGTACCGCTTCTCCATCTCCTGCGGATGGATCTTGACCTTGCCGTCGCGGACCGCGTCACCGGCGGCCTTGGCGAGCGGGCCGACCTTGACCCACCACTGCATCGACAGACGCGGCTCGATGGTGGTCTTGCAGCGCGAGCAGTGCCCGACGGAGTGGGTGTACGGGCGCTTCTCGGCGACGATGCGGCCCTCGGCGCGCAGCGCGGCGACGATGGCGGAGCGGGCCTCAAGGCGGTCCAGGCCCTGGAAGGGGCCGTGTGCCGTGATGATGGCGTGCTCGTCCATGACGGCGATGTTCGGCAGGCTGTGCCGCTGGCCGATCTCGAAGTCGTTCGGGTCGTGGGCGGGCGTCACCTTGACCGCACCCGTGCCGAACTCGGGGTCGACGTGCTCGTCGGCGACGACCGGAATCCGGCGGCCGGTGAGCGGCAGCTCGATCTCGGTGCCGATCAGGTGCTTGTAGCGCTCGTCGTCCGGGTGGACGGCGACGGCGGTGTCGCCGAGCATCGTCTCGGCGCGGGTCGTCGCGACGACGATTTCCGCGTCACCGGAGCCGTACCGGATGGAGACGAGCTCGCCGTCGTCGTCCTGGTACTCGACCTCGATGTCCGAGATGGCGGTGAGGCAGCGGGGGCACCAGTTGATGATGCGCTCGGCGCGGTAGATCAGCTCGTCGTCGTAGAGCCGCTTGAAGATCGTCTGGACGGCCTGGGACAGACCTTCGTCCATGGTGAAGCGCTCACGCGACCAGGCGACACCGTCGCCCAGGCGCTTCATCTGGCCGGAGATCTGACCGCCGGACTCGGCCTTCCACTGCCAGACACGCTCGACGAACGCCTCGCGGCCCAGGTCGTGGCGGGACTTGCCCTCCTTGGCGAGCTCGCGCTCGACGACGTTCTGGGTGGCGATGCCGGCGTGGTCCATGCCGGGCTGCCACAGCGTCTCGTAGCCCTGCATGCGCTTGCGACGGGTCAGGGCGTCGATCAGCGTGTGCTCGAAGGCGTGCCCGAGGTGCAGCGAGCCCGTGACGTTCGGCGGCGGGATGACGATGGTGTACGCGGGCTTCTCGCTCTTCGCGTCCGCCTCGAAGTAACCGCGCTCTACCCAGCGCTCGTACAGCTTCCCCTCTACTTCGGCCGGCGCGTACTGGGTCGGCAGTTCGGGGTTGGCTGCTGGCTGCTGCTGAGTGTTCTCGGTCACGGGCTCAGTTTAGAGGTGTCACGGGGTCGTACTGAAACGGGAATGTTCGGTAACGGTGTGACCCCCACCGCGCTGCCCGGACACCAGTTCCGCCAGGATGTCGGGAACACATAAGTATCTGGAGGGGAACTCCTCGATGAGCTACAACCAGCCGGGCCCGTACGGCGGTCAGCCCCAGCAGCCCGGACCGTACGGTCAGCCGGGCCCTTACGGCCAGCAGCCGCAGGCGCCCCAGCCCGGTTACGGCTACCCGCAGCAGGCCCCGGCCGGCGTCCCGCCGCAGCAGCCCTACGGCTACCCGCAGCAGCAGCCCCCCACGCCCCCGTACGGCCAGCAGCCCCCGTACGGCACCCCGGGCGCCTACCCGCCGCCTCCGCCGGCGCCGAAGAAGAAGACGGGCCTGATCATCACCCTCGCGGTGGTGGGGGTGGCGGTGCTCGGCGGTGGGGGGTACTTCCTGGTCGCCGGGGGCGGCGGGGTGTCCGACGACGGGAAGAAGTACAAGCTCACCACTCCGGAAACGGTGCTGACCGAGTACAAGAAGGAGCCGGGCTCGGGCGGCAAGGACGGGCTGACCAAGAAGGACAACAAGGAACTGGAAGCCGCCGGGATCAAGAACGCCAAGCAGGAAGGCGGCAGTTACAAGTCCGGTTCTGGCGCAACCGCCAAGAACCTCAACTTCAGTGGCGTCTGGGGCGAGGTCAAGGACCCCGAGGCCGTCATGGACGCCATGATGGCCGAGCAGGAGAAGAACGCCAAGGAGAGCAAGAACGAAGACGGACTGAAGATCGAGCTCGACGGGGAGGCCAAGGAAGTCACCCCGGCCGGATTCGAGAACGGCATCATGAAGTGCCGGAACATCAAGATGACCATGGCGGCGGGCAGCGGCGTACCGACCGGCGGGCCGTCCTCCTTCAACATCCCGTACTGCCTCTGGGTCGACCACAGCACCGTGGGCTACGTCACTGCCGCTGACGGCGCGGCGATGATGACCGGCAAGGGCTACACGATCGACCAGTTGGCGGAAATGGCGGCGAAGGTCCGCAACGAGGTCCGCGTCGAGATCAAGTAGTGAACGACAGGGGTGCCCGGCCGACTCGGTCGGCGGGGCACCCACGCGGCACTGGAGTTTCCTCCGGTACGACGGTCAGGCTGCAAGCCCTCGTGGCGTCGGCGTCCTTGATCCCCAGGCTGATCCGAAGAAGGGGATAACAGTGCCCCGCCGTAAGCCAGTCGGCCCCCTTGGCACAGGCATCCGTCACCACCGGCCCGACCTTGTAGCCCGCAGCCTTCAGGTACACCTGGCAGTCCGTCACCGAGGCGTGCGCCGGTGCGGCCGTCACGACCGGCAGGACGCTCGCCGCAGCTGTCACACACACCGCAGCGACCATCCGCTGAACCTTCGAACGAAGCACGCTCAACTCCCCCAATCAATCAACAATCGAACACTTTGGTCGCGAACGAGTGATCATGAAGGTGGGCGAGTTGATCAAGTGAGAAGTCGGAGGATGGCTTGATCGAGCTCCGGGAACACAGGGGCGCCCGGTCAGTTCCTCAACTGACCGGGCGCCCCTCGTCGTTGTCGTCGCGTGCTACGCCGACTTCTCGTGGCGGCCGTCGTTCTTCACGATCCGCGGCACCAGCGTCGGGTTCACGTTGTTGTGGACCACGTCCGCCGTGATGACCACGCGGGCCACGTCCTTGCGGGACGGGACCTCGTACATCACCGACATCAGGACCTCTTCCATGATGGCCCGCAGGCCACGCGCGCCCGTGCCGCGCAGGATCGCCTGGTCGGCGATGGCCTCCAGGGCCGGGCGGTCGAAGTCCAGTTCCACGCCGTCGAGTTCGAAGAGGCGCTGGTACTGCTTCACCAGGGCGTTGCGGGGCTCCACCAGGATCTGGAGCAGCGCCTCGCGGTCCAGGTTGTGGACCGAGGTCAGCACCGGGAGGCGGCCGATGAACTCGGGGATCATCCCGAACTTCACCAGGTCCTCCGGCATGACCTCCTGGAACTGGTCGCTCGCCTCGATCTCGCGCTTGGAGCGGATCGTGGCGCCGAAGCCGATGCCCTTCGCTCCCGCGCGCGCCTCGATGATCTTCTCCAGGCCGGCGAAGGCGCCGCCCACGATGAAGAGCACGTTGGTCGTGTCGATCTGGATGAATTCCTGGTGCGGGTGCTTGCGGCCGCCCTGCGGCGGCACGGAGGCGGTGGTGCCCTCCAGGATCTTCAGCAGGGCCTGCTGCACGCCCTCGCCGCTGACATCGCGGGTGATCGAGGGATTTTCGCTCTTACGGGCGACCTTGTCGATCTCGTCGATGTAGATGATCCCCGTCTCGGCCTTCTTGACGTCGTAGTCGGCCGCCTGGATCAGCTTGAGCAGGATGTTCTCGACGTCCTCGCCGACGTAGCCGGCCTCCGTCAGCGCGGTCGCGTCCGCGATGGCGAACGGGACGTTGAGCATCCGGGCCAGGGTCTGCGCGAGGAGCGTCTTGCCGGAGCCGGTGGGGCCCAGCAGCAGGATGTTGGACTTGGCGAGTTCGATCGCGTCGTCCCGGCCCTGCGCGCCGCCGTTCTCGCCGGCCTGGACGCGCTTGTAGTGGTTGTACACCGCGACGGAGAGCGCCTTCTTGGCCGGCTCCTGGCCGACGACGTAGCTCTCCAGGAACTCGTAGATCTCGCGAGGCTTGGGGAGTTCCTCCCAGCGGACCTCGCTCGTCTCGGCGAGCTCCTCCTCGATGATCTCGTTGCAGAGGTCGATGCACTCGTCGCAGATGTACACACCGGGGCCTGCGATGAGCTTCTTCACCTGCTTCTGGCTCTTTCCGCAGAACGAGCACTTGAGCAGGTCGCCGCCATCACCGATGCGTGCCACGAGGTGCTTCCCCTTCGCCTGGGAGCGGCTTGGTTCAGCCGACTCCTGGTGCCTCATATCCGACGGTACCTTGCCGGGACCCCCGTTCGGGCCCCCCTTGGCGCGGTTCACTGCGACGTGGACCGCGCCAAGGGCGCCGGGAGCGTGCCCGCAACCCTGGTCAGACGGACGCCGACACGTTCTTCCGGGTGGAGACGATCTGGTCGATCAGGCCGTAGGCCAGCGCGTCCTCGGCCGTGAGGATCTTGTCGCGCTCGATGTCGTCGCGGATCTTCTCGATCGGGGTGGACGAGTGCTTGGCCAGCATCTCCTCCAGCTGCGTACGCATCCGGAGGATCTCGTTGGCCGCGATCTCCAGGTCGGAGAGCTGCTCGCGGCCGGTGCCGCCGGACGGCTGGTGGATCAGCACGCGCGCGTTCGGCAGGGCCATCCGCTTGCCGGGCGTACCGGCGGCGAGCAGCACGGCCGCGGCGGAGGCCGCCTGGCCCATGCAGACCGTCTGGATGTCCGGCTTCACGAACTGCATGGTGTCGTAGATCGCCGTCAGCGCGGTGAAGGAGCCACCGGGGCTGTTGATGTAGATCGAGATGTCGCGGTCCGGGTCCATCGACTCCAGGCACAGCAGCTGCGCCATGACGTCGTTGGCGGAGGCGTCGTCGATCTGCACGCCGAGGAAGATCACGCGCTCCTCGAAGAGCTTCGCGTACGGGTCGTACTCACGCACGCCCTGCGAGGTGCGCTCGATGAAGCGCGGGACGACGTACCGGTTGTCCACCTGCGGGCCGGTGTAGAGGCCGCTCGCGGAGAAGTTGCTCATTGGGTGTTCACCATCCAGGTGCGGTCGGCGGGGCTTGGGCTCGGTGCGGTACGGCTCAGGCGCCGGTGCCGCCGCCGCCCGGGACGTTCGAAGCGGCGGAGATGATCTCGTCGATGAGGCCGTAATCCTTGGCCTCGTCCGCGGTGAACCAGCGGTCGCGGTCACCGTCGCGGATGATCGCCTCGACGGTCTGGCCGGAGTGGTGCGCGGTGATCTCCGCCATGCGCTTCTTCGTACGGAGAAGGTACTCGGCCTGGATCTTGATGTCGGAGGCCGTACCGCCGATGCCGGCGGAGCCCTGGTGCATCAGGATGTCGGTGTTCGGCAGCGCGAAGCGCTTGCCGGCGGTGCCGCCGGTCAGCAGGAACTGGCCCATCGAGGCCGCCATGCCCATGCCGATGGTGACGACGTCGTTCGGGATGTACTGCATGGTGTCGTAGATGGCCATGCCGGCCGTCACGGAACCACCGGGGCTGTTGATGTAGAGGTAGATGTCCTTGTCCGGGTCTGCGGCCAGGAGGAGCATCTGCGCCGTGATCTTGTTGGCGATCTCGTCGTCGACCTGCTGGCCGAGGAAGATGATGCGCTCGCCGAGCAGCCGGTTGTAGACATGGTCGCCGAGGCCACCACCGATGGACGGCTCACCCGCGGCGTAAGGCATCAGATTCGTCACGTATCCACCTGCTCGTCTCTGACGGCTCCGGCCGTCTCAGCGTCTCTCGTACTGGGGGCGGGGACTCCCCTGCCCTCGTATTCATGGACCCTAACGCGCAGGTAGGACAACGCCATCCCGGTTCCCGAACTGTTCGCTGGGAGCGCAAGGTAGTTGGGGGAGCCCGGGGTCCCGGGTGGGGTTCCGCCGGGGGCGCCGCCGGGCTCCAGGGGGTCCGTACGGGCGTGTGCGGGCCTCCGGGGGACGGGCACGGGCCCGGGCGCACCCGTGGGTGCGTCCGGGCCCGTGGAAGGGTCCTGCGAGGCTACGAGGCTCAGGCCTCGGGCTTGTCCTCGGCCGGGGTCTCACCCTCGACGGCGGCCTCGACCGCGTCGGCGGCGGTCTCGGTCTCGTCCTCGTCGTCCAGCTCGACCGGCTCACCGTTGGTGTCGACGACCTTGGCGGCCTCGACGACGACCGCGAGGGCCTTGCCGCGGGCGACCTCGCCGACCAGCATCGGGACCTGGTTGCCCTCGACGACGGCCTGGGCGAACTGGTCGGGGCTCATGCCGGAGGAGGCGGCGCGCCGCATGAGGTGCTCGGTGAGCTCCTCCTGGTTGACGTTGAGCTTCTCCTTGTTGACCAGCTCGTCGAGGATGAACTGGGTCTTGATGCCCTTGACCGCCTGCTCCTTGGTCTCGGCCTCGAACTCCTCGAGCGTCTTGCCCTGGATCTCCAGGTACTTCTCGAGGGTCAGACCCATCTGACCGAGCTGGTGGTGCTCCAGGTTGTGCTTGCGGGTGTTGACCTCGTCCTCGAGGAGCTTCTCGGGGATCGGCACCTCGGCCAGCTTCAGCAGCTCGTCGAGGACGCGCTCCTGGGCCTGGGTGGCCTGGTCGAACTGCTTCATGTTCTCGAGGCGCTTGCGGCTGTCGGCCTTGAGCTCGTCGAGGGTGTCGAACTCCGACGCCATCTGGGCGAACTCGTCGTCGAGCTCGGGGAGCTCGCGGGCGGCGACGGCGGTGACCTTGACGGTGACCTCGGCGTCCTTGCCTTCGGCGGAGCCGCCCTTCAGCTGCGAGGTGAAGATGGCCTCGCCGCCGGCCTCCAGGCCGGTGACGGCCTCGTCGATGCCGTCGAGGAGCTCGCCGGAGCCGATGGTGTACTGCACGCCGTTGGCGACACCGTCGGGGAGGACCTCGCCCTCGACCTTGGCCTCGAGGTCGATCGTCACGACGTCGCCCTCGGCGGCGGCGCGCTCGACCGGGTTGGTGGAGGCGAAGCGCTCACGGAGCTGCTCGACGGACTTCTCGACGTCCTCGTCGGTGACCTCGACGGCGTCGACGGTGACCTCGATGCCGGAGTAGTCCGGGATCTCGATGGTGGGGCGGATGTCGACCTCGGCGGTGAAGGCCAGCAGCTCGCCGTCCTTCAGCTCGGTGATGTCGACCTCGGGCTGACCCAGCGGGTTGACCTCGGCCTCGTTGACGGCCTCGGTGTAGAGCTTGGGAAGCGCGTCGTTGACGGCCTCCTCCAGCACCGCACCACGGCCGAACCGCTGGTCGATCACGCGCGCGGGGATCTTGCCCTTGCGGAAGCCCTTGACCGTGACCTGCTGGTTGATCTTCTTGTACGCCGCGTCGAGGCTGTCCTTGAGCTCCTCGAAGGGCACCTCGACAGTGAGCCGAACCCGAGTCGGGTTCAGGGTCTCCACGGCGCTCTTCACGGTTCGGTCTCCTTGGTGGCTGATTCTTGGATTCTGCCGGGGCCCGTAGGTGCGGGCGGTCCGGCCGATCGGCCCGGTCAGAGAGACACACGGGCACGCAGCTTGCATAGTAGCCGCAAGCGGGATGAGCCCCACAATGTGATCTTGGTTGCGCTCGATGGTCTTCTGGTCGGGGTGGCGGGATTTGAACCCACGGCCTTCCGCTCCCAAAGCGGACGCGCTACCAAGCTGCGCCACACCCCGTCGGTGCGACACGTAGGGTACATGCCCGCGGACAGTGCGACGCCCCCTCGGAAAGGGTGTGCGGCGACCGCCCTGGACCCGCTACGATGCTGTCCGTGCCGCGGCCCTCGTGACCTGCGGCGCGGCGTATGCGGGCGTAGCTCAATGGTAGAGCCCTAGTCTTCCAAACTAGCTACGCGGGTTCGATTCCCGTCGCCCGCTCCATGCATCTCAGGCCCGGTCCGCTTCGGCGGACCGGGCCTGAGGCGTTTCTCGCGCCGCGCGACTGAAGCCGCGCGCTAGAACTTGATGGAGTTGATCGTCTGGGCTATCGAGTTCAGGAAGCGCTGGATGTCGTCGGCCATGCCCGTGGAAGCCAGGAAGAAGCCGAAGAGGGCGGCGACGACGGCGGGTCCCGCCTTCAGCGAGCCACCGCGGATCAGCACCACGAGGACGATCGCCAAAAGAAGCACCACAGACAGTGAAAGGACCACAGCTGATCACACCCTCGGTCGGTCCGCCTTGCCGGCCTGGGAGCGCACGCCACAGCACACCCCCGCTGTCACCATCGTGCCATCAACCCCCCTGTGAGCGCTGCCGGCTGACGGATCGTTCCTGTATGAATCCGGCCACGCGAGACGTGCGGGGGCTCAGTCGCCGGTGAGGCCGAGCAGAGCTCTGGTGCGCGCGTACTTGGCCTTCAGTCGCTCGCGGGTCTCCTCGTCCAGGAGGGCGAGACGGGCCGGGTCGGCGTTGTGGGCGAGGTCGGCCTCCTTGATCAGGAGGGCGCCGGGGACGGCCAGGACGCGGGCCGTGTACGACTCCAGGTCCTCCCCCGGGCGCTTGCTGACCGCCAGGACCATGTCCTTGACCGACTGGGGCAGCTCCGCCTCGGCCAGCCACTGCGGGGAGAGGGCGTCGTCCTCGATCGCGTCGTGCAGCCAGGCCGCCGCGATCTGGTCCTCGCTGCCGCCCCGGTCCCGTACCCCGTGGGCGACCGCCTGGATGTGCTCGGTGTAGGGGCGGCCCGACTTGTCGGTCTGGCGGGAGTGTGCCTCGCGAGCAATTGCCTCGACCTGGGCGAGCGTGAGCTGGGGCATGCCGGTCAGCGTAGCGCCGTACGGGCGCGGGCGGCCGGTCAGCCCTCGCGGGAGATCAGCAGGAGCGCCCGGTCGTCGTTGACGTCCTTGGCGCAGGCCTCGATCAGGTGCCAGGCCGCGCCCTCGAAGCCCGAGGTGACGTAGCGGTCGGCCTCGCCGGTCAGCCGGTCGATGCCTTCCGCGATGTCGCGGTCGGCGGCCTCGACCAGGCCGTCGGTGAAGAGCATGAGGACGTCGCCGGGGCGCAGGGTGCCCTTGACGGGGTGGAACTCCGCGCCGTCGTAGACGCCGAGGAGGGGGCCGTCGGCGGCCTTCTCCTCCCAGCGGCCGGTGCCCGCGTGCAGCTGGAGGGCGGGGAGGTGGCCGGCCGAGAGAAGTTCGTAGTCGCCTGAGTCCAGGTCCAGGACGAGGTGGATGGAGGTGGCGAAGCCCTCGTCCCAGTCCTGGCGGAGGAGGTAGCCGTTGGCCGCGGGCAGGAAGCCGTGCGGCGGGAGCGAGCCGAGGAGGCCGCCGAAGGCGCCGGACAGGAGCAGGGCGCGGGATCCCGCGTCCATGCCCTTGCCGGAGACGTCGGTGAGGATGACCTCAAGGGTGCGGCCGCCGTTCGTACGGGCCGCGACGACGAAGTCGCCGGAGAAGGACTGGCCGCCGGCCGGGCGCAGCGCCATCTCGCGGTGCCAGCCCTTGGGCAGGCGGGGCAGGGCGGACTGGACGCGGATCCGTTCGCGCAGGTCGAAGAGCATGGTGCCGCCGCGCCGCCAGGGCACGCCGACGCGGGCCCGGAACTGCGCGATGAGCAGACCGAAGAGTCCGCAGGCGGCGACCACCAGGACCGTGCCGGGGGTGACGGTGGCGGGGCCTTGGGTGTACGGGCCGAGGGCGAGCGTCTCGACGATGAGGGCGGCGGCCGCGGCCGCGTACAGGCCGAGCAGGCTCGCGGGGCGCAGCAGCAGTCCGCCGGCGACGATCGGCAGGACGAGCGCGGCGGGCGAGCACCACACGGGGTTGGTGATGGTGCCGACGGCGATGGCGGGGACGGTGAGGAGGAGGCCCGCGAGGGCGAGCCAGTCGGAGCCGTCGCCGCGGAAGTAGTCGACGCCGGATTTGCGCAGCGCGATGCGGGCCCGGTGCGTCGTTTTGCGCAACCGGGCCGTGTACGAGTCCACTCCTGCGCGACGGGCCATTGGCCTGGACCCTATCCACCCGTCCGGCCCCCGCGCAGGGGGACCCCCGTGACATTGCGTTCGAAATCGGGTCGCGAGGGGCCGTCGGCGCCTGGTACGGATGGCATATGACGACAGAACTCCGGGTGCTGCGCCCCGCCGAATGGGCTCAATGGTTCGAACAGCTTGAACTGGCTTTCGGTGGCCTCCCGGAGAACCCGCAGCGGCGTGAGGTGTGGGAGGCGATCACCGAGCACGAGCGGTCGATCGGCCTGTGGGACGGGGAGCGGTGTGTCGGTACGGCCGGTGCCTTCTCGTTCCGGATGTGCGTACCGGGCGGGGCGTTGGTGCCGGCGGCCGGGGTGACGATGGTGAGCGTGGCGGCGACGCACCGCCGCCGTTCCCTGCTCACCTCGATGATGCGGCGTCAGCTGGACGACGTGCGCAGCTGGGGCGAGTCCGTGGCCCTGCTGACGGCGTCCGAGCCGGGGATCTACGGCCGGTACGGCTACGGCATCGCCACCCAGCAGCTGCGGGCCGCGATCGACACGGCCCGGGTACGGCTGGCGGTCCCGCCGGGTACGGACGGGGTCGTGGTGCGGCAGGTCGCGCCGCCGGAGGCGCTGGCGACGATCGAGGGGCTGTACGCGCGGCTGGTGCCGACGCGGCCCGGGATGCTGGAGCGGCGGCCGGAGTGGGAGCGGCTGACCGTGATCGATCCGCCGGAGGAGCGCGACGGCGGCTCGCCGCTCCAGTGCGTCCTGGCCGAGCGGGACGGCGAGGCGGTGGGCTACGCGCTCTACACGATCAAGCCGGCGTGGGACGACGCCGGGCCCAAGGGCACGGTGGCGGTGCGTGATCTGGGGGCGCTGGATCCGGCGGCGGACGGGGCGCTGTGGCGGTTCCTGTGCGGGATCGATCTGACGTCGACGGTCGAGGTCGGCAACCGGCCGGTGGACGACGCGTGGCAGCACATGGTCTCCGACATCCGCCGCTGCCGGCCGCAGCTGAGGGACAGCCTGCACGTGCGGCTGGTGGATGTGGGCGCGGCGCTGGAGGCCCGTACGTACCAGGCGCCGGTGGATGTGGTCCTGGAGGTCGAGGACGACTTCTGCCCGTGGAACGCGGGGCGCTGGCGGCTGACCGGGGACGCCAAGGGCGCGGTGTGCGTACGGACTGACGAGGCGGCGGATCTGGCGCTGACGGTGCGTGAGCTGGGTGCGGCGTATCTGGGCGGGGTGTCGCCGGCCGCGCTGGCGGCGGCGGGGCGGGTCCGGGAGCTACGGGCCGGGGCGCTGGGCGAGGCGGCGGTGGCGTTCGGGTCGCCGGTCGCGCCGTGGTTGCCGCACGGGTTCTAGGGCCGTGGCTGCCCGCGCCTCAGCGGCGCTGGCAGCCCGGGCACCAGAAGAGGTTGCGGGCGGCTAGATCGGCGGTGCGGATCTCGCCGCCACAGATGTGGCAGGGCATGTGGGCCCTGCGGTAGACGTAGACCTCGCCGCCGTGGTCGTCGACGCGCGGCGGGCGGCCCATCGCCTCCGGGGTGTGTTCCGGGCGGACCGTGTCGATGCGGTTGTTGACGACGCCCTCCCGCATGAGCGCGACCAAGTCGTGCCAGATGGCCGTCCACTCGCGCGCGGTGAGGTCCTTGCCGGGCCGGTACGGGTCGATGCCGTGCCGGAAGAGCACCTCGGCGCGGTAGACGTTGCCGACGCCCGCGATGATCTTCTGGTCCATCAGCAGCGCGGCGATGGTGGTGCGGCTGCGGGAGACACGGCGCCACGCCTTGTCCGGGTCGTCGCCGTCGCGCAGCGGATCGGGGCCGAGGCGCTCGTGTATCGCCTGCTTCTCGGGGTCGCTGATGAGGGCACACGTGGTGGGGCCGCGCAGGTCGACGTAGGCCTCGGGGTCGGCCAGGCGCAGCCGGACGGTGTCGGTGGGCGGCGGCGCCGGGGCGTCGCCGAAGTTCACCTTGCCGAAGAGCCCGAGGTGGATGTGGACCCACTCCTCCTCGCCGAAGCCGAGGAAGAGGTGCTTGCCGTGGGCCTCGGTGCGCTCCAGGACGGTGCCGTCCAGGAGGGCCGCGGCGTCGGCGAACTTGCCCTGCGGACTGGTGACCCGCACGGGCCGGCCGCCGAACCGGTCACGGTAGTCGGCGGCCAGCCGGTGGATGGTGTGCCCTTCGGGCATCAGGCGTCGTGCTGGGGGTGGTGCGCCGGGATCGGGGGGAGTTCGCCGGTGGTCTCGTACGCCGAGAGCATCTCGATGCGGCGGGTGTGACGCTCCTCACCCGAGTACGGGGTGCTCAGGAAGATCTCCACGAACTTCGTGGACTCCTCCAGGGAGTGCATCCGGCCGCCGATGGCGACGACGTTGGCGTTGTTGTGCTCGCGGCCGAGGGCGGCGGTCTGCTCGCTCCAGGCCAGGGCGGCACGGACACCCTTCACCTTGTTCGCGGCGATCTGCTCGCCGTTGCCGGAGCCGCCGATCACGATGCCGAGGCTGTCCGGGTCCGCGGCCGTCTTCTCGGCGGCGCGCAGGCAGAACGGCGGGTAGTCGTCCTGGGCGTCGTAGATGTGGGGACCACAGTCGACGGGCTCGTGGCCGTGAGCCTTCAGCCACTCGACGAGGTGGTTCTTCAGTTCGTAGCCGGCATGGTCGGAGCCGAGGTACACGCGCATGGGTCCGAGTGTGGCACGGCGGCGCCAGGGTAGCGGTCATCGGGGTCGGGCGCCTGGGGACAAGCTGCGATCTACAACGATCCGGATTCGACACTTCCGACCTGTCCGGGTCTGTGCTTGCATGCACGGGCTCGTAACCCGAGCGGCTTCCACACGTAAGGATTCGTCCATGACCATGCAGTCGACCCTGCAGAAGGAAGGCGGAAAGGCCGGCGAACCCGGTACTTCGCAGTCCTCCGACGGTCTCAAGGCCGGGCTCAAGAACCGCCACCTGTCCATGATCGCCATCGGTGGCGTGATCGGCGCCGGACTCTTCGTCGGCTCCTCCGGCGGTATCGCCAAGGCCGGTCCGGCCATCCTGGTCTCGTACCTGCTCGTCGGCGCGATGGTCGTCTTCGTGATGCGCATGCTCGGCGAGATGGCGGCCGCCAGCCCGAACTCGGGCTCCTTCTCGGCCTACGCCGACCGGGCGCTCGGCCGCTGGGCCGGATTCTCCATCGGATGGCTGTACTGGTTCTTCTGGGTCGTCGTCCTCGCGGTCGAGGCGACCGCCGGCGCGGTGATCCTGGAGGGCTGGATGCCGGCCATTCCGCAGTGGGGCTGGGCGCTGATCGTGATGGTCGTGCTCACCGCGACCAACCTCGCCTCGGTGTCGTCGTACGGCGAGTTCGAGTTCTGGTTCGCCGGTATCAAGGTCGTCGCGATCGGCGGCTTCGTGGTCATCGGCCTGCTCGCCGTCTTCGGCATCCTCCCCGGCTCCGACAACCCGGGCGCGGGCTTCGCCCACCTCACCGACACCGGCGGCTTCCTGCCGAACGGCGCCGGGGCCATCCTCACGGGTGTGCTGATGGTGGTCTTCTCCTTCATGGGCAGCGAGATCGTCACGCTGGCCGCCGGTGAGTCCGAGGATCCGCGGCGCGCGGTCACCAAGGCGACCAACAGCGTGATCTGGCGGATCGCCGTCTTCTACCTGGGCTCGATCTTCGTCGTCCTGACGCTGCTGCCGTGGAACGACAAGTCGATCGTGGAGAAGGGCTCGTACGTCGCGGCGCTGGACTCCATCGGCATCGCGCACGCCGGCCAGATCATGAACGTGATCGTGCTGACGGCGGTGCTCTCCTGCCTGAACTCCGGCCTCTACACCGCCTCCCGCATGGCCTTCTCGCTCGGTGAGCGCGGCGACGCCCCCAAGGCGTTCGCCAAGGTCAACGCCAAGGGCGTGCCCACGGCCGCGATCTGGGGCTCGGTCGCCTTCGGCTTCGTCGCCGTGTACTTCAACTACGCGTTCAAGGACACGGTCTTCAACTTCCTCCTCAACTCCTCCGGTGCGATCGCGCTCTTCGTGTGGCTGGTGATCTGCTTCACCCAGCTGCGGATGCGCGGGATCCTGCTCCGCGAGGCGCCGGAGAAGCTGACGGTGAAGATGTGGCTCTTCCCGTACCTGACCTGGGCCACCGCCGCCATGATCGTCTTCGTGATCGGCTACATGTTCTTCGACGACGCCAACCGCCAGGTCGTGCTGCTGTCGACGCTGGTCGCGGCGATCGTCGTGGGCATCGGCTTCTCGCTGGGCAAGCGCCGCGAGGGGGCGGCCGAAGGCGCCTCGGAGGTCACGGCCGACGCGTCCGTCGACGCCTGACCCCTTCCCCGGGACGCCCCGGGAAATACTTGACGGCGGATGTCAGGTATCCGCGAAAGGCTCTCCGTACACCGACTTCCGAGTGGACGGAGAGCCTTTCCATGTCTGCCCTGCCCCTTGCCGCCCCGCACGTCCTGCTGCCCGGCGACCCCGGCCACGACGAGGAGCTGACCGGCTTCCAGACCGGCTTCTCGCTGCGCCCGCACCTGATCGTCGCGGCCACCTCGGCCGACGACGTCCGGGCCGCCGTCGCCCATGCGGCGGAGCTCGGGCTGCCGGTCGGCGTCCAGGCCACCGGGCACGGGCTGCCCGGTGACGCCGAGGGCGGGGTGCTGATCAGTACGCGCCGGATGGACGGCGTACGGATCGACGCGGAGCGGCGGACCGTGCGGGTCGAGGCGGGCGTGCGCTGGGGGGCGGTCGTGGCGGCGGCCGCGCCGTACGGCCTGGCGCCGCTCAACGGCTCGGCGCCGGGCGTGGGGGCCGTCTCGTACACGCTGGGCGGCGGGCTCGGCATTCTCGGGCCGTGGGCGACGGGCCGGGCGCTGAACTTCGTCTTCGGTGACGGGGAGCGTACGGAGGGGCTGTTCGGGCCCGGAACGCGCGAGAGGCTCGCCCGGGTCAAGGGGACCTATGACCCGGCGAACCTCTTCAGGCGCCTCTTCTGAGCCCCGAGGGGCTGGTGTCAGCCCTTTCGGCCGACGAGCTTCCAGGCGGTGGGCAGCGCGCCCATCGCCAGGGCCGCCTTGAGCAGGTCACCGATCAGGAAGGGCGTCAGGCCGGCGGCGATCGCCTGGGAGAGCGACATGCCGGTCGCGAGCGCGAGGTACGGGACGCCGACGGCGTAGATGATCAGGGAGCCGAGGGCCATCGTGCCGGCCGTGCGCAGGACGGAGCGGTCGGCGCCGCGGCGGGCGAGGGCGCCGACGACGGTGGCGGCGAGCAGCATGCCGAGGATGTAGCCGAAGGAGGGCATGCCGTAG
This sequence comes from Streptomyces purpureus, assembly GCF_014648195.1. Lineage (GTDB taxonomy): Bacteria > Actinomycetota > Actinomycetes > Streptomycetales > Streptomycetaceae > Streptomyces > Streptomyces purpureus. Next base: position 58,471 of record NZ_BMQQ01000029.1, read on the forward strand.
CCGGAGGTGGCCTGGGCGAACCACGGCACACCGGCCATGCCGGCCATCGCGTACAGGGCGAGGGAGAGGAAGCCGCGGCGGGCGCCGAGGGCGGTGCCGACGAGCAGGGCCGCGAAGGTCTGGCCGGAGACCGGGACCGGCGAGCCGATGATCGGCACGGCGATCTGGGCGGCGACACCGGTGAGCGCGGCGCCGCCGACGACCAGCGCGATGTCGCGGGTCCGGCTGGCCGGCAGCAGATCGGCGAGCACGGCTCCGGTGCGTATGGGGGCGGCGGAAACGCTCATCGGGGACTCCGAGGGTGAGGGCATATGGGGACCCCGTGACCGTAATCCAGGAGTGAACGCCCGATCACCGTCAGCAGCCCACAAAGCCGGGGTCGAGCGGTTCATGGAGATCCAACAAAGGGCGCCGGGTAAGCACCGTGGCGCGTGATACTCGTCACTGGCCGAGACACGCCAGGAGGTCCGTTTTGCGCCACGGGGCGGTGACCGGAGAGACTGTGGGGTCTCCATAAATCCCCGCGAGAGTACGAGTTGATGCACGACGCGCCGCCCAGCCCCCTGGCCACCGAGCCGGAGCCTCTCTCGCACGGTCTCAAGCAGCGGCATCTGACGATGCTCGGCCTGGGCGGGGTGATCGGCGCCGGACTGTTCGTCGGCTCGGGCGCCGGGATCGCGGTCGCCGGACCGGGCATCGTGCTGTCGTATCTGATCGCGGGCACCCTCGCCATGCTGATCATGCGGATGCTGGGCGAGATGTCGGCGGCGATGCCCGCATCGGGGGCCTTCTCCGTGCACGCGGAGCGGGCGCTGGGCCGCTGGGCCGGGTTCTCGGTCGGGTGGCTGTACTGGTTCCTGCTGGTGGTCGTCCTCGCGGTGGAGGCGACCGGCGCGGCGCGGATCGCGCACGGCTGGGTGCCGGGGATTCCGCAGTGGACGTGGGTGCTGGTCTTCATGGTGGTGTTCACCGCCACGAACCTCGCGGCCGTGAAGAACTTCGGCGAGTTCGAGTTCTGGTTCGCCGCGCTCAAGGTCGGCGCGATCGTGCTCTTCCTCGGCCTCGGTGTGCTGGCGATCGCCGGCTGGCTGCCGGACACGGATCCGATCGGGCTCGCGAATCTGACCGGGCAGGGCGGTTTCCTGCCCAACGGCTGGTCGGGGGTGATCTCGGGCGTCCTCGCGGTCGTCTTCGCCTTCGGCGGTCTGGAGGTCGTCACCATCGCCGCCGCCGAGTCCGAGGACCCGGCCCGCAACGTGGCGCGCGCGGTGCGCAGCGCGGTGTGGCGCATTCTCTTCTTTTATGTCGGCTCGATGGTCGTCATCGTGACCCTGCTGCCGTGGACGTCGATGCGGCCGGGGCAGAGCCCGTACGTGGCCGTGCTGGACGCGATCGGGGTGCCGTCGGCCGGTCAGATCATGAACATCGTGGTGTTCGTGGCGCTGCTGTCCGCGCTCAACGCCAATCTCTACGGCTCCTCGCGGATGATCTTCTCGCTGGCCGAGCGCGGTGAGGCGCCCGCCGGGCTGCTGAGGGTCTCGGCGGGCGGGGTGCCGCGGCGGGCGGTGCTCGCGTCGGTGGCCTTCGGCTTCGTCTCCGTACTGCTCAATCTGAAGTGGCCGGATTCCGTCTTCCTCTACATGCTCAACGCGGTCGGCGCGGTGCTGCTGTTCGTGTGGGGGCTGATCGCGCTGTCGCAGCTGCGGCTGCGCCGGCGGATCGAGCGCGAGGCGCCCGAGACGCTGACCTTGAAGATGTGGGGCTTTCCCTGGCTGAGCTGCCTGGCGCTGGCCGCGATGGCGGGCGTGCTGGTGCTGATGCTGTACGACGACGCCTCGCGGCCGCAGGTGCTGTGGTCCGGGGCGGCGACCGCGGCGGTGCTCGCGGTGGCCGTGGTGCGCGATGTGCGCACCAAGCGGAAGTAAATCTTCACCTTGTGTGAAGATCGTGACCGTATAGCGGACATCTGTTCCCTGTGAGCGGTGCACGCGCCCAGACTGTGGCCTCGTTGTGCCGCGTTCCCTCGCGCGGTTCCCCTATCGGCCACTGAACCACAGGGCAGGCCCATGTCCCGGACCACCGCGCCCGCGCCCGTCGAACACAAGGACGACGGCGCGACGCTCTCCCATGGACTCAAGCAGCGCCATCTGTCGATGATCGCCCTCGGCGGTGTCATCGGCGCCGGACTCTTCGTCGGTTCCGGCGCCGGCATCGCCGCCGCCGGGCCCTCGATCGTCCTCGCGTACGCGATCTCCGGGCTGCTCGTCATGCTCGTGATGCGCATGCTCGGCGAGATGTCGGCGGCCAATCCGGCCTCCGGCTCCTTCTCCGTCCACGCCGAGCGGGCCATCGGCCCCTGGGCGGGCTTCACCGCGGGGTGGGCCTTCTGGTTCCTTCTCTGTGTCGCCGTGGGCCTGGAGGGCATCGGCGCCGCCAAGATCATGACCGGCTGGTTCCCCGGCACCTCCGAGTGGCTCTGGGTCGCGCTGTTCATGCTCGTCTTCTGCGTCACCAACCTGGCGGCGGTGAAGAACTTCGGCGAGTTCGAGTTCTGGTTCGCCGCCCTCAAGGTCGGCGCGATCGTGCTCTTCCTCGGCATCGGCGTCCTCGCCATCGTCGGCGTGCTGCCCGGCTCGGACGCCCCCGGCACCACCAACCTCACCGGGGAGGGCGGCTTCCTGCCGAACGGCTCCGAGGGCCTGATCGTCGGTCTGCTCGCCTCGGTCTTCGCGTACGGCGGCCTGGAGACGGTCACCATCGCCGCCGCCGAGTCCGAGCACCCGGTCCAGGGTGTCGCCAAGGCGGTCCGTACGGCCATGTGGCGGATCGCCGTCTTCTACATCGGCTCGATGGCGGTCATCGTCACGCTCGTCCCGTGGGGCGACCAGGCCGTGGTGGAGAAGGGCCCGTACGTCGCCACCCTCGACCACCTGGGCATCCCGGCGGCCGGGCAGATCATGAACGTGGTCGTGCTGGTCGCCCTGCTCTCCGCGATGAACGCCAACATCTACGGCGCCTCCCGGATGGCGACCTCGCTCGTCGCCCGCGGCCAGGGCCCGAAGGCGCTCGGCCAGACCTTCGGCGGTGTGCCGCGGTTCGCCGTGCTGGTCTCCTCGCTCTTCGGCTTCGCCTGTGTGCTGCTGAGCTACTGGCGGCCCAACGACATCTTCATCTGGCTGCTGAACACGATCGGCGCGATCATCCTCGTCGTCTGGTTCTTCATCGCCGTCTCGCAGCTGCTGCTGCGCCGGCGGACCGAGCGCGAGGCGCCGGAGAAGCTGGTCGTGAAGATGTGGGCGTTCCCGGTGCTGACCTGGGTGGCGCTGGCCGGCATGGCGGCGATCTTCTTCCTGATGGCCCGTGAGGAGGGCACCCGGGTCCAGCTGTACTGGACCGGCGGCCTGACCGTGCTGCTCGCAGCGATCGGCTTCGTACGCCAGAAGGCGGCGGCGCGCTCGGCCGGCTGACCCGCCCCCACCGCCGTACGGCACAACCCCCGAGCCCCTGTCGGTTCGGGGGTTTCGCCGTTCCGGGGCCCCGGACCTAGGACGAAGGGCTGATCAACTTGGACAGTAGGTGCTGTTAACCTGCAACTGCGAACTGGTTGCAATAAGCGGTCGAAGGGCTCGGCAATGGCGATCTACACACTTCCGGAACTGCCGTACGACTACGCGGCTCTGGAGCCGGTGATCAACCCGCAGATCATCGAGCTGCACCACGACAAGCACCACGCTGCGTACGTCAAGGGCGCCAACGACACCCTCGAGCAGCTCGAGGAGGCCCGCGACAAGGAGGCCTGGGGGACGATCAACGGTCTGGAGAAGAACCTCGCGTTCCACCTCTCCGGCCACATCCTGCACAGCATCTATTGGAACAACATGGCCAGCCCGAAGGGCGAGGGCGGCGGCGGCGAGCCGCTGGCGGCCGACGGTGTCGGCGAGCTGGCGGACGCGATCACCGAGTCCTTCGGCTCCTTCGCCAAGTTCAAGTCGCAGCTGACCAAGGCGTCGGCCACGACCCAGGGCTCCGGCTGGGGTGTCCTCGCGTACGAGCCGATCAGCGGCCGGCTGATCGTCGAGCAGGTCTACGACCACCAGGGCAACGTCGGCCAGGGCTCCATCCCGGTCCTCGTCTTCGACGCCTGGGAGCACGCCTTCTACCTCCAGTACAAGAACCAGAAGGTCGACTTCATCGAGGCCATGTGGCAGGTCGTCAACTGGCAGGACGTGAACAAGCGCTACCAGGCGGCCAAGGCGTCCATCCCGCTGATCTCCTTCTGACCGAAGGCCCTCGGGTCGTCCTGCTCGTGATCGTCTTCTCAACCTTCACCTGCAGGCGGAATGACGAAGAACCCCCGTGAGGACGTGACTCACGGGGGTTCTTCCATGGTGAACGAGGGCTCAGTCGAAGCTGGGACCGGCCGTGCGGGTGCGCTTGATCTCGTAGAAGCCGGGTGTCGACGCCACCAGCAGCGTGCCGTCCCACAGCCGGGCGGCCGCCTCGCCCTTGGGCGCCGGGGTGACGACCGGGCCGAAGAAGGCGATCTGCTCACCGTCCGGGCCCGGCACCGCGATGACCGGCGTGCCGACGTCCTGGCCGACCTTGTCGATGCCCTCCTGGTGCGAGGCGCGCAGCTCGGTGTCGTACGTGTCCTTGTCGGCGTAGGCGAGCAGCTCGGCCGGCAGGCCCACCTCCTCCAGCGCCGCGGCGATCACCTCGGGCGTGACGCCCAGGCCCTCGTTGTGGATCCGGGTGCCGAGCGCGGTGTAGAGCGGGCCGAGGACGTCGTCGCCGTGCAGCCGCTGGGCGGCGATCGCCACCCGCACCGGGCCCCAGGCCGTGGTCGCGAACATCTCGCGGTACTCCTCGGGCAGCTCATCGAGCTTGTCCTCGTTGAGGACGGCCAGGCTCATGACATGCCAGCGGACGTCCACCGGGCGGACCTTCTCGACCTCCAGCATCCAGCGCGAGGTCATCCAGGCCCACGGGCACAGCGGGTCGAACCAGAAGTCGGCGGTGGTCCTGCTCTCGGACATGTCTCTCCTCGTGGGCGGGTGCGATGTGCCTCGGGGGCAACACCACCGGCCACCAGGCGCATTCCCGGGTGTCGGGCGTCAGGGCCGCGTGGGAGGATCGCTGCTGTCCAACGAGCCACGAAGGAGTGCCCGTGCCCGGTGAGAATCTGTCCCGCGACGAGGCCCGCACGCGGGCCGAGCTGCTGTCCGTCGACGGGTACGAGGTCGTCCTCGACCTGCGGTCGGCGGTCGGTGACGCCGAGGAGGGGGCGGGCCCGCGCACGTTCCGCTCGGTGACCACCCTCCGCTTCCGCCGGACCGGGACCGGGGAGCGCACCTTCGTCGATCTCGTCGCCCCCTCGGTAACCGCGGTGACCCTCAACGGGCGGGAGCTGGACCCGGCCGCCGTCTTCGACGGCGCGCGGATCGCGCTGGACGGCCTCGCCGACGAGAACGTGCTGGTCGTGGACGCGCAGTGCGCCTACAGCCGCACCGGCGAGGGCATGCACCGGTTCGTCGACCCGGAGGACGGCGAGGTCTACCTCTACACGCAGTACGAGCCGGCCGACGCGCGCCGGGTCTTCGCCACCTTCGAACAGCCCGACCTGAAGGCTCCGTTCCGCTTCGAGGTGTCCGCGCCGGAGGGCTGGACGGTCTGGTCGAACGGAGTGGGCGAGCGGGACGCGGACGGGGTGTGGCGGTTCGCGGAGACGGCGCCGATCTCCACGTACATCACCTGTGTGGTGGCCGGGCCGTACCACTACGTCACCGACACCTACAAGCGCGGCGAGCTGGAGATCCCGCTCGGTGCGATGTGCCGCAAGGGGCTGGCCAAGCACTTCGACGCGGACGACATCTTCCTGATCACCAAGCAGGGCTTCGACTTCTTCCACGACCACTTCGACTTCCCCTACCCCTTCGGGAAGTACGACCAGGCGTTCGTCCCCGAGTACAACCTCGGCGCGATGGAGAACCCGGGCATGGTGACCTTCCGCGAGGAGTACATCTTCCGCGGGAAGGTGACGCAGGCGTCGTACGAGGCCCGGGCCAACGTCATCCTGCACGAGATGGCGCACATGTGGTTCGGCGACCTGGTCACCATGGTGTGGTGGGACGACCTGTGGCTGAAGGAGTCCTTCGCCGACTTCATGGGGTCCTTCTCGCTCGCCGAGGCGACCCGGTTCACCGAGAGCTGGGTGACCTTCGCCAACAACCGCAAGGCCTGGGCGTACCGCGCCGACCAGCTGCCGTCCACACACCCGATCACGGCCGACATCCGTGACCTGGAGGACGCCAAGCTCAACTTCGACGGCATCACGTACGCCAAGGGCGCGTCGGTGCTCAAGCAGCTGGTGGCGTACGCCGGGCGGGACGCGTTCCTGGAGGGCTCGCGGCGCTACTTCACGCGGCACGCGTACGGCAACACGCGCCTGGGCGATCTGCTGTCGATCCTGGAGGAGACGTCCGGGCGGGACATGAAGGCCTGGTCGCGGCTGTGGCTGGAGACGTCCGGGGTCAACACGCTGACGCCGGTGGTGACGTACGACGCAGCGGACCGCATCACGGAGCTGGCCGTGCTCCAGGACGGGGACGTGCTGCGCCCGCACCGGGCGGCGGTGGGGCTCTACCGGCTGAACGCGGCCGGGGAGCTCGTGCGTTACGCCCGCGCCGAGGTGGACGTGGTCGGGCAGCGGACGGTCGTGGCCGAGCTGGTGGGCGCCTCGAAGCCGGATCTCGTCCTTGTCAACGACGACGACCTGACCTACTGCAAGGTCCGTTTCGACGAGACGTCGCTCGCCACGCTCCGGGCGCATCTCGGGGACATCACCGACCCGCTCGCGCGGGCGCTGTGCTGGTCCGCGCTGTGGAACCTGACCCGTGACGCGCTGATGCCGGCGCGGGACTTCATCCGCCTCGTGCTCGACTTCGCCGGCCGTGAGTCGGAGATCGGCGTGCTGCAGATGCTGCACGCCTGGACCCGGTCCGCGCACACGTACTTCTCGGCGCCGGAATGGCGCGCGGAAGGGGCGCGGCTGCTCGCCGAGGGCGCCCTGAAGGAGCTGCGGCTGGCCGCGCCGGGCAGCGAGCGCCAGCTGACCTGGGCGCGCTTCTTCGCCGGGGCGGCGACGACGGACTCCGACTTCCAGCTGCTCGAAGGGCTGCTGGACGGCAGCGGGAAGGTCGACGGGCTGGACGTCGACCAGGAGCTGCGGTGGGCCTTCCTGCTGCCGCTCGCCGCGCACGGCAGGGCGGACGAGGCCCGTATCGCGGCGGAGCTCGCCCGTGACGACACGGCGTCCGGCAAGCGGCACGAGGTGCGGTGCCTGGCGGCGCGGCCGTCGGAGGCGGTGAAGGCACAGGCGTGGGCGGCGGTCGTGGAGTCGGACGCGCTGTCCAACGCGCTGGTGGAGGCGACGATCGCGGGCTTCACACAGCCGTCGCAGCGGGCGCTGATCGCGCCGTACGCCCCGAAGTACTTCGAGGCGATCGAGCGGATCTGGCAGGAGCGGTCGATCCAGATCGGGCTGGATGTGGTCCGGGGGCTGTTCCCGATGCTCCAGGACGACGAGGGCACCCTGATCGCCACGGACACCTGGCTGGAGTCCCACGCCTCGGCGCCCCCGGCCCTGCGCCGCCTGGTCCTGGAGGCCCGCGACGACCTGGCCCGCGCGTTGCGCGGCCAGGCGTGCGACGCGGGGACGCCGGTGGTCTGACGCGCGCGAACGGGGTGCGGCGCCCGGCTCCTTGGGGGGGGCCGGGGCCCACCCCGGCCGCCATGCGGCGCCCACGACCGCCTGGCGAGTGAGCCGAAGGGCGCGCGGCTGCCGAAAGGGAGAACGCGCGGAGGTCCCGAGGAACGAGGGACCGAGCACGATCGACCGTCGGGAGACGCTCAAAGCGCCCGGAGGGGAACCGAGCCCTTGAAAAGGGGGCGTGGACACCCGTACGGAGTAACCCCCTTCGGCGCTCGAACGTCCGTACTTTAGGACGGTGTTGTCCCTAAATGTCGACGGGCGTGTAACAGGGGTTAGGGGGGCCTTCCCCGGCGGAACACCCTCCGCATGAACAACACCCCGCTCTCCCCCCGCCCCCTCCCGCTCCCCCACCTCACCGACGGCCGCCAACGGGTCTTGACCTCCGCCCAGTTGAGGGCGCACGGCCTGACCGGTGCCGAGATCGGCGCGCAGTGCCGGGCCGGTGGGCCGTGGCAGCAGGTGCTGCCCGGTGTGTATGTGCTGCACCAGGGGCCGCCGACCAGTGAGGAGCGGCTTCAGGCCGCGCTGCTGTACTGCGGAGCCGGTTCACCGGCGATGATCACCGGGCTTGCGGCGCTCGCGCTGCACCAGTTCTCGTCCGTGCCGCCACTGTTGGCGCTCGACCGGATCGACGTGCTGGTCGGCCGGACCCGGCGGCTGCGCTCGACCGGGTGGGTGCAGATCGTCCGGGCGCAGGAGTTTCCCGAGCCGGAGGAGGTCACCGGGCTGCCGGTCGCTCCGGTCGCCCGGGCCCTCGCGGACGCTCTCACGCAGGTGACCGACCCGACCACCGTGCGCCGGCTGCTGACCGAGGCCGTCCGTGGCGGGCACTGCGAACCGGGCTCGGTGGTACGGGAGTTGAACCGGGCCCGGCTGCTGTCGCGGCCGCATGTGGTGGACGCCGTGGACTCGCTGCTGGCAGAGGGCCGGGCCCTGGCGGAGGACCGGCTGTACGAGATGGTGCGGGCCTACGCGCTGCCGGATCCGCTGTGGAACGTGGATCTGCGGCTGCCCGGCGGCCCGCACCTCGGTGGTGTCGACGCCTACTGGCCCGACCAGGCCGTCGCCGTCGAGCTGGACACCCGTGCCCCGCGCCAGGACGAGGACGCGCTGTGGTCGGAGTACACCCGCAAGCGGGAGCATCTGGAGCGGCTCGGCATTACGGTCGTGCACATCACGCCGCGCAAGCTCCGGGACTCGCTGGAGCAGCAGGCGACCGTGGTCCGTACGGCGCTGATGGCGTCGACGGACCGGGCCCCTTCCGCGTATGTCGTCGTCCTGCCGCGCTGAGGCGGTGCGGGCCTACTTGCCGCAGAACTCCGCCTCGACGACCTTCTGGCTGTCGCCGGACCAGTCGCCGTTGAAGTTCAGCGCGAGGGAGTGGCGGGCGTCGCGGCTGACCTGCGCCTGCGAGGAGGAGCCGTGGATGCCGCCGCCGTGGCCCCAGACCTCCGTGCCGCAGCTCAGCTTCTGCTTCATCAGCCCCAGTCCGTAGCCGAATTCGGCGCCTTCCATCGTGACGGTGACGGTGTCGGTCATCGCCTTCAGCTGGGCCGGCGGCAGGAGTTCGCCGCCGAGCAGGGCTCGGTAGAACCGCTGCAGGTCACCGGAGTTGGAGATCATCTCGCCCGCCGCGTGGGCGATGGTCGGGCTCAGCTCGGTGACGTCGTGGACCGGGTCACCCGGCTTGGGGTCGCCGTTGAGCTTGGAGTACGCCCGGCCGCTGGGCTTGGGCATGGTGACGTCCTTGCCTGGGACGCTGGTGGAGCGCAGCTTGAGCGGCTTGATGATCCGGCGCTCGACCTCCTTTCCGTACGGCCGGCCGGTGGCCTTCTCGATCACCATGCCGGCCAGGACGTAGTTGGTGTTGGAGTAGTTCCAGGAGGTGCCGGGCGCGAAGTCCGGCTTGTGGGTCATGGCGATGGCTACCAGTTGGCGCGGGGTCCAGGTGTCGTAGCGGTGTTCGAGGAATCCGGGGCCGAAGATCGTGTCCTGAAACTCCGGGTCGCTGGTGACGCTGTAGACGCCGCTGGTGTGGTTGAGGAGCTGGCGCAGGGTGATCCGCCTGCCGTCGTGGCCGTTGCCCTTGACCACTCCGGGGAGCCAGCGGTCCACGGTGTCGTCGAGGTCGAGGCGGCCTTCGGCCTCCAGCTGGAGCAGGACGGTGGCGACGAAGGTCTTGGTGATGGAGCCGACGCGGTAGACGTCCTTGCCCTGGCGTTCGCGGCCGGAGGTGAGGTCGGCGACCCCGGCCGCGCCGGTCCACGTGTGCCGCCCGTCCCGTGCCTGGGCGAGCGCGCCGGGGACGCCGTCGGCGACGGCGGCCTCCAGGGCCTTCTGAGTGGCCCGGTGCCCGCCGCCGGACTTCTCCGGCGCGGGGCCGGAGGCGTTCGCCGCCGCAGGCGCGGTGAGGGCGACGGCGGCGGCCACCGCAACCGCCGCGAGCGCCGTGCGGACCGGTCGAACCGTACGTACTGACATGCGAGCTCCCCTGCTCGTCGACTGTGGTCGTGGGACAGGACTCCGCGGTGGTATGGAGCGTTGAGCGCCGCCTTGGGGGTTGAGCGGCTTTCAGCCGTTGTTCGCGACCCGGCCGAGGGCGGGCCGCTCCCGCCACAGCGCGAGGCCCGTGTCGACCAGTTCGACCCGGTCGAGTCCGGCCACGTCGGCCAGGGGGTACCAGGCGGCGCGGTCGGTGGAGCCGCCGGTCTCGTGGCGCAGCTCGCCGCCGGTGACCCGGCAGGCGTAGACGATGCGCAGGCCCTGCCAGTCGGCGTGGGTGCCCAGGCGGCGGGAGTAGCGGCGGCGTATGGAGTCGACGCCGAGCAGCGCGGTCGCCTCGACGCGGTAGCCGGTCTCCTCCTCGACCTCGCGCACGACGGTGTCGAGCGGGTCCTCGCCGTGGTCCATGCCGCCACCGGGCAGCGTCCACTGCCGGATGCCGTCGCCGGCGACCCAGCGGGCGAGCAGGATTTCGTCGTCCCTGACGCATACGGCGTAGGCCGCCACCCTCAACTCCTCGACCATGGACAGAGACTAAGGGCGGCCACCGACAAGGCGGATGGGCGGTGCGGCTTCCCCCGGGGCTACCACCAGTAGGTGGGGGAGGCGCGGCCGGTCGCCCGGGAGCCCGCGACACCGGCGGCCACCAGCAGGGCGCAGGCGAGCGCGAGGAGGCCGAGGAAGCTCCACAGCGGCGGGTCCTGGAGGGCGACGATCACGGCGGTGGCGGCGGCCGGCGAGTGGGGCGTACGGGCCAGCATCATCACGCCGAGGGCGAGGCCGCCGGCGACCGCCGCGCCCCAGGGGCCCGGCCCGGCGGCGGCGAGTGGGGGTCCCCCAGGCCGCGGGGCCTAGGGGGAGAATCCGGTGAGGACGGACAGCAGTTGGCCGCCGACGACCGAACGGGGCTGGGAGAGCGGCAGGTCGGGCGCTCCGGCGACCAGGGCCATGCTGGCGGCGAGCGGGGGGATCAGCAGCGGCTGGTGGACCAGCGCCCCGGCGGCGACGACGGCGAGGAGTGCGGCGACGCTGCCGGCCGAGGCGGTCAGCAGCGTACGGGCGCGGGGTCTGGCCGGTGCGGCGGAGGCGGTCACCGCCGCCGCGCCGGGCTGGTCGCGGGGTCGGTGGGGCCGGCCGCGACGCGGTCCGCGGTCATGTCAGGCTCCTTCGGTGAGGGGCGGGTTGGCCGGTGAGCAGGAGGGCGCGGACCAGCGCAGGGGGCTGGCTCCTGGCGTCTCCACGCTCTGCTGGATCTCGAAGCGGGTGGTCCGGCCTTCGGGGGTGAAGGCGGTGCGGGCCGTTCCGGTGAGCTGGAGGGTGGTGCCGGTGGACCAGTCGAGGAAGAGGAGCCCGGCGCGGCCGTCGGCCTCCAGGTTTCCCAGGGTCAGGAACATGGCGTTGCCGGGGTAGTCGGGCCAGCTGAGTGTGGTGGGCGTGTCGACCCTGAGGAAGCCGGGGTTGCCGCCGCGGTGGCCGGCGTCGACGCCGTCGGGAGCGACCGTGGCGATGAAGAACGTGTCGGCGGCGCGGACGAACCGTTCCTGGTCGGGGGTGAGAGGTCCGCCGCGCCGGGCGACACCCGGGCGGGATTGCCGGTCGGGCTCGTACAGCTCGCGTTTCTGGAGGTACTTGGGGCAGTTGGAGAAGACCTGCTCGGCGGTGACGACGACCCCGCGTGCGCTGGGGCGGGCGGTGCCGTTGAGCCGCATGCGGCGGCGGGTGCGGGGATCGAGGGCGAGGGTGCCGACGGGGGCCTCGCCCGTGAAGGTGCCGGCCAGCGGGTCCCCGGCCGGGAGGGGGCCCGCGACCGAGATGGTGCCGGGCCCTGTGGCCCGTACGAAACCGGGGTCGCCGGTGGCGAGCGAGCTCCACACCCGGCCCTCGGGGTCCGCCGCGCCGAGCACCAGCATGGGCTGGAGCTCCAGGAAGGCGGCGGCGACGGGACGGATGCCGGGACCGATGGAGCGGCCTACGTGGTCGGCGAGCTCACGGACGCCGACGCGGGTCTGTACGGCGCGGGAGCCGGGGTTGTACGGGTCCATGGGGCCTCCGGGGAGAGCGCGGGCGGAGAGGCGGGGCTAGAAGAAGCCGCAGGTGGGGGCCGCGGACGAGGGGGCTTCCGCGGTCTCGGCGCCGGTCGGGGCGTAGATCTCCAGTCGGGTGCCGTCCGGGTCGTGGAAGAAGATCCCGCCCGAGGCGGATCCTTCGCGGTGGGCGACGACGCCCTCGTGGGCGAAGGTGGCGCCGAGCTCCTTGAGCCGGGTCTCCGCCGCCCTGACCCGCTCGATCGAGACGGCCTCGAAGGCGAGGTGGTGCAGCCCGGCGAGGCCGGGGGCGTACGAGCCGTCCGCCTGCTGCCAGAGGGTGAGGGTCAGCCGGCCGTCCTGGCCGAGGAAGACGTACCGCTGCCCTTCCTCCTTGCCCTCGGCGAGGACGTCGAGGGCAAGGACGTCGCGGTAGAAGGCGAGCGACCGCTCGATGTCCGTGACATTGATGCCGATGTGGCCGGTGCGCAGGGTGGTGCTCGCGGTCATGACGATTCCCCTCGATGCTTGCCTAACCTCTGTAAATGACTTTAGGGGTTAGTCATGGCAGGCGTCAACCGGTCACGTACCCTTGAGGGGTTAGCAGCGGGGGCGAGAGAGAAGAGGTACCGGCGATGCCCGGATCCGACCCGCGGCCGCTCATCGGGGAGCCGGTCTCGCTCGACCTGCTCAACACCCGCTGGAACCACGAGGGCGTCCGCGAGGACCTGCTCACGGACACCGACGGCCTCGCCGTCTGGCTGGCGTCGAACGGGCTCGACGGCCGCTTCACCGCCGACGCGACGACCCTGCGCCATCTGCTCACCGCGCGCGACGCCCTGGGCGCCGTGGTCGACAGCCCCGGCGCCCCGCAGGCCACGGCCCTGGTCGACGCGGTGCTGGGACACGGCCGGATCCGCGCCACGCTGACCGCCCAGGGGCCAGGCGAGGAGGCGGAGTTCGCCTCGGACACCTGGGGGCCGGCCTGGACGGCCGCCCGGAACTACCTCGACCTGCTGCGCGCCGCGCCCGACCGGATCCGGGCATGTGCCCACGAGGCGTGCATCCTGCACTTCTTCGACACCTCACGGAACGGCACCCGGCGCTGGTGCTCGATGGCCGCGTGCGGCAACCGCGCGAAGGCGTCGCGGCACTACGCCCGTACAAAGGACAACTAACTCGGGGTAAGTCCCGTTCGCTCTGTACGCGTTACGGGTGGTTTGGCCTTCATGGCGCATGTCCAGCGGTGGCGGATGTGCGCCAAAGCCGTATCCCGCCCCTCGACAACTCTCCACAAACCCCTGTCCCTTGCGAAAGAGTCTGCGGTCATCCGGCACCGAAATCCGGACCCTCTCTTTCACATACAGGGATGTAAATGACCACCCCCGAATCCCAGAGCTCCATATCCGGGCGCTCGACGCCCGGGCACAGACGCGCGGCCCGCATCGCCGCCGCGGCCGGTCTGGTCACCGCGCTGGTCGCGGCCGGCGCCGCGCCGGTCTTCGCCGTCGAGGCCCCGGCCGGCTCGACCCCGCCCGTGAAGGCCGCCGACGCCGCCGACAAGCTCGGCGCGACCGACGCCCAGCGGCTCGCCGAGGCCGAGGCCAAGGGCCAGCAGACGGTCACCGTCCTGATCGCCACCGCGCCCGGCGCGACCGAGCAGGTCGCCGGCCAGCTCGACGCCCTCAAGGGCGCGGCGGTCGGCAAGACCGACGACAAGCTCGGCTACGTGCGGGCCACGCTCCCCACCGCCAAGGCCGACGCGGCCATCAAGGCGGCCACCAAGCTCTCCTCCGTCCAGGCGGTCGACCTCCAGGCGGAGATCAAGCTGGACGACCCGCGCCCCGACGCCGGCACCGCGGGTGCCGCGGGCGGCGCCACCGCGGGCACCTACCCGGCCCCGGGCAAGGGCACCCCGGCGAAGAACCCGTACAACCCGGCCTTCGAGACCGGTGCGGTCGACTTCGTCAAGAAGAACCCGAAGGCCGACGGCCGTGGTGTGACCATCGGCATCCTCGACTCGGGTGTGGACCTCGGCCACCCGTCGCTGCAGAAGACCACCACCGGCGAGCGCAAGATCGTCGACTGGGTCACCGCCACCGACCCGCTGACCGAGGGCGACGCCACCTGGCGTGCGCAGATCACCACGGTCGACGGCCCGGTGTTCACCTCGGCCGAGCAGTCCTGGAAGGCGCCCGCCGGCTCCTTCAAGTTCAGCCGCTTCACCGAGAAGATCACCCAGGGCGGCGACCCGGCCGGTGACATCAACCGGGACGGCGACACCACCGACGTCTTCGGCATGCTCTACGACGCCGCCGCCGGCACCGTCCGCGTGGACACCGACCAGAACAACGACTTCACGGACAACGAGCCGATGAAGCCGTACAAGGACGGCTTCCAGATCGGCTGGTTCGGCACGGACGACCCGGCCACCCCGGTCGCCGAGAAGATCCCCTTCGTCGTCGAGATCCGCAAGGACGTCCCGATGGACGCCGCGGGCCCCGACTGGGAGGGCAAGAAGGCCGACTTCGTCAACGTCGGTCTCGTGGAGTCCTCGCACGGCACCCACGTCGCCGGCATCACCGCCGCCCACAGCCTCTTCGGCGGCAAGATGAACGGCGCGGCGCCCGGCGCGAAGATCGTCTCCTCGCGCGCGTGCACCTGGACCGGCGGCTGCACCAACACCGCCCTCATGGAGGGCATGACCGACCTCGTCGTCAACCGCGGCGTCGACATCGTCAACATGTCGATCGGCGGCCTGCCCGCGCAGAACGACGGCGACAACGTCCGCGCCCGCCTCTACACCCGGCTGATCGACGAGCACGGCGTCCAGCTGGTGATCTCGGCCGGCAACGAAGGCCCCGGCATCAACACGATCGGCGACCCGGCCCTGGCCGACAAGGTCATCTCGGTCGGCGCGGCCATCTCCAAGGAGACCTGGGCCGCCAACTACGGCTCTGCCGTCAAGAAGAAGTACGCCATGTTCCCCTTCTCCTCGCGCGGTCCGCGTGAGGACGGCGGCTTCACCCCGACGATCAGCGCCCCCGGTTCGGCCGTGAACACCATCCCGACCTGGCAGGCGGGCTCCGGCGTCGCCGAGGCCGGCTACACGCTGCCCGCCGGTTACGGCATGCTCAACGGCACGTCGATGTCCTCGCCGCAGGCCGCCGGCGCCTCCGCGCTGCTGCTGTCCGCCGCGAAGCAGAAGAAGGTCGAGCTCTCCCCGCTGACCCTGCGCACCGCGCTCACCAGCACCGCGAAGAAGATCTCCGGTGTCGCCGCGCACGAGCAGGGCTCGGGTCTGATCGACATCAACAAGGCCTGGGCGTCCATCCAGGCCGGTGCCACCGCGCACGCCTACAAGGTCGAGGCGCCGGTCGACACCGCGATCTTCCCGGCGCCGCACACCGGCACCGGTGTCTACGACCGCGAGGGCGGTCTGAAGACGGGCCAGAAGAAGACGTACAACGTCACCGTCACCCGCACCTCCGGCCCGAGTTACGGCGTCCGCCACAACCTCAGCTGGAAGTACAACGACGGCACCTTCAAGGCCGCCACCGCGTACGACTACATCACCCTGCCGCTGAACAAGCCGGTGACCGTCAAGGTCGAGGCGAAGGCGAAGACGGCCGGGGTGCACAGCGCGATCCTCCAGCTGGACGACGAGAGCACCGAGGGCGTCGACAAGCAGATCCTGTCGACCGTCGTGGTCTCCAAGCCGCTGGCCAAGCCCGCGTACGGCTTCTCCGCGGCCTCCTCGGTCCAGCGCAACAGCCACACGTCGTACTTCGTGACCGTGCCCCAGGGCGCCAAGTCGCTGGAGATCGGCCTGGGCGGGCTGAAGGGCCTGAGCCAGACCCGGTTCATCGCCAACCACCCGTACGGCGTGGCGATCGAGGACACCGCGAGCAACCGCTGCTACCCGAACTACCTCGGCGGCAACGGCTGCCGTCCGGACCTGCGGTCGTACACCGACCCGACCCCGGGCGTCTGGGAGATCGTCGTCGAGTCCCGGCGCACCTCGCCGGAGCTGGACAACCCGTTCAAGCTGGACGTGACGGTGCTCGGCGCCTCCTTCGACCCGGCCACGCAGACCGTGCCCGAGGCGAAGGTCGGTACCCCGGCCGCCGTCGAGTGGAAGGTCACCAACGGCTTCGCCGCCATCGACGGCAAGCTGAAGGGCGGCTCGCTGGGCTCCGCGAAGGTCGAGACCCCGACCATCAAGCACCACGAGCAGCAGACCCGTACGGTCACCATCGGTGAGGGTGTCGAGCGGCTCGACGTCGCCATCGGCAACACCTCCGACAAGGCCGCCGACCTGGACCTCACGGTCTACCGTGGCGCGACCCGGGTGGGTCAGTCCGCGGACGGCGACTCGGAGGAGTCGGTCTCCCTGGTCAACCCGGCCGCCGGTACGTACACGATCGTCGTCGACGGCTACGCGGTCCAGGCGGCCGAGGGCACCACGTTCGACTACAAGGACGTGTACTACTCCACCGCGCTCGGCACCGTGAAGGTCGACGAGTCCAAGGCGGTGACGCTGGCGAACGGCGCGAGCGCCCAGGCCGGCGCCGAGATCGTCGTCGCCGGTGCCGCGCCCGAGGGCCGGCAGTTCTTCGGCGAGGTCCAGCTGCTGAACGCCCGCGGCACCGTCGCGGGCACCGGCAGCGTCGTGATCGGCAAGGTCACGCCGTAGCATCACGGAACACCAAGGGGGGCGGGCGCCGGAACCGGCGCCCGCCCCTTCCGCGTCCCGGCAGGTGTCCGGCCCTCGGACAATGGATTGGACAAGCCGGGCGTGGACATACGCATCATGGAGCAGCAGCACACTGCACGTACGTACGGAGGAGTCCCCGTGAAGGTCGGAATCGTCGGAGCCACCGGTCAGGTCGGCACAGTCATGCGCAAGATCCTGACCGAGCGGGACTTTCCGGTCACTGAGCTGCGGCTCTTCGCCTCCGCCCGCTCAGCCGGCACGGTGCTGGACGGGGTGACGGTCGAGGACGCCGCCACCGCCGACTACACCGGCCTGGACATCGTGCTCTTCTCCGCCGGTGGCGCCACTTCCAAGGCGCTCGCCGAGAAGGTCGCCTCCCAGGGCGCCGTGGTGATCGACAACTCCTCCGCCTGGCGCCGTGACCCCGAGGTCCCGCTGGTCGTCTCCGAGGTGAACCCGCACGCGGTCAAGGACCGCCCCAAGGGGATCATCGCCAACCCGAACTGCACCACCATGGCCGCCATGCCGGTCCTCAAGCCGCTCCACCAGGAGGCCGGCCTGACCGCCCTGGTCGCCACCACCTACCAGGCCGTCTCCGGCTCGGGCGTGGCGGGCGTGGCGGAGCTGCGCACCCAGGCGTGCGCGGTGGCCGAGCAGGCCGACCAGCTGGCGTTCGACGGCGAGGCCGTGGAGTTCCCCGAGCCCGCCGTCTACAAGCGCCCCATCGCCTTCAACGTCGTCCCGCTCGCCGGCTCGATCGTCGACGACGGCACCTTCGAGACCGACGAGGAGCAGAAGCTCCGCAACGAGTCCCGCAAGATCCTGGAGATCCCGGAGCTCAAGGTCTCCGGCACCTGCGTCCGGGTCCCGGTCTTCTCCGGCCACTCCCTCCAGGTCAACGCCCGCTTCGACCGCCCGATCAGCGTGGAGCGCGCCTACGAGCTGCTGAAGGACGCCGAGGGGGTCGAGCTCTCCGAGATCCCGACCCCGCTCCAGGCGGCCGGCAAGGACGCCTCCTATGTGGGCCGTATCCGGGTCGACGAGACCGTGGAGAACGGTCTGGCACTGTTCCTGTCCAACGACAACCTCCGCAAGGGCGCGGCGCTGAACGCCGTGCAGATCGCGGAGCTGGTGGCCCAGGAGCTCAAGGGCGCCTGACCTCGAAGAGGAAGCAGCCGTGCTCGACGGCCCTGACATGGACCAGGGCCACCTCCGGGTCGGCGAAGGCTTCCGCGAAGGCCTGATCGAACCCCTCGTCGGCCGCCTCCGGGATCTCCAGGAGGCGGCCGCCGACGATTCTGCCCTCGCTGTCGTAGCGGCGGACCGTCCGCAGCGCGCCGGGACGTGAGAAGGGGTACGCCGTCGCCTCGCGCGGGCCCCCGCACTCCTCGGCGTGGACGAAGACCGGGCCCTGCTCGTCGTACGCGCCCGGCCGGGCCCACCGCTCGGCCGCCCAGCGGCGCAGCGGGGCGTAGGAGACCAGCGCGATACGCTCCCCGGCCCGGGAGCGCCGCAGGCAGCAGCGCAGGGGCGCCCCGCCCTCGGTGTCCTCGTACGGCGCGCAGGGCAGCCCGGCGTCGTCGGTGACGCGCAGCTGGGCGAGGGCGGCCGGGGGGATGGACCGGACGGTGTACGTGGTCGTACGGGGGGCCGTCTGCGGCGTCGTCGGGTGCGATGTCATGGCTCCACCGTTCCGCGCGGGCGCGGGGAGGCGCTGGCGGAATTCGGACAACGCGTTCTGCCGCGGGTCGGCAGCGACCGGCCTTGGAATTGTGCCGTGCGTCGCCAATGACCGGCGTGGAAGGATGGCGCCAAACGTCACGAACCGAGGAGATGACCGGGTGCCTGGCACAAACCTGACCCGTGAAGAGGCGCAAGCGCGGGCGCGGCTGCTGACGGTGGACGCGTACGAGATCGACCTGGATCTGACCGGCGCGCAGGAGGGCGGCACCTACCGGTCCGTCACCACCGTCCGCTTCGATTCCGCCCAGGGCAAGGCGGAGACCTTCATCGACCTGGTGGCCCCCGCGGTGCACGAGGTCGTGCTGAACGGGCACGCACTCGACGTGGCCGCGGTCTTCCGGGACTCCCGGATCGCCCTGCCCCATCTGCGTGAGGGCCGCAACGAGCTCAAGGTCGTCGCGGACTGCGCGTACACGAACACCGGTGAGGGTCTGCACCGCTTCGTCGACCCGGTCGACGACCAGGCCTACCTGTACACCCAGTTCGAGGTGCCGGACGCGCGCCGGGTCTTCGCCTGCTTCGAGCAGCCGGACCTGAAGGCGACGTTCCAGTTCACCGTGAAGGCGCCGGCCGGCTGGACGGTGATCTCGAACTCGCCGACGCCCCAGCCCAAGGACGACCTCTGGGTCTTCGAGCCGACCCCGCGGATCTCCACGTACATCACGGCGCTGATCGTGGGCCCGTACCACTCGGTGCACAGCTCGTACGAGAAGGACGGGCAGAGCGTGCCGCTGGGCATCTACTGCCGTCCGTCGCTGGCCGAGTTCCTGGACGCGGACCACATCTTCGAGGTCACCCGGCAGGGCTTCGACTGGTTCCAGGAGAAGTTCGCCTACGACTACCCCTTCGCCAAGTACGACCAGCTGTTCGTGCCGGAGTTCAACGCGGGCGCGATGGAGAACGCGGGCGCGGTGACCATCCGCGACCAGTACGTCTTCCGGTCGAAGGTGACGGACGCGGCGTACGAGCGGCGGGCCGAGACCATCCTCCACGAGCTCGCCCACATGTGGTTCGGCGACCTCGTCACCATGGAGTGGTGGAACGACCTGTGGCTGAACGAGTCGTTCGCCACCTTCACCTCGGTCGCCTGCCAGGCCTCGGCGCCGGGCTCGCGCTGGCCGAACGCCTGGACCACCTTCGCCAACTCGGAGAAGACCTGGGCCTACCGCCAGGACCAGCTGCCCTCCACGCACCCGATCATGGCCGAGATCAACGACCTGGAGGACGTGCAGGTCAACTTCGACGGCATCACGTACGCCAAGGGTGCCAGCGTGCTCAAGCAGCTGGTCGCGTACGTCGGCGAGGACGAGTTCTTCAAGGGTGTGCAGGCGTACTTCAAGCGTCACGCGTTCGGCAACACGCGGCTGCCGGACCTGCTCGGCGCGCTGGAGGAGACCTCCGGCCGGGATCTGAAGAGCTGGTCGAAGGCGTGGCTGGAAACCGCCGGTATCAACATCCTGCGCCCGGAGATCGAGACGGACGCCGAGGGCGTCATCACCGCCTTCGCGGTGCGCCAGGAGGCCCCGGCGCTGCCGGCCGGCGCCAAGGGTGAGGCGACGCTGCGTCCGCACCGGATCGCGATCGGTCTGTACGAGCTCCAGGCGGGCAAGCTGGTCCGTACGGAGCGGATCGAGCTGGACGTGGCGGCCGCCGAGCTGACCGACGTGCCGCAGCTGGCCGGCACGGCCCGGCCGGCGGTCGTGCTGCTCAACGACGACGACCTGTCGTACGCCAAGGTGCGGCTCGACGAGGAGTCGCTGCGCAATGTCACCGCGCATCTCGGGGACTTCACCGAGTCGCTGCCGCGCGCGCTGTGCTGGGCCTCGGCCTGGGACATGACCCGCGACGGCGAGCTGGCCACCCGGGACTACGTGGAGCTGGTGCTCTCCGGCATCACCAAGGAGTCCGACATCGGTGTGGTGCAGTCGCTGCACCGCCAGGTCAAGCTCGCCATCGACCTGTACGCGGACCCGGCGTGGCGGGCCACCGGCCTGGCGCGCTGGACGCAGGCGACGCTGGAGCAGCTGCGGGCGGCCGAGCCGGGCAGCGACCACCAGCTGGCGTGGGCACGGGCGTTCGC
Organism: Streptomyces purpureus; assembly: GCF_014648195.1. Taxonomy (GTDB): domain Bacteria; phylum Actinomycetota; class Actinomycetes; order Streptomycetales; family Streptomycetaceae; genus Streptomyces; species Streptomyces purpureus. The sequence continues at coordinate 79,308 of NZ_BMQQ01000029.1, forward strand.
GGCGACGGCCCGTACGGACGGCGAGCTCGACCTGCTGGAGGGGCTGCTCGACGGCTCGCAGACCGTCGAGGGTCTGGCCGTCGACACCGAGCTGCGCTGGGCGTTCGTGGAGCGGCTCGCGGCGACGGGCCGGTTCGAGGAGGACCGGATCGCGGCCGAGCTGGAGCGCGACCGGACCGCCGCGGGTGAGCGGCATGCCGCCACCGCGCGTGCCGCCCGGCCGACGGAGGCCGCGAAGGCCGAGGCGTGGGCGTCGGTCGTGGACTCCGACAAGCTGGCGAACGCCGTGCAGGAGGCGGTGATCGCGGGCTTCGTCCAGACCGACCAGCGTGAGCTGCTCGCGCCGTACACGGCGAAGTACTTCGCGTCGATCAAGGACGTCGCGGCGACCCGCAGCCACGAGATCGTGCAGCAGATCGTGGTGGGGCTCTACCCCGCGCTCCAGGTGTCGCAGGAGACGCTGGACGCGACGGACGCGTGGATCGCCGAGCACGACCCGGTTCCGGCGCTGCGCCGGATGGTGACCGAGTCGCGCGCCGGTATCGAGCGCGCCCTGAAGGCGCAGGCGGTGGACGCCCGCGCGTAGTACGGGAGTCGAGCGTAGGAAGGCGCCCCGGACCAGCTGGTCCGGGGCGCCTTCGCGCATGCCGCGCGCCCATGGTCGAGATTGCGTCAAAAAGCAACTCGCCACGCCCATCCGCATCATGACCCGCTGTCAAGAAGTGTGCGCAGAACCGATAAGCTTCCCGGCCGTTGTCCTTTGATCTTTCGCTTTCGATCGTTTGAGGGTTCTGATGGTTCGAGAGGGATCGTCGCCCGGCAGTTCAGGGCCGACCTCACCCGTCATATGGGCGGTGCCCGCCGCCGTGACGGCGGCGGGCACCGTTCTCGCCGTGGCTCTGGTCTCCGCACCGGCCCGCACCCCGGTCGCCTGGCTCGGTGCCGTGGCCTTCGCCGCGGTCGCCCTGTCCTGCGCCGTGGCCCACCGGCGCGGCCGGCAGCTGGCCGAGCTCCGGGCCACGGTCGCCACCCAGCGGACGGCGCTGGAACGGCAGCAGGCCGAGACGGTACGGCTCGCCTCCGAGCTGCTGCCCGATGTCGTCGGACGGCTGCGCAAGGGCGAGTTCCCCGAGGACGTCCTCACCTCGCTGGAGGCCTCGGACGTCTACGAGCCTGGCCTCACCCCGGAGTTCAGGGCGGCTCACCTGGCGGTGCTCCGCTCCGTCGTCGACGCCGTCGTCGCCGAGGAGGACCTGCGCGACTCGGCCCAGCGGGCGTTCGTGAACATCGCCCGCCGCGTCCAGGCGATCGTCCACCAGCAGGCCCAGGAACTGCGCGGGATGGAGGACCGGCACGGCAAGGCACCGGAGGTCTTCGGCGACCTGCTCCGGCTGGACCACGGCACCGCCCTGATCGGCCGCCTCGCCGACTCCATCGCCGTCCTCGGCGGCGCCCGGCCGGGCCGCCAGTGGAGCAAGGCCGTACCGCTGTACAGCGTGCTGCGCGGTGCCATGTCACGGATCATCGACTACCAGCGGGTCGAGCTCCACTCGGTCTCCGAGGTCGCCGTCGTCGGCCCCGCCGTCGAGCCTCTCATCCACGCGCTCGCCGAGCTCCTGGACAACGCCACCCGCTACTCGCCGCCGCACACCAAGGTGCATCTGACCGCCGTCGACGTGAACTCGGGAATCGCCGTCGAGATCGAGGACGGCGGCGTGAGCATGAGCGAGGAGGCCCGCAAGCGGGCCGAGCGGATGCTCCAGCAGGCCCAGCGCGGCATCGACGTCAACGACCTGGGCGAGACGCCCCGGCTGGGCCTCGCGGTCGTCGGCCGCCTCTCGCAGGCGTACGACTTCCAGGTCTCGCTGCGCTCCTCGGCGTACGGCGGTGTACGGGCCGTCGTCGTCGTCCCGCAGCACCTGATCACCACCACCTCCGCCGCGACCGGCGTCGCCCACGGCATCGGCACCTCCTCCGGCCCCCGCGGGGCCCTGGAGCCCGCCGCGCGGCCCACCGGCTCCACCGCCGCGCCCTCCGCGGCCGCGGTCCCCGCCCCGGCCGTGCCGGCGGGCCCCATCGCGTCCGCCGCGACGGAAGTGACCGCGAACGGCCTCCCGCAGCGCCGTCGCAAGGCCCGCGCCACCGCGCCCGCGGCCACCACCCCCGGGGCCGCGGCCCCGGAGACCACCACCGACCAGCCCGAGACCACGCCCTCGACCGAACCAGGGCTGTGGCTGGCCGCCTTCCAGAGCGGCCTGTCGGGAGAGAACCAGAACGACAACGCCTCGTCGGCCTCGGCGAGCAAGGGGGAACAGCCGTGAGTCAGCAGCGGGCCGATATGGACTGGATGCTCAAGGATCTGGCCGAGGGTGTTCCGCAGACCCGTCATGTCATCGTGCTCTCCGCGGACGGCCTGCGGATGGCGCAGCACGGCACGGAGACCGACACCGCCGACCGGCTGGCCGCCGCCTGTGCCGGACTGCAGAGCCTCGCGGGCGCGGTCGCGGCCGAACTCCCGCACTCCCAGGGCCGGATGCGGCTCGTGGTGATCGAGATGGACGGCGGCTTCTTCTACCTGATGGCGGCCGGCGCCGGGGCGTATCTCGCGGTCCTCGCCGACGAGGGCGTCGACGCCGGTCTGATGGGACAGCGGATGCGGGACCTGGTGGCGCGGATCGGAGAGCACCTCAGCAGCCCGCCGCGCAGCGAGGGCCGGACCGCGTGAGCGATCCGGGCGGCGACTGGGAGGACGCGAGCCCCGAACGCCTCTATGTGATCACCGGCGGGCGCAGCGGCGCCTTAGGGCCGGCCACGCTCGACCTGGTCACGCTGATCGTGGCCAGGTCGGGGCCCAAGCCCGGCATGCAGCCGGAGCACGCGGCGATCATCAGGCTGTGCCAGGCACCGCTGTCGGTGGCCGAGATCTCCGCCTATCTCGGCCTCCCGGTGAGCGTGGTCACCGTCCTGCTCGACGATCTGCTCGCCGCCGACCTCGTCCTCTCGCGTGCTCCCGTCGCCCGCGCCCAACTCCCCGACCTGGCATTGATTGAGGCAGTGATCGATGGACTTCAGAAACTCTGAGCCTCCCTCCGGGCCGCGGCGCGAGGACGTGCTGCCGCAGACGGCGTCGGCCGCCGTGAAGGTGGTCGTCGTCGGAGGGTTCGGGGTCGGCAAGACGACCCTGGTCGGCTCGGTCAGCGAGATCCGCCCGCTGACCACCGAGGAGACAATGACCCAGGCCGGAGTCGGCGTCGACGACACCGCGGGCGTGGAGCGCAAGTCCTCCACGACCGTCGCCATGGACTTCGGCCGCATCAGCATCAACGACGAACTCGTCCTCTACCTCTTCGGGACCCCGGGCCAGCAGCGCTTCTGGTTCCTGTGGAACGGCCTGTTCGAGGGGGCGCTCGGCGCCGTCGTGCTGGTCGACACCCGCAGGCTGGAGGTCAGCTTCGAGGTCATCGACCGGCTGGAGGAGCGCGGCGTGCCGTTCGTGGTCGCCGTCAACTCCTTCCCGGACGCGCCCCAGTACCCACTGGAGGAGCTGCGCGGCGCCCTGGACCTGCCCGAGACCGTCCCGCTCGTGCAATGTGACGCCCGGCTCCGCGAATCCAGCCGGGACGTCCTGATGACGCTGATGCGCCATCTGTACTCCCTCGCCGTGACCCCGGAGGCATCGTGACCACTCCCCCGCCCCCGCCGGGCCCCACCCCACCACCGGGCTGCCCGGCCCACCGGCTCTACGGCCCCGAGGCCGAGGCGGACCCGGGAGCCCTGTACGAGAAGCTGCGCGCCGAGCACGGCGCGGTGGCGCCGGTCCTGGTCCAGGGCGACCTGCCGGCCTGGCTGGTCCTCGGCCACCGCGAGAACCTCGACGTGGCCCGGACGCCGTCGCGTTTCTCGCGGGACTCCCGTCGCTGGCGCGACATGCAGGAGGGGAAGGTTCCGCCGGACCATCCGCTCACGCCGATCGCCGCGTGGCAGCCGGTGTGCAACTTCCAGGACGGTGCCGAGCACGAGCGGCTGCGCGGCGCGGTCACCGAGTCGCTCGAACGGCTCGACCGGCGCGGGATCCGGCGCTATGTGACACGGTTCGCCAACCAGCTCATCGACGCCTTCGCCGACAGCGCGCGGGCCGACCTGGTCCGGGACTTCGCCGAACCGCTGCCGATGCTGGTGATGACCCAGCTGGTCGGGGCTCCGGAATCGTACGGCCCACGGCTGGTCGAGGCCGCCCGCGACATGATCAAGGGCACCGAGACGGCGGTGGCCAGCAACGCCTATGTGACCGAGGCGCTGGAGCAGCTGGTCGCGCGCAAGCGGGCCCAGCCCGGCCGCGACCTCACCTCCTGGCTCCTGGAGCACTCCACCTCTCTCACCGAGGCGGAGATCATCGAGCATCTGCGGCTGGTGCTCATCGCGGCCTTCTCCACTACGGCCAATCTGATCGCCAATGCCCTGCGGCTCGTGCTCACCGACCGCCGGTTCCGCGCGAGTCTCTCCGGCGGTCACATGACCCTGCCCGACGCGCTGGAGCAGGTGCTGTGGGACGAGCCGCCGCTGTCGGCCATCCTGGGCCGCTGGGCGACCGGCGACACCATGCTCGGCGGGCAGCGGATCAAGGAGGGTGACATGGTGCTGCTGGGGCTCGCGGCGGCCAACGTGGACCCGGAGATCCGCCCGGACCTGACCGTCCCGGTCCATGGCAACCGCTCCCACCTGGCCTTCAGCGGCGGTCCGCACGAGTGCCCCGGCCAGGACATCGGCCGGGCGATCGCGGACACCGGTATCGACGTCCTGCTGGCCCGCCTGCCCGACCTGGAGCTGGCCGTCCCGGAGGACGAACTGCGCTGGGACTCCTCGCTGATGTCACGTCAGCTGGTCGCCCTGCCCGTGGCGTTCACCCCCCGGGGCGCCACCGTGACCTCGGCCACCCCCCTTCCCGGGACCGGCGCGGCCCAGCCCCTGCCGGAGGCGGCGGCCGCGCCTGCTCCCGGCCCCCAGGACCGCTCGCCGGTCCGGGACTCGTGGTGGAGCCGGCTGGTGGGCCGCCGCTGAGGGGCCGCGCCGTCAGTCGTCGAGCTGCCGCCACCACCAGGCGATCGCCGGAACCGGCGGCGGCTCGGGGCTCGGGTCACTCGGCGTGTCCCGCCAGGTGATGTCGTACGAGGCCCCCTCCGCCGGCAGCGTGTTGCGGTTGCGCGGACTGGCGTACCGCGGGGCGAGGTTCTGCCACTCGATGCAGCCCGACACGTAGTGGGCGAGCGAGTCGAGATAGCGCGCGAGCTGTTCGTCGGCGCCCCGGGCGAGCTGCTCGCGCAGCCGGACGAAGAGGGTCATGGCCCGGTCCCGCAGCGCCACGGCGGGCACCAGCGCCTCCTTCGGCGTACAGCCGTGATGCCGGGCGACGACGTTGAGCAGGTTCTGCTCCCAGGGGTCCTGGTGATCCTCCTTGTTGTACGAGTAGAGGTCGTTGTCGCAGGAGACGATGAATCCGGCGGCGTCCGTCAGCGCCTGGACGGGCGCCGAGTACAGCACGTCGGCCGGTACATGGATGCCGTTGGCCGCGTCGCACCAGGTGAGGGTGAAGCGGGTGCCGTTGACCGACATGCGCATCGCGGAGAAGTCGTTGAGGGAGGGCATCACGCTGCGTTCGGCGTTGGAGGTCTGCCATCCCGCGCCGAACAGCCAGTCGCGGGTGCCCTCGCTGAACCTGCGCAGCTGGAACGGGGTCAGCATGGCTCGCGTACGGGTCACCAGGTCGTCCAGGGCCGCCGTCAGGGGCCCCGGGGGCAGCAGCCCGGAGCCGGGGGCCTCGATGGAGCGGACGAGCCGGGCGCTGTGGTCGGCGATGTCCGCGGTGCGGGTGGCCGTGGAGCCCGAGTCCTGCCAGTCGTCGACGGCGTTGGCCCAGTAGTTCCACTCGATGAAGAGCAGGACCGGCTCGATGTCGCCGTAGGGGATGATGCGGCTGGTGAAGTCGGCGCTATGGGTGGCGAGGCCCCAGGCCCGCTCGGTGGCGTCCGGGTAGATGCCGAAGGCGTCGATCCAGGCGACGGCGCGCTCTTCGAGCTCCGCGGCCTTGGCGTGGATCAGGCTTTCGTTGAACGGGCAGTAGAACGCCGGCAGTTCCCAGCCGATCCGGGAGGCCGGCGCGTCCTTGGCGTACACGGGCGGCATGGTCAGCTGCCCCCGCCGAGCCGGAAGAGCAGCAGCCGGGTCTCCAGCGCGTGGTCGCGCCAGATCCGGAAGAGCTTGCTGTGGGTGATGGTGGACTCCTGTAGCCGCTCGCGCGTCCAGGCGGCGGCGTCGCCGGTGCCTTCGATGCGGTCCAGTTCGGCGGTGTTCCAGGCCATGGACTGGATCCAGAACTCGGCGACCCGGTCGGTGACGTCCTCGTCCTGCTCCAGGTGGAAGCCGGCCGCCTCGGCTGCGGTGATGTACTCGGTGAGGGTGCCGAGCCGGGTCTTGTAGTAGCCGTCGATGAACTCGGTCCACTCGGGGCGGCAGATGAAGTGTTCCTGGATGCCGAACCAGCCGCCCGGCTTCAGCGCGCCCGCGACGACCTCGAAGAGCCGCTCGCGGTCCATGTAGCCGGAGCTCTCGTTGGCGTACGCGGCGTCGTACTTGCGCTTGCTGCGGAAGTCGTGGAAGTCGCCGAGGACGGGCGTGACACGGTTGCCGACGCCGGCCTGGCGGGCGAAGTCCTCGATGAGCGGGATGTGTTCGCCGGTGACCGTGATGCCGGTGACCTTGGCGCCGTGTTCCTGCGCCCAGTAGAGCGAGCCGCCGCCCACGCCGCAGCCGATGTCGAGCAGCCGTTTGGGGGGTGTGGCGTACGCGCCCCAGGTGCGGGCGGCGTGGTCGACGATCGCCTCCTGGGACTCGATTATGCGGCGCTTGATCACGCCTTGGGTGACAGTGGTGTTGGGGCGGGCTCCGGGATCGAAGAGGCCCATGTGGAAGTGGACCCGTGGTCCTGGCCCGTACTTGTGGAGGATGTCGGCCGTCTTACGCGTGTAGTAGCGCGGCACGGCGGCGTCGTCGTAGTCCATCGTTCTCCGGTCCTCCGGTGATGCGTGGGGCTGGTGATCAGCCGCCCCACCATGCCCATAAGTGACCGAAAAAACTCCTCAATCACTTTGATCTTGAGCATAGTGAGATCCAAAATGACCACAATCACCGCGAGTTGACGCTGGATTCACGCCTGGGTACGGCGAAGGGGCACCCTCCCCCACGGAGGTGCCCCTTCGCGTTCAGGTCCGCCCGGCGGGCGGGCGGCGGCGCGCTGCCGCCGGCCGGGCGGAAACCGGTGGGCCGTTCAGCCGTTGAGCTCGTCGAAGCGGCGGCGCAGCGCTGCCGCGCCCTCCTCCGTGAGCGTGCCGTGCAGCCGCATCCGGGCCACACCGCCGTCGGGGAAGGCGTCGAGGCGTACATGGGTCACGACGGCCTGCGCGGGCAGCTTGAAGCGGTGCGGGGTGTCGGGCTGGAGCCGGGTGCGCGGGATGATCTCGAACCACTCGCCCGTGTCCCCGTTGCGCCCCTGGAGGGCGATCCAGCCGGCCGAGTTGCCCTTGAGGTACGCGGTGTCGATCTCGACGGCCCGTACGGCGCCCTGGGCGGCGAGCCGGAAGCGTACCCAGTCGTTGGTGCCCCGGACCCGGCGGCGGCGGTTCTCCCAGCCGTCGTCCATCTTGCGGGAGGTGCCGGGCAGGATGATCTGGGTCGGCGAGGAGTAGAACTTGTCCGACGCGTCCTCGTACACCCCGCCGTTGAGTACGGAGATCAGGTCGAGGGTGCCGAGCAGCTCAAGCCACTCGGGGTCGGGCACGACCTCGCCGTGGACCCGCAGCCGCGCGATGCCGCCGTCGGGGTGCTGGCAGACCCGTACGTGGGTGAAACGGTGCTCGGCGTCGATCTCGAAGCCGTTGGCCGCGTGGCCGCGTACGGGGGTGGGCGGGACGAGCTCCTCCCACTTCACGTCGTCGGCGAGCAGCTGCTCGGGGCTGGGCGAACCTTCGACGGCCGCGGCCTGGATGGACACCCGCTGGGGGTAGTTGCCGCGGAAGTGGGCGGTGTCGACGACGATGCCGCGGATGACGCCGGGGGCGCCGAGGCGGACGATCGCCCAGTCGTGGTCCTCGGGGGCGGGGAAGACGTTCTCCGCGTCGGCGCCCCGGCGGCGGCGGGTCTCCCAGCCGTCCATGATCTTGCCCTTGTGCCCGAAGTGCTCCGGATCGAAGACGGCACGCTCGCGGACGAGGAGGTTCTCGCGCTCGGCGAAGAACTCGTCGTTGGCCGCGACGACACCGGCGCCGAGCCGGCGGTCGGCCAGGTCGACGAGCTCGGTGAAGGGGAAGTCACCGTGGCGGTAGTCGGCGTAGGGGTCGCCGCCTCCGTAGGGCGCGGCGTCGTTGGCGTGCGGGTCCTGGTCCAGTTTCGGGTCGAAGGTCATGCCCTGACTTTCGCGCCCCAGTCCCCGCGGGTCCATCGAATGTTTTCGATGAATATGTTCAGCAGGATTGAACGATGTCGGGGCTCAGACGGTTTCGCGGGCCGCCGCGGCCTGCCGTAGCGCCGCGAGGACGCGGGCGACGGCGGGCCCCTCCTCGGCGCCGCGCCGCACGGCCGCGACGACATGGCGGCGCGGCTGGTCGGCGGAGAGCACGCGCATGACGACGCCCGCGCGCCGCTCGGCGGACGCCATCCGGGGCACGAGCGCGATGCCCATCCCGGCCTCGACCATGGCGAGGATCGCGGTCCAGCCGGCGGCGCTGTGGGCCTGTTCCGGTACGAACCCGGCGGCTTCGCAGGCGGCGGTGGTGATCTCCGACCAGGGCCCGGAGCCGCCGAAGATCCACGGCTCGGCGGAGAGGTCGTGCAGCCGCAGGCCGGGGGCGTCGGCGAGGGGGTGCCCGGCGGGCAGGGCGACGTCGAGCGGGTCGGCGAGCAGCGGCACGCGCGCGTACTTGGGGTCGCGGGCGGAGGGGGCGTGCGCGGCGAGCGAGAGCGCCAGGTCGACCTCGCCGGCGGTGAGCAGTTCGTACGCCTCCGCCGCCTCGGCCTCGCGGACGCGGACGGCGAGCGAGGGGTGGGCGGCGCGGAGGTGCTGCACGGCGGGGACGACGAGCGCGGGCACCGCGGTCGAGAACGCGGCGAGGCGCACCTCGCCCGCCTCGCCCCGCAGGTATCCGGCCAGTTCGGCGTCGGCCCGCTCCAGCTGGGCGAAGACGGCCTCGGCGTGCCGCAGGACGAGATGCGCCGCGTCGGTGAGCCGGACCCGCCGGCCCTGGGCCTCCAGGAGCTGTACGCCCAGCTGCTTGGCGAGGTTGGTGAGTTGCTGGGAGACGGCCGAGGGGGTCATCAGGAGCGCCTCGGCGGTCGCGGTGACGGTGCCGCGGTCGCGCAGGGTGCGCAGGATCTGGAGTTTCTTGATGTCCCACTCGGTCATGGGGCGCAAACCTACCTCCGGCGGGCCGAGGCGAGCGCCACACCGCCGAGGATGAGCGCCATGCAGAGCACGCCCAGGGCGCCGAGGTCCTCGCCGAGGACGGCGTAGGAGAGCAGTGCCACACAGACGGGCTGGAGGTAGTAGACGACCCCGGCGCGGGCGGCGCCGATCAGGGCGACCGCCTTGTTCCAGGCGAAGAAGGCGACGGCGGAGGACAACACCCCGACGTAGACGAGGGGCGCGACGGTGCCGGGGGTGGGCTCGAAGCCGCCCTGGAGGGCGAGGCTGGCCGCGTACACGGGCAGCAGCATCAGCGCGCCGAGGGCGAAGGTGGCGAAGAGGAAGACCAGCCCGCCCAGTTCGGCCGGGCGGCGCTTGAGCAGGGCGCTGTACGAGGCGAAGCAGACCGCGGCCGCCATCACCCACAGGTCGCCGGGGGCGAGGTCGAGCGCGAGCGAGCCCTTGCCGACCAGCAGGAGTACCCCGGCGCAGGCGATCAGCATGCCGGTGACGCGGCGGGCGCCGAGCCGGGCGCCGCCGAGACGTTCGTACACCGCCATGAGCACCGGCGAGGCGGCCATGATCATGCCCATGTTGCCGGCGGAGGTGGAGAGGCCGGCCTGGTTGACGAGGGTGTTGTAGACGGTGACGCCCAGCAGCGCGGCCAGGGCGACGAAGCGGAAGTGACGGCGGATCACCTCGCGCCGGCGCCAGGTCTCGCGCAGTGCGAAGGGGGCGACGGCGACGAGGGCGACGATCCAGCGCCAGAAGGCGGCCTGGACCGGCGGGACGGAGTCGTGCAGGGCGCGGGCGGTGACGAAGCTGCCGGACCAGACGACCGTGGCGAGGGCCGCAAGCAGCAGACCGAGGCCGGCGCCCCGGCGCACGCGCCGGGGGGTGGTGGGCGCTGCGGTGCGGACGTGGTCCAGGAGTGCCACGGGCTTCCTCTCTGCCGGGTCGGGTGGTTCGTCCGGCCTACCGTCGCACCGCCACATCCTTCAGGTCCATCGAAACTTTATGATCAGTCTGTTCAGTTGAACTGAACGGTCGCGGTCGCGCGGGCCGCTGGCCGACGAGGGTGGCACCGAAGGCGATCGCCATGCCGAGCAGCTGTACGGGCGTGAGCACCTCGCCCAGCGCGGCCCAGCCGATGACGGCGGCGGTGATCGGCGAGAGCGGGCCGAGGAGGGTGACGGAGGTGGCGCTGAGCTGCCCGATCCCACGGAACCAGAGCCAGTAGGAGACCGCGGTGTTGCCGAAGGCGAGGTAGGCGTAGCCGAGCAGGGCGGTGGTGTCGAGCGCGGGCGGCGCCCCTTCGAGCAGGAAGGCGACCGGCGCGATGATCAGCCCGCCGGCGGTGAGCTGCCAGCCGGTCATCGCCAGCGCACCCACCCCTTCCGGGCGCCCCCACCGCTTGGTGAAGACCGTCCCGGCGGCCATGGAGGCGGCGGAGACCAGCGCGGCTGCCACGCCGACCGCGTCGAGCGCTCCGGTCGCCTTCAGCACGACCAGGCTGACGCCGAGCGCGGCCGCGACCGCGGCGAGCAGCCCCCGGACGGTCGGCTTCTCCCCCAGGAACAGGGCGGCGAGCCCGATGACGAAGAGCGGCCCGACGGAGCCGAAGACCGCCGCGAGGCCACCGGGCAGCCGGTAGGCGGCGAGGAAGAGCAGCGGGAAGAACGCGCCGATGTTGAGGGCGCCGAGCGCCGCCGCCTTGCCCCACCAGGCGCCCCGGGGCAGCTTGCTGGTGAGTGCGAGCAGCAGCAGCCCGGCGGGCAGGGCCCGCATCAGCGCGGTGAAGAGGGGCCGGTCGGGCGGCAGGAACTCGGTGGTGACGAAGTAGGTGGAGCCCCAGGAGACCGGGGCGAGTGCGGTGAGCGCGACGGTTGTGGCCTTGCGGGACATGGACGGGTCCCCCCTGCGAGGTTGGCTTGGCGGTAAGTAGCTTAGCGCTAAGCCATTTATATGCAAGAGGCTTCCTCGTAAGTGGCTCGCTTCTGAGTTACTTTCTCGGCAGCGACTTTCGCACCCCGGAGCTGCTGATCACCGTAAGGAGACCGCCGACATGGAGAGTCCCGAGACTTCCGACGAGACTTCCGGCATGGAGACCGGGCCCACCGCCCGCGACGCCGTCGACGCCATCACCGACCAATGGGCCGTCGTACGCCCCGACCTCGACACGCTCCCGATGGCGGTCTTCGGCCGGATCTACCGTCTGGCCGTGGCCATGCGCGGCCGGGTCGACAAGGCGTACGCACCGTACGGCGGGATGTCCCTCGGGGAGTTCGACGTGCTGGCGACGCTGCGCCGCTCCGGCGAGCCGTACACGCTCTCGCCGCGCGAGCTGACCGCGACGCTGATGATCACCACGGGTGGGATGACGGGCCGGCTCGACAAGCTGGAGAAGGCGGGGCTGCTCAGCCGCAGCCCCGACCCGAACGACCGGCGCGGCCTGCGGGTGACGCTCAGCGAGCGGGGCCGCGAACTGGTGGACGAGGCCGTGGCGGCCGGGCTCGCCCAGCAGCGGGCGGCCCTGGAGGCGGCGCTGGATCCGCAGGAGCGGGAGCAGCTCGCGACGCTGCTGCGGAAGCTGCTGGCGACGACCGTGGTGTGACGCGAAAAACAAGACGCGAAAAACAAGGCGCCGCGAGTCGCGGCGCCTTGTCGGGAAGTGTGCGGGGACCCCTGGGGGTCCCGCCGCATTCAGCTCTTGGTGACCCGGTCCTTGGACTTGTCGAGCACCATCACCAGGCCGGCGATCACGAGGAACAGGACGATCGGCGCGGCGACGTACCAGCCGAGCGTCGCGGCCACGCTCAGGCCCGGACCCGGGTCGTCGCCGTCGTCGCGGGTGAGCGCGAGCGCGGGGGACGACATGAGCAGCATCATCAGCGTCGTACCGGCCGCGACAGCACCGGCGCGCAGGGTGTTCTTCTTGTCCACGGTGCAAACGTAGCGAACGGCTAGACGGGCCGCGCGTCCGGGGGTGCCGTACGGGCCCGGAGGGTGTCCAGCAGGGCACGCGCGCGCGGTGAGGCGGCGAGCTCTTCGAGGGTGACGGGGCGGCCTTCGGCGTCGGCGACGGGGAGCCGCCAGTTCGGGTACTGGTCCCAGGTGCCGGGCAGGTTCTGGGGGCGCCGGTCTCCGACGGCGTCGGGCAGCCACAGGCCGGTGAGCAGCGCGGGGGTGCGCAGCAGGTAGCGGTATACGGCCTGGATGGCGGCCTCCTCGCCGTCGAGGGGGCGGCCGGCGCCGCCGGGGCCCGGCTCGGCGAGGCGGGCCAGCCATTGGGCGGTGTCGGCGGCGTCCTCGGCCCGCTCCTGGTCCAGGGGGCGGGTCAGCAGGCCGAGGCGGTGGCGGAGGGTGACGTGGTCGCCGGTGAGCCGGGCGGCGGTGGACGGCAGGTCGTGGGTGGTGGCGGTGGCGACGCAGTCCTCACGCCAGCGTTCCGGCGGCAGCGGCAGGCCGTCGCCGGCCCAGTCGCGTTCGAACCAGAGCACGGAGGTGCCGAGGATTCCGCGCCGCCGCAGCGCCTCGCGGACCCCTGGTTCGACGGTGCCGAGGTCTTCGCCGATGACGACGGCGCCCGCGCGGTGGGCCTCCAGGACGAGGACGGCCAGCATGGCGTCGGCGTCGTGGCGGACGTAGGAGCCGTCGGCGGGCTCATGGCCGGCGGGCACCCACCAGAGCCGGAAGAGTCCCATGACGTGGTCGATGCGCAGGGCGCCCGCGTGCCGCAGCAGGCCTTGGAGCAGGCCGCGGTAGGGGGCGTAGCCGGAGGCGGCCAGCGCGTCGGGGCGCCAGGGCGGCAGACCCCAGTCCTGGCCACGCGCGTTGAAGGCGTCGGGCGGGGCGCCGACGGACATCCCGGCGGCGTAGGCGTCGGGCCGGGCCCACGCGTCGGCGCCGTCGGGGTGCACGCCGACGGCGAGGTCGTGGACGATCCCGACCCGCATCCCGGCGTCGCGCGCGGCCCGGGCGGCCGCCGCGAGCTGCTGGTCCGTGAGCCAGGCGAGCCAGCTGTGGAAGGCGATGCGGTCGGCGAGCTCCACGCGCGCGTGGGCGGTGGCGGCGGAGCGGGGGTCGCGCAGCGCCTCGGGCCAGGTGTGCGGCGCGGAGCCGTACTGCTCGGCGAGTGCGCACCAGGTGGCGTGGTCGGCCAGGGGCTGTCCTTGCCGGGTGAGGAAGTCCTCGTAGGCGGCCTGGCGTCCGGGGCCGAGCGGGACGGTCCGTACGAGTTCCAGGGCGCGCCGTTTCAGGGCCCATACGGCGTCCCGGTCGATCAACGCGCCCTTGCGCAGCACCCCTTCGCGGAGCTCGGCGGCGTCGGCGAGGACGGCGTCGAGCTCGGCCCGGTGGTGCGGGGCGGCGTAGGCGTATTCGTCGATGTCCTCGATCCGCAGGTGGACGGGGTCGGGGAAGCGGCGGGAGGAGGGGCGGTAGGGGGACGGGTCGGTGGGGGTGCCGGGGACGGCGGCGTGGAGGGGGTTGACCTGGACGAAGTCGGCGCCGTGGGCGCGGCCCGCCCAGTCGGCGAGTTCCCTGAGGTCCCCGAGGTCGCCCATGCCCCAGGAGCGGGCGGAGAGCAGCGAGTAGAGCTGTACGAGGAACCCGTAGCCGCGTCCGGCGGGCCGGGGGGTGGCCGGCGGGGCCACGATCAGCGCGGCCGTGGCCTCCCGACCGTCGGGGGCCCGCACGTCGAGGCGGTGCACACCAAGACCCGGCCAAGCGCCGGACGGGCCCTCCGGAAGGCGCCAGAGCGCGGACTCCGTGCCGTCCTCGGGGGTCCGTCCATCGAGGCGGTGCAC
>NZ_BMQQ01000030.1:0-4393 GCF_014648195.1 Streptomyces purpureus
GGCCTCGGTCACGTTCTCACTAGTCATCGGTGCATCCTCCATGATCGGGAGTTACACCGAACGATTTACAGTCCCGGTGACGCCGCTGGTGGGTCTGACCCCTCGCCTGACTGACGTCTCGACTGTCCTGTTTGGGATTTGTCGGCCCGCCGGGCGTCACCACGCACGCGGCCGGACGGGCGTTTGTGACCTTATAGCGCCTCTGTGTGTCAAGCGGCTTGAGCGAGGTGGTTCCGTTGGTCGCGTTTCATAATCCGGTAGACCACGTTGGACAGGCGTCGCTTCAGGGCTCGGCGGGCCTCGGACGGAGTCTTCCCCTCGGCGATCTTGCGCTGGTAGTACTCCTGACCGCGGCCGCCGTCGCGGATCTGGCAGACAGCGATCACGTGCAGCACCGAGTTCAGCGCGCGGTTGCCGCCGGTGTCGGCTGGCGGCGGCACGCTATGAGAGAGCCAGCCCGTGGGCGGCAAGGAGCACTGCGGGCCCGTGCCGACCGACACCCTGGACGCTACGGCTGCAGACCGAGCGTCTGGGTTCGATTCAACAAGTCAGGAGCTTGGTCCAGAAGCCCCGTCACTGTCTTGTCCACCCGCCCGACCGGCGCGTGCCGCCCTCGGAACGGACACGCCACAAGGACGGACATGACCAGCATGACGCACGACGGCCCGCAGATCACCGGCGGAGTCGACACCCACGGCCTCACGCACCACGCGGCCGTGATCGACACGGTCGGCCGGCACCTGGCCGACCGGGAGTTTCCCGCCACGATCCGCGGCTACCGCGATCTGCTGGACTGGATGCGCTCACACGGCGAGCTCGTCGCCGTGGGCGTGGAGGGCACCGGCGCCTACGGCGCCGAACTCGCCCGGGTGCTGACCGCCGCCGGCGTCACGGTCATCGATGTCGACCGCCCCGACCGCAAGACGCGGCGGATGAAGGGCAAGTCCGACCCGATCGACGCCTACGCCGCCGCGACGGCCGTGCTGTCCGGGCGGGCCACCGGCATCCCCAAGAGCCGGGACGGTCTGGTCGAGGCCGTCCGGGTCCTGCGGGTCGCGCGCCGCAGCGCCGTCAAGGCCCGCACGCAGGCGATGAACCAGATCCGCGGCCTGCTCGTCTCGGCCTCCGCCATGCTGCGGGAACAGGTGGCAGGGCTGGACAAGGCGGCCCTGATACGCACCCTGGCCCGGCTGCGGCCCGGCGAGGACCTGTCCCGGCCCCTGGCCGCGACCCGAGCGGCCTTGCGGCGACTGGCCCGCCGTCACCAGGCGCTCGACGAGGAGATCGCCGAGCTGGACGCCGAGATCGGCCCGCTGGTCAAGCAGGCCGCCCCCAAGCTGCTGGAACTGTTCGGCGTCGGACCCGAGACCGCCGGCCAGCTGCTGGCCTCAGCCGGGGACAACCCCGAGCGGATGCGCTCGGAAGCCGCGTTCGCGCACCTGGCCGGGGTCGCCCCGATCCCGGCCTCCTCCGGACGCACCCACCGCCACCGTCTCAACCGCGGCGGCGACCGGGCCGCCAACAACGCCCTGCACACCATCGTGCTGACCCGCATGCGCTTCGACGAACGCACCCGCGCCTACGTCGAACGCCGCACCAAGGAAGGGCTGAACAAGAAGGACATCATGCGCTGCCTCAAGCGGTTCGTCGCCCGCGAGGTCTACCGGGCCCTGACCAGCACACCAACCGAACGAATCACTCAAACCGACCTCGCTCCAGCGGCTTGACAGCCATAGGAGCATCCCGGACGTACTTGACACCCTCCGGCGGGCTGATGAAGCTGAACCGGTTATGAGTCGACCTCAACCCCCGCCGGACCACGGCCCGTTCACCGAAGCCGCCGCCGCACACGCGCTGAGGACCGCCCTCGACACCATCAACGCCCCTCACCCCGGCGATCTCGAACTGCTCAGACTCGGCGAGAACGCCCTGTTCGCCAGCCCCGCCCACGGTGTGGTCTACCGGGTGGCCCGTTCCGACGCCCTCACCGCCAAGGTCGAGAAGGAGCTGGCGACCGCCCGCTGGCTGGTCTCGTACGGCTTCCCCGCCCTGCCGCCCCGCGACGAACTCCCCCAGCCCGTCAGCGCGGCCGGCCGCCTCGTCACCTTCTGGGAGTACGTCGCGCCCGCGCCCCGCACGCCCGAACTGGTCGACCTGGCCGCGCTGCTGCGCGAGCTGCACGCGCTGCCCGACCCGGCCTTCCCCGTGCCCGTGCTCAACCCCTTCCCGCTGATGCGGGAACGGCTGGAGACGGCCCGCGGCACCCAAGTCGCCGCGGAAGACGTGGCGTTCCTGGGCGCGGCGTGCTACGAGACCGAGAGTGCGTTCCGTGATCTGGTCGCCGAAGACCCAGCCGTCGGCCTCGTCCATGGCGACGCACACAGAGGCAACCTGCTCCACCGCGGCGACCGCGTGCTCCTCATCGACTACGAGGCGGTGGCGCTCGGCCCGCGCGCCTGGGACCTGCTGCCTACCGCCACCGCCGTCGACCGGTTCGGGCTGCCGTCGGCCGAGTACGCCGCGTTCTGCGCCGCGTACGGAGCGGATGTCACCGTGCACTCCGGATACCGCACCCTGCGCGCCGTACGGGAGCTCGGCATGACGACCTGGCTGATGCAGAACGTCCCCCACTCACCCGCAGCTACCCACGAGTTCGCCGTCCGGATGGAGTCGCTGCGGAAGGGGGACCATGCCGCCCGCTGGCACGCCCTCTGACTCGGCGCCCAATCTGACGGCCACCCCCTTCGATCCGTACATATCGCGCACGGGCACCCGGCTGACCACGGTGTACGCCACCTCCTGGACGTACGCGCCCGACCCGCCCCACGACGACGGCCCACCGGGCGAGGACCCCGGCGGCGGCGAGGAACGGAGCGGCGGCCGCGACGAGGCCGCCGCGCGCCCGTCGACGCTGCTGAACCTTGGGCGTCTGGCCGCCGCGTACGACCGGCATGCCGACCATCTGCCGCGTGTACTGCGCCGTGAGCGACTCGATCCGGCGGGCTTCGCCGCGCGCCGCTGGAGCGCCACCGGGCGCGGCGCGCCCACGGTGGCGACCCTCTGGCAGTTCACCGCCCCCTCGGGGCAGATCCTGCTCGCCCTCACCCTCGATCTCGCGGTGCCGCTGCTGGACTCCATCCCGCTTCTGGAGGACCTGTACTACGCCGACGTCGCCTTCGGTGGCAGCACCCTCGAACAGCTCGCGACCACCCGGGTCGGTGCGGCCGGGGGCAGTACGTCCTCCCCGGTCCTGCTTCCCGAACGCCACCAGCTCGTCTTCCAGGCCTCGCCCACCCCGGCCGACGTCCCGCCGCCGGACACCGCCCAGCGGATCATCTACCGAGCCGACCTGCCCGTACGTCCCGAGCTGGGCTCGCTGTGCACCCCAGACGAGCTCAACCGCCGCCCCACCACCTCCGGCGCCCTGGGTCCTTACGTCAGTCTGCTGACGGGACATCAGGACTATGTGGAGAACGCCGCGTTCCTCTCCGCGGTACAGGCGGTGGCGTCCGCCGCCCGGCTGCGGGAGATCCGGGTCCTGGCCGAGACGTACGTACGCCGCTTCCGAACCCGCCCCGACGGCGACGCTCGCCCGCACGAGCGGCGTACGCTCCTGGAGCGGATCACCAGCGCGCAGGCCCATCTGGAGCTGGAGCTCGGCTACAGCGTCGAGATCCCCGCGGACCTGGCGACGCTGATCCCCTCGCTGCGGCCGACCTCGTACCACTCCGCGCTATACGAGGCGATGGGGCTCACCGAGCGCGCCGCCGCCGTCAGCCAGACCCTGCAGCGCCTCGGCAACGCCACCGCCGCCGAGCTGACCTCCGTCGAGTCGGCCGAGCAGCGCGCGGCGGACCGGCGCCGGGTGCGGACCGTCGTCGCGGTCACCTTCGTCACCACGGTCACCGCGACGCTCGGCCTGCTGTTCGCCTTCTTCGGCATCAACGCCGCCGAGGTCGACGAGCGGCGCTCGATGTTCGACGTCGCCTACACGCCGGTGTACGGCCTCATCACCACGGTCATCGTGCTCGGGTTCGTGCTGTACGCGGTGCTGCAGGCCGTCGACCGGGTGGCGCTGCGCCGGGGCGCGGCACCCGGGCCCGTATGGCACGGCACCCATCGTCTGCTCGCGAGCGAACTGGGCACGGCGCTGCTCGACGGCCCGCTGGTCCCCGTTCCGCAGCCACGTACCTCTGTCGTCGGGCCCGCCGCCGACCCCGCCGCCGGCCCGGCCGGGTCCGTCACACCGCCGTGACCCACTCCGGGCGGGAACGCGAAAGGCCGGTCGGAAGATCTTCCGACCGGCCTTTGCCGATGTGTCCGAGGGGGGACTTGAACCCCCACGCCCGATAAAGGGCACTAGCACCTCAAGCTAGCGCGTCTGCCATTCCGC
>NZ_BMQQ01000030.1:4450-12124 GCF_014648195.1 Streptomyces purpureus
TCGTTTTCGCGGGGTTTCCCTCGCGGCGACATGGATAACTCTACCAGGGGTTTCAGGTGCCCTTCACCCACGTTTTCCGTGGTCAGTGGGGTGTGGCCGCCTTGTTCTCGTTACTCCGGTCCTGAATGTCCCGGCCGCGCGTACAGCGTGTTTCCGTGCGCGTACGCGTAGTCAATGACATACGTACATGACATGGCACACGGCACCGAGCACAGCCGTCCGCGCATGCTGTCGCCGCTGCGCGAGCATCTGAGGGACACGTTCTGGTTCGCGCCGGTGGCGGCCCTCGTCCTGGTC
This sequence comes from Streptomyces purpureus, assembly GCF_014648195.1. Classification (GTDB taxonomy): domain Bacteria; phylum Actinomycetota; class Actinomycetes; order Streptomycetales; family Streptomycetaceae; genus Streptomyces; species Streptomyces purpureus. The sequence continues at coordinate 4,748 of NZ_BMQQ01000030.1, forward strand.
TGCGTGCTGTGGACGGCGGCCGACGCGCTGGACACGGCGATCGTCTCCGCCGCGCAGGACGCGGGCGAGTACGACGCGGTCAGCTACTACATCGGTATCGCCCAGGACGCCCAGGCCGTGGTAACCGCGATCAGCACGGCGATGATGACCTTCATCGGTGTCGTCTTCTCCATCTCGCTGGTCGCGGTCCAGATGGCGAGCGGGCAGTTCAGCCCCCGGGTCGTGCGGATCTTCGTACGGAGCCGGATCACCAAGGCCACCTTCGCGGTGTTCCTGTCGACGTTCGCCCTGTCGCTGCTGGTCCTCACCGCGTACGAAGGGGAGACCGATCCCCGGCTGGTGGAGAGCGTGCCGGTGGTCCAGGCGTTCCTGACCGTGGTGATGGTGGCGCTGAGTCTGCTGCTGTTCATCGCGTACGTGAACGCCACGCTGCGGCTGATGCGGGTGAGCCATGTCGCCGAACGGATCGCGGCCGAGGCGTTCCGGCTGCTGGCGAGGCAGCCGCGGCAGGACGAGGGCAGCGAGGAACTCGACCTCGGCCAGGTCCGGGCGTATCTGACGTATGAGGGGCACGCCGGGGTGCTGCGTGATGTGAACGTGGCGCGGCTGGTGCGCGTGGCCCGGCGGCACGGCGTGGCACTGCGGCTCCTGCCCCGCATCGGCGACTTCGTGGTCCCGGGGACGCGGGTGCTCGCCGTGCACGGGGAGGGGCGGATGCCGTCCCGGCGGCTGACGCGGTTCGCGGTGTCGGTGGGGGTCGAGCGGACGTTTCACCAGGATCTGGGGCTCGGTCTGCGGCAGCTGGCGGACATCGGTCAGCGGGCGCTGTCGCCGGCGGTGAACGATCCCACCACCGCGGTGCAGTGCCTGGACCGGATCGTGCAGTTTCTCGCGGCGACCGCGCACCGGCGGCTCGGTGGCGTCCGGCATCGGGACCGGAGGGGCGCGGTGCGGCTGGTGCTCGACGGGCCGTCGTGGACCGACCTCGTGGATCTGGGGCTGACGGAGATCCGGCTCTGTTCGGTGGGCAATCCGCAGGTGACACGCCGGATCCTGGCGGGGGTGGACGATCTGCTGTCGCTGGTGCCCGGGGACCGCAGGGAGCCGCTGCTGCGGCACCGTACGCTCCTGGTGCAGGCCGTGGAGCGTACGGTGCCCGAGGCGGCCGAGCGGGCCTTCGCCCTGGAAGCCGACCGTCAGGGGATCGGGTGAGGTGTGTCAGCAGTCCTTCTCCCGGAGGGAGTGGAGGTGGGCGCTGGACTTGCGGGCGAAGGCGAATGATTCGACGGGGTTGTCGTGTTCGGCCTGCCAGTGGTGGTTGCGGCGGCCGCCGTGGGTGCGGTTCACGGCGGAGATGAACCGCTGGTAGTCGATGTCTCCGTCGCCGACGTCCGCCATGCGGTAGCCGTCGCGGACGGAGTCGTCGCGTTCGCCGTCCTTGACATGGAAGAGCGGGTAGCGGTGGGGCTGCCTGAGGACGTAGTCGAGGGGGTCGAACGGGGCCGGTGCGCCGTCCGGGCGGCGGGAGTACCGGAACTGGGCGACGTGGGCCCAGTAGATGTCCATTTCGAGGTGGACGAGCTCGGGGTCGGTCTCGGCGAGGAGGATGTCGTAGAGGCGGACGTGCGGGTGGTCGGTGGCGAAGGAGAACTCTTCGGCGTGGTTGTGCTGGTAGAACTTCATGCCGCGCTTCTTGGCCTCGGCGCCGTAGTGGTTGAACTCGTCGGCGCAGCGCTTCCAGCCGTCGACGGTGGCTCCGTAGCGCCAGGGCCCTGAGGCGGTGCCGATGTGCGGGAGGCCGAGGGCCTGGGCGTCGTCGAGCACCTTGTCGAGGTTCTGGGCGAAGGTGTACGCGTTCGGGTCGGAGGAGTAGTAGCCGACGTGGCTGCCGATGCCGCGCAGACCGTGCTCGCGGGTGAGCTTTCTGAGCTGGGCGAGGGTGATGGGGCCCGCGGAGCCTTGGCCGTACCCGGCGTATTCGACTTCGTCGTAGCCGTGCTTGCGGAGCTCGGCGAAGACGGGTGCGAAGCCGAAGGTGGAGACCTTGTCGCGCAGGGAGTACAGCTGGATGCCGAGCCGGCCGGGTGGGAGGACGGGGCGGCCGTGTCCGTGCCCGTGGCCGTCCGCGGAGGCGGTGCCTGCGGTGTGGTCCCGGGCCGCGGCGGTGGGGGCGGCGGCGGCGAGGAGGGCGGCCGCGGTGGTGCCGGCGGCGACGCCGAGCGCGCCGCGTCTGCTGAGCCAGTGGGCGAGTTCGGGGTCGGAGTGTCTGCTGGTGCGGCTCATCTGTGGATAACTCCTCGTTGTCGGTGGTCTGTGCTTCACTCTGATCAGTCAGTGGAGACCGGCGAGTTGGAGCAGCAGGGCCTTCACTTCGGTGGCCGCGACGCGGCCGGATACGGCGCGGGGGGTGGAGCACAGGATGAGTGGCCCGGTGTCGATGTCGTCGCTCGCGGGGAGGCGGCCATGGCTGCCGCGAATAGGTGAGGGGTCGAGGGAAACGACCGCGAGCCGGTAGCGCATGCCGAGCTTCTTGCGGGCGATGGCTGTGGCCGCCTTGAGGCGGACGGCGGGGTCGTGGGGGTCCATGAACAGTTCGGCCGGGTCGTAGCCGGGCTTGCGGTGGATGTCGACGAGCTGGGCGAAGTCGGGGGCGCGCTGGTCGTCGAGCCAGTAGTAGTACGTGAACCAGGCGTCGGGTTCGGCGATGGCGACGAGCTCGCCGGAGCGGGGATGGTCGAGGCCATGGGCCTTCTTGCCCGCGTCGTCGAGGAGCTGGTCCAGGCCGGGGAGGGCGTGGAGGGCTTCGCGGGTGGCGTCGACGTCTTCGGCGCGGCGTATGTAGACGTGCGCGATCTGGTGGTCGGCGACGGCGAACGCGCGGGAGGCCATCGGGTCCAGATACTCCATGCCGTCCTGGGTGTGGACGTCGAGGAGGCCGGCGCGGCGCAGCGCGCGGTTGATGTCGACGGGGCGGCCGGCTCTGGTGATCCCGTATTCGGAGAGTGCGACGACTGTGCGGCCTTCGGCGCGGGCGTCGTCGAGGAGGGGGGTGATGGTCCGGTCGAGGTCGGCGGCGGCCTGGTGTGAGCGCGGGTCGTCGGGACCGAAGCGCTGGAGGTCGTAGTCGAGGTGGGGGAGGTAGCACAGGGCGAGGTCGGGGCGGCGGGTGCGCAGGATGTACCGGGTGGCGTCGGTGATCCATTGGCTGGAGACGATGTCGGCGCCTGGGCCCCAGAAGTGGAAGAGGGGGAAGGTGCCGAGTGCGTCGGTGAGTTCGTCGTGGAGAGCCGGGGGCCTGGTGTAGCAGTCGGGTTCTTTGCGGCCGTCGGCGTAGTAGATGGGGCGGGGGGTGACGGTGATGTCGGTGTCGGCGCCCATGGCGTACCACCAGCAGATGTTGGCGACGGTGTAGCCGGGGTGGATGCGGCGGGCGGCGTCCCAGAGTTTGTCGCCGGCGACGAGGCCGTTGTGCTGGCGCCAGAGCAGGATGTCGCCGAGTTCGCGGAAGTACCAGCCGTTGCCGACGATGCCGTGTTCGGCGGGGAGGGTGCCGGTGAGGAAGGTGGACTGGGCGGCGCAGGTGACGGCGGGCAGGACGGTGCCGAGAGAGGCGTGGGAGCCGTCGCGGGCGAGGGCCTTGAGGCGGGGCATGTGGTCGAGGAGACGGGGGGTGAGTCCGACGACGTCGAGGACGAGGAGAGGGGTCGGGTGGCTCATGGGAGTTCCTTGAGGCCGAGGTCGGTGAGCAGGTCGCGGGCGAGGGTGAGTTCGGCGGCGATGCCGTCGGCGAGCCGGCCTCGGGTACGGGGGCGTAGTGCTGGGGGCAGGGCCTGCCAGGTGTAGGTCTCGACCTCGAGGTGGCGGGTGAGGGGCTGGGGGCCGCCGAGGAGCAGGGTGAGGGTGTCCTGGAAGACGTCCAGGGTGGAGGTGAGCGGCGGGGCCGGTGGGGCGTGCAGGGGGACGTGGAAGTGGGCGCGCCAGGGGGTGGTGTCGGGGAGGGACCGTCCGGTGACGGCTTCGGGCAGGTCGTCGGTGCCGTGAAGCCCTGACGGGGTGCGGGTGCGGGTCTGGTGGAGGAAGCGGGGTTCGGCGAAGGCGGCCAGCGCCTCGCGGACCTTGGGAAGGTGAGGGTGTTCGGCGTGGAGGGCGGCGGACAGCTGGGCTTTGGGCAGGGGGATGCCGGCTGTGGCGAGTGCGTCGAGGGCGGTGTGGGGGTCTTCGAAGGAGGTGGCGAGGTGGCAGGTGTCGAGGCAGACGCCGATGCGGGGGCTTGAGAGGGCGGTGAGGGGGGCGATGGCGTCGGTGGTGGTTTCGATGGTGCAGCCGGGTTCGGGTTCGAGCGCGATCCGCAGGGATTTCCCGGTGAGCTCTTCGAGGGCGTCGAGGCGTTCGGCGAGGGTGGCGAGAGCGGTACGGGCGGTGTCGGCGGCGTGCGCGTCGAAGGCGGTGCGCCAGGCGAGGGGGAGGGTGGAGATCGAGCCTTCGGTGACGTCGTCGGGGAGGACCGCGGCGAGGAGGAGGGCCAGGTCGGTGGTGTGGGAGAGCCGTTCGGGGCGGGTCCAGTCGGGCTGGTAGACGCGGTACTTGACCTCTTGGGCGCCGAAGCCTTCGTAGGGGAAGCCGTTGAGGGTGACGACTTCGAGGCCGCGGCGGTCGAGTTCGGCGCGCAGGGTGCGCAGGGCGGCCGGGTCGCCGGTGAGGGCGTGCGCGGCGTCCTTGGCCAGCCAGAGGCCGATGCCGAGACGGTCGCGGCCGAGTCGGCGGCGTACGGGTTCGCAGTGGTCGCGGAGTTGGGCGAGGACCCCGTCGAGGGTTTCGGCGGGATGGACGTTGGTGCAGTAGGCGAGGTGCACCGTGGAGCCGTCGGGGTGGCGGAAGCGCATCGCCTCACTCGCCTCCGCGGAGGATGGAGTTGCCTTCGTGGTGGGTGGCGGGGGTGTCGTGGGAGGGGAGGTCGAGTTGGAGGCGGCCGCTTTGGCCGTAGAAGGCGACGGGGTTGCGCCACAGGACCTGGTCGACGTCGTCGTCGGTGAAGTCGGCGGCGAGCATGGCGTCGCCGACCTTGCGGGTCTTCAGGGGGTCGCTTCTGCCCCAGTCGGCAGCCGAGTTGACGAGGACCCGTGCGGTGCCGTGGTTCTTGAGGAGGGCGACCATGCGGTCCTCGTCCATCTTGGTGTCGGGGTAGATGGAGAAGCCGAGCCAGGCACCGCTGTCGGCGGCTTCCTTGACGGTGGTCTCGTTGAGGTGGTCGAGGAGGACGAGCTCGGGGGGAAGGGGCGATTCGCGCAGGACGTCGAGGGTGCGGCGCAGGCCGGCCAGTTTGTCGCGGTGGGGGGTGTGGACGAGGGCGGGCAGGCCGTGGTCGGCGGCGAGCGCGAGTTGGGTGGCGAGGGCGGTGTCCTCGGCGGGTGTCATGGAGTCGTAGCCGATCTCTCCGACGGCGACGACGTTGTCCTTGACGAGATACCGGGGCAGGGCATCCAGGACGGGGGTGCAGCGGGGGTCGTTCGCCTCCTTGGGGTTGAGGGCGAGGGTGCAGTGGTGGGCGATGCCGTACTGGGCGGCGCGGAAGGGTTCCCAGCCGAGGAGGGAGTCGAAGTAGTCGTAGAAGCTGGCGGGTGAGGTGCGGGGCTGGCCGAGCCAGAAGGAGGGTTCGACGACGGCGCGGACCCCGGCGTCGTACATGGCCTGGTAGTCGTCGGTGGTGCGGGAGGTCATGTGGATGTGGGGGTCGAAGATACGCATCAGAAGTCCTCCGTAGGGGCGGTCATGGCGAGGACGCGGTGGAGGTCGGCGGGGCAGGTGCGGCCGGCGGCGCGGCGTTCGGCGGCGTAGTCGCCGAGCATCCGGGCGAGTTCGGCGTCGCCCCGGGCGCGGGCCGGCATGCCGGCCACGTGGTCGACGGGGACGCCGGTGAAGAGGCACTTGAGGATGGCGTGCCGCCAGGAGTGGGTGTCGAGATGCGCGGCGGCGTAGGGGCCGACGGCGGCGGCGATCAGGCGGGTGTCGTTCGAACGGAGCGCGTCTTCGACCAGGTCCACGGCCTCGGGGCCCGTGAGGAGGAAGGGGAGGGAGAGCAGGACGGCGCGGCGTTCGGCGGCGCTGCCCTGGTGGTAGAGGCGGGCGAGGGTGTCCGGGGTGGCCTGGGCGGTGTGGAGGAGGAGGGTGCGTACGGAGTCGGCATGTTCGTGGCCGCAGTGGCGGCCGGCGGTGGTGAAGCGGATTTCCCAGTCCGGTGTCCGGGCGGTGGCTTCGGCGAGGGCCTGGTCGAGCCAGGCGCGGGCGGCCCCGCCGAGAGGCGGCGTCGGGGGCGGGGCCGGCGTGTGCGAGGCGGAGTCCGGGCGTTTCGGAGTGTGCGGGTTCACCATGCCGGGGCTCCCTGGGGGCGGAGGAATTCGATGGAGGAGCGGGCCAGTTCGGGTCCGGCGTGGGAGTGGCGTGGCAGCTCGACGACGGTGAGGCCCGGGTAGCCGGCCGCGGTCAGCTCGGCGAGGGCGGCCAGGACGGGCGGGAAGTCGATCTCGCCGTCGCCGAACGGGAGGTGTTCGTGCACCCCCCGGCGCATGTCCTCGATCTGGAGATGACGGATCCAGGGAGCGGCGCCGCGGATGCAGTCGGCGGGCGGCACGGACTCCAGGCACTGGCAGTGGCCGATGTCGAGGGTAAGACCGAGGAGTTCGGGTGCGGGGTCGCCGAAGAGACGGCGCAGGTGGTGGAAGTCGTCGAGGGTGGCGAGGAGGTGGTCGGGTTCGGGTTCCACGGCGAGCGGGACGCCAGCAGTGGAGGCGGCGTCCAGGACGGGGGTGAGGGACTGTTCGAGCCGCTGCCAGGCGGCGGGTGCGGAGGTGCCGCCGGGGGTGACACCGCTGAAGCAGTGGACGGCGTGGGCCCCCAGGTCCGCGGCGATCCGTACGGCGCGGGTCAGCAGCCGGGTGCGTGCCGCGCGGGCCTCCGGGTCGGGGTCGAGGAGGGAGGGGCCGTGCTTGCTGCGCGGGTCGAGCACATAGCGGGCGCCGGTCTCGACGGTGACGGCGAGTCCGAGTTCGCCGAGGCGACGCGCGACCTGTGCGGTACGGGCGGCGAGGTCGGGGCCGAGCGGGTCCAGGTGCATGTGGTCGAGGGTGAGCCCGACGCCGTCGTAGCCGAGGTCTGCGAGGAGGGAGAGGGCGTCAGGGAGCCGGAGGTCGGTGAGGCCGTTGGTGCCGTAGCCGAGCCGGAACCCTGACACGGGGCCGGGGGCGGGGACGGGGGCGGGGACGGGGGCGGGGACGGGGGCGGGGACGGGGACGGGGACGGGGGCGGGGGAGGGCCCCCCGGGGGCGGACTGACCGGCAGGCGGTGCGGCGACTCTGCTCATGTGGGGCTCACCTTTCGGGC
>NZ_BMQQ01000030.1:12161-13812 GCF_014648195.1 Streptomyces purpureus
CCGGGCCAAGGGGGCGAAGGCCATGACGCCGGCCGCGGTGGCGAGGGCTCCGGTGCGCGCGGTGAGGGTGGCCTGGAGGGGGATCAGGGCGCGGATACCTGCTCCGACGGCGTGCTGGGTGAGAGGGGGTGAGGGGTTGAGAGCGGCGTGGAGGAAGGGGGTGGCGGTGGTGCGGAGGTAGGCGGAGGCGATGGTCGCGGTGAGGATGCGGTGCCCGGGGGTGGGTGAGGGAAGTTTCCGCGATTTCCCGTGGCCCCCCTGGCTCGCCGGCCCCCCGGTCCTCTCCGGGCTCCCCTGGCTGTGCGCTCGCCGGCCGTACGTATCCGTCAGTGCCGCCCAGGCCACGGCTGCCGTTGTGCCGATGGCCGCCAGGGGGGTGAGCGTGGAGCCGCCTTGGGTCTCGTGGCGTGACAGCGATGTCACTGCGTAGGTGTGGGCGGCCAGCAGGGCGGCTGAGGGGAGGGCTCGCGGCATGGCCGCGGGGGAGGTGGCGGCGGCGCCGAGGAGGAGGTCGAGGGCGCGGGCGGTGGCCATGGTGGCCGGGGCGGCCCGGGTGTGTTTGAGGTGGAGGTCGTAGGACCAGACCGTGGCCGCGAGAGCGGTGGCGGTGGCCAGAGGGGTGCGGCCGGCGCGGGCCGCGAGGGTGAGGCCCGCCGCGGTGAGCGCAGCCGAGGCGGTCAGGGCGGCGGCGGGGGTGACGCGGCCGGAGGGGATCGGGCGGTGCGGGCGGTCGTGGGCGTCCTCGTCGCGGTCGGCCCAGTCGTTGAGGGCCATCCCCGCCTCGTAGAGGCAGAGGGAGGAGCCGAGGGCGAGCCAGGTGGCCCGGCCGGGGCGGGTGCCGGTCGCCGCGGCGCCCGCCAGCGCGTCGCCGGGGACCGTGAACAGCGCGGAGATCCGCAGGAGTTCCGCCCAGGCCCGGCCTCTCGCCCGCCTGCTGAGCGGGTCGGTTCCCCGCGGGCTCATCGCGTCTCCCCCAGCCGCTTCGCGAAGCCAAGGAGGGCCTGGTACTGGTCGGCCAGGGCGGCCGGGCCGTCGCCGTCGGGGTCCTTGAAGTAGAAGGCGAGCTCGTTCAGCGGGCCTGAAAGGCCGGCTTCGTGGGCGCGGGCCGTCAGGCGGGCCAGGTCCAGGACGAGGGGGGCGGCGAGGGCCGAGTCGCAGCCCTGCCAGATCGTCTGGAGGATCATGCGGGTGCCGAGGAAGCCGTCGAAGGCGATGTGGTCCCAGGCGGTCTTCCAGTCGCCGAGGGACGGTACGTCGTCGATGTGCACCTCGCCCTGCGGGGTGTGGCCGAGCACGTCCGTGAGGACGCGTTCCTTGCCGGCGTTCTTCGCGGCCGCCGCGCCGGGATCGGCCAGGGCCGCGCCGTCGCCGCCGCCCAGGAGGTTGGTGCCCGACCAGGCCCGTACGGTCAGGGCGCGCTGGAGCAGCATGGGGGCGAGTACGGAACGGAGCAGGGTCTGGCCCGTCTTGCCGTCCCGGCCGGCGTGGGGAAGTCCGGCGGCGAGGGCGGCGGCGGTGAGGGCGGGGGTGCGCAGGCCGGTGGAGGGGGTGAAGTTGACGTAGGGGCAGCCGGCGCGGAGCCCGGCGGCGGCGTAGAGGGAGCTGGGTGGGAGTCCGGCGCCTCCCGGCGCCGGCGGTCCCGCCGTCCCCC
>NZ_BMQQ01000030.1:13847-24089 GCF_014648195.1 Streptomyces purpureus
TCCCCGCCCCCGCCTCTGCCTCGCCTCTCTCCCCCGGCTCCGCCCCGGCCCGCGCCCGCGCCTGCGCCCCAACCTCCGCCCCCGCCCCCGTCTCCGCCTCCGTCGACGCCACGTTGATCACCACGACCCTCGCGAGCCCCAGTCGGTCCCGGAAGTCGGTCATGTCGGCGGCGAAGGCGGAGACGAGCTGCTCGGGGGTGCGGGTGTCGCCGGGCAGGGGGCCGCCCGGCCTGATCTCGCGGTCGGCGGTGGCCAGCTCGGTGGCGACGGCCGTCGCGAGGCCGTAGGGGAGGACTCCCCCGGCGGTCAGTTCCTCGGCCCGTTTGGGCAGGGGGCACTCGGCGGTGTCGTGGCCGCCGAAGACGAGGGCCCCCAGCGGCGGAAGTCCGGTGGCCGTGAAGGGTTCCGTCTGCGTCACCATGCCCGTCGGCGGGTGCAGGCCCGCTGCGATCGCCGCGCAGCCCGTGGTCGCCGTGGTGGCGACGGAGCCTCTGGCGCCGATGAACCAGACCCCGACTCGTGCGTCCGACATGGGGTGCCTCCCTGTGTGCGGTGGAGGCGGCGGGCGGGGGGTACGGCGCCTCCCCGCCCGCCGCCGGCTGGTGCCGGCCCGGGTGCGGCCCTACGAGGGCAGCTCCCTGAGCTGGATGTCGCGGAAGGACACCTGGTCGTCGGCGCCGTGGTTCTGCAGGCCGATGTGTCCGTCGCGCAGGCTGCGTGCCGGGTCGGTGTTCGTGAAGTCGTTGATCTTGACTCCGTTGAGGAACACCTGGAGCCGTTCTCCTTGGACCCGGATCTCATAGCTGTTCCACTGCCCCGGGGGCCGCAGGACTTGGTCGCGGGCCTTGAGATTGGCCGACTTGAATCCGTAGACGGCGCCGGTGGTGCGGTCGGCGGCGTCGGTGGCGTCGATCTGGATCTCGTAACCCTTGTTCACCGCGGACCAGGGGTCGTCGGAGGCGGGGAAGCCGATGAATACGCCGGAGTTGTCGTCGCCGGCGAGTTTCCAGTCGAGCTTGAGGGAGTACGCGGTGAGGTTCTTGGCCTGGTACCACAGCAGTCCCATGCCGCCTTCGGTGCGCAGTTCGCCGTCGGCGACGGTGAAGCTGCCGGGGCCGGCCTGCTTCCAGCCGTCGAAGGTGTGGCCGTTGAACAGGTCGCGGTAGCCGGTCTGCGGGGTGCAGTCGGCGGTGACCTGGCCGGTGGCGTAGCGCAGGCCGCCGAGGAGGTGTTGGCGGAAGGCCGGTTCGGTGTAGGACTCCTTGGTGTGGCCGCCGCCGGTGTAGAAGGAGCGGCCGCCTTGGTAGGTCTTGCACCAGGCGATGGGGTGGTCGCCCTTCATCGTGCCGCCCTGATAGGTGGTTTCGTCGAGGGTGGCGAGGATGCGGGCCTGGCCGCGGGGGTTGGTGCGGTAGTTGTACCACTCGTCGGTGCGCTCCCAGGGGGCGTCGAGGTGGGCGGTGGCGGGGTGCTGGTGGTCCTCGGCCCTGACCGTGGCGGGCTGGATGTGGGGGTGGGAGGCGAAGTGGGCGCCGACGAGGCCGCCGTAGAACTCCCAGTCGTATTCGGTGTCGGCGGCGGCGTGGATGCCCATGTAGCCGCCGCCGGTGGAGACGTAGTTCTCGAAGGCTTGTTGCTGGGTGGTGTCGAGGACGTCGCCGGTGGTGGAGAGGAAGACGACGGCGTCGTAGCGGGCGAGGTTGGGGGTGGTGAACTGGCGGGCTTCCTCGGTGGTGTCGATGGTGATGTCGCTTCCGGCGCCGAGTTCCTTGAGGGCGGTGATGCCGGAGGCGATGGAGTCGTGGCGGAAGCCTGCGGTCTTGGTGAAGACGAGGACGCGTTTTGCGGTGCGGTTCACGGGGGTGTTGGAGAGGTCGAAGTCGTCGATGTCGTAGAGGGCGCCGGTGCCGCCCTTGAAGACGAGGAAGAGTTCGGTGGTCTTCTTCGGCAGGTTGCGCAGGGGGACGTCGATGTCCTGGAAGGTTTCCCAGCTGCCGGTGACGGGGATGGCGGCGGAGCCGTGGAGGGTGCCGGTGGGGGATCCGGTGCGGACTTCCAGGAAGCCTCCGGCGCCGCCGGAGGAGATCCGGGCGGTGAGCTTGGTGGAGCCGTTGAGGCGGTAGGGCTTGAAGGAGATCCAGTCGCCGTTGTGGATGTCGCCGACGGTCTTGCCGCCGTTGGCGGTGGTCTTGTCGTAGGTGCGGATTCCGGACTGGGCGCCGTAGTGCTCGGCCTGGCGGTGGCGGGGCTGGAGCTGGGCCTGGTCGTGGCTGGTGAGTGCGGCCTGGCCGCCGCCTCCGCCGTCGGTGTATTCGGCGTCGAAGACGCCGAAGATGTTGGCGTTGGGGTCGTGGCCGCCGTCGGCGGAGGTTTTGATGGTGCCGGTGCAGCCGTTGGCGGAGGTGACGGGGTGGCCGTGGCTGTCGTGGCCGAGGATGTACGTCACCTTCACCTTGGCGCAGTCGATGGTGCCGTCTTCGCGGTCGGTGACGGTGACTTTGAAGGGGATGTCGTCGCCGAAGCGGAAGGGGGTGCCGTCCGCGGGGAGGTCGAGGGTGACCTTGGGGGCGGTGTTGCCGACGACGACGTGGACGGATGCGGAGCCGGTGCGGCCGGAGGGGTCACGGGCGGTCACCGTGGCGACGTAGGTGCCGTTGGTGCGGTAGGTGTGGGTGGGGTTGGCGGTGGTGGAGGTGGTGCCGTCGCCGAAGTTCCAGTGGTAGGTGAGGGTGTCGCCGTCGGCGTCGCTGGTGCCCGCGGAGGAGAAGGTGACGCGCAGGGGTGCGGTGCCGGAGGTCTTGTTGGCGGTCGCTTCGGCGACGGGTGAGCGGCCTCCGGTGGCGTTCTCGATGCGGTAGAGCCCGGAGTTGTGGTCGCCGCCGAACCATGCGGTGCCGTAGTCGAGGACGTACAGCGCTCCGTCGGGTCCGAAGGTCATGTCCATGATCTGGGTGCCGGTCCAGGGGACGGGGTTGATGGTCTGGACGGCCCCGTCGGTGCCGTGTTCGATGCGCTTGATCCAGCGGCGGCCGAATTCGCCGGCGAAGAAGTCGCCGTCGTACGCCTCGGGGAACTTCACCGGTGAGGTGGAGGCGGCGTCGTAGCGGTAGACCGGGCCGCCCATCGGTGATTCCGATCCGGAGCCGAGTTCGGGTACGGATCCGCCGTCGTACGGGATCCAGGCGGGCTCGGCCTTCGGCAGGTCGACGAGGCCGGTGTTGTGCGGGGAGTCGTTCTTGGGGGCGGCGCAGTCGAAGGTGGCGCCGGAGGTCTTGGTGGCGAAGTCGTAGTCGACGTACGGGTCGTTGTCGCCGGTGCAGAAGGGCCAGCCGTAGTTGCCGGGCTTGGTGACGCGGGCGAATTCGACCTGGCCGGCGGGGCCGCGCTTGGGGTCGGCGGCGCCGGCGTCGGGGCCGTAGTCGCCGACGTACAGGATGCCGGTCTTCTTGTCGACGCTGAACCGGAAGGGGTTGCGGAAGCCCATGGCGTAGATCTCGGGGCGGGTCTTGGCCGTGCCGGGGGCGAAGAGGTTGCCGTCGGGGACGGTGTACGAGCCGTCTTCGGCGACCTTGATGCGCAGGATCTTGCCGCGGAGGTCGTTGGTGTTGCCGGAGGTGCGTCGGGCGTCGTAGGCGGGGTTGCGGCCGGGGCGTTCGTCGATGGGGGTGAAGCCGTCGGAGGCGAAGGGGTTGGAGTCGTCGCCGGTGGAGAGGTACAGGTTTCCCTGGGCGTCGAAGTCGATGTCTCCGCCGACGTGGCAGCAGATGCCACGGGTGGCGGGGATGTCGAGGACCTTCTTCTCGCTGGCGTTGTCGAGGGTGCCATCCGCCTTCAGGGTGAAGCGGGAGAGGCGGTTGACGCCGTCGTACTTGGCGAAGTCGGCGGCGGTGCCGTCGTTGGGGGCGTCGCCGGCGGGGGTGTCGAGGGGTGGGGCGTAGTAGAGGTAGAGGGCTTTGTTACGGGCGAAGTCGGGGTCGAGGCCGATGCCTTGCAGGCCTTCCTCGTCGTGGGAGTAGACGGGGATGGTGCCGATGACCTTGGTGTTGCCTGCGGCGTCGGTGCGGCGGAGCTCTCCGTTTCGGGAGGTGTGCAGGACGCTGCGGTCGGGCAGGACGGCGAGCGACATGGGTTCGCCGACTTCCTCGGCGCCCTTCGCGAGGGTGATCTGCTGGAACTCCTCGGCCGCGGCGGGCGTGGAGGTGGCGGTCGCACTCGGTGCGGCGCTCAGGGTGAACGAGGTCAGGGCGAGCAGGGCGCCGCTGAGTAGGGCGAGGGGCTTGCGGAAGCCGGGTACGGAGTGGGGTGGCCGGGCCGCTCGGTCTCGGGGCCTTGTTCTGTGCACGGGCGTCCTCCGGAAGGAGCCGGGCGCGCGGGGGCGCCGGGGTCGTCGTACGGGCGGGTTGCGCCTGGATGTCCGGGGACCGGCGTGCGCCGTCACGCTGGTCGGGCACCGAGGTGCCGGTGGGTCACATGCGGGCGGTACGTCACATGCGGGCGGTAGGTCGCATGCGGACGGTGCTTCGCATGGGGGGCGTGCGTCACGCGGGATCAGGGTGACCTGTACACCTCAGGGACGGTAGCGGGGTTCGTCCAGCTCCGAAAGCCCTTGCACACGAGGGTGGTTGAACTTTTCCCCGGGCCAGGACAAAGCCGCGCCGGGGCAGGGCGGACCGACCCGGTGGCGGCGGCACCACCCGGCGGTGACCTGCGACGATGGGTGAGGGGGGTCTAGTCGCCGCTCCCGAAGGCGGCGTCGAAGGAAGTGACCGGCGGGTCGAAGTCGTACCGCTTGAGGGTGGTAAGCGCTTGTGGCGCTCCGGTCATCCGGTCCATTCCAGCGTCCTCCCACTCGACCGAGACGGGGCCGTCGTAGCCGACGGACCGCAGCATGCGGAAGACGTCCTCCCAGGGGACGTCGCCGTGTCCGGCGGATACGAAGTCCCAGCCGCGCCGCGGGTCGCCCCACGGCAGATGCGATCCGAGACGGCCGTTGCGCCCGTCGAGGCGCCGCCGGGCCTCCTTGCAGTCGACGTGGTAGATCCGGTCCTGGAAGTCGTAGAGGAAGCCGACCGGGTCGATGTCCTGCCAGACGAAGTGACTGGGGTCGAAGTTGAGGCCGAAGGCGGGCCGCCGTCCCACCGCTTCCAGGGCGCGCCGGGTGGTCCAGTAGTCGTAGGCGATCTCGCTCGGGTGGACCTCGTGGGCGAAGCGCACGCCCTCGGCGTCGAAGACGTCGAGGATCGGGTTCCAGCGTTCGGCGAAATCCTCGTAGCCGCGCTCGATCATCCGCTCGGGAACGGGCGGGAACATCGCCACGAGGTGCCAGATGGACGAGCCGGTGAATCCGACGACGGTACGGACCCCGAAGGCGGCCGCGGCCCTGGCGGTGTCGGCGAGTTCGCGCGCCGCCCGCTGCCGTACGCCCTCGGGGTCGCCGTCGCCCCAGATCCGGGCGGGGACGATGGCCTGGTGCCGTTCGTCGATGGGGTGGTCGCAGACGGCCTGGCCGACGAGGTGGTTGGAGACGGCCCAGCACTTCAGGCCGTACTTCTCCAGGAGCGCGCGCCGCCCGTCCAGGTAGGAAGGGTCGGTGAGGGCCTTGTCAACCTCGAAGTGGTCGCCCCAGCAGGCGAGTTCGAGGCCGTCGTAGCCGAAGTTGCGGGCCAGCCGGCAGACCTCCTCCAGTGGCAGGTCGGCCCACTGGCCGGTGAAGAGGGTGAAGGGACGGGGCACTGCGGACCTCCTAGGCAGGTGCGATGGGTGAGGCGGGTGAGGCGGCCGGTGTGGGTTTGTCGTCTGCGGCCCGATCGGTGTCCGAAACGGTGCCTGAGGCGTGAGCGGTGACCGAGGCATGGTCGGTGGCTGAGGCGGGCGCGGCGACTGGGGTGTACACGGCGTTGTTCCGGGCGCTCTCCTCGACGGCGGCCAGCACCCGCTGGACCTGGAGGCCGTCCGCGAACGACGGCGCCGGGGAGGTGCCGGAGGCGATCGCGAGCACCAGGTCGCGGGCCTGGTGGGCGAAGGTGTGTTCGTAGCCCAGTGCGTGGCCCGGCGGCCACCAGGCCTCCAGGTAGGGGTGGCCGGGTTCGGTGACGAGGATGCGGCGGAAGCCGGCGGAAGCGGCCGGTTCGGTGTGGTCGTGGAAGAAGAGTTCGTTGAGGCGTTCCAGGTCGAAGGCGAGCGAGCCCTTCTCGCCGTTGATCTCCAGGCGCAGGGCGTTCTTGCGGCCGGCCGCCATCCGGGTGGCCTCGAAGGAGGCCAGGGCTCCGGAGGCGAGCCGGCCGGTGAACAGCGCGGCGTCGTCGACGGTCACCGTCCCGTACGCGCCCGGTGTGCTCGCCGGCGTCCCGGACAGGCCCGTAGAAGCTCCCGCCGAGGAACCTGCCAAGGAACTTGTCGAGAGGCCGGCCGAGGCTCCGGTGAGCAGCGGTCGGCGCCGTACGAAGGTCTCGGTGAGCGCGGACACTCCGACGACCGGCTCGCCGGCCAGGTACTGCGCGAGGTCGACGGCGTGTGCGCCGAGGTCGCCGAGTGCGCCCGAGCCGGCGTGTTCCCGCTCCAGGCGCCAGGTGAGCGGGAACGCCGGGTCGACGAGCCAGTCCTGGAGGTAGGTGATGCGGACGTGGCGCAGCGCTCCGAGCCGTCCTTCGGCGATGAGTCCGCGGGCGTGGGTCAGGGCGGGCACCCGGCGGTAGTTGAAGCCGACCATGGCGGCCTGGCCGTGGGCGGCCGCGCGTTCGGCGGCGGCCGCCATCGCCTCGGCCTCGGCGACCGTGTTGGCGAGGGGCTTTTCGCACAGGACGTGTTTGCCGGCTTCCAGGGCGGCGATCGCGATCTCCGCATGGCTGTCGCCGGGGGTGCAGACGTCGACGAGCTGGACGTCGTCCCGGGCGACGAGGTCGCGCCAGTCGGTCTCGGCCGCGGCCCAGCCGTGCCGGTCGGCGGCGGCGCGTACGGCCACGGCGTCGCGGCCGCCGATGGCGGCGAGGACCGGGCGCAGCGGCAGGTCGAAGACGCGGCCCACGGTGCGCCATCCCTGGGAGTGGGCGGCGCCCATGAAGGCGTAGCCGACCATGCCGACGCCGAGCGGCGGCGGTGTGTCGGCGCTGTCCTTCTGTTCCATACGGATTCCTCCTCGTCGGTGTACGCGGTGGGAGCCGGGCGGCCCGGCGGCGGCCGCTGCGGGCTCAGCAGCCGGTGCCGTGAGAATGGCTCAGCGTCTGGCCTGTGGGCTCAGCTGAAGCCGGTGGGCAGGTATTCGTCGACGTTGTCCTTGGTGACGACGGCCGAGTAGAGGGTGATGGAGGCGGGGATCTCCAGCTCGGACAGGCCGCGGACGCCCTTCTTCTGGGCGAGTGCGCGGGCGAGGTCGATGGCGGAGGCGGCCATGGTCGGCGGGTAGAGCACGGTGGCCTTGAGGACGCTGTTGTCGGCCTTGATGGCGTCCATGGCGGACTTGGCGCCGGCGCCGCCGACCATCAGGAACTCCTTGCGGCCGGCCTGGGCGATGGCTCGCAGCGCGCCTACGCCCTGGTCGTCGTCGTGGTTCCACAGGGCGTCGAACTGGCTCTGGGCCTGGAGAAGTTGGGCCATTTTGGCCTGGCCGGACTCAACCGTGAACTCGGCGGCCTGGCGGGCGACCTTGGTGATGTTGGGGTAGTTCTTGAGGGCGTCGTCGAAGCCCTGGGTGCGCTGTTTGGTGAGTTCCAGGCTGTCCAGGCCGGCGAGTTCGACGACCTTGGCGCCGGGCTTGTCCTTGAGTCTCTCGCCGATGAAGCGGCCGGCGTTGAGGCCCATGCCGTAGTTGTCGCCGCCTATCCAGCAGCGGTAGGCCTGCGGGGAGGCGAACACGCGGTCGAGGTTGACGACGGGTATGCCGGCTTTCATGGCCTGGAGGCCGACCTGGGTGAGGGCCTTGCCGTCGGCGGGCAGGATCACCAGCACGTCGACCTTCTTGTTGATCAGGGTCTGGATCTGGCCGATCTGGGCGGCGGTGTCGTTGGAGCCCTCGGTGATCTCCAGGGTCACCTCGGAGTACTTCTTCGCGCGTTCCTTGGCGTTCTGGTTGATGGCGTTGAGCCAGCCGTGGTCGGCCTGGGGGCCGGCGAAGCCGATGGTGACGGGGGTGCCGGGCTTGTCGTCGGCGGCGGGCGCGTTGTTGGCGGCCGGTTCCTTCGCGCGGGGCTCGTTGCTGGTGCAGGCGGTGAGCAGCGCTCCGGCGGAGACGGCGGCGGTGCCGAAGAGCAGGCCTCTGCGACTGGGTGCTGGCATGGCGATCGGACCCTTCCGGGGAGCGGGTGGGTGGCTTTTTGGATGCCGAGGTCGGCGAGAGCGGGTACGTACGGGCTCAGGTGCCGTCGGTGCGGGCGGTGCGGCGCTGGACGAGGACGGCGGCGACGATGATCGCGCCCTTGGCGATCTGCTGGACGTCGCTCTGCAGGTTGTTGAGGGCGAAGATGTTGGTGATGGTGGTGAAGACGAGGACGCCGAGGACGGATCCGACGATGGTGCCGCGGCCTCCGCTGAGGAGGGTGCCACCGATGATCGCGGCGGCGATGGCGTCGAGTTCGTAGAGGTTGCCGTTGGTGTTCTGGCCGGAGCCGGACAGGACGATGAGCAGGAACGCGGCGATGCCGCAGCACAGTCCGGACAGCAGGTAGAGGTAGAGGCGCTGGCGGCGGACGTCGATGCCGGCGAGGCGGGCGGCTTCGGCGTTGCCGCCGACGGCGACGGTGCGGCGGCCGAAGGTGGTGCGGCCGAGGATCAGCCAGCCGGCGAGGGTGACGGCGGCGAAGACGAGGACGAGCGGGGGGATGCCGAGGAGGTAGGCGTCGGGCAGTCCCAGGTCGAGGACGGACTGGACGGTGACGATCTGGGTGCGGCCGTCGGTGATCTGGAGGGCGAGTCCGCGTGCCGAGGCGAGCATGGCGAGGGTGGCGATGAAGGGGACCATGCCGCCGTACGCGATGAGCAGCCCGTTCACGAGGCCGCAGGCGAGGCCGACGACGACGGCGGTGAAGAGGATGCCCGCGAAGCCGTACTCCTGGGTGGCGAGGGTGGTGGCCCAGACGGAGGCGAGGGCGACGATCGCGCCGACCGACAGGTCGATGCCGCCGCTGGTGATGACGAAGGTCATGCCGACGGTGACCACGCCGATCACCGAGGCCTGGGTGAGGACGAGTTGGAGGTTGGAGGTGGCGAGGAACTCTGCGGGGCGCGTGAAGCCGCCGACCGCGATCAGTACGGCGAGGACACCGAGGAGGGAGAGGTTGCGGACATCCGCCTTGAGGCCGAGCGCCCGGCGCGCCCGGTCCGGCCAGCCGCCCTCCTGCGGGGAGTCCGGAGAGTCCGGGGACGTCGCGGAGTTCGCGGACGTCTTGGTGGTGGACACGGTCATGGCGCCGGGCTCCCTTCCATCACGAGGTCAAGTACGCGGTGTTCGTCGAGGTCCCGGGCGGGTGCCGTATGGACGACCCGGCCCTCCCTCAGCACCAGGACGCGGTCGGCGAGGCCGAGCACCTCGGGGATTTCACTGGAGACGAGCAGGACGGCGAGGCCGTCGTCGGCCAGGCGCCGGATGACGGCGTAGAGCTCGGCGCGGGCGCCGACGTCGACGCCCCGGGTGGGTTCGTCGAGAAGGAGGACCCGGCAGCCGCGCAGCAGCCAGCGGGCGAGTACGGCCTTCTGCTGGTTGCCGCCGGAAAGGGTGCGTACGGGCGCGTCGGGGCGGTCGGGCCGCAGGGACAGGGCGCGGGTGGCGGTGCGGGCGGCGTCCCGTTCGGCCTTACGGTCCAGCCAGCCGGCGCGGGAGAAGCGGGCGAGGGAGGACACCGAGACGTTGCGGGTGACGGATTCGAGCAGGAGGAGGCCTTGGCCCTTGCGTTCCTCGGGGGCGAGGCCGAGTCCGGCGCGGACGGCGGCGCGGACGCTGCCGGGGCGCAGGGGTTTTCCGTCGACGAGGACCCGTCCGGCGGTGGGGGTGCGGGCTCCGTAGACCGTCTCCAGGATTTCGGAGCGGCCGGAGCCGACGAGTCCGGCGAGTCCGGCGATTTCGCCGGGGCGTAGTTCCAGGTCGAGCGCGGCGAACTCGCCGTCGCGGGCGAGGCCTTCGACGGTGAGGACGGGGGCGGCCGGCTGAGTTGGGGGTGGGGGTGGGGGTGGGGGTGGGGGCCGGTCGGGGAAGACGTATTCGACGTTCCGGCCGGTCATCATGGCAACGATGTCTTTGGTCGGGGTCTGCCG
>NZ_BMQQ01000030.1:24136-27142 GCF_014648195.1 Streptomyces purpureus
GGCGGGCAGTCCGACGGCGACGGCCCGGCCGTCCTTGAGGACGGTGACCCGGTCGCCGATGGTGCGGATCTCCTCCAGGCGGTGGGAGATGTAGATGACGGCGACGTTGTCGGCGGTGAGGGCCTCGACGATACGGAAGAGGTTGGCGACCTCGTCGGGGTCGAGGGCGGCGGATGGTTCGTCCATGACGATCAGGCGTACGTCGTGGGAGAGGGCGCGGGCCATGGAAACGATCTGCCGCTGGGCGGCGGAGAGTTCGGCGACGGGGGCGTCGGGGTCGATCTCCGGGTGGCCGAGTCGCTTCAGCAGGCCGGCCGTGGCGGTACGGGCCGTGCGGGCGCGGACGACGAATCCGGCGGTGGTGGGCTCGTGTCCGAGGTGGACGTTCTCGGCGACGGAGAGGCCTTCCACGAGGTCGAGTTCCTGGTAGATGGTGGCGATGCCGAGGCGCATGGCGGCGATCGGGGTGGGGAGGGCGACGGGGGCGCCGCGCCAGGTGATGCGGCCTCCGTCGGGCTGATGGGCCCCGGCGAGGACTTTGATGAGGGTGGATTTTCCGGCGCCGTTCTGGCCGAGGAGGCAGTGGACCTCGCCGGGCCGGACCTCCAGGTCGACGCCGTCGAGGGCGCGGACGCCGGGGAAGGACTTGGTGATGCCTTCCATGGTGAGCAGGGGCGGGGACGCAGATGAGGGCGGGGGTGGGGACTGAGGTGGGGGTGGTTCGGGTGCCATTGGTGTTCCCCTCGGCGGGTGCGGGTTGCGCCTGGGCGAGTGGGGTGATGACGTACTGCGGCGGGTGGGGTGAAGACGTGGTGCGGCGAGGCGTGAAGACGCGGTGGGGCGGGTGTGGGCATCGCCGCAGGGGCGGAACGAATGCCCGCGAGCCCACTACGCCGGTGAGAAGAGGTGGTCGCTGATGAGGCGGGCCGCGCCGGTGACGCCCGCCGTCTGGCCGAGCTCGCCCAGCACGATGGGGAGGTTGCCGGTGGCCAGGGGCAGGGACTGGCGGTAGACCTGCGTACGGACGGAGGCGAGGAGGTTGTGGCCGAGGCCGGTCACGCCGCCGCCGATGACGACGAGTCCGGGGTTGAAGAAGCTGACGAGTCCGGCGATGACCTGGCCGACCCGGTTGCCGCCCTCGCGGATCAGGGTGAGGGCGGTGGCGTCGCCCGCGGCGGCCGCCGCGGCGACATCGGCGGCGGTGAGGGAACCGGCCGCCTCGAGACGGGCGGCGAGTTCCGGTGAGCGTCCGGTACGGGCCGCCTCCTCGGCGTCGCGGGCCAGCGCCGCGCCGCTGAAGTGGGCCTCCAGGCAGCCCTTGTTGCCGCAGGCGCAGTCCCGGCCCGCCGGGTCGACCTGGATGTGGCCGATGTCGCCGGCGCTGCCGGTCGTTCCGCGGTAGACCTGGCCGCCGACGACGATGCCGCAGCCGATGCCCGTACCGATCTTGACGCAGAGGAAGTCGGCGACGGAGCGGGCGACACCGGCGTGCTGCTCCCCCATTGCCATGAGGTTCACGTCGTTGTCGACCATGACCGGGCAGCCGAGTTCCTGGCTGAGCGCCTCCCGGACCGGGAAGCCGTCCCAGCCGGGCATGATCGGCGGGGCGACCGGGATGCCTTCGGGGAAACGGACGGGGCCGGGGACGCCGATGCCCGCCCCGTCGAAGCCTTCGGCGAGGCCCGAGGCACGGAGCTTGTTCGCCATCGACAGGGCTTGTTCGAAGACGGCGACCGGGCCCTCACGGACGTCCATGGGGTGGTTGAGGTGCCCGAGGACTTCCAACTCGGCGTTGGTGACGGCGACATCGACCGAGGTGGCGCCGATGTCGATGCCCAGGAAGCGGAGTTCGGGCGCGAGGCGGATGTTGTGCGAGCGGCGCCCGCCGCGGGAGGCGGCGAGTCCGTCGGCGACGACGAGCCCGGTCTCCAGGAGCCGGTCGACCTCGACCGCGAGCTTGGAACGGGACAGGTCGATCTGATCGCCCAGCTGGGCACGGGAGTTGGGTCCGCCGTCGCGCAGCAGACGCAGCAGACGCGCCTGATGCGCGTTGGCCGGTCGTGCGGTCATTCGTCTCACGCGCCCCTCCCGCCTGCTGCTACTGGCTTCGGCCGTGCTCGGCCTGGCTTTCGAGGGGAACGTAGCAGCGCTGTCCCGGGGTGGGAAGAAGTTGCGCAGCAATCACCGCGAACTTTCGCCGCACCGAGGACAAAGCGGGGGCGCGGTGTCCGCCGCGTTCTGCGGCGGGTGTCGCGACGTACCCCCGTACGGGCCGGTCAGGGCGTTCGTACGACCTGACCGCCGTAGGAGAGGTTGCCGCCGAAGCCGAAGAGCAGGGCCGGGGAGCCGGAGGGGATCTCGCCGCGCTCGACGAGCTTGGAGAGGGCCATCGGGATGGAGGCGGCCGAGGTGTTGCCCGAGTCGACGACGTCGCGGGCGACAACGGCGTTGACGGCGCCGATCTTCTGGGCGACCGGTTCGATGATGCGCAGGTTGGCCTGGTGCAGGACGACGGCGGCGAGGTCCTCGGGGGTGAGACCGGCCCGGGCGCAGACCTGGCGGGCGATGGGCGGGAGCTGGGTGGTGGCCCAGCGGTAGACGCTCTGGCCTTCCTGGGCGAAGCGGGGCGGCGTGCCCTCGATCCGTACGGCGTGGCCCATCTCGGGGACCGAGCCCCACAGCACCGGGCCGATGCCCGGCTCTTCGCCGGGCCCCGTGGCCTCGACGACCGCGGCACCCGCGCCGTCGCCGACGAGGACACAGGTGCTGCGGTCGGTCCAGTCGACGATGTCGGCCATCTTGTCGGCCCCGATGACCAGGGCGCGGGTCGCCGACCCGGCGCGTACGGCGTGGTCGGCGGTGGCCAGGGCGTGGGTGAATCCGGCGCAGACGACGTTGAGGTCCATCGTGGCCGGCGCCGCCATGCCGAGGCGTGCGGCGACGCGCGCGGCGGTGTTGGGCGAGCGGTCGATGGCGGTGGAGGTGGCGACGAGGACGAGGTCGATG
>NZ_BMQQ01000030.1:27166-93012 GCF_014648195.1 Streptomyces purpureus
TCGGTGGGCGCGAGTCCGGCGGAGGCGAGGGCCTTGGCGGCGGCATGTGCGGCGAGCTCGTCGACGGGCTCGTCGGGTCCGGCGATGTGGCGGGTTTTGATACCGACCCGGGTGGTGATCCACTCGTCGCTCGTGTCGACCAACGCGGCCAGGTCCTCGTTGGTGAGGATCCGGGCGGGCTGGTAGTGCCCGAGTGCGGTGATTCGAGTTCCCGTGGTGAGCGTGCCCGTCATACCCGGGACCCCCTTGATTCGGCTGTTGCGTCAGGAGCTCTCCAGTGTCGTCAGCGACTGGTGGGTAACCGGTTGCGTGAACCACCAAGATTCTTGGGCAGCTGTTGGAGACTCCACAACAAGAGGGGCACGCGCCGCGCGCCGGGACGAATGCCGCAGAGCAGCGCAATGTCACCTTGCACGCAGGGCAATGTCACCGTGTACGTGCCGTACAACCGGTGCAGGACAATGGATCGGACCGAACCGCTCTTCGAAACCAAGGGGACTGATTGCCATGGGACGGGTCACCGAGCGCCGGCGCACCCTGCGGATCCGGGGCGCGGCCGTGTCCACCCGCCCCGACACGCTGGTCGCCGAGGAGCCGCTGGAGATCCGGCTCAACGGCCGCCCGCTGGCGATCACCATGCGGACGCCGGGCGACGACTTCGCGCTGGCCGCCGGGTTCCTGGTCAGCGAGGGCGTGCTGGGCGCCGCGTCGGACGTACGGAACATCGTGTACTGCGCCGGTGCCAACGACGACGGCACCAACACCTACAACGTGGTGGACGTGCAGCTCGCGCCCGGAGTGCCCGTGCCCGACATCACCCTGGAGCGAAACGTCTACACGACGTCGTCGTGCGGCCTGTGCGGCAAGGCCAGCCTGGATGCCGTACGCACCACCGCGCGCTTCCCGGTCGCCGACACTCCCCCGCTGCGGGTGACCCCCGACCTGCTCGCCGGGCTTCCCGACCAGCTGCGGGCGGCGCAGCGGGTTTTCGACCGGACCGGAGGGCTGCACGCGGCCGCGCTGTTCTCCGAGTCGGGTGAGCTGCTGGACGTACGGGAGGACGTGGGCCGGCACAACGCCGTGGACAAGCTGGTCGGGCGGGCGCTGCGGGAGGACCTGCTGCCGCTGGACCGTGCGGTGCTGCTGGTGTCGGGCCGGGCGTCGTTCGAACTGGCGCAGAAGGCGGTGATGGCGGGGATTCCGGTGCTGGCGGCGGTGTCGGCGCCGTCGTCGCTCGCGGTGGATCTGGCCTCGGAGACGGGCCTCACGCTGGTCGGTTTTCTGCGGGGCCCGGACATGAACGTGTACGCGGGTGAGCATCGGATCGCGCTGGAGGCCTGGGTCCCGGCGGGCTGAGGCGGGCGCCCACCGGCTTCCTCCGCCGGGCGGGCTCATCCGGTGGGCGGGCTCATCCGGTGGGCGGGCTCATCCGGTGGGCGGGTCGATCAGCTGGAGGGCGAGCGCGGCCGACGGTTGCGCGATGCCGGGGCCGCCGGCCGCGCTCCAGGCCAGGATGTCGTCGAGGACGTCGTCGTCGAGGCTGAAGCCGACCCAGGCGGCGCGGGCCCCCTTGCGCCGGCCTTCGGTGGAGGGCTGGACCACGATCACATTGGCCTGCGCGCACGGGCCGAGGCAGTCGCTGGTACGCACCTGAAGCCGCCCGCCGGAGGCGGCCGCGGCCTCGCGCAGCCGGGCGAGCTGACCGTCGTGGTCGGTCCCGGGGTGCTTGCGCGCGTCACCGCAGCAGCAGCCCCGGCAGACGACGAGCGTGCAGGGGCGGGAGGCGCCCGGGCGTATCCAGGTGTGGCCGGTTCGGCGGCCGGCGTCTAGGGACATACGGTCACTCTAGGGGCCGGGATGATCTTGCCGAAGGGGCGGGCGCCCTCCGGGGCTCGGCGGGGGTCGGTTTCCGGCCGTACGGTGCGCCCGGCCGCGGTGGGGACCGGGTTCCGGCCGGAGCGGAGGGAGCCTCCCCGCCTCGGCGGGGGTCGGTTTCCGGCCGTACGGTGCGGCCAGCCTCGGCCGAGGTCGGATTCCCTCGGGCACGGCGGGAGCCTCCCGGCCGCGCGGAGGCTAGGTTCCCTCCGTACGGTGCGCCCGTCCTCGGCGGAAATTCGGATTCCCGCCGGGGCGGTCCACGGGCCCGGCTCGGCGGGATCGCCACCGGCGATGTGGCCGGGTCGGAGCGCCACTGGCAGGTCGGTCCTCCGGCCGGGACCGTTCCCCATGCTTCGGCGGACGGCGGAGCCGCGCCGGGCCGGTCTCGCGCGCCCCGGCGACCGGAAGTCACCTCCCCAGGGGGACGGCATCCCGATCCCCGAGCCTCGGCGGGCGTCGGTTTCCTCCCGCCCCCCGACGCCAGCGTCGGAGCCACCCGGGACGGTCCCGCGCCACGGCGGCCGGAGTCAGCCCCCCGCCGGGACGGCGTCCCGGTTCCCGGCCTGCGCGGTCGCGTCCGCGTCGCGTGAGCGGCGTGTGGCGATCACCGCGCAGACCATCAGCTGCATCTGGTGGAAGAGCATCAGGGGCAGGACGGCCAGCGCCGCCTGGGAGCCGAACAGCACGCTCGCCATCGGCAGACCGGCCGCGAGGCTCTTCTTCGACCCGGCGAACTGGATCGCGATCCGGTCCTCCCGGCCGAAGCCGAGGCGACCGGCTCCGTACCAGCTGAGGCTCAGCATGACGGCGAGGAGCACCGCCTCGACCCCGAGCAGCGCGGCGAGACGGCCAGGGGTGACCTGCTGCCAGATGCCCGCGACCATGCCCTGGCTGAAGGCGGTGTAGACGACGAGCAGGATCGAGCCGCGGTCGACGTAACCGAGCACCTTCTTGTGTCGCAGCAGGAAGCCGCTCACCCAGCGCCGCAGCAGCTGTCCCGCGAGGAACGGCACAAGCAGCTGGAGCACGATCTTCAGCAGGGAGTCGGCGGAGAAGCCTCCGGCGCTGCCGCCGATGAGCAGCGCGGCGAGGAGCGGGGTGACGACGATCCCGGCGAGGCTGGAGAAGGAGCCGGCGCAGATGGCGGCGGCGACGTTCCCGCGGGCGAGCGAGGTGAACGCGATGGAGGACTGGATCGTCGAGGGGACCAGGCACAGGAAGAGCAGCCCGCCGTACAGGGCGGGCGTGAGTATGGCCGGTACGAGTCCGCCGGCGGCGAGGCCGAGCAGCGGGAAGACGACGAAGGTGCAGGCGAGCACGGTCAGGTGGAGACGCCAGTGGGTGAGCCCGTCCAGTGCGTCGCGGGTGGAGAGACGGGCGCCGTAGAGGAAGAAGAGCAGCGCGATCGCCCCGGTGGAGGCCGAGCCGACCATGTCGGCGGCGACTCCGGAGGCCGGCAGCAGGGCCGCGACACCGACCGTACCCAGCAGGAGGAGGACGTACGGATCGACGGGCAGCCAGGCTGGCAGGAGGGTGGTGCGGCGGCTCATGGGGGGCGGGGGCTCCTTCTGGGGTGTCTGCGGCGGCTGAGCGGTCTGCGGTGGACGGCGGCGCGGGACCGAGGGGACGCGCGGGCTCCGCGCCAGGCCTTCACGGTGCCGGAGCGGCTGACGCGCCAGGCAACGGCCGCACTCCGCCTCTCCCATCCTGCGCGGTCGGCGAGCGATCGGGAATCCCGTACACCACTCTGACTGCGATCGCGATTCGCAATAACATGGCGGTGTGTACGACCCGACGCAGCTGCGGACCTTTCTCGCCGTCGCCCAGACGCTGAGCTTCACGCGGGCGGCGCGCCGTCTGGGGCTGCGCCAGTCGACGGTGAGCCAGCATGTGCGGCGGCTGGAGGAGGCTACGGGTCGCCAGCTGTTCAGCCGTGACACGCACAGCGTCGATCTCACCGAGGACGGTGAGGCGATGCTCGGTTTCGCGCGGACGATCCTCCAGGCCCATGAACGGGCGGCGGCCTTCTTCACCGGGACCCGGCTGGCGGGCCGGCTGCGGTTCGGCGCCTCCGAGGACTTCGTGGTCACCCGCCTGCCGGAGGTTCTTGAGGCGTTCCGGCGCGATCATCCCGAGGTCGATCTGGAACTGACCGTCGAGCTCTCCGGCACGCTGCACGCGCAGCTGGAGGCGGGACGCCTGGATCTGATCCTGGCGAAGCGCCCCGCCGGGGACAGCCGGGGCGAGCTGGTCTGGCAGTCGGCGCTCACCTGGATCGGGGCGCCCCGGCTGCGTCTCGAGCCGGACCGTCCGGTGCCGCTGATCGTCTTCCCGGCCCCGGGGATCACCCGGGCCCGCGCCCTGGAGGCGCTGGAGGCGCAGGGCCGGGCGTGGCGGATCGCCTGTACGAGCTCCAGCCTGAGCGGTCTGATCGCGGCGGCCCGCGCGGGCCTGGGCGTCATGGCGCATACGCGCGGTCTGATCCCGCCGGGCCTCACTGCCGTGCCGGCCCGGGCGGGCCTGCCGGAGCTCGGCGGCGTCGACTTCGTCGTACGACAGGCGGAGCAGCCGCGGGGCGCGCGGGAGGCGGCGGACGCGCTGGCCTCGGCGATCCTCGCGAGCGGTGACCGTCTGCGCGGCCCGGCGGCGAGGGACTGAGGACGGCGGACTGGTGACGGGGGAATGAGGGGCGGCGGGCCGGTGCGGGTCACGCCCGGAACCACGGGACCACCGGAGCCGCCACGAGCCGCCGGAGCCAGGAGCCACCGGAGCCAGGAGCCACCGGAGCCACCGGAAAGAGCCGACGCGACGCCGAACGAGCAGCGACCGGCAGTCCCTTGCCAGGAGCCTTCCCCGTGCCCACCCGGTACAGATTCGGTGCAGATTCGCCCCGCTCACTACTTACCCGCGAGTCAGTAGCGCCCCTCCGATCTCTCCCCAGCACCCTTCCCCAATCGGGGCCGAACCCCGCTCCCCCGGTCTGACCTGTGACGTTGTCAGTTGTCCGGACATTGTGAAGGCCCTCCCGCAGGGCCCAGGGGTGGGGTACCGTCACCGGCGCTGTGCGGAGCGCCACCAAGGAGCAAGTCATTGCGCGAGTTCACTGCGCCGCCCGTGGAGGCGGCGCCTCAGGTCGGGGGCCTGGCGGACGCCGTGTTCGACCATGCCCAGAACGCTCCGGACCGGGTCGCCCTCGGCCGTAAGGACGCCGCCGGGCACTGGCGGGACGTGACGGCGCGGGAGTTCCGTGACGAGGTCCTCGCGCTGGCCAGGGGGCTGATCGCGCACGGCGTACGGTTCGGCGACCGGGTCGCCGTGATGTCCCGTACGCGCTACGAGTGGACGCTCTTCGACTTCGCGCTGTGGACGGTCGGCGCGCAGCCCGTACCGGTGTATCCGACGTCATCCGCCGAGCAGGTGTTCTGGATGCTGCACGACGCCGAGGTGACGGCGTGCGTGGTGGAGCACGAGGACCATGCGATGACGATCGGCTCGGTGGTGGACCGGCTGCCGCGGCTGAAGCGGCTGTGGCAGCTGGACGCGGGTGCGGTGGCGGAGCTGGTCGCGGCGGGCGCCGCGGTCGACGAGGACGTGGTGCACCGGCACCGGCGGGCGGTGACGCCGGAGTCGGTGGCGACGGTGATCTACACGTCGGGGACGACGGGCCGCCCCAAGGGCTGTGTCATTACACATTCCAATTTCATGTTCGAGTCAGATGTGCTGACGGGGCGCTGGGAGCCGGTGTTCCACTCCAAGCCGGGCGACGAGCCGTCGACACTGCTGTTTCTGCCGCTCGCCCATGTCTTCGGTCGGATGGTGGAGGTGGCGGCGATCCGCAGCGGCGTGAAGATCGGGCATCAGCCGGTCCTCGCGGCGAGCGCCCTGCTGCCCGACCTGGCGGCGTTCCGGCCGACGTTCATCCTGGCGGTGCCGTACATCTTCGAGAAGGTGTTCCACGCGGCGCGGCGCAGGGCCGAGAAGGAGGGCAGGCTCGGGCCGTTCGACAAGGCGGTCGAGGTGGCGGTGCGCTACGCGGAGGCGTTGGAGCAGCGGGCGTTCGGCCTGGGGCCCGGGCCGTCGGCGCCGCTGCGGGTGCAGCACCAGTTCTTCGAGAAGCTGGTGTACGGGAAGGTGCGCGACGCGATGGGCGGCAGGGTCCGGCACGCGATGTCGGGCGGTTCGGGGATGGACCGGCGGCTCGGGCTCTTCTTCGAGGGCGCGGGGGTCACGGTCTACGAGGGGTACGGGCTGACGGAGTCATCGGCGGCGGCCACGGCGAACCCGCCTGAGCGGACCAAGTACGGCACGGTCGGGCAGCCGATCCCGGGGACGACGGTGCACATCGCCGAGGACGGGGAGGTGTGGCTGGGGGGCCCGCACATCTTCTCCGGCTATCTGAACGATCCGCGGTCCACCGGGGCGGTGCTCCGGGACGGCTGGCTGGCCACCGGGGATCTGGGCGCGCTCGACGAGGACGGCTATCTGACGATCACCGGGCGGAAGAAGGAGATCCTGGTGACCTCCGGCGGCAAGAGTGTGTCGCCGGCGGGCCTGGAGGAGCGGGTGCGGGCGCATCCGCTGGTGGCGCAGTGCATTGTCGTCGGCAACGACCGGCCGTACATCGCCGCGCTGGTGACGGTGGATCAGGAGGCGGTGGATCACTGGCTCGCTATGCAGAACCGGCCGCCGCTGCCGGCTGCCGAGCTGGTGCGGGATCCGGCGCTGGAGACGGAGATACGGCGGGCGGTGGTGGCGGCCAACACGTCGGTGTCGCAGACGGAGTCGATCCGTACGTTCCGGATCCTGGCGCATCCGTTCAGCGAGGAGCACGGGCTGCTGACGCCGTCGCTGAAGCTGAAGCGGAAGGCGATCGAGGCGGCGTACGCGGCGGAAGTGAACGCGCTCTACGGCTGATTGGTGACGTCTGACGATCACGCAGCCGATCTCAACGCCTTATCTGACGGCTCATCAATTGATGCTGCGTCAGTTATTGACGGTCGATCAGCCCCACCGCACAATTCGGGTCACTTGACGGAGGGACCCACCGTGTTGCGATCGATCCGCACCCTCGCCGCGGCCACCGCCGCCCTGCTCCTCGCCACCGCGTGCAACTCCGCCTCCACCGGCGGCAGTCCGGGCGATGGCCCCGGCTCCGCCACGCGGGGAGTGAGCGCCACGTCCATCAAGGTCGGCGGCATCGTCTCCATGACCACCGCCAGCGGCTACTCCAAGAAGGACACCGACCTCGGCGCCCGCGCCCGCTACGACCGCGCCAACGCGGAAGGCGGCGTCCACGGACGGAAGATCGAGTACTTGGGCGCCGAGGACGACGGTCAGGATCCGGCCAAGAACCTCGCCGCCGCCCGCAAACTGGTCCAGCAGGACCACGTCTTCGCCGTCTCCCCGATGAGCTCCGTCACCTTCACCGGCGCCGACTTCCTCGACCAGCAGAAGGTGCCCACGATCGGCTGGGGCACCCTGCCGTCCTTCTGCGGCCCCGCACACCTGTACGGATTCAACGGCTGCCTGGTCCCCATGCCCGGCGGCACTCTCAACCAGACCTGGCCCGAGGGCCTCGGCGCCGTCCTCGGCGGCGCGAAGGGCAAGTCCGTCGCGCTGATCGCCACCGACAACGACGCCGGGAAGTTCGGCATCCGTACCTTCACCCGCGGTTTCACCGCGGCCGGGTTCACCGTCTCGTACGCCAAGGCCGTCGTTCCGGCCGCCTCCACCCCGAACGACTGGTCCGCGTACACCAAGGAGATCCTGGGTTCCCGCGACGGCAAGGCGCCCGACGCGGTGGTCTCCGTGATGCAGACGCCGTACAACATCGGCCTGTTCACCGCGCTCAAGCGGGCCGGCTACCGCGGGGTGATCTCCGATCCCACCGACTACGACCCGGGCCTGCTCGCCAAGGACGCGACACGGCAGGCCCTGGACGGTGTGCATGTGCTGTTGCAATTTCAGCCGTTCGAGTCGGACACACCGGCGATGAAGCAGTTCAAGGAGGACATCAGGAAGGCGGCGGGCGGCAAGAACGTACCGCTCAACATGCATATGGTGACCGGCTACATGTCGGCCGACCTCTTCCTCTCCCTCGCCGAGAAGGCCGGCAAGGATCTCAGCGTCGACTCCTTCCAGCAGGCCGCCGCCTCCTTCTCCGACACGGGGACGCTGGTGGGCGACCGTGCCCTGCCCAAGGGCCGCAAGGAGAGCTTCGGCTGCGGGGCGCTCGTCCAGCTCAAGGACGGACGGTACGAGGTGTCGGTGCCGTTCCGGTGCTACCCGCCGATCCCGTTCGACTGACGGCCCCGGCATACGGCATTCGGCATGGGTGACCTGCTGGGATTCGTACTGAGCGGACTGGTCTCGGGCGCGCTGTACGCCCTGCTCGCGACGGGACTCGTCCTGTCGTACTCCGCCTCCGGGCTCTTCAACTTCGCGCACGGCGCCACCGCCTACCTCTGCGCACTCGCCTTCTACGAGCTGCACTCCGGCTTCGGCTGGCCGGCCGTGCCCACGGCGCTGCTGCTGGTGTGTGTCGTGGCCCCTGGGATCGGCTGGGGCCTGGACCGGCTGATGTTCCGCAAGCTGGCGCGGGTCGGTGAGACCGCGCAGATCGTGGCCACGATTGGGCTGCTGGTCGCGCTGCCGGCCGCGGGGCTGTGGGTGGTGGAGCTGCTGGCGGACGCGGGCGCGCCGGTGCTGCCCGCCGAGAACCAGTTCGGGCTGCCGGGCGTCGGGCCGAGCCCCGCCGTGTCCTGGCAGCCGCTGGACGGTGTCGGCATCGACTCCGACCAGCTGATCACCTGGGCCGTGACGGCTGTGGCGGCGATGGCGCTGTGGGTGCTCATGCGGCACACGCGCCTCGGGCTACGGCTGCGGGCGGCCGTCGACAACCGGGGCCTGGTCGAGCTGCGGGGCATCAGCGCGGACCGGCTCTCGTCGGTCGCGTGGATGCTGTCGTCGGGGCTCGCGGGTCTGGCGGGGGTGCTCGCCACGCCTCTGCTGGGCCTCTCCGCGCACGACTACACCCTGTTCTTGTTCGTGTCGGCGACGGCCGCCGTGCTGGGGCGGTTCGTGTCGGTCCCGCTCGCCTTCGCGGGGGGCCTCGGGCTCGGGGTGCTGCAGAACCTGGTCGCCGGGTACGCGACCTTCGCCGAGGGCATCACCGGCTTCCGCACGGCGGTGCCGTTCCTGATCCTCTTCGCCGGTCTGCTGATCCGGGCGCGCCGAGGACGTGCGGCGGGGACGGCCACGGCGGAGGCACCGCCGGTGGACCATCTGGCGGGTACGACCTGGGCCCGCCGGTGGGCGCCGTGGCTGGCGGCGGCCGTACTGCTCTGTGCCGCCTTCTACACCGTGACGACACCTTTCTGGAGCGGCATCCTCACCCAAGGGCTCGCGATCTCCCTGGTGTTCGTGTCGTTCACGGTGGTGACCGGCCTCGGAGCGATGGTCTCCCTCGCCCAGGCCACCTTCGTGACGGCGGCGGCGCTGGTGGCCGGGCTGCTGATGAGCCACGGCTGGCCATTCGTCCTCGCCCTGGCCGTCGGGACGGGTGTCGCCGCGCTGCTCGGCGCGGTGGTGGCGCTGCCCGCGCTGCGCCTTGGCGGCCGGTCGCTGGCCCTTGCGACGCTGGCCCTGGCCTTCCTGGCCGATCAGGTCCTCTTCCAGTTCCGGTGGCTGCGCAACGGCGACACCGGCTGGGAGATCCCCCGGCCGGTGATCGGGCCGCTCGACCTCGGGGACGACCGGGCAATGGGGGTAGCGCTCGTCGTACTGTGCACGGTCACCGTGTACGCGCTGACGCGGCTGCGTGACTCCGCCCGGGGCCGGGCGATGCTTGCCGTACGGTCGGCCCCCGAGGCGGC
This sequence comes from Streptomyces purpureus, assembly GCF_014648195.1. GTDB lineage: Bacteria > Actinomycetota > Actinomycetes > Streptomycetales > Streptomycetaceae > Streptomyces > Streptomyces purpureus. The sequence continues at coordinate 36,919 of NZ_BMQQ01000030.1, forward strand.
GCTCGCCTGCGGTGTCTCGGTGGTGCGGACGAAACTCCTGCTCTTCACCGTCTCGGCGGGCCTGGCGGGCCTCGGCGGCGTCATGTACACCTCGTACAACACACGCGTCACGGCGACGGACTTCACGGCGATGACGGGGCTGATCTGGCTGGCGGTCGTGGTCGCGGCGGGGGTACGGCGGCCGCAGTACGCGGTGGTCGCCGGCCTGGTCTTCGCGCTGGCGCCGCATCTGCTGGCGCAGTACGTCACCGAGTCCGCGCACCTTCCGGTGATCCTGTTCGGTCTGGCGGGCCTGGCGCTGGCCAATGATCCGGACGGCTACTGCGCGGCGATCCCGCTGCGGTGGCACGCACGCAGGCAGGCGGGCCGGAAGGGGCCGGCGTCGGGGTCCGCGTCCGCGTACGCGTCTGCACAGGGGGCGGAGCCGAGGCCGGGATCCGGAGAGGAACCGGGGGCGGGCGCGCGCGACGGCGCGGCGCTGCGGCTGCACGGTATACACGCGGGCTACGGCACCGCACCCGTACTGCACGGTGTCGATCTCGCCGTACGGCCGGGGGAGATTCTCGCCCTGCTCGGACCCAACGGGGCGGGGAAGTCGACGACGTGCCGCGTCGCGGCGGGGCTGCTCCGCCCCCGACGGGGAGAGGTCTGGGTCGGCGGGCGCGCGGCGTCGCGGGAGGGGCCGGTGGGGCGGGCGCGACGTGGGGTGCTGCTGGCTCCGGAAGGGCGGGGCATCTTCCCGGGGCTGACCATCGAGGAGAACCTGCTGCTCCAGCTCTCCGACCGGGACGCCCGCGACGCGGTCTACGACCGGTTCGAGGCCCTCGCCCGGCGCCGGAACGTGGCCGCCGGCTCGCTGTCCGGTGGCGAGCAGCAGCTGCTGGCCCTCGCGCCGCTGCTGCAGCACCCGCCCGCGGTGCTGGTCGCCGACGAGCCGTCGCTCGGGCTCGCGCCGCGCGTGGTGGACGAGGTCTTCACCCTCCTTGTGGAGTTGCGCGGCAACGGTACCGCGCTGCTGCTCGTCGAGGAGAAGGCCGCCGAGGTCCTCGGCATCGCGGACACGGTCGCCTATCTGGCGCAGGGCGCCGTCTCCTGGTGCGGGCCGCGCGCGGAGGTGGAGACGGACCGGCTGACGGAGGCCTATCTGGGCATGTCGCAGGGGAGGCGCCGATGAGCGGGTACGCGCTGGAGACGTCCGGGGTCGGCGTCCGCTTCGGCGGGGTGCGGGCCCTGTCGGACGTACGGATCGGGGTGCGGCCGGGCGAGGTGTGCGGGCTGATCGGGCCCAACGGGGCGGGCAAGACGACCCTGTTCGACGTGGTGTCGGGGATCCGGCGGCCGGAGGAGGGCCGGGTCCTGCTCGACGGCCGTGACGTCACCCGCCGCTCGCCGGTGTGGCGGGCCCGGCACGGGCTGCGCCGCACCTTCCAACGGCAGCAGCTCTTCGGTCAGTTGACGGTCGAGGACAATCTTCTCGTCGCGCAGGAGTGGCGCCGGGGCACTACGCGCGAGCGCCGGGCGCGGGCGGTGTCGCTGCTGCGGGAATGCGGCCTTGAGGACATAGCGGGCGCGTACGCCGGGGCGCTGCCGGTGGGCCGGGCCAGGATGGTGGAGCTGGCCCGGGCGCTGGCCGATCCGCCGCGGGTGCTGCTCCTCGACGAGCCGGCGTCGGGCATGACGGCACGCGAGCGCGGGCAGCTGGCGGCGGTGGTACGTCACATGGCGGACGAGGAGGACTGCGCGGTCCTCCTCGTCGAGCACAATGTGACCTTCGTGATGGAGCTGTGCGCCCGGGTGGTGGTGCTGGATCTGGGCGAGGTCCTCGCGGCCGGCACGCCCGACGAGGTGCGCGCGGATCCGCGGGTCCGCGACGCGTACCTCGGCACGCGGACCTCCGGGGAGCGGCACGGACGTGCGGCGGGCGAGGTGATCGCCCACGATGGTGACGTACACCTGACGGACGTGCCCGACGACCAGTGAAGGATCGAAAGCCCGTGACGAAGGTCCCCTCCATCACGCTCAACAACGGCGTCACCATGCCCCAGCTCGGCTTCGGTGTCTGGCAGATCCCCGACGACGAGGCGGAGCGGGCCGTGACCACGGCCCTGGAGGCCGGGTACCGGTCGATCGACACCGCGGCGGCGTACGGGAACGAGCGGGGCACCGGCCGGGCGGTCACCGGCTCGGGGATCCCCCGGGACGAGCTCTTCGTCACCACCAAGCTGTGGAACAACGACCACGGCTTCGACTCGGCACTGCGCGCCTTCGACGCGTCCCTGGACCGGTTGGGCCTCGACCACGTCGATCTCTATCTGATCCACTGGCCGGTGCCGTCGCAGGACGCGTTCGTCGACACGTACAGGGCGTTCGAGAAGATCCACGCGGAGGGCCGGGCGCGGGCGATCGGTGTCTCGAACTTCCTGCCGCGGCACCTGGACCGGCTCGTCGCCGAGACGTCCGTCGAGCCTGCCGTCAACCAGATCGAGCTGCACCCGCAGTTCCAGCAGGCCGAGTCCCGTGCGGCGCACTCGCGGTACGGGATCGCCACCGAGGCGTGGTCGCCGCTCGGGCAGGGGCGCGGCCTGCTGGAGGTGCCGACGGTCGTGGCGGTCGCCCGTAAGCACGAGCGGACCCCGGCCCAGGTGGTGCTGCGCTGGCATCTGCAACTGGGGAACGTGGCCATCCCCAAGTCGGCGACCCCGTCCCGGATCCGGGAGAACCTCGACGTCTTCGACTTCACCCTCGACGAGGACGACATGGCGGCCTTCGCGGCGCTGGACGAGGGCCGCCGGCTCGGCCCGGACCCGGAGGCGTTCGGGTGAGCCGGGTCAGACCGTGAGGACGATCTTGCCCCGGGTCCGGCCGGTCTCGCCGAGCTCGTGGGCCTTCGCCGCCTCGGCGAGCGGCAGGACGGTGTCGACCTCGACGCGGAGTCTGCCCTGCTCGATCAGGGCCGTCAGGGCGCGCAGGCCGGCGTAGTCCGGTTCGACGATGGTGAAGCCGGGCACGCCGTCGACCGGGGCGGTGAGGGGGACGAGCGTTCCGCCCTCGCGCAGGACGGTCCGGGAGCGGGCGGTGTAGTCGCCGCCGACGGTGTCGAGGACGGTGTCCACGTCCCGTACAGCCTCGGTGAAGTCGGTGGTGGTGTAGTCGATCAGCTCGTCGGCGCCGAGCTCGCGCAGGAATGCGTGCTTGGGGGCGCTGGCGGTGCCGATGACGTGGGCGCCGTGGGCCTTGGCGATCTGGACGGCGAGGTGGCCGACACCGCCCGCCGCGGCGTGGATCAGGACACGGTGGCCGGGGCGCAGCCGGGCGGTCTCGACGAGAGACTGCCAGGCGGTGAGCCCGGCCAGCGGCAAGGCCGCCGCGTGGATGTGGTCGAGGCCGGCCGGCTTGCGGACGAAGTGGCGGGCGGGCCCGGTGACGTACTCGGCGTAGCCGCCGGCCTGGCGAGGGAAGTCGGGCATCCCGAGCACTTCGTCGCCGGGGCGGTACAGCGTGACACCGAGGCCGACGGCCTCCACCACGCCGGAGACGTCGTAGCCGAGGACGGGTGTCTCGCCCCACGGGCCGAAGCCGCCGCCGGCGCGGGACTTCCAGTCGACGGGGTTGACGCCGGCGGCGTGGACGCGGACCAGGATCTCGGTCGGGCCGGGCTCGGGGCGGGCGAGGCGGACCTCGGTGAGGACCTCCGGGCCGCCCCATTCGGGGGTGCCGATGGCGCGCATGGTGGCGGTCGCGGCGTTGCTGGTCATCGGGTGTGTGCCCTTTCACATGGTGCGGTGAGGCTGCGTGTACGGCGGTGCACGGCGGCGTGGAATCGCTTGGGGCGAGGGCCGTGCCCTGTGCCGCTCTACGTCCTCAGCCTCCGCCAGGGGCAGCTCCCCCGGTACTGGCCGGATGGCCATGATGTGACAGGATCTGGCCATGGATCGTGGTGACAGAGATCGGGCAGGCGGCAGACACCGGGTGGTCGTCCTCGCCCCCGACGGGGTGATGCCCTTCGAACTGGGGATCCCCACACGGATCTTCGACTGCGCGTGGGACGGGGACGGCTCGCCGCTGTATGACGTGCGGGTGTGTACGCCGGACGGCGCCCCGGTCCGTACGGACGCGGGGTTCTCAGTCTCCGTCGAGCACGGCCCCGAAGCCCTGGAGGAGGCCGACACCGTGGTCGTACCACCCGCGCACGCTCTGCGGCGGCAGGCCGAGGAGGGTCTGCTCGACCAGAAGCTGAAGGACGCTCTGGCCCGGATCCGGCCCGGCGCGCGGATCGTGTCCATCTGCACGGGCGCGTACGCTCTGGCGGCCGTCGGGCTGCTCGACGGGCGGCGGGCGACGACGCATTGGTACGAGGCGGACCACTTCCGGGCGCTGTTCCCGCGTGTCGAGGTCGACGCCGAGGTGCTGTTCGTCGACGACGGGGACGTGCTGACGTCGGCGGGCGCGGCCGCGGGCGTCGACCTGTGTCTGCATCTGGTGCGCCGTGACCACGGCAGCGCCGTCGCCAACCGGGTCGCCCGGCTCTGTGTCGTACCGCCGTGGCGGGAGGGCGGACAGGCGCAGTTCATCGAACGGCCCGTGCCCGAGCTGTCGGTGGCCACGACCGCGCCGACGCGCGCGTGGGCTCTGGAACGCCTGGAGCGGCCGCTGACTCTGGCGGAGCTGGCCGGGCACGCGCGGATGAGTGTACGGACGTTCACGCGCCGCTTCCGGGACGAGTCGGGTCTCACGCCCGGGCAGTGGCTGACGGCGCAACGCGTCGAGCTGGCCAAGCAGTTGCTGGAGACGAGCGATCTTCCGGTGGACCACATCGCCGACCGGGCCGGTTTCGGCAGCGGCAACTCCCTGCGGCAGCACATGCGCAGCGTGGTCGGGGTCTCCCCGGCGGCCTACCGGCGCACGTTCCGGACCATGTCGACGGTGCCGGCCATGTCACACCGTACGGAGCCACCCCGTACCACTGCACACGGCACGAGTTCACGCGGTACGAGCTCACCCCGTACAACTTCACAGCGTGTGAGCTCACACCGTACGAGCGAGGAGTACAGCCGGTGAGCCCGTCCCCTGCCCCGTTCCCCGAGGGCGTCTATCGGGTGCGCAATGTCGGCAGCGGGCTGGTCCTGGAGGTCCACAAGGGCGCCAAGGGCAGCGGCGCCCGGGTCCAGCAGGCCGCGGAGAACGGCACGTCCGGCCAGCACTGGCACATAGCGCCGGTGCCCAATGGCAGCGGGCTGCATCATCTGGTGAACATGGCCAGCGGCAAGCGGCTGGACGTGGCCAACGCGTCCACCGAGAACGGCGCCGCGGTCCAGCAGTGGAGGGCCAACAACTTCGGCGCCCAGGAGTGGATCATCGAGCAGGACCTCCAGTCCCCGGGGACCGTGGCGCTGGTCAGCTTCATCAGCGGGCTGCTGCTGGAGGTCGCCGACGGTTCGACGGAGGACGGCGGGGCCGTGCGGCAGTGGGAGGACACGGACTCCCCCGCGCAGTGGTGGCGGCTGGAGCCCGTGTCCTAGACGATCACCGGGGCCGGTGGCACCCGGTGCGGTCGAGGGGGGCGGCGGTCAGCCGCGCCGGGCGGTGTGGACGGTGTGTGCGGTGGCGTAGTACACGTCGGGCCGCCGGTGCAGGCTCTGCGGGTCCCGCGGGTCGAGCAGCCGGTCCAGGGTGGCCAGGTCGTCGGCGGCGAGCCGGTCCGCGAGAACCGTCCGCCGGCGGGTGAACCCGGCCACGACGTGGTCGCGTACGACGGCGGGCAGCGGAGCCGGTACGTCCAGCAGGAACGTCCGGGTGCCGCTCGGCGTGACGCCGGCCGCCGTGAGCAGGGCGCGCCAGTCCTCGGTCTCTTCCGTGTGGCCGGGCAGCTCGGCCCGCATATCGGTGAACCAGTCCGCGTGGACCGCGTCGAGGCGGGCCTCCAGGCCCGGCCGGCCGATGCCGATGGTCCTGGGCAGGTGGCGGGCGGGCAGGCCGCCTTCGACGACGGCGAGCAGCCCGCCGGGGCGCAGCAGCCGGGTGAACGCGCTCAGGGCGGCGCGCTGATCCCCCAGATGGTGCAGCGAGTTGCCCGCCCAGACCAGGTCCGCCTCGCCCAAGTCATCGATGGCTGCGGGGAGTTCGGCGTGCCGTACGGAGACGCGGTCGCCAAGGCCGGCTCGCTCGGCGCGGCGCGCGGCCTGCTTGAGGAGGGGCTGCTCGGCGTCGACGGCGACGACCTCGGCGTAGGGGAACGCCTTGGCGAGGAGGCAGGTGAGGACGCCGGGCCCGCTGCCGACGTCGAGGATCCGGCGCACCCCTGCGGCGGGCACCAGGGTGCCGAGCCAGGACGCGGCCTGGGTGTAGAGGGGGGCCTGCAGCTCGGCCCCGGTCTCCAGGAGCGTGCTCAGCTCGTTCCAGTCGATCTGCGTGTCGTCGTGGTGGTGGTGATGGCTCATGGAGTCAGCGTGCTGGCCCGGCCGGTTCGAGGCGAGTTTCGTTGCCGTTTCGGCAACGGTGCGGACGGTCAGGTACAGGGGGCGGGGCCGGCTGTGCGGTGTTCCTGGGGGCTGATGCCGCGTTCGCGTTTGAAGGCGGCGCTGAGGGCGAACGAGCTGCTGTAGCCGACCTGCCGGGCCACCGACTCGACGGTGGCGTCCGTCTGGCGCAGCAGGTCGGCGGCGAGCGCGAGCCGCGAGCCGGTCAGGTACGCCATCGGGGGCTCACCCACCAGTTCGGTGAAGCGCCGGGCGAGGCCGGCGCGGGAGACGCCGGCCTTGGCGGCGAGTGCGGCGACCGTCCAGGGGTGGGCCGGATCGTCGTGGAGCAGGCGCAGGGCATGCCCGACGACGGGGTCGCCCATGGCGCGGTACCAGGCGGGCGCCTCGGCGCCCGGCCGGGAGAACCAAGCGCGCAGTACGGCGATCAGGAGCAGGTCCAGGACCCGGTCGAGGACGACGCTCTGGCCGGGCTCGTCGCGGGAGATCTCCTCGTCGAGGATGGGCATGAGGGGGCAGTTCCACACGGCGGCGGGGATGTGCAGCAGGGACGGCAGTGCGTCGAGGAGACGGCGGCTGACCTCGCCGCCCATCTGGTAGGTGCCGATGAGCATGGTGTGCGAGCCGTCCGCGGCGTTGCCCCAGGTGCGTACCCCCAGCCGCATGGCCTGCGACAGCGGCTCCCCGCGCAGGGTGGTGCAGGTGCCGCCGGGGCCGACGACGGCCTGCGGCGCGGTGTGCGGGATGTCGGCGACGGTGTACGGCTCGGGTCCGCGGGCGATCGCCACGTCGCCGGGGCGCAGCAGGACCGGGTCGCCCTCGTCGGGGACGATCCACGCCTCGCCCTCGGTGACGCACATCAGGCAGAGCGGGGCGCGGTCGTCGATCCGTACCGCCCAGGGTGGCTCCATGACCATACGGAGGAGGAAGGCCCCCTTGGCCCGCGGTCCGTCCAGGAGTCCGGCGAGTGCGTCCATGCGGGAAGCGTAGACGCACGCGTATGCGATTGAGCCTGTGCAGCATGGGAAGTTGCCTTGCCCGCCACCAGTCTTGAGGCATGACAACGACGACGAACACCAACTTGGACGCGACCCCTGTGGCGGACACGGCGTCCATCGGGACCGTCCTGGTCACCAGCGGCTCGGGCAAGACCGGACGCCGGGTCGCCGAGCGGCTCCAGGCGCGCAATGTGACCGTACGCTCCGGCTCCCGCAGGGGCTCGACCGTCTTCGACTGGGAGGCGCCGGAGACCTGGGGGCCGGCCCTGAGCGGGGCGGACGCCGCGTACGTCGCCTACTACCCGGATGTTGCCGCGCCCGGGGCGGTCGAGGCGATGGACGCCTTCGGGAAGCTCGCCGCCGGGCTCGGGGTGCGGCGGCTGGTACTGCTGTCGGGACGGGGCGAGCCGGAGGCGCTGCAGACCGAGGACGCGCTGCGGGAGGCGGCCACGGGCGTGGAGCTGACGGTCGTACAGGCCTCGTTCTTCGCGCAGAACTTCAACGAGGGCGCCATGGCGGACGGCGTGCGGGCGGGCGCGATCCCCTTCCCGGCCGGGACCACCGCCGAGCCGTTCATCGACGCCGACGACCTCGCCGACGTGCTGGTCGCGACGCTCCTGGAGGACGGTCACGCGGGGCTGGTCCATGAGGTGACCGGGCCGCGGCTGCTCACCTTCGCCGAGGTGGCCGCCGAGATCTCCCGGGCCTCGGGGCGCACGGTGACGTACGTACCGGTGAGCGGCGAGGAGTACGCCGCGATGCTGGAGGAGTACGGGCTGCCGCGGCCCGAGGCGCAGTGGCTGGCGGGGCTGTTCTCGATGCTGCTCGACGGCCACAACGCCTCGGTGACGGACGGGGTGGAGCGGGTTCTCGGCCGGGCTCCGAAGGACTTCGGGTCCTTCGCCGCCGCGGCCTGGCAGCGGGGCTGACCGGCCGGGGTGAGGTCAGTCGGCGCCGTGGCCGGGGGCGGCTTCCTCGACCCGGTGGGCGAGGGCGAAGTCGCGCTCGGTGATACCGCCGACGTCGTGGCTGTTCACGGCGAGGGCGACGGTGTTGTAGCCGAGGGTCAGGTCGGAGTGGTGGTTGAGCTCCTCCTGGATCTGGGCGACGTGGACGACGAGGGCGGTGGCCGCGAAGTGGGTACCGAGACGGTAGGTGCGGGCGATGCGGTCGCCGTCCAGGCTCCATCCGGGCAGTTCGCGCAGCCGGTCCTCGATCTCCTTCTGTGACAGCGGCTGGGTGGGCATGGCCGGGGCTCCCTCCGGTGAGACGGATATGACGGTGGGTCGACTGAGTCCGAGTCGGCGACGGGGTGGCGGATGTGACATTGCGCGGCGTCCGTCACACGGTGTGACATGGCGTACGGCGGTGACGATACGGTCTACGTACCCGCTCTTCGGTCTCCCCATCTGGGCGTCACCCGGCCGGTTCCCCTCCTGGGTTACCGTCTGCCCATGACAACTGTCGCCGGCGACAACGGGGTGGGGCCGCTGCTGCGCGGCTGGCGGGTGCGCCGGAGGCTGAGCCAGTTGGAGCTGGCGCTGCGCGCCGACTCCTCGGCGCGGCACATCTCCTTCGTCGAGACGGGCCGGTCGCGGCCGAGCGAGGAGATGATCCTCAAGCTGGCCGAGCACCTGGAGGTGCCGGTCCGGGAGCGGAACGCCTTGCTGCTCGCCGCCGGTTACGCTCCCCGGTACACGGAGTCGTCGCTGGACGACCCGTCGCTGGAGACGCTCCGGGACGGGATCGAGACCCTGCTCCAGGGCTACGACCCGTATCCGGCGATCGTGGTCGACGGCTCGTACACGGTGGTGGCGGCGAACCGGGCCATCGGGATGCTGCTGTCGGGGCTGCCGGAGCACCTGCTCACCCCGCCGCTGAACGCGATGCGGATCACCCTCCATCCGGAGGGTCTGGCGCCGCGCATCCGGAACCTGCGGGAGTGGCGGGGCCACCTGCTGGCCCAGATGGAGCGCCAGATCGGCCTGGCCCGTTCGGAGCCGCTGCGGGCGCTGTACGACGAGGTCGCCGCCTATCCCCTGCCGGAGACGGGCGGCGACCCGGACGACCGGGAGGACCCGGTGCCGTTCCCCTACTTCGCGCTGCCGCTGCGGATCGAGCACGACGGTCAGGTGCTGTCGTTCGTGTCGTCGATCTCGACGTTCAACACGCCGATGGATGTGACGGTCGCCGAGCTGGCCATCGAGACGCTGCTCCCGGCCGACCAGGCGACGGTGGCGTACCTGCGCTCGGTCAGCGGGTAGCGGCGGCGGCCCGCAGCGCGGACCACTGCAACGCGACGAACGCGGCGACGACGGCGGCCTGCGCCGGGATCCAGACCATGCCCACGGCGGTCGGCGACAGCCAGACGCCGAGGGCGACGACACTGAGAACCACCCAGACCGCGTTGATGTCCACCACGACCTTCACGGCCCCGACGGCGGGCCGCGCCCGCGAGGCGAGAAACCCGACGAACCCGGCGAACACGACCAGCAGCAGCCCGAGTTCGAGCAGCAGCCCGGCATCCACCCCGAGCAGCTCCCCGAGCGGCGCGGAGGCCACGGCGTAGGCCGCTCCGTTCGCCCCGGTGACGACGGCGTCGAGCGCGAGGAATCGACGCAGCATGGACTGCGGCTCGGTGGTACGGGAGATTCCGGCGAGCAGGGCGTGTGACATGGCGGATCAGCCTCCGTCAGGGATGAGTTCTCTCCAACCGCCGACCCCGCCCGGAGTGCGCCGGGCGGGGCCCCGGCAGACCCCACGATGCCGGGGGCCGGTGACGGGGGTCGATTACGTGAGAGGTAATGCCGGGGGCCGGCGCCAGGTCTGGCTAGACCGGGGCCGGGAGGCCGTAGCGGACGTCCGTCAGTTGTTCCGAGAGGTCCCACAGGCGGCGGGCGGTGGTCGGGGACGAGGCTGAGGGGGACAGCGGCACTCGGGTGGGGGTGCCGCGGAGTTCGGCGGGGCCGTTGGGGCCGATGAAGTGGCCGCTTTCGGCGGTCGGGGCCGTGGCCGCATAGAGCTGGGGCAGGGCGCCCTGGGGTGGTGACTGGGCGAGCAGGGGGTTGCCGAGTCGGCCGAAGACCAGGCGCCAGAGGGCGATCGGGGCGCTCGTCTGGAGGTTGGTGGCGGTGTAGCCGGGGTGGGCGAGGACGCTGCGGACGGGGCTGCCCGCCCGGGTCAGGCGGCGGTGGAGTTCCCAGCCGAAGACGGCGTTGGCGAACTTGGACTGGTTGTAGAAGGCCATGGGGCCGTAGGTGCGCTCGCCGGAGATGTCGTCGAAGTGGATGCGTCCCTTGCGGTGGTTGATCGAGCTGACCGTCACCACGCGGGGGTCATGTCCGGCGCTCAGCTGGTCCAGCAGGAGACCGGTGAGGGCGAAGTGGCCGAGGTGGTTGCAGGCGAACTGCAGTTCGTGGCCCTGTGGGCTCAGTGTGCGTGGCGGCGCCATCACGCCGGCGTTGTTGACGAGCACGTCGAGACGGGGGTGGTCGGGGCGCAGCCGGTCGGCGAAGGCGCGTACGGAGTCGAGGTCGGCCAGGTCGAGGTGGCGTACGTCGAGGTCCGCGTCCGGGTGCTCGGCGGTGATCTCGGCGGCCGCGCGGCGGCCCTTCTCCTCGTCGCGTACCGCGAGGATCACCCGGCCGCCGCGGCGGGCGAGCGCGCGTGTGGTCGCCAGGCCGAGGCCGCTGTTGGCGCCGGTGACGACGAACACCCGCCGGGTCTGGTCCGGAATCTGGTCGGCGGTCCAGCGCTGCTGCGATGTCATGTGGCACACACTGACGTCCATGACACCAAGTGTCAAGACGCCTCTGAGTGCCATATGAGGCATGGGGTTACCATGGCACCGTGAGCTCACGCCCCGAAGTCACGCGTCCCGAAGTCAGCCTGGCCCAGCGCAAACGCCAGCTCGTCTCCAACGAGTTGACCGAGGCGGCGCTGCAGCTGCTGGCGCGCAAAGGGTTCGACGGGGTGACCATCGACGAGATCGTGGCCACCGCCGGAGTCTCCAAGCGGACGTTCTTCCGGTACTTCGCGTCCAAGGAGGACGTGGTCGTCCAGTTCCTGGCCGAGATGGGCGCGGACATGTGCACGGAACTGGCGGCTCGCCCCGCCGGGGAGAGCCCGTCGGTGGCTCTGCGACAGGCCGTGTCGGTCCCCATCGCCGCCTGCGCCGACCACTTCGACCGGGCGCTGAGCGTCGTTCAGCTGATTCTGCGTACGCCTGCCCTGCACGCGCGTTTCCTGGAGCGGCAGGCACAGTGGCGTGACGACCTGGCGGCGGAGGTGGCGCGCCGCCAGGGGTTCGACGGGGACGGCGATCTGTATCCGCAGCTGGCGGCCGCCATGGCGCTGAGCGCCTTCGACACCGTGCTGCAGCGGTGGAGCGGCAGCGCCGGCGCCGCGGACCCGGCCGAACTGATCGACCAGGCCTTCGCGGTCATCGCACCGGCGCTGGACGCCGTCGGACGGCGCGCCTAGCGCACTCCGTTCACGGGCTGCTGATCGCGGCCGTGCCGTGGCGGCTCTACGCTCGGCACGGCGGCCATCCTGGCGCGGGCCGGGGGCCGTTGGTCGCCCGCGCTGCTCGGGGGCGGGGTCGTGTTCCTCGCGTCGGGCGCGCTCGTCGTACGGATTCCCGCGCCGGCGGCACTGGGCCTGCCGGCCGTCGCGGTGACCGCGCTGGCGGTGGCACACAGGCGGATCGCGGCGCGCGCGAGTCTGGTCGCGGAGCACGTGTAGGCCGGTCAAGCACCACTGTCAGTGGCCCGGCCTACAGTGGGGAGCGATACAAGACCCATGACGACGAACGGGAGTTCCCCTTGACGACCCTGCCCGATCGGCCGAACACCGCGCTGCTCGTCATCGATGTCCAGAACGGGGTGGTGGCAGGGGCCCACGACCGGGACGGTGTGATCGCGAACATCAACACCCTGGTGGGCAAGGCCCGCGCCGAGGACGTGCCGGTGGTGTGGGTGCAGCACTCCGACGACGAGATCGAGCGGGACAGCGAGCCCTGGCAGTACGTGCCGGAGCTGGCGGACCGCCGAGCGGCCGAGCCTCTTGTCCACAAGATCTACGGCGACTCCTTCGAGGACACCACGTTGGAGGCGCTGCTCGCCGAGCGTGGGGTCGGGCGGCTTGTCGTGACGGGCGCCCAGAGCGACGGGTGCATACGCGCGACCCTGCACGGCGCCTTCGTCCGCGGGTACGACGTGACGCTCGTCGGCGACGCCCATACGACACAGGACCTCAGTCGGTACGGCGCGCCGCCCCCGGACCAGGTGATCGCGCACACCAACCTCTACTGGCAGTGGCAGAGCGCACCCGGACGCCGCGCGGGCGTCGTCGGCACCGCGGACGTGAGTTTCGCCGAGGCGAGCTGAGCGACCCGGCGGGCGGGGCCGCCGACCGCCACCCCCACGGCCGAGACCGGCGCACCGCGCGTTCAGGCCGTACGAACCGCGGGGCGCGGGTCCAGCGGGGTCAGGACGCCGAGGCGGTCCTCGATCGCCTGGGACGCCAAGAGGCACAGGTCCTCGCGGAAGGCGCGGCCGACGATCTGGACTCCCATGGGCAGGCCTTCGGTCACGCCGGTGGGTACGGCCACGCCGGGGACACCGACGAAGCTGGTGACCGTGCACAGGCGCATGCCCGAGCCGACCCGCTCGCGGCCCGCGCTGTCGCGCGACTCCAGGCCCGGCTCCACCGGGGGCTCGGTGAAGACCGGGCCGAGCAACAGCGGGTACTCGTCGAGGAATTCGGCCCATGAGCGGCGGATGTTCAGCCACATGCCCATCAGCTTCATGAACTCCGCCGGGCTCGCGGGCGGTGTCCGGGCCATCGTCATCTCGATGTAGCGGTCTCCGCCGTCACCGAGGAGTGTGCGTACCGCCGGCCAGGTCGGGGCGAACTCGGTCACGGTGATCCGGCCGTACGCGTCGAGGGCCTCGTCCAGCCTGGGGACGTCGTCGACCTCGCGCACGTCGTATCCGGCGTCGCGCAGCGCGTCGGCCGCGGTCGCGACCGCGGCGCGGATCGCGGGGTGGACGCCGTGCCCGCCGGGGTCCGACACGACCGCGACCTTGACCGGGCCGGGCAGCGGCTCCCCGTACACGGGCACCGGCACGGCCCGGGGGTCGCGCGGGTCGGTCCCGGCCAGGACCTCGTACGCCAGGCGCAGGTCCCCCACGCTGCGGGCCAGCGGGCCGTCGGTGACGAGCATCTGGGAGGCGGGTCCGGGGTCCTCCGGGCCGAAGGCGCGGTGGTCGGCGGGGAACCGGCCCGTGGACGGCTTCAGCGCCGCGACCCCGCAGAACTGGGCCGGGATGCGCACCGACCCGCCGGAGTCGTTGCCGAGCCCGAGGGCCGCCATGCCCGTGGCGACGGCCACGCCGTCGCCCCCGCTCGTGCCACCGGGCGTACGGGCGCGGTCCCAGGGGTTGATCGTGTCTCCGAAGAGTTCGCTGCGCGTGTGCATCCCCGCCAGGATCAGGGTGGGCATGTTGCTGTGCCCGATGGGGATGGCCCCCGCCGCGCGCAGCCGGGCCACCGGAGGCGCGTCGGCCGGTGCCACCATGTCCAGGAAGCGTTCCACGCCGAACGTCGTCGGCACGCCTTCGACGGCGGTGCTCTCCTTCACCGTGAACGGCACTCCCGCGAGCGGCCCCAGCACGTCACCGGCGGCCCGTCGCCGGTCGGTGTTCGCGGCGGCCTCCCGCGCCCGTTCCGCCAGGAGCTGCGTGACCGCGTTGACCTGCGGGTTGACCTCGGCGATGCGCTCCAGGTGGCTGTCGACCAGTTCGACCGCCGAGACGTCTCCGTCGCGTACCGCCTCCGCCTGGGCGGCGGCCGTCATTTTCCACAGGGCGTCCTGCATGGCGCTGTCCTTTCCCCTCCACGTACCGATGCGCTTGCATCGGAACCATACTCTGGAACCGATGCGAGCGCATCGAATAAACTCCGCCGGGAAACTCCGCCGAGAGCTCCGGCGGAGTTACGAGAACAGGTCGAGGACGCAGAGAGGCGACGGGCATGCCGAAGCATGTCGATCACGAAGGCCGGCGCCGCCTCATCGCCGAGGCCGTCTGCCGGCTGGCCGACGAGCGCGGGCTGGAGGGCGTGACGCTGCGCGACGTCGCCGCCCGCGCCCAGGTGTCGATGGGCGCCGTGCAGCGCTGCTTCAGCACCAAGGAGGAGATGCTCGACTTCGCCCTCGGGCACGTGGGCGAGCGGATCGGCGAGCGCGTACGGGCCCGCCTCGTCAGGAGCCCGGCCCAGTCGGCCGGTACCGCTCTCGGCCACGCGGCCACCGAGATCTCGCTGCTCCGTGAGGAGCACCGCGCCCAGGCCAGGGTCTGGCTCGCCTTCGTCGCGCAGGCGGTCGTCAGCGAGCCGCTCGCGGCGACGCTGAAGACGAACTACGCCGCCCTGGAGCAGACGTTCACCCGGCTCGTGGCAGAAGCCCTCGAAGACGTCGCGGACGCGGCGGGCGCCGTCACGGAGGCCGGGGACCGGGCTGCCGCCGAGCCGCTCGACCCGCGACGCGAGGCCCGCGCTCTGCTCGCCCTCGCCGACGGTCTCACCACCCATGTCCTCATCGGCCATCTCGCGCCGCAGGAGGCACACGATGTCCTCCACGCGCACCTCGGCGCGCTCTGGGAGCGTGCGGCCCACTGAGGGGCGCCGCTCCCGGCGCCCCTCGACGGGCGTGGCTTCAGCGAGGGGAGGGGTGGTCCCCGAGGTGAGGTTCGCTCTCCGGCCGGGGTGCGGGCTCGCCGCTCTCCCGGGCAGGGGCCGTGCGGTCCGCGGCGTGCACCTGTTCGCGGGCGGCCTCCGCGCGCAGCAGGGCGTTCATGACGGCGTAAGGGTCGACGGGCATGGCTGTGCTCCCTTGCGGTGGGGATGATCGGGGATGAGCTGCGGGGAGGTACGGGCCTCTCAGCAGCGCATCACCACGTACCGCGCGGTGTGGAGCGTGCGGGGGAGTACGGGCCGCAAGTCGTCGGTGCGGGGCGGGCCGGTACGGGTCCGGGAGGGGCGGGCGGCGCCGGTCGCGGCTCCGTGGGCGCGGCGGGCGCGGGCGGGGGCGGTGGACTCGGTCTCGGTGTCCGCGGACTCGCCGCCGGGATCGGGTGCGGCCGAGGCAGCGGGGCGGGGGACGGCCGTTCCGGCGGCCACGGCCTGCGCCGAGACCCCGAGGAGGGCGGCGAGGACCAGCAGGGCCACGAGCCCGGTACGGCGGACCGAGCAGCGGCCCCGGCGCACGCGAGGGCGCGTCTCGGGGACGGGCGTCGGCGCGGAGCTCATGAACATCCCCACTACCCCGCCGCAGGCCGGATCCGGTGGCGGCGCCCCGGAATCCGCCCGCCCGGCCTACACGCCGAGGCCGGATTTCACCTCATTGGCGGGAGGGTCCGCCCGACCCTGCCGTGACCGGCCACTCCTCCCCTTCACCGGCCGGCTCAAGGGCGGGCGCGGCGCTGTCCCCTGCGCCCGAACCGACCGCACCGACCTCGCCGACCGCACCGACTCCGACGGCCTCGGCGCCCGTACCGTCCTCGGCACGCGCCGCCTTGCGGGCCGACATCCACGCGTAGACGAGCACGCCTGCGAAGAGGAACAGCACGCCCTGGTAGACGGCCGCGTAGCCGGACCCGGCCACCAGCCACATGGAGAAGCCGAAGGCGGCCAGGGCGAGGAGGGCGTCGCGGACGAGGCGGGGGCGGTGGACGCGGTCGGAGCGGCCCGAGAGGAGGAAGTAGATCTGGGCCGCGGTCGACAGCAGGTAGGGGACGGTGGCCGTGAACGTCGTGATCAGGACGAGGATCTCGAAGACGCCCTGCGAACCGGCCGTGTAGTTGTACACCGTGAGCAGCGAGGCGAGGACGACCGTGACGAGGACGCCGACGGTTGGCACACCGCGCTTCTTGACCGCGAACACCTGCGGGAACAGTCCGTCGCGGGCGGCCGCGTACGGCGTCTGGGCGCTGAGCAGGGTCCAGCCGTTGAGGGCGCCGACCATGGAGACCAGGGCCATGCAGGCGACGGCGGTGCCGCCCCACGCGCCGCCGAACATGGCGTTGACGGCGTCGGAGAAGGGCGCCGAGGAGCCGACGAGGTCGTCGTGGGCGACGGTGCCGAAGACGGCCAGGGTGCCCAGGAGGTAGACCAGGGCGGCGGCGAGGGTGCCGAGGACGGTGGCCCGGCCGACGTTGCGCTGGGGGTCGCGGACCTCGCCCGCGCTGACGGCGGCGGATTCCACGCCGAGGTAGCTGAAGAGCAGGATCGCCGCCGAGGCGGAGATCGCGCCGAGCGCGCCGTGGTCGCCGGCCTGGAACGGGCCGAGGTTGTCCGCGTCGAAGAAGAACAGACCGCCGACGGCGACCAGCAGCAGGGGGATGAACTTGAGGACGGTGGCGACGAGTTGGACGACGCCGACGTACCGCGTGCCGGCCAGGTTGGCGAGCGCGGGCAGCCACTGCAGGAGCAGCGCGGCGGCGATCGTCGCGGTCGTGGAGTCGCGCAGCGGGACGAGGACGTCGAGGTAGCCGACGGCGGCGACGGCGAGTGCCGCGTTGGAGACCCAGGTGGTGATCCAGTACGACCAGGCGGCGAGGAAGCCGGCGAAGTCGCCGAAGGCGGCGCGGGCGTACACGTACGGGCCGCCGGTCTGCGGGTGGCGCCGGGCGAGCCGGCCGAAGACCAGGGCGAGCGTGAGGGCGCCGACGGTGAGGACGCCGAAGGCGACCAGGCTGATGGTGCCGTACGGGGCGACGGAGGCGGGGAGCAGGAAGATGCCGCCGCCGATGATGTTGCCCATGACCAGTGCGGTGGCGATCGGGAGTCCGAAGCGCCGGGCGTGGGGGCTGTGCTCTTCGGTTGTGGTGCCGGTCATGGGGGGTGGTGCGCCTTTCGTCGAACAAGCCCGCCCATGGTCGGTGATGCGAAAGGCCGTTCCAAATCAGTGGCGTTTGTCCGGCACGACCGGCTCGGCGACCGGAAGAACTTCTTCCGGCGAGGGCAGGGACGGTGAAATCTCCGCCGGCCGGAAAGGGCCGAGCGGCACCTGCGGCCCCATGCACTCGCGCAGCCAGCGGCGCAGTACGCGGTGGACCCGCTCGGCGCCGACCAGCTCGCCGCCGTCGGTGACGGGCGGGGACAGGTCGAGGGGCGACAGGAGGAACGGCCGGGACTGCTCGCCGCCGAGGCCGCCGTGCGAGCCGATCTGCTCCTCGAAGGCGTGGACCGTGCCGGTCGACGGGTCGTACATCGAGTTGACCATGATGTCGGCGGCGTGCGGGAACGCGTCGGTGCGCCGTACGGTCTCCGCCGCGCCCTTTCCGAAGACGGCGAGGGGTCCGTCGTCGGTGAGCTCGGCGACCGGCACCTCGGTGTTGCCGGGGCCGAGCACGACCGAGCCGTGGGCGGCGCTGCGTACCAGCAGGAATCCGATGCCCGGGTGGTTGGCGAGGGTGCGCAGCAGGGCGGGGTGGCGGCGGTCGATCTCCTCGCGGGTCATGCGGTGGGGTACGTGCGG
This sequence comes from Streptomyces purpureus, assembly GCF_014648195.1. GTDB lineage: Bacteria > Actinomycetota > Actinomycetes > Streptomycetales > Streptomycetaceae > Streptomyces > Streptomyces purpureus. The sequence goes on from NZ_BMQQ01000030.1 coordinate 54,933, forward strand.
AAAGGAGACCAGGCTCAGATTGCCGGAGGCGAGCACGACCGGGTCGGAGCCCTTGGGCGGCGGCTGCTCCTCGCCGCTCTCCTCCAGCGGCCGGTGCAGGGCGCTGCGCAGGGCGTCCCGTGCGGCGTCGCGCGCCTCGGACCCGCTGGGGGTGCGCCCGGCGCGCCGCGGTACGGGCAGCCCGCATCCGGCGCGTACGAGGTCCTTCAGGGTCAGCCCGTAGACGCTCTCGAAGGTCGCCCCCTGGCTCTGGCCGTGGTCGGAGAGCAGCACGATCTTGTACGGGCGGGGGGCGTGCTCGGCGACCTTGGCGATCAGGGCGATGGACCGGTCGAGCCGCTGGAGGACCTTGGCGGCGTCGTGGCTGTGCGGGCCGGAGTGGTGGGCGACCTCGTCGTAGGCGACGAGGTCGGCGTAGACGGCGGCGCGGCCGGCCAGCAGGTCGCCCATGACGGCGGCGACGACCACGTCCCGTTCGACGACGGTCGCGAAGGCCCGGATGAAGGGGTACAGGCCGCCGCGGGAGACCCGGGGGGTGTCGGCACGCAGGCGTGCGCGGGCGGACTGGACGATCTCGCGGGCGGCCTCGGCGACGAAGGAGCCGGCGGTGCGGACGGCGTTGGCGGGGTCGGAGAAGTAGGCGAAGTAGCCCGCGCGGGAGCGGTTGCGGCGGCCGCGCCGGGCGGCCATGGACAGGACGAGGGCGAGCTGGTCGGCGCCGCCGCTGAAGAGGTTGCCGCGGCTGGCGCCGTCGACGGTGAGGAGTCCGCCGTCGCCGGTGCGCTCGATGGCGCGGCGCTGGAGTTCGACGGCGCTCGCGGGCCGGTTGGAGACCATGAGCCGGCCGGTGTCCTTCTCGTACCAACGGAAGGCGGGCACGTCGTGGTTCGAGCCGTGCAGTATGCCGAGCTGGCTGGCGCCGGTCTGGCTGGACCAGTCGGTGCGCCAGGGCGTGAGGCGGTGGGTGGTGCCGGCCCAGGCGGCGACGGTGGGCATGTGGCCGGCGGCGAGGGCGTCGAGAAGGACCTGGTGGCCGACGCCGTCGAGCTGGAGGAAGAGGGTCCCGGGTGGGGTTTCGGGGCCGCCGGGGATGTCCGTGCGACGGCGTTTGCGGTCGGTGAGGCGGTAGAGCCTTCGGCGGTAGGCGTTGTCGTCGCGCACGGCGAGGGCGGTGGAGGTGGCGGAGGCGACGGCCGACATGACGGCCGCGACGGCGACGGCGGTCTCGGGGTCGGCGGCGCCGCGGCCGTCGGGGATCAGCCAGAGCGCGATCAGCAGCAGCGAGCCGTTGAGGAAGAAGACGAGCAGCCCGAGGACGAGGGCGGGGACGAGCAGCAGCGCGCGGACGGCGACCGGCCACACCAGGGCGCCGAGGAGTCCGAACGCGCCCGCGCCCCAGGCGGCGGTGACGGCGGTCCTGGTGATGCTGTCGCCGTCGTCGGACTGGAGCTGGAAGTCGGGCAGGATCGCGGCGAGGGCCAGCATGGTGAGCGAGGAGACCGCCCATACGGCGACGACCCGCCACAGCGCGCCGCCCGCTCTGCGCCATCGCCCTTCGCCCACGCCGCGTCCGCCCCTTCGCGTGTCGCCGGTTCGCGTCTCGCCCGGCCACCTTCCGGCCCGGATCCCGGTCGCCTTCGCCGTCGACGCTCGGTCCGTCGCCTTCCGGACCCGGGTCTTGCCCGTCGCCTGCCGCGCCCGGGTCCTGCCTATCGCCTTCCCCGGGTCCGGGCCCTACCCGTCGCCTCCTGCGCCCGGTTCGCGTTTCACCCTTTCCTGCCTCAAGCGTGACACAACGCCGCCGGGGGCCGCCGAGAAATCCGGACCAGGCTCCCGGGACCCCCGGACCCGCCGGGCGCGGCGCTCAGCAGCCGTCGTAGCCGGCCGTCGGCATGGACAGCCTGCGGTGGACGTCCGCCTTGGCCGCGGCGTCGTACGCGGGCTCGTCGAGTCCGACGGTCTCCAGCCGTACGCCCCGCCGCTCGCACTCGGCGGAGAAGTCCCGCACCGACGTCAACGCCCGTGCGAGCACCCGCTCGTTGGGCGCGACGAAGAGGTCCACGGCCCCCGCGTCGACGTCGGCCCACAGCCCGCGGTGGTCCGGGCGCAGTCCGTAGAAGAGCAACTGCCGTGCCAGGACGTAGCCCTTGTCCGCGGCCCAGCGCGCGCACATGGCGTGCTGGCTGCGGGTGTCCACGAGGAAGGGGTCGCTGTCGAGCTCCTCCAGCGGGGTCAGGCTCGCGATCGCCGCCACCCGTACGTCGTCCATGACCGCCCCCCTGTACACGCGGTACGCGCTGTCGCACCGACCCTACTCCGATCCCGCGCCGCCGAGGAGGCGCGCCCCCTGGGCGCATGGGGGCGAGGAATAGCCGCAGGTGTGGCAGATCATCCAGCCGTCCTGGTTGACGGCGAGGACGCCTCCGCACCGTGGGCACTGCGCCGAGTGCATCGTCATGACGGCCGCTCCCATCCCTGCCCCTGTGTCCCTGGGAGCCCCCTTTCCCCGGGAATCCCGGGAAACTCCTGAGAAGTCCCGGGGATGGCTACCCGTGTGCGCGTCGGCGCAGACCCACCCGTTCGCGGCTGTGGACATTTACGCTCGTAGGTGCCGCTCGCAGGTGCCGTCTTGGGCGGCGCCCGTGGGTGAGCAGGACGGGCTGTCCGGTCGGCGAGGGAGGACGGGCGTGCCGGTGGAGGTCACATGGTGGGGTCATGCCACCTGTACGGTCGAGGATTCCGGCGTCCGGGTGCTCACCGACCCGCTGTTCGTCCGCCGGCTCGCGCATCTGCGGCGGCGGCGCGGGGCGCTGCCCCCGGCGCGGGCCGCGGCCGCCGAGGTGGTGCTGGTCTCCCATCTGCACGCTGATCATCTGCATCTGCCGTCGCTGTCCCGGCTGGCGCCGGGCACGCTGCTGGTGGTGCCGCGCGGGGCGACGCGGGCGGTGCCGGGGCTGCGCAGGCTTCGCGGGCTGCGGATCACCGAAGTGGGGCCGGGTGACGAGGTGAAGGTGGAGTCGCTGGCGGTACGGGCGGTGCCGGCGCTGCACGACGGGCGGCGGCTGCCGGTGGGGCCGCACCGCTCCCCCGCGCTCGGCTATGTGATCAGCGGGGCCGCGCGGACGTACTTCGCCGGGGACACCGGGCTGTTCGACGGGATGGCGGAGGCGGTGGGGCCGGTGGACGTGGCGCTGCTGCCGGTCGGCGGCTGGGGTCCGTATCTGGGTCATGGCCATCTGGACGCGGGACGCGCGGCGCGGGCGCTGGCCACGCTCGGGGCCCGCGCGGCAGTGCCGGTGCACTACGGCACGTACTGGCCGATCGGGATGGACGGGATCCGCCCGCACGAATTCCACGCGCCGGGTGATGAGTTCGTACGGCACGCGGCGCGGCTGGCGCCGGAGGTGGCGGTGCATCTGCTGGCGCAGGGCGAGTCGGTGCGGCCGGAGGTCGCTCCGTGATCGAGGAGATCGCGCGGCAGTTCCCACCCGAGTCGACGCAGCAGGCCGTGGGGTATCCGTCGCTGTTCCTGCTGGTGGCGTTGGGGGCGCTGGTGCCGGTCATTCCGACCGGGGCGATCGTGAGCTCGGCGGCGGTGGTGGCGTTCCATCAGACCGCGCCGGTGGCGCTGGGTTTGGTGTTCCTGGTGGCGGCGAGCGCGGCGTTCGTGGGCGATGTGGCGTTGTACTGGCTGGGGCAGCGCGGGGTTCGTTCGCAAGGAGGCTCGCGCTGGCTGTCGTCGCTGCGGGGCCGGGCGGCGCCGGACCGGCTGGAGCAGGCCCAGGCGAAGCTCCGTACGCATCAGGTGTCTCTGCTGGTGCTGTCGCGGCTGGTGCCGGCGGGGCGGATCCCGGTGATGCTGGCGTGTCTGCTGGCGCAGATGCCGCTGCGCCGGTTCGTGCGCGGGGACGTGCCGGCGTGTCTGGCGTGGGCGGCGACGTATCAGCTGATCGGCATCCTGGGCGGCTCGCTCTTCCCCGAGCCCTGGCAGGGCGTGGTGGCGGCGGTCGCGCTGACCTTGCTGATCAGCGCTGCTCCGGCGGTGTGGCGGCGGCTGCGCCGCGGGGCGGGGACGGGCGAACGTCCGGCGTGAGGCCGGGTGGCACCCGCCCGCCCCGGCCCGGCCGCCCGGGCGGAGAGCGGGGTCAGTCCTCCAGGGTGCGGGAGGCGCCCACCGGAAGGTCCCACAGGTCGGCGCGGGGGAGGTTCGCGGCTTGCCAGGCGGCGCGGACGCGGGTGAGGGGCTCCAGGACCGGTTCGGCCGACAGGACGAAGGTGGCCCAGTGCATCGGGGCCATCCGCCGGGCTCCGAGGTCCTGGAAGGCGCGGACCGCCTCCTCCGGGTCGGTGTGGACGTCGCGCAGCCACCAGCGCGGCTCGTAGGCGCCGATCGGCAGGAGGGCCAGGTCGATGCCGGGGTGGCGGCGGCCGATCTCGGTGAACCAGTGGCCGTATCCGGTGTCCCCGGCGAAGTAGACCTTGCGGTCCGTACGGTCGGTGAGGACCCAGCCGCCCCACAGGGACCGGCAGGTGTCGGTGAGACCGCGCCGGGACCAGTGGTGGGAGGGTACGAAGTCGAAGCGGACGCCGCCCAGTTCGGCCGCCTCCCACCAGTCGAGTTCGGTGACGCGGGTGAAGCGGCGGCGGCGGAACCACGGGCCGAGTCCGGCCGGGCAGAAGACGGGGGTGCGGCGGGGCAGTCGCTTCATGGTGGGGGCGTCGAGGTGGTCGTAGTGGTTGTGGCTGATGACGACGGCGTCGACGGGCGGCAGGTCCTCCCAGCGCACCCCCACGGGGGTGATCCGGGCGGGGGTGCCGACGATCCGGCGGGACCAGACGGGGTCCGTGAGGACGGTCAGCCCGCCGATGTGGACGACCCAGCTGGCGTGCCCGGCCCAGGTCACGGCGACGGTGGTGGGGGTCGCGTCGGGCAGCGGGCCGGGTTCGAAGGGCAGCAGCGGGATGGCTCGCAGACCTTCGGGGCCGGGCCGCACGGCGCCTTCGCGGGCGAAGCGGGCGAGGGCGCGCAGGCCGGGGAGCGGGGCGGTCAGGCGGTCGGCGAAGGTTCTGGGCCAGTCGCGGACGAGGCCGAGGGGCTGGAGCCGGACGGGCGGCCGCTCCGGGCGGCGGCCGGGGGCGGTGGCCCCGGGCGGGGTACCGGCGCCGGTCGTCCGTGCCGTCTGTTCCGTCATCTGCGGGCTCTCCGTTCTCGCTGGTCACACCGGTCCGTGGGGGCGCAGTGTTTCGAAGGCCGACCCGAAGGTGGTCAACGCCGCCGCCACGTGCGGCAGTTCCAGGGGATCCGGCGCGCCGAGGGATTCCAGCCGTTCTTCCGGGGTGGCGCCGAGGAGCGGCCCGGTGGCGAGCCGTACGCGCAGGGCGCCCAGTTCGTCGCCGAAGCGGTGGCCGCCCGGGGCGGGGGCGCCGAGCCGTGCGGAGAGGTACTCCTCCAGCTCCATGGAGTCGTTGACGCCGCGGGCGGCGAGGCCCGCCCGCAGCGGTCCGAGGTCGGCGTAGAGGTGACGGCCGGCCTGCGGGGGTCTGGCCAGGGCGCCCGCGGTGAGGAGTGCGCGGTGTGCGGCGGTCGCCACGCGCGCGTGGAGGGCGGTCGCGGCGGCGATGCGGTCGGTGACCTCTCCAGGTTCGCCGAGCGCGTGGGCGGCGGCCGCGGCGACGGGGGCGGGCAGGACGGCGCCGAGGGCGGTGAGGAAGTCGAGGGTGCGGGCCCGGCGTCCGGCGGAGGGCGCGGCGGGCGGGAAGCGGGCCACGGCCGCGGGCCAGGCGGGCGGGGCGAGCGCGCCGGCGAGGTCGTACAGGACGGTGACGTCGTCGGGGCACATCTCGGCGGGGCTGAGCAGGACGGTGTCGTGCGGGCGGTGCAGGGTGTCGCGCCAGGTCTCGTCGCTGATGATGTGCATGCCCTCGGCGACGGCGGCCTCGCAGGTCTCGCGGACGAGCTCGGGCGGGGCGACGGTGGCCGTGGGGTCGTCGGCGACGGAGAGCAGCAGCAGGGCGGGGTGTCCGCCTTCCGCGCGGACCCGGCGGACGGTCTCCAGGAGCGCGAACGGGTCGGGGATGCCGCCGCACTCGGCGGTTGTCGGTACGTGGTAGGCGGGCCGGCCGAGGAGCCGGGCCTGCGGGGTCCACCAGGCGGGGCAGGGCCGGGGCAGCAGGACGTCGCCGCCGTGGGCGGCGAGCAGGGCGAGCAGCAGGGGCTCGGGGCCGGGGGCGGCGGCCACGTCCTCGGGATGGCTGCGCAGTCCGCGCCGCCACCAGTAGCCGCAGGCGGCCTCGCGCAGGACCGGGCCGCCGCCCGCCGGCTCCGCGGCGGGCAGCCCTGCCGCCGCCGCGAGCACGGCGGCCAGCTCGGGCAGGACGGGCAGGCCGGGGTCCGGGGCGTGCGGCCCGTAACGCACCGGCCCGTGCCCCTCCGGAGCCGTCTGCCGCATGCCGTACCTCCGCCGCTCGCGCGTGGACCTTCAGAGCCCTTTATACGGAGGTTTGATGCGGTTCGCCGCTCCAGAGCCAGGGGCGGGGGCCGGCCGCTGACGCGGTTCGCCGCTCCAGCGCCCGGGCGCGGGGCCGGTCGGCGGCACCGATGGAAGGCGTGAGCGCCCGCGACGGCCGAGGGGCGGCGCGGCGCCGCTCCAGCGCCGGGTGCTGGGCCGGGCGGGGCACCGGCGGCAGGCATGAGCGCCCGCGGCGACCGGGGCCGGCCCGCGAGCCCGCGGGCGGCTTGGGGTGCGGGGGAAGCGGGTACCCGCGTGGCATGTCCGAACCGTTCGCTCCTCATCTCCATGTGCCTCATGTCCACCTCCCTCATGTCCCCGCGCCGGTCCACGGGCTCGGCCGTGCGCCGTCGCTGGGGCTGCGGACCGCCCGGCTGCTCGGCGACTGGGACCGCGAGCTCTTCCACCGGGTCGCCCGCCGCCACTGGCCGGGGGCGGACCCGCTGCTCCCCAGGCTGAGCCGGTTCGCGGACCACGGGGTGCTGTGGTTCACCACGGCGGCCGGGATCGCCGCGCTGGGCGGGAGCGCGCGTGCTCGGCGGGCGGCGCTGCGCGGGGTGGCGTCGCTGGCGCTGGCCTCGGCGACGATCAACACCGTGGGCAAACGGGCGGTGCGGCGGGCCCGGCCGGTACTGGACGCGGTGCCGCTGATCCGACAGCTGAAGAGGCAGCCGTTCACGACGTCGTTCCCTTCGGGGCACTCGGCGTCGGCGGCCGCCTTCGCGACGGGCGTGGCGCTGGAGTCGGCCGGCTGGGGGGCCGCGGTCGCCCCTCTGGCGGGTGCGGTGGCGCTGTCCCGGGTCTACACAGGGGTGCACTATCCGAGCGATGTGCTGGTGGGCGCTGGGCTCGGGGTGGCCGCCGCGTTCGCGGTGCGGGCGCTCGTACCGGCCAGGACCCAGCCGCACGCACCGGGCCGTCCGTACCACGAGGCGCCCGCGCTGCCCGGCGGCGCCGGTCTGACCGTCGTGGTCAACGAGGCGTCGGGGTCGGCCGACGCGGAGCTCCTGCGGGACGCGCTGCCCTACGCCGAGGTGAGGGCCTGCGCGCCGGAGGACGTGGAGAGGGAACTGGAGTCGGCGGCGTGGGAGTGCCGGGCGCTCGGGGTTTCCGGCGGGGACGGGACCGTCAATCAGGCGGCGGCGGTCGCCGCGCGGCACGGCCTGCCGCTCGCGGTCTTCCCCGGCGGCACGCTCAACCACTTCGCGATGGACCTGGGCCTGGAGACGGTCGCGGACACCTGCCGGGCGCTGACGACGGGGGACGCCGTACGGGTCGATCTGGGGCGGTTCTCGCCCGGGCCGCGTGGCGCCGCTCACGGCTACTTCGTCAACACGTTCAGCCTCGGGGTGTATCCGGAGCTCGTACGGCTGCGGGAGCGCTGGTCGCCGCGGATCGGGGCCTGGCCGGCGGGGATCCTCGCGGCGGTGCGGGTGCTGCGGGGCGAGCATCCGCTGGAGACACAGGTGTCGGGCGAACGGCGGCCGCTGTGGCTGCTGTTCGCCGGGAACGGCGTGTACGGGCGGGTGGGGCCGGCGCCGACCCGCCGCGACGACCTGGCCGACGGGCTGCTGGACGTACGCGTGGTCCACGGCGGACGGCTGCCGGGCCTGCGGCTGGTGGCGGCCGCGCTGGCGGGCCCGCTGAGCCGCTCCCCCGTGCACGCGGCGCGCAGTCTGCACGGGCTGCGGATCGGCGGGCTGGCGCCGGGCACACCGATCGCCTACGACGGCGAGGTCGCCGAGGCGGAAGGCTCGCTGCTGGTCGACAAGGCGCCCCGGGCGCTGATCGTGTACGGCCCGAGGAAGAGGCGGCGGCGATGAGAGACCGCGCGCGGGCGTCGACGGGCCTGTCGAGGCCGGTCGGGGCGGCCGGGCAGGTGGGGGTCTGTCGGAGTCTGTCGAAATGATGTTGCGGCGGGCAGGCAGGCCTCGGAGCATCGGGCCATGAACTCCCCCGTGTTCCTGGAAACCGCGCGGCTGCGGCTGTGCCCCTTCGACGGCGACGACGACGTGGAGCGGATCCTCTCACTCGACAGCGACCCCGAGGTCATGCGCTACCTCAACGGCGGGCGGCCGACCGCCCGGGAGGAGGTGCGGGAGCGGGTGTTGCCGCGGCTGCTGGGGCCGGGGTTCTGGGCGGCGTGGGAGCGGACGGCGGACGAGTGGCTCGGCTGGTTCCAGCTGGAGCCGCTGACGGCCGGGGACTGGCGGACGGTCGAGCTGGGATACCGGCTGCGCAGGGACGCCTGGGGCAAGGGGTACGCGACGGAGGGGTCCCTGGCCCTGATCGACAAGGCCTTCGGCGAACTCGGCGTGGAGAAGGTCACGGCGAACACGATGACGGTCAACTCCGCCTCGCGGCGGGTGATGGAGAAGGCGGGGCTGCGGTACGTCCGCACCCGCTTCGAGCATTGGCCGGAAGTGATCGACGGGTCGGAGTTCGGGGACGTCGAGTACGTGCTCGGCCGCGCCCGCTGGGAGCGGCGCCGGGAAGGCCGGACGGCATGACGGCCCGACCGGTCCTGGCCGAACCGATCCGCACCGCACGGCTGCGGCTCGTACCGCTGGCCGTGGGGCACGCGGAGGAGATGGCGCGGGTGCTCGGCGACCCGCGGCTGCACACGTTCACCGGCGGCGTCCCGGACACGGTGGACGAACTGCGGGCGCGTTACCGGCGGATGCTGGCCGGGGCGCCCGACCCGGGCGTGTCCTGGTGCAACTGGGTCGTACGGCTCGGCGCGGACGGGCAGGCGGACGAGGGAACGGGCGGTCGGACTGGCGGGCCGCTCACCGGCACCGTGCAGGCCACGGTGACGGACGGCGGTTCGCCGGGCGGCCGTACGGCGGAGGTCGCCTGGGTGATCGGGACGCCCTGGCAGGGGCAGGGGATCGCCGGGGAGGCGGCGCGGGCGCTGGTCGCCTGGCTGTGGGCCAGGCCCGTGGACCGGGTCGTGGCTCACATCCACCCGGACCACCACCGCTCGGCGGCGGTCGCGGCGTCGGCGGGCCTCTCTCCCACCACTGTCCGACAGGGCGGCGAGGTCCGCTGGCAGGCACTACCCGACCCATCCAACTTCCGCTACGACTCTTGAAGCATGGCGTCCATATCTCAAGACGCGGATCTCATTATTCGGCCGGGCGGCGTACGGTGGTGACCACTTCACGGGAGGGAGTCCGGTCATGACGGATGCCGCGCGGGAGACCGCCGTCTACACCCACGGCCACCACGAGTCGGTGCTGCGCTCGCACCGGTGGCGTACCGCCGCCAACTCGGCCGCGTACCTCGTCGCCGAACTGCGCCCCGGGATGGCGGTGCTGGACGTGGGCTGCGGGCCGGGCACGATCACCGCCGATCTGGCCGAGCTGGTCGGTCCGGGCGGCCAGGTGACGGCGGTGGACCACGCAGAGGACATCTTGGAGCAGGCCCGGGCCGTCGCCGCCGAAAGGGGGCTGACGAACGTGGAGTTCGCGCCCGCCGACGTGCACGCCCTGGAGTTCCCGGACGAATCCTTCGACGTCGTCCACGCCCACCAGGTACTCCAGCACGTCGGCGATCCGGTGCGGGCGCTGCGTGAGATGCGGCGGGTGTGCCGACCGGGCGGGATCGTCGCGGTCCGCGACAGCGACTACGGCGCGTTCACGTGGTTCCCCCAGCTGCCGGTCCTGGACGAGTGGCAGGAGCTGTACGGGCGGGTGGCCCGCGCCAACGGAGGTGAACCGGACGCCGGACGGCGGCTGCTGTCCTGGGCCCGCCGGGCCGGGTTCACCGACATCACCGCCACCGCCGGCACCTGGTGTTTCGCCACGACGGAGGAGCGCGCCTGGTGGAGCGGGCTGTGGGCGGACCGTACCGAGGCGTCCGTCTACGCGAAGCTGGCGGTGGACGGCGGGCACACGACGCCCGGGCGGCTGGCCGCGCTCGCGGAGGGCTGGCGGGAGTGGGGCCGTCAGGACGACGCGTGGTTCATGGTCCCGCACGGCGAACTGCTCTGCCGGGCCTGACCCGCGCGGCCCCGCGACCGCGCTCCGGCCCCGCGCCCCTGGGCACCGCCAGGCACCCTCCCCCGCACGCCGAATGGTCAACTAGGCTCGGCCGCATGGAGATTCTGGGCACCACGCTGCGTATCTGCGTCGACGACCTCGAACCCGCCGTGGACTTCTACGAACGCCTCACCGGCGGCAGCGCGCTGCGCTTCGAGCGCGGCGGGGTGTCGGTGGCGGCGGTCGGCTGCTTCCTGCTGATGAGCGGCCCCGAGGCGGAGCTCGAGGTGCTGCGCAAGGTGACCGCGACGATCGCCGTCCAGGACGTCGACGTGGCGTACACCGCGCTCACGGACGGCGGTGCGAAGATCCTGGCCGGGCCGGTGCCGACCCCGGTTGGCCGCAACCTGATCGCGGTCCACCCGGACGGGTCGGTCTTCGAGTACGTCGACCGGCGCCAGTGAGACCGTACGCCTGAGTGCCCCGCGCCCCGGCGAGGGCGCGGGGGTGGCGTGGGGGCCTCAGGCAGTGAAGGCCCCGACCACGATGTCGGCGAGGAGCGCGCCCGCTGTGCCGTCCGGGTCGCGGTCGGGGTCGTACACGGTGACATTGAGCCCCACGCACCGCTCGGAGCGGACCAGAGTGCCGAGCAGGGTGGTCAGTTCGTCCGGGAGCAGGCCGTCCGGCTCCTGGCTGTCGACGGCGGGCATCACGGACGGGTCGAGGACGTCGGCGTCGAGGTGCACCCAGAACCCGTCGAGCTGCGGGATCGCCAGCGTCTGCAGCACCGCGCCCGCCATCTCGGCCACGCCCCGCTCGCGCAGCTGGCCGACGGTGGCGGTGGGAATCTTCAGCTCGGCGAGTTCGGCGAGGTCCTCGTCGCCGTCGCGGAGACCGAAGAGGCGTACGTCCTCGTCGCGGAGGTAGGGCCGCAGGCCCTCCAGATCCGTGAGGTCGTCCTGGCCGCGGCCGGTGGCGAGGGCCAGCTCCTCGCCCGCTGCGGCACCGATCTCGTCGGGGCGCGCGTTGCCGGTGTGGCGGAAGTCGGCGGAGCCGTCCAGGGCCGCGAGTCCGTAACGGCCCAGACGCCGCAGCGCGAGAGAGGCGCCGAGCTGGATGGAGCAGTCACCGCCGAGGACGAGGGTGAAATAGTCCTCCCGTACGTGACCTTCGATCCGGTCGGCGAGCTTGCGGGTGTACGTGGCGAGGGCGTCGGCGTTGAAGACTCCGTCGCCTTCACGCCAGTCGCCCCGGTCGTATCGGGGCGGGACGACGACACCGCCTTCGAATGCGCGAAGGCGCTGCACGATCCGCTGCTCACGCAGGGCTCCGGCGAGCTTGTGGCAGCCGGGAACCGTGCCTGGAGCCGGCGGGCGCAGTCCCAGGTTGGAGGGGGCGTCGACGATCACGATCTTCCGCATGCGCCCCATCCTGATCCCCATGAGGCGCAATCTCAATGTGACATCACACGCGAGAACATCACCGGCGGGCCGGCCAACGTCCTTCCTCAGGAAGGCGCTTGGGGCCGGAAGCGCATCTCGGTGGTGAGCGCCCAGCGTTCGTGGTCGCGCCAGGCGCCGTCGATGAAGAGCATCGCCGGCGAGAATCCTTCCAGCCGGAAGCCCGCGCGCCGTACGAGTGCGAGGGAGGCCGTGTTCAGCGGCTGAATGTTGGCCTCCAGGCGGTGCAGCCCGAGTGGACCGAATGCCTGCCGGCACACCAGCTCCAGCGCCTCGCTCATCACGCCCCGGCCGGCGGCGTGCGCAAAGGCGCCGTAGCCCAGCGCGCCGCTGAGGAGGCCGCCGCGGACGATGTTGTTGATGTTGATGAATCCGGCGATCTGGCCGCCGGAACGGGGTTCGGTGACGAGGAATCCGATCCTGGCCGGGTCCTCGTCGAGGTTCCGCGTGTACGCGGCGTACTCCTCGGCGGTCCGGGGCGGGAACAGCCACGGCCGGTGGAGCTCCACGCTCTCGCGGGCGCGGGCGGTGAACTCCTCCGCGTCGTCCGGGGCGAAGGGGCGGATGGCGACGCGCGGGAGGTTCGCGCGGCCCTCGGGCCCGGGAAGGTCTGACACCAGGCCAGGCTATTCGGCGGCGCTCACGGCACCGCGACCGCGTCCGGGTCCGGGTCCGTGGCGGCCGGACACGTCTCGGCGTTCTTCACCACGCCCAGGGTCGCGGTGCGGCCCGTGAGGTCCGTACCGGGCTTCGGATACTGGCTGCAGACCTTCCAGTTGGCCGGCCACAGCACGCGGCGCTGCTCGCCGCCGACGTCCCGGGTGTCGACGCGGGTCCGCCCGTCGAAGGCGCCGAGCGCCCCGAGCAGGTTGCGTCCGGTGACGTCGGGCATAAGGGGGCCGGCGGCCGGGACCGGGTCTGCGGTGGTTCCGGCGGCCGCCGCCTGGGCGGCCGGGGCGGCGAGGGTGAGCAGGGCCGCGGGCAGGATGGCGACGACGGCGACGGCGATCCGGCGCGGTGCGAAGGCCCGGAAGAGGCCCTTCGTGTCCGTCGTCGCGGTGTCCTTGGCGGTCATGCGCGGCCTCCTCGTTCGTACGCCCCTGTGGAACCAGGATGGACGGATCCCGGCGCCACAGGGGCGGTCGGACGGGCCGTACGGGTGAGGGACCCCGGCCCGTCCCCACCGGAGCCGCGGCCATGACCGGCAGGCCGGCCTCGGCATCGGCGGTGCCCCGGTGTGGGCACCCGGTGGCGGCCCTGGAGTCCTAGCTCAGACACCAGCCGCAAAGTAGGTCGCGGGTAGCCGGACGAGCCCCGTTTCCCCGTCCTGGGCATCGTCGTTGGTCTGATCGAGTGATCGAGGTCAAAGGGGTGGGCGTGCCGCAAGAGTGGTCGCCAGAGGAGCTGTTGGCGAACTGGACGCTGGTAGACGGCGACTGGGACCTGGTGGCGAACAAGAGTGGGACGACCCGGCTCGGCTTCGGCCTCTTGCTGAAGTTCTTCGAGCTGGAAGGCCGGTTCCCCGATGCACTGGAAGAGGTCCCGCTGGCCGCGGTTGAGTACGTCGCCGATCTGGTGAAGGTCCCGGCCACCGACTTCGCAAAGTACATGCTGGTCGGACGGACTGCCGAGTACCACCGCAAGCAGATCCGTGAGGCCCTGGGCTTTCGGCCCTCGACGGTCGCGGACGAGAAAGCGCTGGCCGAGTGGCTGGCTGTGGAGGTCTGTCCGGTCGAGTGGGTGGAGGACCGGCAGCGCGAGGCCCTGCTGGTCGAGTGCCGGGCCCGGAAGATCGAGCCGCCGGGCCGCTCCCGGGTCGAGAAGGTCCTCGTCGCGGCGCGCGGCAAGTGGGAGAAGACGTTCTGTGCTCGCACGATCGGCCGCCTCGGCGAGGTGGGCACGGCCCGGTTGCTGTCCCTGGTGGCCGAGGACAACGAGGCGGGTACTGCGCTGCTGGCCGCGCTCAAGCGCGACCCTGGCGCGGTCGGCCTGGACTCCTTGCTGACGGAGATCACCAAGCTCAACGACGTGCGCAAGCTCGGGCTGTCCGACGGGCTGTTCACGGACTGCTCGGAGAAGCTGGTGGCTGCCTGGCGGGCACGGGCGATCAAGATGTACCCCTCGGACTTCCGTGACACGTCGGAGGACGTACGGATCACTCTGCTTGCGGCGCTGTGCGTATCCCGGCAAGCGGAGATTACCGATGCCCTGGTCGACCTGCTGGTCGCTCTGGTTCACAAGATCAACGCACGTGCCGAGCGGCGGGTGGAGAAGCAGCTCACCGCCGAGCTGAAGAAGGTCCGCGGCAAGGAGGGCATCCTCTTCAAGCTGGCGACGGCCGCCGTCGACAAGCCCGACGAGGTGGTACGCCGGGCGCTGTTCCCGGTGGTCGGGGAGAGGACGCTGCGCGAGCTGGTGGCCGAGGCGAAGGCGAACGAGAAGGTCTTCAAGGCCAAGGTCCGCACCACGCTCCGGTCGTCGTACAGCTCGTACTACCGGCAGATGCTGCCGCCGCTGCTGAACACCCTGGGCTTCAAGTGCAACAACACCGCGTATCGGCCGGTGATGGACGCGATGAAGCTGCTGAAGAAGTACGCCGGCGTCGACGGCAAGACCCGCTTCTACAACGCCGGCGACGAAGTACCCATGGACGGCGTGGTGCGCAAGGACTGGCGCGAGGCGGTCGTCGACGACAAGGGCAAGGTCGAGCGCATCCCGTACGAGCTGTGCGTCCTGGTCGCGCTGCGGGACGCCGTAAGGCGCCGCGAAATCTACGTCGAGGGCGCCTCGCGCTGGCGCAATCCGGAGGACGACCTGCCCGGCGACTTCGAGGCGACCCGCGCCGTGCACTACGCCGCGATCCGGCAGCCGCTGAATCCGAGGGCTTTCATCGCGGACCTGAAGAAGCGCATGGCCGCGGGCCTGGACCAACTGTCCGGCGCGCTCGCGGACGGCAGCGCGGGCGGGGTGAAGGTCACCACCCGCAAGGGCGAGGCGTGGATCACCGTGCCCAAGCTGGAACCGCTGGCCGAGCCCACCGGCCTGGCGGCCCTCAAGGACGAGGTCGCGCGCCGCTGGGGCGTCCTGGACCTTCTGGACGTGCTGAAGAACGCCGACTTCCTGACCGGTTTCACCGAGGAGTTCTCCTCGGTGGCCGCGTACGAGCGCATCGAGCGTGACGTCCTCCAGCGCCGCCTGCTGCTGGCCCTCTTCGCGCTGGGCACGAACATGGGCATCCGGGCGATCGTGGCGACCGGCGAACATGGCGAGAGCGAGGCCGCGCTGCGGCACGTGCGCCGGCACTTCATCACCGTCGACAACCTCCGGGCCGCCGTCACCAGGTTGGTGAACGCCACCTTCGCCACCCGCGACACCGCCTGGTGGGGCCGCGGAACCGCGTGCGCGTCGGACTCGAAGAAGTTCGGTTCCTGGTCCTCGAACTTTATGACCGAGTACCACGCCCGCTACGGCGGCAACGGCGTGATGATTTACTGGCACGTCGAACGGAAGAACGTCTGCATCTACTCCCAGCTCAAGAGTTGTTCGTCGTCCGAGGTCGCGGCGATGATCGAGGGCCTGCTGCGGCACTGCACGGACGCCGACATCGAGTCGAACTACGTCGACACCCACGGCGCGAGCGTGGTCGGCTTCGCCTTCACCGAGCTGCTCAACTTCCGTCTGCTGCCGCGGCTGAAGAACATCGGCAGCATTCGCCTGTACCGCCCGGACGACAGCCCGCCCGGCTGGCCCGCGCTCGGCGCCTCGCTGACGCGACCGATCCGCTGGGAACTGATCGAGCAGCAGTACGACCAGATGGTCAAGTACGCCACCGCGCTCCGGCTCGGCACCGCCGAGGCGGAGCAGGTGTTGCGGCGCTTCACTCGTGGCGGCCCCAAGCACCCCACCTACCAGGCCCTCGAAGAACTCGGCCGCGCGGTTCGTACGGTCTTCGCCTGTGACTACCTGGCCAGCCCTGGCCTGCGCCGGGAGATCCACGGAGGGCTCCAGGGCGTGGAGAACTGGAACAGTGCGAACACCGTGCTGCACTATGGCAAGGACGGCGCCTTGACCGGCCCGGACAAGGAGCATGCTGAGACCTCGATGCTCGGCTTGCACCTGCTCCAGTCCGCGCTCGTCCACGTCAATACCCTGCTGGTCCAGCAAGTCCTGGCCGAACCGGCCTGGGGGAAGAAGCTAAGCGACGAGGACCGGCGCGGCCTGACCGCGCTGTTCTGGTCCAACGTCAACCCGTGCGGCACGTCCCGGCTCGACATGGACAAGCGTCTCGACCTGGGGCCGGCTGCTGTCGTGCCTCGCCCCCGCACCGCGGCTGATACCCTCGGCCGACCGAGAAGATAGAGCCAGCCGGATCCACCCCGTCCGGGGCTCTTGGTCAGGCGGTCGCAGGCGGCGTGCAGAGCGCGGCGGTCGCTTCGGCGGCCTGGACGGCCAGGGCCTGGCGGAGATCGTCGGGAGCGATGACTTCCGAACGTTCATGAACGCGGGCACGGGCTCGATGCTGTCCCACGCTGGGACCGGAGGCAGGACTTCCGGCCCTGTCAGAGGACCTTGATCTGGTCCTTGTGCTCGCTTACCCACTGCTCGAACGTCTCGGTCTCCGGGCTGAGGGAGTGAACCACATCCAGGTCCCGGGCACCGACGTACTCGGCGTTGAAGGCCTGCTGGAACTGCATCATGTTGGCGAAGTGGTCGGCCATCGGCATGTCGAAGGCGCGCAGCTCCTCCAGCGTGTACGGCTCGTAGCGGACCTCCTGGCCCGTGACGCGGGCGAGGGTGTCAGCCATCTCCGCACCGGTGAGGTGTGCGTTGGCGACACCCACGGTGCGGCCGATGAACTCCGGATGGGTGAAGATACCGAAGGCGAACCGGCCGATGTTCTTCACCGACACGCCGGGCAGCAGGCCATCGCCCATGGCGATGGTCAGCAGCAGCGCACCGTCGTCACCGCGGCGCACGAACAGCGGACCGAGCAGGTTCTCCCAGAAGAAGCAGGTGCGCATGAACGTGGCGGGCACGCCCAGCTCACGGAAGTAGCCGTCCGCCTCACCCTTGGAGTCGGAGTGCGGGAGGTAGCGGCCGCCCTCGAACGTGACGAAGCGCGGATCATCGTCGCCGATGAGCTCGCGGGTGTCCTCCAGGGTCGACCAGACCACGTGCCGCACGCCGGCCTTCTTGACGGCGTCCGCCATGGCCTTGGCCTGCGCCGTCTCGCGGGCGGAGTCGCCGTGCTCGTTGAAGTTGGTCACCAGGAACGCGCCATAGGCGCCCGCGAATGCCGCCTGCAGACTTGCCGGGTCCTCCGCGTCACCGCGCACCACCTCGATGCCGCGCGAGGCGAGGGCCTTCGCCTTCTCCGAGTCGGGGTTGCGGGTCAGGGCGCGGACCGTCAGGCCGCTCTCGGGATGCTCCAGGATGGCCTCGACGAGGCTGCCGCCCTGCGAGCCCGTCGCAACGACGACTGCGATGATCTTGTTCTCGCACATGAAATTCCCTTGGCTTGTGAAGTAGTCAGGTCGCCTGGTCATAGGAGGAATGAGGAGAGCTGGGGCGCTGGTCGCGGCAATCCCGCACGGCGAGCGTCCTGGCTGCGGCGCGGACGCCACCGGGCGCCCCGTCAGATTGGAGAGGTCGGGACGTACGCGGTCCCCGGTGGTTGTCACCAGGGCAGTTGCTTTTCGTCCCTGAAGAAGAGGCCGGTGGGACCGTCGTCGGGCAGGGTGGCGGCCCATGCGATGCCCTTGGCGCTGTCGGCTACGGGGCGGGCGAATCCTTCTGTGCCGGGGTGCGTGGCGGTGAGGCCGGGGCAGACGGAGTTCACGAGGATGTTGTCTCTCTTGAGGTCCTTCGCCATCTTGATCGTGAGCCCGTTGAGCGCCGTCTTGGTCAGGGCGTAGGCGGTGATCGGCATGTCGCCGAATCGGGCCATCGCGAATCCGGGGTGGTTGACCAGTCCGTGGTCGGGATCCCAGAACGACCCTGCTCCGCTGGACACGTTGACGATCCTGCCGTGGCCGCTGGCAACGAGGAGGGGCAGGAACTGCTGGGTGACGCTCCACGTGCCGACCACATTGGTCTGGAACTCAAGGAGCAGCTCGTCCATGTCCTTGTCCGCTACGCCCGCGGGGCCCACCAGCATCGCGGCGTTGTTCACCAGGATGTCCAGCTTCCCGAACCGCGCCTCGACGCGTTGCACCGCCGTCGCCACGCCGGCGGGGTCGAGCAGGTCCAGCTTCAGGGCGGACGCTTCGATGCCCTGGTCAACGAGTTCCGTGGCGAGAGGCTCCACCTGCTCGGACCGGCGGGCGGACAGGATGACGTGGATTCCCTGGGCGCCCAGTTGCCGAGCGGTCTCGAAGCCCAGCCCTTCTCGTCGGCCGGATCCGGTGATGAGTGCGGTGCGCATGCTTCTTCTTTCTTGGTCTGGCTTGGTCGTCTCGGTGATGTCTCGCTGGGATCCCGCGGTGATCCGGCGGGCCCGCAGCGGCCCGGAGGGTCGCTGTGAAGGGGAGTAGGCCGGGCGGTCAGAAGGCGTAGGGCCCGAACCGGCCCCACATGATGACCGCGGCAACGATGAGCAGGATCGCGTTGAACCCGATGGCTTTCGGCTCCTTGCGACGGGCGTGGAGGCCCATGGCCGGGATCATGATCACAGCCAGGCCGGTGGCGGCCAGCGCGGTGAGCGCGGTGGCGATGTCGAAAGCACCCGGCAGGATCAGCCCGAGGGCGCCGGCGAGTTCGGCGACGCCGATCAGACGCACCACGGGTGTCGAGACGTCACTGACCCAGGGCAGCTGGGCTATGAGCTTTTCGCGGGGCTGGGTGGCCTTGGTGACTCCGGCCATCAGGAACAGCGCGGCGAGGACGCCCTGCAGGATCCACAGGAACACGTTCATCGGAGCGGAGACCTTCTTCTTCGGTCGCGCCGCGGCGGGGATCGCCGCGGCGGATGAGGATTGAGCGGATCAGGATGCAACGGGGGAGAGCCGGGAGGCGTCAGCCGGTGAAGACGCGCTCGGCTTCGTCGCGCTGGGTGTGCAGGTCCCAGTAGAGAGGGGCGATGTCCTCGGCCTCGGCGGTCGGGATTTCGGGAGGGCCGCCCGCGCCGATCCACACGCCGATGGCGACGTGCGCGGCCTGGATACCGGTGCCGGCCAGCTCCTTGTGCAGGTTGAGCGCCCAGTTGCGTAGCGCCGCCTGGGCGGGGTTGACGTTGCCGAGCATCGGGTTCGGGTCGACCGAGCCGGCACCGTTGGTGAAGAGCAGGGTGCCCGCGCCGGCCTCACGCATCGCGGGCAGGACGGCCTGGGTGGCGGTGATGGCGCTGCAGAGCAGGAAGTCGATCCATCCCTGCACATCGGAGGGGCTGGTCTGGGACGGGGAGGTGAGGTTCATGGAGCCGATGCTCGGAGCGGGGGAGTGCTCCAGGACGTCGATGCCGCCGAAGCGGGAGGCGGCGTCCTTGAGGGCCTGGGTCAGCGCATCGTGGTCGAGCACGTCCGCCGGGAACGCCGCGGCGGTGATGCCCTCGGCGGTGAGCTGGCCGACGAGGTCGTCGAGCTTGGCGCGGTTACGGGCGATGAGAGCGACGTCGAAGCCGCGCGAGCCGAAGGTGCGGGCGATGGCGAGGCCCATGCCGGGGCCGGCTCCGACGATGGCGATGCTGGGCATGGTGAAGTCCTTTCGTGAGGGAAGTGTCTGGGGTGCGGACTGGTCAGGCGACGGTGATGGCGATCTTGCCGAGGGTGCCGGCGCCGAACGCGGCGAATGCCTCGGGGGCACGCTCCAGGTCGAACTCGGAGTTCACCGAGACCTTGAGGGAGCCGGAGGCGACCTGCCCGGCGAGGGTGGACAGGGTGTCGGCGGTCGGGTTGGACCGGATCATGGCGGCCTGCAGCTTGCGGTCCTCCGAGGACTCGGGGACGGTGAGGGCGGAGGCGACGGCGCCGCCGTCGCGGGTGAGCGCGGTGAGCTCGGCCAGGTCGCCGGCGAGGTGCAGCACCGCGTCCACGCCGTCGGGGGCGATCGCCCGGACCTGCGCGGTCACGTCCTGGAGGTAGTCGACGACGGTCACCTCGGCGTCGGTCAGCGCCGAGACGAAACCGCTCTCGGAACCCGACCCGGCCGTGGCGATCACCCTCGCGCCCCGGGCCACGGCCAGCTGTACGGCGATGGCGCCCACGCCGCCGGTGGCACCGGAGATCAGCACCGTCCTGCCCTCCAGCGGACCGAGCAGGGCGAGACCGTCGAAGGCGGCGGTGCCTGCCAGCCCGAGCGCGCCGGCGTCACGTACGGAGACCCCGTCGGGCCGGTGGGCGATGCCGATGGCAGCGGGAACGGCGACGTACTGCGCCATCGAACCGGTGCCCAGGTGCGCCTTGGTGACCACGCCGAACACGGCGTCGCCGACCGTGAAACCCTCGACACCCTCACCGACCGCCTCGACGGTGCCGGCGAAGTCCTTGCCGGGGATCAGCGGGAAGCGGTGCTCCATCATGCCCTGCAGGTATCCGGCCACCGTGCCCAGGTCGAAGCCGTTCACCGAGGACGCGGCCACCTTCACCAGCACCTCACCGGCCTCCGGACGGGGCACCTGCGCCTCGGTCACCTCGGGACTGCCGGGCACCTGCGCCAACGTCACAGCACGCATGATCATCAACTCCTTGACATAGATGTCGGCTAATACGGAAGGACCTATCCGATTCGCGATCCGGAAAGGCCTATCCGGTTCCTGCACCCACGATAACACCGGAAGTGGATAGGGCATTCCAGTTCGGTTAGGCTGGTGCCATGAACCTTCACGCTCGGCCCGGCGACGGCCCCGCCCAGCCGCTACGCAGCGACGCCGAGCGCAACCGCGCGCGGATCGTCGCCGCCGCGCGCACGGTATTCAGGCGAGACGGCCTGAACGCCTCCATGGCTTCCGTGGCCCGCGAGGCGGGGGTGGGTATCGCCACGATGTTCCGCCGCTTCCCGACCAAAGAGGAACTGGTCGCCGCGGTCTTCGCCGACCGCATGGACGCCTACGCCGACGCCGTCGGCACCGCCCTCGACGACCCCGATCCCTGGCACGGCCTCGCCGGGTTCATCGAAACCGTCTGCGCAATGCAGGCCGCCGACTACGGCTTCGCCGACGTACTGACCATGACCTTTCCCACGGCCAAGGCCCTGGAAGAGCGCCGAAACCAGGCCTACGAGGGCGTCGTGCAGCTCATCGGCCGCGCCAAGGCCGCAGGACGCCTACGTGAGGACTTCACCCCCGAGGACCTAGTGCTGGTGCACATGGCCAACGCCGGAGTCGTCAACGCCACCGGCGACGCCGCTCCCGACGCCTGGAAACGCGTCGTCGCCTTGATGCTCCAGTCCTTCCAGGCCCCCGCCCGCGGCCCGCTGCCCGACTCACCCGAGCCTCGAGCTCTCTACAAGGCCATGCTCCGTGCCAGTCGGGCGTCCTGTGCCCCGCCGGAGCCGGAGAGGAAGGGCTAATCCGGCGCGCTTCCTCGCAGGATGTGCGCGAGCGCGTCGACCAGGCTGCCCTCGGCGCCTCGGCAGCCAGTGTGCTGCCTGCCGCCAGCACAATCCGTGCAGGGTGCGGAAGGTCGGCAGGGCGAGGCACTGCCCCGGCCCTCGTCAATCATGTCGTTCGCTCCCGGCCCCCAGCGCGGCCTGAAAGCCCGGCTTGGCATCATGCTGCCGGTGTGGGCCATGCGGATCCGCCGTGTTTCACAGGTGGTCACTCATGAAACAGCCGACCGCCTCGCGGCCCACCTGCGGCGATCATGTTTCATGAGTTGTTGCAAATAGTTGGACGCCTGAAACACCCTCATGAAACGATCCGGGGTCGTGAGCGACGACTTCAAGCGCGTGGAAGCCAACGACTGCCCGATGTCCACCTGTGCCGTCCCGGCGGGCTCGCCCTGCCGCACCGGCAAGAACAAGGTGGCCGCCCAGTACCACACGGCCCGCTTCCGGCTCGTGCCCCAACTCGCCAAGGCCCTCAACGTGCCCACCCCCGCCGTACGCAAGCCCGGCGCGGCCTGGACCGAGCTGCCCCGCCCGGTGAACGCCGGCGTCGAGCCAGTCGGGCACGTCCGCATCGGCTACGCCCGCGCCTCGACCGCCCGCCAGTCCCTCGACGCACAGCTCGACTCCCTCGCCGCGGCCGGAGTCACCCGGGTCTTCTCGGAGAAGATCTCCACCCGCGCCACCACCCGGCCCGAGCTGAACAAGGCAGTCGCCCTCGCCGGTGAACTGCGCGCCTCCGGCGTCCGCGTCACCCTCGTCGTCCACGAGCACAAACGGCTCGGCCGCGGCATCGAACTCGCCACCCTCGCCGAGGAGCTGAAGGCCAGCGACGTCGGCCTGGAGTTCCTCACCGGGGAACTCCAGGGCTCACACGACCCCTCCGGCATCGTCTTCACCGTGCTGGCCGCCCTCTCCGGCAGCGAACGCGAGTACATCCGCGACCGCACCCTGGAGGGCCACGAATCCGCCCGCACCCGCGGCAAGACCATCGGCGGCGCCAGCGTCGCCGACCCCGACATGCTCGCCATGGCCCTCCACCTGCGCAAGCAGGAACTGAGCCTGCGCGACATCGCCGCCCGCCTCGTCATCACCACCGGCAAGAAGAAGGGCCAGCACCCCTCACCCGCCACCGTGATGCGGATGCTGCGCGAGCACGACGAACAGACCGCCACAGCGCCGGGCGCATGATCATCCGGCTAGTTTGCGGCTGGTGTCTGAGCTAGGACTCCAGGGCCGTGGCGGTCTGGGTGGCTGCCTGCCTCAGTGGTGGCTGAGGACCAGCTGCGGCTCGTCGGCCTCCGCGGTGTCGGCCGGGTCGGGCCGCTGGATGAGGAACGCGGTGACCACACCGATGCCGAGCAGAGCCAGCGCCGTGTACATCGCGTGCTGGTAGCCGGCTTCGGTGACGCCCTGGGCGTCGCTGCCCGCGGTGATCATGGCCGAGGCGAGGGCGATGCCGAGCGAGGCGCCGATGCCGAAGCAGGCTCCGTTGAGGCCGGAGAGCGAGCCCGGCTTGTCCTTGGGCGCGGTGGTGACGGCGAGGCCGTTGAGGCCGGTGAGCATGAAGCCGCCGTACGTCACACCGAGCGCGGCGAGGGCTGCGACCAGGATCCACTCGTTGTGCAGGAAGAAGGTGGCGAAGAGGAAGATCGCGAAGTTGGCGACGGCGCCGGTGACGACGATGGTGCGCCAGCCGATCTTCGGGCCGAGGCGGCCGGTGAGCGGGGCGGAGATCACGCCGATGAGCTGGATGGGGGTGAGGAAGAGCACGGCGGCGGTGACCGCGGAGAGGCCGAGGCCCACCCGGGCGTCCTGGGAGAACAGCGGGATGGTCAGGGCGATCGCGCCGAACGCGCCGCCGAGGGTGCAGATGGTCGTGATCAGCAGCGGCCAGGCGCGGCGCGAGGCGAGCACCTCGATGTCGATGACCGGGTTCTCGGCGCTCTTCTGGGAGACCACGAAGTAGACCAGCGAGGCGACGCCGCCGAGCAGGAAGCCAAGGGTGAGCGGCGAGGTCCAGCCCCAGGCGCCGCCCTGGGCGAGGCCGACGAGGACACCGGTGAGGCCGAGCGCGAGGGCGGCGATGCCGCGCGAGTCGAAGCGGGCGTCGGCGGTGGTCGGCGGGACGTCGGGGACGTACTTCCGGACGCCGAGCAGGCCCGCGACCGCGATCAGGGTGGAGCAGACGAAGATGCCGCGGAAGCCGATGGTGTCGGCGATCTGGCCGCCGGCGATGGCGTCGACACCGGCGAGACCGCCGTTGACGGCGGTGATGATGCCCGCGGCCTTGCCGAACCCGGCCGGGGTGAGCAGCTGGTTCAGGGTGAGGAAGGCGAGGGTGAACATCGCGGCGGAGATGCCCTGGAGGACGCGGCCGGCGATGAAAATCTCGATGTTCGGCGCGAAGACGCAGAGCAGGTTGCCGATGATCAGCACGATCGCGCAGACGATCATCATGGGCTTGCGGCCGCGCTGGTCGCTGAGGCGGGCGAGGGTGACCTGGCCGATGGCGGCCATCAGGAAGAAGAGGGTCTGGGACAGGCCCGCGGCGGCGGTCGTGGTGCCGAGTCGCTCGATGACATCCGGCAGGGCGGGGCTGAGCATCGTGGCGTTGATCTGGTAGCCGAGGACGGCCAGCACCATCGCCAGGAGCATGGGCCCGCGGCCCGCGAGTGAGGAGTCGGATCCGGAACGCGTCCGGCCGATCGTGGTGGACATGTCGGCCCCTTTGCCCTGGATGTCATGTCGTGAGCGAATCGGTGGAACGACACCCGTGAGAAGCCCGTACGAACGTTGTCTGACAAGTGCCGCGCAGACACTCTGAGATCTACGCGCGTAAACGTCAAGACCTTCGGCTCTGTGAATCCCGATACCCCGCTTCCCGCTGGGACCGGCCTGGTCAGGCATCGTTGCCGGTCGGCACCGGATCGGGCTTAACTTGCCGACAAGTGAGTCGAGGAGGGGCAGTGGCTGTCAGCGGAACCCAGCGGCGACCGGTCGTGGTGCTGTACGAGCGCATCGCGGACGCCATCCACGAGGGCGTGTATCCCCCCGGCTCCACGCTGCCGTCCGAGCCCAAGCTCGCCACCGAGCTGGGCGTGAGCCGGCCCGCCCTGCGCGAGGCCCTGCTGCTGCTCCAGGAGGACGGCCTGCTGACGGTACGGCGCGGGGTGGGCCGGACCGTGAACGACCGCCCGCCGCGCCGGGGCTTCGAGCACATCCAGCCACTGGAGGACCTGATCGGCTCCGGCGCTCCCCTGCGGGTACGGGCGCTGCTTCGGACCGTCGAGGAGCCCACCGACTTCACCACCCAGCACCTGCTCGCGCCCGCCCGCGCCGAGCTGCGGTTCTGGGAGTCGCTCCTCACCGGAGAGGGCACGGCGGCCGCGCTCAGCCAGGAGTGGGCGGCGGCCGACGACGTACTGGACGCGGCCCACCCGGCCTTCGCCGAGGCACTCCGCGCCCCGGCCCCGACCGACCGGACCTCGATGCTCGCGGTCCTGGCCGGGGCCTCGCGCGGGGTGGCGCTCAGCGCCCACAGCAGTGTGACCGCGACCCTGCTCGGCCAGCGGCGCGGCGAACAGCTGGGCCGCCCGGCGGACACACCTGCGGTCCTGGTCACCCAGGTCGTCCGGGTGGACGACACGCCGATCCTGGCGGCGAAGCACATGCTGCCGACGGGCGCGCCGGCGCTGCCGGTGCTCCAGTCCAACTGAGGGAAGCGGCACGTCGACCTTTGGGCTGGCGGCCGGGCGAGCGCCGCCGCCGCGTGGGCGGGCTCACTCGCGCCCGCGGCGGCCGGCGAGCCGCGCACGGCGAGGTGCGGCATGGCGTTCGCCGCCTCCCGGCCGCGGTCCCGCCGAGGCCGACTGCGCGCGCACCCGGCTCCCGCCGGCGGCCGGGCGAGCGTCGCTCCACGGGTCGGCTCGGCGCGGCCCGCCACGGGTCGACACCGCCCGCCGCCGGCGAGCTGCGCCGAGCGCGATACGGCGTGGCGTTCGCCGCCTCCGCTCCACCCCCAACCCGAGAGACCGACGTCACGGCACCCGGTACCCGGCGTGCCGTACACTTCCGCGGCATGCACTTGTCTGACAACCCCGCCGCCGGTACCGCGACCCCGGTCGCCGACTGGATTCAGCGCGCCCCCAAGGCCGTCCTCCACGACCACCTCGACGGTGGTCTGCGTCCCGCCACGATCATCGAGCTGGCCCGGGAGTGCGGGTACACCGCGCTGCCCACCGAGGACCCGGCCGCGCTCGCGGTGTGGTTCCGGGACGCCGCCGATTCCGGGTCGCTGGAGCGGTACCTGGAGACCTTCGCCCACACCTGCGCCGTGATGCAGACGCGTGAGGCGCTGTTCCGGGTCGCGGCGGAGTGTGCCGAGGACCTGGCGGCCGACGGGGTCGTCTACGCCGAGGTCCGCTACGCCCCCGAGCAGCACCTGGAGGGCGGCCTGACCCTCGACGAGGTCGTCGAGGCCGTCAACGAGGGCTTCCGGGAGGGCGAGCGCCGTACCCGCGGGCGGATCACCGTCGGCACGCTGCTCACCGGCATGCGGCACACCACCCGCTCGCTGGAGATAGCCGAGCTGACCGTCGCCCACCGCGAGCGCGGTGTCGCCGGTTTCGACATCGCGGGCGGCGAGATCGGCAACCCGCCGGCCAACCACCTGCCGGCCTTCCAGCACCTGAAGCGGCACAACTGCCACTTCACGATCCACGCGGGCGAGGCCGTCGGCGCCGAGTCGATCCACGAGGCCGTGCAGGTCTGCGGCGCCGAGCGGATCGGCCACGGCGTGCGGATCACCGACGACATCCAGGTCCACGACGACGGCACGGCGACGCTGGGCCACCTCGCCGCGTACGTCCGCGACAACGGGATCGCCCTGGAAGTCTGCCCGACCTCCAACCTCCAGACGGGCGCCGCGAAGGACTACGCCTCGCACCCGATCGACCTGCTGCGCCGCCTCGGCTTCCGGATCACCCTGAACACCGACAACCGCCTGGTGTCCGGCACGACCATGAGCCGCGAGTTCCAGCACATGGCGGACGCGTTCGGCTACGGCCCCGAGGTCTTCGAGCAGTTCACGGTCGCCGCGGTCGAGTCCGCGTTCCTGCCGCTGCCGGAGCGCCGCCGTCTCGTCGACGAGGTGATCCGGCCGGGGTACGCGGCGCTCTGAGCCGCCCGCCCGTGGCACCCACCGGCCGACTCGCGGCCGGTGGTGCCCGCGGCATGCCCGTCGGCCGGCCCGTGCGGCACTTGACATACCGTCAGATCAGGGCCGGTACGTCCAACGTCAACGCGCCCGCCTCCGCGTCCAGCACGGCCGGCACCCCGAGCGGCATCGTCAGCGCCGTGGGGCTGTGGCCGAAGCCCATCTCCTCCACCACCGGCACCCCGAATCCCCCGAGCCGGTCGGCGAGGACCGCCCGCACCTGCTCGTACGGTCCGCACTGCGCCCATGAGCCGAGACCGATCCCGGCCACCCCTTCGAGCCACCCCGAGCGCAGCAGCTGGGTGAGGATCCGGTCCAGGCGGTACGGCTCCTCGCCGGTGTCCTCCAGGAGCAGCAGGCCTCCGCGGGCCGAGGGGCGGGCGTGGGGGGTGCCGAGGTCGGCGGCGAGCAGGCTGACGCAGCCGCCGAGGGTGATGCCCCGGGCCCGGCCGGGGACCAGCGGCCGGGCGGCGGACAGGCCGAGGGTGTGGACGGACTCGGGCGCGAAGAGGGTGGCCCGGAGCGACTCCTGGGTGGGGGCGTCGGTGAGGAAGGTCGTCGTCGCCGCCATCGGGCCGTGCAGGGTGACGAGCCCGGCCCGTACGGCGAAGGCCTCGTGGAGGGCGGTGACGTCGCTGTAGCCGACGAAGACCTTGGGGCCGGCCGCCCGGATCGCCGCCCAGTCGAGCAGGTCCACGATCCGCTGGGCGCCGTATCCGCCACGGGCGCAGATCACCGCGGAGACCGACGGGTCGCACCACGCCTCCTGGAGGTCGCGGGCGCGCGCCTCGTCCGTACCGGCGAGGTGGCCGATCCGTGGGTGGACGTCGAGGACGTGGGCGGCCACCACCGGTTCGAGGCCCCAGCCGCGCAGGATCCCCACGCCGGTCTCCAGGCGGTCGGCGGCCACGGGCCCGCTCGGTGCGACGACGGCGACCCGGTCCCCCGGGCGCAGCCGGGACGGCCGGGTCAGCGCCGTGACTGCCCGCGGTGCGGTGGTCACTTCGTCAGTTCCAGTGGTGGTACGTCGGGCCGGTGGATGCCGAAGGTCTGGGCGTAGAGGGAGAGTTCGGCCTCCAGGGCGCGGACGATGGTGTCTGCGAGGCGGAAGCCATGGCCCTCGCCCTCGAAGCCGATGTACGCATGGGGCACTCCCCGCCCGGCCATGCGGGCGCGGAAGCGTTCGCTCTGCGCCGGTGGGCAGATGACGTCGTCGAGGCCTTGGAGCAGCAGGAACGGCGCCTGGATGCGGTGGCTCTGGTGCAGCGGGGAACGTTCGCGGTAGCGGGCGGGCACCTGCGCGAGGGGGCCGACGAGCGATTCGAGGTACTGCGACTCGAAGTCGTGGGTCTCGTCGGTGGCCCAGCCGAGCAGGTCGAGGATGGGGTAGATGATCGTGCCGCAGGCGTAGACGTCGGTGGTGGTGAGGGACGCGGCGGTGGTCCAGCCGCCGGCGCTGCCGCCGCGGATGGCGAGCCGCGCCGGGTCGGCGGTCCCCTCGGCCGCGAGGGCCGAGGCGACGGCGGCGCAGTCCTCGACGTCGACGACGCCCCACTGTTCGCGGAGCCGGCGGCGGTACTCCCTGCCGTAGCCGGTGGAGCCGCCGTAGTTGACCTCGGCGACGCCGATGCCGCGCGAGGTGAAGTAGGCGATCTCCAGGTCGAGGACGAGGGGGGCGTGTCCGGTGGGGCCGCCGTGGGCCCAGATCACGTAGGGCGGCAGTTCATCGGCGGGCGGGGTGTGGTCGGGGCTGTGGGGAGGGTAGATGTGGGCGTGGATGTCGCGGCTGTCCGGGCCGGTGAAGGTGCGGATCTGCGGCTCGGGGTAATAGGCGGGGTCGACGGGGTCGTCGTGGGCGGAGCCGATGACCCGGGTCCGGCCGGTGCGGGTGTCGAGCTCCACGATCTCGTACGCGCTGCGGGGGCTGGCGGCGACGCCGATGACGCGGGTGCCGTGCACGGCGAGGGTGGGGGCCCATTCGGTCCAGGGCCCGGGTGCGTCGACCAGTTCGCCGCTGTCGGGATCGAGGATGCCGAGCGCGGTGGCGCCCTTGCCGTGGACGACGGCGACCAGTCCGTCGTCCAGCGGGTGGAACCACTTGAGCCCGATCTTCCACAGCGGTCCGCCGAACTCCTCCTCGCGGGGGCACAGCGCGGTCGGTTCGCCCGGCGGCGCGGAGCGGTAGAGGTTCCACCAGCCGCTGCGGTCGCTCAGGTGCAGCAGCTGCCCGTCGGCGGTCCAGTCGGCCTGGGGGACGGACTCCTCGGGCCCGCCGTGGACCGGCCGGGCACCGTGGAAGGTGCCGTCCGCGGCCACGTCGGCGAGCATCACCTCGGTGCCGTCCCACGGCATCCGAGGATGGTCCCAGCCGATCCAGACCACCTGCCTGCCGTCGGGTGAGAGCCGAGGCCCGGTGACGAAGCGGTGCCGCCCGTCGGACAGTTCCCGTACGGCCCTGCGGTCCTTCGCGGCCGAGCCGTCGAGGGGGACGGCGACGACGGCCCGCCGCACGTCCGTGGGGGCGGCGCCGGTGAACTCCTCCATGACGCACCAGACTTCGCCGCGGTCCTGATGGATCACCGGGTCGACCCAGCGCAGCCCGCCGCCTGTCGCGGAGACCGGGGTGAGGGGGCGCGGCGGCGCTGCGCCGTCCGGTTCGACGGCGTAGAGCCGCTGGTCGGCGACGTGGCAGAAGACGACGAGCGGGCCGCCCTCGGCGCGGGCCGCGCCGGCCCAGGGCTGTCCGCCGTACTCGACGACTCTGCTGCGGACGTTCCACGGGGCGGGCAGCACCGACTCCTCGGTGCCGTCGGCGCGGCGCCGGATCAGGGCGCGCCGGCCGCCCTCCTCGGGCCGTGGCGCGGTCCACCACACCTCGTCGCCCACGACACCGACGAAGTCGGGCCGTCCGTCGCGCGAGGCGGTGAGGCGGGCGTCGATCGGAGACGGCCAGCTGCCGTACGCCCCCGTGGCTGCCATGCGGGATTCCCCCTATGCGGACTGCAGGTAGTGGTCGAGGACGCGGACGCCGAAGTGCAGTGCGTCCACGGGCACCCGCTCGTCGACCCCGTGGAACAGCGCCTGGTAGTCGAAGCCGGCCGGCAGGTTGAGCGGGGAGAAGCCGTAGCCGGTGATGCCGAGCCGGGAGAACTGCTTGGCGTCCGTGCCGCCGGACATGCAGTACGGCACGACATGGCCGTCGGGGTCGAACCGCTCGACGGCGGCGCGTAGTTTGCGGTAGGTGGGCGAGTCGACCGGGGCCTGGAGCGCGATCTCCCGGTGGTGGTACTCCCAGTCGACGTCGGGTCCGGTGAGCCGGTCCATGGTCGTACGGAACTCGTCCTCGGTGCCGGGGAGCACCCGTCCGTCGACGAAGCCGATGGCGTGGCCGGGAATCACGTTGACCTTGTAGCCGGCTTCGAGGACGGTCGGGTTCGACGTGTTGCGCACGGTGGCCTCGACCAGGGCCGCGGCCGGTCCGAGTTTGCCGAGGAGCCCGTCCACGTCGAGGTCGTCGGCGTTGATGTCGATGTCGAGGCCGTGCAGGGCGGCCAGTTCGGCGAGTGCGGCCCGGACGGTGGGGGTGAGCCTTACCGGCCAGGGGTGGTCGCTGATGCGGGAGACGGCGGCGGCGAGGCGGCTGACGGCGTTGGCGTCGTTGACCTTGGAGCCGTGGCCGGCCCGGCCGTGTGCGGTGAGCTTGAGCCAGGCGGTGCCCCGTTCCCCCGCGGCGACGGGGTAGAGCGTCAGTCCGCCTCCGGCGTGGAAGGTGTAGGCGCCGGACTCGCCGATGCCTTCCGTGCAGCCCTCGAAGAGGGCGGGGTGCTGGTCGGCGAGAAAGCCTGATCCGTCGGCGGCGCTGGCCTCCTCGTCGGCGGTGAAGGCGAGGACGATGTCCCGGCGGGGGCGGACGCCACGGCGGGCCCAGTCCCGGACGACGGCCAGGATCATCGCGTCCATGTCCTTCATGTCGACGGCGCCGCGGCCCCAGACGACGCCTTCGCGGATCTCGCCGGAGAAGGGATGCACGCTCCAGTCGGCGGGCTCGGCCGGGACGACGTCGAGATGGCCGTGGACGAGGAGGGCGTCGGCGGACGGGTCGGTGCCCTCGATCCGGGCCACCACGTTCGTACGGCCCGAGGTGCGTTCCAGCAGGACCGGTTCGAGGCCCGTCCCGGCGAGCTTCTCGGCGGCGTACTCGGCGGCCGGCCGCTCCCGGCAGTCGCCGCTCCCCCGGTTGGTGGTGTCGATCCGGATCAGTTCGGAGGTGAAGGCGACCACCTCGTCGAGGGCCTGGTCGGTCACGGCCGTGCGCTCACCCATACTGCTCCTCCAGGGCCGCCGAGACGATGGTGGTGACCGCCTTGAAGGTGCGGATGGCGTCGTACATCGTCTCGCTGGTGTACGCGACCCGGCGCTCTTCGCCGGTCCGTACCCCGGGCACGACCGTGGCCGCCGCCGCGAGATGGGCGGCGTCGAACTCCAGCTCCATGGTGAACGGCCCGCCGCGTACCGGCTCGTGCCGTACGGCCAGGGCCGCCCCCTCCTTGGCCGCGGCGCGGATCGCGGCGGACGTACGGGAGGGGGTGCGGCACACCGCCGCGTACCGCGACACGTGGTCCTTGACTGCGACCTTCGGCGCCTCGGGCGCGTAGCCGAGGGCGTCCTCGCAGGTCAGGTCGTCGCCGGTGACGAGGACGACGGGGACGCCGTACTCGGCGACGACATGCGCGTTCAGCAGGCCCTCGCCGGCGCGCTCACCGTTGAGCCAGACACCGGTGAGGGAGTTCGCGAGGTAGGTGTGGGCGAGGACGCCTTCGGTGCCTGCGCCCGTGTGGTAGCCGACAAAGGCGATGCCGTCGACGTCGCCGTGCTGGACGCCCTCGACCATGGAGAGGGATTTGTGTTTGCCGGTGAGCATCTCGGCGCGCTCGTCCAGCCGTTCGAGAAGGAGATTGCGCATGGACCAGTGCGCTTCGTTGATGAGCACCTCATCGGCGCCGCCGTCGAAGAACCCCAGCACGGCGGCGTTCACGTCCGAGGTGAACATCGACCGGCACCGCTCCCACTGCGCGGTGCCGGGCAGCACATCGGCCGGCCAGGTCACACCAGTGGCGCCTTCCATGTCGGCGCTGATCAGGATCTTCATGCCTGGACACCGTACGCTCCGCCCGGCACCCCGGCCAGCCCTGTGGACAACCGTCGGTGGTATGGACCTGAGACGTCACCCGTTCCGGCCCACGACCAGCCATTTCGAGGGCAGTTCGAGGCGGTCGCCGGCGCCGGTGTGCTCGGTGGTCATCAGGGGCAGGTCGCCGGAGGCGAGGACGTCGAGACCGGCGGCGGCGAAGAGTCCGGGGACGGCCGAGTCGTCCACGGCGCCGGGCGCGATCCCGTGCCGCAGCACGGGCCGCAGCTTGGGCGGCGGCCCGTCGGGGCTCTGCGCCAGTCCCCGCAGCAGCTGCCCGGCCGCCTCGCCGAGCTCCACGACGAAGGCCCTGCCGTGCTCGCCAAGGAGCAGGGCCACGGAGTCGGCGAGGGCCTGGCGGTCCTGCGGCTCGCACTGGTGGAGCACACCGCGCATGTAGACGTTGCTGTCGCCCAGCTCTCCATGGAGCCGGGAGACGGCCGCCGGGTCGACGGCGTCGAGTTCCCGGAAGAGGCGTCCGCCGTCGCCCGGCAGGGCGCGGCGGGCCCGCTCGATCGCGGCGGGCGCCAGGTCGACGCCGACGACACGGGGGAAACGCTCGGCGAGGAAGCGGGTCTGGGTGCCGTTGCCGCAGCCCAGATCGACCATCGGCAGCCCGGGCTCGGCCAGCCGCGGTTCGAAGATCCCCAGATGGAGCCCGGCGGTGAGGGACGGTTCGGCGTCCCACAGGACCGCGCCCGTCCCGTCGGGCGCCTCACGCCAGAAGCTCTCCCAGGCGTTCCTGTACCGACTCGTCACGCTCATGAACACTCCCCAGCCGACAGACCGTCAAGATCGGTCTAGCGCTTACCTGTTGAGCGGACAAGTACCCGGGGTGGCGTTGCTTCACGTGCCGTGCGGGGCGGATCCCCGGTGCGCCGGTGGCAGTGCCAGCTCGAACCAGACGGTCTTGCCGTCGCCCGCCCGGCTCGCGCCCCACTCCCGGGCGAGCCGGCTCACCACCTTCAGCCCGCGTCCGCCCTCGGCCAGACCGGTGGACGCGAGCAGGGTCGGCAGGGTGTGCCCGCCGTCGGTGACCTCGCACAGCAGCCGGTCGGTCCGGACCAGCCGCAGCTCGAGACGGTCTGCGGCGGGCCGGGCCCCGGGAGCGGCCGCGTGCCGTACGGCGTTGGTGACGACCTCGCTGACCAGCAGTTCCACCGTTTCGGTGAGCTCGCCAAGGCCCCAGGATTCGAGCCGTGTCCGGGCCAGGCGCCGGGCCCGGCGGACCTCGGCGGGCTCCGGCACCAGCTCCCAGCGGGCCACGTCGTCGGTGTCGATCCCGCCGAGCCGGGCCATCAGCAGGGCGACGTCGTCCTTACGGCCGCCGCGCGGGTTCAGGGCGCGGATGATGGTGTCGCAGGCGTCGTCCATGGAGGCGGCCGGGTGCGCGGCCGACTCGCACAGGGTGGCCAGTCCGACGCCGATGTCCTCGCCGCGGACCTCGACCAGGCCGTCGGTGCACATGACGAGCCGGTCGCCGGGCGACACGGGGATCCGTACGGTCTCGAAGGGCACGCCTCCGACGCCGACGGGCGCGCCGGTGGGCAGGTCGAGCAGTTCGCTGCGGCCGTCGGCGGCGCGGACCAGCACCGGGGGCACATGTCCGGCGTTCGCCATGAGGAGTTCGCCGCCGATGGGGTCGTACACGGCGTAGAGGCAGGTGGCGAGGTAGTGCTCGCCGAGCCGCTGGGCGAGGTCGTCCAGGCCGCGCAGCAGCTGCGCGGGGGGCAGGTCGAGGGCCGCCATGGTCTGCACGGCGGTCCGCAGCTGGCCCATCATGGCGGCGGAGTTGAGGCCGTGGCCCATCACGTCGCCGACGACCAGGGCGGTGCGTGAGCCGGGGAGTTTCACGGAGTCGAACCAGTCGCCGCCGACCCGGCCGAGGAGCGTCCCCGGCAGGTAGCGGGTCGCTATGTCGCAGCCCGCCATGCGCGGGGCGATCTGCGGCAGCATCGAGTCCTGGAGGGTCTCGGCGACGTTCTCCTGGTGGGTGTACATCCGGGCGTTGTCGAGGACGAGCCCGGCACGGGCGGCCAGCTCGGCGCCGGTGACACGGTCCATGTCGTGGAAGGCGGCGCGGCCGGGGTGGCGCAGCAGGATCATGAAGCCGAGCACCACATGGCGGGCCTTGAGCGGTACGACCAGCATGGACCGGCCGTTGATCAGGGGCCGGATGTCGCGCTTCTCGAACTGCGCGGCGATGGCAGTGCCCATCTCCTCGCTGATCCGCGGGACGAGGACGGGCTCGCCGGTGGTCATGCACCGGAAGAACGGCGTGTGCTCGGGGAAGGGCATGGACTCGCCTACGGGGACGACGTCGTCCCAGCGGCCCGGCGCGTCGACGTGATCGACGGCGACCCGGTGCCACAGCGTCGTGGCGTCCGGCGGCCCGTCCGGGAAGCCCTCGCCCGCGACGACCTGCTCGCGCAGATAGGTGCCGGCGACGTCGGTGAAGCGGGGTACGACGGCGGCGCTGACCTCACGGATGGTCACCGCGAGATCGAGCGAGGAGCCGATCCGGCCTGAGACCTCGTTGAGGAATTCGAGCCGCTCGCGTACGGCCGCGTATTCGAGGTCCTGGTCGTGGACCGGGTCCTCGGTGTGTTCCGGCGCGGCCGTGCCCGCGGCGGCGGGGCGGGCGGCCCGCCGGGGCACGCCCCAGTCGGGGGTGACCGGGACACGGTCGTGCCTGCTGAACTCAAGGACGGGGTAGCCGAGTTCGAGCACCTGGGCGACGATCCGGGTGGATTCGCGCACGCCCATGCTCGGCAGGATCTCGGGCAGCCGCCGGGCGAGTTCGTCGGAGCCGGGGAAGTCGGTGTGCAGAGCGAAGCCGGGCGCGATGCGTTCGACGGGCCGTCCGCCGGTGAGGTCGGTGCGGCGGAACTGTCCGGCGTCGGCGGCGAGGACGAGCAGCCGTTCACGGCCGGGGCCGACCAGGGGGTACGCCCACCACAGCACGTCGAGCCGGTCGTCGTCGCCGTGGCCGTCGGTGAGGCGGGCGCGGCCGGCGGTCGGGTAGGGGGCGCGCCCGCCGAGGGAGGCGTCGAGGCCGGGGCCGAGCGTGTCGTAGGGCCGGCGGGAGCCGTCCATGGCGTAGGGCTCGTCGGTCTCGTACGGCTCCGGGTCGGGGAGCGCGCCGGTGACCGGCAGCAGGTCGATGGCGGGCCGGCCGACCGCGTCGTGGCGGTCGGGTCCGAAGAGCCGGCGGGCGCCGGTGGACCAGTGCGAGACCAGGCCCTGGCCGTCGACCACGACGACGGCGAGCGGGATCCGGCCGGCCGCGGGGAGCGGCTGCCGCTGCGGCGGAACTCCACGGTCCATGACGGGGCAGGCTCCTTCCCGGCCGCAAGGTCCGCGGCATGTGACTCCACGGTAGGGCTTCGCGCCGGTTGTGCGCCGGGCATCGACGGAATCCCGCCGGCCCGGTTCCCGCGCGGGGGAAACCGCACGGAAGTCGCGCGAAACGCCGGTCCGGGAGGGTCAGTTGTCGTGGCTCAGTTGGAGGTCGCGTTCGGTGCGTCCGCCGCCCGCCACCTGGAGGACGGTCGCCACCGGGGGGTAGCCCGCGGCCCATTGCCGGCGGCGTCCAGCAGCGTGACCCGGGCCTCCTCGACGGACCGTCCGCCGCCGCGGCGGTGAGCAGCAGCGCGCCCAGCACGTCGAACCGGGCGCGGGTGGCGGGCCTGGGCAGTTCGAGGGCGAAGGCGACGACGGCGAAGGTGACCAGGCCGAGGGGGACGTTGACGTAGAAGCACCAGCGCCAGGAGAGGTGGTCGGTGAAGAAGCCGCCGAGCAGCGGACCGGCAACCAGGGCGAGGCCGAAGACGGCGCCGATCAGCCCCGTGTACCGGCCGCGTCACCGCGCCGGGACGAGGTCGGCGACGATCGCCTGGACGCCGATCACCAGGCCCCCGGCGCCGGCCCCCTGGAGCGCGTGGAAGGCGATGAACTGGTCCGTCGTGCGGGACCAGCCGGCCAGCGCGGAGCCGGCGACGAAGACGACGACGGCGAACTGGAAGACGCCCTTGCGGGCCGTGGAGATCGCCGAACTTGCCGTGGAGCGGCAGGGTGATGGTGGCGGCGAGCAGATAGGCGGTGATCGCCCAGGACGTCCGGTCCGTGCCCCGGAGGTCGCCGGCGATGTCCGGCACGGCGGTGGCGACGATCGTCTGCTCCGTCGCGGCGAGGAGCAGCGCGAGCATCAGTGCGAGGAGGACGAGCCGGACGCGGCCCCGGCCGGGCGGAGCGGGGAGCGGGTCAGGGGAGACGGCCCAGGAGGGCGTGCCGCTTCCGGGGGCGCCGGTCCGGGGCGCGGGGTCCGTCCGCTCGTCCTTCACCAGGGTGGTCCCGCCCACGTCTTCGCTCCCCTTCGTCGCGCCTGCGCGGGCCCATTTCTCGCATTGCGCGACAACTGAGGGCAAGCGGGACGAGATGCGTCTGGGGCGGGCGGGATGCGGCTCATACGCCGGTCGGAGCCCTGTGGCAGGCACCGGTCCGGTGGACAGAACCACCCGAACCGGTGACCTGTGGTGGGGCGTACCGCGGGCTACTTCTCCGTCTCGGCGGCGAGGTTGGCGAGCACGGTGTCGTAGATGCGGCCGAGTCCCTTGGGGGCGAAGGTCCGCTCGAAGAAGCCGCCGATGCCGCCCGCGCCGTTCCAGACGGTGCTGACGACGGCGCGGGAGCGGCCCTCACCGGCCGGGGTGACGGTCCAGGTGGTGACCATCGAGGAGTTGCGGTCCTTCTCGACGAGCTGGCCGTCGGTGGGCTCGGTGACCTCAAGGAGACAGTCACGGACGCGCTTGCTGGTCGCCTGGAGCTTCCAGTGGACGAGGGTGCCCTCGCCGTCGCCGCCCTCGCGCACCTCGTACTCGCTGAAGTGCTGCGGGAGCAGCTTCGCGCGGGTGTCCTGATAGTCGGCGAGAGCGTCGAACACCGCCTCCGCGTCCGCCGCGATGATCCGCTCCGTGGTGGCCTCGACCTGCGCCATGCCTGTTCCTCCAGCACTTGTTCCTCAGGGGTGCCAACAGCCAACCACCCGCGTGGCAGGCCCCCAAATCCGGGTCGGATCTCCGGATCGCACGATCATGGGAACATGTGTTCTATTGTGCGGGCAGGCTACCGCACGAGGAGGCGTCCATGCGCTGGGACCATCTGGCCGAGAACCCCGCCGCGGCCGGGGACACCGCGCTGTTCGGCGCGGACGCCGTGACCACCCGGACCTTCGACACCCCGGAGTTCCGCGGCATCACCTTCCATGAGGTACGGGCCCGCTCGATCCTCAACCGGGTGCCGGGCGCCTCCCGGATGCCGTTCGAGTGGACGGTCAACCCCTACCGCGGCTGCACCCATGCCTGCGTGTACTGCTTCGCCCGCAAGACCCACAGCTACCTGGACCTCGACACGGGGCTCGGCTTCGACTCCCAGATCGTGGTGAAGATCAACGCGCCGGAGCTGCTGCGCCGTCAGCTCGCCTCCCGCACGTGGGAGGGCGCGCACATCGCGATGGGCACGAACGTCGACTGCTACCAGCGGGCGGAGGGCCGCTACCGGCTGATGCCGGGCATCCTCACCGCCCTGCGCGACCACGCGAACCCGTTCTCGATCCTCACCAAGGGGACGCTGATCCTGCGCGATCTGGAGCTGCTGCGGCAGGCGGCGGAGGTGACCGAGGTGGGCATCTCCGTCTCGGTCGGCTTCACCGACCAGGAGCTGTGGCGGACGGTCGAGCCGGGCACGCCCTCGCCCGAGCGCCGCCTGGACGTCGTACGGACGCTGACCGACCACGGCATCGGCTGCTCCGTGCTGATGGCGCCGGTCATCCCCTTCCTTGGCGACCGGCCCGAACAGCTACGGGCGACGGTCCGGGCGATCGCGGCGGCCGGGGCGTCCTCGGTCACCCCGCTCGTGCTGCACCTGCGCCCCGGCGCCCGCGAGTGGTACATGCAGTGGCTGGGCCGGCACCATCCCGGGCTGGTCGGCCGGTACGAGCGGATGTACGCGGGCGGGGCGTACGCCCCCACCTGGTACCAGCGCCGGATCACCCGTCAGGTGCACGAGCTGGCGGCGGAGTACGGCATCGGGCCGGCCCGCAGGGGAGCGTCCCGGCGCATCCCGGCCGACGAGAAGAGCGCGCACCCCGGCGCGCAGGCCACCCAGCTCACCCTTCTGTGAGC